>DASTWZ010000001.1:0-129426 GCA_035765635.1 Opitutaceae bacterium
CATCCTACCTTGATCGTTTCTGACTTTGACCCGAGCAGTCGCCCGAGTACCTTTTCAACGTTAGTGTTTATCATAGGCCGACAAGTTGGAGCCTCTTGCTCCGCTTGTCGGCTTCATGGCATCTACCCACTGAGGCTGGCCATGCCTTCATTCTTCATTCTGCATTCTTACTTCTTCCTTAGCGCGCCGCCGGCGTAATCTTTGATTGCGGCTTCGCCGCGCTATGCCTCTTCGCGGCTAAAAAAAAGGCGCCAAACGTCGCCTCAGCGCTTTTCGCGGCGCGTCGGCTTTTTCTTTCCGCGGTCCATGTTCAAGTAGGTCTTGTTCATGAGCTGCGACTCGTAGAGCTCCAGCAGACGCACGCCTTCGCGCGGTTTCACCAGATCTTTGCGCGTGGCGTTATCGATCTGGTTCTTCATCCGCCGGCAGAGTTCTTCCTGCTGATACTGCACGCCCTCGATCACATCCGCGACGCGGCTGCCGCTCAGCGCTTCCTCGATGTAGAAGCCATTCGGCTCGTCCGGCTCGAGGAAAACGTGCACCTCATTCACGCGGCCGAACAAATTGTGCAGGTCGCCCATGATGTCCTGATACGCGCCGGTGAGAAACACGCCGAGGTAGTACGGCTTCGAGTTCAGCGGGTGCAGCGTCAAATAATCCTTCGTGTCCTGCAGATCGATGAAGCTGCTGATCTTGCCGTCTGAATCGCACGTGATGTCCGCGAGAATCGCGTTGACCGTCGGGCGCTCGTTCAAGCGGTGGAGTGGGGCGACGGGGAAAAGCTGCTTCAGCGCCCAGTGGTCGAGCAGCGATTGAAAGACCGAGAAATTGCAGACGTACTGATCGGCCAGGAGTTTTTTCAGATCGTGTAGCTCTTCCGGTTGGTAGCCGCTTTCCGCCCCCTCGCGATCGATCTGCTCGCAGATTTGCCAGAAAACAGATTCGGCCGCGGCGCGATTTTCCAAATCGAGATAGCCCAGATTGAAGAGGGAAAACGCCTCTTCCTTTTTCTGCAGCGCGTCGTGAAAGCGCTCGAGGCGCCCGAGCTTGGCTTTGTTTTTCAACAACTGCTCGAGATCGGTGACGACCTTGTGCTTTTCCTTCGGCTGATGCTGTTGGCCGAGGGTCTCCTTCTTGTTGATGCGCTCGAAAACCTCGACGACGAGCATCGAGTGCGGCGCGACGACCGCGCGGCCACTTTCACTCACGATGTCCGGAACATCGACGCCCGACTCGCGGCAGATTTCACGCACGTTGAAGACGACGTCGCGCGCATATTCCTCGAGGCTGTAATTCATCGAGCTCTCGAAGTTCGTCCGCGAACCATCGTAGTCGACGCCCAGGCCACCGCCGACATCGAGATAGCCCATCGGAAATCCCATTTGCGTCAGCTGGCAGTAGAAGCGCGTCGCTTCGACCACGGCATTCTTGATCGTAATGATGTTCGGCACCTGCGAGCCGATGTGGAAATGCACGAGCCGCAGGCAGGAACTCAGTTTCGCCGCCTTGAGTTTCTCCGTGGCGAAAAGAATTTCCGCCGTGTTCAGGCCGAACTTCGCGTTGTCGCCGGTCGACGATGACCACTTGCCCTCGCCGCGGGTCTGGAGTTTCGCGCGCAACCCGATCATCGGCTTCACGCCCGTTTCCTCCGCGATGCGGATGATGTCGTCCACTTCGCCGAGCTGCTCGACGACGATGATGACCTTCTTGCCGATTTTGCGGCCGAGCAGCGCGAGGCGGATGTAATCGTGATCCTTGTAGCCGTTGCAGATGATCAGCTTGTTGTTCGAGTCATGCATCGCCAACGCGATCATCAGCTCCGGCTTTGAGCCTGCCTCGAGGCCGTAGTTGAAATCTTTGCCCGCGGTGAGAATTTCATCCACCACCTCGCGAAGCTGATTCACCTTGATCGGGAAGACGCCGCGGTAGTTGCCCTTGTAGCCCTCTTCTTTCATCGCGTTGTTGAACGCCTGGTTCAGCTGAATCACGCGATGCCGGAGCAGATCCTGGAAGCGAATCACCATGGGAGCGGCCAGCCCCATTTCCCGCGCTTCTTCGATCACATCCAAAATCCGGATACTGCGTCCGTCCGCGAGCGGTTGGACATGGACAAAGCCATCCGACTCAACGTTGAAGTGGCCGGAGCCCCAGCGCTTGAATCCGTAATGCTCTTCAGACTGTGCCGCGGACCAGGAGGAAACGGTTTTGCTTTTCAACGCAGGAGGATGGAGATGGCTTGCTTTTTCACCACTGGGATCAGTTAAGTGCGTGTTTCTTTTTTTAAAATCATCAACACGCAATGACGAAAATCACTCCATTGGCAGACGCATTCACCGTTTTGGCGCAAGCCGCCGCGCCCGGCGGCGCGCAACAATTGATGGGAGTGCTGCCGATCGTTCTGATGATGGCTGGATTTTGGTTCCTCGTGATTGCGCCGCAGCGCAAGAAACAGAAGGAGCTGCAACGCGCGATCGATGCATTACAAACCGGTGACGAAGTGATCACGACCGGCGGCATCTACGGCGAAATCACGAACAAGCGCGACGACCGGTTCGTCATCCGCATCGCGGAAAACACAAAGGTCGAAGTGGGCAAAGGTTTCATTCAGTCCGTCGTTTCGAAAACCTCCTCGGAAAAATCGAAGTGAGGCAGAGCGCGCCTGGCCGCGCGAAAAGGAGCGCTGCGCGGGATTCCGCAGCGCTTACCCCAATCCCTTTTAATCCAAATACACCATGTTGAAACGCAACCTGTGGAAGCTGTTGTTCAGCTTCGCAATCGTGGTCTGGGCCGTGTGGTCGCTATACCCGCTGCAAGACCAAGACTTCGGCACCTTCGCCAAAAGCCAGTCGCGCGCTAAAACCGCCGAGTTCTCCGCTCTATTAAAAGAAGCCGGCGAACGCCGCGACACGGGCAAGGCCCCCAGCGCCTATGTCGCGCTCCAGCAAATCACGCGCGAACGCAAAATCGACCTCGGCCAGTTCTTCCCGAATCTCGATCTGGGCGGCGTGAAAAATATCGAGCGCCGCAATAGCGCGATCCTCGAGTATTTGCTCAAGGAATCGAAGGGCAAACTCCAGCTCGGTCTCGATCTCAAAGGCGGCGTGGGCGTCACGCTCGAAGCCGCCGACAATCCAAACGCTTCGAACGCAGACGAGCGTGAGCGGAAGGAGAAACTCAACAAGGCGATCGACATTCTGAATACACGCCTGAACGGCTATGGCGTCACCGAGCCGATCATCCGCGCCGTCGGCACGTCGCGCATCGAGATTCAACTTCCCGGCGTCAACACGAAGGAAAATCCCGAGATTCTCGACAGCGTGCAGAAGCCGGCGCGTCTCGATTTCCGCCTCGTTCATCCGCAGATTCAGCCGTCGCGCGAAGAGCCCCGCGACGTTCCTGTCGGCTACGAGGTCATGTCGGTCGAAGAGGATGATCGTCAGACCGGCGAGAACTACACCCTCTATTATGTCGTGAAGCAGTTGCCGGAAATGACCGGCAAACATATCCGCCGCGCCGTCGCCTCGATGGACAATTACGGCGGCTATCAGGTGAATCTCTCGTTCGATTCCGAAGGCACGAAAGAGTTCGCTGAAGTCACCACGAAGAACACCGGCCGGCTCCTCGGCGTTGTCCTCGACGGAAAACTTTATTCCGCACCGCGGATCAACGACGCCATCACCGGCGGCAATGCACAGATCACCGGCCGCTTCGATCAAGCCGAAGCCGAGAAGCTGGCTAACGTGCTGAACAATCCGCTCGATCTGCCGCTCATCGTCAAACAGCAGTACGAAGTCGGACCGAGTCTCGCGCAGGACGCGATCTCCAGTGGCATCAAGGCGTCGGTCATCGGCACCGTGCTGGTCGCGGCGTTCATGATCACTTACTACACGATTGGAGGCGTCGTCGCGGTGGTCACTCTGGCCATCAACGTGCTCGTGCTCTTCGGTCTGATGGCGATGTTGCACGTCACCCTCTCGATGCCCGGTCTGGCCGGTATCATTTTGACCATCGGTATGGCGGTGGACGCGAACATCCTGATTTTCGAGCGCATGCGCGACGAACTGTCTATTGGCAAGTCGTTGAAGACCGCGCTCGTGACGGGCTATGACAAGGCGCTGATCACGATCGTGGACGCGCACATCACTCAAGTGCTGATCTGCGCGATCATGATTTTGTGGGGCACCGGCCCGATCAAGGGCTTCGGCGTCACGCTCGCCATCGGCGTGTTCTCGACACTGTTCAGCACGCTGATCGTGAGCCATCTCGTGATGGAGTGGCTGATCGAGTGCGACATCATCAAGCGCCTGCCGATGCTGCACTTCTTCCACTCGGTGAAAGTCGATTTCGTGCGCTGGGGCAAACCCGCCTTCATCGCCTCCTGGGCTGTGGTGCTCCTCGGCTTGGGCGTGGTGGTCTACAAAGGTGACCGCATCTACGGCGTGGATTTCGCCGGTGGCGACGTGGTCACCGCGAGCTACGCGAAGCGGGTCGATCTCAGCGACATTCGTTCTGCCGCGGTTCGCGCCAACATCGGCGAAGTGAATCCGACTTTCCAAAAGGATCTCACGACCGGTCGCGAAGTGCTGAAACTCGAGACCGCGTTCGGCAAGGCCGACGCGCTTCTGAAGGAAATCGAGCGCGCTCATCCTGAAGCAGGCTTGGTCGAGATCGGCCGCGAAAACATCGGTCCCTCGATCGGCGCCGAGATCAAATGGAACGCCGTCGTATCGACGTCGCTCTCGCTGCTCGTCGTTCTGCTCTACATCGCGTTCCGCTTCGAATTCGGCTTCGCGATCGGCGCGGTGGTTTCAACGCTGCACGACATCCTGATGACGATCGGCATTTTCGTGCTGTTCAATCACCAGTTCTCCGCGCCGATGGTCGCGGCGATTCTGTGTATCGCGGGTTACTCGATCAACGACACTGTTGTCGTGTTCGACCGTATTCGCGAAGAGCTCCACTTGAATCCGGGCATGGGCCTGCGCGAAGTGGTCAACGGCGCGATCAGCCGCGTGTTTTCGCGGTCGTTGATGACAAGCGTGACCGCGTTCCTCGCGGCCTTCGCCTTGTTCATCTTCGGCGGCGGCATCATCCACGATCTCTCGTTCACCTTCCTGGTCGGTATTGTCACCGGCACGTTCTCCTCGATCTTCATCGCCAGCCCCATCTTCTACTGGTGGCACAAGGGCGATCGGAAGCACGTGGAGAAGCACCAGGACGTCAAGCCCACCTACGAGTGGACTGGCGCGAGCAAGGCATCGCAGTAATTCAGCGGGCAAGGCGAGCGCTTGCGCTTGCCGAGGATTGTATTGGGAAAACCGATACAATCCTCGTTCAATCGGCGATGCGCGCCTTGCCTCATGAAACATGCGCTGGATCTACACATCTCTGCCAGCCGAACAGATCGAGGAGCTAAGTCGAAGAGCCGGAGTCAGCCCAATTCTGGCCGAACTGCTTTTGCGCAATGGCCTCGGTGAACCGGATGCCGCCGCGAAATTTTTGCGGCCTGCGCTCGGCGAACTGAAGGATCCGTTTCTGCTGCACAACGTCGAGAGCGCGGCCGCGCGCCTGCGCCAGGCGATCGCTAATCGCGAGGAAGTCGTGGTGCTCGGCGACTACGACGTCGATGGCGTGAGCAGCACCGCGTTGCTGGTCAGCGTGCTGCGCCGCTTCGGTCTCTATCCGCGTTTCGTCGTGCCGCGGCGCATGGAAGACGGGTACGGCCTCTCGCGCAGCGCGATCGATCGCGCGCTGGAAACGGGGAAACCGCATCTCTTCATCGCGCTCGATTGCGGCACGAATTCACACGACGAAGTCGCTTACCTGCGTTCGCAGGGAATCGACGTCATGGTGATCGACCACCACCGCTCGAAGGAAAAACCTCTCGAGCACGGCATCCTCATCAACCCGCACGTGCACGAGGGGGCGAACGATGCGGAATGGCGCCATCTCTGCACGGTCGGGCTGGTCTTCAAACTCGCTCACGGACTCTTGAAACAACTACGCGCCGAAAATCATCCAGTCGCGTTTCGGGTGAAGTTGCGCGACTACCTCGATCTTGTCGCGCTCGGCACGGTGGCGGACTTGGTGCCGCTGCACGGCGAAAATCGAATTCTTGCGCGGCAGGGTCTGAAGATTTTGCAGAACACTCAGCGGCCCGGCTTGCGCGCGCTTATGCACGTCGCCGGCGTGAAAACGGAGCATGACATTCTGCCGGTGGATATTTCGTTCCGGATCGGGCCGCGAATCAACGCCAGCGGCCGACTCGCGGACGCGGCGATCTCGGTCGAGTTGATGTTGAGCGAGGACGAAAAATTCTGCGCGGAAATCGCGCAGCAGTTAGACGCCTTCAATCGCGAGCGTCAGGACATCGAGCGCCTGATCACGGAAGAGGCGGAGCGTTTGATCGAGACACAGTTCTCGAGCTGGCCGGGCATCGTGTTGTTCGGCGAGAACTGGCATCCAGGTGTCGTCGGGATCGTAGCGGGGCGAATCTCGCGCAAGTACAACCGACCTTGCGTCGTCCTCGGCAACGAAGGCGAGTTCGCCAAAGGATCCGGACGGAGCGTAGACGGAATCAATCTCGTCGAAGTGCTGGGCAGCTGCGGCGAGCACCTCACGAGTTGGGGCGGTCATCCGATGGCGGTCGGTGTATCCTTGACGAAACTACAAGTGGAGATCTTCCGCACGCGTTTCGCCGAAGCGGTGCGCCATCATGCCGGCAGCGATCTGGTCGAGGCGCAGCTGCAACTCGCCGCGTGGTTGACGGCCGAGCAGGTGCGCGAGCGCCTGATGGATGAGATCTGCACGTTGCATCCTTTCGGCCAGGGAAATCCGGAGCCGGTGTTCGGAATTCGCGGTGTCGTTTTGCGGCAGCGTCCGGAAATTTTCAAAGGCCAGCATTTCCGTTTCAATTTCGACGACCCGAAAGGACGGCGGCTTTTCGGCGTCGCCTGGAAAATGGCCCACCGCATCCCGCCTCTAAATGAACCGTTGGATCTCGCCGTCGAGCTGACCTGGAATCATTTCAACGACCGCAAGCTCCTCCAGCTCGAGCTGATCGACTGGAGACCTGCGCTGCGCTGACGCTCCGCTAAGGAAGAAGGCAGAAGGAAGAATGCAGAATGGGCTTACGCTGACGCTAATGAAGAAGGAAGAATGCAGAATGATGAATGTCTGCATGACCGGCCTCCGAGGGTAGGGCGAGACCTCAGGGCGAGCCGTGATCGCGAGGGTACGTTTCGCTCGATCTAAAAACCAATTGCGTTCGAGGTAGGGCGAGGCGTCCCTGCCGAGCCGAATATTGCGTGGCTCATCTCGAGGGTTAGATTTCACGAGCGGCTCGCCCTGAGGTCTCGCCCTACCCACTGAGGGTGGTCCTCACAGCACTACGCTCCGCCTTCAGCCTTCCGCCTTCAGCTTTCAGCATTCAGCCTTCTTCCTTCGCCCTTCAGCCTTCGCCTTTCCGCACCGCAACGGCGCAGGCTTTATAACTTGGCTGACGGGAATGCGGATCGAAGGCTGGAAATGTCAGCCGATTCACCGCGTCGAAATGCATCGGCATGAATACCTGCATCGGCTGCACGGTTTGCGTGATTTGCGCGACGGCCTCCGCTGCGCCACGCCTCGAAAAAACAACCACGCGCTCACCAGACTTGATCTTCAGGCGGTCCGCATCGGTCGGGTTGATCTCCACGTAAAGCTCGCGCGGCGCCAATTTGCGCAACACGTCGCTCTTGTTCGTTCGGGAGCCCGTGTGCCACTGCGCCGACGAGCCACGTCCGGTTAACAGCAAAAACGGATACTTCCCATCCGGCTGCTCCGGCATCGATCGCGGCATATCGAACACGAATCGCGCTCTCCCGTCCGGCGTGTAGAATTTTCCATCCTCAAACAAACGACGACCCTTACGGCGGCCGAGACGGCCGCCTAAGGAAGAAGGATGAAGGCAGAATGCAGAATGGTCGGAGGGGGGCTCGGTTGGATGAACGTTCGGCATGCCTGACTCACCCTGCGGCACGGAATCGCTCGAAGGAGTCCCGCCATTCTGGAAACGATATTCTTCTTTCTGATCCAGCGGCGCGGCGACGTCCGCGTGCCCATCTTTGCCGTCCAAGACGCCCGCGGTTCCATCTCCATTCTGCATTCTGCCTTTTGCCTTCTTCCTTAGGAGCGCTTCGCGCTCCGTCCAAGGCCATTGGATTCCGCCTTCTGCCTCGATGTCGGCGTAATCTTTTATGCCGGTGAAATCGCAGGGCTGCCCGCGGCTGAGTTCTTTCAAAATTTGAAACGTGGCCGCGGGATCTTTCCACGCGCGGAACTGTTCACCGCAACCCCAGGCCTCGGCGAGCAGTTTGAAAATCGCGAAATCGCTCAATGCCTGGCCAGGCGCGCGCGAAACTTTTCTCGCGAGTCCGAGACGCCGCTCCGAGTTGATAAACACACCTTCCTTTTCTCCCCAGCCCGCGGCGGGCAGAATCAAATCCGCCAACTGCGCCGTCTCCGTCGTCACGTACATGTCCTGCACCACGAGGAAATCGAGTTTCTTCCGGATCTCTTGGAAACGGTTTTGGTTGATCCACGAGTGCGCCGTGTTCGTGGCGATGATCCACAAGCCCTTGATCTCGCCCCGCTCGATCGCATCGATGATTTGATCGTACGCCATGCCGACGCGATCGGGGATGACCGCGGCATCAATGCCGAGCACTTTGGCCACATGCGCGCGGTGGGCTTCCTTCAGAAAATCGTATCCACCGAGCAATGACGTGGCGTTGCCGAACAGACGCGACCCCATCGCATTGCATTGCCCGGTGATCGAATTGGCGCCCGTGCCTGGACGGCCGATATTTCCGGTCATCAACGCGAGATTGATGATCGCCTGCGCCGTGCGGGTGGACTCGTGACCTTGGTTGACTCCCATCGTCCACCAGAACGAAACCCGCTCCTTCGTCGCGATGATCCGGGCGACCTTCCGCAGCAAATCGACACTCAATCCGCTTTCGCGCGCGACAAACTCCGGAGTGAACGTTTTCACGAATTCGGCGAATTCCGCGTAACCGGAGCAATGATGCTCGACGAAGTCCTGCTTCACCGCGCCGTATTCGATCAGCAAATACGCGAGTCCGTACAAAACCGTCAAATCGCTCTTCGGTCGCAACGGCACATGCAGCGTCGCGGCCATCGCCGTCTCGGTGCGGCGCGGATCGAAAACGACGATCTCCGGATTTCGCCGATTCATCATGACGCGCTGCCACATGATCGGATGCGCGATGCAGGGATTGGCCCCGATGAAGATCAGCGCGTCACTCTCTTCGAAATCGTCATAGCAGAAGGGAGGCGCGTCGAAGCCGAACGACTGTTTGTAGGCCACGTGCGACGTGGCCATGCACTGCCGGGTGTTCGAGTCGACATGAAGCATCCCCATGCCGAATTTCGCCAGCGCTCCGAGCAGCGCCATTTCTTCCATCACGATCTGCCCGGTGCTGAGAAAAGCCAGCGCCTCTTTTCCGTGCCGCTCCTGGATGCCCTTGAACTTTTCCGCAAACGCTTCGATCGCCCGAGGCCACGACACGGCCTCGAGCGCGCCTTCGGCGTTGCGCAATAGCGGCTCTGTTGCCCGATCTTTCGCGGCGAGCGGCGTCAACGCCTCCCAGCCCTTCGGGCAAGCCATGCCGAGATTCACGGAATAATCGGGATTGGCCGTGAGGTTGATGGCTTCGCCCGACTCGTTGAGGTGAACTTTGAGTGAGCAACCCGTGCTGCAAAAGCCACAAACGGTCGTCGTCGTGCCCACGGGTTTCAATCGAGCAGGCACATGTCCGAGGCCGAATTGAGTCGGGTGGAGGACCAACTCGGATGTCATCGGCCCCTGGCTCGCGCGCAGATTCGCCCGCAGGAATTTCTTCAGCTTCGATTTCATGGTCACGCCACGCCTGGCATTTTCGGCGCGAATACTGCCCGGAAGAAGAGATACCGTTCCGTCAGTTCGCTGCTGAGGGAGAGAAGCAAAGTTGCCCAAAAAGCGAAGGACTGGAGCGACGCTCCGCTTCTCAAACCGAACAGCACGGTGCACGCCACCGCCAAAGCGCTCATGTAGCGGTACGCCGTCACGAAACGTAGTGGGCCGGCCAATACCTCCGCGCTCAATCGCTCCGGCGAGAGTTCGTTGTCGTCGTCGTCCAGAGCTTGGAAACACCGCGTCTCGACTGCGAGTTTCAGCGCAATTCCCGCCAACGCCGCTCCGACGACAAGCGAGGAATGACCGCAACCTAACGCCGAAACTGAGCCAAGCACGAGCACCGTGCCGAAGAAACGGGGCGCGGTTTGCCCGAAGCGCCAGAATGGCCGCGGCGTGTCCGCATAAATCATCACGGAGCAAAACAGCGCTGCCGCGCCCACCGCGACCGCAGTCAGGCCGAGTTGAAAGACTTGCTGCGGGAAAACGTAGCCCATCCGCGAAGTCGTGTAAGTCGTGGCAATGCCAAACCAGATTCCAAAAAGCACCGCTTCACGACTGAGCCAGGATCGACGCAACCCGAGAAACACGCGCCAGGCACGCAGCGGTTGACCGAGATGAAAAACACTTCCGGCCAGTCCCATCGCGCCGGTCACCCAACCCATGAGCGCCAGCACGCTGCCGCCGACACCGCCGTTTTTTGCCTGCAATAGATCGAAAGCAAAACAGCCGAGCGACATCGGTGCGAGCGTCAGCATGAACACAAGCGGCCAATGCGGCGGCTGTGGACGAAGCTTGGCGGCGTCGGCGGCGTTCGCATTTTCCGGCCAAACTTTTTTCGAAACGTACCGCGTCGTCGGCCTGGTGTACTTGGGCGATGGCGCCGCGGGCAGAAAGGCATCGGGATTGTCGCCATCGTTGCGTCCCCCCGCGTCGCTCGTGAGCACGGTGACGATTCGAATCGCCTGCGTCGGACAGGCTTGAACACATGCGGGCGCCTCGCCGGCCGACAGGCGGTTGTGGCACATGTCGCACTTGCGCACGATGCCGAGGCGCTCGCTGTATTTGGGAACATCATACGGGCACTTCAGCACGCAGTATTGGCAGCCGATGCATTGATCATCGAGGTGCCGAACGATGCCGGTGATCGGGTCCTTTTCGTACGCGAGAACAGGGCAGCCGTTGAGGCAGCCCGGGTCTTCGCAATGATGACACGCTGTCGTGACGGTTTGTTGAAAGGGCTGCGAGCGGCTCCCGCCGAAGACCACGCCGACATCGCGCCATGTCTCTTCGTCGTCGAGTCCGTTCAGCGAATGACAACCTGCGACACACGCCTTGCAGCCGGTGCATGCGTCGAGATCGACTTCGAACGCGTATTGTTCGCCCGGCTGCGGAGCGGAGAGTGGGATCAGATCACGCCACGTCGGCTCGAGCGTCGTTCCCGCGTGATGCGCGTCCGCAAACCGACGGACCGGCGTCTGCAGACGCTGCTGCTCCGCCAGATAGTCGTCGATCAGCGTTCGGGTGGAATCGGAGAATGCGTTCGCGCGTGGTCTCGGCGTCGAGTCCTCAGTAGACATCGCGCGCATAGCGCTTGGTGGTCTTGAGTTGTTCGACGTAGGCGGCGGCCTGTTCCGGCGTTTTCTTGCCGGCGGCCTCGATCACCTTGTGCAGCGCGGCGTCGACGTCCTTGGCCATGCGCGAAGCATCGCCGCAGACGTAGAAGTGCGCGCCGGCTTCGAGCCAGGCAAAGAGTTCGGCCGCGTTTTCCAGCATGCGATTTTGCACGTAGACCTTTTCGGCTTGGTCGCGGGAGAAGGCTGTATCCAGTCGGCTCAATACACCTTCGGCCTGGAGCTGGCTCAGTTCCTCACGATAGAGAAAGTCCGTCGAGGCGCGTTGATCGCCGAAGAAGAGCCAGTTCTTACCCTTGGCTCCACGTGCCTTGCGCTCGTGCAGGAAACCGCGAAACGGCGCGATGCCCGTGCCCGGTCCGACCATGATCATCGGAAGATCGTTGTTGGTCGGAGGACGAAATGCTTTGTTGCTGTGCACGAAAACACCCACGCGGGTTTCGCCAACCGTGACGCGATCGGCGAGGTAAGTGGAGCAAACGCCCTTGCGCGCCTTGCCGTTCAGATCGTAGCGCACGGCGCCGACCGTGAGGTGCACGTGACCCTTGTGCGCGATCGGACTCGAGGAGATCGAATACAGGCGTGGTTGAATTTTCTTCAATTTCGCGACGAATTCCGCGGGCGTGAGCTTCACCTCGGCGTAGGCGTGCAAGACATCGACCACGTGATGCGGCGCGACGAGGGTCGCCGTATTGCCGGCAGCCGGCCGGCGTAGTGCGTATTCGGATACGAGTTCAGCGGTGGGTTTGCCGAGGTCGTAATGTGCGGTCAGGGCATGTCGAAGCGAGGTCGTGATTCCGTCCGACAGCGTGACTGCTTCCTCGCCATCGCAGCCGAGCAGGGCGAGAACTTCGCCGACCAGCTCGGGACAATTTTGTGGAAACACGCCGAGCGCATCGCCTGCCTCGTAAACGAGACCGGATGTTTCCAAGTCGAATTCGACGTGCCGCACTTCCTTGGCCGAGCCTTCCGCATTCAGCACGCGCGAGGCGCGGACGACGGCGGAAAACGGATTCTTCCGCGAATAGCCGCTTTCCTCTTTTTTCTCAGCGGGTGCGCTGGCCGGAGTTGCTGTCGTGGC
This sequence comes from Opitutaceae bacterium, assembly GCA_035765635.1. GTDB lineage: Bacteria > Verrucomicrobiota > Verrucomicrobiia > Opitutales > Opitutaceae > EW11. The sequence continues at coordinate 12,671 of DASTWZ010000001.1, forward strand.
TGCAGGTGACGCCGTCGCGCCCCCCGAATTCTGTCCAAGCGCGCCGAGCGCACCATCCATCCAGCGAGTGAATTTCTCGTCGTAATCGAGATCGCAGTCGACGCGTTCGGCGAGCCGCTTCGCGCCGAGTTTCTCCAGGCGCGCATCGAAGTCCTTCGCGCATTTGCAGAATTGGACGTAGTTCGTGTCGCCCAAGCCGCAGACAGAAAAACGGAGCGAGACGAGGGGAGAACCCTCGGCGTTTCCGAGGGCGGTCCAGAGGGCCTTGGTGTTGTCGGGTGGTTCACCGTCGCCGTACGTGCTCGTGATGACCAACACGTTTTTCTCCGCGGCGAGGCGGCCGAGATCGATTTGGCTCATGTCGAGAACCGTTGGAGCGAAACCGCGCTTGCCGGCTTCCTTCGAAAGTTTCTTGGCGAGATTTTCAGCGGTGCCCGTCTGTGAGCCGAAGAGAATCGTCAGCGGCGTTAGCGCCTGCGGTGCGGGAGCGGCCGCGGCGAGCGCTGGGGCGCTGCCCGCAACCTGAACCCGCGAGCAGAGACCCGCGAGAAATCCGTTGAGATAAGCGCGTTGTTCAGCCGTGAACGGCGCACTTTCGGGAAGAACAGGAACGAAGTTCTGCATGGTTTATGCGGAAAAATAGACTTGGAGATCGCCGACGCTTTGACGCCGGGCCCACGTGATGAAGGACTCGCCGGAGTTCTTCTTCGTCTTGTAGACGGTGAGAATTTTTTCGATCAGCGAAGGGACTTCGTCGGCGCGCACGCCGCGGAAGATTTCGCGCGCGATCCCTTGCTCGTCACCCATGCCGCCGCCCAACACGATGTGATAGCCGCCGGAACCGTCGCCGAGTTTCGCGCCGACCAAACCGATGTCGCCGCAGTAGTGTTGTGCGCACGAATGCGGACAACCCGTGAAGTGAATGTTGATCGGATTCTCGATCTCGATGCGGTGCTTCGTCAGCACCTTCGCGAGATTGACCGCGTCGGCCTTCGTATCTGCGGCGGCGTATTTGCAGCCGAAACTTCCCGTGCACGCGACGATGCCGCTCGTGGCACTAGAGGGCTCGGTGAAAAAACCCATGCGTTGAATCGAGCGCTTTGCCGTTTCGACGAATGCGTCCGGCACGTGCGGAATGAGCAAGTTTTGCCAAACCGTGAGACGGATTTCCGATTTTCCGTAATTGGCCGCAACATCCGCCAGCAGGCGCATTTGCTTTGGAGTCAGCCGTCCCACTGGCACGCCCACGCCGATCGACGTGAGATTTTTCTGCGCTTGTTTATACGCGCCAATCCAGCCGTGTTTGATGAACGGGCGGCGCGGCTCGCAGGCCTCGAGCGGCAGCCGGACCAACGAGAACGCCAGCTTCTTCTGGGTTTCTTCGATGAACTTTTCGAAACCCCATTTTTCCAAGAGGTACTTGAGCCGTGCCTTCTTGCGATTCGTGCGATCGGCGTGCTCGCTGAACACGCGTATCATTGCTGCGGATACGGCGACAGCTTCGGAGGGTTTGACCAGCAAACCGGTGTCTCGCGCGAAATCCTGGTGGCCGGTGATTCCGCCGAGCGCGACGCGGAAGTAGACCCCTGGTTCGATATTCGCGGCAACGCCGGCCTTGCTCAGCGACGCAGCTGATACGCGCGCGGCCATGAAGCCAATGTCGTTGGTGTCGACCGCGGCGGAGAGAGAACCTCCGTTGTCGAATGCGACGTTGAACTTCCGCGGCAGACCGTAGAGATCGCGATGATTGAGAATGTAGTGATGGAGGCCTTTGGCGTAGGGCCGCACATCGATCAACTCGTCGGGATCGAAACCGCTGTTGGGCGACGCGGTGACGTTGCGAATATTGTCGGCGCCTGCGCCGCGAGAAGTGAGGCCGAGTTCTTGCAGCCGCACCAACACGCGAACGATGTCGCGCGGCCGAAGCTCGCGGACCTGGATGTTTGCGCGTGTCGTGATATGAGCGTAGCCGCCGCCCCATTCGGCGATTTCGGCCAGGCCGCGCATTTGCTCCGCATTCAATTCTCCGGCGGGCACGCGCAACCGCAGCATGAAGCTGTCTTGCGTCGGCGCGACATAGAAGAGCCCGTGAAATTTGAAACGAAAGGTGTCCGCTTCGTCGGGAAATTTGTCCGCCTCGGCGTGCGCGACGAGTTTGTCCCAGATATCGAGCGGGTTCTCGTCGTACTTCCAGCGCTCGGGTTTGCAGAGCTCCGAGAGCGGCGTGCCGAAGACAGTGTCCTCCGTCGGCGCAGCCGCGAGATTGGTCGCGGCCGCCGCGGGCGGCGTGGCCGTGAGCTGGCCCTGGCCGTTCACGCCGACGAAAGGAGCCTGCGCCGCGAGAGCGGCGAGGAAGCCTTCGAGGTATTGCTTCTGTTCCGGCGTGAAGCTGCCGGTGGAAGACTCAGGCGGTAGAACGGTGGAGGACATAATTTGTATCAGGCGCCAACGGATTCGCCCACCGGCATCGCGGCGGCGGAGAATTTCGCTGTAGTGGTAGCGGCACTACGCGAAGGACGATACGTCCAGTAGAGGCAGAGCCCGGTGAAGAGGAACCCGCCAACGAAGTTGCCGAGCGTCACGGGCAGTTGATTCCACAACCACCATTGCGCCACGCTGACCTTCGCGCCCATCAGCATTCCGGTCGGAATCACGAACATGTTCACAACCGAGTGCTCGAAGCCTTGCGCGAAGAACGTGATGATCGGCAGCCACATCGCGCAAATTTTTCCAACGGTGGATTGTGACGTGAACGCCATCACCACGCCGAGCGTGACCATCCAGTTGCAGAGAATGGCCTTGGTCGTGACCGTCGCGAGCCCCGCACCGCCGTGCGCGGCGTAGGCGAGGGTTTTTGCTTCGGCGAGCGAAACGATTTTAGCGGCGACGCCCGATGGCGCTTCCGTGCCGAAGCTCGTCATCGCGGCATAGAAGAGAACACCGTAGAGCACGCTGCCCACGAGGTTCGCGAGAAAAACCCACGTGAGATTGGAAAAGACCTGGACCCAGCTCTTGCGGCCATCGACCGCGGCCAGCGTCGTGACCGCGAAACTGCCGGTCACGAGTTCGAACCCGAGCAGCACGATCATCACGAAACCCACGGGAAACACGAGCGCGCCGACCAATCCCGTATTTGTCTGCAGCGTCGCTCCGATCGCCAGCGTGGTCGCGAAACCAAGCAGCGCACCCGACAGAATCCCACGAATGAAAAGATCTTTGATCGAAAGAGAGGCCTTGGCCTCCGCGGCTGCCACGAGTGACTTAACGAGCTCGGCGGGTTTGACGTAGTCCATAAAGGGAAGTTGAGCTCCCTTATAGCCCGGGCCGTGCCACGCCGTTTTTATTCAGAACAAACGGACTCGAAAGTTCTCATGTCTTTCATGAATCCAACTCATGGATACAGCGTCGATGACGGATCCAGTAAGTATTGGGAATTCAACTACATTCGGCGTGGTGGGTCCGGCCGCCGGGTGGGCCGGCGAAATTCCACAAACCGCTGCTCGCGAAGTGGTGGTTCACAATTTTTTTCGATCTGCCCCGGTGTGCGAATTCGAACACGTTTTCCTGAGCAACTTTGCCCAGCGGGGGGCGACTCAGAGAACACAACGAGCACAACGGAGCGCCGGTCAGAGATTCAGCGTGACTTGAAAGTACGCGTAGTTCGCGTCGTGTGAACCAACGGTCGCGAGCGATTCCTTCACATAGTCTCCGCGGAAATAATGGCCCAGGCCGAGTTCGAGTTGCGTGTAGGGTGTCACGCTCCACGTGCCGACGAAATCGAGCTCCTGGCCGAGCTTGTTGCTGTACGAAGGATTGATGCGATAACCCGCGCCGCTGCCGCTTGCCGCGCCGGTGAAATTGCGTGGCACACCGGCGGCGTTATACCAAAAGTCCGACCTGCGGCTGAGAAACTGCATATGGCCCTCCAATGTGAGCGTCAGCGTTGGAAGCGGTTTGATGCTGTAGGTGAGACGGAAGTCCTGGAGATTCTGCAGACCCGAAAGATCCATGATGCCGTAGAGACCGTGATTGCTCGGAAACAAATTTTGGAACGTCTGACTTTTCCCATCCGCCGCGTCCTTGTCGCCTGACGCGCCGCTGTAGATGAATGCCACCCGCGGTTTGGCCCAGGCATCGCTGAAGGTGTAGCCAAGCTGGGCGATCGCCGCATACGCGCGTTGCGTGAGGCGCGGAGCGACTTTCGCGGCGGCCACGGCAGTTCCGGGAGCGACGGCAGTACGGTCGCCAAATTGATACATCACTTCGACGCCATAGTCCCACGGGTTGTAAGCATTGGGTTTCGATTTGATGCGCAGTCCCGCGGTGTAGAGATCCTGCGGCGCGGGAAAGCGCGCGGGCGCCGCGACGCCCGACCAATCATCCGTCACGATGCCGCGGCTGACCGTGCGATTGTAGAGGTACGCTTCGACGATTTCGTTTTTCGAGATCGTCGGAAAATTGAAATACGCGCCGGAAAACTGATCCTGGAGATTCGCAGAGTTCAGGTTGCGATCGTCGACGTAAACGACGCCGCTGGTGAAAACGTCCACGCCCATCCACGCATTCTGGTAGCGGACTTTCACGGCATCGAATGTTCGCGCGAGGTTCGTCCAACGCGAATGGCCGACGAGGCGCTGCTCACCGTAAGTGAGTTCCTGGCGGCCGATCTTGATCGAGAAAGGAAACTCCTTGTGATTTCCGATCATCAGATACGCCTGATAAATATCGATCGGGCCGTCTGTCTCGGAGAGACCTTTTCCTGGCGCGGTGGAGTTGTAGCGTTCATCGCCGTACGCATAGCTGGTGCGCCCTTCGGCGAAGGCGGTGAACCATTTGTCGGTATAACCGATGTGCGGCATCACGCGGACCAGTTGATACTCGTTCTGGTTATCGTCCTGGGGCCGCTTCGAGAAATCCCAATTCGAGCCCGCGTCCGTCGTGCCGGATTCTTCTTTGTCTTCCTCGCGCAGCCGCACGTTGATCCCGAAATCCCAGTTGCTCAGCGACGCGTCGCCCGCCCGGAGCTTCGTATTGATGAGACCAGGATAAGGCGCTGAAGCTGGCTTGGCCGGAGCTGGTTGAGCGAGAGCGGAGGAAACCGCACACGCGAAAACTGGGCTGAGCAGAGAGAGTCGACTCTTTTTCATGCTTGGTGATTGGGGGTAAACGATGGGGTGTAACGATGTTTGCACTGGGCCACTCGCGAGCCGGGCACGAAGGCTATGTGGCGAAATGCTGGCCACCTCCGCCGAACCGCCGAAACTCGCGGGCTGGCGTCGTTTTCGGATTGGGGCAAACAAACGTCGATTGCGCGTTGCGAACTGTGATCGGCGCTACGAAGTGCGATTAGCGCTATGAAGAGACCAGTTCGTGCGGCAACATCTGCATCGCACTCGCGTAAATGTCTTCGCGGAACAGCTGGCGCGGGAGATCGAGCGGGAGCGACGCAGATTCCAAAAGCCCGGCCTCGCGCAGTTCTTTTTGGAGTCGTTCCGCTTTTTGCGCGGTTGGCGCATTGGCGTTGTCCGCATGGAAAACGTGGAAGCCCGGCACGTATTCAATTTTTCCATACCCGCAGGCAAAATGACCGGAGAGCGACGGACGGATTACTTCGGCGCTTTGCTGCAAATAGTTTCGGGAGCTGAGCAACTCCGGAAGCGCCTCGCGATTTTTCAGCTCATCGCACCAGGCACAGGCTTCGAGAAGCGCGGCGATCAGTTTTTGATGCTCCGCGGGATTCGATTCAACGAAGCGTTCCGTGACCATCAGAACTTTTTCGATGGGCGAGAGCGAATGAGCGGCGCTCCATGTCGGACACCAGCCGATGCCGGCTTCGACTGCCGCGGTGTTCCAGGGTTCGCCCGAACAATAACCGTCGATCGTGCCCGCGGAAAGGTTGCGAAACATCTGCGCGGGCGGAACCACGACGATGCGAACATCGCGATCGGGATTGATGCCGCCTGACTTGAGCCACGAGCGCAGCAGCAGGTTGTGTGACGAATGCGTGAAGACGACGCCGAGCGTGAGTTTGCGTTCGCCGACGCGACGCCGTGCTTCGTCGCGCAGCGTAACCGCGTCACGAACACCTGCGTCCCACAGCCGATTCGAAAGCGTCAGCGCATTTCCGCGCATGCTGAGTATGAGACCCGAAAGCACGCGGCACGCGACGGAGTCGATGCCGAGAAAAGTCGACCAGAGCATGGGCGCGAGGCACTGCGCGGCGTCGAGCTCGCCGTAGATGATTTTTTCTCGGATCGTCGCCCAGCCCACTTCGCGCGAGAGTTCGACCTCGATGCCGTGCTTTTGAAATAACCCCAATTCCTGCGCCACCGCGAACGGCGCAGCGTCGGTCAGCGCGAGAAAGCCGACCCGCAGGCGAGGTGAGCGACGTATTGATTTTGTGGTTACAGCGGTGCCTGGCACGAATGACATGCCTGCGCTTTTAGCCGTCGTCGTGCCATCGGCGCGCGGCTGGCGCAATTACTGCTGTTTAAACATTTCATTCAGCTGATGAAACCGCCTCATCCATGAGAAATGTACTCGATAGCCGACAGCTCCTCGCATTTTCCACCGTCGCGCGCCGCGCGAGTTTCACGCTGGCGGCGAAGGAGTTGTTTTTGACGCAGTCGGCCGTCAGCCACGCGATGAAGTCTCTCGAGGAAGAGTTGGGCTGCCGACTTTTGGATCGGGTGGGGAAGCGCGTGTTGCTGACGCAGGCGGGCGAACAGTTTCTCCTGCACACCGACAAGATCCTGCGGGAAATGGAACTCGCGCGCAGCGGGCTCGATGCGCTGACCAACTGGGGGCACGGCCGTTTGCGCGTAGGCGCGAGCACGACGGCGTGTCAGTACGTGCTTCCGACGGTTTTGCGTGAATTCAAACAGAGCTTTCCGAAATGCGTGATCAAAATCGAGCCGGGCGATCACGCGCAGCAATTGGATTTGCTGAACTCGAATCACATCGATCTCGCGCTGATGCTCGAGCCGCAGCGCGAGACGGAATTCAATTTCATTCCGCTCTTCGAAGATGAATTGTGCTTCGTCGTTTCGCCGCTGCATCCGTGGGCTGTCGCCGGCGAAGTTCCGCGCGACGCGATTTCCGCGGAAACCTTGGTGTTGTATAACAAGACGAGCTACACCTTCCGCCTGGTGGGCGAATATTTTCGTGAGGAAAAAATCGCGCTGATGAATTTCATCGAGCTTGGGAGCATGGAAGCGATCAAGGAGTTGGTGAAACTCGGCCTCGGCGCGGGAATTTTGGCACCGTGGATCGCGCGTGAGGAACTACAGAGCGGCTCGCTCGTGTCGTTTCCGTTGGGAAAACGAAAACTCATCCGCAAATGGGGCGTGGTGCATCTGCGCGGCCGGCGACTTCCGCTCGCGGAGGAAACATTTGTCGGCCTGTGCCGAACCGTGACCGAAAGTTTCGGCCGCCCCGCGAACCAGCCGGCGGCGTAGTGGGTGAACGAATACAAGTTGCCCACGAATCACACGAATTACATGAAGTGTTCGTCGGAGTTTTCGGAATTTTTCCCACGGAATACACGGAAAACACGGAAGCGAGTTCCTTCCTTTTTTCTGGCTATAAAAGGAGACGCACTCGCAACACCGTTGACTGAATGAGGGGCCACAAATCGCGGAATGCGTTTCGGCTTTCCGTGTCTTCCGTGCATTCCGTGGGAGAAAGGTTTGGTGGACCCGATTTCGTGTGCTTCGTGTGATTCGTGGGATCAATTCGACCCTGATTCTGCGCCGAAAAACTTCTTCAAATTCGCGCTTGCACTGGGGCGGCATTCCTTGCTTTTTCTCGCCCTCTTGTCACGCAGCCGTAGCTCAATTGGATAGAGCATCTGACTACGGATCAGAAGGTTTGGGGTTCGACTCCCTACGGCTGCGCCAAGGCCACTGGACCTTCCGCCTTGCGCCTTCTCGACCGGTACATTTTTCGGCAGGTCTTTGCTTCGTGCCTCGGAGCGATTGGGTTTTTTACCTTCGTTCTGCTGACAGCCAACGTTTTGAAGCAGCTGCTCACGTTGTTGCTCACCGGTCAGTTGACCTTCCTGGGCGCAATTCCGCTGATCGGCCTGCTGGTGCCGTTCGTGGTCGTTTATACGCTGCCGATGGGATTGCTCTGCGGGATTCTGCTGGTTCTCGGCCGGCTTTCGGCGGAGAGCGAAACGGTCGCCATGCGTGCAGCGGGCCTGAGCCTCGCGCGAATTTGCGCGCCGATTTATGCGCTGGCGATCGCGGCGGGCATCGCGGCGGTGGCCATCAATCTCTATTACATGCCGCTCGCGATCACGAAACAGCGGCAGGAACTCACGCGCATCGTGCGCGGCGATCCACTGAAGATGATCGTGCCGAAGACGTTCGTGCGGGATTTCAAGAATTGCGTCGTCTATGTGACTGAGCGCAAAGGCGAGGAGGTCCGCGATGTCTGGGTCTGGGAATTGGACAAGGAGCAGCGGGTCAGCCGCTTTCTGCGCGCGGAGTCCGGCCGCATCGATCTCGATGAGGCGAACAATCAACTCGTGATCACGTTGAATCACACGTCGGCGGAAGTGCGCTCGACCAAAGATCCGGAGAATTATCGCGAGCCTCCGGTTACCGCGTATTTCGACACGACAAGCCGCGCCATCTCGCTCGATGCCCTATTCGGCCAGAGCACGTTCAAGCGGAAAATCGATTGGTTTACCTGGGGCGAACTGAAGGCGGAAGAAGTTCGCCTTTCGAAACCCGATCCGACGGTGCCGGACCAAACGCGATTGAAACAACTCACGAAAGTGCGGCTCTCGATGCAGGAGAAACTCACGACCGCGTTTACCGTATTCTCTTTCGCCCTGATTGCCGTGCCGCTCGGGATCACAGTCTCGCGGCGCGAAACCTCGGCGAATCTCGGCGTGGCCCTGATTCTGGCGCTGTCGTATTATTTCATGAGCATGCTCGTTCAGGCGCTCGAAGATGTGCCGCAGCTGCGGCCGGACTTGCTGCTCTGGCTGCCGAACGTGGTCTTCATCTTCGTCGCGATCTGGCTCTATCGCCGGACGGAGCGCGCCTGAGCGCATTTTTGGCGTGGCTCAACAGTGGCGTTAGATTGGTGGTAAGGTGGTGCCCACGAATCACACGAATCACACGAAACTGAATCTGAAGTTTCCCACGGAAAACACGGAGCGCACGGGAAAACCATTTCCTTCGTATCTTCCGTGGGAGAATGCAGGGATTCTTTCGTTTGTTTTGTGTGATTCGTGGGCAACATGGTTTGGGCGCAAAAAAGCCCGCCGGAAATGCGGCGGGCTCGAAACGGAATCGACGCGTTGAGTTTAGCTGGCTTTAGGCAGCTCGGCTTGGATCTCCACGCTGTGGGTGTGCTTGCGTTTCACCTTTTGCCAGCGTGCGCGGCGGCGGAGCATGCGATCGAGTTTGTCAACGAGCAGGCAAACGGCCTTGTGGCAATCATCAGAGGAGACTGACGCGTTCATATCCGGTCCGTGGATACTGATATGGCCTTTCACAACGAATCGATTGCCCACATCCTGCTTCGGATCACACTCCAGTTCGATACGGATGCGGTCGATTCGCTCTTCGTGTCGGAACAATCGGTCCGCCTTTTCCTGGACGAAATTTTTCAGAGAGGGAGTGAGTTCGAGGTGAATACCGGAAACGATTAGATCGTTCGAATGCATATCTCTGTTCATGACTACTTTCGTTGTTTTGTTAACTGACGGGAAAATAGTATCCGATCGCTGCTGAATTCCGCTACGCGGATCTTGCTCAAAGCAGCTCGCCCGAAACTCAGGCGAATCTTCCACTGGATGGAAAGCGATCATCGAGCTGGGACGAAGCATGTGCGGATCGGTGGGCAAAGCAAACTTAGGATTATCACGGCCCATTGTTTCGACGGAGCTTACTTCGGGCCACTTCGCCGGAGTGAGAAACGCAACGCCCGGAAAATGTTTCGTCGGGTTTTTGGGGTAGGAGCGAAAGCTGGAAAACAGCATCATCGGCTCGTCGTGGATAGAATGCGTCACGAACGGCCGCTTCTTGAGAGCGGAATCGAGCATGCGCTGCGATTTTTTCTGGCATTGCGGCGACCGGCCACGCGAAGGCAGGGTGATCTCCTCAGGCACTCGGCTGTCGTCGCGCTTCGCTCGCGGACGCCGACGTTATCATGACTCCAACAAGTTCCATTTCGAATGCGTATCCGAAGCCCATCGGTCCGTGGTTTCCCCGGCCGACGCGGGGCGCGGTTCGGCTGATCAAACCGGAAGAACTCCGCGCCTGGACGCTGTATCAGGATGATCGGCTGATTGTTGTGGATAAGCCTGGCGATTTGGTCTGCCACCCTTCGAAGGATGGTCCGTGGTCGAGCCTGGTGGGCGCGGTCAAGGAGAGCTTGCAGGTGCCGACGGTCCACTTGGTTTTTCGCCTGGATCGAGAGACCAGCGGCCTGGTCGTTTTCGCCAAAAAGCCCGGCGTCGGAAGTCGTTTACAGACCGCGGCTCAAGACCGCAGATATCGCAAAGTTTATCAGGCGATCTGTTGGGGCGAGATAGCTGCACCGGTGACTGTCGATCAGCCGCTCGGTCCGGATTGGGACAGTCCGGTGAATGTAAAGAGCCGCGTGGTGCCGGCGGGAGAAGGGCAGGCGGCCCGCACGACGTTTACGCCGCTTGCGCGCGGTGGAGGTTTTACGTTGCTCGAGGTGACGACTGAGACGGGCCGCAAACACCAGATTCGCGCCCACGCGCAATGGCTGGGGCATCCTCTGGTCGGCGATAAAATTTACGGACCCGACGCCGCGCTCTTCCTGGATTTTGTGGAAAATGGCTGGAGCGCGAGGCTGGCCGAGAAACTCCTGCTGCCGCGTCAAGCGTTGCATTGCTGCGAAATCGATCTCCGCCTCGCGGGCGAAACGCACGTATTCAAATCTCCACTACCAGAAGATATGCGGACGTTTTGCCGGGAACGAGGGATTGCGGTTCGATAAACCTATCGTCGCAAAGAAGCACAGCGCGGCGAGGTCACGTTAACGGAGGGTAAGGAAGAAGTAAGAATGCAGAATGATGAATGTCGGCATGGCCAGCCTCAGGGGGTAGGGCGAAGCCTCCAGGCGAGCCGCAAACGCAAGGCCTAACCTCCAGGATGAGCCACGCCAAACGCGGCTCACCGGGGACGGTTCGCCCTACCGCGGAGGCCGCAGGTTTCTGGATAATGCGTCGCGCGAAGACCGACGTTGCGGCTCGCCTGGAGGCTTCGCCCTACCCCTGAGGCGATTCGTTTGGCAGACATCAGACGCAGGCCAAGCCCCCGAGGCGATTCGGTGGGGAGACATCAGGCGCAGGCCAAGGCCCTGAGGCGATTCGTCTGGGGGGACGTCACACGCAGGCCAAGGCTTCGGTTCGATCATTCTGCATTCTTACTTCTCACTTCTTCTTTCTTCTTCTGTTTCCCGCACCACTACGCCAATGGCGGCGGACTGGGCGGCGACGCGCATGGGCATCGGTTGAGAAGAGGGTGACTCGGTCGTGAAGCAGAGGTCGGTGTGATGCTCGCTCAGGTAGATCGCTTCGGGCCACTGTTCGCGCTCGGCGGGACCGATCGACGGGCGGATGATGCCTTGCTTGGCCTCGCGCTCGTCGATGATTTCGCGCAGCTCGATCGAACAGACTTTGGAGACGTCCTCGATCAGCGCCTCGGCTATGCTGCGACGGTTTTTGTAGTTCAGTTCGAAGACATAAAATCCCGGGAATTCCCAATCTTCGTGCAGGCAGAGCGCGGCATCGAAGCGTGGTTGCCGCGCGAGCCAAGCGACGTGCGCGCGAATTTCGGCGCTCTTCGGCGTGTTGCGGTAATCGCGATTGAGATCGATGCCGTCGGCGTTCTCGCGGATGCCCCGCGCCAACCCGACCGGATTCAGCATCGGGCAAATAAACCAGTTCGCCTGCGCCGCAAAAAAATCGTCCTGCAGCAACTGCAACAGCGTCATCGGCCCAGCCGGCTCGTCGCCGTGAATTCCGCCGGAGAGATAAATGCGCGGCCGGACGCCAGGCGTTCGCTTGGTCAACGCGATCAGCGGAAAGCCGGCGACGCGGCCAAATTCCTCGACGCGGAAGCCGCGCTTCGGCGCTAACTCCTGAAACGTTTTCGACAAGGCATGCGGGTCGATTTCGGAGGCTTTGACAGGCTGCACGCGTTGTTACTTGCTGACCTTCTTTTCTCGTCACAAGCCGCAATCCTCTCCCATGTCCCAAGTCCGCGTTAGATTCGCTCCCAGCCCGACCGGTTTCTTTCACATCGGCAGCGCGCGCACCGCGCTTTTCAACTGGCTCTACGCGCGGCACACCGGCGGCGTTTTCATTTTGCGCATCGAGGACACAGACAAGGAGCGAAACAGCGAGGAATTCCTCAACGTCATTTACGACAGCCTGACGTGGCTGGGCTTGAACTGGGACGAGGGGCCAAAGGTCGGCGGTAATTTCGGTCCGTACCGCCAAAGCGAACGCAGCGATCTCTACAAAGAGTATCTGCAAAAACTGATGGCCTCGGGCCGCGCCTACGAAAAAGACGGAGCCGTGTGGTTCAAACTTCTGGGTGAACGGTCCGAAGTCTTCGACGAGCACCGCAAGAAAACCGTCACCAAGGTCAAGACGGAGCCGTCCGTGATCGACGACAAGATTCGCGGCCGCGTCGAGCGCGTCGAAGACGAAGATTTCGTGATCTTCCGCTCCGATGGAAATCCCGTGTTTCACTTCGTGAATGTGGTCGACGACATCGCGATGAAGATCACGCACGTGATCCGCGGCGAAGATCATCTCTCGAATACCAGCAAGCACGTCGAACTCTTCAAAGCCTTCGGCGCGCCGGTGCCGAGCTTCGCGCACATTCCGCTGATTCTGAAACAAAACGGCCCCGGCAAAATGTCGAAACGCGACCAGGGCGCGTTGATCGAGGAGTATCAACGCCGTGGATACTTGCCGGAGGCATTGGTGAATTTTCTCAGTCTGCTCGGTTGGAATCCGGGAGACGACCGCGAGAAAATGCCGATCGCCGAAATCATCCGCCTCTTCGATTTGCCGGGCGTGAATCAGAGCAACGCGCGTTTCGACGAGAAGAAACTGGCGCACATGAATATGGCATACCTGCTCGAGCAACCGGCGGAGGCGTTTGTCGAACTCGCGCGAAAGTTTTTCGAAAAACAAAGCGTCTTCGCGGCGGGCGGCTGGCCCGCGGCGGATTATTTCCGCGACGTGATGTTGCTCAGCCAGCCGAAGATCAAGGGGCTCGAGGAACTCCCGGCTTACACGAAATATTTCTTCACGGACGACTACGCGACCGATCCGAAAGCGCGCGACAAAATCATGGGCAAGGGAGATCCGAAAGCACGCCTGCTCGAACTGCGCGACGCGGTGAAGACGGCGGATTTTTCAAGCGATGCGGCGCTCGAGCAGATGCTCACCGGTCTCGCGGCCAAACACGGTCTCGGTGTGGGCGATTACATCCACCCGGGGCGGCTCGCGGTCTCCGGAACCAACGTGGGGCCGACGTTCTACGGGTTGTTCCGGGTCTTGGGTAAGGCTCGCGTCGAAGCGCGGATGGAGCGTTTCTTGAGCACGATTTAAGCGCTTCGCCGTCTTACAAAACTGTAAGCCTGGGGTAAGGTTGGGGCAAAGGTTCGGTGCGATAGTCGTCGGCGTGATGACTGAACCCGCACGAATTTCTCCAACCATGAAGAGTCCATTCAAGAACCGCCGCGCCATCATGGCCGCCGGCGCATTAGTATTAGCCGCGGGCGGACTCACCTGGTCCGTCACCGCGTTGGCCGATTCCACGGTCCACCCGAAAGTCAGCGTCAAAGTCGACGAGCAAACGATCCCGCGCGACAACTTTACCGAGTCGGGCAGCTACGCGCCTCTCGTCAAACGCGTCGCGCCGAGCGTCGTTAAGGTTGAAGTCACCGAGCGCGCGAAGGACATTCCGGCGCCCGATCTGCCCGGCTTTTTCAACGATCCCGCGTTCCGCCAATTTTTCGGCGAACAGGGAATCGTTCCACCGCAAGGCCGCAACGGCCGCCGCCGCACGCTCCAGCAACCACGGCAGGAGGGCTTGGGCTCTGGCGTGATTGTCAGTTCCGACGGGTACATTCTGACAAACAATCACGTCGTGCATGACGCCGACACGATCAAGGTCACGCTCGCCGATCAGCGCGAACTCGACGCGAAGGTCGTAGGCACCGATCCGCAATCGGACCTCGCCGTGATCAAAGTCGACGCGAAGGATCTGCCCGCGATCGTGTTTGCCGACAGCACGAAGGTTGAAGTCGGCGATCGCGTTCTCGCGATCGGCAATCCTTTCGGCCTCGGACAAACCGTCACGAGCGGCATGGTCAGCGGCTTGAGCCGCGCCAACATGGGGCTCGACTACGAAGATTTTATTCAGACCGACGCGGCGATTAATCCCGGCAACTCCGGCGGCGCGCTGGTCGACATCAAGGGCCGCCTCGTCGGAATCAATACCGCGATCCTGAGCCGCTCCGGCGGTTTCCAGGGCATCGGTTTCGCGATTCCGAGCACGATGGCGAAGAACGTCATGCAACAGCTCGTGGAAACGGGTAAAGTTATCCGCGGCTACATGGGCGTCGCGGTGCAGGACGTGAACGCGGAACTCGCCTCGGCTTTCAAGCTGCAGGATTCGACGCGCGGCGCTCTCGTCGCTGAAGTCGTGCCAGACAGCCCGGCCGCGAAAGCCGGCCTGAAGAGCGGCGATGTGATCACGGAGCTGAATGGTGACAAGGTCGCCGACGCGCGCCGTCTCCGCTTGGCCGTGGCCCAGATCGCTCCGGGCAAAGAGGTCACGCTCAAGGTCATTCGCGACAACAAGCCGATCGATGTGAAACTCACCGTGGGCAACTTGAGCAAGAAGGGTGGCGCGCACGCTACGGATGAAGGTCCGGGCGGCTCGGGCGACGACGACCAAGGCACGTTGAACGGTGTCGGTGTCGCGGACCTGAATCGCGAGATGCGCGCTGAGTTCGACATCCCGCAGAAGGTGCAAGGCGTGATCGTGACGGAAGTCGATCCCACCTCCGCCTCCGCCGAAGCGGGCCTGCAACCCGGCGACGTCATTCAGGAAATCAATCGCCAACCGGTGCGCACGGCCGAAGACGCGGTAAAGATGACGGAAAATCCTCCGAGCAAGAAGACGCTCCTCCGCATCTGGACCCGCCGCGGCATTCGCTTCATGGTGATCGACGAAAGCGCGAAACCAGACGCGTCTCAATAATCTGGATACAGAAATATTTCCACAGTGGTGTGTGGGATTAGTGATGTGTATGTGTTGAACCGCTCCGGGAGCCAGTCTCCCGGAGCGTTTTTCTTGTGAGGATTTGGAAATGTCGGTTCAAACTTCAGACGTGAGAATCCTCGTGGTCGAAGATGACGCCAAGATCGCTTCCTTCGTGGTGAAGGGCTTGAAGCAGGAAGGCTACGCCGTGGACCACGCGGGGGATGGCGACACGGGGCTGACGCTTTTCAACACCACGCCGTACGATGCGGCCGTCGTCGATATCATGCTGCCCGGACTCGACGGGCTCAGTTTGGTGAAACGACTTCGCGCCAACAAAGCGGATTTGCCGGTGCTGTTTCTGAGCGCTCGCGCGAGCGTGGAAGACCGGGTGAAAGGACTGCAGGCTGGCGGCGACGACTATCTGACAAAGCCGTTCGCGTTCGCCGAACTTTCCGCGCGGCTGCAGGCGTTGATCCGCCGCTCGACGCGCGCGCCGGAGGCGACGCGATTGTCCGTCGGCGATGTGGAGTTGGATTTGCTCGCGCGCACCGCGACGGTTGCAGGCCAGCAAGTCGAACTGCAACCGCGGGAATTCGCGTTGCTGGAATATTTGCTCCGTCATCCGCGGCGCCATGTTACCAAGACCATGATCCTCGAGGCGGTGTGGGATTATAGCTTCGATCCGCAGACCAACGTCGTCGATGTCTTGATGCATCGGTTGCGCGCGAAGATTGATCCGGATCGGAAGCGGATCGAAACCATCCGGGGCGTCGGCTATGTCTTCAACGGGACGTCTTAGCCGTCTGCGCCGCTCCGTCGCGGTGCGGCTGAGCGTGTGGTTCGCCGCGTTGTTCGCGGTGGGGTTCAGCGCGATTTTCGTTCTGCTGTATGCGCTGCTTTCGCGGCAACTCGAGCAGCGCGATTTCGAGGCGCTGCGGCTGCGACTGCAGCAGTACGCGGATATTTATCAGGCGGGAGGATTGCTCAGCATGCGGGAGCGCATTTCGGAAGAGCGCGAAACCCCGCACGTGCGTTCGCTCTTCGTGCGCTTGCTCGGACCTCGCGGAGATTTGGTTTGGGGACGCGTGCCGCCCGATTGGATCGATCAGGACCCGCGTCGCGTCACCGTGCCGGATGGTTGGGGAGGCTGGAGTGTGCGGCACGTTTACACCGTGCGCGTGCCGCGTGATCAGCAACGCGACCTCGCGGTAGTTTCGACGGTTTTGCCCGACGGTCTGTTGCTTCAAGTCGGTCGCGTGATGGATAGTCGCTCGACGCTGCTCGAGCCATTGCGCGAAATATTTTTGTGGATCGGCGGGTCTGTCGTGCTCGTCGGATTTGGCGTGGGTTTGATCGCGGCGTGGCGCGCGACGCGTCCGCTGCAAAATGTCGTGGAAACGGCGCGGCGCATTATCACGACGGGCGCGCTCGATGCGCGCGTGCCGATGCCGAAGCGCAACGACGACGTCGCGGAGCTCGTGCAGTATTTCAACACGGTGCTCGATAAGAACACGTCGCTGCTGCGCGCGATGCGCGAGGCGTTGGACAACGTGGCGCATGATCTGAAAACGCCGCTGACCAGCATGCGCGGCACAGCGGAGCTCGCGCTGAGTCAGAACGGGGGCGACGCGATGTTGCGCGATGCGCTTGGCGAATGTGTCGAGCGGGCCGACGACGTGTTGCGGTTGCTGCGCGCGCTGATGGAGATTTCGGAAGCGGAGGCGGGCGTGTTGAAACTCGAAAAAGTACCGTGCGAATTGGGTGCGCTGGCGAGTTCGGCGGTGGATTTGTATGCGGAGGTGGCCGACGCAAGAGAGATCAAATTGACGATCGAAACGGGCGAGATCGCGCCGATTGTGGCGGACACGACGCGGCTGCGCCAGGCGATCGCCAACCTGGTGGACAATGCCGTGAAGTACACGCCGGCGGGAGGCGCGGTGAAGGTGCGCACGGAAAAACGAGATGGGAAAGCTGTATTGAGCGTGGTGGATACAGGCCCGGGCATTCCCGTCGCGGAGCAGTCGAGAATTTGGGAGCGCCTTTATCGCGGCGATCAAAGCCGTTCGCAGAGCGGGCTTGGTCTGGGACTGAGTCTTGTCCGCGCGATCATCGAAGCTCACGGCGGCACGACGCGCGTGAGCAACGGCGCCGAAGGCGGCGCTGTATTCGAAATAGAACTACCGCTGGGGGGAGGGGAAGGCTGAAAGAAAGGCGAAGGCTGAAGGAAAGGCGAAGGCTGAAGGCTGAGGGCTGAGGGCTGAAAGGCTGAAGGGAAAACGAAGGCTGAAAGCTGAGGAAAGTTGAGGGCTGAGGAATACGAAGGCTGAGGAAAACCGAAGGCGGAAGGGAAAGTGACGTAGCCGCGTTTCCAAACGCGGCTGCGGCGGTTCGTGGAGCGCAGGCGTCTCGCCTGCACGCGGCGCCACTCGCAAAAATTCGACCGCTTAGTCGGCGACGATCGAGTGCGTCCGCGCCCTGTGGCGCGGACTGTAGAAAGAAAATGCCGGCGAGGACGCCAGCGCTCCCAGAGCCTCTGCGCCTTGGAAAGGCGCACTCGGCGGCCGAGCGTCGGCGCCTCGCCGATGTCGGCGTCTGGGAGCGCTGGCGTCCTCGCCGGCATTGTTGTCGCCTGCCGGCCGGAACCCCTGCGCTCAACGAAGCGCGTCTTCAGCCATCAGCTTTCGCCATCAGCCTTCGCCTTTCCTCAACCTTCGCCTTCGCTATTCCTCAGCCTTCAGCTTTCAGCCTTCAGCCTTCAGCTTTCAGCCTTCCTCCTTCAGCCTTTCGTATTCCACGTGTCCTTCAGCGTGATCGTGCGATTGAAAACCAGCTTCTCGGCGCTCGAATCGATGGGATCCACGGCGAAGTAGGCGAGGCGCTCGAATTGATAGCGCGCCTCCGGCGTCGCCTCGCGCAGGGATGGCTCAACTTTAGCGGTTAGGACCTCGAGCGATTTCGGATTGATGTGCTTCTTGAACTCTCCGTCGGCATCCGGCTCGGCCGCGGTGAAGAGCCGATCGTAGAGGCGCACTTCCGCGTCGATGGCGTGCTTCGCGCTGACCCAGTGAATCGTGCCCTTCACTTTCCGCGCGGCATTGGCGCCGCCGCTGCGCGACTCGAAATCGGCGGTGCAG
Organism: Opitutaceae bacterium; assembly: GCA_035765635.1. Classification (GTDB taxonomy): domain Bacteria; phylum Verrucomicrobiota; class Verrucomicrobiia; order Opitutales; family Opitutaceae; genus EW11. The sequence goes on from DASTWZ010000001.1 coordinate 31,086, forward strand.
CGGATTTCCGTCACGTTGCCCGAGGCGTCTTTGATGACCTCGTCGCATTTCACGATGAAGGCGTATTTCAGGCGCACTTCGCCGCCCGGACGCAGCCGGAAATATTTCGGCGGAGGTGTCTCCATGAAATCGTCGCTCTCGATGAAAATCTCGCGAGTGAAGCGCAGCTTGCGATGTCCGGCGTTTGGATCCTCGGGATTGTTCACCGCATCCAATTCGATCTCCTCTTCGGCCGGCAGATTCGTGATGACGACCTTGATCGGGCGCAGCACGGCGAGCCGGCGCAGGGAGATTTTATTCAGCTCCTCACGTATTGCATGTTCGAATACAGCAATGTCGGTGACGCTGTTGAATTTGGTGACTCCGAGCTGCGTCACGAAACGGCGCAGCGCGCTCGCGGGCACGCCGCGGCGGCGCAGGCCGGAGAGCGTCGGCAAGCGGGGATCGTCCCAGCCGGTGACGACGTTTTCCTGCACGAGCTGGATGAGCTTCCGTTTGCTCACGATCATATACGACGGAATCAGTTTCGCGAATTCGTACTGGCGGGGCAGCGCCCGCGGCAGATCCAGACTTTCCAGGATCCAGTCGTAGAGCGGACGGTGTACCTCGAACTCGAGCGTGCAAATGCTGTGGGTCACGCCCTCGATGTAGTCGCTCAAGCAATGCGCGAAATCGTAGAGCGGGTAGATGCACCACTTGTTGCCCGTGTGGTGATGTTCGGCGTGGCGGATGCGATAGAGCAGGGGGTCGCGCAGCCAGACATTGGGCGAGGCCATGTCGATTTTCGCGCGGAGCGTGCGAGCGCCGTTCGCGAATTCGCCGGCTTTCATGCGCTGGAACAAGTCCAGGTTTTCTTCGATGGAGCGCGTGCGATACGGGCTGTCTTTGCCGGGCTTGTCGGGGGCGCCGCGATAGAGATCGGTTTCCTCGGGCGTGAGATCGCAGACGTAGGCTTTGCCCTTTTTGATCAGGGCGACGGCGTATTCGTAAATCTGGTCGAAGTAGTCGCTGGCGAAAAATGTTTCGAGCGAACCATCGCTGGGTTTTGGGCCGACGACGGCCGGAGCATAGAAGTCGGTCGTGCCCTCGGTCGCGCGAGCTTCGGCGCCCTGGCCTTTCTTTTTCAATCCGAGGCATTGGTCGGCCCAACCCTCGATCAGCCAGCTCACGTCGCGCACGATTGAATCGACATATTCGACCTCTTCCTTGGTCGGATTGGTGTCATCCATCCGCAGGTTGCAGATGCCGTTGTTTTCGCGGGCGATCCCGAAATTTAAGCAGATCGACTTGGCATGGCCGATATGCAGATAGCCGTTGGGTTCGGGCGGAAAGCGCGTGACGATCTTCGGGTAACGTTGCTCAGCCACATGCTGGGCGACGATGTCGCGAATGAAGTCGGAAGGTGCTGCGTCGGCGGACGAAACGTCACGGCTAGGAACGGTCATACGGCAAAGATCAAAGCGCGAACCACTCGCGCGAGGCAATGAAGCAATTTGGCTGCGGCGGGCGCATTCATTTACGCGGAGACTTGCCCGCCTGTTCCGACTTTGTCAGCGAGTTCAGCCATGCCGAATGACACACGCTCGATTGCCCTGATCGCTCATGATGCGAAGAAGGAGACGATAGTCGCCTTTGCTCAGCGTCATCACGTTTTTCTGAAAACGCAGCATTTGCTCGCCACGTCCACGACCGGCACGCAAATCCGCGATCGGGTGAATCTTCAGGTCGAGACCATGCTCTCGGGCCCGATGGGCGGTGACTTGCAGATCGGCGCGTTGATCGCGACGAATCGAGTGCGCGCCGTGATCTTTCTGCGCGATCCGCTGACGGCCCATCCGCACGAGCCGGATATCGCGGCGCTGATGAAAGTGTGCGACATCCACAACATCCCGCTCGCGACAAATCTCGCGACGGCGGAGGTGTTGATGGAGGCGTTAACCCTCTCCTAATTTCACCAGCGTTTTGTATTCGGCCGCGGTGAGCGGCATGACCGACAGACGGCTTTGGCGGAGCAAGGCCATGTTCTTCAGCGCGGGCGTGGCCTTGATCGTATCCAGAGAAACACTACGCGGAAGCGACGACACGCAGGTCAGCTCAACCGAGACCCATTCCTTTTTCTCACTGTCATCGGTCGGGTCCGGATAGTGTTCGCGTGAAACCTTCGCGATACCCTGCACCGCTTTCGTCGTAACGCTCGCGTAGAAGAGCACGTGGTCGCCGGTCTTCATCGCGCGCAAGTTGAGGCGCGCCGGATAACTGCGAACGCCGTCCCAGGACGTGCGTTTTTCCTTGGTAAAGGTTTCCCAGCTATACGCTTCGGGTTCCGTCTTAACGAGCCAGTATTGCATTGTCAGAAAGTGGTGCCTCTTGTGCACTGCGTGGCAATGAACGAATCGCCGGTCGAGAAGGAAAAAGCGCGCCGCGCGATTCTGATTTTGTACTGGTGCATCGGGATTGGCGTCGGTCTGCCGCTCGTGTTGTTTTTTATTTTTCGGTCGCGATGAACAAAACGCTTTTGCCGATTCGCCTCGTGTTCGTGACGCTTTGCGCCGCGGCCGGCTGGTTGATATGTTATACGGTTCCTGAGTGGGACCATTATCAAGGGCGCGCGTTGTTCATCGGATTCTCGATTGGCGTGCTGGTGGTGTTGACCGATATCCTGCTGAAAGGGTTTTCGCTGCGCGGACTGTCGGCGATTTCCTTTGGGTTGCTGGTTGGCACAGTGACGTCCTATTTGATCGGCACGTCGCCGCTTTTTGCGCGGGGAGATCCGCAAAACGTGTACCTCGCGCAGCTCGGGCTGTTTTTGATTCTGACCTATCTCGCGACGGTGATCGCGCTGCGCGGGAAGGACGAATTCAACCTGGTGATTCCCTATGTGCGCTTTGTCCCGCAGGAGGTCGACGTGCCTCTGGTCGTGGTCGACACGAGCGCGCTGATCGACGGGCGGATCGCGAAGATTTACGAGGCGGGTTTTCTGTCGGCTGCATTGGTGATTCCGCGCTTTATTTTGGATGAGCTTCAGGCGGTGGCGGATTCGCCGGAGCCCACGAAGCAGGCGCGCGGCCGCCGCGGCTTGGAGGCCTTGGGGCAGTTAAGGCAGGTGAAAAACATCGATATCCGCATTCACGAGAGCGAAGTCGGCAAGCGGCAGGAAGTGGATGCGAAGCTCGTTTTTCTCGCGCAGTCGATGCGCGCGAAGTTGCTGACGATGGATTACAACCTGGCGAAGATGGCTGAGTTTCACGGCGTGTTGTGGCTCAACATCAATCTGCTCGCGCGGGCGTTGCGACCGGAGTTGATTCTCGGCGAGAAACTCGAGCTCGAACTGGTCAAAGCCGGCAAAGAAGAAGGGCAGGCGATTGGGTATCTGGAGGACGGCTCAATGGTGGTCGTGAGCCATGCCCGCAGCATGCTTGGCCGGCGGGTGAACGTGGAGATTTCGAGCATCCTGCCATCGGCGGGCGGGAAGATGATTTTCGCGCGGTTGTTGCCCGACGCGTCTTGAAGACGGGAAGGGGAGGCGGGACGCGAGAGGAAGGGGAGGCGGGCGCGAGAGGAATGGGGGCGGGACGCGAGAGGAAGGAGAGGCGGGACGCGAGAGGCAGTAGCTGGCGCTTGGCTTCCTGAGTTGTTCTGGTTGGCTTGCAACGGAGCGCCAGCCTCCGGCTGGCTTTTCGAAAAATGTGTCCCGCTTCGCGGGACGCTGGATGGTTGGCCGCCCGGGAGGCCGGCGCTCCGTTGCAAGCCGAGTGTTACTGTGACGGCGGGCTCTGAGGGGGCGCAGGCGGAGTTTTCTCGGTCGTGGCTGGATTCGAGAATTTGTGAAAAATGGGGTTTACTCGCCCCACAGGATTCTGCAAAAACGGCCCTTCCCTGCGGGGCAGTAGCTCAGTTGATAGAGCGCGTCGTTCGCAACGACGAGGTCGCCGGTTTGATCCCGGTCTGCTCCACCAGTCTTCGCCAAGCGAAGCGCGGACGAAGACTGTCTCGCCGAAGCTCGAAGAGCGTAGGCGGACGATATGCGTGCGGAAGGCTTCGACTGGGCAAGCCGACAGCGCGCTTCGCGCAGAGGAATACGTTGGCCAGCCGGCAGGCTGGCGCTCCGTTGCTATCGTTCCATTTGCGGGCGGTTCGCTACGTATCGTTCTGCTTGGCGGCCCGGAATGCTCCACCAAGTGAAGCGCGGGCGAAGACTGTCTCGTGGACTTGTGTCGCGGAGCGCTCAGCGCGGAGACGGAAGTGCGAAGAGCGTAGGCGGATGGTCTTCTTCTAGATTTAGAAGCCGAGTTCGCGCCAGAGGACGGAGAGCGCGTTTCGAACCCAGACTTTGATGAGCGACTCGGCGCCGGCGTGGATGGCGACATGTCCGACCCGCACTTGGGTGGGTAGCATCTCGGTCGAATCGAGAGGGACGAGCGTCACACGATAAACTGCGTTTTCCGGCACGATGTCGTTGTCGAAAACTCGCGCTGGGACCGAACCTCCAAATGGCGTGGCCAGCATTGGATGCGAGAGCAGGCGGGTCGCGTCAGCTTCGATCGCCGTAACTCGCAACTTGAGTTGCTGACCAGATCCGCTGGCAAAGTAGATCGTAGCAACCGCACCCACTTTCAAATTTCCGCGATCCCGTTCATCAACGTACGTCACGATTTGAGCGCCGTGATCGGAAATGACGGTGCCGAGGATTTCCTGACGGCCAACCGTCTGCTCCGCGCGAAGATCTGGATCCGCAAGGCGGAAAGTTCCGGCAAAGGGCGCTTTGAACTGCAATTGCGCCTGGGCCGTTTCGATCTCGTGCCGGGACGCATGAGCCGATGCGAGCTCCTGCTGCAAAATTGGCACGCGGCGCTGCGTGGCGGGATTGGAACTCGACGCGGAGATTTCATCGGTCAGAGAAATCTCTCGCGATTTGATTTTGGCTAAACGCGCATCGAGAGCCGGTGATTCGAGCCGAAGGAGAGTGGCGCCAGCTTCGACGCGTTCCGCATCACGTGTATCAAGTTCTCCAATACGCGCCGCCTCCGGAGACGAAACGATGTATTCCTGGCCAGGCGTCAGTTGTCCGGTGACCCGGATAGTCTTGGGCAGCGGGATACAGCAAAGCGCGAGGGATGCTGAAAAGCCCAGCGCGACCCACCAGCGCCGTGGTGAACGGCGGATGGAGCGGCGTCGCTCCCACCATGCTTTTGCCTCGGAAAATATTGGCAGCGCGATGAACCAACCCATTTCGACGCCAAACAGCACGATGCCGAGCGCCTTGAAGAAAAAGTGGTACACAAACACGGCGATCCCGGTGAAGACGACGAGCCGGTAGGCCCAAATGAACATGGCCAATGCGATCAGGCCGCGCTTCAGCTTCGGCGGAAAGATTTCCGGAGCGGGCTCGCCCAAATTGAAGAGAGCTTCGCGCAGGCGCCAACGAGCCAAGGCAAAGGCGCGCGCGTGCAGGTTTGGCATTTCGAGCGAATCCGAGAGCAAATAGTAGCCGTCGAAACGCATCACCGGGCTGGTGTTGATCAGGACCGACTTCAACCAAGTGGTCGTCGCGACCATGAAGGCGGCCGAACGGAAAAAACCATTCGGCAACAGCGTCCACGCCAGCGTGGCCCACGCGGCGAGCGTGAGTTCGGCCAACATGCCGGCGGCTCCAATCCAAAGCCGGGATTTTCGATCCGTTAACTTCCAGGCGTCGTTCGTGTCGGTGTACGCCACCGGCGTCATCACGAGGAAAGCCAATCCCATCGAGGGAACGCGGCAGCCAAAGCGAGTCGCCATCAATCCGTGGCCAAACTCGTGTATCACCTTCACCAATACAAGAACGACGACATAGCCGAGGTATCCGTTCAGATTCGCATAATCCAACCAGACCGCTTTGAACGCGTCCCATTGGCGCCACACCAAGGCGAGCCCCACAATCCCAGCGCAGGCCGTCAGGAAAGCGAAGCTTCGGGAAAAAAGAAATTTCGCCGATTTGACCAGCGCTTGGAGCAAGCGGTCGGGCTGAATCAGAGGGATGCGAAAGAACAGGTAGTTGTGGATGAGCCATTGCCACCAACTCGGGTGCGCTCGAGACCGTGAAGCCGAAAGCGACGCAGAGTTGTCTGCTCCGGCGAAACTGAGGAGCTGATTGGCGCTCGCGAAGTTCAGTACAGATTCGATGTCGTCCGCGTCCGGTTGAAGCGGTGTCTGCGCGCCGATCGATTGCGTGATCAAGTGCGGGTCGCCGAGCGACCAACGCTGGAGGATTTCGAAGGTCAACCAGTCCAATCGAAAGAAACGGTTTCGCGCTGGGTCGTGCAGCGTCCAAGTCGGCTGACCATCGTGCGTTCGAGGTCCTTCCAAAATGGCCAATTCTTCGCGGAGGGATGGCAGGCGAAAAATCATAAGCCGAGGAATTCGCGGACGGCTGCGATGGGTCGACGGAGCGCCCAGTAGACCAGAGGTGCGCGGCCGCCGCTCAGGCGCACCGTGCCTTTTGATCCCACGCGATGAGGCGTGGCATCATCGAGCTTTGCGCGAACGCGATACGCATAATGTCCGTCCGGGCGGCGGCTCGCCTCGTAGGCGATGTATTCAATTTTCCCCGACACCGGAGAAAGTGGGCTGGCGCTCAGATAGAGCCGGGCCGGAGAGCCCGCGGGAAGGGGAATGGCATCGGCCACCGGCAGCCAGGATTCGATTTCTTGATCGGAGGGCTCGGCGAGCCGCATCACGCGTTGGCCGGCACTGACGTTGCGGCCAATCCACTCGGAAGGATCATCGACGAAGGCAATGCCATCCCGCGGCGCGAGAATTTTTCCGCGCTCGAGTTGAGATTGGAGAAACTCCACCTCGAGGCGTTTTTCCTCCACTGTTCCTTTGGCGGTGGAGAGCGCGCTGCGGGCTTTCGCGTCAGTCAGGGCTTGTTGAGTGTATTGGCGTTGTTCCGCTTCCGCCGTGCGCAGCGCTTCGAGCGCGACGTCGAGTTTGCTGGCGAGCTGCGCATCATCATAGGCGAAAAGCGGATCTCCCGCCTTAACCGTCTGATTGGGCCGGACGAAAAAAGTTTTGATTACGCCATCGAACGGAGCGCGGATGGCGACCGGGTTTGCCGGAATCAGTTCGCCCGAAGTCAAAACTGAGAGGCGAACGGGAAACGCCACTGTAGCCGCGATTGCGATGGCCAGAACGAATGCGCGCTTGCGGCTTTGCCCGGATGTGCCGCGCAAGCGCTGCCACCACGCGCGGAGCGAACTCGGGCGATGATGCACTCGGTAAGCGCAATGCCAGGTTTGCATCCACTCGTGAAAAAGTCGGACGTCGAGTTCGCGCCAGGCGAGTTCGCGCGCGAGGAGCAGGCCGCCGATCACTTTCCCGGATTTTTCGAACGGGATCCAGAGTCCGTGCGCTGGGAGCCATTCTCCCCAACCAGCGCGAAGATTCTCTGGCAAATCTTCTGCCGTGAATGCGCGGGCTTTGTCCGTGGCCAGTGCTTTGGCGGCGCGATTCAACCATTGCACGTACGGCGCGTTTTCCTCGATTTCGACAAGGCCGGAGAGTGCGGAGACTCCCCCTTCGGCCAGCCACAGAGCAGCCTGCTGGTAGGGCGCGAGCAGATGCGAATCGTTGACCGCGATGAAACGAAGCGCCGCAGCATCATCTGCGGAACGGGCGCGCCGAATCAGCTCGAGCAAAATCTCCAGAGGACTTGCCGCCGCAGGAGCGGCGGACTTCGGGGCGGCGCTCACCACGCGCACCGTGGGCGCCGGATTAGCGGAGGAATGCGTTGTGACCATGATGTTGGTTGAGGTAGGCGAGACCGCGCATTTGTGCGCTCAAACCGACTTTGCCAGTTTTCTGTCCACTGCGTCCGACTTGAAAACGGAAGACGGCTTCGGCTTGGAGGCCGCGACCGTCGCGAGCGACAACCTTGATGCGGAGCTCGCCGACAAAACCGCGTGGCGCCACACCGGAGAACGTGCCGTTTTCGCGATCGAACATCAGCCAGCTCGGCAGGGGTGATCCGTCGAGCAGCGTGGCGTTGAAGAGTACGGGTGAGTCGGAACGATCGTGGGCAAAAGCGTCTGTCGGGATGCTGAAGCGCACCACCGTGTCGCTCTCGATATATTGGTCCGGTACGCCGCGATAGACCACGAGGTTGGGGTGGTCGCTTGGAATGACCGCCACTTCGAAAGGACGCACGCTGGGATGATCCAACGCGTCAGTTGCGTGAGCCGTAGTGCTGAGGCGGATACCGGAAATGTCGGCCTTGGTGTCACTCAGGATGGGTGACGAAAACGTTGAAATCGGCGAAACGACACTCGGGGAGGGCGCCGGGTTTCCGGCAATGGGCGTTGTTGTCGGAGCGTTCTCGGGTGGCGGCACGACCGGAGCTGGCGGCGCGACTTCCGGCGGCGGGATCTGATCGGTCACGCCGTGTAGTGTGATTTTCACTACAGACTCCGTCGTCTGTCCGGCTTTGTCTTTAGCGCGATACGAGAATGTCTCCACCAGCGCATCGCCTGTGTTGAGCGCGATGACCGCAGCGTTGGTGTTGTCCACAACGTAGGTGTAGCTGCCGTCGGCCTTCAACGTGAAGGCGCCGTAGCGTCCAGTGAGCGAAATCGTGCCCTGGCCAATCGCAGAGAAGTTCGAATCGAGCTTGTCGCCCAACTGGGCGCCGACGACGGTCAATCCAACGCCCTGGTCGTTCGCGAGAACGTTGCCGGTCGGGTTGATGCCGGGGGCCGTGTGATCGATTCCTCCAGCTTCTTGGGCGTCGGCTGAGTCGCTTTGCGAGGTGGGCGCGTTGGGCAGCGTGACCTTCAGGACGAAGCTCGCGTTTGCGGTCGAGCGACCATCGGTCCCGCTTACCGTGATGTGAAGATCGCCAGCATTCGTTCCGAGAGGTGGAGTTCCGCTGAAGGTGCGAGTGGCTGTGTCGAATTTCAGCCAGGCTGGCAGCGCCGATCCATCGCTCAGTGTCGCGGTATAGCGAACCTCCAGATGATCTGCGTCCGAAAAGGCGGGGACGGAAATTGGAGTGAGCGTAGAATTAATTTCGACGGATTTCGTCTCGAGAGTTGGCACCGTGATCCCTTCGGTGGCATCGAGCACGCAGACGGTCACCGTCTGCTCGGAGTGATTGCCGGCGGTGTCGGTGGCGCGGACTTGAACGAGATAGGTGTTGTTGCCGTCGGAGTCGGTTGGATTTTCGAAATCGGGTGCGCTGACGAAGTGGAGCGCGCCGGTGTTCGGATCGATGGTGAACTTCGCTTGATCAGCGCCGCCAACGATGGACCAGGTGGAGCTTTCGTCTGCGCTGAAGGTGGCGACCGCGGTGGTGTTTTCGTTGATCGACTTCGCGGACGCGGCATCGCCGGCATTGCCGCTGGGGCCAGTGATCGTGGGAGCAGTCGTGTCGGGAATGGTCTCGTTCACATCGAGCACGGAGACGGTGACGGTTTGCTCGGAGTGATTGCCGGCGGTGTCGGTGGCGCGGACTTGAACGAGGTAGGTATTGTTGCCGTCGGAGTCGGTTGGGTTTTCGAAATCGGGTGCGCTGACGAAGTGGAGCGCTCCGGTGTTCGGATCGATGGTGAACTTCGCTTGATCAGCGCCGCCGACAATCGACCAGGTGGCGCTTTCGTCCGCGCTGAAGGTGGCGACCGCGGTGGTGTTTTCGTTGATCGACTTCGCGGACGCGGCGTCACCGGCATTGCCGCTGGGGCCAGTGATCGTGGGAGCAGTCGTGTCTGGAATGGTCTCGTTCACATCGAGCACGGAGACGGTGACGGTTTGCTCGGAGTGATTGCCGGCGGTGTCGGTGGCGCGGACTTTGACGAGATAGGTGTTGTTGCCGTCGGAGTCGGTTGGATTCTCGAAGTCGGGTGCGCTGACGAAGTGAAGCGCGCCGGTGTTTGGATCGATGGTGAACTTCGCTTGATCAGCGCCGCCGACGATGGACCAGGTGGAGCTTTCGTCTGCGCTGAAGGTGGCGACCGCGGTGGTGTTTTCGTTGATCGACTTCGCGGACGCGGCGTCGCCGGCATTGCCGCTGGGGCCAGTGATCGCTGGAGCGGTTGTGTCGAGAATGGTCTCGTTCACATCGAGGACCGTGACCGTGACGGTTTGCTCGGAGTGATTGCCGGCGGTGTCGGTGGCGCGGACTTGAACGAGGTAGGTGTTGTTGCCGTCGGAGTCGGTTGGGTTTTCGAAATCGGGTGCGCTGACGAAGTGGAGCGCTCCGGTGTTCGGATCGATGGTGAACTTCACTTGATCAGCGCCGCCGACGATGGACCAGGTGGCGCTTTCGTCCGCGCTAAAGGTGGCGACCGCGGTGGTGTTTTCGTTGATCGACTTCACGGACGCGGCATCGCCAGCATTGCCGCTGGGTCCAGTGATCGCTGGAGCGGTTGTGTCTAAAGCGGCTGCGGTAAAATTCAGTGTAGTGCTGTCGTTGATACCGGCGTAGGTGTTGCCGGCGCTGTCACGCACCGCGGACGAACCGATCTTCAAGTAATAGCCCGTGCTCGGGCTAAGATCCGCATTCGGATTCAATGTGAGATGCGTGGCGCCATCGAAACTAATGGTCCCGCCTGCGTCGCCGAGGCCTGTGCTGACATCAAAATTTTCGATGAGCGTTCCGTCGGCTCGATAGAGGCTGACGAAGCCAGTGCCGGCGGCGACATTCTTGCTGAAGGTCAGAACCAGATCGCCAGTGAGGGAGACGCTGGGAGCGTTATCGGCAGGTGTGCTCGTCACGAGTGAGGGCGGCGTGCTGTCGATAATCTGCAGCGCTTTCGTGACGGTCTGACCGCCGGAGGTTGCGGAGATTTCATACACGCCTGCCGCGAGCGATGAAGTGGCCGCAGTCGTCCAGTTTCCGGAGCCATCGGCATTGATTGAGAAACTCGCGACCGTGTTCGATCCTGCGTCTTTCACCGTGATGGATACCGCAGCGTTCGCATTGGCATTGCCGCTAATCGCGACCGTGCTGTCGCTCGTGATGAAATCGCCAAGCGCGCCCGTGTCTTGGGAGATCGTGTTGATCGCAATGACTGCGCTCTTGTCGTGCGTGAAGCTCGTCGCGACGCTGTATGCGCTACCATCGGAGTCGTCGGTCGCCGTAGCGGAGACGGAGATCTGTCCGTTGGCCATCGCGCTCAGATTGAGGGAGGCGATAGCCCAAGATCCGTCGGCCTGAACGAAGGCGGTGTCGCTGATTGTGATGGATCCGTCGGTCAACGTGACCCGCACGCTCGTCCCGGCGGCCAAATTCGTTGTCCCGCCCGCGATGGCGATGCTGTCGTCCTCGGTCGCGTCTGCGATGTTGTCCGAACCGACGCTGGCAATCGGGGAGGTGATTCCAATGGTCGGCGCGGAGGCGACGATTTGCAGGGCTTTGGTCGATGTCGTCGTGCTGTTGCCCAACGAGTCTGCGCCCGAGGCGCGAACGCCTACCGTGCCGCTGAGCGGCGTGGACGCTTCGACCGACCAAGTGCCGTCGGTCTGCACCGTGGCCGTGTAGGTCTGCACGTCGCTCCAGTTGCCGTCGTTGTTTGGATCGATTTGGACGGTGATCGTGCTGCCATTGGGCAGGTCGGTGGTGCCGGTGATCACTGGTGTGGAATCACTCGTCTTGGCAGCGAAAGTCAGGGCGATCGAAGGCCCGGTGACATCCACCGTGAGCAATTGTGTATCCACGCCGGCATTACCGGCCGGGTCCGTTGCGGTGGCCGAGAGATTGATAGCGCCATTCAAACCCGTGCTGGGGAAACTGCCGCTGACGGGCGTTGCGCTCGACGTATCCACGGACCAATTACCGCTGGCGTCGACCGTGGTCTTGTAGGTCACATCGGGCGATCCGCTGTTGTCGATGTCGAGGGTCAGCGTCAGCACCGTTCCGGCGGGAAGTCCCGTGCTGGCGCCGGAAATCGTTGGCCAGGCATTGCCGGTTAACGCCGCAGTTGCGCCACCCGAAATCGAGACCGTGGCGAGTGTGTCGATGAGCAGCTCGTTGCTCGAGGGGTCGGCGGCCGTGCCGCCGCTGGTGCGCGAAACTGTCGCGGTCACCTCGTAAGTATTGTCCGCCAAATTCGCTGCCGGTGTGAGCGACCAACCTGTCGCTGTGACGGTCAGATTACTGTTCGCTACCGAATAGGTCACGCCATTGACCACGACCGAGAGGGTGTCGCCAGCGACCTGAGTCCATGTGCCGCTGATCGTCGGACGATTGTTGTTGGTCGATTGACTGGTAACGGTGGGCTTGTTCAGCCCGATCGCGTTGGCGCTGATGCCATAGGCGTTGGTCGCGGTGGCGGTAACCCGGGCATACGCGTCCAAGCCTGCCGCGGGTAAGATGCCCGAACTCGGGGTCGCCGCACTCGTATCCACACTCCAACTACCGTCGCTTTGCACGGTGGCGAAGTAGGATAGGTCCGCCACGCCGTCGTTGTCGGTGTCGACGGAGATCACGACCGGCGCTCCCGCGGAAAGGCTGCAGGTGCCGGTGATGAGCGGCGTGCCGTTGGTGGCCAAGGCACTGGTGTCGATGCTGACGCTAGGCGCGGCGGCCGCCGCAGTGGTATTGAAAGGTTGGGTGTCGGCCGCTGAGGTGTTGCCTCGCCCCGAATTGCTGCCAATCGCCGCATTGGATCCAACGGAAACGACGATGTTGCCGCTCGAGTTGCTGGTCGGCGTCACGATCAAAGTGTAGACCGAGCCGCTGCCCGAGAATGTGCCTTTTGTGCCGCCGGTGACGGTCACGTCGGTCGCATCGAAGCCGGTGACGGGCTCGCTGAATGTGAACGTGAAGGTGACTGCGCCGGCAGCCGTGCCGGATGCGCTGTCGGTGATGGCCAACGTGGGGGACGGCAGGGACAGGAACGGAAGCTCGACGTCCGTCACGACAACGCCCTTGGTCGAGTCGGTCACGGTGGCGCTGACGGTCAGAGGGCCGTTGAGGAGAGACTGAATTTCAGCCTTGGTCAGGCTGGCGCTGAAGTTGTTGGTCCCGGCGCTGTAGGTGCTGCCGCTGGGGACGGTTTTCGTGATCGTCGTCGTGCCGTCGCTGATTGTGACGGTGACGCTGGAGCTGGTCACACTGGTTTCCCCGGAAATGGTAATGCCACTGGTGATCTCGCTAACGTCGATCAGGTTATCGCCGGTGACCGGCTTGACGTTGATCGTGGCATTCGAGTTGCCGGTGCTCTGATTGACCGTCTGAGCCCATTTGGCCGGTTGCACGATGTTGCCGGCAGAGTCGGTGACTTGCGAGGTCGTGGCGGCTTTGATGTAGACCGTGCTGACGTTACCCAGGCTGGTGCTTGTCATGACGGACCACGTTCCATCCGCCGCGATTGTCGTGGTGTAAGTCTGTCCGGAAATAGCCGTCGTGTAACCAGAATCCGAATACAGCGTGATCGTAATGGAGGTGTTTTGCGGCAAATCGCTCGTGCCTTTGAGCACGGCACCGGAGGTTTTTTGGATTTGCGACTGAGTCGTATTGATCAGACGCGGAGCGATCTTGTCGTGTGTGACCGACGTATCCGTAGCGCTGATACTCGTGCCGCTGAGCGTGGCTTTGACCGTAAGGGTGCCGTCGTTGAGCGCGGAGAGGTCTTTGCCGCTGACCGACCAAGTCCCGCTGCTAACCGTGACGCCGGTGTAGGAAACGTAATTTCCGTTGGAGTCGGTAATGACGAGGTCGACGGTGTAGCCGTTTGTCGCGGTTCCGCTGATGGCCACCGAATCGTCTTCACGCGCGTTCAGGAAACTTTGACCTCCGCTGACATTGCTCACGACGCCGCTGGTGTCCGTCGTCGCGTCGGAAGTGACGCCGGAAATCGCGATCGATGGCGTGCTGATGTTGAGCACTTGGTTTGCCGAGGTCGCGCCGGTGCTGTCCGTCGCGTGAACCCCAACCGCCCCGATGAAGCCAGCGGTCGGCTTCTGGCCGGAAATTGGCGTCGCGGTGCTTGTATCCAAAGTCCAATTACCACTCCCGTCCGTCGCCACCGAGTAAGTGACTTCGTCCGAGAGATTGCCGTCATTTCCAGGGTCGAGGCGGACGATGACGTAGCCGCCGGCGTTATCGGAAGTGCCGGTAATCGTTGGGCTGGTGTTGCTGCTGTTGACCGTGGACCCGCCGTTGATGCCGATGGCGATGAGCGGCGCGGTCGTGATCGTGATCTCCGTGCTTGTCGTATCAGTCACGGAAGTCCCGGCGCGCGTCACTTTTGCGACGACTTCGTAGGAGTTGCCTGCGACCAGCGGGGTGAGAGAACCGCTACTCGGAGTCGCGGTGGAAAGATCAAGTGACCAAGTGTTGCCCGTCGGCGTGAGCGTATAGGTCGCGCCGTTCACGGTGACGGTCAAAACGTCGCCCGACACCTTGCTCCAACTTCCGGTCAAAACCGGCGCGGTCTTGTTGGTCGAGAGAGCATTGACCGTTGGGCGGTTCAGGGCTGTGGCGGTGGCGGTGTTTCCGGCAGCATCGCTCGCCGTGGCGGAGATCTTGCTGTAGCTCGAGAGGCCGGTGCTGGGCATGGCGCCCGAGACCGGCGAGACGGTCGCTGTATTCAGTGACCAAATACCGCCCGAAACGAGAACCTGGTAAACGAGATTGGTCGTCGCCGGGTTATTGTCCGGATCGATCGTGATCGTGATCAAGGAGCCATCGGCGAGGTCGCTCGTGCCGCTAATCGTCGGTTTGCCCGAGATGGCCGTGGCGAGTTGATCGATCGAAATCGTCGGCGGAGTGCGGTCATGGACCAGCGGCGCGATGGAAATGACGTCGTCACTCGTCGCTACATTTCCGTCGGGATTGATCACCTTGGCCGTGACCGTGAGAGAGCCGTCGTTCAGGCCTGAGAGATTGAGGCCGGTCACCGTCCAGGTTCCATCGCTTGCGATTGTGGCGGAGCCGTTGACCGTGGCGCTGCCATCCGAGACGGAGAGATTGAGTGTCTTGTTGGCGAGGTACTGGCTCTTGCCGGAAATCGCGACAGAGCTGTCGGAGGTTCCACCGAGGACTGCGCCGTCATTCGGTGTGTTGATCGAAAGTGTCGGGCCCGCCGCGATTGGTGACGCCGCCGACATGGGAGAGGTGAACGCGCCCAGAGCGGCAAAAGTGGCATTCTTGTCGTAGCCCGCGCCCACGCCGTTGAGGTCGCCGTTGATCGGACCTGGTTGCGTCTGGGTAAACGAAACATAACGCACCACCGTGTCTTTCGTGTAGCCGGCAATGCCGGTTGCGCCGCGCGGGCCATAATTGCCGCTGCGATCGACCGGAGAAGCTTTGGCCAGCACGGTGGCTATGTCGGAAACTGGGATGCGCCAACTGACGAAGAGGTCCGTTTTTCCATCCGCGCCGATGTCGGTCACGCCGTTCCAATGCGGATCCGTGGCAGAAGAAACGGCGTCGACTGAATAATTGCTCGAACTGAAAGCGTAGACGCCGTTGTTGGCCAACCAGCCGGTGGGCAGAGGTGAAGTCGATGTCGTGCTCGGCGAAATATTTTGGCCGGTGCCTGGATCCATCAGGCGGATCGCTTGGGCATTGTTTCGACCGTCAACCGTGATGAACAGATCGACGCGACCATCGCTGTTTACGTCCAGGCCCACCACCGCGACGCCGCCGAAGTAGGTCGCGCTCGTTGGATTGTCGATGCGCATGCGGAATGCGATCGTGTCATCGCTTGTGTCCGCCGTGCCGTTCGAGTCGAAGGCCACGTAGAGTGACCCGTGATTCGCATCGCCGACGATGTCGGTGTCCGCCGCGCCGGATTGGCTGTCGCCGACCGGATCTTGAGTTGGGCCGAACATGACCGGTGTCCAGCCGGCTTTGCCGTTCAACGAGACGGTGCCGAGCCAGCCCGAATATTCGGAAGCGCCGCGAGCGTTGAGAAACAAGTCCGTTTCGATGTGGCCGGTTTGTTTTTCGAG
The DNA here is from genome assembly GCA_035765635.1 of Opitutaceae bacterium. Lineage (GTDB taxonomy): Bacteria > Verrucomicrobiota > Verrucomicrobiia > Opitutales > Opitutaceae > EW11. The sequence goes on from DASTWZ010000001.1 coordinate 47,016, forward strand.
TATCCAGTTTTTACCTACAGCGGACGATCCGGTCTCGTCGACGGAAGCGGCGACGTCGGAATGGGTCTGCGCCGCGATGCGACCCATAAGGGTGGCGCCGTCCGAGCCTGCGCCGATGTCGCAGCCATAAAGCAGAACGTCGGCTCCGGGAGAGAGAGATTGGCCGATGGCGGTAAGCGCCGCGTTTTCGGTGGCGATATTTCCTGCGTTGAAGGTCTTGGTCCCGAGGATCAGTTCGCCCGTTCCGCCGTGGCTTACCAAGTGAAGCGCGGTAATCCCCGTCATGCCGGCCAAATCCTGCTGGATTTGTTGAAAGCCGTCCTTGGTCGGATCGAGCAGAAAAACTTGCGCGTCCGGCTTCACGTTGGCGGCGAGCGTCTGCCAATCCGCAACCGAGGTGTCGATGAAGACCACTTCCTTCGGCGCTGAGCTGGGCTTTGCCGCTTCCGGTGCGATCGCAGGTTTGGCCACGGGCGCGGGGCGGTCCGTCATTTTGACCGGCTCGAACGCGGGAAGGGCGTGATGAGAGAGGTCGATGGCCGCGTGCGCGTCGGGACGGGCGCCTTCGGCGTCGAAAATCACTCGGGGCTCGAGCGCGAGAGGCGCCGGCTTTTTGCGCCGAAGACCGTGTGGAGGAAGAGCGTTGGGCGAATCTGACGATTCCGGAGTTTGGTTGCGGTTCTGCATCACGGCGGGAGATTCAAAAAGCGTTTCGACTTACTGCGGTGGGTTGATCCCGATGCTCCCGGACATTCCGGCGACGAGTTCAGGCGCGGGCTGGCTGAGCGCCGCAACGACCTTGACCGACTGGCTGACGGGATCGACGCGGGCGCCGATTCGTTCGACGGTGGCGGAGTAGGTCCGCCCATTTTCGTCGATGGTCACATCCATCGCGCCGCCGACGCGGAGCCAAGCCAGCCACTTCGAAGGAGCGATGAAATCGATTTCTGGCGTGGCGTCGTCGATCAGGTCGATCATCGCTTGCCCTGCCTGCATGTATTCCTGCTCGTGTATCCGAATTTCCGCTACGCGGCCGGAGAAGGGCGCGAGGATCTGACATTTTGCGAAGATTGCTTTGGCGTAAGCGAGTTCGGCTTCGGCCTTGGCGACTTCGGCTTTGGATTGGTCGAGCTCGATCTGACCGACCGAGTTCAGTTGACGAAGCTTTTCGTTGGTCGCGTAGGCGCGACGCGCGGCGGTGAGCACGGCTTCGGCGCGGTCGAGCTGAGACTTGGGAAGATCGTCGTCCAAGGTGATCAACGGGTCGCCTTTCTTGAAGGCGGCGCCCTCGACGAGATGGATGCGGCGAACCTTCGCCCCGAGTTCCGAGGAGAGCAGGGCTGAATTGCGCGCCACCAGTTGTGCGCGAACGACTGGAGTCGAAGCGTCAGCCGCAGCTATGGCCACGGGGGCGACGGCACCGATCAGCAGCGCGAGGACCGCGAGGACGGGCTTCATGAAGAAAAATTCGAAGTGGCAGGTGACTCGGGGAGCTGCCCGGCGTCCCAGCTCCGCTCCCATTTGCCGATAGCTTTGACCAGATCGTCGAGGGAGAGGTCATTGACGCTGCCGAGGTCAATTTGCAGACCGAGCGTCGATTGCAGTGCGCCGATGGCCCCCTGGAATTCAGCGAGCGCCTGGTAGCGGCGGAGGCGGCTGACGATGGCGGACGTGTCGGCGGAGATTTTCGCCAAGCGGCTTTCGGCCTGGGCATCTTCGCGATCCGAAGTCAGGCGATTGAGTCGCTCGTCGAGATCCCAAATGCGGTCCGCGTATTGGAGTTGTTGATACGTCGACGCGACCTCGAGGCGCGCGATGTGAACCTGCGCGACGAGGGCCATTTGGGCGGCGATGCGGCGCTGTTTGGCAAGCGCGACTCCGGCTTTGGCCATGCGGTGATTGGCCGGCGCGCTGAGCAGGGCCGTAAGATTTTGGGAGAGAAGAAGGCCGGCTTCGTTCCAGCTCTTGTTGATCAAGAACGAATCGGTGCTGTGCCGCAGCGATTCGTCGAGCGAGAGATTCGGCAACAGCTTCGCGATGCTCTTGCGAACTTCTTGGGCGGCGATGCGCTCGTTGTAGGCCTGCTCTTTCAGGTCGGCATTTTGCAGCAGCGCGGCTTCCTCCATGCGCTCGGCGCTGATCTCGAGAATTTGTGCGCTCGGCTTCGTGTCTGACTCGGCGACCGTGAACTCTTGTCCGATCGGAGCGTTGATCAAAGTGGCGAGCGTAACGCGACCTTCGGAAAATTCTTTCTCGATGTTTGAAAGCAAGCGCAGGTTTTCCAGCAGCTGGCGCTGATAGCGGAGGCCATCCGCCGGCGAACGCAATCCCTGGGCTTGCGCCGCATCGGCCAACGCAGACTCGGCGGAACTGATCGTGCGTTTGACGTCGTCCAGGAGACGTTGAGCGCTGGCCATGCGCCAAAAGGCCACGGTCACGTCGCGTCCCAACGTGTGCATCGCTTTGCGGCGGTGCTCGGACGCGATCAATGCGCGATCCGCATTTTGTTTAGCGTTATAATAACCGACGGTGAAATCGAGAACGCTCCAGCTGAAGCCAAGGTCAGCGGTCTCGTAGGTGCGATCACTGGAGATGTAGGGATGCGCCAAGGAGGGTTGCCCCGTGACCGAATCCTGGCTGCGGGTTACCAAGTCGTGACTGCGGGTGTGATAACCGGCGGTCGCGAGAGCCCGCGGCAGCATGTCGAAGCGGCCCGCGTCCCAGACATTGAGCGCGATGGCTTCTTCCATCAGCTGAGCGCGTTGGTTCAGGTTATATTTGAACGCGCGGGCAAGCGCTTCTTCGAGCGTGAGTGGATGCGTGATTGGCTCGACGCCTTGCCGTGCTTGCGTTGCGGCCTCCCGTTGCAACCCTTGGAGCTCCTGTGTGCTCAAGGCATGGGGCGTGATGGACGAACAGCCCGAAAGACCCAGTGCGCCGGCGGCCACGCAGAGAGGTAGAAATTTGGACAGCACTTCGCGCCGCGAGGACGCCTTCCGAGACATACGAGTAAACATGTGGCAGTGGGGAAGGCTCCTCATATCGGGAGCCGCACATCCCCATCGACGCAAAGCCATCGGAGTTTCCCCCAAGCCTCGTCAAAAACCCGCTAAATTGCCGACATTTCCTGCCGCTCGCCGATTATGGCCGTTTGCACGCATGCCGGCATGCGGGAGTACAAGGCATCCGGCGGAGTGGACCAGCTGGGTTTGCAAGGGAACGCTGGCGTCTACGTCGACAGCGCGCTGCGCGCAGAGGATAGGCTGGCCAGCCGGGAGGGCTGGCGCTCCGTTGCGGGCGGGGCTACTTCCGGTACTGGTCGTCGGTCACTTTTTCGAACCAGTCCACGGCTTTGCCGTCTTGGGTTTCCTGGATCGCGATGTGGGACATGGCGGTGGTGGGACTTGCGCCGTGCCAGTGTTTCAGGCCGGGCGGAAACCAAACGATATCGCCGGGCCGAATCTCCTCGACGGGACCGCCCTCGCGCTGGGCCCAGCCGAGGCCGGAGGTGACGACCAAGGTCTGACCCAGCGGGTGAGTGTGCCACGCGGTGCGCGCGCCGGGCTCGAAGGTGACAACGGCTGCGGCGGCACGCGCCGGAGGTTTAGGCGAAAACAGCGGGTCAATGCGGACCGTCCCGGTGAACCAATCAGAGGGTCCTTTGTTCGAGGGTTGCGAACCTGCGCGAGTGATTTCGATGTTCATAAACGTTTTTTAGGATCTTGGTTTTTAAATTTTCCCTCATCGTTAGACGCGCAGGAAAATCTTTTTGCGGTAGAGAAAAGCGGCTAGCGCGAATACGAGTCCAAGCGCTGCTGCGGTGACCACGAGGCCGCCTGCTCCGGCGGTGAGATGGCGATCGAACCACAGCGTCACGCTGCCTCCTGCGAAACGTTCGGCGACGCCGTGAAAATCCAAAAACGACGAGACGAGATAGAGCGTGATCGGATTCATGCCGATCCAGATGAAGGGCACGCACCAGCGTTGGCGGCGCTTCACGTCGACGACGTAATAAAATGCCGCGAGCAATAACAGACTCCATCCTCCCGCCACGAGGACGAATGAGGATGACCAAATTTTCTTGATGACGGGAAAGAACGGATGCCAGGCCCAACCCAGAGCCACCGCGATCACACCGGCGCCCACGAGCAGGCCGACTTTCCGCTCGCTGCTGAGATCACTGCGGCGAAGTAGCAGCCCCGCAAACACGCCGCCGAGGCAGGTGACGATGGCGGGAAACGTACTCAGAAAACCCTCGGGGTCGTAATACGTGTCGTAGAACGAACCGGGCAGATATTGGAAATCGAGGTGGTTCGTCAGATTCAATCCGGGTTCGAAACGGCCCGTGACATACGTCGTGGTTGCTTCAAAAGCCGCGCGCACCTCTGGCCTGCTCGCATTCGGATGACCAAGCCGTGCCGCGACGCTGGTGGGCTCCAGACTGAAATCCCGAATCGGCACATAGGCGAGGAGAGCCCAATAGCCGACTAACAGAGCAACTCCTATCGCCGCCAGCACGCGCGGCTTGAAATAAAGGAAGAGCAATCCCGCGGCTAGATAGGCCAGCGAGATGCGCTGCAGCACTCCGACGAGCCGCACCTCCGGCCACGGATGGGTCAGACCGCCATTGTAGAAAATTCCCAGCAGAAAAAGAACAATGGCGCGCCGGATAATGCGCTTCACCGCGGCCGATCGGCTTTCGCGGGTCACGATCTGCGTGATGGAAAAAACGAGCGAGACGCCGACGGTGAAAACAAAAAGCGGGAAAATAAGATCGTAGGACGCAAAGCCTGCCCAGTCCTTGTGCTCCAATTGCCGGGCGAAAAATGTTAACGGCCGAAACTGAGTCACGCGGCCGAGGTTCTGGCCGATCACGTCGGCACCGAGGATCCAAAACATGTCGAACCCACGCAGGGCATCGAGCGACACGAGCCGCGTTTTTGGCGAAGGCGTTTCGAGCTGGGCCATCGGGTAGGAGGATGAGGTCTGCTACAACGAGGGAGGAAGCGGCGCCATCGGAATCGTATCCGGCGAAAAGGCACCCGATCTGACAAGCTCGCCATCAGCTCGATCGCGCCTCAGAGATCACTGCCTTAGTACCCTCAAACTTCTTCTCTGATGTTCGCAAATAAATCGTCGGTTTTCATTCTCAGTACAATGACGGCGGCCTTCGCTTTTGCCTCACGGGCGATGGCGAATAGCCCGGTTATATTAACGTCTTCACCCCGGCAAGGCGCGCTCCGCGTGAGCGATAATCATCACTATTTGGTGAAGAGCGATGGTCAGCCTTTCTTCTATCTAGGCGACACGGCCTGGGAATTGTTTCACCGCCTCAATCGCGAAGAGGCGGACGTGTATCTTCAGGATCGGGCGGAAAAGGGATTCACGGTGATCCAGGCGGTGGCGCTGGCTGAACTCGATGGATTGGACGATCCCAACGCGTACGGATTTCGGCCGTTGATCGATCATGATCCTGCGCGGCCGGACGTGAAGGACGGGCCTGACAATGACTACTGGGATCAGGTTGATTATATCGTGAACAAGGCCGAGTCGCTCGGCCTCTGTATTGGGTTTCTCCCTACATGGGGTGACAAATGGAACAAGGCGTGGGGCGTCGGTCCGGAAATATTCACGCCGGAAAACGCGCGAATTTACGGAGCCTGGCTGGGCAAGCGTTATGAAAAAAAGCCGATCATTTGGATTCTGGGCGGCGATCGTCCGATCGAGAACGAACGCCATCGCGCGATTATCCAAGCCATGGCCGAGGGGCTGCGCGCGGGGGACGGCGGTACGCATTTGATCACGCTTCATCCGTCGGGTTCGCACGGATCGGCGGAGTGGTTCCATGATGCGCCTTGGCTGGATTTCAACATGCGGCAGAATGGCCATGGCGCGGAGGCGAAGGGCTACGCGCAGACCTTCGCGGATTTTCTTCGCCAGCCGGCGAAGCCAGTTCTCGATGGCGAACCGATCTACGAAGATCATCCCGTTTCGTTCAAGGCGGCGGAGTTCGGTTACTCGATCGCGGCCGATGTTCGACGCGCGGTTTATTGGGATCTTTTCAATGGAGCCTTGGGATTGACCTATGGAAATCACGCCGTGTGGCAGATGTGGCAGCGGAACAAAACGCCGATCAATGGGCCATTGATGCCTTGGACGGAAGCGATTCACGAACCGGGCTCCGGGCAGATGCAGTTTGCGCGTTGGCTGTTTCAATCGCGTCCGTTTGCGCGAGTGCCTGACCAAGAGTTGGTCGTCCCGCGCGAACCGAATGCAGCGTGGCCTGGGGCAGGCCGCTACAGATTTGCCGGCACGCGCGCGGAAGATGGAAGCTACGCGATGATTTATGTCCCGGCGGGCCGGAAGTTCAGTGTGCGTTTGGATAAAATTTCCGGCACCACGCTCCGCGCCTGGTGGTACAACCCGCGAGATGGGCATGCCGAATCTCTCGGTGAAATAAACAAGAGCGCCGAAAAGGAATTTACGCCGCCCTCGCTGGGCGAGGCGCTGGATTGGATTTTGGTCTTGGATGACGCGGCGAAAAATTATCCCGCGCCCGGTTCGCGCTGAATGTGAAAGGGATTTTCGGCCCACGAATCACACGAAGCACATGAATCCAGAGAATTATTTCCCACGGAATACACGGAAGGCACGGAATCAAAAATACCTTCGGTGTATTCTGTGGAAGAAGGGTTTCGATTAGGACTATTTTTTAGCCACAAAAAGGCTCAAGATACGCAAAGAGGATTTTTGTTAGGCCGACGCGGCTCAGAGGTTCTTTGCCCGGCAGCGGGCTGGTCTTTTGGTTTGGAGTTACAAACCAATACGCCAACCGCGTTGTGGAGCGGGCTATTGCGAGTGACGTCGCAAACCCGAAATCCTCTTTGCTCTTTTTGTGACTCTTTGCGGCTATAATTTTTTTGAAGCCGCTCTACGCTTCGGGCTTCGGCGTTTCTTGGATTTGGTCGAAGACGAGGCCGCTTAGGCCTTCGCCGCGGCCGAGGATCGATAGGCGGCCGATCCAGAGAAAGGTCGAGCCGTCGATCCAGCGGGCGCGTTGATAGGCGCGCTGTACGATGCGGCCGGCGCGCGGGATTTCTTCTTCGGCGATGAAGTAGGGCGACGCTGGATTCAAAATCGTTCCGAGCGGTTGCGCGGGCTGCGACGGCAAACGTCCGCGCTGAAGGCGAATGCTGCGGGTCGAGTCGGGCAAATGCGTTGGCAAAAACGGACGCCAGTTCGGGGGAACCGTTGTGCCTAGCGCGTAACGCGTTTCCGCGGTCGATGCAGGGGGCGACGGCGCGGTGTATCCAATTTCCGGATTCAACGGTTCGCCCAGTTTCGACGGGAGGCGCGCCTCCACGCCCCACACGAGATTGGCCATTTCGTCGCGGAGAAAATACACGTCCTCGAAGGCGGGTCCCGACGCCTTCGCCGTGAGCGCGGGTGGCAGGAACAAGCCCATGGCCGATGTCGTGTCTCCATTTAGTCGATACATCGACCAGCGCTCCCAATCGCCGTCGCTCCCGCGATCGGCCGCGCGCACGAATGTCTGATCGCCAAAAACGTCGGTCACCACCAAGCCTTGCACCCGCGTGAAACTGCCCACCGGCAGCTCGAGCGGAACCACGCACCAATCGTTCGAATAAAGGAGCATGAACTCGGTCAGCAGGAGCTTCGCGAGGTCGTTGGTGTTTGCGTCGATCGCGCCGAAATCCGTTCTGCTGTCCTCCATTTCCCAGTAACGCGGACTGGGCATGCCGGAGAAACGAATCGAACTGGGCAGAAACGAAAGCGCCACCGGAGCGCTGAGCGGCGAAGGCTGTGTCGTGGGCGACGACGAGGGCGCATCGATCTTTACATCGAAGGAGTGCCAATCGACTTCGCTGCCATCGTAGGTATTGGCCGTGACGTGCACCCCCGCGGCGCTCGCTCCCGCGGAGAACGCGTAGTCGAGCCGGTCAGGTTGCCATGTCGCGGAGGCGCCTTCGCCGGAGGGCGGGCCGTAAACAGTTTCGAACCACGCTACGAGCGACGTCCCCGCAGCCAGCAAGTCCGTGCTTTCGTCCGAGGTCATGCCGGAAAAACTGGAGATGAGATTCGCGTGTGTTCCGTCGCGCACCGCAGCGATCAGCTTTTGCGCGTCGAATAAAAAGCCGTGACCGGAAGCGAACAACGCAGCCGCCTCGGGCGTGTCCTGACCGGCGACGTCCGCGGCATAGTCGAGAGAAACATGCGTCGCATAGTCCGCGATGCGCGCGGCGCGACCCTTGGCTTGTAGTGCTCGTTCAAATACACGCGCGGCCTGCATGTGCAGCGTGAGATCAAAAATCGGCGCTTCCGCTTCCACGCGCGTCTCGAGCGGAATGCGGGGATCGTAGGACAAATTTTGTTCTCCGGCCTGAAAGCTATCGAGCGTGCCGCTTTGATAGGCGAGGCGCGCATCGATCGGAGAGCCGGCGTCCTCGCCTTGGAATTCGCCGAACTGCCACCGACGAGTGAGAAACCAGAGCGGGTCGCGAACTTCGGCGCGGAGACTGCGCTCGAAATCCGCGCTGCGAGGCCGGCCTTCGAGGCGGTTCCACCCACGGATTAGCGGCACCGGATCGCGCGGTTGCAGCACGACGTTGTAGAGAGCGGCGATGCGGGGATTGAGGGGCATGGCGGGGAGCGGCGGTCAGTTTTGGGCGAAGACGGCTTTGACGCGCGCTGCGTAATCGATCGTGGCGAAGCGCATGGAGGAGAACTCGGAAAGCACCGTCGGCAGAGTTTGGAAATAGTCTCCCGCGGGCGCGAGGTCGTCGGGATTTCGTCCCAATAACGTGTCGGGCTCGACGGCGCGAAGCTTTGCGAGGTCGAGCGCTTCGTGCACCGACGCGACGAGATCGTCCCACGTCCAATTGCCCTGAGCCATGGGCGGCACGGCCACGAGGATCGCCTGCGGCGCGGCCGCGTTGGGACGGTTGAAGTTGAAGGAAACGCCGGTGGTTTCCTTGTCGGTCGGAACGGTCTCGGTCCAATCGTCAACCAACAGGCCCGCCTGCAGCGGCTGCGCGAGCGCGGCGGGGTTGTAGACGGCGAGAGACAGCCATTCTGCCGAGGGAAGGTCGGCGCCGAATTTTCCCCCAATCCACGGCAGGCCCGCTTGAAACGGCAGTTGGAGAATGGCGGGATCTCCAACGGGGCGGCCGATCCATCGGCTGATGGAGGCGGCCCAGCTCAAATCCGCGAGGGAGGGTCGTACGCGCGAGGCCGAGTGTATCCAGCCGTCCACTACGTTGACATCGCTCACGGGCGGCGCGGCGATGCTTTGCTGAAGTTCGGCGCTTTGCGCTGCCTGGAAACGATAAAGCGGCACGAGATTGAAGGCCGGACCGAAAAGCGCCTTCGCCGTATCCAAATAGTTGTGACGCAGCACGTCGTTGCGTCGGGCGAGTTCATTGCTCCGCGCCGGTTCGTCGGCGGGCACTGCGCCCGTGAAGGTGGTCGCGCGCAGCGGCGCGGCAGACGCGAGTCGGTCCGCGACGAGTTTCGTCACGGCCTGGCCTTGGGCGACCAAGCGCGTCGCGATTTCCACGGTCACGGCTTTTCCGTCGGCGGGAAGTGCCTCGGGAATCCCAAACGGAACGAGCGCGAACAGCGCTTTGCGCAGTGCATCGAGCGCGGCGGGCCAGGCGGCGTCGTTGATTGTACTGGGATCGCTGGCCAAGGCCGTCGCCAGCGGCGCGGCCGCGCTCAGGCTGATCGCGAGCGCGTTGTTGGCGGCGGTGAGGGCGGCGATTGCGGCATCGAGGCGGTGAGTGAGGTCCTGAAAAGCGACGAGTTTGGCGTCGCCTGTGGCCGAACCCGCCGGGTCGCTCGGCTCGGCCAGAGGCTCGTCGACGCCGCGGCGAAAATCGCCGGCGTGCGTTGCCCGCGCAGTCGCAAGCACGCGACGCAGACGAACCAGAAGCGGGAAAACTTTGGCTAACGAGATCGCATTCGCATTGGCCGTCGCGAAATCGAAAACGACGGATGTCGCAGGATCTGGCGCGGTGGCGGCAGGAAGCACCACGTTCGTACGGTCGTCCGGGACGGCGTGATCAGACCGATAACGGCGCAAAATGAAACGCTCGAGTTCGCTCGAACCATCGCCGAGCCGGTCGCCGCTCATCAGCACGAGGTCGATCGGTTCGAGACCGAGAGCGGAGCAGGTTTGCGAGGTGGCAGCGGCCGGGCCGTTTGCAACGCGCCATTGAATCTTGCGGGCGGCGGGCAGGTGTTGGGCGAGCCAGTGATTCAGCGCCGGATTGGCGGCGGCGCGTGGCGTGAGATGCGCGTGCCAGCCAGCGGTCGCGGTGGTGTCGAGCGCGATCGCGACGCGAAACGTCAGGGTGCGTCCGCTCCGCGGCGTGCGCAGGATTTCGGGCTCGGGCGGGGCTTCGGGTTCGCTCAACGCCTGAAGCGAAGCCTTGGTTCGAGCGAAGTTTCCCTGCACGGCCTGGTGCACGCCCTCAGCCAGCAAGACATCGGAAACGGCATCGAGCGCGTCGCGGATCGAGTCGATCTCGGCGATGATGGCGAGCGCCGCCGCGCTGTTCGGCGCCGGGAGTCCATCGATGGAAAACGGATACGTTTTGCCCTGGGTGAACTCGAGCAGGCTGAGGGCATCGACGACGTTTCTCGCCTCGACGGTTTCGGCGGAAGTGCCATCGGGCAGATCGTTGAGCCGGCCGGAAATCAGCGGGAAGCGATCTCGTAGTGCGTAAATGAATACGTCCAGCTCGATGCTCGGGTGATTCTCGTGCAGGCCGCGCTCGAGCTGGTAGCCGAGGAGGGCGGCGATGGGCTGGCCGTTTCGCACGCCTTGAATGAGAGATGAGGCGCGGCGCATCCGCCCGGAGGAGAGATTGACCGAGAACGGCAGCGGTTGAGTCGAGTCGGCGTGAGAAAGATAGCCGTTGCGCAGCACGGCGGCACTGGAGGCCTGGGCCAGAGATGGCGCGTGGATGTAGCCGCCGTTGGCCGTTTCCTCGAAGAGGTTTGCGCTCACGCCGTCCCGCAGAACCTCGGGCAAGGCTTGCGGCGAAATGCGTTGGCGTTCCGCCCCGGCAGGCCGGAGGTTTTCGACCCAGCCAAACGCGCCGAGATAAATCCCGCGCGGATTTTCCTGCGCGCGCTTTTGGGCCAGGCGTTGCGCGTAGAGCGCGGTGATCCACGCGTCGAGACGGTACGAGCAGAGATCGATGTGCTCGGCCATCAGTCGCTCCAGCCGGGCAGTGGGAAGATCGGCGAGGGCGGCGATGGCGTCGTGCGTCTCGGCAAGGTGTTGAATCGGAGGCGGCCTCGTTCCGCCGATCACGCGAACATTGGACAGCGCCCAATCCGCGATGGTGGTTCGTGTAGTGGCTACGCCAATACGTGACGCATCCACTTCAAGATAGTCTTTGCGCAGGACGTGCTGCTGATCCGCGATGTTGGCGATCAGCGGATCGCGATCGATCACGTCGAAGAGCTGCGTGCCAAGTTGTTGAGCCGTGCGAATGCTCCCGGTCTCGAGGGCAGCGAGGAGCGAATGGCGCAGCAGGACGTAGAGCAGCGCGGTTGGATGCGCGACGACCGCGCCGTTTTCGTCGAGAAAGCGTTCGGCGATCAGGTCGGCGCGAGAGGCTTGGGCCAGCCAATGCAGATAATTCTGCGTCTGATTGAAAGGCTTGATCGCGGTGTTTTCCGAAAGCGGCACGGTCGGGTCGCGATCGACGATGGGAAGTTTCCATTCGTCGGTGTGGCTCGTGAAAACCATGTGGGCGATGAGCGGGTCGGCCGCGCCGTTGGTCGCCGGAAAATTCGTTGCGGTGAGGTTTTGCGTGCGCTGGTTGCGGAGGGCGGTGAACCAATTTTGAATCGCCGCCTCGGCCGCGCCTCCGAAGCGCAAACGCTGCAGCAGGTATTCGTCGGATACAGCGCGCCGCGAAATGAAGTCGGTCGAGCTCGCAAGCAGACCGAGGATGTCGAGCAACCGTTGAAACGGGTCCGCCGAAGCCTTGCCGGCATTGGACACGCGTTGGGCGAGAAGCTGCCAGCGCGGGCGGTGCTGGAGCATGAGTGCGTAGAGAGTCGCGGCGATGTTGGGCTGCGGCAGGCTGATGCCGATCGTCGGCGCGGGAAATTTCCAATTCTGCCACGCGCTGGTGAGCACGATACCGTAGGGCTGGCGTCCAATGCGGAGAGCGGGGTAGTGGCCGCGGCCGCTGACGTTATCGACGAAGAACGCATGCAGCCGATCGGCGGTCGCGGGCGAGACCAGGTCTTTCAGAAAGTCGGAGACGTAGTTGTCCAAAGTGCCGCTGACCATCGCGCGATTCATGGTCAGCGCTTCGGCGATGTCGGTCGCGCCGGCATTGGGCAGGCGGCGGGCAAACTCCGCGCTGAGCCCAAAAAGATCGGCGAGCCGCGCGCCGTCGGTGATGCCGAGCGCGCCTTCCTTTGGCGTCAGATCAGGCGGGCTGTCCTCGATCTCAAAAAGCTGCCGCGCTTCCGTCGACGGAGGCTGCCAGCCACTCTTGGCCGAGTCGGTGTTGTTGGTCGGCGTGCCTGCGCGGACGAGGCCGCAGCCATCGCCGTAGCGATGCTTGGCCAGAAGTTTTTCGAGCGTGGCAGGACCTTGCTCGGCTGGAGTTGCGCCGCGGAAGCCCAGGACAACAACGCGCGCAAAACCATTCACGTCATAGGGCGGAGTGAGCGGAATGCGCACCGCCATGCCGACCGAGACTGCGGAGTCGAAGTCGACCATCCACTTCAGTGTATCCGGAAACGTAATACGACCGTTGGCCGGGTCGCGTTGCAACCAGGAGTCGGACTGCGTCGCATCGGGCGCGAGCACGAGGTCGTCGGGGATCGCGTTGCCCACGACTCGATGGATTTGCTGGAGTGCGTGCGTGGTTGGATCGGCGGAATACGTCAGAACGACGAAGCGATCGGGCAAGGCGTCGGCTCGCGGGATGGCGGGCTCGGTCGGCGGGACCGGATCCTTGAAAATCAATTTGTCGGGAAGAGCGTTGGTATCCTCTGGCTGCGTGGATGCGGTGATGAAACCTGCGCGATAAGCGCCAAAGCGCGTCGCAAGGGCAGTCCAGGCGGCCTCGTAAGCGCGGGCCAGCGCGGCATCGGCGGGCGTCGCGTGAGCCGCGACTCGCGCGCGCCAGTACGTTTGGCCCGCGGCAATTTCCGCATCGGTCAGGGCCGCGGGCGGAGCGGCGATGGCGATGTCATCGGGAAAAATGCGCACGCGAAGTTCTGGAGCGCCTGCGACGGAGTTCCCGAATTTGGTTTCGATGCGGACGGGCAGGAGGACGAACGGATGCGCGCCATCGCAGGCTCCGACGATTTGCTCCTGCGTTTGCTGCAGCCATTGACCGAGTTGACCGAGAGCATCCTGCCGGAGGCGAGTCGCGTCGAGGCGCCGCTCGGACGCGGCTTTGGCGGCTTCGGCTCGCTGACTTTCAAGCTTGGTCACTTGCGTAGCCTGCCCGGCGCGGCGCGCGGCCGCGATTGAGGTATCCAGTGCTCGAATACGCGCCTCCGAGGCGAGGGCGGCGGAAAGCGCGGCGTCGCGTTGCGTGCGAAGTTGGGTGAGGTCTTGGGGCGTCGGCATGACGGGCGGGGCGGCTCAGGTTACCGGTTTGAGGTTTTTCAACATGTTGCGGCCGTGCACGCCGACCATGACGGGCTCTTGATAGAGAATGAACGCCTGGTCCGCGGCATTGGCGCCCCACGACACGCCGTTGTCCGAGCCGGTCGGCGTGGACACGAAAGCCTTCGCGACATCGATGCTCTGCCCGCCGCTGAGATCCAGATTGGCCCAGGAAAGGTTATCCCAACGCATCGGCGATGGCTCAGTCGGCGCGTTAACATCCATGCCAAAGCGCGGCTCGCCGATGGCTTCCTGCAGGACGAAGAACCAGCCGGTGTCGTCGCCGACCAGCGCCTTGGCCTCCGCGGTTTCGTCGAGGCGCGGATCGCCGCGGACTTCATCGAACGTCAGGTCGAAACCGATGAAGGTGATGTCGGGATCGACCTTCGCCTGATAGAGCGGGAAACGCAGCCGGGGGTCTTTCGGATTCGTGGCGAAAACTTCGCCGGTTTCATCGCTCATGACGAGCCGGTTGGCCCGGGTGCCGGTGCCCCACGTGGCGCGCTGCGCGTAGATGAACGTGTTCGGGTAACGTTTGAGCAGATCGCCACGGAGCACGAGGACGACCTGGCTTTGATCGCCCTGGGCGTCGCGGTGATTGTGCGAGCCGAGCGCGCTGGGCCGCGTCCAGGTGTGCAGCGCTGGGATGTCTTTCAGAAACTCGGCGAGGTCTTTTGGAGAGCGGTAGTCACAGTCGATGTAATTCGAGACATCCCAGAACTGCCTGAAATAGCTGCCCTGCTGATCCGTCGGGTACTCGCGCCAGAGCAGTTCGCGGGCGAATTCGTGATTCAGTCCGACAAGGTACGATTCAATGAACGGCTGATTCGTCTGCATCAGCGAGATCGTGTTGTTCGGAATGAGTTTGAGGTTGGGGACGAAGTACTCGGTCGAGATATCGTCGAGGGGCTGGTACATCGCGTCCTTGATGTCCGGATAGTTCATGATTTCGCGAACCACGCCGTAGCCGGGTCGGCCGAAGGTGTATCGACTATTCGCATACGTCAGTGCGTCGACGCCGCCAATCTTCCACTGTCCGGCGAACCGCTGAGCGAATGCCGCGTGCGGTTCGAGGGCGGCCACGGCCTTTTGCTGGACGGACGCGAGGTCGAGGGCGGGCTTGGCCGGCGTAGGGGCAATCTGGATACCGAGGGCGTCATTGAACTCGAGCAGCGCGCTGCGCAGGTCCGCCGCGGCGGGATTGTCGCCCGGAACCGTCGGCGGTTTGCGCGGAGGAGCCATTGTCCCGGGCAGGGTGGCCTCGATAGCGGTGTCGATGAGTCGGAAGTTGGGTCGCGCGGCGGTTTTTTCCAAAATGGGAATCGAGATGACGGGCGGATGAAAAATCGGCGGCAGGTGGAGCGGGTGAAGCGGCGGCGTCGGATGAATCGGCGTGGGTTCGATGGGGTGGGGGTGAAGCGGGCCGGTGACGACGGGCCGCGGACGATACGGGGAGAGTTTGATGTTTTGCGCGTCGACGGTGGCGCCGCCGACCGGCAAACGCGCGGGCGCGGCGGTGTGGGTTCCGGCATTTAGGCCGGCCACCACTTTGCTTACCGCTGTCATTCGCGTATCCGCGGTAAGAATACGTTTGGCCAGTTGCCCGCGGGGACGAAGTTGTTTGCGCAGCGCGGCCGAGATGCCGGCGGCGGGCAGCCGGCTCGATTTCACGAGGGCGCGAAGCGTTTTCGGCGCGCCGATGACCTTCGCCAGAATGGGCGATGCCAGCGCGAGTGCCCGTTCCGGCGCGAGCGAGAGCGTCGATTTCGTGTACGCGGAAAAGGCGGCTTTGATCGCAAGCTGAGCGCGCCGGATTTTTTGGTTCACCGCGAGAACGTCGCCGATCTGCGCCCACGCGGAGCGCATGTACTTTTCCTGATTCTTGCGGATCACTCGGGCGCCGAGACCGGCCGCGCCGCGATAACGCGGGTCGAGATTGAGGCTGTTGACCCAGCCGGCGTCGGCGGGAGCAGAGCTGACGCGTTCGACTTGGGCGGGCCAGCAACCGTAGATCGGCGGGGCAACCAACGGATCGGTTTCGTCGGCCTGACGCGCCTCGGCCGGAGCGTTGAGAATCGGTTCAACCTTCGGGACAAAATCGCTCGTGGCGGCGAGGCCTCTGCGCACCGTCGTCGGCGCCAGCAACGCGCCTTCGAGACGAACCAAATTATCGGGCGGATTCGAAACGCTGTCCGCGCCGAAGCCGGGATGCGCGATGTCCATGTCGCGAATGCCGACGCGAGGATCCATGTCGCGCGGCACGAGAGCGCGTACCAATGATTCGAAATCGCCTTCGACGCCGGTGCGGAAAGTCCACTCGTAGTAAATTGGAAACTCGTTCGCCGGCCCGGCCCACGCGCGAACCGAGCCGTCCTCATCGTCGGCCACGGTTTCCCCCAGACCGGCTTTTCGTCCCACCTCGAAGGTCGGGGTGACGATCATGGTATAGCTCGTGTTCGGATCGAGCTTCCGGGAGCAGATGAGCCGGGCGTATCCAAGATCTGGATTCGCGGCGAGCGTTGCGTTCAACTGGCCGAGGTCGGGCGCGGCGGGCGTGCCGCCGAGGTTTTCGTTGAGGTGAACATGAGCCCAGGCCCATTCCTGACCGGCGACGGGAAAGAGATCATTCCTGCGCGCCGCCGACGTGAGCACGACGGACGTCAAAGGGCGATCGGGCGCGACACTGCGGGTGAACTCACCCTCTTTCAGCGCGACGAGCGTGAGCCAGGGCGTGAGACGATGCGTCGCGGCGTCGGGCAGCATCGGCGAGTAGCGCCAGGGGAAATCCTCGTCATAAAAATCGATCGCGGCGAGGTAGTTGGCCTCGAAGTTAGTCACACCGGCGCGGGGCTCGGTGCGGATGACCTGGTTGCTCTTGAAGCCGGTTATGTCGCCGGGCCCGATCATCTTGACGGTCACGGGCGGCACATCGCTGCGCCCGGCTTCGGAGGCCGCCGCCATCGAGATCGTGAGTTGGGCCCGGCTTGCGCCTGTGCTCGCGGGGGTTTGGAGACGATTGGCGATGCCGCGACGGAGCCAGGGAAGAAAACTGTAAGTGGCGAGGGCCATGGCGAGAGGGCGTCAGGAAGCGAGCGCGGAGGCGGGGAGAACTTGCAGCGAGCCGTGCAGTTCGGGTTGTTGGGCGAGCATTTGCCGAAGTGCCTGGTCGGCCGCCGTGGCATTGGCGAAGACCAAGCCCGGCGCGTGCAATGTCAGATCATCGGTCGACGCCACCGCGTAGTGCTCGTCTGAATACGTGACGCGTTCGCTCAAGGCCGAGGCGGCGTTGAGCGACTGCGAGAGAGCCGACTTCGACGCAGCGGAGGCGCCGAGGGCGAATTTGGAAAACGTCTTGGAGAACTGATAGCGGACGCGAGTCGGCGCGTGTTCCAGCAGATAGATCACTTCGTAGGTCACGTCCCGGGAGCGCATCGCGTCGGTGACCGCATTGAGATCGCCGCCGATGTTGATGCCGGAGTCGTAAGCGGAGAACGATGGACGCGAGAGTTTCTCAGCGTCGCTCATGGTGAAGAATTGCGCGGGTGCGAATTCCTCCGAGGTGGTCGACGTCGCGACAGCGTCGCTGCCGATTTTCACGTCGATGATCTGGAACGTGCTGCCTTTGTCCGGCGTGGACGACCCAAAGCGTTGGATCGCGATGTTGAGTGGGCTGGATTTTTGCGAAATCGAAAGTGTGCCGAAAGGATGGAGGACGAGCGTCTGCGGATCGTCGGCGATTTTGCGCAGCGAGACGGATTGGTTTGAGCCCGGCGGGAGAATCGGGCGCCAGTTGCCCAGGTTGGAAAGCGCGCCGACCAACTCGCCGAGTACGTCCACGGCGGAAAGCAGGAGGGCCAGCGGATCGCCGATCGTGATGTCGAAACTGACGCTGAACGTAATCGTGAAAATGAACCCGATTTCGAACGAGCCCTTGCCGTGGGCGTGAAGCGGCTTCGGTCCCTCGAGGATGAAATCGAGCTTCATCGAAAACAGCACATGGCTGCCGGTGCGGACCGCGAGTTGGCCGGTGATTTCCGCGACGAAATGAAACGGGTTTCGGCTGATCAGGACGTCGAGGCCGATGAATCCGTAGACATTGAAAATATCGAGGCCGTACTTCACCTCGAGTTTTCCGCCGAATTGAACGGTATTCGACGTGATCGCGAAATACGCCTCGACCCGCACGTCGGGATTTCCCTCGAAGAGCACGATCCCCAGTCGCCTGATCGTGCCGAGATTCATCGGCGGCGGCGTGTAGGCGGGATTGAATCCGCCGACCGTGAGCAGGAGGTTGGCGTCTTCCTTCCAGTAAACGCGCACCGCCATGTCGCCGGTCAGCGTGAAATTCAACACGCGCGAATCGAAGAGCGACGCGTCGAATTGCAGTTGGCCTTTCTCGAAGTCGACGCTGCCGGCGAAACTCACGGTGAGGCGAAGAACGGGCAATTCTTCGGTCGGCGCCGCGACGCGCAGGATGCCGACGATAGCGAACATCGGACGCGGCAAATCGAGGATCAGACCCAGCTCGAGACTGACGAGTGTCGGCGTGCCCCAGCCGAGTTTCGCCATCGGTCCGATCAAGAAGAGTCCGTCCTGGGTTGGAAAAATGCGCTGCAGATCTCCGAGAATCCGCGGAGCGTTCGCCACGACATCCCTCGGGAAAAGCACGCTGTCGAGCGAGCCGTCGCGGACGCCGAGTTGTAGTTGATCGAGCACTACAGAGCGGTTGAGGCCGAGCAGACCGCCGACGCCGAGCAGGGTGAAACCAAAGGACAACTGAATCGGCGTGAACTCGGTCACGACCAGGATGAGCAGGGAGAAGCCGCTGCCTGAGCCGGTCTTCGTGCTGAGAATGCCGATGGCGCGGATTGAAATCGTGTTTTGGAAGGTCAGCTCGAGCGCTCCCGAATATTCGCCTTTGGCGGAATCGAAATTGAGGAAACCGCCGCCGACGAAACCGCCCGCATCGATCGCGAGGCCGACGCCGGTCGGAGATTTGAAGCCGATGTCGATGCCGAAGGGGCCGGCGTTTCCGGGCTGAAGAGAAAGCGCCGCGGTCAGGCCGACGCCCTGCAGCGCAAACTGAATCGGACCGAGAGAACCGGAGAGACTCGCGCCGAGATCGAGCGTGATCTTCGACGAATCATCCGGCGCGGCAGCGAGTTTCAAGCTGGCCTCGTCGACTTTGATCGGACCGAGGTGCAGGTGGGGGTGGAGAGCGACCTCGAACGCGGCGCTGCCCTTGAAACGCAGCCCGTTGTTCTGCGACCACTCGAAGCCAAGCGGCACATCGATGGCCACGGGCGTGTCGCCCAGGATCGTGCGGAGAAAGCCATCGCCTTCGCCCGCGGCGATCACGACCTTGAGGCCCTGCAGATCGGCGCCGAGATTTAACGCCACCGATGAGCCAGAGACATCGACGCCAAAATCGACGGACGCGCTGCCGAGTTCGATGCGCGAAGCCTTGGGGTCCCCGAGAAGCTGGAGTGTTTCAGGTGGTGTATAGGAAAACTGGATACCGACGCCGGCGGCCGGCGGAGGAGTGTCGGGGGCGAACGGGTAGACGACGCCGATTTCACGCGGCGGTCGCAGGGTGAGACCAAAGAGTTCGCCGAGGTTTGTGCCCGCGCGCAGCGTGATTTTTGCGGAAGGCGAAAGCTGAAACGTGAACGGCATTCCCGCGGGCAGCCGCGGTTCGAGCACCAAGCCGGGCAGCGCCGTGCCTTTGGCGGGAAGACGTTGCAGCGCGAGCGCGCCCTCGATCGTTTCACCGTCGATGTTGGCGTAGAAAAACGGCAGCACGACGGCTCGGGAGGAACGCGGCGGAAAAGCCCGCGGCAGCCCGAGATAGCCGCTGGTGCGATCGTCGTCGCTCGTGCGGTACGCCACGGGCAGACCCAGGGCGAGGCCGAGGCGGCCGAGGTGTTCGAGCGCGAGTTGGGCGTCGAAGTCAGGCTGACCCCAGCCGTAGACGCGGGCGGGCAGGCCGGCCGGATCGCTGATGGCTTTGGGGATTTCGTCCCAGCGAAAGCGTGTGCGAATGTACGATGGCCGCGTCGCGGTGGCGGCCACGGGTTCGACCGTGATCACGCGCAGCATCGACAGCACATTGTACGCGCCGGGCTGCTCGAGCGCGAGGTAGTCGGTGAGGAGAAGTTCGAAGAGACGTTCGCCGATTTCGGTGGCGTAGGCGCTGGCATCGACTCCCGCTGGCGCGGGCGCTTGCGCGAGTTGCTGAATCGCGTCGAAGATCGCCTTGGCCTTTTGCAGGAGAGCGAGGACGTCCTGCAGCGAAGGCGAAGCTGGCAGATTTTCGACGGCGCTCGCGGCGTCGCCCACCGTGGTTGCGAGTTGTCGGTAGACTTGGGGAATGTCGCTCGCGAAAAAGCCGATGCGCGCCATCAAGCGCATGAACGCGCCGAGCGAAGAGCCGGCCTCGATCAGCGGCTGCGCGGCGGCGATCAGATGTTGCGCGATGAGCTGGAGCGTGGGTTTCGAATCTTCGGCCATGGCTTGCGCGTGGTTGAGAAATCCGCCGGCTCAGAGCGGATAGTCCTTTTGGTAATCCCGATCGAGCCACCAATGTTTCTGCGGATCGATTTGTTCGATCAGCGTGTAGGCGCAGACGCGGCAAAAACGCGCCGAGTCCAATTCGTGTTCCCGCATCATGCAGTTGCCCGTTGGGCGAAAGATCGAGCAGGCGTAGCGCGCGGCGCCGTGATAGACTCCGACGAGTTCGGGTTTGGCGAAAGGTTTGAGGTTGTCGGGCAGCGTGGCCGCATCCGCCACCTGCGCGCCTGAGCCCGCGTCCAATTGCGCGTTCACGTCGCAAGCTTTTCCATTCAACGCGCCGCCGATCACCGTCATCATGCGTTCCGCCGCGGGCGAAACGAGGGTGAGGTAGGGCCGAGGCGGCTGGACCGTGGCCGGCGCGGGCACCGGCGTGAAAATCAAACTGCCCGGTGTGAAAGCGCTGAGATCGAGACCGGCGACGGCGGCGCGGATGGTCAGCAGATCGCGATTGGGACTGACATCGACGACTTTCAGCTCCGGGCTGACCTTGGGCGCGAGCCCGAGTGGTTTCAGTCGCTCACGTTTGCGGAGCACCACGGCGTCGCCGACGGAAAACCAGGGCACACTCGTCGTCGGGATCGGGACCGTGAAGCGATCGATGTCGAGCTTTGTGATGGGACCGGTGATGACGCTCGACCGCTGGATGCGATGCCAATTCCATTTGATCCGATCGAATCGCACCGCGCCGGTCGTCGGATCGAGCACGGTGGCCGCGAGGGTGCAATTGGCGAACTCGTCGAGCGAGGACTCGGCAGCGCTGTAGTCTCTGGCGAATTCGACATACTCGTCGCCGACGCCGAAAGTGTGGGCCAATTCGTGGCCGAACGTCGTCCAGGTCTCATCAAGCACGAGAGCCCGTGACGGACTGGGCAAGTCGGCCACGAGGGCATTTCGATTGGGATCGCGCTTCACCGGCTGACCGCGGAAATAGAGGTCCATGCCTCTGGGATTTCCGAGTGTGACCCGGCTGACCATTCCACTCGAAGGCGCGTTGGCCCGGCCGATTTCGGAATTGCCGAGGTAGAAAATGAAACGGCGGTTATCGAAGGCGAAGTCGGGATTCGTCGTCGGATCCGCGCTCCAGAGCCGGCCGATATTGTTGTTGGGCGCGGGCGTACCGAGCACGATCGGCGCATTGTTTCCGATCGGTGCGGCAGAGATGCGGTCGAAAAACTGATCGATGATCCGGGTGCTGCCGCGACGACCGTGCATTTCCAAATTGTCGGGGCTTTCCGCCATGGCTGCGGGTGCATCGCCAACCTGAAGCGCGGGAAAATTGTTCACCTCGTCGATGAACGTCCGGTCTGACAGCGAGGCCCATGCGTGCAGTGTTTTCGCGGTGAGCAGATTCAAGTTCTGCGCGGCATTCGGTCGCACGAGGAGTTTCCAGCGGGCGATGAGTTTGCTGAAATCCAATTTCTCCGCGGGCCGGTCTCTCAGCGTGTCGGCGGACGAGATGAAGTAACCCGTCTCGGTGTCTTTGATCAGGAGCAGGTCGTCGTGTAGTGGAAGTCCCACTAAGTATTGCAGGTCCCAGTGGTCCCATTTGGAGACCTCGTTCGAGGGACGCACGGGTGGAGCGATGTTTTTCGCGTAGAGGTATCCTTCGGAGTCGAACTGGCAGACCTCCGACGTCACGCTGATGCCGGCGTCCTGTTTCGGGAGCATGACGCGCCAAAAAGCCATCGACGTCGCGAGGTAACCGAAGGGCTGGAACATCGGCTTGGTTCGAACGGCCTGGACGATGTCTTGGGTGATGTCCTTGAAACCCTGCGCGTCATTGTCGCTCCAGCCGCAGGCCACGAAGAGGACATTGGGCACCTTTTCGGGCTTCACCGTGCCATCGAACAGCTTCGGATTTCCGTCGATGAATTCGACGAGGGGAGGATTCGGCTCCCGGGCCCATTGCGGAAGGATTTCCACTTTTCCCGTCGTGGAGCGATGGCCCCAGTTCGCCGAGGTGGTGACAGTGTATTCGAAGGGCGGAACGGTTTCGGGCGCGGTTGGAGGAATCGAAACCCAGGTTGCGACAAACCAATCCGATGGCGTGACCGAAATCGATTTCGAGTCGGTCACGTCGCCGACGCATCGGTCGTCGAATTCCGCGCGAACGGTGGGCTGATACATCGTGAGTTCGCGTGCCGCTCCCGCGGGTTCGGCGCGACGCACAGAGAGAAGACTCGGCGTCACCCAAATCGATTTCACCGACGAGTGAACGTGGATGCGAATGAAGGCCGGAGTGATTGACGCCGGAGCTGCGCCGGCGCCGTTTTTCGTCACGATCGCCTCGACGAGAAAATTGCGCGGCGCAGGATCGGGCGCGGGATTTTTCTCAACGCGGATCTGGCCGGTTTTCTTTTTGATGTGGATTCCGAAATTGCTCCATTCGGCGGTGGATTCCGTGGCCTTGAACATCGGCTGGAACGTGACCTCGACGTCCGTGCCCTCGGGTGTTTCTTGAAACGACTTGAGCATCGACCACGAGCCATTGGCGATCTGGACCCAGAGCTTTTCGATCAAGTCTGGCGACGACTCACCGGCTGTTCCGCGGACGAGATGAATGTCCGCTGCGTCGAAGGAGCCAGTGTCCACCGGAAGACCGAAACGAATGGCGGTGATCGGCATGGCTCAGTTCGCAGGTTAGAGGTCGTAGAGCGGCGCGAGGTGGCGATCGACGCGCCAGTGCTGCTCGGGATCGAGTTTTTCGACCAGCGCGTATTGGCAGACCGGGCAGAATTGCGCCCAGTCGTTGCGGCCCGTCCGCATGACGCACGAGCCCGCTGGGTGGATCACGCCGCAGGCATGCTGCGATCCGCCGTAGTAAGCGCCGACGAGTTCGGGGATGCGGAGGGTCGGCGCGAGTTGGATGAGCTCGATGAGATTCATGCGCGGAATCTGCACTCTCGCTCTGTTGATTTTTTTGGCGTTCACGTCGCAGGCCGTGCCGCTCATCGCGCCGCCGATCTTTTCCATGATCCGTTCGGAAACAGGGGGAACCAGCGTGAGGTATGGCCGCGAGAGCGTGGGATTCGGCGCGGGGACCGGGATGAAGATGATGCTGCCGGCGACGAAAGGAGCGACGTTGATGCCGATCGATTCGTTTTTGACGACGATGGTCATGCTGAACGGATCGCTCGGCGTGGTGAGATTTTCCGCGTGCGTGGAAACGACGGTGAACTCCACGATGCTGGTCACTGGATTGGGTACCAGCGGTCCGCGCGGATTGCGCACGCGAAACCGGACCTGGTCTCCCGCCGCGAATTGGAAGCCTCGACCTTTGCCGACGAAGACGCGGAATGATCCGTGTCCGTCGAACATTTCTTCGACGGGCCGCGTCATCACGCTGGCTTTGCGAACACGCGGCCAGGTCCACTTCAATTGATCGACGATGATGCGCGGATCGGGCGTCGACTGGTCCGCTTTGATCGCGGCGCTGTAAGCCATCAAATTCGCGTCGTCGTCAAAGGCATCTGCCGTGCCCGTGAATGATGTGGGCTCGTCGCCGTATTCGTCACCCAGGTCGAAGGCGTGGCCCATTTCGTGGGCAATCACGTCCCACGTTTCCATGTCGATTTCCAGATCGGCGAGCGCCGGCGGCGTTTGCACGAGGGCATTGCGCGTCGGATCCGTGGTGACGGAAAGCCCGCCGAGTTCGAAGTGTGGATCGCGAACATCGGCCGCGGGCCGCGTGACCATGCCAAAGTCGTCGTTGTGCAGACTACGTCCGAAAAAGACGGATGGACCCGGCGCGAGATTCGCGACCGTGATCAGGAAGCGGCGATTATCGAACGTGAAATACGATCGATCCGCGGCCCACAAGTTGCCCAGGAAATTGCTGTCGGGCGCGTGGTCATCCAGCGTATTGACGAAACCACTACGCGGGGCGCCTTGCAGGTGGGAGAAAAAGTCCACCCGTTCGCCGCCATCTCCGCCGTTGCCGATGGTGGCCACGCGCAGCGGATGGTAATGAATGAGCCCGGTGTCATCGAAGACCGCGCTGGGCGGCTCACCGATCGCCATCGACGGGAAGTTGTCCACCTCGTCGACAAACGTGCGCTTCGCCAACTTGAGCCAGTCTCCGACGATGTCGGGAGTGAGAAGCCGCGGGATGGATGGGTCGACGATCTCGTTGAACTTTTGATTCAGGTCCGAGTAGTCAGGAATGTCCGGATCAGTGGCATCAGGTTTAACCAAGGCTTGGTCCGTCAGCACGGGAAGGCCCGCCATGAAAATCAGATTTTCTACGGTCCACGATTTGCCGGGCTTCGGGCGTTCGGGGGCGGGCACGGGGACGGCGTAGAGCCGGCCGTCGTCCTCGACCGGATACACCTCGCAGCGCACGCACACACCGGGATCGCCGGCGGGCGACAACGCGCGCCAGTAGTTCATTGACTGCGAGAAATAGGGATACGGGTTGAGTCGCGTGTCGGAGCGCAGGTGGTGGACGATCTGGTTGGTCAACGCTTCCCACGCGCCGAGATCCAGGGCGCGAAAACCGGCGCCCAACAAGAGCACGTTGGGCGCCGACTCGGGGCGTTGCGTGCCGTCCCATTCGCCGGCGCGTCCATCGACGAGCGAAATTTTCGGCAGGTCCGTCGCGGTTGCGAAGGGCTCGAGCACCGCGATATCGGCATGCGCGGTCAGGCTGCCCCAGTCTGCAATCGTGGTGATGCCGGTGGTTCGCACCGCGCCGGCGCGCATCGCATCCGGAATCTGGATACGGTTTCCCTCCCCGAAAAAGTCTTCTTCGCCGTCGGCCGAGAAGTAGTTGTCGGACTCGGTGATGTCGCCGACCGAGTCGTCATCGAACTGGGCGCGGATGGTGAAAGCGTAGCCGGTTTCGACATCGCCCGTGGCGCGCGGGCGGCGAATCGAAAGCCGCTTGGGCGTCATCCACACGCGCTTCACGCTGTTGTGCAGGTGAACGCGGATAAGGGCCTTGTCCAGGGGCGGATTGTGGACCGTGCCATTTTGCACGACGCTGACCTCGACGATGAAATTCGCGGGCGCGTGTTGGTTGGCCGGCCATGGATCGATCGTCATTTCGCCGGTCGTGCGAACGATCGTCACGCCGAAGCCGGAGTATTCCGTCGCGGTCGTCGTGCAGCGAAAAACCGGTTTGAAATCGAGAACGACGTCCGGGCCGGCCTCGGGCTGAGGGTATTCGTCGAAGGTGCCCCAGTCCGTGTCGTCCGGATTATCTGGGTCGCGCCACTCCACCTGGAGCAATTCCTGCAAGTCGGGAGCCGGCTGGCCCCTCAGCAGATGCAAATCCTGATCGTGCGGAGAAAGAAAATACGGCGCGACGGTCAGGGGCATGGGGAAGACGGGCTTGGGGAGAGGCGCCCCTACTTCAACATAGTCCGAAAAAAAGCGTCGCTGTTACAAAAGAGCGGGCGATGTTTTATTTAGGGCCGCAAAAGTGCTGGGAATGAGCAGCCGCGTTTCCAAAGGCGGTCGCGGGGTATTTGGAGCGCGGGCGTCTCGCCGGCATTGAGCGACAATGCAGGCGGGACGCCTGCGCTCCACGAACCGGCGCATCCGCGTTCGGAAACGCGGCTGCGGCATCCATTCGCACGCGAAATTAGATACATACGATCTGCCATGGAAAATTATATTATAAATTCGCATGATTCGTGGGCAGATCGCGACGAGCTTACGCCGATTTCTGCGGGTACGAGCGTTTCAACCAATCGTCGAAACGCGCGGTACCCAGGCGCGGATTTGCGCCGGGTGTGAGACTCTCGTCGTTCAACTCCGTCCCGAAATAGCGAGCCTTCGGATCGGTCACGACGGTGCGCGCGTCGTTGGTTGCACGCAAAAATCTCCGCACGAACTCGTCCTGCCGGATCTTCTCCGGTCCGGCGATTTCCACGATGCCATTGACCGGAGCTTCGAGCACGACACGGGTGAGCGCGGCGGCAACGTCGTCCGACAGAATTGGCTGCATCATGCCGGGCGGGAGCCGCACGGCTTGGCCTTCAGTCGCGCCCTGAGCGATGCTTCCGACAAACTCGAAGAACTGCGTGGCGCGCACGATCGTGTACGGCGTTTTGCCCTCAGTGATGATTTTCTCCTGCGCCAGCTTCGCGCGAAGATATCCGCTCATCGGCAAACGATCGGCGCCGACGACGGAAAGAGCCACATGATGGCGAACATTCGCGGCGGCTTCCGTCGCGATGAGATTCCGGCTCGATTTCTCGAAGAATTCCAGGACGGCTTTGTCTTCGAAGGACGGTGAATTCGCCACGTCCACGACGACCTGGGCGCCCGCGAGCGCGGCCGCGAGTCCTTCGCCGGTGACGGCATTGACGCCGGATTTGGGCGAGGCGGCGATGACCTCATGACCGAGTTGGCGGAGGTTATTCACCACTTTGGTGCCGATCAGCCCGCTGCCGCCGATCACCACGATCTTCATTTTCTTGGAAAGATATTCGTTAGATTTCATGTTCATCACCAATCTAGACGAAATACCTTTCGGTTTGTGACACGGGCGCAAATATCCCTGGTTTTATCGCTGCTGATTCCTAACGTGGCGCGGCATGCTGCGGCATAAGAATCGTTTTTATAGGCTTTGCACTCCGAGCGGAGGCTTCTGGTGCGGACTTTTGGGGATCTTGTGTCTGCAACTCTGCTTCAGCTGTAGTTGGCTGCATGAGCTGACTGCAAAAGAGCCGAATAGTTACTACGCCAGCCTCACCGACGCGTTCCTTCACGGACAAACCTACTTTCGCCAGGAGCCGGATCCGCGTTTGGCGTTGCTCAAAAATCCGTATGCCGGGGCGCAGGACATTCCGCGCATTCACGACGCGACCTACTTCAATCATCATTACTATCTATATTTCGGCGCCGTTCCAGTCATCCTGTTGATGCTGCCGTTTCAATTGTTGACCGGTGAATTTTTGTCCGAGCCGGCGCTGGTTCAGGTCTTCTGCTTCGGAGGTTTCGCGGCTGGGCTCCTGTGTTGGGTTCGAATCCAGCGGACGTTTTTTCCCAACCTATCGA
Source organism: Opitutaceae bacterium (assembly GCA_035765635.1). GTDB lineage: Bacteria > Verrucomicrobiota > Verrucomicrobiia > Opitutales > Opitutaceae > EW11. Next base: position 74,266 of record DASTWZ010000001.1, read on the forward strand.
ATGCCTATATTTTGCTCGGTGCTGCCATCTTGGGCATTGGTTCCTATGTTCCGCCTCTCCTTATATTGCCGGTTTTTTATCAAGTGGCGTCGGCCTGCGGTTACTTTTGTATAATGGTCGCGCTGTTTTGCAGCGCTCGAGCGACCTCGAGTCCGTATGTTTCAACTGGCGTGGCGTGGCTCGTTGCGGCGAGCGGGTTCTTTGGGCTTTCGGTTGGTTCTCGGCCCACGTACGCGGCATGCATCCCGGCGTTTGGAGTCTTCGCATTGATCCTCGGCGTTTTCGGGCCTTCCTCGGAAAATTCCAGGTCTCGTCGAATTCTGTCTTATCTGTTCGCCGCGGTCATCCCCGCCGGCACGATCGGCGCTGGTCTCGCGCTATACAACTGGTGCCGATTTGGTGATCCGCTGGAGTTCGGGATAAAATATCAATTCGCGGCGGGCGATATGCGCACCGTCAAACTCGCCGGCCTCGAGAATATTGTTCCAAATCTGCGCACCTATGTAGGTGGCGGGGCTGATTACCGGCGTTACTTTCCTTTTGTGTGGCCGAGATCGACGAGCATTTCTCTCTGGCCTTGGGCTCCATTGGCGTTCGCATCTCTTTTGTTGCCGTTTACCTTGGTGCGAAAAGCGGGACATAACCTTCGCTGGATTGCGCTTGGCGCGCTCGTTTTCCTCTCCGCGTTCTTTGCATTCGCCGGACTCTTGCTCTTTCCGTATCCGCTTTCCAGATACGCCATCGATTTTATTCCCGCTACTCTCATGGCCGGAATGATGGGATTGATGTTTTTTATTTATCAGAGTCGCGGCGTTGTGCGCCGAGCTTGGGTGCTGGCGCTCGCGATCTCGACCTGCCTGACGTGTGCACACGGTCTTCTGTTTATTTTTAGTAATGCCGAGCAGCTGCCTTTTGTTCACAAACTCGCGCGCGTCATGGATTATCCGACGTGGTGGATCGAGAAACGCGCTGGCACGCAATTCGGGACGGTATCAGGCACGCTGCGCATCGCGCCATTGCCCGATGGAACGCGCGAGCCGATGGTGACAACGGGCGGGGATCGCGACGTGCTTTTCTTGGAACACGTTTCGCCGACGACCGCGCGGTTTGGTTTTTTTCACCTCGGTACGGTATCTCCGTTGGGCGAGGCATTCGCCTTCGATCCGAACAAGGAAGTTCGTTTCGAGTTCGATCTCGGCGGACTCTACCCGCCGCCGGAGCATCCTATATTTAGTGGCGCGCCAGGCCCGCTGATCGACCTTCTGAAGCGCCGTGTCCACGTCTCCTTGGATAATACAGTCGTGTACGAGACTGCGTCGGCGTTCTATTTTTCCACACCCGGGTTGGAGAGAATTGGCGCCAATCCCGACGGCGTCGGCACGCTAACCCGGGCTGTTTCCAAGATCTCGGTAACGGGTCGAGGTGGCATTCCGAATTCAATCTTGCCGGATGCGATCGCAGGAAAAGATGTGCGCCTGACCATTCGGTTTCCTCATTTTTCCGCGAGTTTTGGTGAACCCTTGCTCAGTCTCGGAGCTCGTGGTGAAGGTGATTTGGTTTATGCGACCTACATAAGGGAAGGTGAACTGCGGCTGGGAATCGATTCGGCGCGGGGCGGTGCGGTCGAGTCGCGCAATATCAAATTCGAGCAGCAGCGAGAGCACACGGTGGATGTTCGGCTTCCCATTCCGTCGACCGATCATTCGGGCCACGAGACGACGATGCGCATTTATTTCGATGGAGACCCCGTGTTGTTTTTAGCCAGGCCTGTCGCTCACGTTACGCCCTACGACACGGTGATTGGCTTCAACGGGGTTGGTTCGAGTGCGGCCCGCACCTCGTTTTCCGGCCCTCATCTTCGGTGGAGTTCTTCCGATCCATCGCCGCAAACGCCGCAACGCGTTCAGCGGTGGGGCTCGATCAAGTTACTTGTACTTTTACCGGAGGGTCGCACAGGCGCGCATGAACCGATCTTAACGACGGGCAAAACGGGTGCGGGGGATTTTGTATATTTCATCTATACTGACGCGAATCACCTCCAGGTGGCATTCGATCACTGGGGCGTGGGCGGGATGATCTCTGATCCGGTCGAGATCGATTATACAAAAGTGAATGCTTTCGAGATCAGCATCGGGTCCTTGTATCCACAGGAGCATGACAAAAGTTCCGCTGCGGGCGGTTCGGACAACCGGCAAAAGGTGCGGATCGAAGTGAACGGACGACCCGTTCTCGATCGCCCATTTCCGTCGTATCCGTCGCCGATGGAGTTAATTTCCATCGGCCGAAACGATATCGGCGGCTCGAGCTGCGAACAGGCGTTTACCGGAAAATGGGACCTGATTCCACCCGGCAAAGATATACTCACTGATCGTTAACTGGACTTTTTCCAGAGGTCGGTGCTCAGGTATTTCAGGCCTGAGTCGCAGACGAAGACGACGATGGTTTTTCCGCGGCAGGTGGTGCGCAGGAGTTGAAGGGCGGCGGCGACGTTGGCGCCGGTGGAGAAGCTGGCAAAAATGCCTTCTTCTCGCGCGAGGCGGCGCGCAGTGTCCGTCGCTTCCTGATCCGTGACTTTCAGATAACCGTCGACGTGGGCTCGATTGACGAGAGGCAGCGTGGTTCTCGCGTAGCCGCCGCCTTGGATCACGTGATTCGCGCACTGCACGGGTGAGCCGGAGAGCGTCGCGGCGCCGGCGGGTTCCACCAGATAGCAGCGGATGTTTGGATTGTGTTCCTTGAACGCCGCCGCGCAGCCGGCGAACGATCCGCCCGTCCCTGCGAAGTCACAAAAAACCTCAAACGCGCCGCCGGACTGACGAAGAATTTCCGGGCCGGAGTGAAGATAATGCGCGCGGAAATTTGCCCGAGCGTTGAACTGATCGACGTAGAAGGCGCCGCGTTCGCGAACGATCCGCATCGACTCTTCCTCAACGCGCGCAAGATCGCCGCCGGAAACCTGTCCGGGCTGAGACCCAGGAAGCTGGTCGACCAAGACCACTTCGGCGCCCAGGCCTTCCATCATGCGAGCGCGCTCGATCGAGTTGCCTTTCGACATTACCGCGACGAACGGGTAGCCCTTGATTCCGCAGACGATCGCAAGGCCGGTTCCGGTGTTGCCGCTGGTCAGCTCGACGACGGTCTGACCGGGCGAGAGAGAACCGTTCGCCTCCGCGTCCTCGATGATCTGGCGGGCGATGCGGTCCTTCTTCGAGAAACCGGGATTGAGATATTCGAGCTTCGCCAAGATCCGGCCCTCCACGCCACGCACGATGCGGCGAAGATCCACGAGCGGCGTTTCACCAATGGCCTCGACGATCGACGGGAGGATGGAATTCTCACGGAGTGATTTCATAAAGCGGCGGGGGCAACGGTAGCTGTTCTAGGCGAAGCGGATCATGATAGCATTTTCATTCACTGCACCTTGCGAACCGCAAAATAGTGAGACCGGATGGTGCAAAAAGTGAGATGGTGCAAAAAGTGAGGCGCGGCGCGCCTTGAGGCCGGCGCTCGTCGATCACATTTCGAACTGGGGATATCAGGAATTAAGCGTACGTCGGCGCGGCGATAATTTGAGTACGGTAAAATACCTCGCATGTCTGTTTCCAGCGTGCCCATACCCCAATCGAAAACCACGGAAGGTGGATCGTCTTCGAAACGCATCATGTCCATCGATGCGTTGCGTGGATTCGACATGATTTGGATTCTCGGAGCCGGCACGTTCGTGCAGGGCGTGGCTCATGTCAGCCACGGCGCATTCGCGGCGTTCGTCGATCGCCAGCTGGAGCACGTCGCGTGGGAAGGGTTTCATTTCTACGATCTGATTTATCCGCTGTTCGTATTTCTCGTCGGCGTTTCGATCGTCCTCTCGTTCGAGAGCACGCGGCGCATCCGATCCAAGCGGCAACTCATCACGCGGATTCTGCGCCGCGGATGCGTTCTCTTCCTGCTCAATTTCATCTTCAACGGAGGCTTTGCCTATCATTGGCCGCACATGCGCGTCGCGTCGGGAGTGCTGGCCTTGATCGCGGCGTCTTATGTGATCGCGGCGCTGCTCTATGTTTTCCTGGCGGACAAATTGAAGGTGCTGGCGGCCGTGTGGCTTGCGCTGCTGCTGGGCTACTGGGCGCTGCTGGGTCTTACGCCCTTTCCGAATTTTCATCTCGATAAAGTCACCGTCGAAAATTTGGCGGCTCGCGCGGGTTCGCATGATCCGAAGGACATTGCGGCGATGGTGCCGGAACGGATTTCCGGGGTGTATGACGAGGGGCGCAATTTCAGCAACTACGTGGATTTCCGTTTCATGCCTGGCCGGCTGTTGAACGGATATTACGAGAGCCAGGGCTTGCTCAGTCCGATCACGGGCGCGGCGGTCTGTCTGCTGGGAGTTTTTGCCGGGCGTTTGTTGATCGCCGGGGCGTTCGAGCCGCGAAAAAAAGTGCTGATCCTCGCGGTGAGTGGCGTGGCGGCCATCGCGGTCGGGCTCGGGTGGGCGGAAGTGTTTCCCATCGTCAAGAAGCTCTGGTCCTCGTCGTTCTGTTTGGTAGCCGGCGGATGCAGCGCGCTGCTGCTCGCGACGTTCTATTATATAGTCGACGTGCGCCAGTGGCGCAGGTGGTGCGTGCCGTTTGTGTGGGTCGGCATGAACCCGATTGTCCTGTACGTGCTCTCGTCGCTGGTGGATTTCCACCGCATCGCGGAACGCGTCGCGGGTGGTGATGTGAAGGACTTTTTCGATCGGCAAAGCGCCGGCACGGGATCCGCCGTGCAATCGCTCGCGGCCTTTCTCGTGGTGCTGCTGCTCGCGCGTTTTCTCTATCAGCGAAAAATCTTCCTGAAGGTGTGAGTCGCGGAGGGCGGTCGAAGTTTTTCTCAAGCATGCCAACCAGAAACCAAATCCTCTTCGGCGCCGGCGCGCTTCTGTCGTTGTTCGCGCCGATGGCGGCGACCACCAGCCACGCCGCCGAATCCGTTCAACATGTCTTGGGCGTCGACGGCACGCGCTTCGTCATGGACGGCCAACCGTTTCCATACACGGGGATCAGTTTTTTCAATGCGGTCTTCAATCCGACGTTCAACCAGAGTTCCGCGGTGCGGCGGCAATGGCTCGGAAAATTTCAGCACTACGGGATCAACGTGATTCGCATCTGGTGCCAGTGGGATGGGCGGCCGCAGTACGCGGACGCCGGGCCGGAGAGCACGCTTTTCGAGCCGGACGGAAGTTTGCGCGCGAAAAATCTTCAGACGCTCAAAGACGTGATCGTCGACGCGAACGAAGTCGGCATGGCCGTCGAGCTCACGTTTTTTGCGCATGAAAGTTGGGAGGCCGGCATCCGGCTCGCGCCCGCCGCAGCGGATCGAGCGGTTGCCGAACTCACTCGGGAGTTGAAGCCCTACCGGCATGTGGCCTTCCAGGTCTGGAACGAATTTTCCGACCGCGTCGTCGAGCATGCGAAGAACATTCATGCGCTCGATCCAGAGAGACTCGTGACCAATGCGCCCGGCAACGCGGGCGATCTCGGCGACCAGGAACAGGACGAGGTGCTCGATTATCTCACGCCGCACACGTCCCGGCACACCGGGCCGCATTGGAATCTCGCGCCGGACGAGATCGCGTATTTGATTTCCCGATACAAAAAGCCCGTGGTGGACGACGAACCGGCGCGCAATGGCACGCCGAACTATGGCGGACCGAAAGTGGCGACGAATCCTTACGATCAGATCTTGCAAATCTACTCGGTGTGGCAGGTGGGCGGATACGTGAACTATCATCACGACATGTTTCAGACGAGCTACGGTTCCCGCGAAGTGCCGCCGAGCGGCATTCCCGAACCGGAGTTCAATCCCTATCACCGCACAGTCTTGGAATTCATTGCGCTGCGCGATCGCTACGCGCCGCAGCTTTCACGGCCGGCGCAGACTTCGACGAAAGCTGAAAAAGGAGGCGCGCGATGAAAACGATTTCAATTTTCCGGCGGCCCATGGTTTCGCGCATGCCCGCGCTTTCCCGAATTCTCTTCGGCGCCGCGCTCGCTTTTCTCGGCGGAAATCTTTTCGCGGCGGACGAGGCCGCGCTCAATCGTTTCCCGAATCCGAATTGGCCGGAGGCGCCGAGTGCCGAGGCGGTCGGGAGTTCGCGTGAAAATCTCGCGGCCTACCAGGCGTGGCTCGAGGAACGCGCCGGCGTTTCATGGGCCAGCGTGATTATCAAAGACGGTTATCTGCTCTATTCGGGCCATGGTCCGCGCTGCCATGTGCGGCAGAAAAACGATTGCGGCAGTCTTCTCAAACCGCTGCAGGCAACCGTGCTGGGCGCGGCGCTGCTTCAGGGAAAATTGAAGAGCATCGATGAGAACGCGTTTGATTACTGGAAGGATCCTTACCTCACGGCGTACGAGAACGATCGCGTGATCACATTTCGTCAGTTCGCGCAGTATCACGACCGTTGGAATCAACCCGAGCCGCCGGGAACGCTCGATTATAATAATTCCAGCGCGACCGCGGCGGGCTACTGCATCGCGGGATTGTTTGGCGACGTGCGCGGGGTGAAACCGACGCATGGCATCGCTCCGATCGCGCGGCGCGAGGTGATGGAGAAGATTCATGCGGATTGGGATCTCTGGCACTGGACGGAAGATTTTCCGAAAGAGTCCTGGCGGGACGGTCCGCGACTCGTGCTGGACAGCAGTGTGTACGAGCTGGCGAAGCTCGGTTATCTCTGGCTGCGGCATGGGCGCTGGCAAAATCAGCGCATTTTCTCCGAGGAATTTTATCGGGACGCGGTGACCGACTGGTCGCCGGACATGGGTGACGGGCGGTTCTGTCACTACGGCTACTGGTGGTTCATCAACACCGATCGCGCCCATCTGCCGGCGGTGCCGGCCGACGCGTTTTATGCGTATGGCTGGGGAGAACCCAAACGCGCGACCTTGCTGCTCGTGATTCCGAGCGTGGATGTGGTTGCGATCCTCAGCATGGAGCGACTTTCGGATGATAAAAAATGGGACGTGATCCTGAATGCCCGCGGTCGCGCCAACGACGGTCCGCGGCCCTGGTCGGAACAGGTGATGCGTCTCTTCGCGAGAAATGAGAGCGCACGCTGAACGCGAGCGGCAAACTTTGATCTTTTGATCTGTATCATGAAAGCAACTACACGGGAGTCCGCTCTGTCGCGATCGCCGTCTCCGTCGTCTCCGCCGCCATCCCCGTCGCCGTCGCGGTCCCGCTCACGGAAACTTCTCTTCGCGACGCTGCTGGCGGGCGCGACTTTGCTCACGTCAACCGCGAGACTGGGCGCGATGGCCGTTGAGACCGCGCTCCTGCCGCGTCCGCAGCACGTGCAAACGGCGGAAGGACGTCTCGTCCTGGCAAAAAAACTGCGCGTGATCGTTTCGCCTTCGGCGCCGGCGCGAGTGAGCGAGATTGCCGGCGTGCTCTGCGAGGAACTGAAAAGCCGCGCCGGTCTTTCCGCGCAGGTTGAACGAGTGGATCGAGCGCGAGCGGATCGGACGTCGAACGACGGCAGCATTCGTTTGAATTTGCTGGAGCACGCGAGCGGCGCCGCGGCCAAGCCGGAGGGCTACACGCTGCGGGTTGGCCAAAATATCGAGGTGGAGGCGAGCGACCCTCGCGGACTCTTGTGGGGCGTGCAGACGCTGTTGCAAATGGTAAAGCCTGACCCCGTTGGGGCGGCGACGGTCGCTCGCGGCGAGATTTCCGATGCGCCGGCGCATGCCTGGCGCGCGCTGATGCTCGATCCGGTGCGCTCGTTTCTCGATCTGGATTTTGTTCGCCGGACGATTCGCGTGATGTCGGCTCACAAGTTGAACACGCTGCATCTGCATCTGATCGACGACCATGCCTGGCGGTTCGAATCGAAAGAATTCCCGCGCTGCAATCCTCCCGGCGAACCTTGTTACACGCAGGCGGAGTTGAAGGAGCTCGTTGCTTTTGCTCAGCGCTATGGCGTGGAGATCATTCCCGAGTTTGATTTTCCCGGGCATGCGCATGCGGCCGTCGCGGCTTATCCGGAACTCGATTGCGAGGGGAAAACACGTCCGATGGATCGAGCGATCTTCTGCTCGGGCAAGCCGTTCACCTGGGAATTTATCGACCGCGTCGTGGGAGAGGCGGCGAAGATTTTTCCGTCGCGCTATATTCATCTGGGCGGCGATGAACCGTTTGCCGTGAAGCGTTGGGAAACGTGTCCCAACTGCCAGGCGCGGATGAAGGAGAAGGGCGTCACGACGGTGCCGGCGCTGTATCACACGTTTATCGCGGACATGGATGTGATCGTGAAACGTCACGGTCGGCAGATGATTGTCTGGAATGACGCGCTCACCCCGGGCGTGGCGCCGATGCCGCCGACTGACATCGTGCTCGATGCGTGGGTGAATTATCCCAAGGTGAAAACTTTGGCGGAGGCGGGCTACACGCTGATCAATTCATCGAACCGCCCGCTCTATATTTCGTCCTACGGCCAGCGGCAGGGTTTCCCGCTGAAGGCCGTGTGGGAATGGACGCCAACGCGCTTCGGCCTTCGAGAGGCGAAGGTGAGCGACGAGAATTTGAAAGCGGAGCCATTGCCCGAAAATGCACGCGTGATCGGCGGACAAGCCTGCGCATGGGCGACCGAGCAACGACTCGCGGAGCGGCGTCTCTATCCGAGATTGCTCTCGGTGGCCGAGACACTCTGGTCGGGCGAAAATCGCGGCGATTTCGCGAATCTCTCCGCGCGTCTCGCCGCCGCCTATCCGGCGCGGTTGCGCCGCCTCGGTGTGCCGGATGATGACGCGTTGCCGACCGAGACGCTTTTCGAAGGCGACCTCGGCGCGTGGAATGGGAAGGCGGCGACGAAATTCGCCGCGGCGGGCGGTGTGTTGCAGGCTCCCCCGGCGTCGACCGGCGAAGTGCTTTTCACGAAGAAAGAATATCGAAACTTCATTCTGGAGTTCGAGCGACGCGCGCCGGCGAACACCGGGGAAACAGGATTCGTTATCCGCAGTTCCGCGCCCGGAGCGTCGAACGCGCCGGAAGGATTTCGCGTTCACTCGTCGGCGCCGCCGGGAATGAGAATCGTGGCGGGTGACGTCAGTAAACTGGAAGGTTGGAATCGCTTCGAACTCGTGGCGCGTGATCGCATCGTTTCGCTCACGATCAACGGCTATCTTGCCTGGTCGGTCACTGATCCCGCGCCGCGTTCCGGTCACATCGCGCTGATGGCGGAAGGCGAGGGCTTCGAGGTGAAGAACGTGAAGCTGCGTTCGCTCGACCTTGGCTCGAAGTAGGACTTCGGACATTTTTCAGACGATCAGTTTCAACGCGAAGATTCTCATGCCTTGTCCGTTCCACAATCAGCCGGACCCGTTCGCCGAGCCGCGGCGAAAAGACGGTGTGCTCGTGAATGAATTTCAGGGCACGCCCATTCCGATGATTTTGCGGCACGAGGATGTGCGGAACGCCGCGAAAGAGTGGCAGCGATTCAGCTCGGACGCTCCGTTCAAGGTGCCGATTCCGAACGAGGAAAACGTTCGCAGCGTTCGTCAGTTGCCGCTCGAGATCGATCCGCCGGCGCAGCAGGAATACCGGGAAATCGTGGAGCCCTTTTTCAATCGGCCAAAGCTGCCGGAGGTGATGGCGCAGGTCGACGCGATCATCGTCGCGCTGGTGGAGCAGGCGTTGAAACAGCCTTCGATCGAGATCGTTCGTGAGTTTGCCGTTCCTCTCCAATCGCGTGCGCTGGCCTGTCTCTTGAACATGCCGCAAGCGGAGGCGGACGTGTGGATCGGGTGGGGCGTCCACATTTTCCGCGAGGGCGATGGCGGAAAGAAAGGTTCCGCGCTCGAAGTGTATGTGAATCGTCTGCTGGACCAGGTCGAGGCTTCGCCGGGGAATGATTTTTTCAGCGCGCTCACGCGGGCAAAATTTCAGGGGCGTGGTTTGACGCGTGAGGAGATGCTCGGCTACTGCAGCATCGTTTTTGCCGGAGGTCGCGACACGGTCATCAATTCGATTTCGGGGATTATCGGCCATCTCTCGGCGAAGCCGGCGGACTTCGCGTTTTTGCGCGAAGATCCCCGGCGAATCGTGGGTGCCAGCGAGGAATTTTTTCGCGTGCTTTCACCGTCGACGCATTTGGCGAGGCTGTGCCGGCAAAAGACGGACATTCACGGTGTCACGGTGGAGGCCGGGCAATTTGTGTCGTTGAATTTCGCCGCGGCCAACTACGACGAGGCCGTGTTCGAGGCGCCTGAGGAAGTTCGGCTGGACCGCCGGCCCAATCCGCATGTGGCATTTGGTTTCGGGCCGCATCTCTGTCTCGGCGCGGCTCACGCGCGATTGGTTGTGCGGCGCTTGATTCACTTTCTCTGCGAGCGGGTGGAGCGGATCGAAACGCTCGAGGCCGTCGATAAATTCGAGAACGAGACGAGTTACCGGCGGCGTCTGGCTTACGAGAAATTGCGCGTGTCGTTTGTCGGCCGATGAGATGGCGGCGAGGCGTTTGCCGTTCGTCGCATCGAGGGCGCGGTGGAACGCTTCAAAAAACTTTTAGCCGCAAAAAGGCTCAAGATACGCAAAGAGGATTTAGGGAAGGCGTATGTTTGCGAGCGCCCCAACGGAGCGCCGGCCCTCCGGCCGGCCAACCTTTTATCGCGGCGCCAGCCGCGGACTCGCTCTGTCGCGAGCGACGGCCGTCGAGTCCGTCCGCGCCCGGTGGCGCGGACTTTAGGTAGAGAATGCCGGCGAGGACGCCAGCGCTCCCAGAGCCTCCTGCGCCTTGGAAAGGCGCAGCTCGGCGGGCGAGCGTTCGGGGATTCGCCGATGTCGGGGCCTTGCCGCGGCGGTGAAGCGGGTGACATCGGAGTCATGCATCGCTCATGGGGCAGAGCGGAGGCGAAGCGAATCGATGGACCATGCGTCGAACTGTCGCAGCGCGAGAAGCGCGGTGAAAAACGCGAGATAAACCAATTGGTCGCCGGCCACTGACCAGTTTTGCACGAGACAGGTGCCGAAAAGAAGCATGCAGATCAGCAGTGACCCGGCAGTAAGCGCAGCGCGAAGGAACAGGCCGAGAATGACAAGAGGTCCGATGGTGGATTCGGCCGCGACGATCAGGTACGCGGTGAGCTGGATAATCGGCGCCGGCAGAAACGTCGTCGCGAATTGCTCGTGAAGGTGTTTCGCAAAATCGGCGAAATGGGGAATGCGCGACCAGCCGTGGATCGCGATATTTATGCCGAGTCCAAGCCGCGCCAACGCGTAGGCCAGACGTTTGTCGCTTTGTTCATCCATGATCCGAAAGCTAACCAGAAATCACTGAGGCGAAAGCGATTCATGAGGTCGTAAGGGGTCATGTTTTACCTTTTGTCTTTTTGATTCCTCATTTGCTCAGAGGTCGATGTGATGCGACGCCTCTTGGTCTTGGCGCGCCAACTCGATCGAGGTGAATAGTAAAGCATGACCCCGTGACGTCGCGTTCCGTGACGTCGCGTTCACAGAGGCCCCTCGATAGGAGCAGCTTCAACGGAGCGCCAGCCCTCCGGCCGGCCACCTTTTAGGGCGGCGGCAGCCGCGGACTTGCTTCGTCGCAAGAAGGGGTCATCGAGTCCGTCCGCGCCCTGTGGCGCGGACTTTAGGTAGAGAATGCCGGCGAGGACGCCAGCGCTCCCAGTGGCCGACATCGGCGAGACGCCGACGCTCGGCCAATACCCGGAAGTCGGCGAGACGTTGACGCTCGGCCGCCGGAGTGCGCCTTTCCAAGGCGCAGGAGGCACTGGGAGCGCTGGCGTCCTCGCCGGCATTCTGCCTCTAGCCCGTCCCAAACGTCAGCCCTACACCGTTACAAACGTCGCTGTTTGGACACGCATACCACGGTGAGGCGATAAGGTCGGGGACATGATTTGCTCACGCGCTAGCTCATAAGGGGTCACGCCTTACCTTTCGTCTTTTGATCCCCAATTTTTGCTCAGAGGACGATCTGATGCGGCGCCTCTTGGTTTCGCGCGCCTGAACTCGATCAAGGCAAATAGTAAAGCATGACCCCGTGACCGTACGTTGACGGCTGTTCGTGGCGTGGCGCTGTGCCTCTTACTCTTTTGGCAGGAATTGTGGGTTCCACACAATTTCCCAAAGGTGTCCGTCTGGATCTTGGAAATAGCCTGCGTAGCCGCCCCAAAAGGTCTTCTGCGCGGGTTTGATGATAATGGCCCCCGCCTTTTTCGCCTGTTCCATCACGGCATCGACTTCCTCCGGTGAACGGACGTTTTGGCCGATCGTGAGTTCGGTGGAGCTGCGGGCGCTCACCGCGAGGCCCGTATCATGCGCGATGCTTTCTCGCGGCCAGAGCGCGAGACGTGATCCGTTCTCCAGGTCGAAAAAGACCACGGCGCCATGTTCAAATTCCTTCCCGAAGATGCCTTCGGTCTTCAGTCCAAGTCCGTCCCGATAAAAGCGCAATGACCGCTCGAGATCATCGACGCCGATGGTGAATACTGTGATGCGCGATTTCATACCGATTCCTTTTGTTGGAGGTGAGGTTGTTGTCGTCGTTTCGTTCGCTGCCGATTTCATTACGGCATTGAGCGAGGGCTAAACGTGCAGGGTCTATTGCCGACTCGCTTCGTCGTTTCCGGTCTTCGACCGTTCCGCTCCATTCAGGAAAGTCAGCGCGGTCTCGATTGTCTGCGGCGCAGTTCCCATTTCGTAGTGGGTGAGGTTCGGCAGGATCGCCAGGCGGTTTTGCGGCATGTGCTCGCGTTGCCAGCCAGCATCCTTCAATCCGCCGCCGAGTAGTTGATAAAATTTCACGATGTGTTCGGGCCTAATCATGTCGCTGTCTCCGTAGATCAACATCACGGGCATCGTCAGTTTGCTGACGTCCGCGGACCAGTCGTAGGGCTTTTTCATATAAGCGCCCATCGCATCGAGGAGTTTTGGGAATTCCTCCGGGTGCGGCGCGACTGCCGCGTAGGATTTATAAATCGGCGTCTCCTTCATCACGTCCATCATTGCCGCGCTCAAGGCAGCCTGCTGCGGCAGCATCTCCGGAAAGAATCCATCATGGGCAAACACGGTGGAGACCAGCACGAGGCGGCGAATCATTTCGGGGTGTTGAACCGAAAGCTGGAACGCGACCCCTCCGCCCATCGAGTAGCCGAGCACGTCGACCTTCTCGTGGCCCAGGTGTTTCAGCACGCCGGCCATGTCGTTGCCGACATCCACCAGGCTGATGTCACGAGCGCCCAAGGGCGTGCGGCCATGGCCCTGCAGATCGACGCCGATCACTTGGCGGCGCTGCGCCAGCGCGGCCAGATTGGGGCCGAACATCTCGATTTGGCCCAAGCCGCCGTGCAAGAGCAACAGCGGTTCGCCGGTCCCATATATTGCATAATAATAATCAATGCCGTTAACGAGAACGTGGCCGCTCTTCGAGGGCTTGGGTAGATTGGATTGCATGGAGATTTTTTCCTGTGCGGCTGAGGTGAGAGTGGGTGCTGCGACGGTCGCGAAAATTGCGAAGGCGGCGAGAGACGCCCGGAGGGAGTTGGTGTATTTCATTTTCAAATTGAGGAAGGGAGGGTGGCGGCTCTCGCCCGAGCTGACGCGTGGTCAGCGAGAACGAGGACAACAAGGAGACCGAGGCTGAGAGCGAGGCAGATCATGTTGAATGGGTTTCAACATCTCAACGAACCAGGAGGCAGGTTTTCGACACGCCGAGTTCGTTTCGTTCGGTGGTGAATCTTCCATCGCTGTGCAAAACGGCCGGATCGCCATCTCGTGGACAGCTGCCTTTTGGGTGAGGTAAATAGTAAAGCATGACCCCTTATCGCGATCGCCGCGGCCGACAATGCCGGCGGGGGCAGAAGTGTCGGACTTCGACGATGAGTGCGCGGCTGACGCCGCGATAAAAGGAGGATGCCGGCGCGGACGCCAGCGCTCCCAGTCGCAAGCGTGTTTTCCTCGCCCTTTTGTTTGTGCTCTTAGTGCCTCTGCGCCTTGAAAAGGCGCACTCGGCGGGCCGAGCGGCGGCGTCCTCGCCGATGTCGGCCTCTGGGAGCGCTGGCGTCCACGCCGGCATTTTTCTCTCTAAAGTCCGCGCCACAGGGCGCGGACGGACTCCGGACGGACTCGACAGCAGGGGACGCGGCGTTCAGATACCGAAGGCTTTTGCTGCTTCGGTGGACCAGAGGCGGACGGCTTCTTCGAAGGGGAGGTTGAGGTCTTTGGCTACGCGGCGCACGCCTTCGTCGGGGGTGAGGGTCGAGCCGGCGAAGCCGGAATTTTGGCCGGGTTGGCGGGCGACGCCGTCTGCACCGATCGCGATTTCGAGTTCGCCTATCGTGTAGGTGCCGGGCGGAGCGCCGGCGCCAGCCATTGCGTCGGTCGTGAAGAGAACGCTCCCGGGCCGTTTGGCGCGGAAAAAATTCTGCAGAACGAATCGCGGCAAATGGATGCCGTCGGGAATCAGGCACGCGATGAGATCATCGCGGGCCAGCAAGCGCTGCGTGATGTTGTCGTGGCGCGGCAGCACGCCAGGCGTGCCGTTGCCGAGGTGCGTGCAGAAGCGCGCGCCAGCCCTGACGGCTGCGTCGATTTCGGCCTCGGTCGCATTCGTGTGACCGAGCGAAACGTGCACGTTGCGGCTGCGCAGATGGCTGATGAATTCAGGGGAGCCCGGCCATTCCGGCGCGAGCGTCACGAGGCGGATGTGCCCGCTGGCGGCCTGCTGGAGCCGTTCGAAATCCTCGATCCTGGGCGCGCGCATGGGTTTCGGCGGATGCGCTCCGCGGTAGCCGAGTTCGGGTGACAACCACGGACCTTCGAGATGGTAGCCGACAACCATGCTGCGAGCGGCGGTGTCTTGCTCGCAAAAGCTCTCGAGTCGCTCGAAGCGTCTGCACAGCCGATCGATCTCGTCCGTGATAAGCGTGGCGAAAATGCGGGTGACGCGATGGCGGCGGAGCGCGGTGACGGCGCGAGCGAGGCCTTCAGGCGTGAGATCGTCGCGTTGAAAATCGACGCCGCCGAAACCGTTGATCTGAAAATCGAAAAGGCCGTCTGGAACTTCGCGCGAAGCAGAGAGGGAAGACATGTGGAACGTGTGGGCGGGTTGAGACGCGCTGATCGAGCCTGCCGGCTGATTGAAAATCTTCCGACGAAGAAACGGTGATGCGGTCAGTGAAAACTGTGATGGCGGCGCGCCGCGGCGGCTGGTTGGTTTGCCGGTTGGCCATGGTGGTTTTTTTTAGCCGCAAAGAGGCGCGAGAAAACGCAAAGAGGGATTTTTTGGGGGAGGGGCCGGTGCGCCTTCGGGGGCACGGCGTGGAATTACACGGCGTCGGCGTAGATGGCGGCGGTAAGCCGCTAGTCTAGCAGTTGTTGGTCCGTGCGACGTAAATTCAGGCAGAGGGCAAGGCTTCCTGGGGTTGCCTGAGAGCGGGCGCGTTTTCCGAACGCGGTCGCGGAGTATTTGGAGCGCAGGCGTCCCGCCTGCATGATTGTCGAATGCAGGCGGGACGCCTGCGCTCCACGGACCGATGCAACCGCGTTCGGAAACGCGGCTGCATGCACTAATGCTGCCCGCCGCTGCGGGGGCTGCGGCCGAATTTTTGGCGGAAGGCGCGGCTGAAGCTGTTGGCGCTGGTGAAGCCGCTGGAGAGGGCAACTTCCTCTACCGTCTGGCGCGTGGCGGAAAGCATCGCGTCGGCGTGCTCCAAGCGTAGCCTGCGCAGCATCGCGCCGGGGGCTTCCGTGAAGCGCTGGCGGAATTGCCGGATGAAATGTTCGCGGCTCACACCGCACTCGTCGGCGACGGTCTTCAGGTTGACCGGCGAGCGAAAGTGATTCCGCAGATAATGAAAGCCGAACTCGATCGGGTCGGTCGTCTGCGTCTGTTCGATTTGCTCGCGGTACAACGCCGTCACCATGCGGTGGAGCAACTCCGATTCGTGAAAGCGGTCGCGAAACGTCCGCTGCTTGTAGCGCGTGAAAACCTCATTGAAGAGAGCCGTCGACTCCGCCCGGTTCGGCATCGGCAGGACCGAACCGAAATCGCCGCGGAGCTGGGCGAACAGCGGCAGCACCGAAGGCGCGGGCCAGACTTGCACGTAGCGAAGACGGTAGGCCTCGGTCGCATCCTCCGGGAATCCGTAGCTGGTGGGTTCGCGGTGTGAGAAGACCATCGCATTGCCTGGCGTCACCCGATACACGCCCTTGCCGTCGCGAAAAAAACCACAGCCGCCCGTCGTGCGTTGAATGGTGATGACTTCCCAGACCTCGCGCGGGCGATCCTGGTTATCCCAGAAATAAGACGTCGAGGTATTGACCTCATCAGCGGCCGCGCGAACCGAAGCGAAAGCGTCTGTGACCATGGAGATGGAACATCACATTTCGTTTCGGCCGCGGCAAGCCTCCGGTCGTTTCTGGAGGTTTTCCGCAGGCGAGGGGAAATCACATTTTGCGTCATCTTGCTCAAGCTTTGCCTGTTTCCCCATCCCACGCGCGGGCTCTTGATTTGGGCTCCCCACGCCCCGCATGAGTATGAAACTGTCCGCCACTCCGGCTGCCGACATCGTTACGACGACCGTGTCGCGTTTTCGCTGGGCGATGGTGGCGTTCGCCTTCTGCGCGACGGTGATCAACTACCTCGACCGGCAGGTGCTTTCGATCACCGCGCCGATCCTCAAGCAGGAGTTTCACATGACGGACGAAGGCTATGGCCTCGTCCTTGCGGCGTTCATGCTGGCCTATGCGGTGATGAACGGCTTGTCGGGGCCGCTGATCGACCGCATCGGCACGCGCATCGGTTATGCCTGCTGCATGGCCTGGTGGTCGACCGCCGGCATCCTGCACATGTTTGCCCGCGGGACGTTTTCTCTCGGTTTGTTTCGCTTTCTCCTCGGCATGGGCGAGGCGGGCAACTGGCCGGCGGGCGTCAAGTTGGTCAGCGAATGGTTTCCCGCGCGGGAACGCGCGCTGGCCTCAGGCATTTTCAACAGCGGGGCGGCCATCGGCGCGGTGATCGCGCCTCCAGTGATCGTGAAACTCGTGGCCCATTGGGGCTGGCAAGGTGCGTTTCTCGCCATCGGCATCCTGGGTTATCTCTGGCTGATCCTCTGGAAGCTCTTCAGTCGCGAACCCGTGCGGCGCGCCAGCGCAGAGCGCGCAAAGCGGGTGCCGGTGCGAGAGCTGATGCGCACGCGCTTCGTGCCGTTCTTCACGCTGTCCAAGGTCTTCGTGGATCCGGTCTGGTACTTCTACATCTTCTGGATCCCGAAATATCTCAGCACCGTGCACCACCTCTCGCTGCTCGAGATCGGACAGTGGGCGTGGATTCCATTTTTGACGGGCGACATCGGCAACATCGGCGGCGGCGCGCTGGCCGGGTTGATGATGCGGTCTGGCATGGAGGTCGCCACGGCGCGCCGGGTTTGCATGACGATTTTTGCGTTCTGCATGGCGTCGGCCGCAGGCGCGGTTTTCGCGCCGAATTTCGAATGGGCGCTTGTCTGGGTGTCGCTGGCGACCTTCGGCTACACGGGTTATTCTGCGAACATGCTCGCGCTGCCGGCTGACGTTTTTCCGAAGACGGCCGTGGCCTCGGTTTATGGTTTGGCCAGCATGGGTTCGGGTTTCGGCGGGATGCTCTTCAGCTGGCTGACCGGCCGTGTGGTCGATCGGCACGGGTACGCCCCGGTTTTGGTGGGATACAGCATTCTTCCTCTGGTCGCGCTCGCGATCCTGCTTTTTCTCTGCGGATCGCTGCGGCGCGACGAACGATTCGCGAATGACGAGCCTCATGACGTTTAACCGCCCGATCATTTCCCTGCTCCTGGCGTGTGCCGGCGCACTGCCGATTTCGCTCAACGCCGCAGACGAACTGACCACGCGGTCGATTACCTTCGCCGCCGTGCCACGGGTTGCCGCGCCCACGCCGGAGATCGATGGCGATCTCTCTGATCCTTGCTGGCGAGACGCGCGCGTCATTGAGGGTTTTCATCTGACCGCGGGCAATCGCCAGGCGGCGCCGCAGTTCAAGACTACGGCCAAAATCCTTTTTGATGAAACACACGTCTACGTCGCCTTCGAGTGCCTCGAACCCGATGTCGCGCATCTCAAGGCCGGCGCGAAGCAGCACGACGATCCGGACATCGAGTTCGACGATCGCGTGGAGGTGTTTTTCGATAACACGCACGATCACCGGCACTATTGGGAGCTGGCGGTAAATCCGGCCGGCGTGCAATTCGACCAGGCCGCGTTCTACCGCTTCCAAGGCTCCCGCACCTGCGATTTTTTCCCCGAGAAAAATCTTTTCTGGCGCGCGCGAACGAAGGTCGGCGACGACCGCTGGACGGCTGAGATCGCGATCGATGTGACCAGCCTGGGACTCGCCCGGATCGAGGCGGGCACGACGTGGGGCTTCAACCTCGCGCGCGTTCGCCGGCCCGACGTGAAACACGGCGACGAATTCCTGCGGCACGAGCCGGGCAACGGCGCCGAGTACAGCGCGTGGGTGCCGGTGCAGGACTACATCAACGAGACGATTTCCAACTTCCACGCGCCGCTGGAATTCGCCGACGTCGTTTTTGGCGAGCCCGGCTTTTCCGTGGAGCAACTCGAATTGCCCAGCGCGAAATACACGATGGGCCCGGTCGGTCGCGCGACTGAGTTCGGCTGGAATCCCTTGAACGTGAAGCTGCGCACGGCCGACGGGAAACCGCACGAGTACGCCGTCGCGCTTTCCGTCGAGGGGTCTTCTCCCGCGGGCAACTGGTCCTCGCGGGATACCACTGCGTTTCGTTCCGACGAGAACACCGCGCTGCGCTACCACATCTCGGAAGACGGGGAGAACAAGATCACGCTGCAGCTTCTCGAGCCTTCAACTGGGGTCACGCTTTACCGCACCTCGTATTTCGAGAGCGTTCCTCCTTTCGCCGACTTCGATCTCAGCGCGCTTTACGATCCCCGCGCGACGCTGACGGACTCGATCAAGGTGCGCGTGCCGGCGGACGATGCGACGCGCGCTTCATCCGAGTTGCGCCTGTCATTCCGCCCCGCGGGTGACGGCGCGGAAATCCAGTCCGCCGTCGTTTCCGATCTCAGCGCGGCGGAACCCAAACCCGTTTTCGATCTGAAAAAACTGCGGAGTCTGCCCGGCGGCGACTACGTGATCGACTGCGCGCTCGTGGACAAGAGGAGCGGAAAACTTCTCGGAAAATTCCGCCAGAAACTGACCAAGCCGGCGCCGAAGGCTCCCGCGCAGTTCGGCGCCGAGCGAGTGCCGTATAGTTTTGGCGGAGTCGCGCTGGACGCCATTCGCGTCCATTTCCCTTTCGACGCGCAGTTCGTTTTTTGGCGGGGCGCCAATTACATGCCTTGGTGGGAAATGGACCAGGTCGCGATCTCCTATCAGGGCATGGAAGCCTGGGGTGGAGGAGGGCAGGGCTGCAATGAAGCCATGCAGGATCGCGAGTCCCGCTATACGACCGTGGAGTTGGTGGAAAACTCACCGGCGCGCGCGGTGGTGCACTGGCGCTACGCCCTGGCCGATGCGCATTACTTCATTTATAATAACGAATGGGTGGACGAATATTTCACCCTTTATCCCGATGGCGCCGGCGTGCGCGTGGCGAATCTCTGGGCCAACGTCGCCGCGCAGCACGAGGTGCTCGATACGATCGTCGTGAAGCCGCCGGGCACGCGCACGGACCAGCTTTTTGAGGGGCCGATCTCCACTCTCGCCAATCTCGACGGAAAACAAATTTCGGTGCGAAACACCTCGAGCGATCGCGATTCCTACAAGGCCTTTCTCGCCAGCGGAAAAGACTTCATCGCGGAATTCCATTTCAAGAATCGGCTGCATCCGTATGCGGTGTTTTCGTTTCGCGACGACCTGATGCCGGGTGTCACGCGCGGCATGGTCAGCGTGAGCCGCACGCTTTTCCAGAACGCCGAACACCGCGGGCACTGGCCGCTCGCGCGGTATCCAATTGATGGTTACAACGTCGTCGGCAACGACGTGCCGACGCACTTCTCGTTCGGCAACATTCACACGGAGACCGACCCCACACGCGCGCCGAACCGCTGGCTGTTCCTGATCGGCGCGGCGCAGTCGGGCAGCGACGCACCCGTGCGGCAGGCGAAAGCGTGGCTCTACCCCGCGAACGTGGACAGTTTCGATGGCTCGACCGCGTTCCGCGGCTACGACGCCGCCGAGCGCGCTTATCGCCTCGAAACTACCGCCGCGCAGCGCGAGGTGAACGTGCGCTTCAAGTCGGCCGACGGCGTGTTTCATCCCGTTCTGCTCGTGAAGACGAAGGCCACGCCGAACTCCGTGCGCGTCGACGGAGCACCGCTTTCCGTGTCCCAGTTTGCCGTGGGTCGAACGGTCTCCGGCGAGGCCGTCATCTATCTAGGAGTCGAGCTCAAGGACGGTGCGACGGTGGGCTTCGCTCTCGAGTGAGTTTTTCTATGCCGAAAATTTCAAAGATCACCACGGCCGTCGTTCAGGCCAATTTCGAGTGGACCTATGTCCGCGTCTATACCGACGACGTCGGCGGGACGCATGGCACTGGCGAGTGTTTTTTCGCGCCGGGAATCACGAAGATCATCGCGGAATTTTCTTCGCTGCTCGCGGGCGAGAACGCCCTGGACATCGAGCGCCTCGTCGAGCGCATGCGCTGGGCTGCGTCGGGCGCGGGCTCGCTGGGCGGCATTGTCTGGAACGCCATCACCGGCATCGAAGCCGCGCTCTGGGACCTGAAGGGCAAACATTTCAACATGCCGGTTTGGCAACTGCTCGGCGGAAAATTTCGCGATGAAGCGCGGATCTATCTCGATTGCCACGCGGCAGGCGCGCTCGAGTGTCTTTCGCCTTTGCTCCAGCCCACGACGCCGAAGTGGCAGCGGCCGGAAAAGGAACACGTCTTGAGCCGCGCGCAGATCATCGAGGCCTCCGCGGAGCGCGCCTTGGCGATGGCGAAGCTCGGCTACACCGCGCTGAAATTCGATCTGGATCTGCCCGGCAGCACCTTCGATTCCGCCGTGGGCTACACGCTCAAATCCGCCGACGTCGATTGGATGGTCGGCCTGGCCAACGCCATCCGCCGTGCCGTCGGACCGGACGTCGATCTCGCCTTCGACGCGCACTGGCGCTACCGGCCCAACGAGATTCTTCAGGTCGCGAAAGAACTCGAAACCTGCCGTCTCCTCTGGCTCGAGGATCCGCTCCCGCCGCACGACGAAAAATCTCTCGCCTACCTGCGCGCTCACACCTCGACCCCGATCGGCACCGGAGAAAATCTCCAGCTCCGCGAAGGATTCTGGAATCTCATCACCGGCGATCTTTGCGACGTGATCACGCCGGACCTGCAGAAGGCCGGTGGACTCGCTGAGGGCAAAAAAATCGCGGACCTCTGCCATACCGCGAACAAGCCTTTCGCGCCTCACATGATCGGCAGCCCGCTGGCTCTGATGGCGAGCGCGCATCTGTCGCTCACGGTGCCGAATTTCCTGGTCTGCGAATTTCACGCGCACGACGTGCCGTTCTTCCACGAACTCGTGGCGGGTGGGACGAGCGAGTGGTTCCGGCATGGTTGGGTGAAGCCGGGCGACAAACCAGGCTTCGGCATCGAGCTCGATGAAAAAGCCGCACGCCGTTACGCGCTCCCGGGCAGCACCTGGTTTGACGAGTCGTCGCGCTGACGCCGCCGAGCGAACCCCATTTCCCTCCTCATCGCATCATGAACAACATCAGTCGCCGCCGCTTCGTCACCCTGTTCTCAGCCGCCGCTGCCGGCGCCGCGCTGGCGCCTCGGGCCTTCGCCGCCCGGGCCGAAACGTCCTCTAAAAAACCCGGCCGATTCGAGGTGTCCGCGAGTCTCTACGCGTGGGACCTGCACGACGAAGGCGTCGAGCGCGTCCTGGACAATTTGGAACTCGCGGCAGTCAATTCCGTTTACCTGCTCGGTATCATGCATCCCGAAGCGCGCCCGGTCGGCGGCGGCACGTTTCCGCACAATCCAGTGCGCAAGACCTGGGTGGCAGAAGACGCCCGCTGCTACTGGCATCCGACGGCACGCCGCTATGGCCGGGTGAAGCCGCGTCTGTCTGACCACACTTGGCTGAACGACACGGATTGGCTGACGACGCTTTCCGATGCGGCGAGGAAGCGCGGCATGAAAGTCGGCGTGGAATTTTCGCATGCGTTGATCGACCGCGAACGCATGGCGGGAGAACTGGCTGATCTTTCGCAGCTCGATCTTCACGGAAAACCCGTAGCCGGGGCGGCGATCAAATGGCTGCAGGCGCCGTGTCCCAATCATCCAGAGACGATCGAGTATCTGCTCGCGCTGGTGACGGACACGGTCGCCGATCACGGGGTCGATTACGTGCAGTCCTGCATGATGACCTTCGATCCCGCGACGCCCGAGCGCGGCGGCGGATGTTTCTGTCAACATTGCCGAAAGGCGGCGCCGGATTTTGGCGTCGATTTGGAAAAAGTTCAGGCGGCGCTGCTGGCTGACGTGCACGACAGCGCGGCATTGGCCAGTTGGAACGAGTTCAGGTATGCGTCGGTCGCGCGTTTGTATCAAAAGCTTCATTCTCGCATGCACGAGCTGCGCGCGACGTCCGATCTGCGCTACAACCTGCATTCGCACTCGTATGCGTATTATGGCGTGAACCCGCCGCGCCTGCGTCCGTTTTTCGATTCGGCCCGCGTGCTCGACTACACCGAGCAAAATGGCGACCCCGCGCTCATGGCGAAAAAACGTCCGTGGCTCGACGAAGCCCGCCAACTGCTCGGGCCGGACATGCCGCTGCTGCCGAGCGTGGGTGTGCGCATGAAAGCGACGCCGGAGCTCGTGCGCCAGGGCGTGAAAATCGTGACGGATTCCGGAGCTGTGGGCATCACGCTCGGGCACTACGACGGCGCTTCGCTCGAATTGCTGCGCGCGGTGCGGGAGGGATTGGTCACGGCGGGAGTCGTTTCATGAAGGCTTTGGTGTTCGCGTTCTGCTGCGCCGCGGCGGCGCCTGGAGTGTTCGCCGCGGCGGACCTGTTTCCCGAAGCGCCGCAAATGCGCGCGGAAGCGAACCAGGTCGGCAAGGAACGCTGGCGCCCGATGCTGCGATACGTGGCGGATCTGCACGTGCGCAGCACACATCCGGCGGAGAAGCCGTTCGAATTTCCCTGGGAGGAGATCGGCCCCGGTTATGTGCCGGCGTTCGGTCACTGGGATTTGATTCACGAGATTCTCGATGTGTTGCCGGTCGCGCCCATTCACGCCCGGCAGCAACTGCTGAACGACGTGCGCCTGCAGTTGGACGACGGTTTTATGCCCGGATCCGTGTGGATGCCGGGCAGCGGCCTGGCCCAGCTTCGCAACAACAACAAGCCGTGGTTCAGCCGCGGATCGCAGGGGCATCCGCCGGTCTGGGTCGTGGCCGCGGAAGACTACATGAACTTCACGCAGGACCGTTCGCTGCAGCGTGAGTTTTTCGAAAGAGCGACGCGACAGATCGGCTGGTTCGAGGCGCATCGCGCGGTGAAGTCCGGCGGCTTTTTCTACACGGATATCCTCTCGCATCTTTGGGAAAGCGGGATCGACGAAGGCGTGCGCTTTGACCGCGTGGCGATGGGCGCGCAGGCCTGCGTGGATGCGACGAGCCATGTCTATCAACTCTGCGACCTGGCGGCGCATTGGGCGGAGCAGTTGGGCGAAGATCCGACGCCCTGGAAGACGCGCGCCGAAACGCTGCGTCGCTTCATCCACGCGCACATGCGGGATGAAAAGGACGGGTACTTCTACGATGTCTGGGCGCATGACGATCCGACGCTGCGGACGCAGGCGTTCGAAGGCATCTGGCCAGTCGTGGTCGGCGCCGCGAGCAAGGCCGAGGCCAATCGAGTGATTGACGAATGGATCCTGAATCCGCGCCGCCTTCTGGCCAAACACCCGATCGCGACGGTGGGCCTTTCGGATCCGCATTTCGAACGCCGCATGTGGCGCGGACCGGCTTGGAACAGCATGACGTATTGGGCGGCGCGCGCCTGTGTTCGGTATGACCGGCCCGACGCGGCGATTCGTCTCCTCGAGGCGGCGCTGGATGATTCCGCGGACCAGTTCGCCCGCACCGGCACGATCTGGGAATTCTACGATCCGAGCGGCAACAAGCCGGAGGATTTGCAGCGCAAGCCCGCGAGCAAAACAGATCACAATCCGCCCTATCACGATTATCTCGGCCACAATCCGCTGCTGGCGATGGCCAGGCTGTGGCAGCAACTCTCGACGGCGTCCACGGCCGCGGCGTCATCGGCAGCGAAGTAGAAAAATTTTTCTCATCATGATCACAAATCGACTCTCTGGAAAACGCGCGCTGGTCACCGCCGGTGCGCAAGGCATCGGCGCTGCCATCACCCGCCATCTGCTGGCGGCTGGGTGCGACGTCTTCGTCCACTATCGAAGCAGCGCGCAGGAAGCGCAGACCCTCGCGAAGGAAGCGGCGGCGGCCGGCCGGCGTTGCGCGGGCACGGCGGGGGATTTGACCAAGGTGGCGGATTGCGAGCGCGTCGTGGCCGAAGCGGTGAAGTTCCTCGGCGGTCTCGACCTGCTCGTGAACAACGCCGGCTCGATCGTCGCGCGCAAGACGCTCGCCGAGGCGGACGAGGCCTACTGGGCCGAGGTGATGGGACTCAATTTCGACAGCCTTCGCCGCGTAACCAAGGCGGCGACGCCGCACCTTCTCGCTTCCGCGAAAACGTTTGGTGGCTCGAGCATCATCAACATCTCGTCCCTCGCGGGCCGCAAAGGCGGCCATCCGGGTTCGCTCGCGTATTCGTCGTCAAAAGGCGCGGTGCTGACCTTCACGCGCGGCCTGGCCAACGAACTCGGGCCGCATGGCGTGCGCGTCAACACGGTCGCCCCCGGCTTCGTGCAGGGCACCACGTTTCACCAGCGGCACACCACCGATGAGTCGGCGAAGATCACTGTCGCCGGACTTCCGCTCGGACGCGCCGGCCGGCCGGATGACATCGCGCGCGGCGTGGTCTATCTAGCCAACGAATTCGACGGCTTCATCACTGGGTCGACCCTGGATATCAACGGCGGCCAGTACTACGCCTGAGCACGGGAAAATAAAACTGTAGCACGTCAAGGTCTTCGCATGAACGGTCCCGCTTCACGCTCTTTATCGCGCCGGCGTTTCCTCGGGCTTGCGGGCCTTGGCGTCACACTCCCGCTGCTTCCCGGCGTGTTGCGCGCAGCGGACGCGGCGGCGGCGAAGACGTTGCGGCTCCCCGCCGAAGTTCCGCCCGGCGTCGGCAACATCATCACGAATGCGCTGGGGCGCGCGCCTTCATCGGTCAACACCGACTGGTTCGGCACCTGCCTGATGGATGGACTGCTTCGCTGGGAAGCGCGCGGCGTGGCCGGGATTCGCCCCTTTGCCGAGGCGTGGTTCGACTATCACTCGCATCAGCAAGCGGTGAGCAAGTTTCAGGGGCCGAAGGCGCGCGTGTTCAAGGCCGGCGGCGTGCCGATCTCGACGTATTGCGCGCACTACGGGCTGGCGATGCCGTGTTATGAAATGGCCACGCGCTTCAACGATGCGGGCGCGCGCCAGACCTGCATCGATATCGGAGGCATCATCGCTCACGAGGCCTATCGGAATCGCCTCGGATTGATCGAACACGACGACACGCGCGCGTTCGCGATTCCCGATGCGTGTTACTTCATCGTCACGCCGCTGATGATCGCGGGGGAACTGGACGAAGCGCACCGCGTTGAATTTCGCGCGCTGGCGACGGATCAGTTGCGGAAGTACATCGATGTTTTTCTCAATCGGGAAACCGGCCTCGCCAAGACCATGCTTCTCGCGGACGGCCTGGGGAAAACCTATTGGACGCGCGCGTCGGGCTGGCTCCTCTGGGCCATGACGAGCGTGCTCCGTTTCCTTCCCGAGTCGGATCCGGCTCGAGCCGGCTTCATCGCCGACATGAAGACTCTCGTCGACGGCGTCGTTCGCAGACAGGACGCGAGCGGTGGTCTGCACGTGCTCCTCGACGATCCGAGCACGCCGCTCGAAACGACCGGATGCGCGATGTTCGCGAGCGGAATGCACGAGGCGATGCGCCGAGGCTGGCTTTCGAAGGATTACGCGGATCCCGTGACGCGCGCGTGGAATTTTGTCCGGGCCCGCATCACGCCCGAAGGTCAAATCGTGCAGGCCTACACCGGCTGGGCCGGCCCGGCGGAACAACGCCGCATGGTGATCGATCACCAACTGCAAGAGTGGGTGCCCGGTTTCATTCTTCGAGTGAGCGAAGAGATGACCCACCAATGACCGCACTCACGAAACGTGAGAACAATTTCAAAACCCTGAGACAGCTTCGTCTCTCCGATCACAAAACAAATTTTCCACCATGCGTATTCTTACAGCCCTGGCCCTGACCGCTTTCGTTTTTCCCGGATTCACCCTGGCCGCTGCGCCCGCGGCTGCCACGGCGAATGCCGCGTCCGCAGTCCAGTTCAACGCGGCCTTCGAGTGCGCTTCGCTTGGGAAAATCGACAAGCTGAGCGAAAACGAATTCCGCATCCACATGCTTGGCCAGCAGGATTCCCGCGGACGCAATCGCCAGGCGACGTGGTTCTTTTTCCGCATGGACAATGTCGCGGGTCGCGAGCTGACGCTGCATTTCACGGACTTCGTCGGTGAGTACAACGGCGCGCCTTCCAGGGCTCCGGTGAGCGCGAGCTATCGGCCCTGGTTCAGCGAGGACAACACGCACTGGGATCACGTCGAATCTCTCGCCTGGGATGCCGCCAAGGACGAGGCCACGTTCACGCTGCGCCCGCGGGGCAACACCATCTGGCTGGCCCATGTGCCGCCGTATCCGTACACGCGCCTGCAGCATCTGCTCGAGGAAATCGGCTCGTCTCCGCTGGTCCGCGTCGAGGTGATTGGGCGCAGTGCGCATGGTCGCGACCTGAATCTGGTCACGATCAACGACCTGTCGGTGCCCGACGAAAACAAGAAGGTCATCTTTCTCATCGCCCGCCAGCACCCGTGGGAAACCGGCACATCGATCATGGCGGAAGGCGCTATGAGGTTTCTTCTCTCCGATGATCCGGTGGCGCAGCAGATTCGTCGCGACACGATCGTGAAGGTGATGCCAATGATGAATCCCGACGGCGTCGCGGAGGGCGCGGCGCGCTTCAACGTGAATGGCTACGACACGAATCGTGAGTGGGATCTCGTGGATCTTCGCGACAAGCAATGGCTGACCAAGATGCCGGAGATTTGGTACGTGAAGACACGCGTGTTTGCCGAACAAGCGCGCCAGCCGATCGCGCTTCTCGTGAATCTACATCAGGACGAATCGAACGAATACATGGACACGATGGTCGACGCGGAGCCGGGCAAGACTCGGATCGATCAGCTCTTCGCGATCCTCGCGGAAAAATCGCTTTTCGATCCGTCGCGCAAGCGGGTCACGACCATTCAGGAGTCCCATGGCCCAACCAACACCACGTTGTCCCTCTGGACGGACGCGCATGTGCCCACGGTGATGATCGAGCGGAGAGTGACCGCCGGCCTGAGGACGAAGCGCATCTACACCTTCGAAGACAACCAACGGTTCGGCGAACAACTCATCGCGACAATGGCCGAGGTCGCTCGCGACAAGAAGAGCCAGCCATGAAAACTTCCTTCCGCTTTTTAGCCGTCAAGAGTGTCGCCGTCGTGATCTGCGCGGCGGCGGGAGTGTCGTCCGCCTTCGGGGAATACGCCATCGGGTCGACGAAAATTCCCGAGCCGGTGATTCAAACAGAGTCGGCCTTTCGAGTTTACGATGGCCACCCGCGATTGTTTTTCCGCGACACGGATTTGGCTGCGATCCGCTCGCGCGTCGCCGGTGACTACGCGGCGGAGTGGAAGGAAATGCGTGCGATGCTGGAGGAGCGGCTGCTCTCGCAATCGCCGGAAAAGTACGCGTCGTCCTCGTTTCTGAAGTCGTGGCAGTTGGCCCGTCAGGTTGCGTTTGTCGCCGTGGTGAGCGGCGATGAAAAATATCGCGAATGGTCGCTGGGGTGGGCGCGCGCTTTGGTCCGCGAAGGGCCGGCCAACAATGACGACGAACTGCGCGGGCGGCTGCAGTGCATGGCGCTGGCCTACGACTGGCTTTATCCGTGGCTCTCGAAAGACGAGAGACATCAATTGCAGGAGAACATTCTGGCGCACCTCACCAAGGGTTGGCGCTTCGCCACCTATCAGGCGAACTACGTCAGCGGGCATTCTCGCTGGGGCAATGCCGCTCTGGCCACGGGACTGCTGGCGATCGTGACCGAGAGACCTGAGGTGCGGGAGAAGCTGCTCGTCGTCCGAAAAAATTGGGTCGATGGCTACTTCCCGACGCAGGGCTGGATCGCGAACGAAGGCGGCTATCACATGGGCTGGGCGTACAGCTCGGCTTATCTGACCGGCGACATCCATTGCCTGTGGTCGAGCGCGACAAATGACTGCGTCTATTTTCCATGGGAGACTCGGTTGCCGTTATTTTGGATCTATGGACGGCAGGGCAATGGCCTGTATGCGAACACGGGCGACGCCTACACGCTTTCGGGCGACTTCTCTTCGTACCGGATGCAGCTCGTGATCGCCGCGGGTATCTTGAAAGATCGCCGCGCGCGCTGGTTGTTGCCGCCTTCGGAAATCCGCTTTGACGAAATTCTCTACGGCGACAAACACGTCGAGCCCCTCGCACCTGATGCGCCGCAGGCTCCGCTCCCGCTGGCGAGAAACTTTGGTCACGCCGGCGTGGTGATCGCGCGCGATCGCTGGGATGAAGGCACGACGCTGCTCCAGTTCAGATCCGTGCCGTTTTATTCGTCGAATCATCACCATCGCGACGAGAACTCGTTCACGATCGATTACCGGGGGCCGCTCGCGATCGATTCCGGGGTTTACGATGAGACCGACGGCAGCAAAAAGGGCGGCTACAGCGGACCTCACTGGTTGAACTATTTCACCCGCACCATCGCTCACAACGCGATCACGGTCCGCGATCCGGCGCAGCAAATGAAAGTTTCCGAGACGCCGGTCACGAACGACGGCGGCCAGATATTTCGCGAAGAGCCCACGCGCCTGAAGGATTTGCTTCCTGGTGGTTCGGCGCATCTCGACGGCATCACGCATTTCCGCGATACCGCGGATTACACGCTGGCGTCTGGCGACGCGACCAAGGCCTATGACGCGACGCGCGTCCGCCTCGCCCAGCGCGATATCGTCTATCTGCGCAACACAGGCCGGCCGCATCCGATCATCGTGGTGTTCGATCGGGTTCAAAGCACGCAGCCCGCGTTCGAAAAGCGTTTTCTTCTTCACACGGTCAATGAACCCGTCGTGCACGATCGGTTGACCGTGACGGAGAATCACGGCGCGCGACTCTCGTGTCTCACGCTGTTGCCGAGTGACGCGAAACTCATGCTGGTCGGCGGTCCCGGCAAGGAAGCTTGGGTCGATGGCGCGAATCATCCCTGGGTGAAGAGCAGCCGTCGTCGGCAAGGCCTCGAGCCGGGCGCCTGGAGACTCGAGGTTTCGCCGGGCGCGCCGCGCGAGCTCGATTATTTTCTGAACGTGCTCTTCGTCGACGACGCCACCGCGGCGCCGGTGACTGCCGGCGATGCGAAATTGGTCCAGGATTCCGATCAGGCCGTGGTGCAAGTCGCGGGCTGGCGAATCGCGTTTCCTTTCGCGGCTGGCGCGGAGCCACGCATCGAACGCGCGAAGTGACGAACTCCTCAAAATCTTTATGAAACTTATTTCAATTGCCGTTCTTTTTCTCGCGGCCAGCGCGTTCGCTCAGGCCGAAGTTTCGACAAAAAATCTGATTTCGAATCCGACCCTGAAAAGCAGTTCCGGCAGCTTGCCGGAGGGTTGGACACTGTGGAGTCCGCGACCGGGATTGGCTCCGACGGCATCCGTCACGACATGCGATGGGGAGGCTGCGTTGTCACTGAAAGCGAAGGCGTATGCGGATTACGGACGTTGGGTCTCGCTGGTGAAAGGCATCGAGGGCGGAAAATTTTATCGCTTCGACGCGTGGCACCAGGCCAGCGGTGTGGAAACGGAAACAGTGAGCGTCGTCGCGCTGCTTTGCTGGTGCCGAAACCCGGACGGCACGGAGGAACTCCAGCGCGATTATGTGGAGCAGGATGCGACGACGGGCGACTGGCGGCGCAACACGCGCACGTTGCGTGCTCCCGACGGCACGCAGTCCATGCGGGTGGAACTCGGCCTGCGTTGGACCAAGGGCGGCAGTGTTCTTTGGAAAAATATTTCTCTCGCGGAGGTGCCGGCGCCGGCGCCGCGGATTGTGCGCGTCGTGACCACGCGGGTGATGCCGGGCGCGGTGCGCACCATCGAGAACAACAAGAAACTGATGGCGCAGATGTTCGATATCGCAGCCGAGCAGAAGCCGGATGTCATCCTGTTTTCGGAGGGACTCGTGGATCGGTCGGTGCGTTTGCCGCTGGAGAAAAAGGCCGAGACGATTCCCGGACCGTCCACCGATCTTCTGTCCGAACGCGCGCGCAAATATCACTGCTATGTGATCACGACGCTGCACGAGCGCGACGGAGATCTCTATTACAACACGGCGGTCCTGATCGATCGGTCGGGAAAGATTGTCGGCAAGTATCGCAAGGTGCATCTGGCGCTGGCGGAGTCGGACATGGGGCTCACGCCGGGCAACGAGTATCCCGTTTTCACGACAGACTTCGGACGCATCGGAATTTTGACCTGCTGGGATGATTGGTTTTCCGAACCGGCGCGCATTCTCCGCCTGCGCGGCGCGGAGATTTTGTTTCATCCGCTGGCGGGCGATGGGTCCGACGGACACTGGGATGCGATCTCGCGGGCGCGAGCGATCGACAACGGGTTGTTCTTCGTGTCCTCCGGCACGGTCAGCGATGCCAGCCGAATCATAAACCCCGATGGCGAAGTGCTGGCCGAAGCGCGTGGGGATTTCTCGTACGCGGTGAAGGACATCGATCTCAACCAGGAGTGGCGCTGGCGCTATCTCTCCGTCGGGAAAGGCACAGGCGAGGGGAAGACCCTCTACACCGCCGAACGGCGGCCGGATACGTATTCCGATCTGACCAGCGCCACGCTGACGCCAGCCGGCAAGGCGAAGGAAGAATGAAGAAGTAAGAATACAGAATGGTCGAACCGGAAGCGTAGGACGACGGCTGACGTGTCCAAAACGAATCGCCTCAGGGGGTAGGGCGAAGCCTCCAGGCGAGCCGCAACCGTTCGGCCTAACCTCCAGGATGAGCCACGGCAAACACGGCTCGCCAGGGACGGCTCGCCCTACCTCTGAGGCTGGCAGTTTTGAATTGTGCTTGGCGCGAGGACCGACGTTACAGCTCGCCCTGAGGTCTCGCCCTACCCCCTGAGGGTTGGCCAGGCCTCGGAGGCTGGCCAGGCGCCCTCCCGCCGCTCTCACTCAATGCACCGCGCCGACCCAGCCGTCGCCGCAGGGGCCGCCGCCGGTGGGGACGGCGAGGTTGCTCACCGTCTCGCCCTTGGCGTTCAGCACGGGGTGATAGAACTTCGCGACCTGATCGCTTGTGGCGTCGATATAGTGGCCGATGAAAGTCCGGCGGCTGCGGTCCTTCGTCCGATTGGGACCGGAACCGTGAATGAGATTGCCGCTGAAGAAAACGGTTTGTCCGCGCTTCACCTCGAGCGGCACGGGCGTGCAATCGCGCGGGAAGGGTTTGATGTGACTGTCGCCGTAGCTCATCCAGCCTTCCGCGCCTTCGGCGGGGCAAAGGATGTTTTTCGCGTGCGAACCCGGCACGATGTAGAGGCAGCCATTCTCGATTTTGGCGTCGTCGATCGCGGTCCAGGCGCCGATGCAGGTGGCAGGTTTCGCGAGAAGATAAAAATTATCCTGGTGCATGCCCTGGCCCTTCGCACCCGGCGGTTTGAAATAGTACATCGTCTGGGCCAGCAGCGCCGGTTTGCCGAAGAGCGTGGCAAGGACGGACATCACGCCGGGATTCAACGCCCATTTCTTGGCCTGCTCGCTGTAGCGGTGCGGATGCATCGCACGCAGCTGGCGCTTGGTTGGGTCGATTTCCTCGAACTTCATGTCCGCGTCGAAGATGGCGGCGCCGATCTTTTTGTATTCTTCGAAAAAAGCCTCGATCGCGTCGATATCGGCGGCGGAATAAAGACCGTCGACAATGCAATAGCCGGCTTCGTTGTACGCGGCGATTTGAGAGGGGCTCAGTAAAGAAGAGGGTAGCGTGGCGGAGGACATGCGCTCATTTTAACAAAAACCGTGAAAAACGGAATGGACCGTTCTGCTCGAGATATGGATTTTTCTGCTGTGACTCCAAGGATACGAAAACGGCGAAAAACCGATCGGCACAACCCGCGCGCATCCTCGCGCGCGAGCGGCGTCGGCAGAACATCCGGGTCAAGAGGGTTGCTTCGATGAGCAAGGTTCGCGAAATCACGCCTCACGTCGTCGTCGAATCTATTGTGTGCGGAGAAATCCGCGAAGGTCGCAGCTACACGAATTGGCGGCCGCGCGGCTCGGGCGACTGGCTGCTGATCTTCACTCTGGACGGAGCAGGATCGATCGTGACCGATAACCGCGCCTGGCAACTGGGAGTCGGGGAGTCGGTGCTCTTTCGTCCGGACGCGGCCCAGGATTATTCCACTGATCCGTCGGTCGGGCAGTGGTCATTGCGCTGGGCGCATTTCAAGCCGCGGCCGCACTGGATGCCCTGGCTGGCCTGGCCGGAGGCAGGACTTGGAGTGGGGCACGCGCGCCTCGGTGCGGAAGCGGCGGAGCGGTTCGGCGCCGCGCTGCATCGGATGCTGCTGGCGGCGCGGCTCGGCGGTACGCACGCAACCGAGCTGGCCCTGAATGCGCTCGAGGAGGCCTTGATCTGGGCGCAGCGCGGTTTGGCGGGGGATCGCTCGCTTGGCTTTGATCCGCGCATCCGGAAAGCGATCGCGTATCTCGCAGACGATCCAGCGCGGCCGTTTTCGATCGATGAGCTGGCGTCGCATTGCGGTCTTTCTTCGTCGCGGCTGAGCCATCTTTTCAAGACGCAGGTCAAGCTTACGCCGCGGCAATTCAGCGAGAATCTGCGCATGGATCTTGCCGCGAAGTTATTGTCGCACACCGGACTGACGGTGGCGGAAGTGGCGTTCAAAGCCGGCTTCACGGATCCATTGTATTTCTCGCGCCGCTTCGTGCGCACCTTCGGCCGCACGCCGATGGCAACGCGCAAAGGCGGGCCGCGGTGAAATTTTTCCGGATTTTTTTTAGCCACGAAGAGGCATAGCGCGGCGAAGCCGCAACCAAAGATTACGCCGGCGGCGCGCTAAGGAAGAAGTAAGAATGCAGAATGAAGAATGAAGGCATGGCCAGCCTCAGTGGGTAGGGCGTACCGAGCCGAAGGCGACATCGGACACGGTCTCTCGCGAGCCGCAACCGTACGGCCTAACCTCTGGGTTGAGCCACACGTCAAAGCGGCTCGCGAGGGACCGCTCGCCCTACCTCGGAGCCCGCATCCATTTGCAAAAAAATTCTCGCGGAATTGAGCGATTCTGCGGGACAGCAGTGCAAAGAGGCTCAAGAAGCGCAAAGAGGATTTTGGGTTCTAACGAGTGCGAGCACGGAAACTACGGTTGTACGCCAGTGAAGAGAAGCCACGCTTGCGAACGGAGCGCCGGCCTCCGGCCGGCCGATCGATAAAACAGCGACGAGAAGCGACGCTTGCGAACGGAGCGCCGGCCTCCGGCCGGCAAACCTAATCTAGCGTCCCGCGAAGCGGGACTCTTTTAGAGTTGGCCGGCCGGAGGCCGGCGCTCCGTTGCAAGCGATGGATTTCTGAGTCGGTGCTGAGTCGGTACACCCAAAAAAATCCTCTTTGCGCTTCTTGAGCCTTTTTGCGGCTAAAAAACACACCGCCGCCAACCCTGCGGCCTAAATCCCAACACGCCGCGGATGGCGGCGGCGGTAGTCCAGCGGCGCGGCCCCGTGCGAGTGCGCGGCGAAGGCTTGATAGAACGCGGCGGGGGATCCGAAGCCACTTTCCAACGCCACGTCGATCACGCGCGCGTCGGTTGTGACGAGCAGCCGTTGGGCGTGTGAAATGCGCAGTCGCGTGAGATATTCCCACACGCCGATGCGGCAGTGGCGCTTGAAGACCCGCATCAAATATTTCGGGTGCAGCTTCACGGCGCGAGCGATGTCGGCGACCGTGATCGGCTCTTGATAGCGCGCCGCGATGCAGGCGCTGATCCGCTCGACGTGTGAGGCGCCATCCAGGGAAGCTTGCCGACGTCGACGCCGCTCGGGCGCGCGCGCCGCCAAACGCGTGAACCAGGCCTGCAACTCGAGCAGCAGCGCCTGGCGCGCGTGTGGATCCCGCTGTTCACAGTCGCGCAGCCATTGCTCCATTTGACCGGGCGCGGCATCGGCTTGAATCAGTTCGCCCGAAAGCAGGCGATTGGTGAAGTCGCCCGGCAGATGCCATTGGAGAAACCACGCGAGTGGCAGCGTGATCCAGATGCCTCCGCTGCCGCTGGAGGACTCGACAGTCTGGTGCGGCACGCCGCCCCAGAAAACCGCGAGACGGTTCGGCACGACGGTGTGCAGGGCGCCTCCGTGCAAATACACGATTCGACCGGAGCGCAGGAAATTCAGCTCGATGTCCGGGTGCGTGTGGGCCGTCGACATCGCCCCGGCGCGCTTCCGTTCCCAGACGCGAAAGCCGAGGGCGGGTCCGTGCTGCGTGGATGTCGGTCGCGCCGGCATGCGACGTTTCTCCGCCGGAGTCAGGTTACTATTCAAGACAAATACGGCGAATCGTCCAGAGGCGCCTGCGGCCCGTCTCCGTTATAGTTGCGAGCGCATGAAATCCTCAACTCTCCCAACTGCCTCGACTCCTCCGACCGCGCCCGGTGCAACACCGCGTGCGGCTCAGCCGACTGCGACGACGCCGCCGCGGGCTGCCAATGCCTCCGCGGCTCCTTCAACTTCGGCGTCTGCCGCGGCAAACTCCGTCCTGCGCCACACGGATTTCTCGGTTCCTCCGCCTGCGGTGTTGAATCCCGAGGCCCGCGTTCCTTCGCGGATGGAGGAATATCTTTTTGATCTGAACGGATTCATCGTCCTGCGCCAGGCGCTCTCCGCGGATGAGGTTGCGGCCTGCAACCAGACGATCGATCGCATTCCCCGCGAGTTGCCGCGCAACGGCTGGTGGGGACACGTTCACCGCGAAGATCACCCGGAGCACCGCGGCATCAGTTACCAGCAAATCTACGAAGCTGGTCCCGCGTTCGAGCGGCTCATCGATCACCCGAGTTGGATTAATTATGTTTCTCGTTTTGTCGGCGGCCACGACACGTTCGATTGGAACCACGGGCCGTTGTTCATCGACGAGAATTTCGTCAATCTGCGCGGACCCGGCGAATCGATCCCGCTGCACTCGGGCGGTCACACGGGCACGTTGCGCACGCAGTATAATTACCGCGACGGACGGTTTCATTGCGGCCAGGTCAACATTCTGATCGGACTCAGCAATATTGGTCAGGGAGACGGCGCCACGATGGTCATCCCCGGTTCGCACAAGGCGAACATCAAGCACCCGCAGTTCGGCGGCGCGGAAGTGTGGAAGGCGGGGAAGGGCGCGTCGGTCGATGGAATCGAAGGCGCGATCGAAGTTCATCTGAACGCGGGCGACGCGATTCTGTTTGTCGATGCGACCTGTCACGGTTCGGCGCGCCGCGTGAATGCCGGCGAGCGTCGCACCTGCATTTATCGTTATGGTCCGTCGTGGGGTAATTTCCGTTGGGGTTACGAGCCCAGCGATGCTCTCGTTGCCCGGCTAAATCCCACCGCTGCCCGCATGGTGCGCCCGCAACAGGGCCTCCGCCCACCGGCGAAAGCGAAGTAAGCAAGGCGGCAGGTTAACGGAGCGCCCGCCGCTTCGCCGAGCGTCGGCGTCCCGCCGATGTCGGCCACTGGGAGCGCTGGCGTCCGCGCCGGCATTCTGAGTCCGACCAGTCGATGCCGGCGAGGACGCCAGCGCTCCCAGTGCCTCCTGCGCCTTGGAAAGGCGCGCTCGGCGCCAGAACGCGAGCCGCCGCCACGTATCACTTTTTGCACACCCTGCATCAGGCTTCTGCTCTTCACCGGAAGCGCGCGGATACGCGTTGAGTCGTCATTGCTAGTCTAGATGTGCAGGGCTCCCGCCCCTCGGAGCCTAAAGTTAGTTATCACTATCATCCCCAAGCTATGAAGGCACTCTGCAAACCGCGCGTCGGCTCTTCGCCGACTTTTCGTCAGCTCTTCGTTCTTCTCTTGCCTAGTCTCGCCGTCCCCGGCTTCGCACAGACTGCGGCATCGTCGAACTCCTCCGATTCTCCTGAATCGAGATCCGATGAAACCGTAGTCCTCTCGCCGTTCGAAGTCCGAGCCGACGAGAACACGGGCTACAACGCCACGAGTACTCTCATGGGTACGCGTCTTCGTTCGGACCTGAAGGATCTGGCCGCCTCGATTTCCGTCGCGACCAAGGACTTCATGAACGACATCAACGCGAACGACCTCACCGGTCTGCTCGTCTATACCTTGGGCACCGAGGTAAACGGACTCGGAGGAAATTTCTCCGGTTTGTCCGACCCCGTTTCCGGCGGTGATTTCAACGATGTCATCGGCCAGGCCAGCCCGTCCACTCGCGTGCGCGGTCTGCTCAGCGCCGACCGCACGAGAAACTATTTCCTCACCGATATTCCCACCGACGGTTACAATATCGATCGCGTGGAAATCAGCCGCGGACCGAACTCGATGTTGTTCGGCTTGGGCAGCCCCGCCGGTATTTTCAACCAGAGCGTCATTCAGGCGGATACCAATCGCACGTTCACCAGCCTCACGGTGCAGGTCGACAATTACGGAAGCACCCGCGGCACGGTCGATACGAACCAGGCGCTGATCAAGAACAAGTTGGCCCTGCGTTTCGCTAGCGTGTATGCAGATTCTCAATACTATCAGGACTTCGCCTTCGACCGCAAAAAGGCGGGTACGTTGTCAATGACTTTTAGACCGTGGAAAGACATGGTCATCCGCGCGACGACGGAAATGGGTCGCGATGATTCGAATCGCCCCGAGTCGCGTCCGCCGGACGACGGTCTCACGTGGTGGTGGAAGATGGGCAAACCCGTCTGGGATCCCACGACCAACACAGGTCGGTTGCTCGGCACTCCCGAGGCTCCTTACACCGGCGCGAACTCGCCGATCAACGCGAGCGGCGGGCGCAACAGCAGCTTGATCTCCAGCGTGATCAATAATTTCCAGGGCAACACCCTGGGCCTCGTTTACAGCGATCCGTTCAGCACCACTCCCGGTCTCGATATCGGCAACGGCGTTATCGTCGACGGTTTCAAAGGCAGCCCAACCAATGGCATCGTCAATGCCGCGGGCACCGCTTTGGCCAATGGCACCTACGCCTCGCTGCAGAGCGGCGCGAATCAACTGAGGTATGCTTACAACAACAATTCGCCCGAAGGCACGCTCTACACCCGGTCACCGCAGATCACGGATCCGGACATCTTCGACTTCTACAAGCACTCGCTGGAAGGTCCGTCCAAGTACGAGTTCGCCAAGTGGAAGACGTACAACGTCACGGCGGAACAGACGTTCCTCGATAATCACGCCGGTGTGGAATTGACGGGCGACTGGCAATACCTTGACAGCGGCTATATCTCGCCAATCACCTACGCGCTCAATCTCGACATCAACGAGAAGCTGCCCAACGGCGCGCCGAATCCGAACTTCCTGCGCCCCCTGAGCGCGGGCAGCGGTTTCAAGCGGGTCAACAGCAGCGATCGCAACGCCTGGCGCGCGAGCGGATTCTACGACCTCGACCTGCGCCGTGTCGGCGGACCGTCGTGGCTCGGCAAGGTTCTCGGCGATCACATGTTCAATGTGAACTACACCGAGCAGGAACAGAATTATCTCCAACTCGGTGGAACCCTGCTGAACGTGGGCACGGATTATGTGGCCTCGGAAGGCCAGACGTTGCCCGGAACCATTAGCAGCACGTCGCGCATTGCCGCCGTTCTGAATTACTACGGTGACAGCGTGCTCAACGCCGCCACGCCGCAGGACGTCAACATCAGCGGCCTCCGCGTGTCGCACAATCCGAGCGGGCTTCCCGGCGCGACCATCCTCTACAATCAGCGCCCAGCCACTACCGCTCTGTCTGCCCGCACACCTTGGGTCACCAAGAGCTTTTCGCTCATCACCGACGAAAAAGAAGAGGCCGATGCCATGGCGCGCAACGCCGCAGGCTACGCCACGAAAACCCGCCAGGTCGTCCATTCCGCGGCGGCCTCCCTCCAGAGTCACTGGCTCGACGGGGCGATCGTCAGCACGGTCGGCTGGCGCCGCGACTCGGCGTGGAGCTACGACGCAGGCATTCCGGCGAGCACGCCCGCAGGCAATGCCGATATCCGGCCTGACAAGTGGGTCCCGAAGATCACCACCACGCTCTCTGAAGATACGAGCAATTGGGGCTTGGTCGGCCGCCTGCCGGAATCCTGGCGTCAACGCCTTCCGCTGGGTAGCGAGATCAGCGTGTTCTACAATTCGGCGAGCAACTTCCGCGTCGCCCAGCAACGCTACAACATCCTCAACGAGCCGGTCGGCCCGGAAACGGGTGAGACCAAAGAGTACGGTATCCGCCTGAGCACGCTGAACGGAAAACTCGACTTCAAGGTTGGCCACTACGACACCACGGCCGACAAGGCTGGGGTCAACGGCTTCGTTGGTCCGGTGAATCTGTTGGGCGATATGATCGGCAATCTGATCGATCAAAACTACCTCGGCACAAACGTGAATAACCCGGCCGGCATCGCCCAGATGGAAGCCTGGTTGGACAGCCCGTACGGCAAGATCTACCAGCAGACGTTCCACTATTCCTTCGTGCCAAACACGGATCCCAACAAGCCCGTGGCGACCTACGGCCGCTACGCGGATGCGACCTGGGATCGCGGACAAGTCGTGGGCACCTCGGCGCTCGAGTCCACCGGTCTGGAATTCGAAATGGTTTTCAACCCGCTTCACAACTGGCGCATCTTCGCCAGCGCCGCCAAGTCCGATGCCGTGCGCACCAACATCGCGCCCGAGTTGAACGACTTTATCAACAATCCGACGAATGGTGTTGTCGCTCTCGTGCAGAATCCGGACACCTCGCCGACTGCGGCCGGCAGGCTCCTCACGACCTCACCGAGTCTCGGTGCGTTGAACCTCGTGGTGAATTCGAACATCGCAGTCCCGACGGATCCGATCTTCCGTCAATCGGGTTCGCGCACGGACGAGCTGCGTCAGTGGCACTGGAGTCTGGTGACGAACTACGACTTCGATAACACGGTGTTCGGCGGCCACCTCAAGGGCTTCAGCATCGGCGGCGGTGTTCGCTGGCTCGACAAGATCGCGACCGGCTATCCGGCGACGACGATCACCAACGCTGCCGGCGTCAAAGTGCCGGTTCTCGATATCGAGCATCCGTTCTACGGTCCGACCGAACTCAACTTCGATGCCAACATCGGATACACCCACAAGTTCCGGAAGGTCACTTGGAACATTCGTCTGTACGTGAAAAACATCGGCGTCGGCGACAAGCTGATCCCGGTCTACGCGAACCCGAACGGCGAGGTGGCGGTGTGGCGCATCGCCGATCGCGAAACCTGGACCCTGTCGAACACGCTCTCCTTCTAAAATAGGTTGGCCAGCAACGGACTACCGGAACGCCGGCTCCTTCACCGGAGCCGGCGTTTTTCTCCGCCTTCTCGACAGAAAGGATTTCCCGCGCGGCCCGCTCGAACCCCGTTTTCATGAAAACATCACGCTTTCTCACTTTCGTCGCCGCGCTGGCGACCGGACTGCCCTCTATCGCCAAAGAGCCGGGAGATTTTCCGCGCCTCCTCGGCATGAACATCGGAAAGAAAATTTACGACCAACCGGAGTATCAGCGGCAACTGGCCCGTCTCGATATCGCCATCCTTGGCTTCTACAAAGGCTGGAACCCGCACAACGAAGCGGACCCGATTGGATCGATCCTCAAGAAGATCAAAGCGCTGAATCCCGCGATCAAGCTCGGCCAGTACACCGTCATCAACGAAACCTACGACGATCCGTCGATCGTCCCCAATGCCGACGTGCTCGCCGCGGTCGAGGACAACAATTGGTGGGTCCACAATGCGGCGGGGAAGAAAGTGCAGTGGACGCCGAAATATCATACGTGGGAAATCAACTGCACGGAGTGGGCGCCGAAGGACAAACAGGGCCGGCGCTATCCGGAATGGCGGGCGGAGCGCGATAACGATTGGGCCTTCAAATCCCATCCGGAATTCGAAATCTGGTACTGTGACAATGTCATGTACCGGCCCCGCGTGACCGGCGATTGGGACGGCGATGGCAAGGACGATGACCGTAACGACCCGCGCATCCAGTCCGCCTACCGAAAAGGCACGGCGACGTACTGGGCTGCCATTCACCGCCTTCAGCCGAAGCTGATAATCATGGGCAACACGGACAGCGACCTTTCGCAGCCCGAGTTCAAAGGTAAGCTCAATGGCGGTTTCCTCGAAGGCTGGATGGGCGCGAGCTATTCGATCGAGCGCCGGCAGGGCTGGAAAGCGGCGATGGACCTTTATCGGACCACGAAAGCGAACCTGGCGCCGGGCGGAATCGTCAGCGTCAATATTCATGGTCCCGCGGACAACTATCGCTTCATGCGGTACGCGCTGGCGTCCTGCCTCCTGGACGACGGCTATTTTTCATATTCCGACTCGGCGGCGGGCTACAGCAGCGTGCTCTGGTTCGACGAATTCGACGCCCCGCTCGGGCGCGCGAAGTCCGAGCCGCCGCAGGCTGCCTGGCAACAGGGGGTCTGGCGCCGCGACTACGCCGGCGGTATTGCGCTGGTGAATCCAACCGACGCGCCGGTGACGGTCACGGTTGAATCGGGCTTCCACAAACTGCAGGGTAAACAGGATCCGCAGGTGAACGATGGCCAGCCGGCCAGTCGCATCACGTTAGCCGCAAAAGACGGCATTATCCTGCTGCGGGATCGGTGAGGCGCGGGTCGCTATCACGTTTTGCACGACACGCATCAAACTTCTAAGGTTTCCGAGGGGCAGGGCGGGGTGCCATGCTCGCCCTGTTCCCCGAAATCCGAACTGAAAAGCATGCGTCGAAGTCGCCGATGAAAAGTCCGTTTCTTTCCGGAGGGTTGGGTGTGGCAGGAGCGGTGGTGGGATTCACGGCCCTGCTGTATCTCTGCGCGCTGGGACTGCGGCCCGACGTGAACACGCCGCCGGAGCCGGAGCCCCCTGCCGAGGTCGCTCGGGCCGTCGAAGCTCGGAAACTGACTTTACACAAGGACAACCCGCCGCGCGTACAGCAGGAGGTCAATTACAGCGAAGGATCGAAGGCTGCCTGGTGGCCGAAGGGCGAGGCGCCTGTTCTCTCGGAACTTGTGCAGGAGGGCGCTTTGCCACCCGTGGCCGAACGCGTCGGTTCGGAGCCAATCGTGCTCGCTGGCGTCGAGGGCAACGGCAACTACGGCGGCACTTGGCACCGGCTCGGCGCTTCCGATTACGACGTTTCGACCGTTTCCACGATCATCTCCTATGGAAACCTGGTGCGCTGGTCGCCCGAGGGATACCCGATCGTGCCGCACATCGCGAAGTCCTGGGAAATATCGCCCGACTACCGCGTGTTTACCTTCCATCTCCGGCAGGGGATGAAGTGGTCAGATGGCGCGCCGGTGACGGCGGATGATTTTGTCTATTGGTACGAGATGGAGGTGAAGGGGCTGGATATCCCGCCGCCGGAAGTCCTGCGCTATCAGGGGGACGTCGGGCGGCTCGAAAAGGTGGATGACTTGACCATCCGCTTCACGTTTACCCAGCCCTACGCGCTTTTCCTCGAGCGGCTCGCGAGTGTGCGGACCTGGACAGGGCCCGAGATGGCGGACTACTGCACGCCCTCGCACTACCTCCGCCAATACCATCCCAAATTTGGGGACAAGGAGCTGATCGAGCGCACCATGCGCCGCCTGAACGTACCGACTCCACGAGCTCTCTACATCCGGCTGAAGGAATGGAAAAATCCCGAGTGCCCGCGCTTGTGGCCCTGGGTCATCCGCAACAACACCGAGTCCTCGCCGTGGGTCTTCGTGCGCAATCCGTACTATCCCGCGGTGGATCCTTCAGGGAACCAGTTGCCCTATCTCGATCGGCTCGTGATGGAGGTTCGCCCGCAGGAATTGTTCGGCCTGACCGCTGCGTCGGGCCAGGTCTCGATGCAGGATCGCTACATCCGTTACGACGATCACGTGCTGCTGACGAGCGAAGCGCGCCGCAACGGCTACGAGGTCTACAACTGGTATTCCGGGCTGCGTTCGCCTTACACGATTTTCCCGGTGCTGAATCGCGCCGTCGATCCGGCGCATCCCGAAACCAAGTGGAAGCATCAGCTCTTGAACGACCGCCGATTCCGTCAGGCGCTCTCCCTCGCGCTCAACCGGCAGGACATCATCGACGCTCTTTTCAACGGCCAGGGCAAACCGGCGCAACTCGACCCAGGCCCGGAGTCCTCCTTCCACAGCCCCGAACTCTTTCACAGCTTTACCCAGTACGATCCCAAGCGGGCCAACGCGCTGCTCGACGAGCTCGGCCTGACGAAGCGCGATCACGAGGGCTACCGCACTTTTCCGGACGGATCGCGCATGGTCTGGTATCTGAACATGACGGAGGTCACCAACAACGACCCCGCGCAATTCATCGTCGATGACTGGGCTGAGGTGGGAATCCGCTGCGTGTCCCGCATCCGTGCGCGTTTCCTCTTCCTGTTGGAGAAGTCGGTCCTCGATCACGATTTCACCGTCTGGCACGGCGAGAGCGAATTCATGCCGCTGATCGAGCCGCGCAACTTCGTGCCGACCTACGCCGATGCTTTCTACGCGCCGGGATTCGGCCTGTGGTACTCGCTGGGCGGGATGCATGGCAGCGCCGACGCGAAAGTGCCGCGCGCCATCGAGCCGGCGCCGGGGAGTCCGATTCGCCGCAACATGGCGCTGCTCGACGAAATCTATCGCACGCCGGACCGCGCGAAGCAGCACGCTCTCTTCGCGCAAATCGCCAAGACCGCTGCGGAAGAAGTGTGGACCATCACGATCGGCACTCCGCCGCCGCAGCTTGTCGTGGTCAAGAACGGCTTCCGCAACGTGCCGCGCAACGCAGTCTGGCAGGGCGCCTTTGAAAGTCCGGGCAACACTGGCGTGGAAACTTATTTCTGGGAAAAACCGCACGATCCGCCCGCGGTCGTGGCCGACCTGAAACGTTCGCTGCGCGCTCCGGCCCACGCTGCCGCCGTGGCGGCGACGGAATCGTCTTCCTCTTCCTCGTTCGGCACGCTCCTGGGCTGGTTGTTTGCCGCGGTGCTGGTCGCCTTGGTCGCGCTGGTCGCGTTCCGTCATCCTTTCATCGCCCGGCGTCTGATGATGGCCGTGCCTACGCTCGTGATCGTTTCGATCGTGGTGTTCACCATCGTGCAACTTCCGCCTGGAGATTTTGCGTCGACGCGCGCGCTCGAACTGGAATCCCAAGGAACACCGGATGGCGCCCGCGCGGTGAAGGAATTGCGCGCGGTGTTTCATCTCGATGAATCGAAGACCGCTCAATACCTGCGCTGGGTCGGATTGAAGTGGTTCGTCACGTTCGATGCGCGCGATCGCGGGTTGCTCCAGGGAGACCTTGGTCGATCGATGGAACTCGATCGCAGCGTGAACAGCGTCGTCGGCGACCGCATCATGCTCACGGTCGTGGTCACGCTCGCGACCATCGTGTTGACCTGGGCCGTGGCGGTGCCGATCGGCATTTATTCGGCGGTGCGTCAGTATTCAGCGGGAGACTACGTGCTGACGTTTCTCGGATTTCTCGGCATGTCCATTCCGGGATTCCTCCTCGCGCTGGTGCTGATGTACCTGTCGCACCGCTTCGCCGGACTGAATCCGACGGGACTGTTTTCTCCGGAGTTCGCGAGCTCGCCGGGCTGGTCGTGGCCCAAGTTCCTCGATCTTCTGAAGCATCTCTGGCTGCCCACCGTCGTGCTCGGGCTCGGCGGCACCGCCGGCATG
Source organism: Opitutaceae bacterium (assembly GCA_035765635.1). Taxonomy (GTDB): domain Bacteria; phylum Verrucomicrobiota; class Verrucomicrobiia; order Opitutales; family Opitutaceae; genus EW11. The sequence continues at coordinate 118,496 of DASTWZ010000001.1, forward strand.
GTGCGGGTGATGCGGGCCAATCTTCTCGATGAACTGCGCCGGCCGTACGTCACGACCGCGCGCGCCAAGGGCGTGTCCGAGTTGAGGCTGCTCATCAAGTATCCCGTCCGGCTCGCGCTCAACCCCTTCGTCTCCGGCGTCGGCAGCATGTTTCCCGCCCTCGTGTCGGGCGGCGCCATCGTGGCGATCGTGATGAGTCTGCCGATGATCGGGCCGATCATGCTGACGTCCCTGCTTTCGGAGGACGTCTACCTCGCCGGCTCGATGCTGATGGTCATGACCGTCCTCGCCGTGCTCGGCACGCTGGTCAGCGATCTTCTCCTCCTGTGGCTGGATCCGCGCATCCGTTTCGAGAAACCCAGCCGCTGACCGCGCTCCTTTTTCCCAAAAAATCCACTGATTTCATCCTATGGCTAAAAAACGTTATGTCCTCGTCGGCACGGGAGTGCGGGCGATTAATTTCATCGAGCCCATCGCACAACGCTTTCGCGAAGACGCCGAACTTGTGGCGCTTTGCGATCTCAGCCCCACGCGCATGGCTTATTACAACGCACTGCTCGCCGGAAAACTCGGTTCGCACGCGGTTCCGACTTACGGAGCCGAGCAGTTTGAAAAGATGATCAAGGAGCAGCGCCCGGATTGCGTGATCGTGACGAGCAAGGACTCCACCCATCACGACTACATCGTTCGCGCGCTCGAACTCGGCTGCGATGCCATCACCGAAAAACCGATGACGGTCGATGCCGAGAAAACCCGCCTCATCCTCGACGCGGTGGCGAAGACCGGCCGCAAGGTCCAGGTCGCTTTCAATTATCGCTGGTCCGCGCATCGCACCAAGGTGCGCGAGCTGATCATGAACGGCACGATCGGCCGCGTGACCAACGTCAACGTCGAGTACCTGCTCAACACCAACCACGGCGCGGATTACTATCGCCGCTGGCACGCGACCATGGCCGATTCCGGAGGCCTGCTCGTGCACAAGAGCACGCACCATTTCGACCTCGTGAACTGGTGGATCGATGCGATTCCTGAACAGGTCTTCGCCTACGGCCGGCTCGATTTTTATGGCAAGAAGAACGCCGTCGCACGCGGCGAAGCCGAGCGCACGAAGTATGCCCGCTACACCGGCGAAGCCGCGGCCAAGCAGGATCCGTTCGCCCTCGATCTGCGCGAGCATGAGCGCCTCGCCGGACTTTATTTCGATGCGGAGGCCGAGACGGGTTACGTCCGCGACAAGAATGTGTTTCGTGAGGAGATCGACATCTACGACAACATGTCGGTGATCGTGCGCTACCGCACGGGTGTTCAGATGAACTACTCGCTGGTCAGTTTCTCCGCCCGCGAAGGAATGCGCGTTTCGATCAACGGCGACAAAGGCCGCATCGAATACGCCGAATTCCAGCCGACTCACATCCTCGGCATTGACGAATCGAAGCGCGAAGCCGCTGACAAGGCCAGCGAGTCCATTCATGTCTATCCGCTCTTCAAGCCGAGCTACGAGGTCACCGTCAAGAGACTCGAGGGCGGCCACGACGGCTCTGATCCGGTGCTCGCGGAACAAACGTTTTCCGCGCATCCGCCCGAGGATCCGTTCAAGCGCAAAGCCGGACATGAGCAGGGCGCCGCTTCGATTCTCATCGGCATCGCGGCCAATCAATCGATCGCCACGAATCGTCCGGTGAACTTGTTGGACCTCGCCACGCTCAATCCTGGCGCCAAGAAGCTGAGCGAGCTGGTTTGAGTATCACCGTGGGACTCGTCAGCCGAGAAGATATGACCGAAACAGCGGCGGCTCTTCGCGAGTTCGACGATTACGTTTTCTATTACGCGCACACCGGCAGTCAGCTCAAGGAGCACATCTACGAGCGGTCTCGCCGGTGTTTCGCGGCGGGAGACGCACAGCGCGATGCCTTGCACAGCGCGAGGGATGTCGCGGCGCGGCAGGAGGAAATCCGCCGCGCCATTCTTTCGTCGATCGGCGGTCTTCCGCCCTCTGACACCCCGCTCAATCCTCGATTGACCGGGTTGGTCGACGTGCCGGGTTTCCGCATCGAGAAACTGATCTTCGAGTCGCGGCCTCGGCACTACGTCACCGCCCATCTCTATCTGCCGCTCCGGATTTCGCAGCCGCTCCCGGCCGTGCTGTTCCTTTGCGGCCATTTCACCTCGGCCAAGCTGGATCCCCAATACCAGGATGTTTGCCAGACGCTGGTGCGCGCCGGCCTGGTGGTGCTGGCGATGGATCCGATCGGCCAAGGTGAACGCTTCAGCTACGTCGATCCCGCGACACAGCGTCCGCTGATTCCGCCGTGCACGAGAGATCACGACACCGCCGGGGCGCAGTGCCGTTTTCTGGGCGACGGTCTCGCGCGCTACTTTCTTCACGACGCGATGCGCGCCATCGACTACCTGCTGACTCGGCCGGAGGTGGATGGGACCCGCATCGGCGTGACGGGAAATTCCGGCGGAGGCACGCAGACCAGCCTGGTCATGCTGGCTGATCCGCGCATCGCGGCGGCCGCGCCGGGGACGTTCATCATGTCGCGTGATTCGTATCAGCGCACCGGCCAGCCTCAGGACGCCGAGCAAATTTGGTCGGGCTTCACCCGCGCGGGCTTCGATCACGAGGACATCCTTCTGGCCATGGCGCCGAAGCCCGTCTGCGTGCTGGCGGTCACCGGCGATTTCTTTCCGATCGAAGGCACGCGTCGCACGGTCGAGCGCGCCCGCCGGATTTGGAGCCTGTTTCCCGGAGCGCCTCCGGTCGAATTGGTGGAGGACCGCTTCACTCACGCCTACACGCCGGTGCTGGCGCGAGCTGCCGCACGCTTTTTCTCACGCCATCTACTGGGTCGCGAAGCGAAACTCGAAGGCTTTAAGCCCACGGCGCTCCCCGCAGAAATGTTGCTCTGCACCCGCACGGGGCAGGTTAAGACAGAGTTTCCGGACGCGGAATTCGTCTTCGACGCCAACCACGCGCGCCTAGCAGAAGCGGAGAACGCGCGGCGCAGCCTGCCGGCGGCGGAGCGGCACGCCCTTGCGCGCACCTGGCTGCGCACTCAGGTGTTTCGCGATCGCGAGTCCTGCGAGGCGAATGCTCGGGTGATCGAGCGCAGTCGGAAACTCGGTCCCTTCGAGGTGGACGTCGCCTTCTGGTGGTCGCAGCCGCATCTCGCGAATCTCGGCGCGCTTTTGCGATCGCCCGGAAGTGGCGCAGTGCGGGCGGTTACGCTGGCGATTTGGGACGACGGCATCGCTGCGCTCTCGCGGCACGCGGACTGGCTTGCGCGCGAGTGCGCCGGCGGCCGCGCCGTGTTTGTCGTGAATTTGAGCGGGGTCGGTCCGCTGCGACCCGACGCGATAAACCCGAACGAAATGCACGAGTTCTACGGCACCTTTCACAAGTTGTCCGACGACTTGGATTGGCTGGGCGACAGTCTCGTCGCGCTTCGAACTTACGAGGTGATTCGCGCGATCGACGTGTTGTCGGAGTGGAGCGAGCTCAATCTCTCCGATCTGAAAATCCACGGTCACGGTCGCATGGGCGTGCACGCGCGGCTGGCCTCGCTGATCGACGACCGCCTGGCGGACTGCACGTGGGAGAAAGGTTTCGCGTTCGGGGATTTTGTACGCACGCGCCTCTACGAAACGCGCGACGTGAAGTCCTTCATTCTTCCTGGCGTGCTGCGGCATTTCGATTTCGACGACGTGTGAGCAGCACAACTTCGCTTCCCTTGAAAAATAATTTATGAAGACAATCATTTCTTCCACTCGAGACGAGAACGGCGCCGCGGCCGCGGCCCTGGGTGCCTCGCGAATTCGCGCCGCAATCAAGGCGCGCGGCGAGGCCAACATCATCGTGGCAACGGGCGCGTCACAGTTCGAAATGCTCGCCGAGCTCGTTCAAGCAACCGACATCGCCTGGGACCGAGTGACGGCCTTTCACCTCGATGAATACGTCGGACTGCCAATCACACATCCGGCGTCGTTCCGCGCTTATCTCTGGGAACGCTTTCACCGGCGCCTGCCGCGGCCTCTCCGCGATTTCCACTACATCGCCGGAGACGATAATCCGGAAGCGGAGTGCAAGCGGCTGAACGCGTTGATCAAACGGCATCCGATCGATGTGTGTTTCGCCGGCATCGGCGAAAATGCCCATCTGGCCTTCAACGATCCTCCGGCCGATTTCAAAACGAAGCAGCCTTATCTCGTGGTCAAACTCGACGACGACTGCCGGCAGCAGCAGTTCGGCGAAGGCTGGTTCAAGTCGCTCCGCGCCGTACCCGCCCAGGCCATTTCGATGTCGATTCAACAGATCATGGCCTCGCGGACGATCATCGTTACGGCGCCGGACCGGCGAAAGGCCAACGCTGTTCAGCGTTCGCTGGAAGGGCCGGTGACCAACATGGTGCCGTCCTCGATTCTCCAGCGGCACCCGGACACCCATGTTTTCCTCGACAGCGAATCCGCCTCGCTTTTGACCGGCAAACGCACCCGCACCAAAGTCGCTCTCGCTTCCTAAAATGCCTATCGCCCATATCGCCAGCCTGTGGTCTCTGATGGGCCATCCTTCGCCGACGAAGGAGTGGTCACTCGAACGCAAGATCCGCGCTGTCGCCGACGCGGGCTTCGACGGAATCGCCGCGCGCCTCACGCCGGAACATCGGCGCTTGGCCGAGAAGCACGGCTTGAAGCACCTGTTGGGCTACATTTCGTCGAGCACGCCGCGGGAATTCGCCGAGGCGATCCGCGCGCAGAAGGAGGGTGGGGCGGTGCACATCAACGTCCAGATGGACGACCATTCGACGCCGCCGACCATCGCGGTGGCGGACTGGTTGCACATGGAGCGCGAAGCGGAGCGCATCGGCGGCGTGGTGGTTTCGCTGGAAGTTCACCGCGACACCTGCACGGAAACGCCCGAGAAAACCTATGAGATCGCGGAGCGTTATCACAAAGCCACGGGGCGGCTTTTGAAGTTCACGTTCGATTTTTCCCACATCGCTTGTGTGAAACATCTCGCGCCGGCCGACTTCGCCGAGCGGCTCCTCGTGAATCATCCGCTGATCCAGCATGCCGAGCAGTTTCATTTCCGACCCTTCAACGGTCACCATTGCCAGGTGCCGGTCACGCATCGCGGCGCGCTCACGCGAGAGGTCCGCGACTATCTCGGCTTCGCCCGGGAGTTGATGCGCGTGTGGAAAGCCGCGCCGGAAAACGCCCGTCGCACGCTTTTCGCCTGCCCCGAAATGGGCCCCTACGACGGCGGCTACAACGTCACCGGCTTCCCGCCCGCCTGGCCCGACGCCGTCATTCTGCGGAACGAATTGAAGAAACTCTGGCCGAAAGCCTAGAGCGCAGCCGCGTTGCGCGCGCCGGCCTCCCGGCCGGCGTTCGCCGGTTCGCGGAGCGCAGGCCTCCGGCCTGCCAGCCAAATCTATTCGCGGCGCCAGCCGCGGACTCCATTCGTCGAATGCAGGCGGGACGCCTGCGCTCCGAATACCACGCGACCGCGTTTGGAAACGCGGCCGCTTAAGGCAAGCCACCTCATCTATCGCGGCGCCAGCCGCGGACTCGTTGCGCCGCGAGACGCGGCGGCGATCGAGTGCGTCCGCGCTCGAGGCGCGGACAGTAAAATAGAATGCCGGCGAGGGACGCCAGCGCTCCGGCAAGAAAACCGCGCCACGGAGGGAGCGGCTTTTTGAAGACGGTGCCGTGCTCGCAACGGAGCGCCGGCCTCTGGCCGGCCAACCTAATCTATCGCGGCGTCAGCCGCGGACTCCATTCGGCGAATGCAGGCGGGACGCCTGCGCTCCGAATACCTCGCGCCCGCGTTTGGAAACGCGGCCGCTCATTTGCGCGTTCGCCCCGCCAAATCACATTTTGCGGCCTGACTATCATCATTTCATGATTTCGCCGCGACCGAGGCCGGGCGCTAGGTTCAACGCTGCCAGTATTTTGCTTTCGTCTCCCGTCTATGAAAAAAGTTAACGTCGGCATCATGGGTTGCGGCGCGATCGCGCCGGCCTATCTGCGCAACCTGAAAAGCCATTTTGCAGGAACGGTGGAAGTCGTCGCTTGCGCGGACACCTTCGCGGAAAACGCGGCCAAGATCGCACGCGAATTCGGCATACCGCGCCATGGCACGCCGGAAGAACTCCTCCGGCTTCCTGAGGTGGAATTGGTCATCAACCTGACCCCGGCGCCCGCGCACCACGAGGTGAGCCTCGGCATCCTCCGCGCCGGAAAGCATCTCTTCACGGAAAAGCCGCTCTCTCTCTCGCTCGCCCACGGCAAGGAACTCGTCCACCTCGCCGCCTCGCGCGGACTGCACATCGGCGGAGCGGCCGACACGTTTCTCGGCGCTGGCGGCCAACTCGCCCGGAAGCTCGTCGACGAGGGGCGCATCGGCACCCCGATCGCCGCGCAGGCGGTCTGGGGCAGCGACGTTTTCCACTCGGAACGTTACCATAAAATCTTTCGCGGTTCGCTGCTCGATCTCGGACCGTACTATCTCACTGCGCTTGTCAATATTCTCGGCCCCGTCACGCGCGTGGCCAGCGCGGCGGAGATTCGCTTCAAGGAAAAGCCGCATCCGATCAACAGTCCGGAGGCGGGGAAAACGTTTCCCGTGGACTTCCCCACGACAGTGAGCGGCTCGCTCGATTTCGCGGACGGCACGGTGGCTTCGATCATTTCGAGCTGCGACCTGCACGGTTATTTCCCGCGCGTGGAAATTTTCGGTCGAACCGGTTCGATCACCTTGAGCGACGCGAACAAGTACTTCGCGCGCGTCACGGTGCGTAACATCGACGGAGAACAATCTTTCGACGCGGCCCCCGGCTTTCGGGAACTCGGTCGCGGCCTCGGTGTTGCCGAGATGGCCCAGGCGCTTCGCGAGAATCGCGCCCCGCGAGCGAACGGCGATCTGATGCTTCACATCCTCGAAGTCATGCTCGCGGTGCACGATTCTTCGCCCGCCAACCAGCATGTGCGTATCAACAGTCGGGTGGAGCGCCCGGCGACTTTCGATTACGCGCAACTGCCGCCGGGAACGGTGAAATAAGCGCCTTCTCCCGGAGGCTGTGATGTCGTCAGATCCTCGCGCCCCGATGTCGGTGAAAGACTTCGCGTCAGAACGCCGTTCCTAGACCGCTGATCCCTTCGCCGCGCTTCAACCCCTATGTTCGCAATGCAGAGTTTATTCCGATTTCTGTGTGTCTCGTTGACTTTGACGGTGCTGGCTTGGTCAGCCCGAGGGGCTTCCGCTGAGCCAGCGCCTGCGTCCGCGTCCACGGCTGCGTCCACGCCCACGCCAGTGTCCGCGCTCGAACTCGCGCCGTTGTTCAGCGACCACGCCGTGCTTCAGCGCGACCAGCCTGTGCGGGTGTGGGGACGGGCCGCGCCGGGAACGGAAGTCACGGTTTCGTTCCGCGGCCAAAGCGTGCACGCAACAGCCGACGCGAGCCGCGACTGGCGAGTGACGCTCGCGCCATTGCCCGCGAATAGCGAAGGAGCCGACCTCGCCGTGTCCGCGAGCGGCGCGACCGTCGTGCTGCGCGATGTCGTGGTTGGCGACGTCTGGTTTTGCTCGGGACAATCCAACATGGGCCGGACCGTCTCGCAGGCGCTGAATCCAGAGCAGGAAATGGCCGCGGCCAATTTCCCCCTCATTCGGCAGGTTGGCATTCGCAACACCCTTTCCGATGAACCGGCATTCAGCGTGGCGACCAGTGGCTGGCAATCCGCCACGCCAGAGACGGTTCGGCATTTCACTGCCGTTGGCTATTTTTTCGCGCGGGAAATCCACCAGCAGATCGGCGTTCCGGTGGGCATTATTCATTGCTCGTTCGGCGGCACGCGCATCGAGGCGTGGATGAGCCGAGCCGCGCTCGCGAGCGATCCGGCCTTCGCCGCGATCGATGCGCAATGGAAGCGCGACAACGTCATTCCGTACGCCGAGCGGAAAGCGACCTATGACGCCGCGCTGGCCACGTGGGAAAAAGAGGAGGCTGCGGCGAAGACGGCAGGGGAGGAGCAGCACGCGCAATTTCTGAAAACGCACCGCCGCCCGTCCGCGCCGATCGGGCTGCAGCAGGGTCCCTCGGTCTTGTTCAACGGCATGGTTCACCCGCTCGTGCCCTTCGCGCTGCGCGGCATCCTCTGGTATCAAGGCGAATCCAATGCCTGGGCCGCCACCGAATACCGGCGCGAATTTCCGGCATTGATCACCGCGTGGCGGAAACATTTTGGCCGGGACGACCTGCCATTTTATTGGGTGCAACTCGCCGGCTACCACACGTCGCACGACTGGCCTGCCTTGCGCGAAGCTCAGACCATGGCTCTGGCTCTGCCGCACACCGGTCAGGCGCTGGCGATCGATGTGGGTGAGGCCGGAGACATCCATCCGCGCAACAAACAGGAAGTCGGCCACCGGCTCGCCCTGATTGCTCGCGCGCTGACCTACGGGCAGAAGGTCGCGTTTGCCGGTCCGTCGCTGCGCTCAGCCGATCGCGAGGGCGAGGGCTATCGGCTGCGATTCAAGGACGCCGAGGGCGGACTCGTCGCTCGCGGCGGCACCGTGCATGTCCTCGAAATCGCTGGCAAAGACCATGTTTTTCATCCGGCAACGGGCCGGATCGAGGGCGAGACGCTGTTCGTGACGTCGCCCGAAGTGAAAGAGCCTGTCGCGGTACGCTACGCCTGGAGCAGCATGCCGGACGCGAATCTCTACAACGCAGCCGGATTGCCCGCAGTGCCTTTTCGCACGGGTTACTCCGTCGATTGGCCGGAGACATCGTGGCCCGTCGCCACGCCCGCCGAAGTGCAGATGAACGAAAATCGCCTCAAGCAGGCGCGCGACTACGCCCTCACTGGCGGCGGGTCCGGCATGATCCTGCGTCATGGCCGCGTCGTCATGACCTGGGGCGACCAGACGACGTTGTACGATCTCAAATCATCATCGAAATCGATCGGCGTCACAGCGCTCGGTCTCGCGCTGCAGGACGGCAAGGTGCAGCTCGACGACGCGGCGGTAAAATATCAGCCTGCCCTCGGCGTGCCGCCGGAAAGCAACCGCGCCACCGGCTGGATCGAGAAAATCACCCTGCGCCACCTCGCGAACCAAGTCGCCGGCTTCGAAAAGCCAGGCGGCTACGGACGACTCCTTTTCGCGCCGGGAACGAAATGGTTCTACAGCGATGCCGGACCCAACTGGCTGGCTGAGTGCCTCACGCTGGCCTATGGCCGGGATTTGAACGACGTGATGTTCGAGCGCGTGTTCGGTCCGCTCGGCATCAAACCCGACGACATCGTCTGGCGCGAAAACGCGTATCGCCCGCACGAGATCAACGGCCTGAAGCGCCGCGAATTCGGCTCTGGTTTCAGCGCGAACGTCGATGCGATGGCGCGGCTGGGTTATCTCTACTTGCACGAAGGCCGCTGGCGCGATCGTCAGATTATTCCGGCGGATTTCGTCCGCCTCGTGAGCCACCCGGCGCCGCAGATCGCCGGGCTCTCAGAATACGATCAGAGGCACGGCAACGCATCCGAGCACTATAGCCTTCTATGGTGGGACAACGGCGACGGAACCATCCCCGGCCTGCCGCGTGATGCCTTCTGGTCGAGCGGCCTCCACAACAGCCACATCCTCGTGATTCCCAGTCTCGATATCGTGGCTGTGCGAGCCGGCCAGTCGTGGAAGATCACCTCCGACGAATATCTCGATGTGCTGAAACCCTTCTTCGAACCGATCGCGGCCTCGGTGCGCGATTTCGGTCGGAAGTCAAAGGCTGGATCGGCCAACACGAATCCGGCGCATCCGCCATATCCGCTCAGCGAGTTGATCAAGCGCGTCGTTTGGGCGCCGGTGAACACCATCGTCCGCCGCGCTCCGGGTGGGGACACCTGGCCGATGACGTGGGGCGACGACGACGCCCTCTATACGGCCTACGGCGACGGCAATGGTTTCGAGCCTTTCGTGCCGGAAAAACTCAGCCTCGGTTTCGCGCGCGTGACCGGAGGCCCGAATGATTTTCAGGGCGTGAATCTCGCGTCAGTGAATGGAGAGTTCCGCGGCGACGGCCGCTCCGGTCGAAAAGCTTCCGGCATGCTCATGGTCAACGGCGTGCTTTACGTGCTCGCGCGGAATCTCGACAACGCGCAGCTTGGCTGGTCGCGCGACCATGGCGCGACGTGGACCTGGGCCGATTGGAAGTTCACGACGAGCTTTGGCTGCCCGACGTTTTTGAACTTCGGGAAAAACTACGCCGGGGCGCGGGACAACTACGTCTACCTTTACTCGTTCGACAGCGACAGCGCCTATGAACCGGCCGATCGCATGGTGCTCGCGCGCGTGCCGAAGGACCGTCTGACGCAGCACGAGGCTTACGAATACTTCGTCTCGATCGATGCGAACGGTGGCGCGACCTGGAGCAAGGACGTGGCGCGTCGCGGCGCGGTGTTCACCCATCCCGGGGCGTGTTACCGCAGCGGGATCAGCTACGACGCTGGACTGCGGCGGTATCTCTGGTGCCAGATCTTACCTTATAGCAAACATCCGCAGGGAATGCGTTTTCAGGGCGGCTTCGGAATCTACGAGGCGCCGGAACCCTGGGGTCCGTGGAAGACCGTCTTCTACACCCCCGATTGGGACACCGGCCCCGGAGAAACCAGCAGTTTCCCGACAAAATGGATGAGCGCAGATGGCCGCACGCTCTACCTGGTCTTCTCCGGCGAGGACAGTTTCTCCGTGCGCAAGGTGACGCTCGAGTAGGGAAGTATCGGCCTCGCGCCACCCGCGCGCGGAGCGCGCAACCGAGCGCCGGCCTCCCAGGCGGCCAGCCGAAAGGGCCGCCCCGCTTGCGGGGCACTAGCTAGAATATCGACGCTTCGTCGCCGATCGAGTCCGTCCGCGCCCTGTGGCGCGGACTGTA
>DASTWZ010000002.1:0-56013 GCA_035765635.1 Opitutaceae bacterium
ACTGCAGAAGGTCGCCTCTTGCATCCACCGCGAAACTCTTCGCGACTGGGGCTACGCTTCAAACAAAGCTTGGATCGAAGAAAAACTCACTGTCCTGCTCGATCCGACTTGATAAACCACATGCCTGCCTCTTTGCGGCTATAGGTTTTTTGAAAACGCTCTAAGGATGAAGTGAGAATGTAGAATGCAGAATGTGGAACGGAAACGCGGAACGCGGGATGTAGAACTCGTCTCAAGCTCGGCCCAAATCCGTATGTCCCGCGGCCGGATCGTCGAGCACGAGCACCCAGTCGAAGCCGGCCTCGGGCGGAGTGAAGGTCACGCGTGCGCTGCGGGAAATTCGCTCGGCGGGGGTGAATTTTCCATTGCGCGGATTGAACCACCCGCTGGCGAGAGCAGGAGCCGAGAGTTTATCGAGGTTTGTATCAAATGCTTGGCCGTCGGGCGTGTAGATAAAAGCATAGCTTCCGTCTGCGGCACGCGTGGCGCGACGATGGCTTCCTCTCGTGCCAGTGTCCGGCAGCAAGAGGCTTTGATCGGGTACGCGTTGAAAGAACGGCCGCGCCTCCATTAACCGCCGAAGATGGGCCATCTGCCGGGCGCCAGGCAAATGCACCGCTTCGCGCCACGGCGTGCGCACATGATTGACGCGTTCCCGCGTTTGATCCCACCACTGCCAAACGGGATGGCAGCCATACGTATGCCCCAGCGCGCCGGCAAAGACCGCCCAATAGGCGCGCTTCCTCACTTCATACGCATCGAAAAAGTCGCTGGCGTCGCTCGTCCACTTCTTCCCCATCACCGGATGATCCTCGTAACAGGGTTCGGCATCCATGCAGGGCTTCGCGGGTGTCCTTTGATAATCCTGATCGATGAACGCGTGGTTTGAATAATCGTGTCCCGTATGACCCGACTGCGCCATATTGAAGTCGAGCCAGCTCTCCTCGTGCAGCGTCTCCCCCGAGCTGAATCCGCCGGCAGGATGAAACGAAATCAAGTGACGCCCGCCGTCGCCCTCGCGCAACCCCGCCGCCATCGCGCGATTGATCGCTTTGTGGTTTTCGTCGAGCACCGGACGATCCCCGCCCAGAATCCAAATGATATTATCTCGCTCCGCAAAACGGCGGCCGATCCAGCGGCCATATATAAAGGCGTTCTCCGGATTGAAGATCACTTTCGAGCCCCAAAGCTCATGCGTCTTATGCCACTTGTCTCCCCAGGTCGGCAGAAACCCGACGACCAGGCCGTTCCATTCGGCGCGCTGCACCACCATGTCGACATGACGAAAATACATTTCGTCCGGCCGTGTGGGATCGTCATCCATCAACGGGCAATGCCCGTATGGATTCGGCACACAAAGTCCGCCGAATTCCGGAATCGCCACCGTCTGAACCACCGTGAACCCCTGCGCCGCCCGCGCTTTCATATAATAATCCACGTCATCGAGCGTGGCGCGGTGCATCAGCTCCCAAGCCGTATCGGCCAAATAGAAAAATGGCGATCCGTCTGCTTTGCACAAAAAACGCTTCGAGGGGTGAACAAGAAAAGGAGGGGGTTTCACGTTAAATAATATAAACTGGATTTAAATCTTTTATTACAGCGGCAAAGGAGCCTGCGAGCAATGCTGCGCGGCCCACAGAGCTCGCTGGGCTCGTGAAGCGAACCGAAATCGCGCCATTCAACGACTCTCATGCGCGGGTTAGGTTTCACTCCACAACAAACGCCGGTGCGAAGTTTCAGGCGTAAGCGCGCTCGTTTTGTAAGCGCCAAAGATCGGCTCGAGTTTGCCGCTTCCGAGCGGTGTTTCACCGAGGAGCAACGGTCCACGATATTTCGCCACCCGCGGTTTCTTCGCTGCCGCCGGGTTGACCGAAGGGCGCGTTCCTTCCTTGAAACGGCCCGTCACGGACCAGCGCCCTTCCCACTTATCGACTGGCAGGCGCAGCCACGGGTCATCGCCGCGCATCGTCATCTTCACGGCGCGTGAGGCATCGGAAGTATTAGTCGCTTCGACTCCTTCCACCCAGGGCGGAATATAGAGCACGAGCTGGCTCACGTTGGCCGAAGGGCGCGGGACAAAGTGCAGGGTCGCGCCCCAGGCCTCCGGATATGTGGATTCAATAGAAAGCGTCCAGTCGGGATCGTTCATCCCACCGGAAAGGACGAACGGAAGCACGACGGCATCGCCGGTGCGAAATATATTATATTGAGCCATGCGCGCGAGACCTTCTCCGCCGCGCATGGTACAGCACCAATGCGCTTCGAAGAGTTTGAAGAACAAATCATCCTCGCCATCCGCGCCGGGGCAGTTGTCGCAACCGAAGCCGCCATTCACGCGCTGGGCGTGGGCGAGCGCATTGAAATAGATGTGCTGAGCGTCGGCCAAATAGGAGGCGGCGTGGGTGCGTTGCCAAAGGCCGATCGCCACCATCAGCGAGTCGACAATCGCGCAGGGCTCCGTCCACTCGGGGCGGCCGAACCAATTGAAGTTCGCGTAGTGCTCCGTCCACGCGAGCTGGCGATAGAGATCGAAGCGCTGTCTAACCTCATCGATGAGCCGCGCGCTTCCCGAAATTTCTGCATACCGGAGGAGCGCGCGACAGCAGGTGAGCGTCGCGTGGGTTTGGGCTTTGCCCGCGACCAGATCGAACTGAAGAAATCGCGCGATCATTTCCTCTATGATCGGCGCGAGGCGCGCGTCGCGGAAGACATCGTACGCATCGACGATGCCATCGAGGCAGATGAAGTCGCAGCCTACATCGGTCGAAAGAATCCACGCGCCGGAACGCCCGAGTTGAGTTCCGCTATAACTTCCCTTCGCGGCGCGCAGCTGTGGGTCGAGCGGATATTCGCGATGGTATCCGGCTGTCGGAAGAATCAGGTTTTCGAGAATCGGTTCGGCCAGCGCACGCGCCGGTCCGCGCGGTTTCCAACGCTCCAGTTCGGAGAGCGCGCGCAACACCCAGCCATGGCCGGAGAGTTGTTGTTCGCTGATCACGCCGCTGGGATGAATCGTTCCGAAATAACCATGCTCGTTCACCTCGCGCGGCCACCGCTGCAGAATCGCGTCGAGATATTTTGGTTGCCGCCCTGTGGCCTGAGCCAACAAGACCAGCGCCAGGACGGTGCGACCCTCCGTATCGCCCGGCCAATTGTTGGCCTCCTTCTCGCGCTGAAAGACATTTTCCGGCTGATATTTTTCCTCTTCGAGCCGGTTGAAATTGAGCTGGAGACGCGCAGCAAGATCGCCCGAAGGCTGAAATGCGCCGAGAGGCGAAACTGCAATCGTATTCAGAATCATCGAGAAAAGGGACGGCACGGGAAATCGACGCCTTTTTATACAGAACGCAAAACGGGATCACCGCCGATCTCCGGCAGCGGCTCGAGCGCCGGACTCTTCGGGCACGTGTCCTCGATGTTCACCGTGGGAGCGGCCCACGTCACGGCATTGGCGATGATGCGCTTCACTGTTTCGTTATGGAAGGTCGGAAATGTTTCGTGCCCCGGACGAAAATAAAAAATGCGACCGTGCCCGCGCCGCCAGGTCGCGCCACTGCGAAACACTTCGCCACCGGTGAACCAGGAGATGAAAATCAACTCGTCCGGCGTCGGTATGCCGAATGGCTCGCCGTACATTTCTTCGCGCGGCAGTTCGAAATATTCTCCGATGCCTCGTGCGATCGGGTGCGAGGGCAGAACCGTCCAAAGCCGTTCCTTGTCGCCCGCCTCGCGCCATTTCAATGAACAGGTCGTGCCCATAAGCGCCTTGAAAATTTTCGAGTGATGACCGGAGTGCAGCACGATCAGCCCCATGCCCTCGAGCACGCGGGTCTTGACGCATTCCACGACAGCGTCGCTGACCTCCGCGTGAGCCATGTGGCCCCACCAGACCAGAACATCGGTCTTTGCCAGACGAGCCGCCGGCAAGCCGTGCTCCGGCTCCTGCAATGTCGCCGTGGTCACCTCGCAATTTTCCGCGCATTGGGTGATGCCGTTAGCGATCGCGCGGTGCATGCCATCCGGGTAAATGCGGCGAATCGTTTCGCTCTTTTGCTCGTGGACATTTTCGCCCCAGACGACGACGCGGAGTGGATTCATGGGTATGAGTTTTCAGCGCGTTAGTCAGGCGCCGTTATTCCCATGACGGTCGGTGCATAGCGTCTGCGCAAACTGATCTGCAGATGAACCCGTTTACTAAGCTCGAAACTCGATGCGAGCACCTCGCGTTTGCCACCATACTCGGTCAGGAAATCGGGTTCAGTTCCCGCAACCTTCAATTTTATCACTGGCGCGACCTTTTATCCGGTTCGTTTCTCACTCACTCACTCACACTCCACATGCCTTCCTACCGTCATTCCGTCTCATACTGGTGCTTCTCTAAAATCCCTCTTGCCGAATTCGCCAAGCACGCGAAAGGCATGGGAATCGACTCCATCGAACTTCTCTTACCCGAAGACTGGCCGACGATTCGTCGGGAAGGCTTGGTCTGCAGCGTCTCACAACCCGTCGATACGATTCCGGACAGCATGAATCGACGGGAAAATCATGACCGACTCATTCCGTTATTCGAAAAACGCCTGAAGGACTGCGCTGACGCCGGCGTGCCGAACCTGGTTTGCTTTTCCGGAAATCGCGCCGGCATTTCCGATGAGGAGGGCCTGGAGAACACCGTAGCCGGCTACAAAAAGATTATCGGCATCGCCGAACGCGTCGGCGTGACGCTCTGCCTCGAGCTGCTCAACAGCAAAATCAATCATCCGGATTATCAATGTGACCGCTCCGCCTGGGGCGTCGAAGTGTGCAAGCGCATCTCTTCCGAGCGCTTCAAGCTGCTGTATGATATTTATCACATGCAGGTGATGGAAGGAGATATCATCCGAACAATTCGAGAGATTCATCCCTACATCGCGCATTATCATACGGCTGGAAATCCTGGCCGTAACGAAATCGACGACAGCCAGGAGCTGAATTATCCCGCGATCATGCGTGCGATCCAGGCCACGGGCTTCACAGGGTACGTCGGCCAGGAGTTCGTTCCGACCGGCGATCCACTGACATCCCTCCGCGAAGCGATTCGGATTTGCACGGTATAATCGCGTATCCGACGAAGTTTAAACCACGGCGGACGGCTCGCCCTACCTCGGAAGCCCGATCCGTCTTGGAGCTTTGTGGGGGCATTTTCAACTTTCAGCCTTCAGCCTTTCTGCATTCAGCCTTTCTGCATTCAGCCTTCTGCATTCTTCCTTTGCCTTGCACAGGACTCCCCGCTTTCGCGAGGAGTCCCGACACAATGCAATTTCCCCTACCAACCTACTTCTGATCTCTCGATCAGAAATGCGTTTGTTTCACCGCGCGCGCTTTGAGTCCGTAGGTCGTGTTTTCCACGACATCCCGGCCAAAGGTCGTCAGATCCGCGCTCGAATTATAATATCCATTCTTCGAGAGCGCGAACCAGTTGTCATCGGTTGACGAAGGCGGATCGTCCCATGCCCAGGCGAGCCAGCCGAAACCGCGCGCGTCCGCAGCGGTGATGATCTGGCCGGGCGTGATCAGCGTCGGAGAAGGGCCGATATTCCGGCCTGGACCGAATTCACCGACGATGAAGCAAAGTCCGGTCGCGGCGAGCCGGTTGAGGCCGGTGTCGAGATCGATTGCCCACGATGGATTTCCGCCGGTGCCCCAATTGCCATAGATGTGTTGCGAGAAGATGACGTTCTTCTGGGGATCGCTGTCGAACACGGCCTGTGCGTAGTTCGCCAGATCGTCATTATCCTGTCCGCAACCACCAGCATCGACGCAAATCGTGCAGAGGTAACCGGCATTACGCAGGCGTCCGATCGCCGTAATATAGGCATCGCGCCAAGCGGTGCTGTTGCCGCCGCCGAGTTCGTTCGCAATATTCAAAATCATATAACGATCGATCGTCTTCCACGCCGCCGCTTGTGCTATCCAGGTATTTACGACCTTCGGGAGCTGACTCTCGTCAGGGCAACTGCCAACTGCCCAATTACACGGAATCGGCACCATGTGGGCGTCGATGCTCTGCTGCACGAGCGCGAGATTGGTCGAAGTCGGCTGGCTGAAATCGATATCGTATCGAACCGCGTTCGCGTTCGTGTTGGGAATCCCCGGCGTATTCGCGTCCCAATGGAGTTTATTTACGCCGCGAATGACGAACTGTTTTCCGTTCGCGTCGTAGAGCTTTCCATTCAATACGAAAAATCCGTTGCCCGTATTATAACTTGGCCGGCTCACCGTGCCACCTCCTCCACCCGTAACGACTGTCACAGCCACCGTGTTGGACGTGATATTCGAACCATCCGTGGAAGTCGCCTTCACCGAGGCCGATCCCACAGCGGAGCCAGTAACCACACCGGTCGAACTCACGCTCGCGACGCTCGGATTTGTGGATGTCCAACTCAACGTCTTGTTGGTGGCATTACTCGGATTGACCGTCGCGCCAATCGTCGTGGTTGACCCCTGATTAACCGAAACCGACGAGGGCGAAAGCGTGATGCTGGAAACAGGAATGGTCCCGCCACCGCCACCCGTGGTGACCACGAGAAGCGGTTTGTTCGTCGTCGCTTCACGCGCATTGATGCCGGTCCAACCGCCGAGCGTGTTCGATAACGCCACGGAAACAATCTTGTTCGAGGAAAGCTTCGATTGAACATAGCTCGTTATATCGAAATCGATATAGCCGCCGCTGCTGGTCGAAGCCGCTTTCGTCGTCAGTGTAGAGGCCGCACTCGGCTTCGCACTTCCCTCCGTCCACGTATCGTTGCTCGTGGAGCTCACTGTGTAAGTCGTGGAAGGCGTGCCTCCGCCGAAATAAATCCGCAACGTGCCATTCGTCGCCGTGCCCGAAATGCTCGACAGGTCGAACTTGAAGAACGGAATGCAATATTGACTGACGTTCAGGCCCGGATTCGTGCCGGCTGCGACGTCGCTCTGACTGTCGGTGTCGGCCACCGGGTTCAGATTGGAAACGCCACCGCCTCCACTGCCCGCGGTCGTCACGACCAGCTCCGGTTTATTGGCCGACGCTTCCCGGGCATTCACGCCGGTCCAGCCTGGCAGTGTGTTCGAAAGCGCGAGCGAAACGATTTTGCTCCCGGCCAATTTCGTTTGAACGTAACTCGTGATATCGACCTCGACATAGCTTGCGCCAATTGCCGAGAGCGACTTGGTCGCCAAGGTTGTCGCCTGCGTCGGTTTCGCGCCGCCCTCCACCCAGGTCTCGTTGCTGGTTGTGCTGACCGTCAGCGTGGTGGCCGAGCTGCCGCCGGGAAAATAGATGCGCAACGTTCCATTGGTGACCGTGCCGCTGACGGACGACAGGTTGAATTTATAGAACGGTATACAATATTGACTGATGCAGATGCTCGGGTTGGTTCCGGCCGCGACGTCGCTTTGGCTATCGGTATCCGCCACCGGATTCAACGTGGTCACCCCGGCTTTTGCGGTGGGCGCGAGCAGGGCGAAACACAGGATCGGCAGCGCAAATCGCGCGGTCGCTCCCCCCGCTTTGAGGAGCGTCGTGGCTTTTTCCTTCCAGAATGAGCGCGCGCCAAGCGTTCGCTCAGTTATAACACCGCCGGTCGTCTCGCCGCGGTGGATCGCAGAATATGCTTTCATATCACGTCTTGTTCTTGGGTTAACTGACTTGCTGCGCGACGACGGTTGGGGATGTCGTCGCGCCTGACGAAAGCTGGCCCGCTTATAGAAGCGGCGTGGCGCGTTGTCGCCAACGCGACGTCGCTAAACCCGTTTTCTTACAGAGTCGTATAAACAGGGATTTGCCTCTCGCCGCAGGACGCTGTCATTGGTAATATCGACCGCAGACCTGGCGGTAAACGGGTTCGCTTTATAAATGGAACCGCGCTTATTCCGTAACGTTAACATTCCCTGGAAGCTCCGATCTGATTCCGCCTTTCGGCTGGCGCTCGGAGCTCACTTTCAGCGTTTTGCTCGACGGTTCGTATTCGAAAGAAACTCGGCCGAAATAGGTCGGGAGATTTTTTACGGCGAACGGCTGCGTCATCCAACTCTCCGGTACTCCGCTGCCGATGACCAAGGTCTCGTCCGCCTCACGCACCAAACAGTCGCGCAAGAGCAGGAACAGCTCCGCCGCCGTCCAGCCATGCGGCGTGACGAAGCGAATTTTGTCCCAACCGCGCGCACGCTGCCATTGCAAACACGAGTTCTCGTCCTCGTGCCCCTCGCTGTAGGTATATAAACCTTTCGCGATATGTTGAGTGAGAAACATCTCTATTGAAACCCAGGCGCGGTCCCGGCGGCCCATCAATAAAAAGTTGTGCGCCTGCCCCGCCTCGAAATAGGTCCACAGCGGCTCCGGCGTATATTGACCGCTGGGACAACGCACCGTGTTCCAAAATTTCTCCATGCCCGCCGCAATGAGCGGATCTTTCGGATCGGCCCAGCCCGTCGGCCAAAAGGCAGAATTGGGATCGCGATCGTTTTTACCGAACTCGCTCTCTGCATGCGCTCGCAGAGCCTTGCGCAGGTCCTCCGCCTCCGCGTCGTACCATGTGTCCTGCAGACCCAGCGCCCGCGCGGCCATCGCCGCACGCCGCAGGGCCAGATACGAAAACCCGTTCACCCAGAAAGTCGGCAAATGATGATCCATCCGCCCGCGAATCAAGCCATGCTGCGCGGCCAGACACATCACGTTGTTCTCCGCGCGCAACTGCATTTCAGGCGTGCGGTACTCGTTATGTAATTTCATCGGCGCTGTGGTCTGCCGCATGGCGCGAATCAATTCGGCCTTGCGCTGAATATGATGATAAACATCGCGCAAAAAGGCCTCGGATCGCGTAAGCAAATAATGCTCGGTCAAAATCCAAATCCCATTCGCCGGCCCGTCGCCTTCCGCGCCAAAACCACCGAACGCATCCTTGTGCGCGGCGTTGCGCACGGCGCGCTCTACGAACGCGTGGTACCCGCCTTTGTTCAATGCGTTCAATACATATGAGCCGTCGCGCAGCCACCACAGCGGATATGATATCGGACTGATTCGCGGTTCGTCCCCCACCGTGAACATGGCCAAATGCGTGAGCTGCGTTTGGAAGGCGTCGACAAAGCGGCGATCAGGCAATGCCAGTTCAATCGATTGCCGCTGTTTCCACCCGTCGATAAAGGTCTGTTCGCGCCGGGGCCGTTGCGCTTCCTGCTTTAGCGTCCTCGATCCGGCAAAGTTCAACCAATTGTCCGCGTGGACGTGGCAGATAAACCCGAGTGTCTTCTTTTCCCCAGGATTCAGCGTCACACGATATTCCAGAGCCCCACTCGCCCAACTCGAACTGTCTTCCACGCTCGTGGCAGAAGGGAATTCGCCGTGGCGCAATAGTGACGATATGTCCTTGCCGCTTTCCGCATAGCTCAGCGCGCCGAATCGCGCCGGCCTTTCCAGCGGCAACATCACCGGCCCGCCGCCATTCACGTGAACATGTTCGTTCTCCAGGCGGAGTTTCTCGATCGGTCCGCCAGCCGCGCCAAACGAGCGGATCACCAGAAAAAACGAAAACGTCTTCGCCGCCCTGCCCATGTTCTCCAGATCGACGGAGAAATGATTCTTGATGTCGCTCGTCTCGGCGTCGCCATCCGCAAACAACGACGAGTGCACGCGAATCTCTCCCGCTTCCCACGTGGAATGCAGCACGGGAATCGAGCCCTCATGAAATGACCAGGGGAGACGATCTGCATCCATTTCCTCCGGCGCGTGAAGTTTGCCGTCGACCTGCAGCCAAGTTGAAACGCCGTAGCTGCGATGTCCCGGCGAAAACGAATTCCCCGGCTCGACAATGGTCTTCAAACCCTCCTCGGATCCCGGCACGCCCAACAGCACATGCACGTCGCTCCGATTCCAAATCCAGTCCGGATGCTTGCGGCGCATCTCGGCCATCTCGAGATGCAGCAGCATCTGTTTCAGGGTGTAGCGCGGAGCGTGAAGTTGGCTCATCGGATTCGTTAGATAATTTCCAGGAAATCGCGCGCAGGCAGCGCGGGAAACGGCGCCGTCGGCAGCGTCTGATACCAAAATGCGACCGACGCGATGTCGTCCTGCAGCGGCAGGTACGTCCAGTTGCCCCGCCAGCCCAGCGCCTGATTGGTGACGCGCAACTCCTGCTCGAAACGAATCGGATCCATAATGTGCCAGCGATAGAGACCGAAGCGCATCTGTGATCGATAAACTCCATCGGGTTTCAGCACCTGATGCATGCCCGCGTACGGCGTCGTGAACGGCTGATACTGCTTCGTCTCCGGATTCTCGAAGTTATATGAACCGCAAAAATAGTCCTCCGTGCCGGTGCCGCAGATGGTCGGCCAGTCCCGGTCGCCATCCATATAGAATTTGATCTCACCCTCGCCCCACCAGCCATTGTTATTCACGCCCCAAGACATGACCGTGCCGACGTAGTGTCCGCGGCCTTTAATCCCGTCCACAATCGTATAAACTTCCTTGTAGGGCAGCGGGTTCACGCGCCGGAACTGCGCGTGAAAATAAGCGCAGTCCTCCGGCACGTCCGTGAGCGTATAGTTGATTTGATAAAAAAGCGTCATCTCGTCCTTATCGAGATTCGTCACCGTCATCCGGCAGCGTTTGCGAAACGGCATTTCCCAATAGCAGTTGAAGGCGCTGCCGGGATTGACACAGACGGCGAGCGAAGCGACGGGCGCGTAGCTATTCCACGTCGCGGCAAAAAAATCTCCGATCGGGCATTCGACAGACGGCTGCTCCTGATCGTCCCAGTATATTCGCAGAATGGTGTAACGCCATTTTCCCGCCGGGGTCATCCAGATCTGCTGAATCGCCCCGCTGCCCTCTATATTCGCAATGGTGAACGTGTCGCCACCCTTGATTTTTACGGAGGGCGAAACTTTCCAGCCGCGTCCCAATTGAGAGCTGGCCCATTCGCCCGTGCCCTTGGTGGCCATGCCGCCCGCGCCTTTCGCGCCGTCGAAGTTCTCCGGCGATATCGATCGCGTCACGGCCTTCGAGAGCCTCGAAAGATTACCCAAGTTGAGTCCCAAACCATTGAAGGCGTTTTCCATGTTTTGTATGTCGGAAAAAAATTAGCTGACAGTATTCGGCTGCGCTTCGGCTGAGAGGCCGAGGCGTCCATATTCCAATATCTTGCCGCGGCGGAACGCGCGAAGAAATATAATCACTCCGAGGAGAGCGATCAGGCCAACGATCGTCTGCAGTAGATATCCGGACGCATAATTCTTCGCACCGATATCTGAATTCCACTGGATCCAATAACCCGCGGTGTTCGTTAATATAAAGACGAGCAGGCTGTTGGTGAAACCGAAGCCCGAACTCAGCGTTCCCATCTTGTCGCGTGGCACGAAGTCGAAGAACATCGGCGAGGTGATGACTTCCGTGCAGGACTTCAGCGTCAGCCGGAGTTGATCGAAGATGAACCAGATCAGGATCGGCGGGACCGCTCCATCCAGGCCTTTGAAATAGCGGATCAACAACCAGCAGCAGAAGGCTTGGACGATCTGCAGGGCCAGAGACACACAAAAAATCCAGGCGCGCGCGCCGGCCTTCCCGGTGCGGTTGAGCACGAATTGCGCGACCATCAAATACACGCAGGCCACACCCCCCGTGGTCAGTCCGCCGAGGACGAGAAGCCAGCCGACGTTCGGCAGATGGTCCATCGGCATCTCGAAATGCGCGCGGAGCAGCCAGGGAACGGCAAAACCGACGACAGCCAGCGCGCCGAGCAACGGATAGGAGAGCCGCGGCTGTTTATCGGAGTACCATCCCATGATCGGCATGATGGCGAGCACGCCAACGACCATCGCCGGCAGGCTCATGATCGCTATATTCGGTTTCGTATAACCAAATTGATCGGTGAGCAGCAGTGTATAGAGCGGGCTATTCGTCCAGGAGAACAGGAAGGCATTGGCGGAACAGTAGAGAAGATAGATCCACCACCAGCGCCGGTCGGCGAAGATTTCCGTCAAAAAATTTCGCGCTCCCTTGATCGGCGCAAACTCGAGTTCGCGCAGCGTGATATTGGGCGCGTCCGGAACCTTCGTTTCCCTCACGCAGAACAGGGCGAACGCCACGGCGGAAAAGAAGAGCAGCGAGCCGATCGCATAAATCATCTTCTCTCCGGTGAACTCCAAACCGCCGAGCAACGGGACGGCCTGCGAAATCTGGAAATGATCGTCGAAGCGCGGGAATAGAATTTGAAAATAGAAGAGCAGACAGGCCTGAATCATGATGAGCCGCACCGCCATTGAGCGCCCGCGCTGCTCCGGCGGCACGACCTCCATGCACAACGGCTCGACCGGCGTGGCCATGTCGCCGATCAACGTATAAACCACGACCAGCGTGGCCAGGGCGCCATAACTCGGCATGAATGGAATCAGCGCCATGCCGAAGGCGACGGCGGTCCATCCCACCACGATGAAAGGCCGGCGCCGACCGAGGCGCGTCCAGATCCGATCGCTGAGATAATTACAGATCGGTCCGATCAAAAAGCTGAAGCCGGTGCCGATGCTGGAGGTCAGCGCAATCAGCCGCGGATCGTCGGTGAAGTGTTTCACCGTGAACACCAGCGCGTTCACCGTGACGAACACCTGGTAAAGATTGCAGAACCAAAGATAATTGATCGCGAGAATCGAGATCAGTGAGGCGTGGGGCTGCTGCGTCTGTATTGGCCGGAACCAGCGAAACATTCGGAAGGAGGAGTAATGGGACGCACGCGTGCGCCAGGGGGCAAGATCGGGAGGACGACGAATCGATCCGCTGCCACGCTTTCAGTGGCCTTCATCAGCGTCCAATGCCAGCCAACTGAACCCGTTCTCCTAAGTGGCTTTTTTTGCGCTCCCCCACCAATCTGCTCACGCCCCTTATGAAATCTACCGCCCTGTGCTGCGCCGTCGTCTCCGCGTTATCGCTCGCCACGTTGATCAACGCCTCAGCCGACACTCTTTCGAAAACCGCATCCGCCGCAGACACGTTCGTGCCTGCCAACGATTTTGTGCTGCCGGACGCGCTCGAGTTGAAACTCTGGGCGATCTCCCCGGATCTGCGCAATCCGACGAACATGGATGTCGATGCCGAGAATCGCGTGTGGGTCGTCGAGGGCGTCAACTACCGGCAACACTTCGCCCGCGAGCCGAAGGGCGACCGCGTCATGGTTCTCGAAGACACCGACGGCGATGGGCGCGCCGACACCAGTCACGTCTTCGTGCAGGAGCCCGATCTCATCGCGCCCTTAGGCATCGCCGTGATCGACAATCAAATCGTGGTCTCCTGCGCGCCCCAGATTATCATCTATACCGATGTCGACCGCAACCAGCGTTATGACCCGGCGATCGATAAACGCGAGGTCCTGCTCGATGGATTTAACGGGCGCAACAACGACCACTCTTTGCATAGCGTGACGGTCGGGCCCGACGGGCTCTGGTATTTCAACCATGGCAACAGCGGTGCGAACTTCACCGATCGATCGGGACGCACGTTTCGCATCGGCAGCGTTCACAATCCGGGAGACACGTATAATCCGAATGTATATAGCTGGAAACCGCTCGATTTTTCCGGCGCGCCGAGCGATGACGGCCACGTGTACGTCGGCGGCTTCGCGGCCCGCATGCGACCCAATGGCAGCGATGTCGAGATCATCGGCTACAACTTTCGCAACAGTTACGAACAAGCCGTCACGTCGCTGGGCGAAGTCTTCCAGAGCGACAACGACGATCCTCCGGCGTGTCGCGTTTCTTATCTGATTCAGTATGGAAATACCGGATACTTTTCCCGCGACGGACGCCGCCGCTGGGAGGCGGACCAGCGCCCGGGCCAAAGCATTCCCGTGGCCGAGTGGCGCCAGGAGGATCCCGGAGTCATCCCGGCGGGCGATGTTTACGGCGGCGGCGCGCCGACCGGCTCGGTGATGTTCGAGGGCGACGAATGGGGCCGCGACTGGCGCGGCACGTTGCTGGTCTGCGAAGCGGCGCGAAACACCGTCTTCGCCTACAAGCCCGCCCCTGAGGGCGCCGGCTACGCCCTTCATCACACCAACTTCGTCACGAGCAATCCGAGCGGCATCTCCGTCGGAAACGACGACGTGAATGGCCGCATTTCGGACGACGTGCGCAATTATTTTCGGCCCTCGGATGTGGCCATCGGCACGGATGGCGCGGTATATATTGCGGACTGGTTTGATCCGCGGTGCGGCGGGCATCTCGACCTGGACAACGCCACCACTGGCGCGATTTATCGCATCGCGCCGAAAGGATACTCGGCGAAAAAACCAAAGTACGATTTCGCCACGGTCGAGGGTCAGGTCGAAAGTTTGAAAAGCCCGGCCGTCAATGTGCGCGCTGTCGGTTTCTATAAACTGCGCAAGCAAGGCGATGCCGTCGTGCCAGCCGTCTCCGCGCTGCTCGAGAACGATAATATATATTTCCGGGGCCGCGCGCTTTGGCTTCTTGCCCAACTCGGGCCGAAAGGCCGCGCCCTGGTCGAGCAAACCCTGCGCTCCGATGATGCCTCACTTCGCGCGACGGCATACCAGGCGTTGCGCGCGAGCGGCGTGCCCACGCTTTCCTATGCGCGCCAACTCGTGACCGACGCCTCTCCAGCCGTGCGCCGCGAAGTGGCTGTCTCGTTGCGCGACACCGAAGCGAAGGATGCCGTGCCGTTGTTGGTCACTCTGGCCCAGAGCTACGATGGCCGTGATCGCTCTTACCTCGAAGCATGGGGCATCGGTTGCACGGGCAAGATCGACGAAGTGTATTCCGCTCTGAAGTCCGCAGAAAATTTGAGCACGGATGCGACCACCTGGAGCGAAAAAGATGCGAACCTTATCTGGCGGCTCACACCGGTGGGCGCGGAGCAGAGTTTCGCGCAACGCGCCGCGGCCAACAGTCTTTCTGCGCAGCAGCGCATGAATGCCGTGACCGCCCTTGGTTTTATGCCCTCGCGTGACGCGGCGTGGGCCTTGCTCGATCTCGCGCAGCATGGTCACGGCGATCTGCAGCAGCAGGCGTTGTGGTGGCTCCTGAATTATCGAAAAACCCGCTGGGCCGCGTTCAATATAAACAAGGAACTCGAGCGCCGCGGTATATATGATGAAAACAAAATCTTCATCACGGGCAGCATGGTGCCAGAGCCGCCGCAGCCGCCGAAACTCACGGAAGCAGCCGTCGCCGGGCTCAAAGGCGATGCGTCCCGCGGCGCAACGCGCATCCAGGCCTGCTATGCTTGTCATCGCGTCGGCAGCAATGGCGTGGACTACGCGCCGGACCTGACCGCCTTCGCCAAGCGCCAGGCGGTTTCCGCCGTCGTGCGTTCGATCGTCGATCCTTCCGCTGATATTTCGCTCGGCTTCGAAGGCACCGCCGTCGTGTTGAAGGACGGAATAGAAATAGACGGCCTCGTGCGTGCCGACGAAGATCCGTTGATTATACAATCGATGGGCGGCATCCGCCAACTGGTGCCCAAGAGTAAGGTCGCCAGCCAAAACGGGATGAAGCGCTCGTTGATGTTGTCCGCCGAGCAGCTCGGCCTGACCGCACAGGACGTGGCCGACGTCGTCGCCTATTTGCGCAGTCTGCCTTGAGATGCTTCCGCGGCGGATTTGCGGGCGAGAATCGTTTCGCCCGCAATCCACACCGAGGGCACCTGGACAATATAAGGTCTCTCGGGGCGGCCAACTTGATTGCTGCGCAGCAGAATATCGAGTTGTCGCATCGCGGTTCTCCCGATCAACGCGTAGTCCGGATTCATTCCCGTGACTGCGTAGTCCTTGAAACGAGCATCCTCCGTCGTATCGAGGCTGATGAAGCCGATTTTCTCCGGAACGCGCGCGCCGCATTTATCGAGCCACCACGCCACCGTGTCGTTGAAGCCCAGCACGACATCGGGCCGATGCGTTTTCATCCACTTCTTGAACTCGCTCTGATCACCGATCGGGAAATGTTGCAACGGGACCGAAGGTAAATCCGGCGAAAGCTGCGACTGGCAGAAAAGTGCGGCCGACACTTTATCGAATCGATCCACCGCTTCCATCTCCTGAAGCAGCGCCACGCCGATGCGTTTATATCCTGCCCGCATTGCCTCGCGCCAGGCATTGACCACGGCATGATGGAAGTCCGGGACCACAACGTTCACAGGCGGTTGAAAGTAACCGACGTGGCTGCCCACCGAGGTAAAATCATCCCAGGGAAAATCGGTGATCACGCGCTCTTCCATGATCGGCCCGAAGATCACCGCGCGTATGCCGCGATGAAATAATACGCGGGCCAGATTTTTCGGACTTGTATAATCGCGCATTTTGAAGCGCTCGACTCGGTAGCCAAGCTGCTCGCCGACTTCCGCCGCTGCATACCGCATCACCGGACTCATCTCCTCGTCCTCACGATGCCAGGGGTGAGACCACATGATATAAGCCACCGCCGATTCCGCGGGGTGCTGCCTCGTGCGCCATCGACTGGCAGCGATGCGCGCGAGCACCGGATCGGGTCTATAACCGACCTGCTGAGCCACGTTTTTCACCCGCTCGCTCGTTCGTGCGGATATTTTCGGATGCCCGCGCAATGCCAGTGAAACGGTCGCTTTGCTGACACGCACGATTCGCGCGATGTCCGCCAGAGTCGGGCGGGGGTTCATGGTTAACGGGATTACGGGCGAGACCGTTTCGCGCCAGATCAAAATCACAAATAGCTTAATCCGCAGGGCGAGCGCTTACCCCAGCATCGAGCCGCTTTGCCCGCGCAGTGGACCAAACCCAAACGACCTGACCTACCCCTATGACTGCATCGTCCCGACTTATTCGGCGCAGCCGGCCCGCCGGCTTGTGTCTCGTCAGCCTCGCTCTCGCCACGCCGCTCCTCCTCCAGGCCCAAGTTGCACCGGCTTCGACCGCCGCAGCCCAAGACTCCTCGGCGGATAGCCCCGGCACCCAGGAAACCGTCATGCTTAACCCGTTCGTGGTCGATGCCTCGCGCGACCGCGGATATCAAGCGACCAACACGCTCGCGGGTACGCGCATTCGCACCGATCTCGCCGATGTCGGATCAGCCATCTCCGTTCTGACGAAGGAGCTGCTGAGCG
The DNA here is from genome assembly GCA_035765635.1 of Opitutaceae bacterium. GTDB lineage: Bacteria > Verrucomicrobiota > Verrucomicrobiia > Opitutales > Opitutaceae > EW11. Next base: position 17,099 of record DASTWZ010000002.1, read on the forward strand.
ATCTAGGCGCGACGAATAATGAAACCAGTCTGAGTTATGCATTGAATACAGAAGTCGGCGGACCGCGCGGCAACTTCACCGGCGGCGTCCGCTCCGGCACGTATCAAGAGCAGGATCTTTTCGCCAATCCCAACGGCAACACGCGCGTCCGCGGCCTCACCTCGGCCGATAATACGCGCAACTTCTTCCTCTCCGATGTGCCCTGGGACGGCTACACGGTCAGCCGCGTCGATATTCAACGCGGGCCCAACGCCATTCTCTTCGGTCTCGGCAGCCCCGCTGGCGTCGTGAACGCGACGACGAGCGCCGCGGAATTCAGAAACGGCGGTCACGCGGAGCTGACCTTCGACCAATTCGGGACGCAGCGCTATGTGCTCGATTATAATCGCGAGCTGATTCACGACCAACTCGCCTTCCGCCTCGCCGGTTTGAGAAACAACCAAAAATTCCGGCAGGATCCGGCGTTTTCCAATGACGATCGCTTGTACGCCGCGATGAAATATAAGCCGGGCTTCCTCAATCGCGACGGCAACCGCCTGGAATTTTCCGGCAATTTCGAGAACGGTAATATCAACTCCAATCGCCCACGCGTGATGACGCCCGGCGATCATTTCTCCGGCTATTGGGATCCGGAGAGCGAAGGTGGTCTCGCCCAAAAAACCTACAACGCTTTCACCCAGGATCTGGGCAATGTGAACAGCCCGGATTATACACAGCAGCTCGGCGGCGCGGGACTCGGCGACCTCAATGCTATTATAAATTCCAAAGGCTCGGTGACCTGGATGAAGGAAGAACTCGATGCTTACCGCGCGCTCAAGCCGGATGGAACGGTCAATCTTACGATGGACGCGGACACGATCGGACCCTATCCGCGCCGCAACGCCACCGGTAAAGTCGGTGTGCGTTCCTACTCGGAATGGGCCGGAGCGCTCGGCCTGCCCTTCGCCAATTTCGGCGCGTATAAAAACAAGACGATCTCCGATCCGACGATTTTCGATTTCTATAACAAATTGATCGACGGCGACAACAAGCGCGAGTGGACCGACTGGCACGTCTTCGACGTCAACGCGACGCAGACATTCTTTCACGACAGTCTCGGCTATGACGTTTCATATTTTCAACAGAAGCTGAAGCGCGGTCAGTGGAGCGTTCTCGGATGGACGAACGAGATCTATATGGACGTGAACCAGGCCAACAATCTGGGTATTCCCAACCCCGACATCGGCCGCGCCTATGTTCAAATCGAGAACCGCGATGGCGGCAACGGGAACACCAAGTCGGATCGCGATGCAACGCGCCTCCAACTCTTCGGCGAGTATGATTTCGCCACGCGCCATCACGGGTGGTGGGCTCGCCTCCTCGGCCTGCAACGCCTGACCGGCGTGATCAGTGAGGAGAATCAACAGACCGACGCTCGCACGATGCGCTACGGCGATCTCGATTATCAATCCAAGCTGATCTTCGCCCCCGAGGGCCGCATCGAAGGCGGCGTCGACTCCATCGGCACGGGCTTTCGCTATTATATTAGCGACGACCTCCGCGGACGCTCGACCGCTGCAGGCAGCAACTTGGGAAATCTGTCCTCGCAGGTTTATGCACCCCAAGGCGGCAAGATCAGCGTGCTCGCGTGGGACAACACCTGGATCGCCGGCCCCGAGGTGGACCCCGGTGCGCCGTGGGCAAACCCATACCGCCCCGGTGACACAAGCTTCACGCAATCGAACAATCCCGCCAACTATCGGGGCTGGGTGAACAAGGACGCGAACTTCGTCACCATCAATAGCACCGAAAAGGTACAGGGAATCTCCGCCAAAGACTATCTGACCAGCACAGGGACGCTGACCGATTTCGGTGTGAAATCCCGCGTTCTCGTCTGGCAGGGCTACTTCTGGGACCACGCCATTGTCGGAACGTATGGTTACCGCCGCGACAAGGCTCGCTCCTATATATATTTGAGCGCCGATCGCAACGGCACTGGCCGGCCCGACACGGGCAGCGCCGACCTGGATCCGTCCACGTATAATTATACAAATCCGGACGGCAGCGTTCAGTCGATCACGACGACGACACGCAACTGGAGCGTGGCGACTCACCTGAATCGCTTCCTCGGCGAGCATGATTTCCTGCCGTTCAACCTCAGTTTATATTACAACCAAGGCGAAAACTTTCAGCCATTGGCCGGACGCATTGACGCCTTCGCGCAGCCGCTGGCGCCTCCTTCGGGTTCGACCCGCGACAAGAGCCTCCTGATCGCGACGAAAGATAATAAATACTCGCTGCGCGTGACGCAGTTCGAGAGCGAGGTGAAGAACGGAAACTCCACCAGCCAGATTGGCGCCATGTGGGGCCTCGAACAGACGCTCTTCGAAGGCGCCAATCGTGCCCGCAATTTTCGGGCTGGCCGCACGAGTTATCAAAGTTACACGGACGCGGGCGGCGACGCGACCAAGCTTCAGAACGATATATTGCCGGCCTGGTTCCAGTTCGAAAAAGACCTTCAGACGCAGTTCCCCAATTTCGTGAAAGCCTGGATCAACAAATCTGGCGATTCGCCCTGGGGCACGGACAACAATGGCAATGTCACCGCGGGCTCTCCGGCTGGTTTTGCCTTCACCGAAGATTCACATTCCAAGGGCTACGAATTCGAGTTCACGGCCAATCCGACGAACAATTGGCGCGTCGCGGTGAACGCTTCGAAAACGACCGCGAGCCGCGAAAACGTTCCCGGCACCGCCTTCAAGGAAGTTGCGGCCTTCATCGAAAATGCGATGCAGAAAACCGACGTCGGTCTCACGCCGATGTGGTGGGATCAAAATACTGGCGGCGGTCGTGCGGTCGGTCCCTGGACCTTCTTCCGTCCGGACTATCTCGCGAATAACGCTCTCAACGGTCAGTCCGCCGGCGAGGTTCGCAAGTGGCGATTCAATGCGATCACCAATTACATGTTCGATAAAGGCGCGATCAACGGCCTCGGTGTCGGCGGTGGTTATCGTTATGAAGATCGCGCCATCATCGGTTACGCGCCAATGCTCACCGAGGACGGCGATAATGCGATCAACTTGAACGCGCCAGTTTACGCGCCGTCGAATTCCACGGTGGATCTGTGGCTCAGCTACGAACGCAAGATCGGCAGGCACGTGAAGTGGAAGATCCAGCTCAATGTCTACAACGTGTTCGGCAAAAATGAGCTCGTGCCGTTCGCCGCGAGCGTCGACTACGACAAGTTGTCCACCATGGGACCCGTCACGACAGACACCGTCGTGCCCATGAAAGCCAGCGCTTATAGCATCCGCGAAGGTCGCAGTTGGCAGCTCACGAACACATTCGAGTTCTGAGCGCGGCCAAGGCCATCGCCGCAGCTCAGCTCTCTCTGGCACTGTGCGCTCTATCGCACAGTGCTTTTGCCGCGAAGGAGGGCTGGTTCGACTTCGCGCCAGGACCGACGCGCGATGCGCCGACCGCGATCGATCTCCGCACGTTGCCTTGATCCGACGCGGCTTGATCGAGCCGGGGAAACAAGTCGCGGAAATTCGACTCGGCCCGGAAATGCGCTGAAGTGGCGATCGTCACTCCATGCGAAAAATCGAGACGCATCATCCCCGCGTGCCCTGGTCCTGGGTGACGTGGATGACCCTGCCATGGATTTCGTTTTTCTATATCGAAAACATAAGCAGCGTCCCGCTCACCTTCACGCTGCGGAAATTCATCGATAATCCGGGGCTGATCGCGTTCGTCGGCAGTCTGAACGTCGCGTTCAACTTCATCGTCGGGATGGTCACCAGTTACATGAGTGATCGTATCTGGACGCCGCTCGGCCGGCGCCGCCCGTTTCTGATCGCGGGATGGGCCGGTCTGGCGCTGGCGCTCTTCTTCGTGCCGTTGGCGGAGAACGTCTGGACGCTCGTGGCGCTGATCGTGATTTATCAATTCTGCGCCGATATCGCCAAACCCCTGGAGCCGCTTTTCAACGAAGTCGTGCCCCCGGCTCAGCGCGGGCGCGCCGCCACCATCCGCTCCGTCGGGCAAAGCCTGATGAACATCGTCTTTTTAGCGGTATTGGTGGCGCAATTCGATCGGTTATATCATTTCGAATTTTTCAACCGTTCGACCACGCTGAGCGGCGAGGCGCTGCTTTACTGGATCGGCTGCGCCGCGCTGCTGGCCGCGATTGCTGTGCTGTTCTTCTTCGTGCGGGAGACTCCCCCGCCGGCGACAGTGGCAAAGGAGCCATTTGTTTTCCGCCGTTTTTTTCACGACGTTTTCGGACAACGTCAGTGGTGGAATGTCTATCTGCTCTATTCCGTGCCGATCGTGAGCGGCGCCGGGATCGGGCTCTTCGATCCGCTCCTGCGCACGGAGCAGCTCGGTTTTGCCAAGTCGCAGTACGGCTGGGCAGCGACTGCGGGCACAGTGCTGAATCTCATTCTGTTTATCCCCGCCGCGGGATTTCTCACAGACCGCGTGCCCCGTCTGGTTTTGTTGCGGTTCAGCATCATCGCGCGGGCCCTGCTCGGTCTCGCCTTCTTTATCTATCTTCGTTTCGCCGCGCACTACTCCATCCCGTTCGTGACACTCATCGTGTTCGACGTCAGCGCGTCCGCATTCAGCGCCTGCATTGCCTTGGTCTGGGGGCCGTTAGTCTATGATTATATTCCTTCCGAGCGTTTCGGAACCGTCAGCGCCGGCCTGTCGTTTGTCTCCGGCATCGCGCCGTTCGTCCTCACGAATCTCGCGGGCGTGTGGGTCGGCGGTTTCACCAGTCTGTTCGGCCCACAAGGTCGAGGGACGCACGACTACTCTTCCATTTATATTCTTCAGCTTCTCGCCGCTGGCGCGGCATTGGCGCTGATCGGCTATTTGCGCCGCGAAGAACGCGCGGGTCGATTGGTGCGGTTAGGCGCTGACGCTTCGCTAATGAATAAGGAAGAAGGATGAATGATGAATGAATGCACGTGCATCCTCCGAGGTAGGGCGAGGCGTCCCGGCCGAGCCGCGTTATGCGTGGCTCATCTCATGGGTTAGGCCTCACGAACGGCTCGCCTGGAGGCTTCGCCCTACCCTCGGAGGCTGGGCATGCCTGCGTTCATCATTCTGCCTCCTTCCTTCAACATTAGCGAAGCGTAAGCCGCCTCTCGATCTTTCCGCCCGCCTCGATCCGTTCGGGTTTGGCTCCGGGCAAGGTCAGGTCCACGGGAAGGCCATCGGGCACGTGCGCGGCGAAATCCAATCGCCCGTTTTTCTTTCGCCACGAAACGTCGATTTTTCCGCGCGGGCTGAGCATTTCTCCTTCCGCCCAATCCAATCCACCGACCTGCGGCGCGAGCTTAACCGACGCCCAACCCGGCGCGCCCGGTTGGATCCCCAAAACGCCCGAAATATAGACGACGGCCGGCCAGGCGGCCCACGCATGCGAATCGCTCCGCGTGGGATCGGGATACTCCGGCCAGGTGGTCAGATGTTTATCCAGCGCCTCGCGCCAAGGCTGGAGCACGACGCCGTGCCATTGATCGAAGGCCTGCGCCGCCGCCAAGGCGCGCGTCAGATAAAAGCTCTGCATCGAATTCGTCTGAATCAGAGCGGCGTCCGAACAAAGCCGTTCGAGAATACGGCCCATTTGGCGCGCGTCCGCCACGCCCGCATTGATCGCGCCGGCCTGGGTGTGCTGGGAAAAACGATCTCCACGCGAGTCGACACTCTCGCGAAAGAGTCCGGCTGCTTCGTCCCACGCGGCCGCGGCGATTTTCTTTTGTAGTTGATCCGCCAATACAAGCCAGCGCAGGCCGTCCGCGGGCAAACCAGCCTGCCCATGCAGCCGGTTCGCCGCGCGCAGCGCCTCCACGAATAAACACGTGAGGTAGGTCGAGCCGCCCTGCGTGACGGATGGCGGTTCGCCGTTCGGCCATTCATCCGCGACGTCGACCATGTTCCAGCCGCCGGTCACGCCGACGAATCCGTCCGGTCGCAGACGCCGCCGGAAAAAGAGCAAGATTGTATCCACCGCCATCATACAATCTCGCACAAACCCGCCGTCAGCATCCCCCACCCACTTCCAATAGTCCTCCACCATCAGAATCCAGTGCAGGCAGAAATACGGAATCGTCTGCCGCCCATATTGGCAGGGCACCCGCGCATCAATCAGTCCGTCGGCGCGCAGCGTATCGAGAAAGAGCTGGAGGGTTCGCCGCGGCAGCCGCGTCTCGTTGCAAAGGTACATGCTGCCCAGCGCCTCCAGCCGCGTGTCCGCAATATAACTGAGTTGTTCGAAATACGGGCTGTCGTCGTAAATTTCGTGAGCGCCGATGCGATACGTGTGCTGGCTCACCGTCCAGATCTGCTCGGACCGCGCATCGCTGCTGGCAAACGCGGCCGAGGCTTTCTGCGGATAGACGCACAAGCGGTACTGCGCGTTTTGCAGCGTCACCAGCGCGCCGCCTGCGAGGATTTCGATCTCGATGAACCGAAACGCGCGCCAGTAAAACGGTTCCCAACGCGTCTCACCTCCCCCGAGAATCACGGTGTCGCGGTAGCCATGAGGTTCGTTCGCGAGGTCGTCTCTAACGCCCGACTTGAGCCACTTTCTTTTGCCGTCCGGGGCGGCGACCCATCGGCCGAGCGCCTCGGCGTAAAGCACGCGCACCTCGCGCCCCTCTCCTCCGGAAAAGGCCAGTTCCGGAAAGCCCGTCATGTATTGTCCCGCATCCAACAACACGCGCAGACTTTGCCCCGGCGCGACCTCGATGCCGCGTGGGGTTTCGCCGAATGGATTTTCGATAACGCGATGATCGCGAATCACGCGTTGAAAATCCCGCCGCTCCTCCAGCAACGCAGGGATATCACGCGGCGTGAGATTCCGCATCGGTTTCACACCCCAGATCGCGCCCACGGCCGCCGCCGGACCGGTCGACTGCGCGCTTTCCCAGGCGGCATCTTCGAACTCGACTTCACGCCAGCCGCGCGGCGTCAAACGCAAGTCCTCGCGATCCATGTGATCGAGGAATTGATGGGCATTTTCGATGTAAGCGGTGCGATCGGGCGTGACTGCCTGACTTCGCAACACTTTCCAGTTTCCCGGTGTATCCATGCCCGCGCCACTCGGGCCCTGGACGACGAAACCGGGCACCGGACTGTGCACTTCACTCACCGGGGAATTTTCGCCGAAGAAGCGCACTTCCGCGGCGAGTATATTTTTCCCCGGGCGCAGCAGCGCGCCCAGCGTGTATGTTTCGAAATGATATCGCGCCAATGATCCCTTCGCCGGTCCGAATCCCAGCGGCGCGCCGTTCAACCACAGGCGATAGCGGCTGTCGGCCGTGACATGAATAATATAAGCTGCCAACGCGTCCCCGTCAGCGACTTCATGCCCATCGAAAACGAGTCGAAACAAGCAGACGGTCAGCCCTGGGCCGCCCCTCTCCCGGCTCCAAGCGTAATGAGCCGTCCAGTTCGGCTGGCCGCCGGGGACCATGAGGGAAGAGCGCGAATTCGCGCCGCCAATGACCGTGTTTTCCGCGTGGGGTATCGGCGCTTGGGCGCCCGTCGTTTTCGTCGCCATGAAGTGAAACTCCCCCACCACAACGTCGCGGCGCCTCAATACAACGAAACGTCGCAGTTAACCCGTTTTCTGCGAGTGACCAAGGTCGTCGCCGGTCGGAATCTCGCTCGCCGGTTCACCGATGCGCACAGGCATGATTTCAGCTCGACGGTTCATGGCTGCTGCGTGATCATATCGGATTCCGATATATCGAATTTGCTGAAGCTATTCATGAACGCAGAAGATATTAAAAAGAACAGCCGCGGACTCAGGGGACGTCTCGGGGAAGTATTGTCCTCGGGTGTCACGCACTTCGAAGACGAAGAGACGCAGCTGCTGAAATTTCACGGCAGTTACCAGCAGGACGACCGCGACCAGCGTATGGCGCGCCGCAAAGCCGGCCAAGATAAGGCGTGGCAGTTCATGGTGCGGAGCAAGATCCCAGGCGGCCTACTCACGACGGCGCAATATCTGGTGCATGATCGCATGGCTTCCGATCTGGGCAACGGCACCATCCGCCTCACCAATCGACAGGGCATCCAGATGCACGGAATTCTGTTCGGTTCGCTCAAGGAATGCATCCGGCGGATCAACGAATGCGGCCTCATCACCTGGGGAGCGTGCGGCGACATCGTGCGCAACACCGTTGCCTCCTCGATTCCGCTGCGCGACGGCGTGCACGAGGAAGTTCAAGCGCTGGCCAGCGAGGTCAGCCGCACGTTTTATGCCCGCAGCCGCGGCTACAGCGAGATCTGGCTGGACGGAGAAAAACTGCCGTTGGCGCCCGAAGAGACCGCCGACCCGATTTTTGGCGAGGCCTACCTGCCGCGGAAATTCAAGATCGGCATCGCGGTGCCGCCGCGGAACGACATCGATGTCCTGACTCAGGATGCGGCTCTCATCGCGCATGTGGTGGGCGGCGTGATCGAGGGCTATAACATCGCCGTCGGCGGCAGTTTCGGCATGTCTCACGGCGCGATCAAAACGCGCCCCGCGCTGGCTCAGCCGCTTTTCTACGTCAAAAAAGAGCACGTCATCGATGCCCTCAAAGCGATCGTCATGACGCAGCGAGATCATGGACGCCGCGATGATCGCAAACAGGCGCGCCTCAAATACCTGATCCTGAGCCGAGGCGTGGATTGGTTTCGGACCGAGGTTTTGTCGCGCTTGAATGCGCCCACCGAACCGATGAAACCCTATCGCTTCGAAACCGTGGAGGATCTCCTCGGGTGGCAGGAACAGGGCGACGGCAAACTTTTTTATGGAATGTGGATTCCAGACGGAAGAATCCAGGATGCGGGAGGCAATGCGCCGCAATATCGTTCCGCGGTCCGAGCGGTGCTCTCAAAATGGGCGCTGCCCGTCCGCATCACGCCGAACACCAATCTTCAGTTTTGCGATATCGAGCCGTCCGATCGCGCCGCCATCGACGCAATTTTGGCGGAGCATCGCATCCCATCCGCGGCGAGTCTCACTCGCGCCCGGCGTGTCGCTCACGCCTGCGTGGCGCTCCCGACGTGCGGTCTGGCCCTGGCCGAAAGCGAACGCGTGTTCCCCGAGGTGATGGATCGCATCGACGAAATCGTGCGAGAACTGAAGCTCGAGGAAGAGCCCTTGCTCATCCGCATGACGGGCTGCCCGAACGGCTGCGCACGGCCCTACAACGCGGACATCGCCTTCGTCGGACGCGCTCCCGGAAAATACGCTCTCTACGTTGGCGGATCTTTCCGCGGAGACCGCCTGGTTTCGCTTTTGCAGAAGACGATAGAACTGCAGGACATCCCGGCGCGGGTGCGTGGATTGTTGGAAGAATTCTGCGCGAAGCGGTCCGCCGGCGAAGCCTTCAGCGATTATTGGCGGCGCACTCACGCGGGCGACGAGCCGCCGCGCGCGGAACAATTTCACGAAGAGCAGCTGCGCCCGGAAACCTCAGGACTACCCGAGGGCCTGGGCTAAATCCGCGACGAGATCGTCGGTCGATTCGAGACCGGCGGATAAACGAATCAGGCCATCGCCGACACCAGCTTGCGCGCGAGCCGCCGCGGTCATGCCACGGTGGCTCGATTTTGCGGGCAGCGTGACCAGCGTTTCCGGACCGCCGAGGCTGACGGCATGCACGATCAATTTCAGGCGATTGATAAAACGCATCGCAGCCGTCTCGCCGCCGGCGAGTTCGAACGAGAGCAAGCCGCTGCCTCGTTTCATCTGACGCTGAAACAAAGCGCTCTGCGGATGAGACGGAAAACCGGGATAGTACACGGCTTTGACCTCCGGCCGCGTCGCCAGCCAGGCGGCGATCGCCTCGGCGTTTCGATTGTGTGCCTCCATGCGCAACGCGAGCGTCCGCAGCCCGCGCAGAACGAGCCATGCTTCGAAGGCGTTCACTGTACCGCCGAGGTTTTTGTGGATCGCCCGATGCGCTTTCGTCAGAGGTTCACGGCGGATCACGCAACCGCCGATCAAGTCGCCATGGCCGTTGAGGTATTTGGTCGTCGAATGGATGACCCAATCCGCACCGAATTCGAAGGGACGTTGGTTGAGCGGCGTCGCCACCGTGTTATCCACGATCACCGGTGCTCCCGCTGATCGGGCGCGTTCGATCGTGGCCGCCAAATCGATCAAGCGCATCAGCGGGTTCGAAGGCGTTTCCACGAGCACGGCTCCGGCGCGTTCCACCGCTGAAAGCCACGCCTTCTCATCGGCGGGATCGACGGTTTCCACGGGCAAGCGATACACAGAGCCGAGGATGCGCAGCAGTTCAAAACTGCCTCCATAAATATCCGGATGCGTGACCAGAGGACCGGTTCGCTCGTGCAGCGCAGTGGTGATCGCGCAGAGCACCGCAGCATTGCCGGAACTCACCACGAGAGCTTCGGCTCCTCCCTCGAGATCGGCCAACGTGCGCGCGAGGACATCCACGGTCGGATTTCCAAAGCGGGAATACGCGTAGCCCTTGCGCGCCCCGGAGAAAATCGCCTCGGCCTCCTCCGCTCCGCCGAGATCGAAAATCGCGCTCTGCACGATGGACGGCTGCACCGGCTCGTTGGCTCCGGAGTGGCGCGGCACTGAACCCGCCCGAGCGCATTGTGTCGCGAGACCGAGAGAAGAGGACTTCATGATATTTCCCTTTTCAGAAACACTGGCGGGCAGCGCTAACGACACGTTGCGCGGCCCGCCGATCAAACGGAATTCGCCCGGCTCACGGCCGAGACGCGGACCCCGGAGCGTGGGTCCGCCTGGCTCATCAGGACTTCTCGATCGGCGCGCCGATGAGATTGCCGTACTCGGTCCAGCTTCCGTCGTAGTTCTTCACGTTGTTCTGACCGAGCAGATATTTCAGGACGAACCACGTGTGGCTGGAACGTTCGCCGATGCGGCAATACGCAATCGTGTCCTTCTTCGGATCGACGCCTTTCTGGTCGATATAGAGCGCCTTCAATTCGTCGAACGACTTGAACGTCGCGTCGGGCTGGACGGCCTGACTCCACGGAACGCTTTTGGCGCCCGGGATGTGTCCGCCGCGTTGCGCGGTTTCACTCATGCCTGGCGGCGCGATGATCTTGCCGCTGAATTCGTCCGGGCTGCGTACATCGACGAGATTGCTGCTGTTGCTGCTCGACGCCTTCAACACGTCGACGGCAAACGCGCGCAAACTCAGGTCTGCGGGCTTCGCTTTATATTCGACGGGCGTAACCTGCGTGCGATCGGTGGTGAGCGGCTTGTCGCTTTCGTTCAGCCATTTCACACGGCCGCCGTTCATCAGGCGCACGTCTTTATGACCGTAGACCTTGAACACCCAAAAGCCATAGGCGGCGAACCAGTTGTTGTTGTCGCCATAAAGCACGACAGTGTCGGAGGGCGAGATACCGGCGCCACCGACGAGCTTCTCGAATTGTTCCTGGCTGACGATGTCGCGGCGGACCGTGTCCTGCGTCTGCGTTTGCCAGTTGAAGCCGACCGCGCCGGGGATGTGGCCGGCATCGTAGGCCTTGGTGTCGACGTCGATTTCGACGAGTTTAATATGCGGTTTGCCGAGGTTATCTTTTACCCAATCGGTCGAGACGAGAACATCGGGATGGGCGTATTCGCTCATGTGTTTGTGCTGTGGATTATGGTTAAGGTTCATTGCCAGTCGCGAGGGCTGGAATGTGTTTCATCATGCTCGACGCGTATTTGAATACGTGGTCGGGAAAAATCATCACGCCGACGCCGGCGCGGTCGCGCTCGATGATCCGCCGGGCGCCCTCCATAATCAGACCGCTGCTCGGGCCGGCGAGGAGTCCCTCGTTCTGGCTGAGCTCGAGCGCGCGAATGTAGGCGAGGTTGAAATTGATTTCCAGCAAGTCATCGACCAGCGATCGATCGAAGAACTTCGAAACGGCGAGCTGGCTGACGTTGCGCAAGCCCGGCACGTCGTGGCCTTCGGTGGGCTGCACGGCGATGATCTTGATCGCGGGATTTTTCTTTTTGAGGAAACGGCCAGTGCCGGTGATGGTGCCGCACGTGCCGAGCGAGGCGAAGAAGTGGGTGATCTTGCCCTCGGTTTGCCGCCAGATTTCCGGGCCCGTCGTGCGCTCGTGTGCGCGGACGTTCTGCTCGTTTTCGTATTGGTTCGGCATCGTGTATTTCGCCGACTGCGCCTTGGCGTATGTTTTCGCCAAGTTGATCGAGCCATCGCCGAGTCCTGGCGCCGGGCAGAGCGCGTCGTTCACGACTTCGAGATCGGCGCCGGCGATTTTCAGCAGAACCTTTTTCTCCAAAGGAATGCCATTCGGGACAACGGCCCGGGTGCGGTAACCGCGGACGCGAGCCATCGCCGCCAGGCTCAACCCGGTATTGCCGGATGTCGGTTCGACGAGGCCGCGGCCGCCGCCGACTTCACCACGCGCTTCGAGGTCGCGGAGCATTTCCCACGCGGCGCGATCCTTCACGGAACCGAAAGGATTAAACCACTCCAGCTTCGCGAAGAGACTGAACTCCGCGGACGGATTCAGTTTGTTCACCCGCACCATAGGCGTCGGGTTTTCTTCGCTGGGAAGCAGACCGAAGATGTCGTTATAGACGCGCGCTGCGGAATTCATGAGTGCCGGTGAGCTGGGTGATGAATGCGTCGTCCGAAGGCGTCGCACGGGACTTTTGCCAACATGATAGGAAAGTAGGTGATATAAGGTCTGACCCAAAAATATATCGGATTCCGATGCAATGGGAATTTCGCTTTGCGTTTCGCCGGTGGACGCGCGAAGCAAATTGTCATGAGTTCTCCGGCAGCTTGGTCCAAAAGCGACTACGAGACCCTGGCGGAGTTTCGTCACGCCTTGCGGAAATTTCTCGGCTTCAGCGAGGAGGCGGCGCGTCAACACGGCGTCACGCCCAAGCAATATCAATCGTTGCTCGCCATCGAAGGTCATCCCGGGCGCAACTGGGTCACGGTGAGCGAACTCGCCGAGCGACTGCGCATCACTCACCAAAGCGCGGTCGGCCTCGTGGATCGGCTGGAAGTGATGAAGCTGGTGAAGCGAACCGTTTCGAAGGAAGACCGCCGCTGCGTGTGCCTATCGCTCACCGCGAAAGGACTGAAGCTGCTCGACAAACTGCATCGCGTGCATCGCGAGGAGCTGCACGTATGCGGGCCGCAACTCGCGGTGCTGTTGCAGAAGGCCGCCACGCGCATCCCGGCCAAGGTCGCGTCGACGACCGCCCGGCCTGCCTAGCGCTGCGGCGCGAGGCAATTTTATCCGAAGACTTGCTTATCAGCATCGCTTGTGATTCATAATTGGATATTGAACTCCAATTTAGCCATTCCTGCTAAATCTTTCGTGTTTCAGCGCGTCATAAGAATCGGCAATCCAGTGAGTTGGGTTGAGCCGCTCTTACATCGCGCCGCCATTAATATTACTTATTTAAGTCATGTCCGCTCATGCACTCATTGCCCAGTCCACGTATCATTTCTGGGGCGAGCCGGGGATTATCATCACGCTCGTTCTACTCGCCATTCCCATACTCGTAGCCGCATGGCTGTTGTTCATCAAAACACGGAGAGGTCGCCGGCTGCCGCGATCCAGGGACGTCAGTGGACCAACCGGGATTCGAGCCGCATCAGCAGCAGCATTCTCCCAAGCCGAGCCGGCGATCGACTCTGAAACCGACCATTACGCCGCAGGTGTTGGTCAACTTATTCGCAACGTCGATGAGACCGGCGCGATTCGTATTTTGCCGGCCAAGAAGCAGGCTCTGCGACGACCGGAAATTCATCCGCCGCTCGCGCGATTGATCCTTTGGTATTTGGGCGCGGCGACAGCGTGGTTGGTTTTCGGCACGACGGTCGGCGAATATTTGGGCGCCAAATTTGTCGCCCCTGATGCGGACCACTGGAGCTGGCTGAGCTTTGGCCGGCTGCGGCCGGTGCACACGAATGCCGTGTTCTGGGGTTGGGCCTCACTCGCCATGGTCGGGCTCGGCTACTACGTGGTCGCAATGGTGGGCAATGTGCGGCTCGCCAGCGTGCGGGTTGGCTGGTGGACCTTCGGCTTGATGAATACAGCGGTGGTGCTCGGAAGCCTCTCGCTGATGGCCGGAATCAATAATGGAGGCGGAGAATATCGCGAATATATTTGGCCCATCATGTTGATATTCGCCGCCGGCATCGTTCTGGCGCTGTGGAATTTCTTGCGCACAATCGCCAGGCGTCACACCGCGGAAATATATATATCCAACTGGTATATGGTCGCGGCGCTGATGTTTGTCGTGACCATCCTGACCGTGGCCTATCTGCCTTTTTGGCAGAACGGATTGGGCGAGACGATCATTCAGGGATATTACATGCACCAAGGCGTGGGGATGTGGTTCATGATGTATCTGCTGGGACTGACTTATTATTTTCTGCCGCAGCAGCTCAACACGCCGATCTTTTCCTATAGTCTCGGCGTTCTCGCCTTTTGGACGCAAATCCTCTTCTACACCGTCATTGGCACGCACCATTTCGTGTTCAGCTCGATCCCGTGGTCTCTTCAGACCGTCGCGATTGTCGGGAGCATGGGCATGGTGATTCCGGTAGCAGCGGGAACGGCGAACTTTCTGCTCACGTTCCGCGGCGGTTTTCACAAGTTGGCCGGGAGTTACACCCTGCCCTTCTTTCTCGTTGGAGTGGTATTCTACTTCACGGGTTCCTTTCAAGGCACGGCGGAGGCTTTCCGGTCCACCAATCTGATCTGGCATTTCACGGACTTCACGGTCGCCCATTCCCATCTCACGATGTATGGGATCATCACGTTTCTCCTGTGGGCGTGCATATATGCAGTCGTGCCGCGCCTCACGGGGCGTGAACCGCCGCAGGCCACTGTCGGCGCGCACTTCTGGATGGCCCTGGTCGGACTGCTTTTCTACACGATCCCGTTGATGCTGGGTGGGACGCTCCGCGGCATCGCGTGGCTGGAGGGAAAACCGTTTATCGAAACGGTCACGCAGGTGGCGCCCTTCTGGTTGTGGCGTGCGATTGGCGGCACGCTGATGTGGCTCTCCCACGGCGTCTTTGCTTATAATATGTTCCGAATGATGGCGGGCGGCGCCCGCTATCCCGTGCCATCGGCGATGGAAGGAGCGGTGAGTCGATGAAATTCAGCCAGAATCATCGTCTATTGTTCGGCGCGGTCCTCGCCCTTTTTCTCTCACTCACGATCGTCGTGGCCATCGTTCCCGCTTTGAGGAACCAAACAAACTATGCGCCGCTGCCCAATAGCGCGCCGCTGTCGGCCGACGCGGTGGCGGGCAAGCGACTTTATATAGCCAATGGTTGTGTGGCTTGCCACACCCAGCAGGTTCGCAATGTCGCGATGGACCGCATCTGGGGCGATCGTCCGAGCATCGCGGCCGATTACGCCGGAAACCGACGTACCGACTTGTGGCGCAATACCGCCACGCTCATGGGCACCGAGCGAACCGGCCCCGATCTGACGTCCATCGGTTCGCGACAGCCCAGCGCGGCCTGGCACCTCCTACATTTATATAATCCGCGCTCCGTCGTGCCCGCTTCCATCATGCCGGCGTACCCCTGGCTTTTCGAAGAAAAAGCAAAGCCAGACGCACACGATGTCGTGGTGAACGTTCCCTCGCCTTTCAAGCCGCAGGCCGGATCGATCGTCGCCAAACCCGAAGCGTTGCAGCTCGTGGCGTATTTATTGGCGTTGAAACAAACTCCGTTGCCTGACGGCAGTGCCACCCCGGCGTTTCTATATCAACGTGCAGCGACCAATGTCGGCTCGCCCGCGACAGGAGGAGAACTACGCCCCGCTGGCCTCGATGGAGCAGCCCTCTACGCGAGCAATTGTCAGGCGTGTCACCAAGCCAATGGTGAAGGGCTGAAGGGCGCATTCCCGCCTCTTAAGGGCAGCCCGATTGTTACGGATGATAATCCGGAACGTATTATAACAATTATTATGAAGGGCTATACTGGCCGCGAAAGTGAAGGCTTTCCGCCGATGCCGCCAATCGGCGCGGTCAATAAACTGACGCCCGCGCAAATTCATGCGATTATCAATCATGAGCGGCGAAGTTGGGGTAACCAGGCCCGTGAAGTTCCGCTCCCGGAAGTGGAGAAAATCGTTCGCACCCTCGCGCCATGAAAACACACCGGTGGCATCTTCTGTTCGGTCTCATTTCAAGCGCGGCGCCTGCAGGGTTGAAGGCGTGTGAAATCTGCCGCGTCCAACAGCCCAAGTTTCTCGGTGGCCTCACTCATGGAGGCGCCGGTCCGGAGGGCAATTTCGACTACGTGATTGTTGCGGTGACGCTCGCGATCACCGTTTTCACCTTCGTTTGGGCAATCAAATGCCTCGTTCGGCCGGGCGAACACGACCCGGATCATATCAAACGCACCATTCTGAACTAGCATCCCTATGGAAGCAAAAGGCACCATCAGACTCTTTCTGGACGATGCTCCAAATCCGATCGGAGAATTCACTTCGCCGGTCACCTTCGATCTCGATACGCGCCTGCTGACGGACGGAAGGCACGTCCTGAAAATCCTAAGCAAGGATGCCAGCGGTCGCGAGGGCGTGCGGCTCTTGCCATTCATCGTTCGAAACGGACCCGCCATCGATGTCGAAGGCCTGAACCCAGACTCCACGGTGGACGGTGTGATCCCGCTCATGATCAATGCCTATGGCAAAGGAGACCAAAAGCAGTTTATCATTTATGGCAGCGAGAGCCCCCGTGGCATCCCGTCGTGGGTGATCATTCTGCTGATTCTCTTTGCTGGCTGGGCGGCGTATTACCTCGTCCGGTATCTCGCGCTGCAGGCAGCGTAGCCGTAGCGCGGTCCGGACCCGCGACACTTCTCCTACCCCTGGGCCGTGAGCTTATCTGACGCTCTAGGCCTCGGTCATCTGACCCGCCGATGACGTCAATGGATCCGATTTTGGCGTGGCCTTGAGCTTGATCCCCAGCGGGATCGATGGCGAATCGCCATTGAGCAAATCAGAGACTTTGGTTTTCGCGAAGGCCGCCTCCATCTGCTCGGCAACCTCGTTGAGCCCGCAGTGCAGCGGGCAAAGATTGGTCCCATGCGCCTCGAGCCCCAGAGGACACGTGTGAATGCGTTCCAGAGGATCGATGGCGTTGATGACTTCGAGCACGGTGATCTGCGTCGGATCGACCGCGAGTTGGAATCCGCCGCCGAGTCCGCGTTGGCTGCGCACAATGCCGGCGCGTGCTAGCGCCTGCAGGACCTTCGATACATAGTCGGGAGGCGTCCGCGTACCCTCGGCGATTTGCCGGGTGGTTTGGGAGAGCGTCGGCTCTTGAATCAGCCAGATCACCGCCCGCAATGCATATTCCGACGTGCGGGAAATCAAATTCATCGGACGTAATGGACATCGACATCCAAATACTGGCAAGCGCCAACCCAATGCGCGCGAAACCCCGCAAACAACGCGACAAGAATACGAGCGTCCGGCAAGGCGCTCATCGGCGATCGCCGGCTATAATAACTCACTACGCCGACGGCGATAATCAGTTCTATACACACTATATGCCATGTCGCACATACGAACTCCGGTTGAAAAAAACTATATAACGTCAGCCTGAAACGGATCGCCGACTCTATACCGACTCTATATCATAATTCGGTTGATGACGCGTCGAAGCCAGCGGGCCGATCGTCTACTCCTGAGCCCTGCGCGGAACGATACACCGCAACGCAGTTCACTCGCATCGCGCTCGCCTGCGCCTCGACCGAGTCGGGGCTAGTCCAAAACAGCTCAAAGGAACTTCTTACGGAAATCACCCGAATGGGTGGGTTGTTACACCGGCGTCAAACTGATTAAATGCCCTGCATCGCCTTCTTACCCCTTCCCCAACTGCATCCATGTGCCAAGAACATCCCTTGCGTGCGCTCATGTGAGTAGCGTCCTCGAAACTTCGCTACGATCAAAGCACTAGCATCGGGATGCAGAGTGTTTCCCGTCCGGCTGCCCGGAGACGCCGAATCGCTCTACAGCACCACGGGTGCAAAGAAATTGGCGCATTATATATTTCGTCTCACCTCCCTTACAGACCCGACCAATCCAGTTTCCAGGAAGTGCGCGCTTCCACGCCATCGCCTGATCGAATCCCCATTTTTGCAGGCCCCCAATGAACATAAATACCAAGCTAATGAAAACACGCGTCTCCCGCTTCCGGAAACTTTCGGAGGTTCTCGGGCTCGCCGTTCTCGCGATGGCCAACTTGCCACCGCTGGTTGCTCAGACCGCCGCGCCTAACTCGAACGACGACGAGAAAACCAAAGGCAAAAAGGAAGAGCAAGTCATCGAGTTGTCGCCCTTCGAGGTCGTCACCGAAAAGGACAACGGTTACGCCGCCACGTCCTCGCTGGCCGGCTCCCGCCTCAACACCTCGCTCAAGGACGTGGCATCCGCCATCCAGGTGGTGACGCCCGAGTTCTTGAAGGATACCGGGGCTACCGATCTTAAACAGATCCTCATTTATCAAACTAACACGGAAGCATCGGGTATTGGCGGCAATTTTTACGGCGGCAACGCCGACGACCAAAACCTTCGAAATGCACGGGCAGTCAACCCCGATAACGGCACTCGCGTGCGGGGTCTCGATACTGCCGACCGGACCCGCGACTTCTTTCCGACGAGCATACCGATCGATACCTATAATATGTCGCGCATGGATATCCAGCGTGGCTCCAATTCCATCCTCTTCGGCTTGGGCAGTCCCGCGGGTATCATCAACCAGTCGTTGAAGGATCCTAACCTGAACAAGCTCGGGGTGGAGGCGCAGTTCAAAGTCGATTCATATGGTTCGTTGCGCGGCGTGCTGGACGTGAATGTGCCGCTGCTCAAGGACACTCTCGGCCTTCGCGTTATCGGCCTGGATGAGAACGAAAAGTTCCGTCAGGACTTCACCTTTGAGCATGACAAGCGCGTCTATGCAGCGGCGCGTTGGCAGCCGGTTCTGTCCGATCGCGTGTTCACGCAGATCGATGTGAAGGTTGAGTCAGGTCGGATAAACGCCAACCGCCCCGTCTCCGTCACCGCCAGCGACTTCATTTCGAACTGGTTCGGCCCTCTCAATCACTACTTGGCCTACCAGCCGCTGACGGACAATGGTGTTCCCATTGCTCCCGACGGCACTCGTCACCCCGAGTTGTCCCACTACTTCGCGGGTGCGCCGGCGCGCGATTGGTGGAATGGTTCTCCTGCCACGATTTTCCAGAACCCGAACGCTAGCACGATTGGCAACGGCCACGTCGATGCCTATCGTCAACGCGATGGTGTTCCGTGGGGCGGCCTCAGCGGCGTGACCAATGTAAATTACGATGAAGGCGGCAGTGGCTCGTGGAATAAAAATACAGCGGCCTACTTCGCCAATAATTCGATCATCACGCAGCTGATCAACCAATACCAGACTGCGACGGGCAAGACCTTCAGCGGTTTTGGTAATGCTCAATGGCCAACCCAATCCATTCTAAGCGGCCCCCTGGCCTTTATCGATAGGACGATGGCGGGCCCCAATAAGAAAGAGTGGAACAACTTCGATACGATCAATATTTCGGCCACGCAAACTTACCTCGATGGTCGCCTCGGCTTCAACGCAGCCTTTGACCGACAGAAGTATAAATACGGCTACGCTAATGCGATCAACACCACTCGCGTAAGCGTCGACGTCAATACGACGCTGCGCGATGGTTCTCCCAATCCCGATGTTGGCCGTCCTGTCATTATCGGGCCGAGCGGCGGTTCGATGACCGAAGAGACGCGCGAAGGCCTGAGAGGCACGGGCTATTACAAGTTCAATATTAGCGACTTCGTCGGCAAGGAAAGTATCGTCAGCAAAATCCTTGGCGAACAGACCTTCACGGGAGTCGTTTCCAAACAGCACTTCGCGAATTTCACTCGCGATTTCGATCTCTATAACTGGGATGCGCAGAGCTACGCAGGCACCTACAATAACAGCGTTCGTTACAACGCCTGGTGGGGCAGTCACTATATCGGCGACAGCCTGATGGGTGTGCCCAACTTCAATGATATTCCTGCTTCGGCCATCCAAGGCGTCACCGCTATCCAAACTCCGGGCCCTAGCGCCAACGCCATAGTTTTCGATGCACGGCCTGGCCCCACTCTTAATACTTGGCACACGGCCAACATTACCACCAACAGTTGGGAGACCGACCTCGACAAAGTTTATACCAATACGTCGGAGGGCTACGACGACACGATCTCGAAGTCATTCGTGTGGCAAGGCAGGCTCTTTAATGACGCCCTCATTCCTCTGTTTGGCTGGCGTCAAGATCACTACACCCGCTGGGATAAACCAGGTATCCGAACGACGACGGCACGAGATCCGGTCACGGACGTGATCTTGCCTTACAGCCCTGATTGGAATTATACAGGCACTACTCCTGTCGATGTTACAGAGCAGCGCCGCAGCTGGGGTTGGGTGCTCCATACCAACCAGATCCTCGATCTTTTCCATTACCAGTTGCCCAAGGGTATCGACCTCAGCTTCACGTATAATAATTCCAATAGCTTCCGTCCTTCAGAGGTCGGCCGCGACATCATGGGCAACAAGCTGCCCTCTCCTTCCGGCACAACGAGAGACAAGGGGTTCCTCCTCACGGTCTTGGACAACAAGTTTTCGTTGCGCATGACTTGGTACAAGACGATCCAAAAGGGCACCCCGATCGCTGATAACGGCATGATGGGGTGGGCCAGGGATGGCATGGTCCGTCATATCAACGCGCTGGCCATGGAGGCCTGGGGCCCGAGTTCGAGAACGAACAACCAGACCACTCCTGAGTGGCTTGTAAACAAGTGGATGTTTGGCAACACCACGACTGCCGCCCCGATTCCGGCAAACTGGCAGACGGCTTGGAGTCCGGCCCAACTGGCCGCGGCCCTCGCTGGACCTCTTCCCCTTCGCCGTTCGGCTGATCCCACCGATCCCAGTTACATCGCACAAGGTACGACCTACGTTCCGGAGGGTGCGACCGCTGCCATACCCTACATAGCGCCTCCCCTCGCCGCCGATGAGATGACGTTCCGCCAGGCTTGGTTCATGGCGCGAACGGATGCCCAATGGTTCGGCCCGCTCGACCCGGCGTGGACGAAGGCGGAGGGCTTTACGAAGGCTTGGGGCAACGACTGGGGCATATGGTCTGCCAGCGGAATCCCGAACGAGAAAGTCACCAACGACCTTGTTACCAAGGGCGTCGAAATCGAAGTCACCGCGAATCCCACTCCTAATTGGCGCATCGCCTTTAACGCCTCCCGCAACCAGGCCACGCGGACCAATATTGCCCCGGATTGGGCGGACTTCATAGCAAAGAACAAGGACATTTGGTTCGATGGCTACAACGATACGCCTGAGAGTGAACTCAGCTACTGGACGGTCACTGGCTTTGCCGACGTTCGGCATTGGACCGGTTCCACCTACGGTACTGATGGCACCTGGACGAAAATGATGGGCAATGTCTATGGACCTTACCAAAACCTCATTGCTCAGGAGGGCCAATCGGTCAACGAGCTCCGCAAATGGCGTTGGAACCTCATCACGAACTACACGTTCAGTCGCGGATTCCTCAAGGGTTTCAATATCGGCGGCGGCGTTCGTTGGCAGGATAAAGTGGCTATCGGTTACTATCCGAAATACAACGCAGACGCCGCAATCTGGGTGAGCGATGTATCCAACCCGATCTATGCTCCCAGCGAGACCGGCTACGACGCATGGCTCGGCTATGAGCGCAAACTCGGCAAGCGCATCACTTGGATAGTTCAGCTCAATGCTTACGATCTGTTCGCCAAGAAGACCCTGATCCCGATTCTGGCCAATCCGGATGGCACTACCGCACAAGTGCGTATTCCAGCCGAGACGACTGTCAGTCTGACGAATACGTTGAAATTCTAAACCAAAGAGTTTCGATCTTGCACGGGACCGGATGCGCAAGCGTCCGGTCCTTTTTTATATACACCGGGCAGCGTGGCCTGATTGGCCATCCTCGACGTCTTACCACTTCCCAACGTGCGCATCGATATAGGTGA
Organism: Opitutaceae bacterium; assembly: GCA_035765635.1. GTDB lineage: Bacteria > Verrucomicrobiota > Verrucomicrobiia > Opitutales > Opitutaceae > EW11. The sequence continues at coordinate 39,173 of DASTWZ010000002.1, forward strand.
CTAAATCCGCCATCATGTGCTGATCGTCTTCCACGTTCGGGTGCCAGTCACAGCCGGTGAGCTTGAGATTGGAAAAAGGCACGAAGCCTATTCTGCGCTCGCCGTCTGCAGTGAGTTTATCGACGACCTTGCGGACTTCGCGCTGGATTTCGCCATCCGCCATATCATTGGCCGCCAATATAAAATAAGTATTCGGAAACTCCTTCCGAAGTTCCTTTACGAAAGCGCAGTAGGTCTCGACGAAATCTTCGCGCAACGCATCGCGCGTCTTCCATCTTTCTCCGGGATTCAGCGCCGTGGAAAAATCATTTGTGCCAAGATTGATCACGACGACCGCCGGCTTCCATTCGGGCTGATTCACCTTCCTGGCTCGGTCGAATAAAATATAAGGATAGAGTTCCGGGAGAGTGAAAGAGGCGAAGCCATTGTAGTTTCGCACAATGCCACGGCCCGAATACGCGTTGACCTGATATTCCGCTCCATAGTGCTTCGCCACCAGTGTCGCAAAAGACTGTGACGTGTCCGTCGTGCTCCACACTTCTTCCCGCGTGCATTGGCGAGTCGCCGAGGTGTTACCGTATCCAACGGTGTGCGAATCACCGATGAACTCGATCATTCTCCTTTGAGGCGAAGGCGCGAGGGGGCGAGTCTTCGAGTCGGCCAGGAATCCTCCAAAACGATTCGGTTGATCCTGGCTTTCCGTGACAGCCTCCAATCGGACGGTGTGCGCACCGGGAGTCAGACCGCGCAAGTGATAATATCCGCGCTTCGGCTTTTTCAATGGCGGCTGCAACACACCGTCGACCAGCACATGGTAAATGATATCACCCTTCCCGATTTCAAAAAAGACGCCTTCGCCTTCGAACGAGCATTCGAAATAAATGCCCGGCCATTGAAATTCGTAAGCCGGAGTTTCTCCTGCGCTGGTAGAAACCTCAACTCGCCCGCCGATCTTCATTTCGACCGGCGTCACTGCTTTGGGCAAGGCGGCTTCTTCTATTGTGACAGCTTCTGCCCGCAACGCAGTCGCGAGCATAGCCAGGACCAAAGCAACGTTCAGTTTTGAAATGAATTTCATACGGGCGAATCGAGGACATAGCTCGAAATTCCTAATCTACGATCAGAATTTCACCCCGACCGACAAACGCACGTTTGGAGTCGACGATTCGGCGACGGCAAATCGCGCACCCGAGGAATAATAATAGTCGTTGTCCAGAATATTGTCCGCGGTGAGGCGCAGCGAATAACGATCCCAGGTGTAAGAGGCTCCCGCGGTAACCGTCGTGTAGGCCGGAACCATGAAGCTCGGCTGGGCCACCACGCCGAGCGGAGTGAAACTCGGCGGTGCATCGCCCGCCGCTTCGCCGGTGTATGAAACGCCCGCGTAAAGTCCCAGACGGTTGAGCGTGCCATCCGTGAAATGATAATTCAGAAACAAGCCCGCCGAACGATCGGCCACTGCGCGCGGTTTGCGACCAAGGCTGTCCCGAGTCTTCATATCCGATGCCGTGACGATTACGGAAAGGTTCTTGGTTACCGCTCCGTTGATTTCCAGTTCCACGCCGTGGTTCTTGAACGACGAAATGATCTGCTGCGGCTTCGTGCGGTCGAGCTGGTATTCCGGATTGGGAATCGAGACGTTTGTTTGCGCGATTTGAAAATGCGCGAGCGTGACCGAGAGCTTTCGATGAAGGAATTCCGCCTTCACCCCGTATTCGTGCTGACGACCCTCGCGCCACAACGGGACATTGTTGGCGAGCGTCGGCGCGGCATTCGTCGAAAAACTATAATATATGGAGGCGCGCTCGATCGGCTTGATCACCAAGCCCGCAAGGTAAGTATCATGCTTGTCTTTCAGAACGGAGGTCGGCGTGTTGGCCAGCACGTTGGTCGAGCGGCTGTAGGTCCAGAACCGTGACGCTCCGCCTGTAACCGTGATCCTGTCGTTCCAGAATCCCGCTTTTTCGAGAGCGTACACCTGCTCAGATCGCGTCTGCGACGTGCTCAAGGAAGCCAAGTTCGCCGAATAGACCGGGCGACTACCGTAAACCGGGTCGAAGATGCTGATGTTCGGGAGCGTGCCGTTTCGCTGCTGGTTCTTGTTTTGCGAATGCACAAAAAACCAACCAGCGACTGTGGTCAGGCTGACGCCGCCAATCTTATGTTTTGCCGCAAAATCGTTCTGCACTTGGAATGTTTCGTTCCATGCCTTGCCCAAGGAAGACGTGCGAGGAATGCTCGCGGGATTATAATACGGAGAATACGTTGACGTATAATTCGTGCTTCCGGACGGCGCGCTCCAAATATAATCCGGCGTCAACTGGCCGGTGTACGGGTTATAGCGATTCGTAGTACCCGGCAATGCCAGGGACGCCAGCTCGCTGGGTTCATAGTCAGCCCAGAACTGCGCAGCCAAGCGCATGTTGATCGCATCGGAAAGCGCAGTCGTGAAATTCAACTCGGCGAGATTATATTTCGCACGCCGATAGTTCCATCCTTCCGCCCCATTCAAACCATCGCGCGCGAAGCCCGCGGCTTTCTCGGCGTCGGCTCCATCGACCACGGCCGAATCCACCAATACGCGAGGATCTCCCCAGGTTTCGTAGTCTCCATAAACGTATTTGAATGTAATGTCGGAGCGTTCCGAAGGTTTGAACGTCAGCTCCGGAGCAATCAGCTTTGTCTTCAACTTCGAGTCTGTCCAAAACCGGTCCGAATCCTGGTAAACGCCGATAACACGGTAAGCGAAACGATTGCTCGAGCCGATCGCGCCCGTCGAATCCACTGTCAACTTCTGCGCATCGAAAAGCCCGAGCGTCGCAGTCACGAGATTGGCCCGTTCGAACTGCGGCGACTTCATGATTACATTCACCGAGCCACCCGGCGTACCGCTGGGCGAGAGAATGGTATTTGGCCCCTTCAGCACTTCCACGCGCTCCACCAACGCCTCCTCGAAATTGGCGGCGCTGTTGAACGAAAAATTATCGACGATCCGTCCGTCGCTCTCGTAGCCGCGCACGACGATACGGTCGGAAAATCCCACACCGCGACCTTCCGTGATGCCGGCGACATAGCGCGTGGCATCATACAAGCGCACTGGATTTATATCGCTGATAAAATCGCGCGTGAGCACGGCCACGGATTGCGGCGTGTCCAAAATCGATCCGCTGATGCGAACCGCAGACACGGCATCCGTGGAATGATAACGGTCGCCGTTCGAGGCCGCAGTGATGGAAAACTGAGGAAGGACAATGGTGTCGCCAGCAACGGCCCCTTGATCGGAGCCGGCGGACTGCGCGTGCAGTGTATAGGAGGTCGCGGACGCCGCCAGGGCAGCTGCGAGTCTCGCGATGCGGGAGGATTTCATTTGGGAGGTTTTCTTCGGTTTGTTGGGTTTTGGCGGAGCGCTGCCTTCGTCATGCGCCGAAGCGGCGGCGACGACAGCAATGGTTCCGGTGGCACGATCTTCCCGCGCGACGAGCTGCGTGTTTTCCAACATCTTCTGAATAGCCGCCAATGGCTTCAGTTCTCCATGGACCTCTCTTGTCTTTATACCGCGAATATCATCCGACGAGACGAGCAACTGCACTCCGGCCTGCGACGAAAACAATCGCAGGGTCGAAGCCGCCTCGCCCGCAGGAAGATCGAACGCCCTTTGCTCCTGACCTTGCGCATCGCCAGCCCGAAGAGGTTCGGGAACGAAAGCGAAGGTCATCGCGAAAAGGCAGCGTAGCGGTACGTTTCCAAAGGGTCGCTGACGAACAATGTTATATTGAGGCATCAGGTGAGTTCGAGTGAACGCAGCGACAGCCGTGAAGCCGTGCCACAATATTAAACGAGCGAACCTCCAAAAACTACTAGCAGCGCTTATATATTGTCGCTTCGGCCGTTTGATATAACTGCGCCGGGCATCCGTAAATCCGCGCCAAACGGCAAAGCTAAAACGGGATTCCATCACTTTGCCGAGACGTTCTTCGCGAGCAGAACCTGGTCTGCCTCGCGCGTCACGCGCACACCGAAATTCTGCTCCAGGATGGCGACGAAAGCATTGTAGCCATCCGCGCGAAACGTCCCGCTGAATGTCTGTGAGCCCAAGGCCGGGTCGGTCACGACCAGTTTCACCCGATTATAGCGATTGAACTCCGCGGCCACCTCGTTAAATGGCGTGGAATCGAATTCGATGCGCCGCTCCTGCCAGGCCAGCACGCGGCGGATTTCCGATGCAGAAACTTTGGCCACCTTCATCGCATCTGCGATCCGCCGCTCCGAAATGTGATCGATATCGATCGAGGCTTTCTCGCCTGCCGAGAGCGGCGGACTTTCGCTCTCCGCCCCATGGCGTGAATCGGCGAGTTTCGGATAATCCGCCTGGTTCAGCCGGACCTTCCCCTCGGTCACCATCACTTCGACCGACTTCGGTTCGGTGCGAACGTTGAACGCCGTGCCGACCGCGATCACTTGAATTCCCTCCGCGGTGACGACGAACGGATGGACCGCGTCCTTGTGCACCGAAAAATGAACTTCGCCGCGCACGACCCGCACGCGCCGCTCCGGTCCGCTCATGTCCGCATCGATCGCGGAATCGGTGTTGAGCTGAGCAACCGAGCCGTCCGGCAAATCCACTTTTTGAAAAGCGCCGACGGCCGTTTCCGCGAAATGCTTCTGCGGTCGCTGCAGCCAGAGCGCTGCGCAAACCAGTGCGAGCGCGACGGCCGCGGCCATGCTGAAAACAGGGGTCTTGGCCAGTCGTCGGCGGAAGCGCGGCGCGAGCGAATCGGGATTGGGCCGCGTGTTGGGCAACACCGACGCTGACAGCTGGTCGAGCTGGCGCCAGGCCTGGTCGAGCCCTTCGAAGACCGACGCATGGCGAGTGTCCGCCTGGAGCCAGCGAACAAACGCTTCGGTTTCCCCGGGCGTCATTCCCCTATCGCGCAAACTGAGCCACACGCCGGCCGTAGCTTCGATCGCCTGCCTTTCCGCGTCGGAGTGGCTGTCGTCTCGAGTGAAATCCGTCATAATCTCTCCTTTCCCAGGCCGCGCGCCTGGAGGTACTCGCGCAGCCGCACCACGCCGACGGCGATCTGGGCGTTGACCGTGTTTTCCGAAACGCCGAGTGACGCGGCGATTTCGCGGTGAGACAAACCGTGGAGTTTTCGCAACGTCAGCACCTGCCGGCAACGCTGCGGCAGCGACTGAATGGCCTCCGCGAGCAGCGTGAGTTCCTGGCTTCGGCTGGCGGACTCCGCCACATCCGGCCGATCGAGCAAAACCGGGAGCTGTTCGATCTCCGCCACGCAGTCGATCACGGCGGCTTTTCGCCTCCGGAAAAAATCGATCACCGCATTTCGCGCCGTGGCAAAAAGGTAGCCCTTGCCGGGAGGTATGGCGGATTGCTCGCGGGCCTGCAGAAGCCGCGCGTAGGTCTCCTGGATCAAGTCATCGATTTCCGGATACGTCGGAAATTTGCTGCGCAAATACGACCTCAGCTCCGATTCATGGGGCTGAATTTCGTCCGCAAACCAACGGGATGTTTCAGGATCGGAAGGCAAAGGGCTTCAAACAGACGCAAACCGCGCCCAAAGGTAAAACGTTTCAAGCCCGCAAATCTACTAGTCGCGGAAACGATTTTGCGGCCCAGCAGCAAATCCACCGCGGCAAAGACCGGCGATAAGCCGATATCTCGCGGTTAAAACAGCGCCTATTCTCTGCACATGTTCAGGTCTACGCCGACGAAAGCCACTGCCTCAGCCAAGCGGGATCGTGGCACTCGGCTCCTCTGCGCGCTCCAGGGAGGGTTTTATCTGTTAACCGGCATTTGGCCCGTGCTCAGCGGTTACACTTTTCAACGCGTGACAGGCTTCAAAGCCGACTTCTGGCTGGCGCAAACGGTCGGCCTGCTTCTGGCCATGTCAGGCCTGGTTATGATCGTCGCGGCCCGCGCGAGACGCATCACCCCGGAGATCGCTCTGCTCGCCGCCGGGGAGGCAGTTCTTCTGGCGATCGTGGATATATATTGTGTCGGCCAGCCCCATACAACACGGGTCTACCTGATCGACGCCGCTGCAGAAATAATACTCGTGCTCGCCTGGCTTCGTTTTTGGCCGTGCCGCAGTGACGGATGAGGCCGCCCCCGTTCGTCGCCAAATAAGCAGCCCAGCGCTGTGCGTGCGTGACTATTTGTCCGGCACTACCTGGGCGTGATTGATCGAGGCAACGAGGGCCACGCCCCCGATGATATTTCCGATCAGCGCAGGAATAATGAAACCAATAAAAGCCTGGACCCAACTCAGTCGCTCTGCCCAGGCCAGGGCGAAGACCTCGATCGATCCGGCGATGACATGGCTGAAGCCGGCTATGCCGATGACATACGTGAGAATGATGATGATCCAGACCCGCCCTGCTTCGGCAAAGGGCAACAGCCAGACGAGCAACGCTATCAGCCAGCCGGCCAGCACTCCGCGACACGCTATTGTTATAAAATCCGGCCTCACCGTAATCTCGCCGAGCTTCAGGAGTTCAACGCGTATCGATTCTTCCAATACAGGAGCTTTGGTTAAAAACAGCGCCACGACCGCCGCCCCGATCAAATTCGTGAGCAACACGATTCCCCAGAGTCGGGCGACCTTCCAAAAGGTGGCCGATGAATTCTTGTCCAGAAGCGGGAGAATCGGGGTCAACGTGTTTTCCGTGAACAGCTGTTGTCGCCCCAGGATGACGACGAGAAATCCCACGCAGTAACCAAACTTGCTGACCAACATCGTCCACGTCCCCTCACCCAAACGGGCATGCAATGCCGCCTCCGCAATGGTCGACGCTCCCATCGAAAATCCCGCCGCAACTCCCGACCAAGCCAGAGCCTGAGGAGACCGTTCCAACTCCTCTTCTCCCTCCCGCACGATCGTATCGTGGATAATCCGGCTGCTCGGCGCCCGCCGTTCCTCAATCTCTTCGTCGACGGGGTCTTTCTTCGGTTTTTCCATGGATTCGCGGCGCGGCGTTTGAACGCGAACCGCAGAGACCGTGAATCAAAGTTTTTGTAACGGGAGGGCCGCGTCGGACGCCGCGGGCGGCTGTAAAACTTCGTTTTTGGTTTCGTAGGCCATTTTTATTCAACGACCTACATTTCTCAAGTCGTCCTTAGGAAGTCACGGGGCTGCGTCGATGTGGTTAGTACCGACTCTCCGCGAGATTATGTACCTTCCCCAAACCCTGCGCGCTCTGCGTGTTTTCTTCCGATGACCTTGAATGAACACTCCGCTAGTGCGCTTGCAGATGACGCCGCCGCGCCGTCGCGCGACACTTTGAAACCGGCCGCGTCGCTAGCCGGCATCGATTCGTTCGCCGAGATCACCCCCGATCTTTTCGCGGTCATTGAACAGCCAAACTACCAGGTGGAGTACCTGAATCCCGCGGGCCGCGCTTTGCTCGGTCTCACCCCAGACGAGAAGCTGGAGGAGCGTTCTTTGATGGAATTTATTCCAGGGCAGTGCCTCTGGACCTTACTGAATGACGCGATTCCAACCGCCTGGCGCGTCGGGACGTGGACCGGCGATTTGGAGCTTCGAACTCACGACGGCCGAGAAATCGCAACTTCGGTCAACCTGATCGCGCGGGCAGCATCGCCGAGCAACGGACCGCACGATCGCCTGTGGATTGTGGCGCGCGACATCTCACCGCTGCGCAAAACGATCGATAGTTTGAAACGCGAGCAGTGGTTCCTGCGCACGCTGCTGGAGAACGTGCCGGACTATATTTATTTCAAAGATCTCTCGAGCCGCTTCGTCCGCGTCAGCCATTCGATGAGTTCCTGTTTTGGGATTTCGGATCCAAAACAGATAGAGGGAAAATGTGACTTCGACTTTTTCACTTACGAGCACGCGCAGCCGGCTTTCGACGCGGAGCAGGAAATCATTCGCACCGAGCGCCCGGTGGTGGGCATCGAGGAAAAAGAAACCTGGGCCGATGGTCGCGTGACGTGGGTCACCACGACCAAGCTTCCGCTCTACAACGAATACGGCCAGGTCATCGGCACGTTTGGAATTTCCCGGGACATCACTCGCCGCAAACACACGGAACAAGCGCTCGCGCAAGCACAGCGTAATCTGCTCGAAACCTCCCGGCTTGCCGGCATGGCGGAGGTCGCCAGCGGCGTCCTGCACAACATCGGAAACGCGTTCAACAGCGTGAACACGTCGACCGCGTTGGTCGCCGATCAAGTCTCCAAGTTGAAGGTGGCAAACCTCGGTCGCGCCGTGGCGATGATCCAGGAAAATCTCGCGAACCTTCCCGCGTTTATCACGGAGGATCCGCGTGGCAAGCAATTGCCCAATTACCTCGCGCAACTTTCCATCCAACTTTCGCGCGAGCATCAATCGCTTGCGACCGAGATCACTTCGCTTTCGCGGAGTGTCGAGCACATCAAAAACATCATCGCGATGCAGCAGAGCTACGTGCGCGCTTCGAGCTTGGTGGAAGATTTAGCTGCACCCGACGTGATCATGGAGGCGCTGCAAATCAGCGAAGCTTCGCTCACTCGGCATCAGGTCAACGTAGTGAAGGATTTCAGCGACACGCCCCGAGTCAGAGCCGCGCGGCACAAGGTGCTGCAGATCTTGGTCAACTTGATCGGCAACGCCAAACAGGCGGTGGGCTCCTCGGGACGGGAAGACAAGCGCATCACGATTTCCGTGCGGCTCGCCGAAAAAGATCATGTGCGAATCGGCGTGCGGGACAACGGAGTCGGCATTCCCGCAGAAAATCTGCAGCGAATTTTTTCCTTTGGTTTCACGACTAAGACGAACGGACATGGCTTCGGTCTCCACAGCAGCGCGATTGCGGCACAGGAGATGGGCGGTTCGCTCATCGCGCAGAGCGGGGGCCAGGGCCAAGGCGCTGAATTCATTCTCGAACTCCCCATCGCGAAGCCGGCCCCCTCCTCATGATTTCGGATCAATCAAAGAACCACTTTCGCGTGCTGATCGTCGACGACAGCCGCAATATCCACGACGATTTTCACAAGGTCTTGGCCCCTCCGCCGGAGAACACCATCGCCGACCTCGAGGCGGAATTATTTGGCGATGCTCCGGCTGTAGTTGCGCCACGAATACGCTTCACCGTCGATTCCGCGTTTCAGGGCGAGGAAGGCGTCGCCATGGTTGCGGCCGCTGCCGAATCGCAGATGCCCTATGCATTGGCGTTTGTCGACATGCGCATCCCTCCGGGGATGGATGGCCTGGGCACGATCGCGAAATTGTGGAATATCGATCCGCATCTGCAGGTGGTGATCTGCTCGGCGTATTCGGATTATAGTTGGAGCGAAATCATCGCGCGCCTCGGTCAGAACGATCGCTTGGTCATTTTGCGAAAGCCGTTCGACAATATCGAAGTGCTGCAGCTCGCGCATGCTTTGACGGAAAAGTGGAGCCTGCAGCAGCGAGTGAAGTCGCACCTGGATGACCTGGAAAAATTGATCTCGGACCGCACACGCGAGCTGCACGAGAGCCAACGGCTCTTCCGGCAGATTCTCGAAAACACCACGGACCTGATCACGGTGTTGGATACGGACCTGCGGCGGGTCTACAGCAGTCCGGCCCATCAGCGACTACTCGGCTATTCCGCCGAGGAGATGAGCACGCTGTCGCTCTTGGAGCTGCTTCACCCGGAAGATATCGCCAGGATGAAAGCCGCGGTCGATCACCTGGTGCAGACCGGGGCGAACGAGACGATCGTGGTGCGCAATCGTCACAAGGAAGGTTTCTATCTTTATTTCGAGGCGAACCTCGGCGCGGTGAAAGATGATGCGGGATGTTCCGTGCAACTGGTCATCACGGCTCGCGACATCACGGAGCGACACCAAAAAGAAATTCAAACTCGGCTAAACCAAAAGTTGGAATCGATCGGACTTCTGGCCGCCGGCGTGGCGCACGAGATCAACACGCCGACTCAGTTCATCAGCGACAACACGCGTTTCCTGGTGGATGCATTTGGTCAACTGAAGCAAATCATCGAGAGCCATGAGCATGTCCTGAAGCAGGCCGAAGCCCAAAAGTATCTCTCGACGGAAGTTCAGGCGGCGCGCGCGATCGAACAGGAGTGCGAACTCGACTATTTGACCGCCGAAATCCCGCGGACCCTCGAGCAGTCGCTTGAAGGCCTCGGTCGCGTCGCGAAGATCGTGCGCTCGCTCAAGGAATTTTCTCATCCTGGTTCACCAACGCGCGCGCCGATCGATTTGAATCACGCGATCGAGAACGCGCTGATGGTTTGCCGGCACGAGTGGAAATACGTGGCGGAGGCCATCACGGTTTTCGACCCGGATCTGCCTCGTGTTCCCTGCCTGGCCGACGAATTCAATCAGGCGATCCTGAACCTGATCATCAACGCCACTCACGCCATCGCGGACGCGCGGCCCTCGAGCTCCGCGCCGAAGGGAACCATTACAGTCAAGACGCAGCGCTGCGACGATTGGGCCCTGATCAGCGTAACCGACACCGGGACGGGAATTCCTGAAGCGATTCGCGAGCGCATTTTCGAACCGTTCTTCACCACGAAGGCGCTCGGCAAAGGCACCGGCCAGGGGCTGCCCATCGTCCGCTCCGTCGTCGTCGGAAAACACCAGGGAAAAATCACTTTCGTGAGCCAGATCGGGCACGGCACGACATTCACCATTCACCTCCCGCTGACGGTGCCCGCAGCAGACAAAACGGCCGCTCCGTTGGATTCTGCCGTCGCACGCTAAATGCGCAAATCGCGCGCTGTACGACTGGGGCTTAGACTAAATCGTGACCCATTTGGGTCGATGTAAAGTAATCGCATGCAGCCACCGCGTATTCTCTTTGTTGACGACGATCCGAACGTCCTAGCCGCTTTTCAACGGACACTGCGAAAGCAGTTCTCGTTCGACACTGCGCAAGGCGGCACGGAAGCGCTGGCGATGATCAAGGAATGCGGCCCCTACGCCGTCATCGTCGCTGACATGCAGATGCCGGGCATGAACGGAATCGAACTTTTGTCCGTTGCCCGGGAAGATTCGCCGGACACGGTTCGCGTGATGTTGACCGGCAATGCCGATCAACAAACCGCGGTGGAGGCGGTGAACCAAGGCGCGGTCTTTCGTTTCCTGACCAAGCCCTGTCCACCTGAAGAACTGCACTCGACGCTTCAATCGAGCCTGAAGCAGTACGAGCTCCAACGCGTCGAACGTGATTTGCTCGAAACAACTTTGGCTGGCTCGGTGAAGGTGTTGGGCGAAGTGCTGTCGATGATCGACCCGCCGTCGTTCGGCCGCGGCCAAAAATTGCGCGACTCGGTACGCGTCTTCGGTCGATTCCTGAATTTGCGCACCACCTGGGAAATCGAAGTGGCGGCGATGCTTTCTCACCTTGGCCATGTCTCGATTCCTCCGACCATTCTACGAAAGCTCGACACGGAGATGGCGCTGTTTCCGCGCGAGCAGGTGATCGTCGATCGCGCGCCTCAAGTGGGGCACGATCTGCTGATCAACATCTCGCGCCTGGAGCCCGTGGCGGAAATCATTTTGTATCAGAATAAGCGATACGACGGCGGCGGTTATCCGAATGACGAGGTCAAGGGCAATGCGATCCCATTCGGCGCCCGCGTCCTCCGGATTTTGCACGATCGCGCGGTTCTCGAAGACGACGGTATCGTGAAAGCGCGCGCGCTTGAGACGATGAAGCAGCGCAGCGGCGTCTACGATCCGGACCTGCTGCAGAAATGTTTCTCGTGTTTCCAAGCCTTTCTCGAAAACGCGATCTCGGCCGAACGTGCAGTGAAACACTTGACCGTCGGCGAACTGTGTCCGGGCAATGTCCTGGTCTCGGATGTGCGCACGACGTCCGGCGTTTTGTTGGTCAGCGCGGGCAATCGCGTGAGCGACACGATGATCAATCGTCTCAAGAATTACGCGGAGTTCGACGGAGTCCGGGAGCCGATTTTCGTGCAGTAAAGTTTTCCGCACGACCAAGTCGTGCCTTACTTTTCACCTTCACGATTCGTTTCTTCAGCTCGGTCGCCTGGCCCGCGTGCTTCTTGAGCAGCCCGATGTGTTTGCTGACGTAGATTCCGCTGCCCATATCGAGTTGCTCGGCCAGCCAGCTATTAGAGACATCCGTGGTCTCGCGCAGATGCGCGGCCACCGCGACTTTCCACGGCGCGGATTTCATTTTGCTTTCGCGGCTCTTCTCCGGAATTCGTTTGAGCGCCTCGGCCAGAGCCTGGCGCCAGCGGCCTTGGCGGACTTCTCGAGCACCCACCGAATCCCATGCTCTTGCTTCCACGTCCGCGGCTCCCTCCTTCAGCAGTTGTTGTTTAAAGCCTGCGCTCCCGAGCGCCCAACCTTGGCTCAAGGACACATACGCGCGGTTTTTTCCAAGCGGTCCATTTTCCGCCTGCCAGGCCAGATAGTGTTGATAGGCGGTCCAACCTCGCGGCTCGTCGACCAGTCCGCCCGCCTCGATCAACGCGGGTTCCATTTGGAGAAACTCGGGGCGCTGCTTGGGATTCCTGAGATACCAATAACTCGAGTAGCGATACTCTGGCAGCCGTTGCACCGGAACGAGGCCGGCGCGCACCGGATTGAGATGAATATAATGGCAAACTTGTCCAAGCGCGCTTCCCGCTTCGACGACCAAACTCTTATAGCGACCCTGAAACAAATGCCCGCGTTCTCCTCGCAATTTATTGAAGCGATTGGCGAAGGTGGACTGCAGCCACTGCATTCCTGAAACCAAGTTTCCCTGCGGGGTTTCCACCGCGAGATGAAAGTGGTTTTCCATGATGACAAAGGCGCGCAGCACCCAGCCGGACTTCTTGCACGTGTCGAATAAACAATTTTCAAACGCCGCCTTCGCCGCGTCGGTCTTGAACAGCGATGAACGATAATTCCCGCGGTTGATCACATGGTAAATCGCACCAGGAAACTCCAGCCTCAGTTTGCGTGCCATACAGCCTGTGTGCGGGCCGCCTCCAAGGCGATCAAGGTTAAAAGTAAAGCATGACCCCTTCGGCTGCGAGCGCGGCAGCACGTCGATCAAGTCCGTCCGCGCCCTGTGGCGCGGACTTTAGGTAGAGAATGCCGGCGAGGACGCCAGCGCTCCCAGTGGCCGACGTCGGCGATAACGCCGCCGCTCGGCCAATACCCCGGCATCGGCGAGACGCCTACGCTCGGCCAATACCGGCGCTCGGCCCGCCCCGCCGAGTGCGCCTTTTCAAGGCGCAGAAGGCTCTGGGAGCGCTGGCGTCCTCGCCGGCATTCGATGTCTTTGCCGACCCAAAAGTCAGCCTCACACCCGTCACAAACCTGCTCCCACACGTTCGGGCTGGCTTTGCTCAACGTCGGATCCGTCGCTGTTTTGGATACGCAGGGGGAAACTGCGCTCACTCCGCCGGCGTGAACGTTGTGGTGAAGGTGGCGGCTTTCCCGGTGGTTTCCACGTATAAGCTTTCGCGGCGCTTCGGCGGCACGTCGGGCGAAGACGCATGCCAGACAGTGAGGTCGCCCGGACATGCGATCACGATGTGCATCACGACTTGGCCGTAGTTCACGTCGAATTCGACCCGGTCGTGAAACGCTGCTTTGCGGGCGTCGCGCCAATACTGGAAAGGCTCCGGCCTCTTCTCGGCGAAATTTTCATCACGCACGAATGTGTCCGGGAGTTTCACCGCGCCTTGCAGGTGAAGCGCCAGACCCAGTCGGTGCGTCTGGCCATCGGTGGTTTCCACGCTCGCCACGTCGGTCAACCGTTGCCCATCGATCTTCAGCGTGCGCTTGGCTTTCGCATTCCTCCGATAGTACGGTTGCGCGGCGCTGACTCGCGCCGGATCGGACGAGAACCCGAGCAGTTCCCCGCGCAACGGCGAGTTTAGATTCGGTTGCTCCACTACCCACTCGCGACGTTCGGTGAAGGCGCCAAGATCTTCACCCTCTCCGTCGACGAGGACCACATTGTGGCCAAGTCCCCGCGTGTGATAACCGCGGTGAAGCGGCGATCCATAGCCAACGGTTCCGGGATCATGCGTGATGTCAGTCGTCCCGAATGCCGCGGAATAGTTCAGCGCCTCGGATTCCGTGTGTGAGCGGGTCAATTGCCCGTAGTGAAAAAACACCTGCCACGGATCATGCTTGAGAATCGCCATGCGCGTCGTCTCCAAGCTGCGGCTCACGACGGGCGGCAGGGGCCCGACGGGACGTGGCGAAGGCGGCGGTGGATCGAGCAACGTATCCCAGGTGTGCGCATCAGCGGCAGCGGTGAGACCTGGCGTGGTGGGAAATACGCGGTAATATGCACCCAATGCCTGCGCGGTCGGCACCTTTCCGATGCCTCCACTGTCCGCGGGGTTCGGTAGTTGGCCGTTCGGAAATCGGTAGTAAGTGGTCGAGAGCAGAAGATTCTCCGCAACGGTCATTTCGTAATCCAACTCCTCGGCGCGACCGTAGATTCCCGCAGTCTCGAAAAGCGTCGAGAGCGCGCGCACGACGAATCCGTTGTAGCCGAACGACTGCTCGTGCCAGAGGTAATCGCTTGTCACGCCTTCCCGAATTTGCGCGCGCACGCCGTGCGGACCGTCCAACGCCTCTTTCCACATCGCGTCGTCGCGAAAAAGCAGGGCGACCTGCGCCGCCGCCGCGCGCTGCCAGCAGGCGATGTTGTGGATGTTTTGGTAACTATTGTTGAGGACTTTGACCTCGGGAAAAAACAATTCGTCCCGCCAGCGATTCAATCGATCCGGCGCGACGCTGCTCCCGAGATTGCGCACCGCTTCCGTCAGCGTGACGAGATTCGAGGCCTCGGTCAGCGTCTGCCAAAATAGCCGCGCGCCGTCGCGGGCCGGAGCCCATTTCAAAAAATTATCGGCGTAGAAATCGATCTGCCCAGCGGCCCAATCGGCGTACTTCTTGTCTCCAGAAAGTCGATACAAGCGCGCTGCATTCCCGATCATGCTGAAGTTTCGGCCGCGCGTGCTTACGACCCACCACGCGAAAGTTTTCGGCGTGATCGGCACCTGCGGATCGGAGGCGCTGTGAAAAAACTGCACATCCTCGCGCGGGACTTCCTCGGTCCAAATCAGTCGCGACGCATCCTTCGGACTCACGCCGTCGTGCGACCAACCTGCCGCCCATTCCACCCGATCGCGCGGTTTGGACATCCAGTGATCCACCTCCGCTCGCTGCTTCTCCAGCCACTCCTTCCAACTCGGATCCTCGGCGACCCGCTTCTTCGCGCCCGCCCAGTCTTCGCGAGCCGTTCGCCACGGGCGGCCCGCAGAATCGTAAACCTTGAAATCGGGAAACGCCTTCGCGGGATCCGGCTTGGCGTATTCAGAAAACAACGACAACGGCGCCGCGAAGAGCACCGCGTACGCGGCGCAAAGGAAGCGAGTGAAGCGGATCATATAAAGAGTGAACGTTACTTCAGGTCTCGAGCGCCGGCGGGATTACAATGGTAGTAAAATAGCACGGAAAAGCCGGCGCCACGAGCCATCCACTCTCGGCCGCACCTCACAACGGCTCGACTGCAAATATCGTTAAGCAATTCAAGCAATCGCAGGCGCGGGGGAGGGAAAAAATTCGCTCGGATTTAGCGGCCGCGTTTCGGCACGCGGCTGCTCGACGGCGCAAATCGGTTTTGATGTTTCGGCCGACTGCGTAATTCTTGCGGATTTCATACTGATTTCATTCAGACTTCACGCGGACTTGAGAGGCTCAGCGCACGATGAACCGCAAATATCTTCTCTCCGTCGCGCTCGTGCCGCCATTCGTGCTGCTGGTCCCATTGGCGGCGATGCTGCTCAGGGTCGAGGGATGGGCCTGGAGTGCGAGCGACTTCATTGTCGCGTGGATGCTGATGACCGGAATCGGGCTCGCCTATGTGCTTGTAACAAGGAATGCTAGCACGACCGCCTATCGGGTCGCCGCCGGCATCGCGCTTGGTACCGCGTTTCTGCTCATCTGGGTCAACGGCGCCGTCGGGCTGATCGGGAGCGAAAACAATCCCGCCAACTTGATGTACGGTGGAGTGCTCGTCATCGGTGCAGTCGGAGCGGCGATGGCGCGGTTTGCAGCTTTGGGGATGGCGCGGACCTTGTTCGCGGCGGCGTTCGTCCAGTTTGCAGTTCCCGTGGTCTCGCTGATGCTTCGGCCCGGCGACTTCAGCCCGGGCGTAATCCCGGTGTTTGCGCTGAATTTTCTATTCGTCCTGCTGTTTATCGGATCAGCGCTCCTATTCCGGCACGCAGCCCACACGCAGGCCGAAAACTCCCGTGGGTGAGAAGGTTTCGGGTGCGTGAGAAGGTTTCCGATAAGAGCAGGTCGCCATCGTAGCGGAGCGCAGGCCTCCCGGGCGGCCAATCTTTTAGTCCAGCGGCGCAAGCCGCGGGCTCGCTCAGTCGCGAGCGGCGGCCATGCCTTGTCGATCGAGTCCGTCCGCGCCTTGTCGCGCGGACTGTAAATAGAATGCCGGCGAGGACGCCAGCGCTCCCAGAGCCTCCTGCGCCTTGGAAAGGCGCACCTCGGCGGCCAGAAGCGGAGGATTGGGGATTCGCCGAGCGTCGGCGTCTCGCCGATGTCGGCCACTGGGAGCGCTGGCGTCCTCGCCGGCATTCTCTACCTAAAGTCCGCGCGACAAGGCGCGGACGGACTCGATCGCTCCCTCGCGACGAAGCGGTTGGACGAAGGGGTCATGCTGGGCTTGCCCCGATTCTTCGGACACGGGTCGTGGGGGTGATTAGTTGTTTAGTTTGGATTCAAACTGAGCCGGGCTGATGTAGCCCAGGCTCGAGTGGAGTCTGGTTCGATTATAGAAGGTTTCGATATAGCTGAAGAT
>DASTWZ010000003.1:0-255390 GCA_035765635.1 Opitutaceae bacterium
CGGCTAACCTATCTAGCGTCCCGCGAAGCGGGACGCATTTATCGAAAAGCCGGCCGGAGGCCGGCGCTCCGTTGCAAGCCCGTTAGACTAGTCTAGCCGCCTGAAGGCGTTCGCTGCGTTAGACTCTGCGTGCGACCTCGCCGAAAATTGAGAATCTTTGCGCGGCGATAGTGAACGGTTACACTCGCCCGAGGCGGAACGCTCATTCGCTCGGGAAAACCGTCGCTCGCGGCAAAAGAGCGATTGCGGTGCTCGCCCGAATTTCTGCTTCTTCCACGTACTCTCACCTTTCACCTGCACGACATGAGCGAATCCTACCGTTTCCCAAAAAAATTCATCTGGGGCACCGCAACGGCTGCCACACAAATCGAGGGCGCCGCCAATGAGGATGGGAAAGGCGAATCGATCTGGGATCGCTTCGCCGCCATTCCCGGAAAAGTGCTCAACGGGGATACGCCGGCGGTCGCGTGCGACCACTATCACCTCTACAAAGCAGACTTCGCGCTGATGCGGAAACTCGGCATCAGACACTATCGGATGTCGCTCGCGTGGCCGCGCATTCATCCCACGGGTGACGCAACGCTCAACCAGAAGGGCGTCGATTTCTACAATCGTCTGATCGATTCCGCATTGAAGCACGGCATCACGCCATGGGTTACGTTTTACCATTGGGATTTGCCACAGGCCCTCGAAGACATTGGCGGCTGGCGTGTGCGCGAAATCCCCAATCGCTTCGGGATCTACGCGGACACGGTCGTCAAGGCATTCGGGGACCGCATCAAAAACTGGATTACGTTGAACGAAATTCCGTGCTTCATCGGCCTGTCCTACGAACGCGGAGAACACGCGCCCGGTGCGCAAGAATCCAAGAAGGTCGTCAACCAAGCGTACCATCACGCGCTCCTCGCCCACGGCCAGGCAGTGCGCGCCGTGCGCGAATTTGGCGGCAAAGGCGCGCGCGTCGGTCTCACGCATAACCCCGACATCGCGATTCCTTACGTCGAAAACGAAGAAACCATCGCCGTCGCTCAGCGCTGCTTTGCTCGCGACAACGCGCACATCCTCGCCCCAGTGCTCACCGGCCAATATCCCGCCGAGTACCTCAAACGCTGCGGCGCCGATCGCCCGGTCTGGCAAAAGGGCGATCTCGAGTTCATTTCGCAACCGACGGATTTTCTCGGGCTCAACGTCTACACCGGCTACTTCGCCCGGCGCGCGCCTCGCGGCCAACCCGAGCGCATGCCCTTTCCCCAGCAATATCCCCAGGCCGCGCAGAACTGGCTGTTGCACGCTCCGCAATCGATCTACTGGGCCATGCGCCACGCCAAAAATCTTTACGGCGTGAACGACTTCTACGTCACCGAAAACGGCGCGGGCTACGACGAGGAACTCGACGCCAACGGTGAATGCCTCGACCTGCATCGGCGCGACTACGTCCGCAACTACCTCGTAAACGTCCACCGCGCCATCAACGAAGGCTACGGCTGCCGCGGCTATTTTCTTTGGTCGTTCATCGACAATTACGAGTGGGCCTGGGGCTACAGCAAACGTTTCGGAATCGTGTTCAACGACTTCAAAACCCAAAAGCGCACGCCCAAACTCAGCGCGCAGTGGTATAGTCAGGTGATCGCGGAAAACCGCCTCGTGTAGTTCGAATCCGAATACGGAACGCCTTCGTCTCTCGTGACCGAAACGCCTTCTTCTTCCACTGTTTTCGCGGCCTTCGATGGCGGAGGCAGCACGACGCGCGCGCTCATCGCGTCGGAAGATGGGAAGATCCTGGCCATCGGTCGCTCCGGCCCGAGCAATCCAAACATCGTCGGCACCCAAGCTGCGGCTCGCGCCCTGCAGGACGCCTGGTCTGCCGCCTGGGTCAGCGTGCAGCTCGAGGCGCGCGCCATATCCGCCGCGTATTTCGGCGTGGCGGGAGCGGCTCTCTGGCAGCTCGACGGTGAGGCCGAGGAACTGCTGGGCTGGCTGCCGCGCGTATCCAGCGCGACACTACAGTTGGATCACGACCTGAGCATCGCGCTGGCCGGAGGGCTGAGCGGCCGCCCCGGCATCGCCCTGATCGCCGGAACCGGCTCCGCCGGTTTCGCTCGCAACGACGCACAGCAAACGGCGCGCTGCGGCGGAGGCGGCGCCCTGCTGGACGACGCCGGCAGCGGCTATTGGCTCGGCCTTGCCGCACTGCGCGAAACCCACCGCGTCCTCGATGCCCGCAATGAGCCGAGCGGCCTCTCACAAGCAATCGTCGAAGCGACGGGAGCTCGCGACGCCGCCTCGCTCCTCGGCTGGATCCACCACACGCCCACTGTCGAGCAACGTGCGAAAATCGCGGCTCTCGCTCGCATTGTTCTGCAACAAGCACGGCAGGGCGATATGACAGCGCGCCGTTTTCGCGATGCGGGCGCCGACGAATTGGCGCTCATCGCCGTCACTCTGGCAAAAAAACTTTTCCCGCGCACCACTCCGGAAATCACGATCAGCGGCGGCCTGTCACAGGATTCTGAATACGTCGAAACCGTGCAACTGGCCGTGATGGATCATCTCGGCAGCGACGTGAAAATCGCCCGGCCCGAGCACACGCCGTTGGTCGGCGCGCTGATTCTCGCATTCGCGTCCCTCGGAAAAACTGTTCCCGCGGACGTGCTGAGCCGCGCCGATGCCCTTCCGGGCGCGAGCTGAATTTTCAATTCTCACCCAATCCCACGAGATGAAACCGAAAAAAAACACTGCCAATAAAACCAGCGGCAAAAGCAAGAGCGGCGACTCCAGCCAGCTTCGCGCTTTCAACGCTCGCGTGAAAAAGGTTCGTGCCGCGCACGAAGCCTTTTTGAAACGCAAGAACCCGGTTGATGCCGAATGGGATAATGGCGTGTTCGAACGTTTTGAAAATCCGGTCGTGACCGATCGCCACGTGCCGATCGAGTGGCGCTTCGACTTCAATCCGAAAACGAACCCGTTTTTCATGGAGCGCCTGGGCATTAACGCCGCGCTGAATCCGGGAGCTTTTTATTGGAATGGCAAAGTGCACCTCGTCGTCCGTACGGAGGGCTACGATCGCAAGAGCTTCTTCGCCATCGCTGAAAGCAAGAACGGCATCGACAACTTCCGCTTCTGGGACGAGCCCTGCGACATCCCCGAAGTCAAACCCGAGACGAATCTGTACGACATGCGCGTCACGTTCCACGAGGACGGCTGGATCTATGGCGTGTTCTGCGCGGAGTCGAAAGATCCCAAGGCGGCCAAGGGCGATCTCTCCTCCGCCGTCGCTGTCGCAGGCATGGTTCGCACGAAGGATTTCAAGAAATGGGAACGCCTGCCGAACCTGAAGACGCCCGCGTCGCAGCAGCGCAATGTCGTGCTGCACCCGGAATTCGTTGACGGAAAATACGCGTTCTACACGCGCCCGATGGACGGCTTCATCGACGTCGGTTCCGGTGGCGGCATTGGTTGGACGCTCTGCGACGACATCACGAAGGGCGTGACGGGCCCGGAGAAGATCATCGATTCACGCGTCTACCACACGATCAAGGAAACGAAGAACGGCCAGGGACCGGCTCCGATCAAAACGCCGCAAGGCTGGCTGCATCTCGCCCACGGCGTGCGCAACTGCGCCGCCGGCCTGCGCTACGTCCTGTATATGTTCATGACGTCGCTCGAAGATCCGTCGAAAGTCATCGCTCAACCGGGCGGTTATTTTCTCGCGCCATACGGCAGCGAGCGCGTTGGCGACGTATCGAATGTGACGTTCAGCAATGGCTGGGTACGCCTGCCGGACGACACGGTCATCATCTACTATGGCGGCTCCGACACGCGTTGCTACGCCGCGCGGACGAGCGTCGCGAAGCTGGTTGATTGGTGTTTGAACACGCCGCCGGAAGGTCTGACGACGCGCGGCTCGGTCGATCAACGCCTCGCGCTGATTCGCGCGAACCGCGAAATTCTTGGTTGAAGAAAGAGCGAGTCCCTCCGCGGCAGCGCGAGGGGTTGAACGGATTTGCGAAGGGCCGACGGAAACGTCGGCCCTTTTTTTGCCCAAGTCAGGGGAAGATTTTAATTTTTTCCGCCTCTATTCGTTCAATAGACAGCACAGAGTATTCGCGCTGTGCCATCTGGCTGTGTTGACCCGAACCGGCCGGATTCATTCATTTGAGCTGTCAGTACCCCACCTCTTCTGACTGTGTTTTCGAACCCCACGATCAAAGATGTCGCCCGTGTCGCGGGCGTGCATTTCACGACGGTGTCCATGGCTTTGCGCGGACATCCCAGTATTCCGGCGACGACGCGCGACCGCATTGTCGCCGCTGCGGGACGCATTGGCTACAGACGTGACGCGGTCTTCTCCGCGCTGAGCAATCGACGATCCCGCGATGGAGTGACCGGTTTTGCGCCCCGCATCGCTTTCGTCGTCAACCGCTCTCCAGAGGAAGGATTTTTCAAACGCACGCACAACCGTGTGATGGTCGAAGGCGCGCGGCAGCAGGCCGAGTCGCTGGGCTATCGCTTCGAACTGCTCTTCGTCGACAAAGGCCACCACGACTCCGCGTCTCTCTATCGCTATCTGCGAAAGACCGGCGTGACTGGGGTGATCATCGGCGGCTTTGAAGCCGGGCGCGACACGCTCGAAATGGATTGGAGTTCTTTCTGCGTGGTGAAAATCGACAGCCGCCACATGGACCCTGCAGTGACGCTCGTCTCGACCGATCAGCTCAATGGCGTGCGTGTCGCGTTTCAGCGGATGCGCGCGCTCGGCTACAAACGCATCGGGCTCGCGGTGGGTCTTCACGATGAAGAAGGCACGGACGACATGCACGTTTCCGGCCTATTGCTGGAACAGCCCGACATCGCGAGTCCGCATTGGATTCCGCCCATGCTTTTCCCGCACGGCGCGACGGGCGAGATCGCGACGCCTTTGCTGCGCGATTGGATCCGCGCCCACAAATTGGACGCGGTGGTCTGCAACTGGACGAACATCCGCACGATGATCACGGACGGGGGATTTCGCATGCCACAACAAGTCGCGTGCGCCTGCATTTGTCTTTCCCGCAAGAACCCCGCGCTCGCCGGAATCGTTTCCAACATGGGCATGGTCGGCGAACGCGTCACCACTCTGCTCGCGACCCTTCTCCGCACGGAGCGCCGCGGCGTTCCGGAATTGGCAACTCACACCTACGTCGAAGGAAAATGGTATGACGGCGCGTCCGCCCCACTCCGCAGTTAAGAATACAGCTCCCGCGCGCCGTCCAACGATGCGCGATGTCGCGCGCCTCGCCGGCGGGGTGCATCCCTCCACCGTCTCACTCGCGCTGCGAAACCATCCCGGGATTTCCGAAGCGACGCGCAAACGCGTCCGAGCCGCCGCGCGCACACTCGGCTACCGGCCCGATCCTCTGCTCGACGCGTTCAATACTCACCGGCTCGAAGTGCTGCCGCACAAGGCGCTGCCGGTGATCGCCTACATCAGCGATTTCGACTCGCGCCAGGCTCTGGAAAAATCGCACGCGCACAGCGGCTACTGGCTCGGTGCCCGCGCGGCGGCCGAGTCACTGCACTGTCAGATTGAACTTTTCCTGCTGTCGAAGGCGCAGCTCACGCCGGAGCGTTTGCATTCCATCCTGCGCGCTCGCGGGATCACCAGTTTGGTGCTCGGGGCCTGCCGTTCGCACACGACCCGCGTGGCGTTTGATTGGCCTGACTACAGCGCGGCCAAAATCGAGAGCCCGCATCTCGATGCGCCGATCTACGGAATCATTTCCGATCACCGCCAATCGGCCCGCCTCGCCTTCCGCAAGCTTCGCGCTCTCGGCTATCGCCGTATCGGTTTGGCCACTACGCCGGGCGGAATGCCGCGCCAGGACGAATTGAGCCGCGCCGGTTACCTGTTGGAGCAGCGCGTCTGCGCCGGAGAACGTTTGCCTGCGCCGCTCGATCTGGACGAAACGCCGGACGCCGGCGTAGTTCTTCGCTGGATACAGACGAACCGGCTCGACGCGGTGATCAGCGACCGGCTCGAGCTGAGGGAGATTTTGTCCGGAAAAGGACTTCGCGTTGGTTTCGCTGGACTCGATGTGCCGCGCAACGACGAGCAATTTGCCGGCATCGTGATCGACCATGGCCGCGTCGGCGCACAGGCCGTCGAACAAGTCGTCAGCCTGATGCGCGCCAATCAGCGAGGTCTGCCCGCGACGAGTTCGTGCACGCACGTTCCCGTCGCGTGGCAGGACGGGAAATCCGCGCCGGCGCGTTGAGTGGTGAGCGTTGAGCGATGACCGCGCGCTGTGCACCGCGGATATAACGAGTGAACAGCCGTGGGGTTGTGGCAACCGAGCGTCGCGCGCGAAGAAGGTGTGCCCCGCCGGGGTCTCGCTAAAATTCGTGCATGTATTGAGTCTGTTTGGGGGCATGATGTTGGTGGCGGAATCCTGGCGGCGGCGCTTTCGCAACAGCGCGGGAAGCGGTCGAAATAACATCACGCGCGATCAACCGACGGGAAAAATCGCTGTATCCGCGGCAGCACTACGCGAATACCTGTCGCATTTGCGCAACAGCGGCAGCGCTACGATTGACGGCGCATTTACACATATCGACGTGAGCTGAAGGCGCTTGGGTCACAACATGAGGGCCTCCCTCCTCTACATCAACCGACCCAAAGGCCCTTCATGCTTCGCTATGTTCGCTTCCATACGATGCTGCCGGGGCGCGTTTACCGTGCCGCTGCAGTCGCTCTCTTCGCCCTTTCCACTGCTTTTGCGCAAGAAGCGCTAAACTGGTCGGTCTCCACGATTGCCGGCTCTGCACCATCGACCGGCTCGGCTGACGGCGCGGGGAACAACGCGCGTTTCTTCAATCCACGCGGCATCGCGATCGACGCGAACGGCATCGCGTATGTCGCAGACACGTTCAACCACACCATCCGGAGCATCAGTCCCGCCGGTGTGGTCACGACACTTGCCGGCGCCGCCGGGCAGAGCGGCAGCGCGGACGGAGTTGGCGCCAACGCGCGTTTCAATTCGCCCGCTGGCGTCGCACTCGACGGGCAAGGAAATCTCTACGTCGCGGACACCTTGAATCAGACGATTCGAAAAATCGATGCCGCCGGAAATGTCTCCACGCTCGCGGGAAGTCCCGGCGTGGAAGGCAGCGATGACGGTGCGGGCAGTGCGGCGAGATTTTCTCAGCCCGTCGGTCTCGCGGTCGATACCGATGGCTCGATCTATGTCGCCGACAGCGGCAATTCGACGATCCGCAAAATTTCTTCGACCGGCGCGGTGACGACGATCGCCGGAGCCGCCACCGAGGCAGGCCACGATGACGGCGCGAGCGCAAGCGCTCGTTTCGATCATCCCTACGGCGTTGCGGTAGATGCCGCGCACAACGTTCTCGTCGCAGACACCTTCAACCACACGGTGCGTCGCATCGCGCCGGATGGCTCGGTCATCACGCTCGCGGGCTCGGCGCAAAATTCGGGCAGCGCGGACGGCGCAGGCAGCAGCGCGCGTTTTTTTGGGCCATCCGATCTGGCAGCTGATTCGAGCGGAAATATCTATGTCACCAGCACGGGCAACAGCCTCATCCGCAAGATCAGCGGAGGCGTTGTCTCCACGATCGCTGGGTCGCCGGGATCGAGTGGCAGCGCCGATGGGCTTGGCGCGCTGGCCTATTTCAACTCACCGCAAGGCCTCGGGGTCGGGCCGGGCAACGATGTCTACGTGACCGACACGTTGAACTCCACCGTGCGCAAACTCGTCTACGCACCCGGCCCCACCACGCCTCCGCCAGCGGGAGGACCAGGCGCGGGTCGACTCATCAATTTGTCCGTGCGTTCGCGAGCCGGCTCAGGTGACCAGACGTTGATCGCCGGCTTCATCATCGCGGGAGCAGGAACGAAACCGGTCATGGTTCGTGGTACAGGAGCGACGTTAACAAATTTCGGCATCGGCGGTGTCCTGGCCGATCCCATGCTGACGTTGTTCAACGCCTCCTCCGATCCGATTTCGTCCAATGACTCGTGGAACGCGTCGCCGAACCAGACCGCGATCGCGTTGGCACGCGGCAACAAGCTCGGCGATTTCACCATCGCGTCGCCGGATGCGATTCTCTTCGCCTCACTGTCGCCGGGCCCCTACACCGCGCAAGTCACGGCCTCGACTGGCGCGAATGGCGTCGCCCTCGTGGAAGTTTTCGACACGGACACGACCCCGCCCGGCACACCGGGATTCGATGCTCAACCGCGATTGGTGAACCTCTCCGCGCGCACTCAAGTCGGCACAGGCGAGAACGTCCTCATCGCCGGCTTCGTGATCAACGGCACAACGCCGAAGCGCCTGATGATTCGTGGCACTGGACCGACGTTGAAAAATTTCGGCGTCGGCAGCGTGCTGGCAGATCCGCAGCTCCAGCTTTATGCCGGCAACACCGTGCTGGCGCAGAACGACAACTGGCAGGACGCGGCGAACGTCGCGGAGATCGTTCAGGTCAACGGAAACAAGCTTGGCGATTTCACCTTGGACCCGAAAGACGCGGTGCTGGTCGTCACGTTGCCGCCGGGCACCTACACCGCGCAGATCAGCGGGGTAAACGACACGACAGGTGTGGCGCTCATCGAAGTGAACGACCTTCAGTGAACCAAAAAAAAGAGCTCCGCGGGCAGGCGGAGCTCTTTGCAGCTAAAAACGTAAACCTAACTTACTTGGCGGCCTTTTTGCGGCGCCACGCGGCGAGACCGAGCAGCGCGACCGCGCCGATCAGACCGTAGGTGGAGGGCTCCGGAACCGGATTGTCACCGCTCGGGGTGCCATTCGGGTTGAAGAGCTGAATGCCGAAGATGAAGTCGCTGTAGTCATGATCGTAGGGATTACGATCCTGACGCCAGTCTTCGAAGGCGACCAGGTACGTCTGAACGTCAACGTAGGCGCCGAGAGCCGGAATCCACGTGCTAACGAGGAGCGGCGATTGGGACCACATGACGTTACCCGAACCGACGTATGGATCGCTGTTCTCCGGGTGGATCGCGGTGAACAAACCACCGTGCTCCGTCGGAGGTGTCGGGTTCGTGTCACCGAAAGTATCGGTGCCATTGTACCAGAAGTCGAACGATGTAGCGTCGCCTGCCAGCAGAGCGATGTCCACATGGTCACCGAATGCCACGCTGGAAGACGTGATGTTTTCGAACACCGTGTACGACTCGGACAGCGGATCCATTGGCGTCGAGTCATAGGTGTAACCGAAATCGTCTTTCCAGCCAGCCGTCTTGCCCGTGAAGATGGCCCGGACAGTGCCGCCGTTGGCGTTCACGTTCGACCACAAGGACGTGAATCCCGCGGACGGACCGGATCCCCAATTCAGCCCCGTGATGCTGTCAGGATTGCCTGGGATCGGGACGTTTCCAGTGGCTTCTACGCGATAAGCACCCAGGTCATTGGTGTCTTCCCAATGAGTGGGGCCCGCGTTGGCGCCGATCGACTGGACGATCTCGGGCGCGGATGGAGGAAGCGTGGCCAACTGTGCGAAGGCGCTGCTTCCTGCCATAAGCGTTAAGGCAGTGATGGTTCTAACCGTGTTCATATTGGTTGGTTGTCGGGGTTCTCCTGCAATGGTGATACTGTCGACGCGCTACAATAAGCCATGCGCTGCACACCCAAAATCAGCGACGTGGAGCAACAAGTGGTAAGTGCGCACTTCTACCCCTGCATGAGGGAATCCCCCACCGGCTCGAGGCTGTAAGGCGACCCGTTGCAACCCGACCAGCTAAACCACTACAAACGATTTTCAGAAAGAAAATGGAGCGCTTTTTACAAGTTTCTATCGATTAGTGGGATGCTGAGAATCCGGTCTGCAAGCGCTTTTTCGAAAACGATCGGCAATATGAATACGGATCCCGGTCGCTCGCTGATCGAGTTTGGGGGCGCATGCGGAAAATTCCCGATGCTGTAAAAACCGGGTCGTCACGCTCCCCGCTCGCGCGTGAAACGTCATTTCTGCCAGGGCGTGCCCTTCCAGGATGCGGGGGCGAGCTTCGGCGGGCGCTTGCCCCGGCGGATCGCGCCGGCGACGGGCTGGTAGGCAAGTTCGCTCTCGTCGCGGACGCTGCGCAAAAGCAAACCTCCGCGGCTCATGTCGCCGCGCCCGACAAAATCGATGGGGAAAAGCAGGCGCTCGCCCAGGATTTCGAGCAGACCAGTCACGTACTTGCTGGTGCTGATGCTGCCGAGCAACACGTATTCACAATTCCGATACTTCGCGAGGGCCGCGGCGTCGCGCGCGAGCGGCTGACGATAGCGCAGCTCGTGTTCATCGATCGGCACGAGCGAGAATGCCCGGAGATCCGCCAGTGAAATCGCGCGATCAACCGGCACCAGTCCGCGGTCCGACGTGATCACGAGCGCGCTGGGCCGCTTTCCCGAGACGGAGCCAAAGCGTTTCGCGTAGGCCAGTTTCCCCCGAAAATACAAGCCGCTGAGGAAACTGAAAACTTCACCAATGGGTCGCTGCTCGCCCCGCTGCATCGCCTGGGCCAACTCAAAACCCGCGCGCGGATTGAACAACAACTCAGCGCGGCGTCCGCTCGATTTCGCAGGCGAAATAATAAACACGCGATCCATGGGCAGACCAAACGAAGCCGCTCGGCCGACGCAAATGCCGCGCGGCTGCGAAGGCAGCGTCGCGTGGCGTTTGTTCAGAATTTTTTTAGCCGCAAAAAGGCCTCTTTGCGGCTAAAAAAACTCCGAACATTCGACGCGATCTCAGCTTGCGCGCGCCGCTTCGCGGCCCATAGCGATTACTCGTCATGATGATCATGCACGTTCAGATCCACGTGAAGGCGGAACACATCGAAGCTTTCAAAGCCGCGACGATCGCCAATGCCAGCGCGAGCGCGCGCGAGCCAGGCGTGCTGCGTTTCGATTTCGTCCAACAGACGGACGACCCGCAGCGATTCGTCCTCGTGGAAATTTACCGCGACGCCGCAGATCACGCCGCGCACCGGGAAACGGCGCACTATAAAACCTGGCGCGACACCGTCGCAGACATGATGGCCTCGCCGCGCACAGCGGCGAAATACAATCGCATTTTTCCTCCGGCGGAGAAATGAGCACGCCCGAGTCAGCTACGAACTTCGATTTTGCCGGTCCGGCCCGGATTATTTTCGGCGCGGGTCGCGCTGCGGAGCTGCCTCAGCTCGCGCAATCGTTCGGCTCGCGAGTTCTCCTCGTCGCGGGCCGAAACTCGGAGCGGCGCGCGCGACTCGCCGGAAGCCTCGAGTCGGCCAAGCTCAACGTGCGAATTTTCGAGATCATCGGGGAGCCCTCGCTGGAACTGGCCGATGCCGGCGCGCAGGTCGCGCGCGAATTTTCCGCCGATGTGATCGTTGGCTTCGGCGGCGGAAGCGCGATCGACGCCGCCAAAGCCATTGCCGGCCTCGCGACGAATCGCGGCTCCGCCTTGGACTACGTCGAGGTGATCGGACGCGGTGCTTCTCTGCAGAAGGCCGCGCTGCCTTGGATCGCAGTTCCGACGACTGCGGGCACGGGCGCAGAGGTGACGAAGAATGCCGTCCTCTTCGCGAAAGAGCAGCAGGTCAAAGTCAGCCTGCGCAGTCCGCTGCTCTTCGCCCATGTGGCGCTGGTCGATCCAGAGCTCTCGGTGCAACTTCCACCCGCCCTCACTGCCTCGACTGGGATGGATGCGCTGACGCAGCTGATCGAGGCGTTTGTATCCAAAAAATCCAATACGTTCACAGACGCGCTCTGCGCCGACGCGCTTCCGCGAGTGGCGCGGGCGCTTCCCATCGTGTTCGCGGAGCCGCAGAATCTTACCGCGCGCAGCGACATGGCTTATGGCAGCCTTTGCAGCGGACTCGCTTTGGCCAATGCCGGACTTGGCGCGGTTCACGGTCTCGCGGCCCCGATTGGCGGCATGTTCGACGCGCCTCATGGCGCAATCTGCGCGGCGCTGCTCGCCCCGATTTGGGAGCGAAACCTCGCCGCGCTCGCAACTTCAGCCGCGGGCGATCGTGTCGTTAGCCGCTACGAAACGATCAGCCGCTGGCTGACGGGTTCGCCGAGCGCAACGGCAAGCGATGGCGCAAACTGGGTCGCGGATCGCGTCTCCAGTTTTCGGATACCAAAACTGCAGGCCTACGGAATCGGCGCAGAGCACATCGACGAGATCGTCGACCGAGCGATGCGCGCGAGCAGCACGAAGGGCAACCCTGTCGTCCTCAGCCGCGACTCGTTCGCCGCCGCCGTGCGCGCGGCCCTGGCCTGAATCAATTGAGCACGGAAGAGTACGTGCGGTCGGGAAAGGCCAGCGCCTCCAGCATCTGCACCGCCTCAAAGGGCGTGTCCACGGTAAGGCCGGGATTCGCCTTGCGCAGAATCGCGGTAGGATCGAAGCCCCATCCAACGGAAATGATGGGCAAATCGATTTTGCGGCAGGCGTCGACATCGCGAACTTCGTCGGCGAGGTAAACCACGTCCGACAGCTCGAGTTTGTTCGACCGGACAAAGCGTCGCAGCCCGATGTGTTTTCCGAAGAAATTCTTTTCGCAGGTCACGCTTTGAAACAGGTCCATGTCGTGCGCGGACAGGAATTGCCGGATGGTCGTGACCGCGTTCGACGAGAGCACGTGCAGTTGAAACCCCATTTCGCGCAAACGCATCAACGCGTCGCGAACACCCTCGAAGGGGCGCAGGGTATGAACGCGCATGCGATACTGGCGGCGGGCCTCCATGGCGAGAAACGGCACATGCGCGAGCGGCACGCCGAGATGCCGCAAACGCTCGGGATAGGACATCATTTTCAGCGCGCTGAGCTCGCCGCGCTCCAATTGACGGTACCGATGCCGGCCGCCGATTTCATTGAGCAACTCGAAGCAAAGCTCCTCGGAATCTGCGAGCGTGCCGTCGAAATCAAAGATGATGTGGCGAGCCATGCGCCAACGACACATAACCAGAATGAAAGTGCGTACCACTGTAATTTTCAGAGCGACTTCCGGAAGTCCTACCGGGAACGGCTCTTCAGCAACACCCTAATCCGATGCGCGGTTTGTCCCGACACCGGCAACATGTCCATGGGCTTGACACGGCGCGCTCCGTCCGACTCTTTGCGAGGCGAATGAAATTTTCGGCCACGGCTTCTGTGATTTTTGCGTACGGCATTTCCGCCGTCGCCGCCGTCGTCGTATCCGTTACTCACGCGCCGAGAGGGGCCTGAAGTTACACACTTTCGCCCCCTCCGGTGCTTCACCGGTGGGGGCCTTTTTTTTGGCTTCGATCGGTTGGGCCAAGGGGGCGTTCACAAAAAACGCCATCCATGAATACAGCCATCCACTACAACGCGCTCGAACTTCGCTTCGAGCTATTCGAAATGGAACGAGAGTTTCGCGACGAAGATCGTGAACCACTCACGCACGATTTTCTCGTGCAGAATTGTCGGCCGGATCTCGTGACCCATCCGGAGCAGGAATGCCAGGCGCTCCGTTTACTCGACTTTCCATGAAAACGCCTCCGCTCGAAACGAACAGACCGGTCAGCTTCGCGCGCCGCATGAGTTCCCTCAGGCCGAGCGCCATTCGGGAAATTCTCAAAACCACCGAAGCGCCCGATGTGATTTCCTTCGCCGGCGGACTTCCCGCTCCTGAATTGTTTCCTTTCGAGGCGGTCAACGCGGCCAGCGCCAAGGTCCTGGGCTCCGACGCCGCGGCAGCGCTGCAGTACGGCGTGACCGAAGGCTTCGCCCCGCTCCGCGAGTGGCTCGCCGCTCATCTCCGCGATGTGGTCGATCTCTCGGTCGAAGCGTCCTCCGTGCTGATCACGCAAGGTTCGCAACAAGGCCTGGATCTCCTCGGAAAAATCCTGCTCGACCCCGGAGACACCGTGCTGGTCGAGAACCCTTCCTACCTGGGCGCGCTGCAGGCATTCCAGGCATACGAAGCCAACATCGTCGGTGTCGCTTGCGACGACCAGGGCATGCGCGCCGACGCGCTCGAGACTGCACTGCTCGGCGCAGCCGACGCTCCCAAATTTCTGTATTTGATTCCCAACTACCAAAACCCGACGGGCCGCAGCATGTCTTTGGCGCGGCGGCACGAAATCGCGCGCATCGCTGAGCGTTTTGGGCTGCTGATCGTCGAAGACGACCCCTACGGCCGGCTGAGTTTCGAGGGCGGCGCCCTGCCCTGCATCGGCTCTTTGCCTGGGGTGCGTTGGGTATATCTCGGATCCCTGAGCAAAGTCGTCGCGCCAGGCCTTCGCGTCGCGTGGCTCGCCACCTCCGAACGATCTTTGTTCGAAAAACTCACAACCGCGAAACAGGCCGCGGATCTCCACACCGGCAGTCTGACGCAGCGGATCGCCTACGAGCTGCTGCGCGCGCCGGGCTGGCTGGACGATCACGTCGCGAAACTCCGCGCCGTTTACTCGGGCCGGCGCGATGTAATGCTCGCAGCACTACGCGAAAGTTTCCCTAACGCCGCGAAATGGACCACGCCCACCGGAGGTTTGTTTCTGTGGGTTTCGCTGCCCGACTCCATCGACACCATCGCTCTGCTCCGCGACGCGGCGCGGCAGAAGGTCGCGTTCGTCCCGGGTGAACCGTTCTGGATCGGCGATGCGCCGCGCAACACGCTGCGCCTGAATTTCAGCAATGCGACGGAAGAGAAAATTCGCGCCGGCATTGCCCGCCTCGCCGGCGTGGTGCACGCCGCGCTGGCCTGAGCTCTCCCACCGTATTTCGGCGCTGCCTCGACCTTAGCGTTGAGCGGCGAGCAGCGCTTCCTTAGGGTGGGTCGTGGCCGTGACGTCCTTGAAGCCGGCCAGCTCCAAACCTCGTCGCGCCTCGGTCGATTTCATGAAATAGCGCCAGACGAAACCGGTGCGGACGTTTTCGGCCATCAACATCGTGATACCGACATCGATCGCGATCACGTCGCGTGATACCCAACCGGTCTGCGGATTGAACGCGTCCGCAAAGCCATAACGGCCCCAGATCGCATCGCCGCCCACTTCGCGCATCGTGCGCAGGGCACGCATGCACTCGTGCGGAGCAAAAGGAAGCGACCCGCCCGGAGCGCAGGGAACGACGGTGCCGTCGAGATTGGTCGCGGCCGTCGGACCACCCCAATCGACGTAGCCATGCGCGCTGTCGGATGCGGTGACACCCCAGAGGTCGTGCGACCAACGAGCGAAGGTGGTGGACATTTCGGCACACCATTCACGTTGGGCGAGAGTCGCGTTCACGGAATTCTGCCAGTAGTCGGTCAAGCCGTCGCTGCGTCCGCGAAAATCAAACCAAGCCTGCGGGTATTGGTGGGTGAAGAGCGGCGGGCATTGGATGAACGTGATGTTGTGATACGTCACGACAGGCCCGCGATTCCACGCGCGCCACGTTTCCGCCGGCAGTGCATGCGAAGGCGCGCCGATGCCGAGAAGGTAAAGACCGAGAAGCTCGCTGTAACTGTCCCAACGGCTCTTGATGAAACCGCTTTCCGGACGCCAGCCGTGACTCAGCGTCGTGCCGCCGTTGAGCGCCCACTGCCAATCGATGCGCGCGTAAATCGTGTCGACGAGATCAGTGACTTCCCTGTCCGCGAGATATTCGCGGGCCATCAACGCGCCCTTGAGAAAAAGCGCCGTGTCGATGGTGGACGCCTCGCTGCGCCACATGCGCTTGCCGGTGTGCGGATCGACAAAGTGATAAATCCAGCCGTGCTCCTGCTCGATCTGGTCACGAACAAACCGCAGCAAGTCGATCGTGCGCCGCACAACTTCCTCGTGGCTCACCCAGCCGCGCGAATCGCCGATGCACCAAGCGGTCAACGCAAAGCCGCTCGCGGCAATACTCGCCGGCGAATTGCTACCGCTGCCGTCTGCCGGAGCGCGATCACGCGTCAGTCCAGTGACCGGATCCGAGTGCTCGATGAAATAGCGCAAGCCGCGCTGCTCGAGCTGATCCAAAAATTTCTCGTCGTCCTCCTGAAAAACGGGCGTTGGCGCCGCGGGTTTCGCGGTCGCGGCGGACGTCGCCGCTTCGTCATCCGCCGCCGCCACACCGATCGACGGTAAAATTGCCGCAAGCCCCATCGCGAACATCAGGCGTCCCTTTTCCCAGAACGCCCGGAATGAACCGACTGCCGGGGCTTTTGTAGCAAATTTCACCATTCCAATTGGAGTCATTTCTCCATCGACACAGAATGGAAGGATAATGAGAGATCTCTGCAATAAATTCTCTTATTTCCACGGTAAACCCTGAGTAAAATCCTGGCGGCTTTCGCGCGTGTGTATTGCCGCCGGCACTACACGATTTCGGCGGCCTGCAATGTCGAAGTCACCGCTCCGATCATGGACCGGAGGTTGCCGAGGGAGCGTCCCAATTCTCGCCGCTCTTCTTTGGGTCGCCTGCATTGCCGCCGGCCGAGTCGATTCTCCGCAGCCGCGCGCTCGTATTCGAAGGAGTCATGGCTTCGCTCACGGCGGGCTTGGTCGTCTCGTCGAAGCCCGCCGCGCCCGGCACGTCTTCCTTCCACGAGGGCAAACCGGTCGTTCCATAATGGGAGAAAATCTTTATCTGATCGTCCTCCGTCAGGTCGACGGTGTCGCCGAAGGTAGGCGCCCGTTTGATCTGCTCTTCGGTGTAGGGCAGCCGCACGACGCGGCGCGCGTCCCCGATCTTCGCGAGATTGGCGGGCACGACATGATTTCGCCCGAACAGCCAGCCCGTCTTCACGCCGAGGAAAACCGGTTGGCCGTGTTCGTTGGCCCAGAGATTCTGGACTTTTCCGACATCGTTTCCGGCCGAATCCTGCACGACGTAGCCGATGATGCGCGGCAGATTTCCAGCCAGCCGATTCCACGCCGCGCGCGCGGCTTCGCGAGCCTCGATCCACGAAAGCTCTCCGCCAAATTCGCTGCCTTGGTACTGCGACTGCAATTCCGCCTCGACGTCATCGAAGCGGCTGTCGGTGAAGCGATATCGTTCGAAACCTTCGTAGCCCACGCGGTACGCGTCGCGATAATCTTCGAACGGCCGGCCCGCGGCGAAACTTTGGCGAAGGTGATTCTCGCGCCAGAACGCATCTTCTTCCGTCGGGTTGAAATCTTCGGCCACGCCCTTGCCCGTGTAGCCTCCGGCGATCGCGCCCACCGCAATTCCTGCCACCAGGCCAACTGGTCCGCCAGGCAGTCCGGCGGCCGCGCCGATCGCAGCGCCACTCGCAGCGCCCACGCCCGTGCCCAAAGGATGAGAGCCCGGTTCTCCCGTGATCGGATCGCGATTCGTGTGAGTCGTTTTCTTCGCGTCGTCTTTCATACGTCCTTTCGCTTTTGAGATTTCGATTTTCGGCGAACGGGTGAACGCCTCCTCGGGCCGACCTAACCGCCATGGGCCGGTTCCGCCGTGGCCCGCCCACGGCTCGGTCGCATCCGAACTTTGGGAAAAAATGCCGTAAGCGAGATCGGCAATTGATCCCGTCCCGCTCGCTTTCAACGCAGGAGAATCGCGGGAATTTCAGAAGTCTCGATTCTACTGAAAACTCCGATCCTGCGCGGGGCAGAACTCGCATGAGCGCAGCGGGTACGGCGACCGGAACGGCCTGCACCGCAATGTATCCAAAACGGCAGGACAAATCCCAAACCTCAAAGCCCCTATCAACATGTTCGCACTCATTCTACCCGTGGCAGCCATCGGCTATTCACTGCTCTATTTGCTCTTCGGCGGTGGTCTGGTCGGAGCCGTCGTGATTTTCTTCATCGCGAAGATGCTCGGCAAGTAGGCGCAGACCCGGCCCGCGAACCACACACGAATTTTTTCGTGTGCTCGGCGTGATTCGTGGGAAAATTAGAGCCATGAGCGATTCGACCGGCGCTGGCGTACTTCCCGAAACTCGAATTCAGCGCGACGATCGTTTTCCTCCAGGTATTCCGTACATCGTCGGAAACGAGGCGGCGGAACGCTTCAGTTTCTACGGAATGCGGCAGATCCTGTACGTGTATCTGGCCGGCCTTTTTTCCGGCTTCGTTCCAGAGGCGCAGATTCCGGCGGAGGCGAAAGTTCACGCGACCCAGGTTATCCACCTGTTCATCGCGGGCGTTTATTTGTTTCCTCTCATCGGCGCGATCTTGGCGGATCGCCTGCTCGGAAAATACCGCGTCATTTTTTGGGTGTCGCTGGTGTACGTCGCGGGCCACGCGGTTCTGGCCGTAGCGGCGCGCTCCGCGTCGATGGGGAATTTGGACTTCGCAAAAATGGCGGTCTACGGAGGTTTGCTTCTGATTTCACTGGGCTCGGGCGGAATCAAACCCTGCGTTTCGGCCAACGTGGGCGATCAGTTCACCGCGAAAAATGGCCATCTGATCGAACGCGTTTTCCAAATCTTCTACTTCACGATCAATTTCGGGGCCTTCTTCTCCACCGCGGCGATTCCGTGGGTCTACAAACAATACGGGCCCGAACTCGCGTTTGGAATTCCCGGCGTGTTGATGGCGGTCGCCGCATTTATTTTTTGGCTGGGTCGACGACGATTCGTGCGCATCCCGCCGCAGCCCGGCGGTTCGCTCGGCGTGCAGGATTTCATCGCTTCGTCGCTCATGGCGGTGCCGCTGCTGATCGGCATTCACGTGCTGCTCGAAGAATCGGATCCGATTGTGAACGCGGCGACGGAGCATGGAATCGGCGCGATATTTCCCGCCATCGGAGCGGCATTCGCCCATTATTGGCTGGCCGGAGTCGCCGCGCTGGCATCCTTCGTGGCTGGTGTAGTGGTGGCGCAACTACGGCAGCGACGCCAGGAGGATGCCGGCTTCTTCGCTCAGCTCGTCTACTGTCTTAGCCATCGCGGCGAACGCGCGGCTGGCGAGGATTTCTGGGCGCCGGCCCGGCGACATTTTGGGGCCGAAGCGGCGGAAGGCCCTCCGGCGGTGCTTCGCATCTGCGTCGTGTTTTCCGCGGTGAGCGTTTTCTGGGCGCTGTACGACCAATACTCCTCCACCTGGGTAGAACAGGCTCGCGGAATGGACCTGGTGCTCAACGTGCCGCGGGCGCTGACCTTTTGGTGGCTCGTTCCGGCGGTGCTCGTCAGCGCTGTTTTCGGCGCAGTCTGGCTGATGTGCTGGGTTTCGAATCGGCCGGTGTCACGCAAAGTCACGCTCGTGTTTTGCGGCGCGATCGTGCTTTGGGGCATCGCCGCGGCAATTTATCAGGCAATGCACGGCGTGATAGAGCGCGTCAACATGCTGCCCGCACAAATGGGCGCGGCGAACCCGCTCTTCATTATGCTGGTGATTCCGATTTTGACGTTCGGCGTGTATGAACCGTTGAAGCGCCGCGGGCGGCCCTTGAAGCCGCTGACTCGAATGACCATCGGCATGTTTCTCGCGAGCGTTGCGTACGTCGTGGTGGCGTTGCTGCAGGCGCGGATCGATCACGTCGGTCACGGCGTGGTCCACGTGCTGTGGCAGTCGATCCCGTATTTGTTGATCACGACGGCGGAGGTGCTGGTTTCCGTGACGGGACTCGAATTTGCCTACACGCAGGCGCCGCGCGCGATGAAATCTACGATCATGGGTTTCTGGCTTCTCGGCATCACGTTCGGCAATGTGCTCGTCGCGTTTTTGGCGCCGCTGCAGACACTCTCGTTGCAGACGTTCTTCTGGACCTTCGCCGCCCTGATGGCGATCGCCGCGGTCGTGTTCTCCATCCTGGCCGCGTCGTACCGCGGAAAAACGTACCTGCAGGAAGGCGAAGGCTGAAGAGGAGAGGGCTGAAAGCTGAAAGAATACGAAGGCTGAAGGTGAAGGCTGAAGATTTCAGGCGCGTCGCAGGTGAGACCTAACGTTCTAAATGAGCCACGCGGAGAGCGGCTCGCCCTGAGGTCTCGCCCTACCCACTGAGGTCTGAGCCATTTCTAACTTTCAGCCTTCAGCTTTCAGCTTTCCGCCTTCCGGTGCTCGACCAGACTTTCCCGCACGCGATTGCGCTCCCGGTCGATCTGTTCAGGGGTGGCGCCGAGGTCGCGCAAGATCGCGGCGGTCATCGCGAGCGCGACTTCGCCTTCGCCGGAATACACTTCGTCGGCTCCGGCTGAGCGCAGCTCGAGCAATTCGCGCACGTAGCTGGTTCGGGCCAGGACGCGGATCTTCGGGTTCAACTCGCGCGCGATCCGCACAATCTCGTTCCCCTCTTTGATGCTCGACGCGCTCAGGACAATGGCGCGGGCCTGGGCCACGCCGGCTTGCGAAAGCGTTTCCTGCCGCGTCGCGTCGCCGTAGATCGCTGACAGATTTTCTCCGCGCAGGGCTTGGACGGTCTCCACGTTGAGCTCGACAATGACGGGCTCGATCTCGTTCTCGCGGAGCAAGCGCGCGACCGTCCGTCCCACCGGACCATAGCCCACGATAATAGCGCGCGGGCCTTTCGGATTCACTCGCGGCCCACTGTTCGCCACGGAGTCCGAACCATCCAGCTCGAGCCCGGCTGCGCGCCGCGCGACCCAGCGCGTAAAGCCGGGGAAAAATTTATCGCAGCGTTTTTCGACGTACCCGACCATTCGATACGTCAGCGGATTCAGCGTGATCGAAAGGATCGCCGCGGCCACGAGGATGTTCGACGCGGCGGTCGGCAGGATATTCAATTGCCGCCCCATCGTCGCGAGGATGAAGGAAAATTCGCCGATTTGCGCGAGAACGATGGATACGGAAAGCGCCGTGCGCAGCGGGTAGCGCAGCAAGAGCACGATGCAGAGGGCCGATAGCGGCTTTCCAATCAGAATCACGAGCATCGTCGCGAGCACGAGCCCGGGCGCCTCGGCCACGCTGCGCCAGTCGAAGAGCATTCCGACCGAAACGAAAAACAGCACGGCGAACGCATCCCGCATCGGCAACGCCTCCGTCGCGGCGCGCACGCTGAAATCCGACCGCGCCACCACCATGCCGGCGAGAAACGCGCCGAGCGCCATCGAAACACCGAACATTCTCGCGGAAGCCACGGCGATACCGAGCGCAATCGCGAGGACGGCCAGGGTGAAGAGTTCGCGCGAGCCGGTCTTCGCGATGCGCGTGAGCAACCACGGAATCGCCCAGCTGCCGATCGCGAACGTGAAGACGACGAGTCCCACGATTTTCACGAAGGCCCACAACAACGCGCCAAATACACTCCCCTCTTCGGTCCCGGGTCCAAAGATCGCCGGCAACAACACCAGCACAAACACGGTAAACAGGTCCTCCATCACGAGCCAGCCCACCGAAATGTGTCCGGCCGGGGTGTGGAGGTCACCATTGTCCGCCAGCACTCGCGTGAGCACGACGGTGCTGGCCACAGAAATCGCCAGGCCGAAAATAACTCCAGCCGGCCAGCTCCAACCGAACACGTGCATGACATACGCCGCCAGCGCGGTCGCCACGAGGCTCTGCACGATGGCGCCCGGAATCGCCACGCGTTTCACCGCGAGCAACTCCTTGAAGTGAAACTGCAGGCCGACGCCGAACATCAGGAGAATGACGCCGATTTCCGCGAGTTGGTTGGCCATGTCGGAACTCGCGACAAAGCCAGGCGTATGCGGGCTCACCGCCACGCCGGCCAGCAGGTATCCAACAATTGGAGACAGGCCGATCCGTTGCGTCAGATAGCCGAGCACCAGCGCGGCGATGAAGCCGCCGGTGAGCGTCAGAATCAGGTCGACATTTTCGTGCATCGGTTCGCGCCGTTCATGATTTCAGTTCGCCAAAAGAAGCTCGAGCAGCTCGCGGTCGAGCTTGTGGCCCTTGAAATTTTCGTAGGTCACATCGGCGCGACCACTGTCGACGACGCCAAAGCCGCCGCGAAGATTCCACATCGACCAGCCCCAGCCCACTTCCTTCCAGACAGCCATCATGTCGCGCATCCAACCCAGCATCGCATCGTGCGGCGTCGCGGTGTAGC
The DNA here is from genome assembly GCA_035765635.1 of Opitutaceae bacterium. Classification (GTDB taxonomy): domain Bacteria; phylum Verrucomicrobiota; class Verrucomicrobiia; order Opitutales; family Opitutaceae; genus EW11. Next base: position 21,916 of record DASTWZ010000003.1, read on the forward strand.
AGCCCCATTCTCCGACGTGAATCGGCACGCCGCGGTCGATCAACGGACGCCATGGCTCGATCAAAACTTTTCGCAACATGTCGCGATCCCAGCGACGTCCCTGCGCGTCGGTCATCGGCCAGGTGGGTTTTTCGTGTGATTCGAATTCGCGATCCGGCACCCAAGTCGCGGTGTAGTGGCTGACCATTTTCGGCTGATAGCCTCGGGTGCTCTGCACGATGCCTTCGTCCACCAGGCCGAGCACGGGTGTCTGCCCAATGTCGGCGCCGTCGGCCACGATCAGTCGCGCAGGATTCTCCGCGCGAATCGTCTGTATCAACTTTTTCGCTACATGGACGTAACGCGACTGGTCCGGCATGAAGGGAGGCTCGTTGAAGAGATCGAAGCTCAACTGCTCCGATGGAATGTCTTTGTAGCGGCGCGCGAAGTAGCCCCAGTGATAGGCGGCGGCGTCGAGGGCTTTTTCCATCTTGTCCGCCGGACTGTCGAAAAGTTGGTGCGGCTCTTTTTCGCGGCCGTTCACGCAGTAGCCTGGGATGCGATGAAAATTCAGGTTGATGTGAACCTTGTATTGTTTGCCCCAGGCGATCGCCTGATCGATCGGCTTCAGCTCTTTTTCATCGATCGTTTTCCAATTCTTCGGATCGGACCAAACCCAGTAAGACAAGGGCAGTCGCGCGAAATTGAAGCCCCAGTTCGCCATCCACTCGAAATCGGATTCGACGAAATGCTTTCCGCGCTGGCCGCCGGTGAGCTCGGTCAAATTGAAACCGCGCCAGCGCGGGATGGTGGGTTGCTTGCGCGGGGCGGGAGTGGCGGAGGGCGAGGATGCGTCCGTTGATTGCGCGAGGCCTCGCGAGGTAATGACGAGGCCGGCGGCAGCTGCGGCAGTTGAGGTGAGAAATTCGCGGCGATTCATGTGAGTCGCCCACGAATCACACGAAGCCCATGAAATCAGAAGCCAATTTTCCTCACAGCGCCGCGGCGGCCCAGGGCGGAAGCTCGAATTTTTTTCCGCGGACGTGATCGATGAGCAACGACTCCACCCAGCGGCGCGAACAACGGCAGGATTCGACGACCACGAAGCGTTTCGCGCCTTCGTTTTGTATCCGATATCCATCTACATCGATCGAGATGGGCACGCTTTCACCGTCGAGCGAACACACCAATCGCACGCGGCGATTCCTCGAATCGATCGTGAGTTCGTCCACCTTGCCGTATCGCGCGATGAGATTGTTGACGTAAACACGCGCGGCCTTGCTCGTGAGAATATCTTTCGCGGCATTGATCATGGGAATCACAGAACAGAGGGCGGCGGCGCAGTTCGGCGAGCGGAAATAGCCGCGCCCCCAAAACGTCATCGGTAGTTTCCTTAGGCCACGAGCAGAGGCTCCGCGCGAACCCGCCAAGTTCGCGGCTGTCGGTCCACGCGTCACGGCCGCTTCACTTCCGCGGAGGGCTCGTGCTTTTTCCAACCTGCTTCCACCGCCATGAAACTTTCCAGCGCTCATCTCAAACGGTACCAGCAAATCGCCGCGCTCCTCTGGAAATACGGACGCTCGGACTTGGTGCAGAAGATCAAAACCACCGAAGGCTTCGAGGATCCGGATTATCATCCGACCGACTCGGCGGTGCAGCCGGAGCAGCTCGTCGACGATCTCGAGGCAATGGGGCCGACCTACGTGAAGCTCGGACAAGTCCTCGCGGGCCGGCCCGATCTCCTGCCGGAGCCCTATCTAGTCGCGCTCGAGCGGCTGCACGACCGCGTGAAACCTTTCCCTTACGAAGAGGTGGAAAAAATCGTGGCGACGGAATTGGGCGTGCGGATTTCAAAGGCATTTTCGCGTTTCGACGTCGAGCCGCTCGCCGCCGCGTCGCTCGGGCAAGTTCACACGGCGGCGTTGCGCGATGGCCGTGAGGTGGTGGTCAAGGTGCAGCGCCCTGAAATTCGTCATCAGATCGCGGAGGACTTCGAAGTGCTCGCCGATATCGCGTCCATGCTCGATGAGCACACCGAGCTCGGGCGCCGCTATCGTTTTTCCAAGGTGCTCGATGAATTTCGCGCCACGATTCAGGACGAACTCAATTACGAGCGAGAAGCGCGCAATCTCATCACGGTGGCGAAGAATCTGGAGGAATATCCGCTGATAAAAATTCCCGAGCCGATCCTGGATTATACGACGAGCCGCGTCTTGACGATGGAGCGCATTCGCGGGCGCAAAGTCACTTCGCTCGAGCCCATCGCGCGGCTCGATTTCAAAGGCGGCGAGTTGGCGGAAGAAATTTTCAAAGCCTATTTGAAACAGGTCCTGGTCGACGGCGTTTTTCACGCGGATCCGCATCCTGGAAATGTCTTCGTCACGGAGGACTATCGCGTCGCGCTGCTCGATCTCGGCATGGTTGGCCACATGCCGCCGGGCATGCAGGAAAATTTGCTGAAGCTGCTCATGGCCGTAAGCGAAGGCCGCACCGAAGAGGCTGCCGACATCGTGGTCATGATCAGCCAGCGCCATGAGGATTTCAACGGCACCGAGTTTCGCCGGCGTATCAGCCAACTCATTACAGGGCGGCAGAACGAAGGTCTGCAGCAACTCGAAGTCGGCGAGGCCTTGTTGAGCCTGAGCCGAGATGCGCGCGAGACCGGCATCATGGTGCCGAGCGAGCTCACGCTGCTCGGCAAGACCCTGCTTCAGTTGGACGAAGTGGGTCGAACGCTCGATCCCGAATTCGATCCCAACGCCTCGGTGCGGCGCAATGTCGGCGCTTTGATGACGCGGCGGATGAAGAAAAATCTGACGCAGGGAAACGTCTTCCGCTCGGTGCTCGAGATGAAGGAGTTCACGACGCAATTGCCGAGCCGGCTCAACCGGATCATGGACGCGGTGACGAACGCGGAGGTGGAGGTGCGCGTGAAGGCCGTCGATGCGAAGACGATGTTGGACGGCATGCAGAAAATCGCGAATCGCATCACCGCCGGCGTGGTGACGGCCGCGCTGATCATCGGCGCCGCGCTGTTGATGCGCGTGCAAACGAGCTTCTCGATTCTGGGTTACCCGGGCTTCGCGATGCTCTGCTTCCTCGTCGCCGCCGCCTCAGGCGTCTGGCTGCTGATCAGCATCTTCGTCCAAGACGAACGAAGTAAGAAGGAAATCGTGCACAGCGGAGGAAAGTAAGACGAAGGCTGAAAGAAGGCGAAGGCTGAAGGAAGAAGGCTGAAAGCTGAAACAAGAAAGCTGACACTCGTAAGGTCGCACCCCTCACCGTATTCAGCCTTCGTTTTCCTCAGCCTTCAGCCTTCAGCCTTCGCCTTTCAGCCTTCGCCTTCCTCAGCTTTCGCCTTCAAACAGCCACTCCAAGCCGGCGGAAAAGGCCACGTCCATCGCGGTGATGTGGTTCTTCGTGGGAAAACGTTGGAACGTCGTCGTGAGGCCCTCGCGGGGATTTTCGGCGAGTTGCTTTTCCAGGATGTCCAAATCGCCCGTCATCGAGGCGCTGTCTTTTTCGCCGACGCTGAAATAGGCGCGCGTGGCACGCGGTAGCGGCTTCGAGGCAACGGCTGCGACTTGTTTCAAAATGGAACGCTCGTCCCACCAAACGGAAGGACTGCTCACGAGAAATTTGTCGAAGAGCGGCTTCTCCTGCGCCAGCGCATACAGCCCGAACAAGGATCCGAGCGAGTGGCCCGTGATGACGAGACTCGGCGGCCTGTAACCAAGTTTCTGATACAACTCGGGCAACAGTCTCTCGGCGATGAACCGGTGAAACGCGCCGGCGCCGCCGGTTGCCGAGTTCTCGTCGTTCGAAGAGGTCGGCGTGTAGTCGCGAGCGCGACGATTCTTGGGCGAGCGATAGCCGCCGCCATAGCCGACACCCGCGAGGTTGAGGGGCGGTGCTTTCCCTTTTTTCGCGACAGCCCGCGCTGCTTTCACAGCGATGGTGAACTGATCGTCGCCGTCCATCACGAGGACGAGCGGCGCCTCGCCGCGCTTTTTTCCTGTATCCAGAAAGATGTGATAATCCGTCTGCAGCTCTGGCGCCGAGAGGACAAAAGCCGGGTCGCTCATGCGTGAGCGGCCGCGCCGTGCCCGACCTCCACCTCTTCCCAAATCTCGCGAACGCGATCACGACTGTACGCGAGGAAATGCGGGTCCCTCGAAAACACTTCCAACGTGATCGTGCCATCGTACCCCGCGGCGCGCAGGTCGCGCAGATGCAGCGGGACATTCAAATTTCCCATTCCGAGCGCGAGATGAAGATCTGCGCTCCCGCCGCGATTGTCGTGGAGATGCACATGCGCCAGGCGAGTCGCGAAACGAGAAATCAATTCGCCGGCCGTGTTGTACGGCACGGACAGATTGCTGTGACCGATGTCGAGATGCAGGCCCGCCTCGGGCACGCCGAAAAATATCGGCTCGAGTTGAGCCACGGAATTGAAGCGGCCCGGGACGTTTTCGAGCATGACACCGATGCCGACCGATTTTCCGTAAGCGGCGAGCTCGCGCAGGGAATCGATATTGCGCTGCACGACGCTGCGATCGTCGATGAATGGCGCATGGCCGTCCGGATGTACATTCATCCAACGCGCGCCGATCGCGGCGAAATGATCCGCCGCGCGCTTCAATTCATCGACCGCGGCGCGGCGCAGACTTTCGAACGACGAAGCGATCGGGAGATAATACGCCGTGTGGCCAATCACATCGAGACCGTGATCGTCGAGCAGCCTCCGCACCGCCTTGGGGTCGACGCGCCAAGTCGCCGCAGCCGGCGGCTCCAGCGTGAGATCCACGAAATCGAGTTTCAGGTCGGCCATCCAAGCGATCTCTCGCTCGAGTGGCTCCGCCGGATGATTCATCGCGCCGATTTGCATAAACTCAAAGTTGCAACGGTTGGTCGGAAGGCTGATGCGGAGCAAACCATGGCCGACTATCGAGCAAACGCGAACGCCTCTCTTCCATTGCAGCCAAATCTTCCGCTTCCACCTCCGGCAATGCGAAGCGGTGCCGCACCCAGCTCGGAATTTCTCGAGCTCGTCCGGCCGACATCCAGTTGAACAAGGCCAACACGCTCTGCAGCAGAGCCAGATCGCGACCCATCCGCTGAATCAACCAAGTCCAGTCGAGCGTGCCGACGGTGCACGCCAAAACATTCAGCACGTCCACCCAGTCACAGCGCTCGCGCTGCATCACATACAATTTCATGCGGACCAACTCCTCGGCCGGCGCGACAAAAAATCTCCGCCCGTGCAGCGTGATGCAGTGCGCGCGCCGAAACCATTGGTCGTCGATCTCCACCCGATGATTCGGCAGCCCCGAAATGATGTCGAAGATCACGCCGTCTTTGAACCCGCGAAAGATCCAGCTGCGATCATACGCCTGCCGTTCATAATAATCGTCGAAGCCCGCCTTCTGGAGTTCGTCCCGCGCACGCCCGCGGTCGCCTTCGTGCACCAGCACGTCGACATCCTTCGTGTTTCGCCAATGTCCGGTGTACGTCGCCAGCGCGAGCGCTCCGCCAAGCAAGACATTGATCCCGGCACGCTCGATCGCATCGATCCCGGTGATGAGGATTTCCCACTGATCCTCCGGCACGAGTTTCGCCCAAGGTGCCTCTGTCACATCATCGCATTGAAGCGCCGTTGCCGCCGAAGCTAAGGGTGAGGTTGGCATGCGGTTCGCGCTAGACCGACGCAACTTCGCTGCGTTCCGGCTGTATTCGGAAAGTGGATGCGGCCGATTTCAAGCGACCAAAAAAAAAGCCGCGCCCTGGTCGTGCAGGGCGCGGCTGATGAAGCGAAGCGAAAAAGCGAGCAGCTTAGTTCACGTTGGCCGTGCTGATGGCGATCGGGCTGCCGCTGAAAGACATTTCACCGGCGAACTCGAACTTCTGTTTGCCATCGGCGCCGCATCCGTAAACGCGGTTGGCCCGGTCGGTGATGGATCCGATGCGGAAGCTCAGGATCTTCTTACCGTTGAAGTCAGCGACGCTCAGGATATTTCCGCGGAAGGCGACGGAGACATTGACCGGATCGCCCATGCGCTGGTCCTTGATCGTGCGATAGACCGTGCCAGAACCACCGAAGGTGACCACGGCGTCGACGCGGCGATCGCCACGGCAAGCGACGTAGAACTGGTTGTTCAATCCGTCGGGCTTCGTCGTCGAAGGAATCAGCGGCAGGCCAGACTCGCTGTGGCGCGCCCAACCCATGCCGGTCGGATTGCGACCGACTTTGAAGGAGCCGATCTCCGCGACGGAGGCAGACTTCTTTTGCCAGCTGAAACGGGCCATGATGGCGGACGTATCCACAATGTGGATCGTGCCGTCCTCGGTGGCGACGTAGGCCTTGTGACGATCTTGCGTCCAGCGATCGATAGTGAGGCCGGCGAGCACGGCGGTCGGCGTCGGAACGTCGGCCTGCCAGGTCACGGTCGGCGTGATGCTGGATTTTTCCGCGAAGGTCAGCGGGAACTGACCGGCGCCATTGCCGCGAGCGGCGATCGTGGCGTTGAAGCTCGAAGCCGAAGAGAGATAGCTCTCGCGGAAGTACGACATGACTGCGCTGAGGTCGACGACGGCGACCTTGTTATCCAATTTGGAAGCAACAATCGCGTACGCGTTCTTCGCCACGACACCGGACCATTCCGCCGCGCCGCTGTAGATCGCTTTGCGCGTCGCTTCGTCGGACAGCTTGATCATGCTGAAGACCTTGCCGCCGGTTTGCGACGGACCTGTCCACCAGGCGTTGCTTGCCGCGGAGACGGAGCTCGGGGCCTTCATCGGAAGGTCGACGTAGCCGAGGAGCTTGAAGCTGGACCAGCTGCCCTGATTCGGGAGGCCCATGTATGGCCAGGTGTGGAAGGGAATGTATTTACCTTCGAGAGCGATGACGGCGAGCTGACCCTTCAACGCGGTGGTGTCCCAAACCGTGACGAGAGCGAGTTCGTTACAAGTCGTGATCGCGATGGAGGTCGGAACCTTGTTGCTCGGGAAAAGGAATCCCGGGCAAGGACGGTCGCCGGAGTTGCGGCTCGTCTGCGTGCCGCCGACAGCCATGAGACCGTCGCGGTAGATAACGAGGGATTCGTTGTCGTTCAGACCATAGCTGCGTGCGACTGCGACCGGTTCGGTCGGAGCAAAACCCAGCATAGTCTTGTAATTGGACTCGCGGGTGCTCGGGTCTGGATGAGGCGTGCCGCTGCCGTAGTCGTAGCGCGGGCTGAGCGCGAACACGTTGTTGTAGTAAGCGTAGACCTGAACGCGATCGAGGCCTGGATCAGACGAGGCGTTATCCGGAACGTAGGCAACTTGGCCCGCTTCGCTCCAGTAATCGCTATCCGGCGAGCAACCGGCCGCGGGACCGAGTTCGAACGGATTGATCTTGTTCACGTAGGAATTCGTGCACGTGCGAGAAGCCGGCTTGTAGTTGAGAGGACGATCTTCGGTCGCGTTCGGATTGAGTTCGGCGAAGGTGGGTCCGAGGTGCTGGCTGACGCGGCTCTTGGTCCAAACGGCGAGGTAGTCGACGTAGTTGGCGCGGTTCACGGAGCCATCGCTATTGAAGATGCTCGCGCTCGGCGCCGTCGTGATGTCCGGAGACGCTGGCGGAGTTGTGGTCGGCGCGGGCGTCGGAGTCGTGGTCGGCTTCGGCGTTGGCGTGGGTGTCGGAGTCGGCGTCGTCGGTTTTGGCGTCGGCGTCGGTGTAGGTGTAGGTGTCGGCGTGGTCGTCGGCTTCGGTGTGGGAGTCGGCGTCGTTGTCGTCGCGGCCTTAACCGTCACGTTGATCGTGTTCGAGATGATCCAGTTCGTGCCGACCATATCGATGGCGGTGGAACGGACCGAGTAGGTGCCGACAGTCGAGAAAGTGAAAGTCGTGCTCTTTTTGGAGTCGTACTTGGTGCCGACGAGTTTGCCGGCGAAAGGTTCGGTAAGGAGCCAGCCCTCCCAGCTCCATTTACCCGCAGGATTTTTAATCTCCAGCCAGTGTTCCTTGAGGTCACCGTCGGGATCCTTGGCTTCGCCGACGATGGTCACTGCGGAACCCGCGGTGACGGTGATGTTGGTAGTCCCGTTGGCGACGGTCGTTTTGACCGTGGGCCGGGTGCCGGCGGCGAGCGACGGGGACGCGCTCGCCACCATCAACACGATGGCGGGAATGAATTGGGCGATCAGTTTTTTGAGCATAATAAAATTTCCTGTAGGGATGTTCCGCATGATCGGCACAGAGATCATTTTGATCCCGGCAGGGGCGTGATTTCTCACGAAAGGAATGTAAAATTCCTGCCGTATTTGTTCCGCCACTACAGCCGTCTGTGCGCTATTGCAGCGCGTCGGCAATAGCACCGAAATTTTGTAGTGGAAAAAGCACTACAACGTGGGGTCACGACTTAGGTGTCATTTCCCACGACTCACACGAAGTACACCGATGACCCGCCCATTTTTCTCCGGGAATGCACGACGGCTCAGAAACAAAATAGCTTCTGCGTCTCACGTGAGTCCGCGGAAATGATTCTCTGCTTTCGTGTGCTTTTGTGTGCTTCGTAGGAAAAAGATCTGTGGATCTTGTCCCCGCGGCGCCGGCCATTCTGGGATTGCGGCGAAAGCGCGGTCTCCAATCTTCGGCTTGCCGCATGATTCAATCATTCGTGTTCAGCGAAGGAAAACTCGTCGGCCGCGACCTCGAACTCGAGGCATTGCGGCTGGTTCGCGCCGACAAGGGATTGATCCTCTGGGTCGATCTTCAGGATCCGACCGAGGAAGAAACGAAGTCCGTTCTCGAAGGCGTTTTCAATTTTCACCCGCTGGCGATCGAGGACTGCGTGACGCCGAACTCGCTTCCGAAAATGGAGGACTACGACGAATATGTCTTTATTGTGACGCATGGCGCCGATTTCACGCGGCGCGAAAAATTCAATACCGCGGAACTCGATCTCTTTTTGGGGAAGGACTATCTCGTCACGTTTCACCAGACGCCTCTCAAGTCGGTGCAGTCCGCCGTCGATCGCTGCGTCAAAGCCACGGGCATCGTGGCGCGAGGGCCGGATCGCCTGGCGCACATCATTCTCGATCTTCTCGTCGACAACTACAAACCGCTGGTCGATGAGTTGCGCGCGGAGCTCGACAAGATAGAGGAAACGGTCCTCGCCCAAAGCGCCGGCAAAGACTTGATCCCGCGTTTGCTCGAGGTGAAGGGCGAGGTCGCGCGCTTGCGCCAGGTGATTCGCCCTCAGCGCGAGTTGGTCAACCGCCTCGCTCACGGCGACAGCAAATTCATCCGCGCGATGATGCTGCCCTACTACCGCGATTTGCGGGACAATTTGATTCACGTCGACGAAGCCGCGGCCGCTTTCGCGGACCAGCTCCTCATCTCGTTCGATCTCTACCTGAGCAAATCCGATTTCGAGGCCAACGAAGGAATCAAGGCGCTCACCGCGCTGACCGCGCTGACGTTGCCCGCCACGCTCATCGCGACGTGGTACGGGATGAACTTCGAACACATGCCCGAATTGCGATCGGCCTATGGCTATCCCACGGCCGCGGTCGCGACCGCGGCGCTGACTTATGTCATGTGGCGTTGGTGCAAACGCCGCAAATGGATCTGAGCGAAACCTGCGGCCATGATTTCATCTCTCGTCTATCGCGATCAAAAACAAGCCGGCCATAACGTCCCTGTTGAGTCACTCGCCGCGATTCGCGCCGAGACCAACACGATGGTGTGGATCGACCTCGCCGCGCCCAGTGAAGATGAAGTGCGCATTGTCCTGCAGGAACTCTTCGCGTTTCACCCGCTCGCGATCGAGGACTGCGTGAGCGATTCTCCGTCGCCAAAACTGGAGCCTTACGACGAATACCTGTACCTCGTGATGCACGCGCTCGTGGCGGACGAGAAGCGCGACTTTCACGTCGTGGAACTGGATTTGTTTCTCGGGAAAAACTATCTCGTGACCTATCACCGCGACCCGCTGGCCGTGCTCGATGCGACCATCGAGCGTTATCTGAAAGCGCCATCGCTGCAGGTGCGCGGGCCCGATCGTTTCGCGCACACCTTGCTCGATAAAATGGTCGAGTCCTATCGCCCGGTGATGGACAAGCTGCACCAGAAAGTGGATCGCATCGAGGAAGGCGTGCTCGGTTCGATTTCCGCGGATCAGCTCTTTCCGAAGATCGTCTCGCTGAGGAAACAAATTTCGCAAATTCGACGCGTGATTGAGCCCGAGCGCGAAATCATCGCGGACCTTTCGTCAGGGAAACAAACGCTGATTCGCAGCATCCTCGTGCCGTATCTGCGCGATCTGGCCGAGGAACTCGAGCGTGTGGATCATCAAGCTGCGGTTTGGGCGGAGCAGCTGATCCTGTCGTTTCGCATCTACCTCAATAAAACCACGCACGAGGCGAACCAAGGTATCCGCGTGCTGACGGGCCTCACCGCACTCACCTTTCCCGCGCTCATCGTCGGCAGCTGGTTCGGCATGAACTTCTCGCGCATGCACGAGCTGAAAGCGCCTTATGGCTACGCGCTCGCCACCGCACTGACCATCGCGCTGACGTACGCGACCTATCTGTTCATGCGGCGGCGGAAATGGCTCTGAGGATTTGCCAATCGTTCCTCAGATCTTCGCCGCCTCGGCCTCCAGTTGCGCGACGAGGTCGTTCATATCGGCGATGACTGCGTTCACGGCCTCGGGCTGCGTCAGATCCACGCCGGCCTTCTTGAGCTGTTCCATCGGGTAGTCATTGCCGCCGCTCTTCAGCAGCGTGAGGTAACGCTCGCTCGCGGCTTTGCGGCTGGCTTCGTCGCCCGTGGTCATGGTCTTGAACAACTTCGCCGAGGACGCGAAACACGTCGCGTATTGATAAACATAATACGGCGAATTGAAGAAATGCGGAATGCGCGCCCAGGTGATCTTGTACAGGTCATCGATCGTGGCCGCATCGCCGTAGTAATCCTGCAGCAGCTGTCGATAGATCGTGTGAAGCGCCTCGGGCGTGATCGGCTCGCCTTTTTCCACGCGGCGGTGGGCCTGCAATTCGAAATCGGCGAACATCACCTGCGTGTAGAACGTGCCGAGAATCGCATCGACCGCATGCTGCAGCAGAACGAAGCGCTCCTTGGGATCCTTCACTTCGGCGAGCAATTTCTGCAGGAGAAAACGCTCGTTCGTGGTCGAGGCCACTTCGGCGACAAAGATCGTGTAGTCGGCCGTGGAGAAAGGCTGAGTTTCATACGAGAGCACGGTGTGCATGGCATGGCCGGCCTCGTGAGCAAACGTGAAGACCGCGTCGATCGTGTCGTTGTAGTTGAGAAGTAAATACGGACCGACGCCGTACACGCCGGCGTTGTAGGCGCCAGAGCGTTTGCCCTCGTTTTCATAGACATCCACGCGCCCGCCCGAGACGAATTTTTCATAGCGCGCGACATAATCGGCGCCGAGCGGCGCGACCGAGGCGATGACGATCTTCTTCGCCTCCTCGTAAGGATACGTCGCGGTCACCTTGTAGATGGGAATCGCATTGTCGTACGGATGGTACGTTTCCAGCCCGAGCAGCTTCTTGCGCAGCCGCAGATAACGCTGGAGCGGAGCGGTGCCGGCGCGGGTCGTCTTTACCAAATTCTCGAGGACGGCGGGCGGGATGTTGTTTCCGTCGAGCGCGGCATCGAGGGTCGTTGGATAGTTGCGTGCCTGGGCGATGAACCAATCGCGCTGCAGCACGCCATTATAGAGCGCCGCGTAGGTGTTGATGTTGGCCTCGTAGGTCTTGTGGTAGGTTTCGAAGGCCTTGGCCCGGTCCGCCTGATTATAGTTCGTCAGCAGAACCTGCTGGTAATTGCCCGGCGTGAGCGTGATTTCTTTTCCGTCGGACAGCGTGACCTTCGGGAATTTGATGTCGCTTGTGCTCAGTTCCTGAAAGGCCGAGTTGGCCGTGCGGTTGGAGGGTGCCGCGTACGAGAGCAGCTTCTCGCCTTTCTCATCGAGCACGTGCTTCTGCTGGCGATACGCGTCGAGGATGGTAAAGCGGTACGGCCCGAGCGCGGGCGTTTGCGCGAGCCACTTCTCCATCGTCGCCTGGGGAATCGTGAGCAGCTCGGGATTGAACCATGCCGTGGCTGTCCCGAAGCGCGCGAACACCGTCTGCACCTGCTGGAGTTTTCCGCTGATGTCGTTGTTGCGCAGGTCGACGTCGCGCTGCAGCTGAGGGTATCGATAAACTCGATACTGCAGCTGGCCGATTTCGTCGTAGAGCTTGTAGGCGTGCAGTACCGCGTCCGGACCTTTCGCGAGCGAACCTTTCAGGGCGGCGTACTGGTCCATTTTCAACTGCATCTCTTTCATGCCAGCCTCCCACGCGCCCCAGTCGGAAAAGATCGGCGCGAAATCCCACTTATACTCGGAGGAAATTTCCGCGCGATTACGCGTGTCGGGTTTGGCGTGAAGCAATGAGGTCATGGCGGTGCAGAGGAAGATCGCGAAGGTGGCCCGGCGAGGGTGAGAGATCATGGTAGAAAGGAGAACGGGGAAAAGGGGCCAGCGCTTCCGTGAAGCAGGTGTGTTCCTTCGGAAAAATCGGAAGTGAATCGGTGCGCTGAGATTTCTTTTCCACTGGGCGGGATCCTTGCAAGTTTGTTGGACGCATGATTCGCGCGCTCATCTTCGATTTTGACGGACTCATATTGGATACAGAAACCCCTGTGCTCGAGGCTTGGGCGGCGATGCATCGCGAGGCCGGTGTGGAATATATCGAGGCCGAAGCAGCGAAGATCGTGGGCCACATCGATATGGCTTACGATCCGTGGCTTCGTTTCGATCCTTCATACGATCGGGCAGAGCTCCATCGCAAACATCGGGAGCGTTCGCGCGCGATGCTGGCGGCGCAAAAGATCCTGCCTGGAGTTTTTGATTATTTGGAAGAAGCCACGCGCCGCGGCCTGCGACTGGCGGTGGCATCGAACTCGGACCACGGCTGGGTCGATCCGCATTTGGAGAGGTTGGGACTGAGAAAATATTTCGAGCTGACCCGCTGCCGCGAAGACGTCCCGCGCGGAAAACCGGAACCCGATGTCTACCAGGCCGTGCTCGATGCGTTTGGCATCGCCGGCCGCGAGGCGATTGCGTTCGAAGATTCCGAGCCGGGCAGCCTGGCGGCGACGCGCGCCGGCATCTGGAACGTGGTCGTGCCCAACCCTTCGACAAAATCTTTCGCCTTCGCCCATGCCCACGTGCGCCTCACCTCACTCGCGGAGCAACCGCTGAGTTCGCTCTTGGAGCGCTTCGCTTAGGTGACCCACGAATCACACAAAGGATACGAAATCCATTTTCTGATTCTTCCCACGGAATACACGGAAAACACGGAATAAAAACCCATCCTTTCCGTGCCGTCCGCGTCTTCCGTGGGAAAATGGTATTCTGATTTCGTGTCCTTCGTGTGATTCGTGGGCAAAATCGGTCACTGCTCCAACTCCGATCAGCTCCAACGTTCGGCGGGCACGATGACATTCTTCTCGTCCTTCTTGCCGTAACGTTTTCCGAATTTTTGTATTAAAACTCCGAATACAAAAAGCGGATTCAACAGCAGATAGCGGCGCCACAAACGGAGCGGCTCGCGGCAAAGTCGGAAGAGCCACTCGAAGCCGAGTCGCTGCATCACGCGCGGCGCCATCGCCAGCCGCCGCGCGAGAAACGGAAACGCCGCGCCGACGGCGATCAGCGGCGCCCTGATGTATTCACGCATCTCATACACCCAGATTTCCTGGCGCGGACAGCCAAGTCCGCAGAACACGATATCCGGCTGAGCGCGGCGAATCGCTTCGGCGTCCTCCAGCCATTCCTGCTCCGTCGCGCGGCGAAAACGCGATGGCCGCAAGCCGACGATTTGGAGGTTCGGCATCTCTTTGCGAAGTTCGCGCGCCAGACTCGCCAGCGTCGCTTCGTCACTGCCGTAGAAAAACAACCGCAGCCCCTCCGAGGCCGCGCGGTAACAGAGTTGGTGCGTGAGAAACGGTCCATAGACGCGATCCGCGAGTCGCGCGCCATGCAGCCAGTTGAGAGCCCAGCGCACGGGTTGGCCATCCGGCGTGATCAAATCGAAGGTGTTCAGGCGCGCGCTGTGCGGCGGATGCATCGCCGCGGTCATCACGCCGTGCACTGCGAGCGCAGAGCAGCTGAAGGCGCGCTTGGCTTTCGCCGCCTCGACGATCGTCTCCACCGCAGCGGCGTAGTTCGTCGCATGCACCGTGACTCCGAGAAGATTGTAGCCCGGTGCGGGCGGCATGATTTTAGAAAAGCTCATCCTGCTGCAACGAGGCGCGTTTTTGCGGATTCACCGTGCTCATCTGCAAGAGCCACGGCAACGTCATCTCGGCGAACTCCGGCCGGCGACCCAGGTTGAGCAGCAACAACGCCGCGGCCAGCGCATCGAAGAGCGCCGCGTGATAATTGCGCCGGTTGGCGGGACAATGTTTCACCGCCAGGTCGACCAGCTCCGCTTCGAGTTGGAAAACAGAAACCAGCTCCTCCAACCGTCCCGAATTCAATGCCGGAAAAAACTGCGCATAAAGCCGCCCCGTATCGATCCACGGGCCCCAATCCAATGTGGTCGCGCCCTGCGCGGCACTCTGCGGCCGCGAAAAATCCCGCGATAGTCGCGGATAGGGCCAAACGGATTTGATCAAGCTGTTCTCCGCATGCGCATAGTGGGCGCCGAGCGGACCGGACTCGCGCAGCAGCGCGAATTTTTCGAAATCCTCCGCGAACGGCGCGCAGCGCCGCACGTCCGCCTCGGCGATCCCGTGCAGCGCTGTATCCGAACTTCGGAGACGTCCGATCGCGCCGCAGAGCCGTGTATCAGTGCCGCTGATACGCCCGTCGCGCAGTGTGACGACGCCGTATTCGAGAATCCCCGACGTGAGGTTGCCCTCGAAGTCGATGAGATGAATGGTCGTGTCGGACCAGCGCATGGGAAAAGTTCGAAACGACTCGGCCAAAGTTATCGAACGAATTCCACCGTAAACTCGCCCAAACCATCGCTCGCCTTCCACCGGTCTCCCCGGCCATAGTTTCGCGCAACTGTTCCCCCCTTTTCCCTCGCACCATGGATCTTCAGCCGTACCGCAACTTCATCGTCGAACTGGCCGAAAAGAGCGGTGATTTCATCCGCCCGTATTTCGCGAATCACGATCTGGCCGTGGAGACGAAAGCCGATGCCAGCCCCGTCACCGTGGCCGATCGCGGCGCCGAGGAGTTGTTGCGCAAGCTCATCGCGCAGCGGTTTCCCGAACATGGCGTGATCGGCGAAGAACATGGCAACCATCGCGCCGATGCGGAGTTTGTCTGGGTGCTGGATCCGATCGACGGCACGAAATCTTTCATGTCGGCCTGTCCGCTTTTCGGCACGCTGATCGCCCTGATGCACCGGGGCCAACCGATCCTCGGCGCGATTCATCAACCGATCTTGCGCCAGTTGATGATCGGCGACGGCCGCACGACCGAACTCAATGGCCAGCGCGTGCGTATCCGCGAAAGCACGACAAAGCTCGCCGATGCGACGCTGCTCACCAGCGACACGTTGAACCTCGGAAAATACCAAAACGCGGCGGCCAGTGATCGCCTAACCCGTGCCGTGAAACTTTATCGCACCTGGGGCGATTGCTATGGCTACCTGCTGCTCGCAAGCGGCTGGGCCGACATCATGATCGATCCGATCATGAATCCGTGGGACATCGCCGCCCTCGTCCCGATCGTCCGCGGAGCCGGCGGTGTCATCACCGATTGGCGCGGCCAGGACCCCGTGAACGCCGACTCCATCGTCGCCGCCACGCCAGCTCTCCACGCCGAGGTGATCCGCGTGCTCGGCAGCTGATTTTTTTAGCCGCAAGGAGGCACAAGAAGAGCAAAGAGGATTCGAGGCCCGCTACGTTTCTCAGACATCCCTTTCTCGGCCTCGGATTGTATTTTGGTTTGTAGCTCCAAACCAATATCTCGATCCGCTTGGAGGAAATGGCTGTTTGAGTACCTCAGCCGCCAAAAATTCTCTTTGCGTCCGTCTTGTACCTCTTTGCGGCCAAAAATAAAAACGTCGCTCTACTTTTTCGCGGCGGGCTTTTGGTGGCTCTGCATGAACTCCTGCTGGATCTGCTGAATCCGCGGAACAGCGGCCATCATGCGCGGCATGATGATGTTCATCATCCGCTGCTGCATCTCGGGCTCCTTGTCGATCAGCGCCTGACCGGCGGCGGTCCCGTAAAAATCGCTCATGCTCCGCAGTTCGTCTTTCGTGAAGAGCTCGGCGTACATTTTCGTCATGTCCTGCTTGAGGTCCTCGGGCTTGAGCTCGGACCAAAGCGCTTCGGTCAACTTCGCCTGCAGTTCTTCCGCGTCTTTTTGCGGGATGTCGGCGCCGAGAGGTCCGAGCATTTGTTTCGCCGCCGCATTCATCGCCTTCTTTTGCTGGTCGATGAGTTTCCCCATCATCTGCTCGAAGCGAAGTTTCGTCATCACTTCGTTCGCGTCGGCGATCGTCGCTTTTGTATTCAGAGTTTGGACACTGCCGCCGGCGATGGGCAGGCGGAAAGTCTGTCCGTCGCGCGCGAGGATCAAGGTCTGCGTCGTGTCCTCAAAACTCTGCAACGTGTAGCCCTCGAATTGCTGTCCGATCTGCAGCCACGCGCTGCGCGCGCCGCCGTCGCTAGCGACGCCGAAACGCTTCTCTTTGCCCATCGAGAGCACGGCGTTGAACGTGATTGGAAGTTCGTCGGCCGCAAAAGCCGCCGATGCGATAGCGAGCAGCAACCCACCGAAAAGCGCCCGAAATTTCATGAGGTTGAACCTACGAGCGAGCGACGCGCGGGCAAGCTCAGCGGATTCCCGCCGCGAGTCGCTCGCGAGTTGCCCCGCCCTACCGCTTCTTTTTGCCAGACCACTCCGCGGTGATCACCGAACTGAATCCGCCGCGAGCTTTCCAGTTCGCCACAATGGTCAGGCTGCGCGGCTTGAGCGCGGCTCCGAGATCGTCGCAAATCTTGTTGGTGGCCGCCTCGAAGAAGATGCCCTCGTTGCGGAACGCGTGGAAAAACAGCTTCAACGACTTCAGCTCCACGCACACTTTGTCCGGCACATAGCGCACTGTAATGTCGGCGAAATCCGGATGCCCCGTCATCGGGCAAACCGAAGTAAATTCATGATGCGTATGCTCGATCAGGTAATCGCGATGCGGCGCAGGATTCGTGAAGGTCTCGAGAATTTTTGGGTCCACCATATTTAATCCGTCACGCTGTAGCCTTCGCTGCCGTGGCTTCAAGCCTCGGAATTTTTTAGCCGCAAAGAGGCTCAAGAAGCGCAAAGAGGATTCTGGGTAAGCCGAGGAATTCAAACATCCGAATCCGTTCAGCGGATCGAGGTATTGGTTTGGAGCTCCAAACCAATACATCCGCGGCTGGGCAGAGGATGTTTGAGTATCTTCAGCCAACCAAAATCCCCTTTTTGCGTTTTTTTGCGCCTCTTCGCGGCCAAAAAATCACGTCGCTGTTTCCGTAAAACGGCTTTCGCGGATCACGGTGATCTTGATCGTGCTCGGGTACTGAAGTTCTTCTTCGATGCGGCGGCGCAACGTTTTCGCCAGCTCGCGGGCTTTTTCGTCGGTGACTTGCTGCGGCGAGACCACGACACGGATTTCGCGGCCAGCCTGAATCGCATAGGCTTGCTGCACGCCCTCCAGCGAAACGGCCAGTTTCTCCAAGCGATCGAGCCGCTGAATATAACTCGTCATCGATTCCGCACGCGCGCCCGGCCGCACCGCCGAAACCGTGTCGGCCAAAATCACCAACCCGGCGTAAACTGTTTCCGGCCGAACTTCCTCGTGATGCGCGGCCACCGCATTCACCACGATCGGCGTCTCGCCATGGCGCTTGATGAAATCCGCGCCGATCAGCGCGTGACTGCCTTCATAATCCGCGTCGACCGCCTTGCCGATGTCGTGAAGCAGGCCGGCGCGTTTTGCCACATTCGGATCGAGCCCGATCTCGCTCGCCAACATCGAACAGAGCGAGCCGACCTCGACGGAGTGATCGAGCACGTTCTGCGTGTACGAAAAACGATATTTGAGGCGGCCGAGCAGCTTGATGATTTCGGGATGAAGCCCATTTACCGCGAGCCGCTGCACGGCCTCTTCGCCGGCTTGCACGACGTTCAACTCCACCTCCTCGCGAGCGCGGTTGACGAATTCCTCGATGCTCGCCGGATGAATGCGCCCATCCTTGACCAAACCTTCGAGCGCCACCCGGGCGATCTCGCGGCGAACCGGATCGAAGGATGAAATCAGCACCATTTGCGGAGTCTCATCGATCAACAGCGTCACGCCCGTCGATGCTTCGAACGCTTTGATGTTGCGCCCCTCGCGACCGATGATGCGGCCCTTCATCTCCTCGCTGGGGAGGTGCACAATCGTCGCCGTGATGTCGTTGTTCGGCTTCGACGCGAGTCGCTGCATCGCCGTGATGAGGATGCGCTTCGCCTCGCTCTGCAGCTCCTGCTCGGACTTCTCGAGCGTTTCTTTTTTCAGGGCGCGCAACTCGTCGTTGCACTCGAGGAGCACTTCCTCGCGCAGGGTTTTTTTGATTTCCTCCGCGTCCATCTGCGACACGCCCTCGAGGCGTTTGCGCAGGCTCTTCGACAACGCGCGGATCGCGTCGCGCGCTTGTTTGATCGCGGCGTTTTCGCGCGAAAGACGCTCCTGCTTTTGCTCCAACTGATAATCGAGCAGGGCGAGCGACTCTTCATGCGCGCGAATTTCGCGCAGCTTGATATCGGTTTCGATTTCGCGCCGGTCGAACTCGCGATTGATCTCCGCGCGGTGCGTTTGAATCTCCTCTTCCGCCTTTTGCCGAATCTCCTGAGCGGCCACCGCAGCTTCGCGGCGCGCGACCTCGATCAGTTGTTGGGCCTGCAGTTCAGCATTCTTGCGCGCATACCGCGTGAGCAGCCAAACCACCGAAAAACCGAGCAACAACCCCACGGCCAATGACGCAGCCAGCGACCATACGCCAGGGTCGCTTGCAGCAATCAGAAACGCAAAGTCGGCTGCGCAGGCTGATCTCAAGAGCGGGCAAAGTAGGAAGCCGTGAACAAGTTTCAATCTTTCTCAAGGACTCGCCGAAAAATCTCCCTCTTCCGCCCCGGCCTTGAGCTCCCGCCAGACCGCGGGAAACACCTCTTCCATCCTCGCTTTCGCCGCGCTTTCTCCGTCCTCGGCCCGCGTTTGCACGACAATATACGCCCAGCGGTCTCCCCGCAGACGGCGCAGCCGGGCCAGGCTGCTCTGCCAAACCATTTCGGCGTGCGAGGCGACCACGCGATCGGGTCCGACAAAGCAGTACGCGAGCAGCGACCGCACGCGCGCCGAGCCGCCATCGGCCCGCGGCAGATCCTTTTCAATATGGAGCAGCGTCACGGGCAGCGCGGCCGGCGTCGCACCATTCGATGCGCCGGCCGGTTGCGAGGGCAGCGTTCCTCGCGTTTCGCTCACCGTCCGCCAGCCCTGTCCAACGAGGCACAATTCCGGCCGGTGAATCGACGTGCGATCGCGTCCACTCAACACCACCGAAACAAAGACCTGCGACCCATCGCGCGTCGCCACGTAGTTCTTTCGTGAATACCCGGTGTCTGGCGGCAGGACCGAGCGTTCGATCGGCGTGACTTCAGCGCCCTGGCCAATCCATTTCGTGCCGAGAAACGCGGGGAGTTCGATCGGATCGACGCCGTTCGCCGCCAAACGCACCCCCGCGCGCGGATCCGGCAGCCGCTGGTCGAGCGCGCGGCACGCCAGCGCGCCGCACGTCGCGAGCGCGCAGATGCCGAGCGTCGCGACGGCCAATCGCCGCAGAGAAAATGCACGGGACCGGGAGTCCAGCCCTCCCGCATACACTCCGTCCGAAGTGGCCGCGTTTTCCAAACGCGGAGGGGCAGCGATGTCGCTGCCGCGTTTGGCAAATACAGCTATTTCGGACGGGACGCGGGCGCCACGCTCGCGAGGGAATTTTTCCGTCGCGCTATTTTCCTTGGGTTTCAGCCAACGGGCACACGCAAGCAGCAGTCCGAAAACGATCAAGTAAACCGCCCAGCCCGACCACGCGTGAATTCGCTCTCCGGCGGACTGCCGGCCGATCTGCGCAGCAAAAACGATGGCGAGGATGCGCAATAAATTTCCCAGCAGTGCACTCGGCACGACCAGCGCAACCAGCGCGACGCGCCGCCAAAAACCGCGCAAACGCACGTATCCAATAATCCACGACAACGCCACGAACGCGACCAACGACCGAATACCCGAACACGCCGCCGCCACATCGTACTGGTATTTCCCTTCGGGCGAAAAAAGCTGCGTACCGCTTCGAATGATCGGCAGATGCATCGCATGCACGACCCACTCGGCCGTCTGACTCACCCCGAGCCGCAAATAAAACCCGAGCGGCTGGAGAAAGCTGAAAGGAATCGCGAGCAGCACGAAGAAAAGCGGGAAACGCGCCGCGCGTTCCCAATGCGGTCCGCAAAAAAGCCGGAGCAGGCCGTCAACGCAGAGCAACAGCGCGACGATCGACAACCGCGTCTGCTGCATGCCAAACGCCAGCACATGCAACGCGAGCCCGAGCGCCACGATCGCAAGGCCCGGAATTAATTTCCGGCCCGAATGGCTGCCGGCCTCCGAGGTAGGGCGAGCCGTCCCTGGCGAGCCGCTTTGGGCGTGGCTCACCTCGGAAGTTAGGCCGCGCGATTGCGGCTCGCCTGTGACGGTGTCTAATGTCGCCTTCGGCTCGGTACGCCCTACCCACCGAGGCTGGACATGCCCCTGAGGTTCGGCGTGCCCTTGAGGCCGGGCGTGCGTGCTTTCATCACTTCGCATTCCTGATTCTTCAGCGCCGGCGCTCGCCTGCCGCAGATTTCGCCAAAACAACCATAGCGCCGCCAGCACGACGAGGATCCCGTGCTGCGTTTCCGCGGCGGGATCGAGCCATTGCGCACCCCACCAATGAAACAAGGACTTGGAATGAATGTAGCCCAGCGCCGCATTCCCAAAGTATTGAAAAACCAAATACAGCGCGCCGCCCGAGACCAACAGCGCCGCCCCTAACGCCACTCCTGCGCCACGCCGGAAATTTGCGTTGTTGTGCCCCATCCCACTCATCGCACGGCTCGCGCCAGAATTGCCTCAACGCGCTCGCGCGCCAAACGCTCGAAACTGAAGTGCTGTGCCCACGCCAGCCCCGCTTCTCGCATGCGGGCGCGCTGCGCTTCATCGCGGCAAACCTCTTCGATGGCCCGCGCCGCCGCATTCGCGTCCGAAAAATCCACATACTTCGCCGCCGCGCCCGCGACTTCGCGAAGAACGGGCAGGTCCTGCAGCACGCACGCGCAGCCACAACCGATCGCCTCGAGCACGCTGCGGCCGAAGGTTTCCTCCGAGGTGGATAATAGATGCGCCGTCGCACCGCGATAGCAGGCCGGCAACCACCGATCTTCGATCCACCCCAGGAATTTTGCGCTCTCCCCAAGCCCCAGCCGTTCGGCCTCGCGGCGGGCCTCCTCGAGTCCGCCTTCCCAATCGCCGCCCACCAGGACCAAAGGAAACTCCCGGCGCAGCTCCGGGGCGATCGCCGCATACGCCGCCAGCGCCAGGCCGGCGCGCTTGTACGGATAAAAATTCGAGGACCAAAGAAGATACCGCTCCGGCAAACCGAGCGCCGCGCGCGCCTCTGCGTCCACGGCGTCCACGTCTGTCTTCGCGTTCGCGCCAGTCGCATCGTTCGCGGACGCAGCCCTCGAGGTCGGCGGAAAGAACCGATCGTGCTGCAAACCTTCCGGGCTGATCAGCAAACGGTCGCGCGGTCCGGTGTAGTGCCCATTCTGATACAACTGATCCGCCGACCACCGGGAGTTCACGATGACGAGCGCCGCCCGCCGCAGACCCTGATGAATCGCGCGCCGTCGATAAATGCCGCGCAGGCCTCCTCCCCCACCAAGAAAATGCAGCGAGAAAAGATGCATGACGACCGGCAGCGGCGCGCGCCGCGGCACGAAGCCAACCGTGAGCAGCGCCGCGGCGCCGAGTTTCTTCGCGTGCGGTCCGACGCGGAAATGATCCGCAAAAAGCCGCGCGCGACGGCGATCGTTGGCCGGGTAAGCGCGAACCATCGTGACGCTCGGATGCGTTTCGTGCGCGAAAGATTGATTGGGTCCCGCGAAGATCAGCCAGCGAACTTCCGGAAACTGGCGCAGGGCATGGCCGACAAATTCTTCGAAGAGCGTGCTCAGCCCCGTGCGCCGCAGCGGATTTTCGCAGAGCATGGAAAGCGCAAGGGTGGTCATTCGGGAGCGGCGTTGCACGAAGGGCTCTGACCCAAACCAAAGTGAGGCGAGACCAACTTCCAACTGCTAACTTCCAACGTCTCGAAACGCAGCCACGCCTGCGTAAAAACCAGATGAAAAGCAGCTTACTCTTCCGTAAGAGAACGGCCTGAGATGGCGTTGCCGCGGCGATCTCGTTTGTACTTCGCGCTCCGACCGTGTCACTTCTGCCTCTCACCCCTGCCATGATCGCACCTTCGCCCGCAGCCCGGCCGGCCACGCGCGCCTGGCAAAATTTTTTCTGGCTCGTGGGCGGTCGCATCATCCGCGGCGGCATCAGCCTGGTCATCGGCGTGTGGATGGCGCGCTACCTCGGACCCGCCGACTACGGCATTCTTAATTCCGCCATCGCGATCGTGACGATGCTGCTCGCCCTCGGCGGGCTCGGACTCGACAGCGTCGTGCGCCAGGAACTCGTGCGCGATCCGGCCAATGCATCGATGATTCTCGGCACGTGCATGGCGCTCCGTGTCGCCGCCGGCGTGCTGAGTTATCTCGTTCTCTTTTTTCTCACGGCGGGATGGGCTGGCGAACTTCGCGAAGTGTGGCTCATCACCGGCCTGATGTTGATCACGCACGTGCCGCTCAGCCTCGATTTTTGGTTTCAAGCTCAGCTTCAACTTCGCGTTTCGACCATCGCGCAAAATGTCGCGTTCGCCATTTCAGCGGCTTTGCGGGCGCTGTTTATCATGACAGGCAGCGCCGTGGTGTGGTTCGCCGTGGCCATCGTGCTCGAGGGTCCGATCTCGGGCCTGTTTCTCTTCTTCTCGCATGGACGGCTCTCGCCGGAAACCGAGTCTTTTCACTGGGACACGCGCAGAGCGAAATCCTGGCTGCGCGCGTGTTGGCCGTTGCTCGTGGCGAATCTGTTCGCCGTCGGTTTCGGTCAGATGAATCAGGTGTTGATCGTTCGTCTGAGCGATCTGAACGAAGCGGGACGTTTCGCCGCCGCGAGTCGCGTGTTCGAGCTCGGGACATTCGTCCTCACCGCCTTCGTCACGACGCGCATCGCCGAAATCGCCGCCAGCCGCGACTCCGGGAAATACGCGGCGCGCCGCACGCTTCGCCACATTCTGGGCAGCGTTTCTACGATGGCCTGGGGGATGGCCATCCCTCTCGCACTCGCCGCGCCGCTGCTCGTGCGTTTTCTGTTTGGCCATGAGTTCCGGCACACGGAGGCGGCGATTCGCTGGATCGTTTTCGGGCTGCTGCCCTTCGGATTGGGCCTCGTCCGTCACGAATATTGGATCGGCAGCCTGCGCACCCAGCGTCTGCTCGTCGCCAACGTCGCCGGCGCGATCTTGAACCTGGCGCTCGCCTTCGCGCTGATTCCGAAGTGGGGCGCAGCCGGCGCTGCGGCGGCCACCGCCACCTCGCTGCTGTTCGCAAATCTCGGCGCGACGTTCTTCTGGTCCGACGCGCGCGATTTCGCGTTCTGGCAATTGCATTCCATCGCCGTCACTCACCTCTGGCGCCGCCTGCGGGTTATGCGTAAGAAGAAGACGCGTTGAAATCCTGGCTCGTCATTCCGGTCCACAATCGCCGCGCCCTGACCCTGGCGTGTGTCCAACATCTGGATACGCTCGGCGTATTCGAGAAACACCGTGTGCTGATCGTGGACGATGGTTCGACGGACGGCACGGCGGAGGCCCTGCGGACAACGTTTCCGCGCGCTGAAATTTTGCGCGGTTCCGGCGATCTCTGGTGGACCGGAGCCATCGCCGCCGGCATGACCCACGCCTTCGCGCGCGGCGCCGACGCCGTGTGCTGGCTGAACGACGACTGTCACATAAAAACGGATACACTGGACCGGCTCGAGGCCCATGCGCAGGAAAATCCGCGGACTATCGTCGCGCCCAGTTTTCTCGATGAAGCCACCGGAAAACCGATCGCGGCCGGCGCATTCGTCGGCCGCACCGCGATCGGCGCGATAAACCAGCCGGTCCGCGAAGTCGACGGAGTGAGCGGATTTTGCGTGTGGATCACGCGAGAGGTTTGGGAGCGCGTGGGCCCGCCGGATGCGAAGCGTTTTCCGCATTATTGCGGAGACACCTCGTACATGCTCGCCGCGCGCCGCTCGGGGTGCCGCGTGCATCTGCTGCGCGACGCGACGGTGACCCTTGTCAACTATCACGAGAGACCAAGCACACCTGGCCAATACGCAGCCGAGAAAGCAGGCCCGCACTGGAGCGAAACATTCGTCTCGAAGCGCTCGCCCTTCCGTCTGGCCACGATGTCCGCCTACCTGCGCCTCCGCTACGGCGCAGTAGCCGGCACGCTGCTCGCCGTGCTGCGATTCTGCGCCTGGCAGTGCAGCTGGTTTTTTGGCCTGAAGGATTTGCCCACGAATCACACGAAACACACGAAATGATCACCTGAAATTTTCCCACGGAACACACGGAAGACACGGAACCGAACTCAGAATCCGACGTTGAGTGGTTTGAATTCTTCCGTGCCCTTCCGTGTATTCCGTGGGAAAATTGGTTTGGTCAGTTCGTGTGTTTCGTGTGATTCGTGGGCTAAAAAAAATCCGCACCGTCCGCGCCTAACGTCTCTACTGAGCCACGCACTGCCAGCCGCCGGTGCTGAGGACTTTCAGCTTTTTCAGGCCGAAGACCGGCACGGGGGTGAGGCGGCCCGTTTGGTCGCTACCGTCGCCGAGTTGGCCGTCGAAGTTTTCGCCCCAACTCATCGCCATGCCGTTCGAGAGCAGTACCATCGAGTGATAATAACCTGCGGCGACTCCATCGGCGTCAGGAATATTCCTCACGACCTGCGGCAAAAGCTGACTGTCCGTGGTGCCGTCGCCCAACTGGCCGCTGTCGTTCAAGCCCCAGGCGTAGACCCGGCCATCGGCGCGCACCGCGAGGGCGTGCCCCACTCCTCCGCTGATCGCCACGATGTCGCGGAGATTGCCCACGCGCAGCGGAAAATCGCGAAACTCAGTCGTGCCGTCGCCGAGCTGGCCATAATAGTTATCGCCCCAGGCCAGCACATTCCCGTTTTCCAGCACGACGTAGTTCGACTGTGTGCCGGTCGCGATCAGCGCCACATGGTTTAGATTGGGAATCTCCTGCGGCGTGAGACTGCCGATGAGCGTGTTGAAGAAGCCGAGATCGACGATCATGTAGCCCCATTGCATGACCGTGCCGTCCCGGAGCAGCGCAAGGCAGTGTTCACCGCTCTTCGCGATGGACACGATGTCTTTCGATTGCCGCCGGCCCGGACCGCCGATGCCGGGAACGACCTTCGGCGTCGGGGCGAGGTCGTATGTGCCGTCGCCGATTTCGCCGTATTGATTCGAGCCCCACGCCATCAGCGTGCCGTTGTCGAGGAGGGCCAGATTCGACTCACCTCCCGCGGCGATCGCCTTGACGTGGCGCAGGCCCGGGACCGGGGCGAAGGTGTTGCGCGGCGTGGTCGTGCCATCGCCCAATTGATAATAAAAATTCGCGCCTGCCGCCCAGACAGTGCCGTCCTCGAGTAGCACGAGCATATGGGCGGCGCCCGCGGATACGGCTCTGACCTTCTTCGGGAGGTTCACCGCAATCGGCAGATTACTGGTCTCGTTCGTGCCATTGCCAAACTGGCCGAAATGACCGTCGCCCCAAACGTAGAAATCCGGTTTCTCGCGGGCCGAAGCGGCGCTCGCACCGGCGACGCAAACGACCGCCGCGGCCAATAGAATTTTCAAGAAGCTACCGCGCATTTTTTCTCCCGTGCGCGGCGCCGAAGCCAACAGACGCGATGACCAAGTCTGACCGGCTGGATGCTGCATGATGTGTGTTGGAACCGTTGCCCAAGGCTGCTGGGAGGCGCGCGAAACGGGAGCAACAGTTCCAAAGACCGTTCCGCCGCCGGTGTTGAGATGAAGCGAATTACATTGAATCAACTAACGACTCTTGACTGGAAAAAGACGTCATTGCCCCGCGCACGCTGGAGAGCCGTCAGGCTGAAAAATGCCACCCGCGAAAGAGGTCGCGAATGCTGCTGGGGATAAGCGATGGAGTGTTCCCTTTCGCGTCTCGCCGTCAACGCGCGATCGCGCAAAAATGGCTTTATTCCCTGCTTATTCGTGACTTCCTGAGTCATGTATCCTCTTTTCCCCTACAAATTCGCCATGGTCGTTCGCTGCGGGATCTCCCGCCTGCGGGGAACGAACCTCGCGCGATGAAACCCAGAAATCGTTTCGATGGATCGCTCTGTTCCCGCTGTATCGATCGTGATGACTGTCTTCAATGGCGGTCGCTTTCTCGCGTCGGCCGCGCGCAGCGTCGTGGCGCAGACGTGGAAGGATTGGGAAATGGTGATTTTGGACAATGGGTCGACGGATGGCTCATTTCAGGCGTTAGAAATGGATTTACGCGATGAGCGCGTTCGTTTCATCCGCCGGGAAAAAAACCTCGGGATTGCGGCGGGAACCAACGCCGCGTTCGCCGAAACGCGCGGCCGCTACGTCGGCGTGCTCGATCAGGACGATATGATGTTGCCGGAAAAATTGGCGCGTCAGGTGGCGTTCTTGGAGGAGCACCGCGCGCTTTCCGGCGTCGGCGCCAGAACTGAAAAAATCGGCGAAGACGATCGTTCATTGGGAGGTGAATTCACTCTACATACGAAGGGTGAACACCGAAGTTTCACCCAATTCTCGCAGGCGGGAATTTTTGGATCGTATCTTTTTCGTCGCGACACGTTCGAACGCTTTCCTCGGCGTGACGCCTTTCCGTTCAGCAGTGACTACGACTTTGTCGCTCGCGTCGGCGACGGCGGAGAATTGGAGGCGCTGCCCGAAGTGCTCTTCCGCTATCGGATTCACGCAAATCAGACGACCGCGCGGCGGCGGCTGGATCAAATCGCGGCGGAGTGCGCGATTCGCGTGTTGACCGCGCGGCGGCGCGCCGGGGCCGAGGAGAATTTCGCGAGTGTCGTCGCAGTGGCGGAGAACGCGTTGCGCGAATGCCGGACGGCGAAGGAAATCTATCGGCGGTTCATCGAGCTGAAAACGCAAGGGCCGCTCTTTGGTTCGACGGATGTAAGCACGCGGGAAAAGCGAGAAGACGCCGCGGCGCTGCTCGGCGTGTATCACGCGCGGAAACTCGTGCGGCATGCGAGCGGGGCGAGAGATGTGCTCTTCGCGTTGAAGAAAGTCCGCGAGTTTCGCCGGGATGCGTCATGGGATCAGCGCCGGCTGCTGCGCGACCTGTTTTTCTTCGGCCCGATTCGCGCGCTGGACTTGAAGCCGTGGAGGCGGTGAGACAGGGAGAGCGCCGAGCTAGCGAGTCCGCGGCTGTCGCCGCAGTAGAAAAGAATGCCGGCGAGGACGCCAGCGCTCCGGCAAAAAGCCGCGCCTCGGAGGGCGCGGCTTTTTTCCAGACCCGAACCTAGCTTGTTCCCGGGGCCAAAGCGTCGAGCGTGGGAGAACGCTTGCGACTGGGAAAGGCGCACTCGGCGGCCGACCGTCGGGCAGTCGCCGAGTGTAGAAGATTGCTTCTCGCCGATGCCAGCGCAGGGGGCGCGATCAACACGCTTGCGACTGGGAGCGCTGGCGTCCTCGCCGGCCATCCTTGGGCTGCTCGCGACAGCGAGCCGCTGTCAGCCTCTTCCCAAGCGGCACGCGCGCCGCAACCACCATCTCCCGATTGAAGCTCGCGGTTCCGCGCCCGGCTCCGTCTGAACGCCGTTGCCATGCACACGGCCTCGATTGAACTGGCTGTCATGGACCCCACGCTTCGCAACCGCATTGTCGCCTCCGTGGCGGCGCTGCTCGCGGTGGTCCTGGCTTGGCAGCTCGCGAGCGGCAATCCGGTGTGGGCCATCCTTTGCGGAGCGATCCTCGTGATCATCAGCCTCGAATGGATCGGCTGGGTACGGCAGGAAGCGGCACTGCTCGGACTCGTTCTCGTCGGCTACATCATCGGCAACCGCGGCTTTGCCCAACTCTCACCGTTCGGTAACGCACCGATCTTCTTCGGCGAAATCGGGCTGGCCTTCGGCCTGTTCATGACGCTCGTCCGCGGCGCGATGCAGCGTCGCCTGCCGTGGCGCAACGATTGGCTCAACCGCGCCGTACTCCTCTGGATCGTAGTCGGCTCCATTCGCATCTGGCATGATTTTCGAACCTTCGGAGCCCCCGCGCTGCGCGATTTCGCGACCATTTATTATGCGGTGTATTTCTTCATCGCGCAGGCGGCGAACGAACACGAGGGATCGCGGCGGTGGCTGCGCGGTTGTATGGTTTTTTCCACTACAGCCCTGCCGCTCGTCTCGCTGCTCTATACGCTGTTTCCCGATTTCTTCCTGACGAAGCTCACGTTTCGCGGCGTGCCGCTCATCTATCAAAAAAACGATTTGGTGGCCTCGTTTCTATTCGCCGGGGCATTTTTCCTGATGAGTCTGCCGCGCCAGACGTTGTGGGTGCGTTTCTCCACGCTGTTCTCGCTGGGCAGCGGCCTCGCCTGGCTCTCGCGCGCCGCGATGGTGGCACTGCTCGCGGTGACCGGCGTTTGGTCGTGGGCGAGGCAATGGCGGCCATTGCGCCAACTCGCGCTCACCGCCGGCGTGGGTCTGATCGGGATTCTTGCGCACGCCGCAGTGCAGCACGAGTCGTTTACCGAAACTCCGGCCTATGCCATCTACGAACATCTCGTCTCCATCGCCGACGTGAGCGGAACGCGTTCGTATAAAAACACCGAGAGCGCGGATTCGGGGGACAACAATCGCTTCCGGCTCGTGTGGTGGAAGACCGTGGTCGACGACACCTTTCGCGAAAATCCCTGGCTCGGCCTGGGCTTCGGTCGCGATCTTGCGGAAGATTTCGTCGTGAACTACGGACTCTGGGGCGACGAGAGCTTCAATGTGCGGAGTCCGCACAGTCTCGTTTTCACGATGCTAGGGCGCCTGGGGCTGGCGGGTTTGCTGGCGCTCGGTGTATTGACGGCGGCATTACTGGGCGCGTTCTTGCACGTGGCGGTAGTCGCGGCGCGCGAGCGCAGAGTGACTCGCCGGCCCTCACTCATCGCGCTGGGTTGGCTGAGCGCGGCCTGGGTGGTGTTTATCAGCTCATGGTTCGGGGTTGTGCTGGAAGGCCCGATGGGCGCGGTGGTTTTCTGGGTCACGCTGGGGATCGCGAACGACGAGCGCCGCAGCCCCACGGAAATCGAAGCAGAAGCGGAAAACGACGTGAGAAAGATTGAAGAGACGGAATCGTTCGTGAAGTTGGTGCGTTGATTTCGTGACCACCCTTCTCGCCAAACTTCGCACGCCCCTCGAATGGCTGCAGCTCTTTCGCTTCACGGCGCGAGAGCGGTTCGATTGGGTCACGCCCCTGGCGATGCTGGCGCTCTGCACG
The DNA here is from genome assembly GCA_035765635.1 of Opitutaceae bacterium. Taxonomy (GTDB): domain Bacteria; phylum Verrucomicrobiota; class Verrucomicrobiia; order Opitutales; family Opitutaceae; genus EW11. The sequence continues at coordinate 51,643 of DASTWZ010000003.1, forward strand.
ATTGGCGTGAGCTTTATTTATAGTGCGCAGTACGCGACGCAGCCGGCCATGCCGAAGGAACTCGGGCTCGCGTGGGCCGGCGCGATGTTGAGCCAGAATTGGGTGAAACAGATCCTCTACATGGTCGCCGGCCTGGTCCTGTACGTCGGCGTCTCGCTGGTGCATTACCGATTCTGGCTGAGCATCTCACATTGGTTTTATATTTTTTGCGTAATCCCGCTCGTGCTCGTGTTGATCCCCGGCGTGGGCGCCGAGGCGTACGGGGCTCAACGCTGGTTGCCGCTCGGTTTTGTCAATTACCAGCCTTCGGAAACGGCCAAGATTGGCGTGCTTTTGGTCGTCGCGAGCATGCTCACCCGCTCGCGCATCGGCACGCTGCGGCAGTCGCTCGGCGTGCTGGGGAAATTGGCTCTTGCGGTGGGTGTTCCCATGTTTTTGATCCTGCTACAACCCGATCTCAAATCGGCGATTGTGCTTCCCCCCATGGTCTTTTCGATGCTCTACGTTTCGAAGCTGTCGACCCGATTTTTCGCGGCGGCTTTGGGAGCATTTCTGCTGGTTGTCACGCTGGTGGCCTGGGACAGCTACAGTTACGTGAAATTCATGGATGCGCACGATTACTCGTTCCGCACCGACAAGGGGAAATACGAGGAGCAGTCCTGGTTTCCGCTGCATGATTATCAGCGCAACCGCATCATCACCTTCGTCGCGCCGGACAAGATCGACCCTGCCGGCACCGGCGTCGCCTGGAATCTCCATCAATCGCTGATCTCGGTGGGTTCGGGCGGTTTGACCGGCAAGGGTTGGACGGAGGGGACGCAAGCGCAGCTCGGGTACCTGCCCCGCGCGGTCGCGCATAATGACTTTATCGCCTCGGTCATCGCCGAGGAAGAAGGATTTTTGGGAAGCCTTACGGTTCTCAGCCTGTTTGGAGTAGTGATGTTCAATGGCATTCGCATCGCTGGTCTCGCTCGAGACCGCTTCGGTACGTTGCTCTGTTTAGGAGTGACCGTCCTGTTCGCCGTGCACGTGTTCGTGAACATCGCAATGACCATCGGGTTGGTGCCCATCACGGGCATACCGCTTCCCTTCATCAGCTACGGTGGCTCCTTCGTGCTTAGTTGCTGTTTGCTGCAAGGACTGGTCCAGAGCGTCTACCGCTTCAGGAAGGATTTCGTATGAGATCTCTTCTTCGCCGTATCGACCGCGCTGCCGGAATTTCCTGCGCCGCAACTCCCGCGCCCTGGTGCACCGCTAAAACCCAAGATACAACGCACCATGAGCGTCCCATCCAATCCGAACTCCAGCTCGGCCAGCTCGCCTTCCAGCGACCCCGCGCAGCAATACGACGAGGAGCTGGCTAATCCCCCGCCCCAGATCGACGCCGACCCGGTCGACGCCAGCGAACTCCGCGCCGGAGCCGAAGAGCGCTCCAAACAGCGCCCCCTGCTCCAGAAAATCATTGCCGCCTTCAAGAAGGAGAAAACGTCCTTCCGCGAGCTGATCATCAATTCCGAGCCGCTCGAAAAGCGTGTGGCTCTCCTGGTCGACGGCGTTCTCGAGAAATTCGAAATCGAACGCGACTCCGACAACCGCATGGTCGGCGGCATCTACAAGGGGCGTATCAAGAATTTGGATGCAGGGCTGAAAGCGGCGTTCGTCGACATCGGCTACAACAAGAACGCCTTTCTGCATTATTGGGACATGTTGCCCGCCGCGGCCGACTCCTCGGTCGAAGTCGTGCGCGTCAACAAGCGCAAGGACTCCGCCCCGCGCCCCGCCGAGCCGACGGTGAAGGACATTCCCGGCATGTATCCACCGGGCACCGACATCGTCATCCAAGTCACGAAGGGACCGATCGGCACAAAGGGCCCGCGCACGACGACCAATCTCGCGATCCCTGGCCGCTATCTCGTGCTCATGCCCTACTCCGACCAGTGCGGTATTTCGCGCAAGATCGAGGACCCGAAGGAGCGTCAGCGCCTGAAGCAGATGATCAACGAGCTCACCATTCCCGAGGGCATGGGTGTGATCGTGCGCACCGCCGGCGAGGGAAAGAAGACGCGTTATTTCATCCGCGATCTGCACCTCCTGCTGAAAACCTGGTCGCGCATCCAGGAGCGCATGCAAACCGAGCGCGCGCCGTCCTGCTTGTATCAAGAGCCGGACTTGGTCGAACGCACCGTCCGCGATTTTCTAACCGAAGAAGTGGACCGCGTGTTGATCGACAATATCGAGGACCACCAGCGCACGCAGGCCTTGGTTGGCCAGATCAGCAAACGTTCCCGCGGCAAGATCGCTCTCTATAAAGACAGCATTCCGATCTTTGAACGCTTCAATATCGAGCGCCAGATCGAGCAGACGTTTCACCGCAAGGTTCCGCTCCCCTCTGGCGGCGAAATCGTGATCGACGAAACGGAAGCGCTCATCGCGATAGACGTGAACACCGGCTCGCACAAGTCGCGGCACGGCGACGAAAAGAACACGATCTACGCGGTGAACCTCGAAGCCGCGCAGGAAATCGCGCGCCAGATTCGTCTGCGCAATCTCGGCGGGCTCATTATTATCGACTTCATCGACATGAAGGAGCGCCGTCACCGGAACTCGGTTTACGAGAAGATGGTGGCCGCGATGTCCGAGGACAAAGCGAAGAATCACATCCTGCCGATCTCGCAGCTCGGCATCATGCAGATGACCCGCCAGCGCCAGCAGGAATCGCTCTCGTCGAATCTTTATACCGATTGCCCGTACTGCCGCGGCCGCGGCATCGTGAAATCGGCGACGACCATGTCCGTCGAGTTGCAACGCAAACTCGGCCACGTGGTCCGCCGCCTCCAAGCGCGCAACGACGGAAAAGAGTATTCCCTGCGCGTGCTGGTCCACCCGAGCATTCTGGAACGTCTCCGCAGTGAAGACGCCGAGCTCCTCGTCCGCATGGAAAAACTCTTCGGCGTGAAGTTGGCCTTCCGAGCCGACCTCAACTATCACGTCGAGAATTTCAAAATAGTGAACGCCATCAGCGGCGAAGAATACCGCTGAGACATCCTTCAGCGAACGAGTTCTGAGCCCTGACGCCAGAACTCGTGCAGTTCCCGCGGCTTCCCCCTTCAGCCTGTAGCGAGTTCCCCAACTCGCTACAGGCTTTCCCCGATTCCAACCAATGCGGCTAGAAAGTGAAGGTGTTCGTCACGAACCATTCCTGGAGCGGCTTGGTTCGCACTTGCGCCCATGTCGTGCCGTCGGGCTGTAGCGTGACGGGGATCAGGCCTTTTTGAGCGAAGGCGTTGCGCACGTTGAGCTGAACCTTCCAATCGATCTTCTTCGTGATCTTCCGCTCGTAGCTCAACCAGAGGTCGAGGCTGTCCTGCGCCGGACCATAATACGGTTTGTTGAGATCATATCGAAAACCCTCCTCTGTAATCAGGAGCGGATAGCCGATCGCCGCCTTGTCTTCCCAACGATAGCTGCCGCCGACACCGACTCCTTTGAGGAAACTGTGGCTGAACGAATAGTTCGTGGTGATTGTATAACGCCACTTCCGCAGCTCGGGAACCGCGCTGCCTTCTTGCAGGCGCTTGAGCACCCAACGTGCATAGAATCCAGAATTCCATATATCCTGGAATCTTGAAGCCGTGGCGCCGCCGCTGAACTGACGGAGCTGACCCGCGGCGGTGTCATTCATATAGTGCGAGATCAGGTCGACGTAATCGACCAAAGCATCGCCGCCAACATTCGTTTGAAAGGACTCCGACTTCGATGCGCTCGCGGAAATGCGCCAGTTCTTTGTGGGATTGGCCGTGAGTTCGAACTCCATGCCTTTCGCTGTCACATCCTCCGTGATGGCAAAATTGGCCGGCGCGCGACTGGACCAGTTTGCCATCTTGGCCTGCTCCTGGGCTGTCTCTGCGCCATTGTTCGGGTCGAAGCCCCAAGCTGCATAAAACCGAGGATCCACCTTGGCCTGCAGTTCATCCCACGCGCTGATCGCTGCTGCTTCCAAGGCTGCAGCCTGCTCGGCGGTTTCCCCCGGACGCGGCGCGAAGTTATTACGTCCACCCGGGCTGTTATGCGTGTCCCAGGTGTATCCAGAAAGGTCATACTTGAACACATTGCGCCATTCCAGGCCGGTCTCCATGATCGAGCCAATGCTCGAAGTGCCAAAATCCGAGCTCGTCGAATCCTTCACCGAAGCCTTGTATCGAGTGAAGCGCGCGCTGAATTTTCCATCCTTGGTCGAGAGACGGACACCCCAGTCTTCCGTTTTTCCAGAGGGGTTCGGCAGCACGTCGCCATATAGATCAACACGGCGATTGGTGACTTCGAAGTTGGATGATCGATTATAGGCGAGGCTTATATCAATCGGCAACGGATCCTTACGGAAAAGGCGATTGATATGGATAACCAATCCGCCGCTGACCGAGTGATCCTTCAAGGTGCTATACTCGTCAGGGTATCTATACGCTTTGACCGTTCCAGGATAGTTCGCGGGCGGATCCTCCGGCGAAAGCCAGAGGTGATTGTGGTCGACCGTGCCACTTCGGCTGGCGGCAACTGCTTTCGATTTTACCGCGTCGTAGCGCCAGCCCAAGGTGCCCACCACGGCATCCTGCCACCAATAACTTTGCCACGTGCCCACGAGCGACTCGGTGCGGCGAATCTGCTTCGAAGCCGCGGTTGATAAATAATCTATCTCACCGTCGGAAGCCTGCACCATATCGATCACATAATCGTGATTCCAGCCGACATAGTTGGCCGGATTATCGGCCTGCACGAACGTTCCCGTTTTTGGATATTTCGACCACACGGGGTCAGCCGATCGGTTCCAGGGAGCATTGAAGGCCACGCTCGCTGGCGCATTCCACGAGGTCCAATAGTGATTGAGCGGAGCATCGTTCAGCGCGATCGGCGCATCGATTCCCGGAAGATTCAGTCCGGAGGCGGAGTTGCGACTGACCAACGAATCTCCGAGGTACACAACCGCCACCGGCCGCCGATCGTCGAAGCTCGCTGTCGCCGCCGAGGCTGGCGTGTAGCGGCGATCGTACCATGACTGAGCCGCTGCGTTCAGCGCGTAGCTTCGGTTCTCGATTTCGTATTTCTCAGACGCATAGACGCCATTGAAGCGATGATGACCGAGCAGCTTGCTCCAGAAGCTCTGGCCGAGAAAATCCGACGAGCGCAGTTCGCCGAACAAGGAGGCGCGGGCAACTTCTCTCTCGGTCGCGGTCCAGCCTCCGCCGCCGGATCCGGAGACAAAGGCCCGACCGGCATTGGGATTTTCCGATAGGTCTTGGAAACGCTCCGTCAGATCGACGTTCAAGCTCGGCGTGCCGCCGAAGAATCCTTCGTTCGCGCTCCGATAGTTTTGCCGATCATAGGTGAGGTTTAGCCCCAAGCGATCGTCGAACGCCGTTTCCGCCAAATCCACATTCAACGCGTTCCACTTCTTCAGCTCCCATTTATTCGGGCCGTCGATCAGTATATTATAAAAATCGAATACACTCGGATCCTGCAAACCCCACTGCCGGTAAAGACCGGCCTGATAATTCGGGAGTTGATAAACGCGGGCAAAGTCCTGCGGGTTGTTGATCGACAGGAACGGAGCGCTGTTTGCGGGAAATCCCGCGGGAATGTTGGTTGCGCCGCCGATCGCGCCGGTTGGTGTCCGAATCGCGTATGGCACGAGGCCGCCGTACGCTTGATATAACTTCCCTGTTGCGCCATCGATCAGAAAGACAGGCTGCTGTTGCTGCACCAGGCTGTTGGCGCTGATCCACGGATTATAGTCGGGATCAGTCGAGGTCAGTTGCCCCTGATTGTCGCCGGCGACATTGGTGGTCGCGGCCGCGTTGTAGGGATCATAGAGTCCCTTGCCGAGGCCGCCCCAGGGATTTGTTTCGCTCACTCCCGTCGGGCGGAAAAAGTGCGAGAGATTATCATTGGGCGTCAACGTGCGCGGATTGTTGGAGCGGATGCGTCCATCTTCGAATTTCACGCGCAAGCTCGTTCCGAAGCCGTTCTTGCGAAGCCAGTGCGGATCCCATCGCAGCGCCCCGTAGTAGCGCTCTTGATCCTGGAAAGCATATTTCTGGCTGTAATTCTGATCGTCGATCAAACCAATCAATCGAATCGCGAGTTCTTTTGGTATAATGACCTGATTGATATCGAGGCTGTCGCGCACGCTGCCGTACGAGCCCACGCGGTTTTGAAACTGCACTCGATTGCGGAACTCGGCGCCTCGCAGCGAGGCGTTGACGATGCCGGCCGGTTTTCCCAGCCCGAATAGAATCGAGTTTGGCCCGCGTTGTATATCGATGCGATCGACGTTATAACCATCCCACGGAATATCTGATACAAAGAAGTCGCGGGTATTATCCGCGGTGCTCAGACCGCGCACGCGGGTGTTGCTCGAAGGATTCGTGACGTTTTCCGAGACCGACTGAGCGCTGCCGGTTCCTGCATACGTGGAATGTGTGCCGCCGACTTCGACGTTCGGCGTATATTGCAAGAGCGTGAGATTATCGACGGCGCCGACGTCGTCGAGAAACTCGCGGGTGACCACGGTGATCGCCGCGCCCACGTCTTTCAGATTCGTGCGGATGCGCGTGCCGGCGAGCGTTTCCGTTGCCTGATAGCCAGTGTCGCGGTCGGCCTGAACTTCGAAAGGCGAAAGCACGATCACCGCTTCCTCTTCTCTTGAAGCCGGCATGGGGTCGGACAGCGGCTTGGATTGCGCAAGCAGGTGGGTTGAGGGAAGAAGCGTTGCGATCAGCAACGAATATAGTCTTCTAGAAGACGGGGTCGTCATTGGGGTCGATGGATTGGGTCTTGGGTAGATTCGGGCGTGGTAGCCCGTGCCCGAGAAACTGCCGACCGCGCCGCCCCAGCAAATTGACATTGGTACAACGCCCCTACGACCAAAGTCGGTATTCGCGGCAACCCAAACGTGCTTTACCGAAATGAAACCGCCGAATCCAATCGCAGCCGCTGGATGCCTGCCACTCGACCTAGCTTGTTTCTGCGCCCGAGACCCCGCCAGTTCCGGGTTCGCGTCTTCGCGTCGCTGTCGATCCTCTCGGTCGCGCTGTGCGGCTCATCGATCAGTTCGGCCAGTGATTCACCGAGCGCGTCGAAGGGTTTGCCTCTGACCCGCTTTTATCCGTTCGACGACATTGGCGATGTTTCGCGCGGCTCCGAGCTTCTCTTCGACTCCGCGGGGCGCCTCGCGGTGGTGCACGATGGCATTTACGTCGCGCTCAACGACGAAGACTGGCTCCAGATCGGAATCGTGAGCGCCGATGGAGCGCGAGTGCAGCACGTCGAGCCTGATCGCGACGGCAAATATTATTATGGCGCTCGAGGATCGTGGGGCACACTCGAGCGAACACTCGAGGGGCAGATTCAAACCCATCCGCTCACCGAGAAGGACCGGCCCGCGTGGACAACAGATTGTAATTTCAACGATGTCCTCTCTTTACCTACGGGCATTTGTTTTATCGGCGATCTAGGCGTCGTCGTATGGAGCAAGACCACGGGTCAAACGCGTTATATAAACGTTCCAGCGACGGTCACGGCCTTCGAATTGGAAGATAAGCTTTACGTCTCGAGCCATTCGCAGGGCACCGTTCTGGTCGATATTGAACACGGCACCTTCGGTCCGGCCGATCGCAATATATTCGAAAACTTCGTGATCGATCGTGTGGCGCAGATTGATGGTGAGCGGACCATCGCATCGACCACGGGGCGGCGATTGCTAGTTTATAACAACGGCAAGCTCGAGGATCTGCAAACAGCGCTTGGTGAGCCCATGCCGGGCAGGGCCACTGCCATGCAGAAGCTTCCCAACGGCGAGGTCGCGATCGCAGTTACCGGGCAGGGATTGTATATCATTACTTCAGACGGCGGGCTCGTGACCGCTCTCACGCAGCCGGAATATCGCTCAATCAGTTCGCTCGCGACAAATGCCGACGGAGTCCTTTGGGCCTGCACCGAGAGCGGCGTAGTGAAAATATTATCCGGTGGTCCAATCACCACATTTGGCCAGGCGCTTGGGATCTCAATCGGCTGGCCCCAGGTCGTTTCATGGGACGATAAAACAATAATCGCGTCCAACGGTCGCGTTTATGAACCGATTCCGCGCATGGCGGGAGAGCCGGCGCATTTTCGGTTGATGCCGAACCAACCTGCGATCGGCGCATGGGGCATTGCGGTGTGTAAAGAATGGCTGCTGCTGTCGAACGGCGATGGCGTCTTCGCAACGCGTCGGGGCGAGCCGTTTCGACGAATCGCGAGAGGAGCCGACCGGCTGGCGATGCTTGGGCCCGACACGTGTATTGCGATTAGTGGTCGCGAGATCATGGCGCTGCGCGAGGATGGAGGAACATGGCGCGAATGCGCGGCTCCCATACCCGGAATCGGACCGGCGATGATCGTACAATCGTCAGAGCACGCTGTGTGGATTGAAAGCGGAGTAAACCGGGCCGGCCGAATCGCCTTGGTGGATGGAAAGCTTTCGACCCGAGTGTACGACAAGTTCTCGTGGCAGCCCTCGCGGTGGGTGCATCTGAGTGTCGTCGGCAACCTGGCTATTCTCAATGGTCCGGAATCGGGCCGCATGTTTGTCGATGAACGCACCGGCGATTCAATCGACATCCCTGCTTTCGCCAGTGTCCTCGCCGGCCTGCCCGTCTGGGCGGCGCGCGTGCACGAAGATCAACGAGGCCGGTTGTGGGTTTCACATGCTCATGGCGTCATTGCACTCACGCCTGCCGCGGAGGGATATAAAGCCGACACAAACACCTACCGGCTGATCACCGATCATCGCCCTTTTATACAATCCGCCGGCAACGGCGTTTGGGTTTCTTCGGGCCGATCATTGTATCATATCGATCCCTCGCGGGTTAATACATTGTCCTATCCGCGCGCGCCGCGGCTCGTGTCGGTGAAAGATTCCAAAACGAACCGCGAACTTCTATTGTCCGGCGCCTCAGAGTTTTTATTAACATTGCCCTATGCCCAAAACAGTCTGCTTTTCCGGTTTTTCGCCGGAAGCTATGCCTCTCGCACGACGCCGAATTATCAAGTTCGCCTGAATGACGAACGATGGAGCAGTTTGGATAAATCGGCACTGCTACGATTGTCCGATCTCAGAGAAGGCGATTATCGGCTCGATGCGCGGTTCACCGACGAAAGCGGTCCTGTTGGCGACACGACCACGCTGCGATTTTCCATACAACCTCCCTGGCATCGAACTTGGCTGGCGCGCAGCAGCTACGTTTTGCTCGGCGCTCTGGCGATTTTTGCGCTGATTCGGCTGCTTTTGTATCGAGCGCGAGTGCGCAACGCCGCCCTCGAAAAGATCGTGGAAAACAGAACCGAGGAACTGCGAGTCGCGATGGCGCGGCTCGAGCAGGAAACGCGAGCTTCCGCCACGCTGGCGGAGCGCAACCGCCTCGCGGGCGAACTGCATGATAGTCTCGAGCAAGGTTTCAGCGGCCTCGCGCTCCATTTGGAAACGATCACCGCATTTGACGATTGCCCACCTCTGATTCGCCGGGCTCTCACCGTGGCCCGCAACATGGTGACGTTCAGCCGAAATGAAGTTCGCTCCGCGGTCTGGGATCTACATTCGCCCATGCTCGAAGAGAGCGACTTCATGGGCGCACTCAATCGGGTCGTGGCGCAGAGCCTTCCTGATCCCAGCCGAGTGTGCGTTTGCGTTCAAGGAGACGCCCACCCTCTAGGCTCCGCCGCGGAGCATCATCTGCTGCGCATCGCGCAAGAGGCTGTCGCGAACGCCGTGAAGCATGCGCGCTTTGATCGGCTCAATGTGGAGGTGGTCTATACAGAGCGCGAAGTGACTCTTACCATTCGAGATGATGGGCGAGGCTTTGACGCGAAGACCGTCATGACCAATGCCGAAAACGGCCATTTTGGACTTCGCAGCCTGCGTGGTCGCGCCGCTCGCATCGGCGCGAAACTCACCGTTGAAAGCAGCCCTGGGTCCGGCACGTGCATTACAGTGCGCGCGACAAAAACAATTTAGTATATTATGCCAACCGAAACACCGGCCAAGATTCGTGTGATGCTTGTCGACGATCATGTATTGATGCGCATGGGTCTTTCTTTCGCGCTCAATAGTCAGACCGACATGAAGGTTGTGGCCGAGGCCGAGGACGGCGCAGAGGCCGTCGAACTATATCGGCAACATCATCCCGACGTCGTGCTGCTCGACCTGCGCATGCCGAAGCAAAACGGAATCGAAACCTTGTCTGAACTGCGCCGCCAATTTCACAGCGTGCACGTGCTGGTTTTGAGCAATTATAGCAACGGTCATGAAGTCGCAGGCGCGCTGCAGGCCGGCGCCTCGGGATTTCTTTCCAAGGACTGCCCTCAGTCGATGTTGACAGAAGCCATCAGGGAAATCGCGGCAGGTCGGCAGTTTCTCTCGCCGCATGCGTCGCGCCATCTCGCGGGACGCATCTCTTCACAGCTTTCGCAGCGTGAGGGAGAGGTGCTGGCGCTGATCGCAAAGGGGCTGAGCAATAAAGAAATCGGAGCGTCGCTGGGTATCGCAGAAACCACCGTCAAGGCTTATGTCACCGGCATCCTGACCAAGCTGGGCGTCGCGGACCGGACGCAAGCAGTGCTGTCCGCGATCAAACGGGGGATTGTGCAGGTGGATTGAGGTCGCTTCTACCGCGGCGACAGCCGCGGACGCTGCGGCTAATCGAGTGCGCGGCGGCGGGTGCGCGCGGCGACGCTCGGCCGGAGGGCACTGCGGCGAGGGCGCGGTGACGAGTGCGCTGCGGCGAGCGTGCTTCGGCGAGCGAGTGCGGCTCGCTTCGCGAGCAGCCTGAAGAATGCCGGCAAGATGCCAGCGCTCCCAGAGCCTTCTGCGCCTTGAAAAGGCGCACTCGGCGGGCCGAGCGTCGGCGTCTCGCCGATGTCGGCCTCTGGGAGCGCTGGCGTCCTCGCCGGCATTTCTCCCCTACAGTCCGCGCCACAGGGCGCGGACGGACTCAAATCGCTCACCCCCGCGGCCCAGCAGCAACTCGCCCGCGGCCAGCACCGAATCTCGGACTCTCCGGCGGCCCGAGATAGCTGGGCCGCACCCCGCCGAAATCAAGAATCAAGCGCTGCACGACCACCCCCGGAGTCACCATCCAAAGCTTTATCACATGCGAACCGGGGCGCTCGATGCGATGGCGACTATATACTTTCTGCACTCCATCGCTCACCGCCTTCTCCCAAGTGCGGTTCGTTTCAGACGTATTCAGCGCAATGATACGCGGAGCCTCGTCATCAATAGAAATCGCCAGCCGCAGACCGCCCCCACCTTGAAAATCCAACGAGGGAGCGCAATCCAGCTCCAGGTCCACGTCGCCGCTCGAAAACGTATATATATTATATTCCAGGCGCGGCGTATCGAGCCCAGGCTTCACCTCCTCGGCCGTCACGGGAAAAACCGTCACTGCTCCGTTGTTGCGACCGAAGCCCGGCAATGCTTCCCACCGCGCGCTGCGACCGCTCACCGCGTTGGAGTAATGATGCGCCTCGATGGCTATATCTTCGTTACACTCGACAAATCCCGCGAAGCCATCCGGCACGGAATCGTCGCGCGCCTGGACCGGCAATCGCACTTGGATTTTCTCTGCGCCCTTTCTCGCCACTTCAAGAGTCGCCCAACTATTTCCCGCGGGCACCGCGGCCCAGTCTGCGCTGACCGTGACTCGCGCCGTGCGGCCAACGGTCCCGCGGCTTTGACTCAATCGAATCCAAGGCTGGTTTGAAACGATACTAAACTCAAACGGCTCAGTTCCACGGTTAAACACCTCGAGCCAGACTGAGTTTTTCGTCAGATCATTCAATGGCGGCAGAACGGGCTGTTTCACGGCATAAGATGGCGATACGGCTTCCGAACCTTCGAGCGCCACTCCCATGGCCGCACCGGCCCGAGGTCGAACTTCAGAAACCGCCGGCATGGTCTCTAATTCCGGCTGCTGCCATGTGGTGTACCCGAGCTTCACCTGTGACATCATGTGATTCCACTTTCCGTTCTTCAGCGAGTGGTATGCCTCCGCCAATTCTGCATCCTCGCGAAATGCCTTGCGCACCTCGTCTGCCGCGAGGTTCGCATCCGGCCGCCCTTGCTTCGTGTAGAGTTGGTTGCGGCCAGCGGCGCAATATAGACTCTGCAGATTTGCGCTGGCCTTCACGGGATAAAGCACCAGTTCGAAGAACGCCGGCCGATAGCTTTCCGGAATTTCTTCATAAATACGTTCAGCGCGAACCACGAGATTGCTCCACTCAGTCAAGACGCGTTCTGCCTCGTTGTAGTTGATCAAACTGTATGTCGTCGGTGTGAGCTGCTCCGGCTTTCGTCGACCATTCAGCTTGGTGTAGCCTTCGACTATACTCGCAATGTCATCGGAATGCCTGCCGCCAAATTCTCGTGCCGCCCATTTTTTGGTAAACTCACCGATTTTTTCGTAGGGCCAGGCGGACGGATCCCACGCGTAGGCGAGGAAGAACTCGATCGGGAATTCCATCGGCTTTAGATCGCCAACGTTGAGGATCCATATCCGATTGGCCTCGTACTGCCACGCGAGATGCAGCTGCTCCCAAATCTTGGAAATGGGCACTGTATTGAGCCACTTGTAGTTTCTCGGTCCGCCAACATAGTCCACATGATAATATACGCCCGCCCCGCCGAGACGCCTTTTTTCGTTCGGCGTCGGGAGCCGGCGAATATTCCCCCAATTATCATCGCACCAAAGCAGGGTGACGTCGTCCGGCACGCGCATGCCTCCCTCATAATATTTCTGCACCTCTTTATATAACGCCCAGAGCTGAGGAACCTCGGCCGGCTTCTTTCCGGTGACTTCGCCGATGATCTCTCGCTGGTCCGCCACGATGCGCTCGAGCAGGCTGATATTGGTGTCTTCAGACATGGCCTCGTCTCCGTCACCGCGCATGCCGATTGAAACGATGCTTTCATACGCTCGCACTCTCTCGAGACCGCCGCGCCAGAACTTGCGAAGCGTTTCTGCGTTTGTGTTGTAGTCCCACGGACCTTTGCCGAATCGTCGCCATTCATCATGGGCGCGCATCAACGGCTCATGATGCGAGGTTCCCATGACGATGCCATATTCGTCGGCCAGAACGGGATTCAATTTGTCGTCGTCGTTGAACGCGCTGCCCCACATTGCGGGCCAAAGGTAATTCCCCTTCAGTCGCAGAATCAGTTCAAAGACGTGTGCGTAGAATTCATGATTGAAACCGCCGAACTTTTCCGCGGCCCATCCGGACAGGGCCGGCGCCTCGTCGTTGAGGAAAATTCCGCGATACTTTACGACCGGCTCTTTGGATAAATAGCGGCCGCGGCGAACCGAGATGCTGTCGTGATGAGTTGTGGGAACGTCCGCCCACCAATACCAAGGCGAGACTCCGATTTGTTCTGATAAATCGTATACCCCGTATATTGTGCCGCGCTTATCGCTGCCAACAATGATCAAGGCCTCGTCGAGTCCGGGAAATGGGTTTGAGATTGTTTCTGTCGCAAAAGCCTCCCATTTCCCGCGCAGATCCTCCGTATGCAGTTTTCCACTGCGCACGAGCTGATCTATCAATTGGTTGTGCCCGAGCGTCCCCACGATAACCGCCGTCCTTGATGCTGATTTTATGGAGTCACTATTCGAGTCGGGCAAGAGGCCGCTCACGCGCTGAACGTCCTTTGCGAGGTCGCCCGCGGCACGCATAACGCCGGCGTAGTCGCTCTTGTCTGTATAGATCGAAACTGCCTGACCTGACGCGACCAGCATGAACCCGCTCGTCTCGCGGTCAAAGTTCACATAAGACTCCCTCGGGACAGCGTTGAGGCGGATCGAATAAACGAGGGCAACGAAAAGGCTCCCAATTATGAGGAAAGGTTTTTTCTTTCTCGGGAATGTGCGGGGAAAATTCATGGAGTTCCGAATTGGGTTTGCAGCTCTTCGCTATCAAAAAAACCGCGCGCTTCTTCCATCTCGTCCCAGAGCAGACTGCCGCCTCCAGAGCGCAAGCAACACTACAGTAGTCGTCTGCCCATGCTACTTTAGTTCTACGGCATCGCCTCTCTTCGGGCCGACCCCATGGATCGCTTCGATAGTCGACTTGCCCGCGGCCAGATCGATTATGCTTAATCCATGGGGCCTTTCGCTCTCCAAGTGAAGTACTCAGCGCCAACGCGTTTATAGAGGAAGATTATTTTCTCGGGATTCCATTTTTCCGCGCGCCATCGGTTCAGGCTTGAGTGGCTTTCAACAAACCGCGCTCGTCTAGCCATTCATAGAATCGGTCGATCCATTTGCCGGAGGGTGATTTATTATTGGCACGCAGGCCAAAGCCGTGGCCAGCGTCGGAGTAGACGTGCATTTCGACAGGCACGCGAGCAGCGCGAAAGCGTGAATATACGCTGCCCATGCCGTCAGCGATCATCGGAATATCATCTTTGAAACCCCAGCAGAGGAAGGCCGGCGGCGAGTTCTTCGTCGGTTGTATAATCTCGGGATGAGCAGGGTACATGAGCGCCTGGAAGGCGACGCGCGCGCTCAGCCGATCGATCGGGTCGGTCGCCGCGGAATCACCCTCGTCATTGGCGAGCGCCACGCGCGCGGCGAGTTCACCACCCGCAGAAAAGCCGATCACACCGATTCGCGACGGATCGATGCGCCAGCGTTTCGCGTTGTGGCGAAGCACGCGAACGGCGCGTAGGCCGTCGGCCACTTCGTTCTCCATTTTGTACGGCGATCCAGGCTGCTCCGGCAGGCGGTACTTGAGCATAAATGCTGCGACACCGCGTGCGCTGAGCCAGCGCGCGACATTATGCCCTTCATGATCAGTCCATATTTCCCGATGTCCGCCGCCCGGAATAATCAATACAGCCAGCGCCGGCTCGGATGCTTTGCTCGGAAGATAGGCCGTGAGGCTCGGACGGTGAACGTTGGTGACAATATGTTCTCCGGCGTCGCTTAGCCGCACAACCTCGTCACCCTTCTGCCCTTCCGATCCCGGCGCCACACCGTCCCAAAGAAAGACGACTTCAGGATCGGCTGCGCAGGTGACAGCAACGGCGGTGGTGAGGAGCAACACGAGGAACGCAAAGTGTCGTTTCATTTGGGCGAAGAGAGACATGGGGTTGGCGTTGAGGTAAGGGTTTGGGTTAGGACTGAGGGTCGAGAGTAGGGTATTCAATATTCGCTAAAGCGTAGAAAGAAACTCGGCCGGAACGTCCAGGGCGCAGACAGCTGATCGCGTGCTAGATTCACCAAACGGGCGCGTTTTTGTATTGATTTAACGCTAAACAGGGACGTGACTGCCAGCGTTTTCCCCAAAACCCGATGGTTTGCCTGTGGAGCCATCACGATCGCCGCACGCGTGCAGTTACCCGGATCCACGCCAAGGCGGTCGCACAAGACATACCCGTCCCCATGCAAAACGAAAAACGCGCGGCGCGTAAGCGCTGCATTGCGTTGGCGTATCTGCTCGCCGCGAACCTGGTGGTCGCGCAAACAGCGAAAAACGATCCAACGAGTCCGGATAGAAATACGACCACCACCGCCGAGGGCGAAACCATCGTCCTCTCGCCGTTCACAGTGAACAGCAACGCCGACAAAGGCTATCGCGCGACCAATTCGACGTCCGGCACGCGCCTCAACACTCCGATCAAGGAGCTGCCGCTTTCGCTCGAGGTCATCACCAATGAGTTCATGCGCGACACCGGCGCGACCAACTTGCGCGAGGCGCTCCGATACTCGCCCGGCGTCGTGCTCCAATCGCAGTTCGACGGTCTCTCCGGCGCGCTGACTAACACCGACACGCCCGATACCGCCCAGGCCAACAATCCGGAAAGCGCCACGCGCGACCGCTCGGGCTCCACCGTAAAAATCCGCGGCTTCATCACGGATCAGGTTCTGCGCGACGGTTTCCGCCGCCAGCAAACCGCCGACACAGCCAACATCGAGCGCATCGAAGTTCTCCGCGGTCCATCCGCGCTGCTCTACGGCATCGGCAACTTTGGTGGCATCGTGAATTATATTCCGAAACGCCCCACGCAGAAACCGTCGTACCGCGCCGAGGTCATGCTCGGCAGCGACAGCTTCTACCGCGCCGAATTTCAGGCCTCACTCGGAGAATTCTATAAAGACGGCGACCGCAGCGCGGCCTTCGCTCTCTATGGCGCCGCGCAGAAAAACGAGGATTTCACCGACTTCGCGAACCACAAACATTGGTTCCTCTCACCGGTCGCCGTGATCAAGCCGTTCAAAGACACGACGATCACGCTCGAAGCTGAAATCGGCGAGGCGCGCGACGAGGGCATCGGCTTTCAAAATGTGCGCAGCAGCGTCGTCGCCAGCGGTTTTCCTTATCAAACGAATGCCCGGCGACTCGATTTCTACACGCCGCCCGGAGTCGATCCGCGCACGTTCCGCTGGTCGGGCCCCGACACGTTTCGTGAGAATCCGACGCGCAACTACTATATCGATCTGACGCAGCGTTTTACCGACGACCTCTGGCTCAAGGCCGGCCTGGCCCAATCCTCGGTCAAATACGATTCGTCCAACATCTGGTATGGTACATTTAACACGTTAGATCCGTTCAATCGCGACTCGAGCGGCGCCGTGACCGGCGTGAATTCCAACAACGCCCTCGCGGCTCAACTCCCGCGTTATTATAAAGCGCCGGCCAACGCCACGCAGCAGCTGTACCTCGATCAGCTTTCCGCCGCGGTCGCACAGGGCGGCACGCAATGGGTCGACGTCTTTAATGCGCGTCCAGCCAATTTCTGGCTCGGTGACATTTACGGGACGACGTTCACGTCGCGCTCCCTGCTCAAGAGTCAGGGCGCGCCGGTGACGACGTATTTCACGACCCTCAATTATCAATGGGCCGAGTATAATTCGGACGAAGACCGCCGCCAGGCTCGCGTCGAGTTGAACTACAAATTTGACGCCGGCTTCCTCGGCAAACACAGCATCCTCGCCGGTCTCCAATATATGGATACGCAGATCGAGCAGACCAACTTCGGTCAGTCGCCCGATCTCGCGGTGGGCGCGCCGGTGAGCTCCGATCCGATCGTCTGGAACTACAAGAGCCCGAACGATGCGACGCCCATTCGGCGCAATGTCCAAGGCGACGGCACGACGCCTAGCGTCGCCTCGAAACCCATCACATGGACGTTGGATAAACGCTGGGATCTTGGTTACTATGCCGTTTATCAAGGCCAGTTCTGGAAGGACCGCATCAACTTGATCGGCGGAGTGCGCTGGGACCGCAACGACGCTCGTGGCTATGCGCAGCGTCTCTGGCTGGCGGGTTCAAAAGTCGAAATCACCGACCGCGCCAGCAAGGACAACCTGTACGAACCGCAGGAAGACGCTCCTTCGAAAATCAGCCCGCAAGTCGGCCTCTCCGTGGGCCTCACGAAAAACTTCAGCGTGTACGGTCTCTATTCGACAGGCCTGCTGCCGAATCCGGCCGGCACGCTCGATGGCAACGGCCAACAGTTCGGTCCAATCACGGCGAAGAACTACGAAGTGGGTCTGAAGTTTTCCGTGCTCGACGGTCGCATCTCCGGCTCGATCGCAGGCTTCAAGATCAAGCGCGACAATATCCCGAGAAGCATTTGGTGGGCGCCCGCCCCCGGCGTTCCCGCCGCGCTTTCGGGACACATCGCCAACTACGACAAATCAAAGCCGACCACGATTGGTTTCTACGACTGGGGTTCCCTCAACCCCTACTACGCGTGGTACGCTTCGAAGTCGGATCTGAATGCCAAAGCCCCCTGGACAAAGATCTATCCGGCGATGGCGCAGATTCTTTCTAACGTCCCAACTGATCCATCGCGAAAGTGGGGCGGCTACGCCCTGCCGCTCGGCATGAAGGACCTCACCAGCACGCCGTCTTCGATGGCCGTCGACGCAGCGGGCAATCCGCTCGGCAAGACCGTCGCCCAAGTCTGGACCGAATATGCGCAGGCTCACGGCACCATGCCGGCGATGCCGGCCGGGGGCAGCCCGCAGAATCCGTTCTTCGTGAACAACGCCACCGATCCGTGGACCGCCGCGTGGGTTAACACTTACGGCCTGATGGTGTCGGACAAGACGAAGGGTGAAACGGCGGCGCAGGATCTCTACGACATGTTCTGGCAAATGAATGCCACGAGTCTCCAAGCCGCGCTCGGCGCGAACGGTCGCGATCCGAATGCTCAAGTGCACGGCTGGGGCGGCCAGATTCCGTGGCTCTGGGGCGGTGACGGCGCCGTGCTGCCGTACTATCCGGGTTATTGGAATGATCCGAACGCCCAACCCACGAATGGCTCCGCGGGACCGTACAGCGGCGTGATGAATTCCATGCTTGGCATGAACTCCGCAAAAGTGCCGTTCTCCGACGAAACGAAGGGCTTCGAAGTTCAGCTGAACATCTCGCCGATCGATAACTGGCAGATCGTCCTGGGCTACGCTCATCTGAACAACAAGAACACCACGAGCACGCTGCGCTATGTCCCAGTGGACGACCCGACGGGCAACACACGCTACGGTCTCTGGGCCACTCCAGGCGAATCCTTCGGCACGACATATTTCACGCGTGAAGAAGCGTTCACCAATCCGGATGATCCCACGACTTATCAGATCCCGCCGAACGACTACGGTCTCGCGCTCGACGATACGCCGGAGGACACCGTGACTGTGTGGACCAAGTACACGTTTACCCACGGTCCACTCAAAGGTTTCGGCATCGGTGGCGGCGGTGTTTGGGAATCGGAACGTCTCTACGATGCTTCCGTTTCGGTGGATGGCAGCGTGACTGGCTCATTCGATCCGGAAACGCGAAAGTTGATTGCCGACCAGCTCTATACGCCATCGCGCGTTCGCTACAGCCTGCTGCTCGAATATACGATGCGCGTTAAACAATATAGAGTCCGCACCGCGCTTAATATCGATAATCTACTGAACGACAAAGATCGCTACGGTTACATCTACGCGCCAGGCCGCTCCTGGCGTCTGTCGACCAGCATCGAGTTCTAACGGCCCAGGTCCGTTCGCCTCGATTTCGTGGCTCATCGCTGAGGTTAGCCTCGGCGATGAGCCGTTTTGTTTTGCGGGCTACGATAACAACTCGCAGGCGCATCGGCGCCAAACGACGGAGTTTTGCGAGGAGTTCAGCAAGTTCCTTGCGTGACGCCGGTGAATATGGGCTGGCCAGTGGCGGGAAACTGGTCGCGAGTTGTCACCGCTTAACTCCATGAAAAGTGCGGAGGCCACTCACACCATCACCTGCCGATGCTGCGGCTCCCAGAACACTGCGTTCGTCGGCAAAAAGCGCGGAGAGATTATGGAGCGCGAGTTCCACTATTACCGCTGTGTGGACTGCAGTTTTCTTTTCATTTCTCCGTACTTGGGACCGGAGATTTACAATGACGCTTACTACCGCGGTGAAGGCCCGGATCCACTCGTCAATTTTGCACAAGAATACAATGACTACCGAAGCACCGATCGCGTTTTGGAGTTTAACGATATTCTGCGCCTCGCCAGAGAACATCTTGCACGGGCTGACTTCGCAGGCAGCGAGATTGCCTGGCTGGACTTCGGCTGCGGAGCGGGAGGCTTTTTAAAATTTCTTCGCGATCAGAAAACCGTCCGCGTTTTCAAAAACGATGTTCCCATCGCCTACGCCGGCAGCGATGTCGGCGCGTGGGCCAATCGACTGCGGCAGCAGGATGGGTTCACGGTATATGAAGTCGATGGTCTTCGCTCTCTGCCTGACGCGTCATTTGATGTGATCAGCGCCGTCGAAGTGCTCGAACATATTCCCGACCCGAACGAAGTGATGCGGCTGCTTTCGCGATTATTGAAGCCGGGCGGGCTGTTGTTGCTCACCACGGGAAATATGAACTGCTCCTTCGCTCGCCGAAAAGGCATTCAATATAGATACTGCATGAGCGAAATTCACATCAGCCTTTTCAATCCGGACTGCCTTGCGCGCGTATATCGAAAAGCCGGTCTGGAGCCTTTTCGCGTTCACTACAAAGGCGTCGTCGCCTTCAAAATGGTAAAAAGCCTGCGCGGCAAATTTCAAAAAGCACTCGCGCGACTGGCCGTTCGCGTGCCGTTCGTGTTGCCAATCGTTGACTGGCTTTACGGCGTCTCGGCAATGCCTTGCGCCGTAAAGCCTCGTTGAACCGTTCAGCTCCGGCTCTTTTCAGCTCCCGCTCTTCAGGTAAGTTCCATAACCGATCACGATGGTCGAGAGGATCAACGTCGCGATGCCGCCGGCGATCAGCAGGTGCGCCTTCCTGCTGGAGCCCTTCCACTCGCGGAAGATCCAACCCCACATCGTGGAGAATATAATGATGCTCGCCATGTGCAGCGTCCACGAAGCGAATCCGAATTTGCCCATCTGGGTCTCGCCCATCGTGTAGAAGAAAAATTGGAAATACCACGTCGCGCCGGCCAGCGCCGAGAGCAGATAATTTCGGAAAATCGGCGCCTGTAGCCCATCATGGGTGATGGCCGCGCCACCGCTCGCGCCGGAGCCGCCGCCCTCGCCTCCGCCACCGGTCAGATGCGCATGCTCCGGCCGAACTTCTTTTGCGAAATACTGATAACCGCTGCGATTCCTCACGTTCAGAATAACGCACCAGACGAAATTGGTGGTGAAGCCGCCAAGCAGCACGACGACAAGCTTTGGCAGGCCCGTCCATATCGTATCCGTGCCGGCAATACGCGAGGCCTCGCCAATCGGGTTGCCCGCGGTCAGCGCGAAGGCGAAGCACGCGCTCATGATGCCGGAAAACGTCGCGACCAGAATGCCCTTGGAGAAATTGAATTCGGCGATGGCCTTCTTCTTTTCCTCTTCCGGCATCTCGCGCTCCTTCGTCAATCCCGCCATCGCCGCGATGCCGATGCCGAGCAAACAAACGCCGACGCCCGCCAGCGTGATCTGCCCCGGCGTGCTCGAAGCGATTTCACGCAGAGTTTCCGGCACGGGAATCGACGGCACGAACGATTTGAAAATCGGCGGAAGCAACGTGCCGAACGCCGCGCAATAACCCAGCGCCACCCCCATCCCGAGCGACATGCCGAGGTAGCGCATGGTCAGGCCAAAGGTGAGTCCGCCAAAGCCCCAAAGCACGCCGAAGAAATACGTCCACCACAGCGTGCTGAGCGTCTGCTGCCGGATTACCCCGAAGACGTCGTTGGTCAAAATCGACGCGAGCAGCAGCGGACAAATGATCCACGAAAAAAATCCGCCGACCAACCAATACGTTTCCCAAGACCATTTTCTGACGCCTTTGTACGGCACGTAGAACGAACCGGACGCGAGTCCACCCAACCAGTGGAAGATAACGCCGAGAAACGGATTAGGGGTCATGAAGATACGAATTTACGATTTATGATGTAGGTCTTCGGGGCAAAGTTCGCGCCGCTCGGAACATCGAGAAGCCGACGCGGCAGAGGGAGCATAAATCATCCGCTCCTTCAAACCCATGTCTGCCCTGACCCAGGGAATACGAAAAATGACACAGACCAATTTCCCACGGAACACACCGAAAGCACGGAAAGTGAAACCCCTTTTTGTCCACGAATCACACGAAATACACCAAATGAGTTGAAGCTCGGAATCCTAGTCCGTGTTTTCCGCGCCTTCCGTGGGGAAATTCTGAGGTTTGTTTTCGTGTCCTTCGTGTGATTTGTGGGCGATCAAGGTCGTGTCGATTTCCGCCAATGCGCGGGAGCGATGCCGAATTGCTTTTTGAAGGCGGCGGAAAAGTGAAACTCCGAACTAAAACCAAGCTGCTCCGCCACGGCTTTCACCGGCAAGGACGACGCGCCGAGCAGACGCCGCGCTTTTTCCAGGCGCAGACGCCGCACATATTGTCCCGGCGAATAGCCCGTGCTCTTCTTGAACTCGCGCCGGAAATACGAGTAACCGATCCCGAGTTTGCGCGCCAATTTTTCGAGTGAGGGCGGCTCGGCCAAATTGGTCTCGAACAGCCGCTCCGCGCGCTGCACCGCCTGCGCGATCGGAGTCTGCACGGGCGAACTCACGCGCTCGTCATGCAACTGCGCCAAAAGCTCGAGCGCCCACGCACCCGCGAGCGGCGAATTGCCCGTTTCACGCTCGCGCAGCGACTCCAAAATCTTCTCGAAAAGCAGACCCACCACCTCCGGCTGCGCACACGTCATGCACGCATCGCGCGGCGTGAAGATCCCTTCCGCCTGCAGGTCTCGCACGATGCTGCCGCGAATCTCGATCCACTGCTCATGCCAGCCAACCGACGGTAGCGGCTGGTAGCGATGCCACGTGTCCGGAAAAAGCATGATCAACTGGCCCGCGGACAAATCGATCATCCCGGTATCGCGGGATTCAAAGCGACCTTTGCCATCGACCACGAAGAGCAACTGATACGCTCCCAAGACCCGCCCGCGCACCCAATCGAACTCGTGATCCGACGGATGACCTGGCGGCGGGTATGATTGGCCGGGCGGCGCGTAATAACTTCCGCCGGCCGTGACCACGATGCCCCAACGCTCCGCCTGCGGAGTGGAACTCA
The DNA here is from genome assembly GCA_035765635.1 of Opitutaceae bacterium. GTDB lineage: Bacteria > Verrucomicrobiota > Verrucomicrobiia > Opitutales > Opitutaceae > EW11. The sequence continues at coordinate 74,240 of DASTWZ010000003.1, forward strand.
CGTACCGGGAAAAATTCTGCGTCCGACGCATCGGGCATTTCTCGTATCCTCGCTTCACGATAAAGCAAGGAAGCCCTGGGCACCGCGTGTCATTTTTCGTATCCACAAGGTCAAATTTTCAATTCCGCAACGCCGCGCTTATCGATATATTCAATCCTCCACGCGACCTCGCCGCGTTTCCCGCGGAAAACTTCCGCACATCACCCTCCCCCTCCCGTTTTTCCAACCATGCCCACCTACCGCTTCGTCAACGATCTTTGGAATGACAGCAAAGCCGCGGCGCTCGATCCCGTCGAACGCCTCGTCTACCGCTCGAATCTGCTCGGCAGCGACCAACGCATCACCAACACCGGCGGCGGAAATACGTCCTCGAAGCTGATGGAGAAAGATCCGCTGACCGGCGAGCCGGTCGAAGTGCTCTGGGTCAAAGGTTCGGGCGGCGATTTGCGCACGAGCAAGCGCGAGAATTTCTCCTCACTTTATCAGCAGCGCGTCGTCGACCTGCAGAAGGTCTACGCGAAGCGCAGCGACAAGGGACTCAAGTCGAAGGCGGAAGACGACATGGTGGGCAGCTACGCGCACACCACGTTCAACCTCAATCCGCGCGCGCCATCGATCGATACGCCGCTGCATTCGTTTCTGCCGGGCAAGCACGTCGATCACATGCACCCGAACGCGATCATCTCGATCGCTGCGACGGCCAATTGCGAAAAACTCACGCGCGAGATTTTCGGCGACGCCATGGGCTACGTCCCGTGGATGCGCCCGGGTTTCGAACTGGGCCTCGCCATGCAGGAGATTGCCCAAAAAAACAAAAATCTCCGCGCGATCATGATGGGCCAGCATGGCTTCATCTCGTGGGCCGATGACGACAAGGCCTGCTACAAGGCCACCCTCGACTTCATCGAAAAAGCCTCCGCCTACATCGACGAAAAATATCAGGCCAAGGGCGGCGACGCCAAGGCCTTCGGCGGTGCGAAATATCAATCCCTCGATGAAGCCAAGCGCCGTGCCACGCTCGCTGCGATCCTACCCTGGCTTCGCGGACAAGTCTCAAAAGAGAAGCGCTTCATCGGCACGATTCAGGACGACGAAAAGATCCTGCGTTTTGTTAACTCCTCCGATGCGCCACGTCTCGCCGAGCTCGGCACATCCTGCCCGGATCACTTCTTGCGGACGAAGATCAAGCCGCTCTACGTCGATTGGAATCCACAAACGCAGGACGCCATCGCGCTGAAAGGAGCCCTCACCCAGGGTCTCGAAAAATATCGGGCCGATTACGCCGCGTACTACAACGCTTGCAAACGCCCGGGCTCGCCTGCAATGCGCGACCCGAATCCGACCGTGATCCTGATTCCAGGCCTGGGCATGATCGCCTGGGGCAAGGACAAATCCGAATCGCGCGTCACGGCCGAATTCTACAACTGCGCCGTCGAAGTCATGCGCGGCGCCGAGGCGATCGATCGCTACGTTTCCCTCCCGCAGCAGGAAGCGTTCGACATCGAATACTGGGCGCTCGAGGAAGCTAAACTTCAGCGCATGCCAGCCGAGAAGGAGCTCGCGCGCCAGGTCATCATCGTGATCGGCGCCGGCTCTGGCATCGGCAAGGAAACGGCTCATCGCCTGGTGAAAGACGGCGCACACATCGTCTGCGTCGATCTCGCTGAATCCGCCGCGCAAGCGACGGCAAAGGAGATCACCGACAAATACGGGCTCGGCATCGGCGTCGCCGGTTCGGGCAATTCCGGTTGCGGCGTAGCCCTGGGGTTAGGTGCCGACATCACCAAGCGCGAATCCATTCGCCGCATGCTCGACGAAGTAGCCATCGCTTACGGCGGCTTCGACTCGATCGCGGTCACCGCGGGTATTTTCGTGCCGAGCGACACGACGGGACACATCCCCGACGACAAGTGGTCGCTCACGTTCAACATCAACGTCACAGGCAGCTACTTCGTCGCCGACGAAGCGTTCAAGACCTGGAAAGAGCAAGGCTTGTGCGGCGCGCTCGTGCTCACGACGTCCGCCAACGCCGCGGTCGCGAAAAAAGGTTCGCTGGCCTACGACACGTCGAAAGCCGCCGCGAATCACCTCGTGCGCGAACTCGCGATCGAGCTTTCGCCATTGGTGCGCGTCAACGGCGTCGCGCCGGCCACCGTGGTGCAGGGCTCGGCGATGTTCCCGCGCGATCGCGTCATCGGTTCGCTGGCGAAGTACAACATTCCGTACGCGGAAAACGAAGCCACCGAGTCGCTGGTGAAGAAGCTCGCGCAGTTCTACGCCGACCGAACCCTGACGAAGTCGCCGATCACTCCCGCAGACCAGGCCGAGGCCTACTTCCTCCTCCTCACCCAGCGCCTCTCGAAGACCACCGGCCAAATCATCACGGTCGACGGCGGCCTCCACGAGGCCTTCCTGCGCTGAGTTTTTCCAAACCTTTTTAGCCACAAAGAGGCACAGAATGACGCAAAGAGGAATATTTGGAGTTCGGAATTTCGCGGCTAACTCAAAACCTCGAAATCCATTTCGCCGCAAAAAGGCACAAAAGTCGCAAAGAGGATTTTTGGCAGGCGAAGTCTCTCCTAAATTCCAAACCTCTCAGCGGATCGAGGTATTGGTTTGGAGCTACAAACCAAAATCCGAACCGCGGCCGGTCCATGAATGCCTGAGCGACGGAAACTTACCTGAAATCCTCTTTGCGCCTCTTCGCGGCAAAATGGATTTCGGGGGTTTAATTTAGCCACGAAATTCCGAACTCCAGATAATCCTCTTTGCGTCATCTTTGCGCCTCTTCGCGGCTAAAAAAATTCCGAACCGTGGCTACTTCAAAACCTTCTTCCCGAACTCTTCGCGGCGCCGTTGACTGCGCGGCAGTCGATCTCGGAGCGACCAGCGGCCGCGTCATCGTGGGTCGCTGGGCCAAGAACAAACTGACGCTCACGGAGATTCACCGCTTCCCAAATCAGTTTCGCTCCCTCGCCGGGCATGACTACTGGGATCTCCCATATCTCTGGAGTGAAATCCAGAACGGCCTGCGCAAAGCCAAAGAACAATTTCCGGCACTCGCGTCTGTCGGCGTCGACGCTTGGGGCGTGGACCATGCTCTGGTCGACAAGAAAGGCCGGATCGTTTTTCCGGTGCACGCCTATCGTGATGCGCGCACGGCAAAGCTCTCGGCCGACCTCGAAAAGAACGGTATCCAGAAAATCTATACGCTGACGGGCCTGCCGAATTACTCGTACAATCCGAGCCTGCAGCTGCGCGAAACACTCGACGCGTGCAAAGGCATTGAGGCCTCGGCCGATCGCTGCCTCTTCATCGCCGACTACTTCAATTTCCTGCTGTCCGGGAAAATGGAAAACGAGTTCTCGATCTCGAGTCACTCGCAGTTTCTCAACGTGCACGGCACGAATTGGTCGAACGCCGCGTTGAAATATTTCGGCCTGCCGCGGCGCTGGTTTTCCAAGCCAAAGCTCTCACCCGCCAAACTCGGACCAGTCATCGGCATCCCCGAATTGCGTGGCGTAACTTCGACGTTAGTTCCCGGTCACGACACGGCCTCGGCGTTTGCGGCGATGCCGGCGAGCCCCGACGGCGGCGACATTTATCTCAGCTCCGGCACCTGGTCGTTGATCGGTTTCGAAAGCGACAAGCCGGTCCTCGGCGAGGAAGCCCGACAAGCGCGCGTGTCCAATGAGCGCATGGGCGACGGACGTTATCGCCCGTTGAAGAGCTGTCTTGGTCTTTGGTTGATCGAGCGCATCTTGATCGATTTCAAAGTCAGTTCGCCCACCGCGGCGGATTGGGCGCGGCTCCTCGAGCACGCAGGGAAACTGCCGCAAAGCCGCGACCTCCTCGAGCTTTCCGACTCGACGCTTTTCAACCCGCCCTCGATGCGCAAGGCGATCGATGCCCAGCTATCGCGTCGCCGCATCAAGCCGCCGCGCGAACTCGCCGCATACATTCGTTTGATCTGCGACTCGCTCGGCGCCTCGCATGGAGAAGCCGTCCGCACCTTCGAGCGCCTCTCGGGCAAGACGTTTAAACGCATGCTGATCGTCGGCGGCGGTTCGAAAAACGCCCTCCTCTGCCAGGCCACGGCCAATGCAATCGGCATCCCCGTGGTCTCTTTCTCTCTCGAAGGCACGGCCGTCGGAAACATCGCCAATCAGCTCATCGCCCTCGGCGCCGTGAAAGACTTGGCCACCTTCCGAGGCCACCTTTCAAGAGATCTCAAACAAACCACCTATCGCCCGAACTGAGTCACGATCATTTTTTGCCCACGAATCACACGAAGCACACCAAATCGATCCACTGAATTTTTCCCACGGAAGTCACGGAAAGCACGGACTAGAATTCACACTCTGAATCTCGGCTTTCTAAATATTTCCGTGTCGTCCGTGCTTTCCGTGGGAAAATGGTTCGGTCGTTCGTGTGCTTCGTGTGATTCGTGGGCCTCTCTCCTCTTTGTAAAATAATATGCCTACCTCGAAACAAATTTCCGCCGCCTACAAGATTGCTCGCGACGTCTACGCCGAGCAGGGCGTCGACACCGAAGCCGCCATCAAGCGCGCCACGCAGATTCCGATCTCCCTCCACTGCTGGCAGGCCGACGACGTGCGCGGCCTCGAAACCTCCAAGGCCGCGGCCGGCTCCGGCGGCATCATGGCGACGGGCGGCTACCCGGGTCGCGCTCGCAATGGCGACGAGATGCGCGCCGACCTCGACTTCGTCATCAATCTTCTGCCCGGCACGCAGCGCCTGAACCTGCACGCATTTTACGCCGAGACCGGCAGCAAGCCGGTCGATCGCGACGAACTCGAGCCGGAGCATTTTTCCAAATGGCTCGGCTGGGCGAAGACCCATGGCCTCGGTCTCGATTTCAATCCGACTTACTTCGCCCACCCCAAAGCCGCCTCGGGCTTCACGCTTTCTCACGCCGATCGCGGCGTGCGCAAATTCTGGATCAATCACGGCAAGGCTTCGCGCCGGATCGCGCAGCACTTCGCGAAGAAACTCGGAACGCCCAGCGTCAACAATCACTGGATTCCCGATGGCGCGAAGGACGCTCCGGCTGATCGCTGGTCTCCTCGCGCACGGCTGGTGGAGTCGTACGACGAGATTTTCGGCGACAAATCGATCAATCGGAAGCAGTGCATCGACGCCGTCGAAGGCAAACTCTTCGGTCTCGCCAGCGAGGAATACGTCGTCGGCTCGCACGAATTCTATTCCTCGTACGCCCAGAGCCGCGGCGTGGTGCCATGTCTTGATCTCGGCCACTATCATCCGACTGAGTCGGTGGCAGACAAAGTTTCCGCGCTGATGCAGTTCCACCCGCGCGTGCTGCTCCACACCAGCCGCCCCGTGCGCTGGGACAGCGACCACGTCGTCATCTTCGATGATCAAGTGCGCAATCTTTTCCTCGAGATCGCGCGCGGCGACGCCTGGGACCGTGTCTTCGTTGCCCTCGATTTCTTCGACGCTGCGATCAACCGCACCGCTGCCTACATCATCGGCGCGCGCGCCACTCGCCAGGCGATCCTCTCCGGCTTGCTCGATCCTTCGCAGCAACTGCGCGAGGCGGAGAAGGCCGGTCGCGACCACGAGCGCCTCGCGTTGATGGAGAATGCCCGCGCCATGCCGTGGGGCGCCGTGTGGAACGAACTTTGCGAGCGGGAAGAAGTCCCGGCTGGTGCTGCCTGGCTCGATGACGTTAAAAAGTACGAGCAGACGATCAGCGCTGCGCGTAACGGATAAACTTATGGACTTGGCCCATCGTCAGCGACCCGGCGCCGACCGCCGTATCCAGTTAATGGCTACGTGCATTTGCGACGCGTTTTTCGACGACGTCGCGCGCGCCACGGTAGAGGTTTTGGAATATCTGGGCTGCGCGGTGGAGTTTCCCGAAGCGCAGACGTGCTGCGGGCAGCCCGCCTTCAACGGCGGCGATTGGGCGGCCTCGCGCAAGGTCGTGCGCCACACGGTTCGCACGTTCGCGGGAGAACTCCCGGTCGTGATTCCTTCCGGTTCGTGCGCGGCGATGATGTTTCACGGCACGCTCCTCGAATTCGAGAAAGAGCCGGATCTGAATGAAGTCGCCGAGCTGAGCCGGCGAAGTTGGGAGCTGGGCGATTTCATCGTGAACGCGCTGGGCATCAAGACGTGGCCCGGCAAATACGAGGCGAAGATCGCGTTTCACCGGTCTTGCCACACGCGCGGCACACCGAGCGGCGATGCGGCGATGTTGCTGCTCAACTCGATCGCTAGCCTGACCAACGTCGCGTTCGGCGAAGGCGAGCAGTGCTGCGGTTTCGGAGGCACGTTCGCCGTGAGCTTCCCGCATATTTCGAGCAACATGGGGACGCTGAAACTCGAACATGTCCGCGCGGCGCAACCCGACGTCCTCGTCTCCGGCGACATGAGCTGTCTCATGCATCTCAACGGTCTCGCTGAAAAGGAAGGTAAACCGATCCGCACCCAACACCTCGCGCAGATTTTGCGCGACGCGTTGAAGAATGGCGGCCTCATCTGATTTCGACATGTCCGCTCACCAGCCCATCGATCAATACGCGGAAAAGCTGCCGCCGGATAAGCGCGCTTCGGTTTATCTGAGCACGAAGGGCACGCACGAAAAGCGGACGAAGCTGCTCTTCGATCAGTTTGCCGACCCGAATCGGCTTCGTCATCTCGCGGGCGAGATCAAGCAGCACGTTATCGAAAATTTGGATACATACCTTCCCCAGGTCGAAGCGAAGCTTCAGGCCAACGGCGTGAAGGTGCACTGGGCATCGAACGCCGAGGAAGCCTGCGCGGCGGTGCACGGCATCATGCAGGCGCGGGGCGCGACAAAAATGGTCAAGGCGAAGACCATGGTGAGCGAGGAAATCGAACTCGCGCACTACCTCGAGAAGCGCGGCATGGAAGCGCTCGAGACCGACCTCGGAGAATTCATCGTTCAAATCGATCACGATCACCCGAGTCACATCGTGCGCCCGATCATCCACAAGAATCGGCGAGAAATTGCGCAGAGTTTCGAGCGCGAAGGACTCGGCGCTTACAACGACGATCCACAGACGATCACGCGCCGGGCCCGCGAATACCTTCGCCACAAATATCTCTCCGCGGACGTCGGGCTGACCGGCGCGAATTTTGTTTCCGCCGAAAGCGGACGCCTCGTTCTCGTGACGAATGAAGGCAATTCGCGCTTCTGCCTCGCGGCCACGAAGTGCCACATCGCGCTCATCGGCATCGAGAAAATCGTTCCGCGCGATCGCGATCTTGGCCTGCTCCTGAACCTGCTCGCTCGTTCGGCGACCGCGCAGCAGCTCACCGTGTACACGGAATTTATTTCGGGGCCGAAAAAGCTTCCTCAGGGCGAGGGCCCGGAGGAGATGCATGTCATCTTTGTCGACAATGGACGGACCGACGTCCTCGAGACGGAATGCCGCGACATTCTTCGCTGCATCCGTTGCGGCGCCTGCCTGAACGTTTGTCCGGTCTATCGTCAGGCGAGTGGCCACGCCTATCGCAGTGTTTATCCCGGGCCGGTGGGCGCCGTGTTGTCGCCACTCCTGGCGAAGGAAAAGTTCTCGGCGCTGGCCGATTTGCCAAAAGCGTCATCTCTCTGCGGCGCCTGCAACGAAGTTTGTCCGGTCAATATTCCGATTCCAGACCTGCTCCTGCGGCTGCGTGAAAAAGGGAAATCCGAGCACGCGCCGCTGGCCTCGCTCGACACGCCCGGCATGGGAACATGGTCGTTGCTCGCGTCGCAGCCGACGGCCTGGAAGACCGCGTTGATCGGCGGCAAATTGCTGAATTACGTGCCCACGACCTTGCTGCCGGTTCCGGCGCTGCGCGCCTGGGAAAAACAGCGCACGCTGCCGAAGTGGCGCGGCGGAGAATTTAGAAAATGGCTGAAGGATCATCGCAAAAAATGAGCGCTGCCCGAGAGCAAATCATGTCTCGCGTGCGCGGCGCGCTGGCGCCGCTGAGCGAGCGCGCGCCGCTGCCGGATTGGGACGCGAGCCTGGTGGCGCTCCGCCAGCGTTCGACCGGCGAGGATCTCTGGACTCTGTTTGCCGAACGATTGAAGGCGGTGAATGGGACGCCGCTGCAGGACGTCGCCGCCCTGGTCGAGCTGCTCGATCGCGGCGGATGGCATCATGGCTATTGTGACGCCACGATCTGGAATGAAATCAAAAGCGCATTTCCCGCGCATTTCGTGGTCGAGACGCGTTTCGATCGCGCACGGGTAGACGAGTACAAATTCGGCATCACACCCGCGGATGGCGCGATCGCCGAGACCGGCACGATTATTTTGTCCGACGCACGCACGGAAAATCGCCTGACCGCGCTCGCGCCCTGGGTCCACGTCGCCGTCGTGCGTCTCGAGCAAATCCATCAAGACGTCACCTCCGCGATCGCCTCGCTTCCCGCGGACCCAAACGTCGTTTGGATCACCGGCCCCTCGAAAACCGCCGACGTCGAAGGCATCCTGATCGAAGGCGTCCACGGCCCCGGCATACAAGCCGCCCTACGCTGGCGCTAAATGATGGATGCCGCAGCCGCGTTTCCGAACGCGGATGCGCAGTTTGTGGAGCGCAGGCGTCTCGCCTGCATTGTCGTTTCATGCAGGCGAGACGCCTGCGCTCCAAATACCCCGCGACCGCGTTTGGAAACGCGACCGCTCTTTAGCCAACACACGTCTCCGCCCTAACCTCCCGACTGAGCCACGCTTTTTCGCGGCTTCATCGTCAACAACTCGTTCAGCACCTCGGCGACTTTTTCCGGCGGCGCTTTTTCGATGAGATACCGCTGCTGGTGTTTTCCGTCGGCGATCCACTCGTTGTAGCCGTGCGGCACTGCGGCGTGCATCAGGCAAAGGCCGGGCTCGGAGAGCGTCCATAAATCGCCCGCACCGCGCACCGCGAACAGCACCGCCGTCAAATCCCACGCTTCCCGGTCCTGCAGGTTATTGAAAAACGCGTAAGCGGTCCTCACGGGGTTCAGCTCTTCGCGCTCGGCCAGCTTCGAACCCACCCTCACCCGGTTGCCGATTTCCCAACCGCTGAAGACCGCCGGCGTCGGCCAGTCGTTGATCGCGCGAACGGATGCCTCCGTGTCCCACGCGACGTTGTACTCGCCGCCGCCATTGGCGAAACGCCCATCGGGAAACTTGCCGCCCATGCAGACGAGCTGCGCCACCTTCGCGCGAACCAGATCCTCTCCCTTCAACGGACTGAATTCGTCCGGCATGCTGTTCAGCAGGTTTTTCAAATTCGTCAGAAAGCCCACCGACACGATCACCACGCTGCGATCCGGCTGCGCGCTGAGAATCTTGCGATACAACTCGAGCGCGCGCGGCGCATCGCTCGTGCGCTGCAATTTGTGCGGAAATGCTTTCGCGATCGCGTGCGTGTAGGCCGACGGCACTTCCTCGCCGCCCTTGTACACCGGATACGCGAGCTTCAAGTCCTCTACTTTGCCGATCGGAATATCGGGACGTCCATACCACGTATTGATCGCTTCGATACACGGGCCAACGCTCTCGTTGTCCGAAGAAATCATGCAGGCCAATATCTCGGCCTCACCGCGGTCCGCCAGCGCATGAAGGATGGCCAGCGCGCCGACGTCATCGACGTCCGAGGCCATGTCGGTGTCGTAGATGATCTTTACCGCCTCGCCGCGGAGAACCGCGACCAGCGAAACGAAAACGACAAGGAACGCGGCGCGACAGAAACGAGATGGTTTGGGGATCATGGAAGAGAAAGCATTTCAGAAAGCGTTTACTTTGAAAGAGTCCTAACCTGCGAATTGAGTCACAGCGGCGGGACGCGACTTCAGGTGAACTCCTTCACTGCGGCCTCGAGTCCACGCTCGTACGCGCGGATCAATTTATCCCAGCGGTCATTGGCCGCCGCATCGATTTGCCGGCGCTTGGGATCAGCGTCGTACCACGCGACCGTTCGCGCCACACCGACCCGAAACGGCGTAGTCGCGGCAAAATCCGGGACAAAGCGTTTGATCTTCGAGGTGTCAAAGACCACCGAACTCGCTTTGTCACCGAGAAGGCTCCCGAGCTTTTCCGGCATGCAGCGCGCGATGAAATCGGAGGCGATGTGCACGAGCTTGGGCTCTGCCACACCCGCCGCCGCCGCCGTGAGGCGATAGTACTGGTCCCACGTCTGCACTTCGTCCGACGTGACATGAAAGGCATGCCCGTGCGCCTGCCGATTTCCGAGCAAGCCGACGAGCCCCTTGGCGAAATCCGTGTTATGCGTGATGCACCAGAGCGAGGTGCCATCGCCCGGCACGATGACAGGGAGTCCGCGCCTCATGCGATCCACGATCGTATAGCTCTTTTCCCAACTGTTCATCGGCAGCACGAATTGCGTGTCTCCGTAGGTGAGCGTCGGGCGAATGATCGAAACGGGAAAACCGTTTGCGCGATATTCAGCCATGAGGCGTTCCTCGCAGGCGATCTTGTCGCGGGAATATTCCCAAAACGGATTCACCAGCGGCGTGCTCTCCGTCACGAGGTAATGTCCTACCGGCCGCTGGTACGCGCTCGCCGAACTGATGAAAATGTAATGCTCCGTCTTCCCGGCAAAGAGGCGGATATCGCGTTCCACGTCCTCGGGTTTGAACGCGATGAAGTTGACCACCACATCCCACTTTCGATTGCCCAGGGCGGCTCGGGTCGCGCTTTCGTTTTTCAGATCGGCGATGATCGTCTCGCTCGCCGCGAGCCCCGTTTCCCGCGTGCCTCGATTGAGCAGGGCCACGTGGTGGCCGCGTTCGAGCGCGAGCCGCGAGCACGCGGTCGAGATGATGCCAGTGCCGCCAAGAAAGAGAATTCTCATGGGAGTTTTTAACATTTCTGCGAAGCCGGTAAACCCGTCGACTGAGGAGTTGCTGGCCCGGCGGAAAAGGTTCAACCGTCAATTCATGCTGGCAAATCTCGTCATGACTTTGATTGGGCCGGATCGCCCCGGTTTGGTGGAGCTGATCGCCGCGCGCGTTTCCGAACATGGTGGCAACTGGCTGGAGAGCCGGATGTGCCGCCTCGGCGGACAATTCGCTGGGATCGTGCGCATCGAAATCCCCGCGGAAAAGAGCGCCGCGCTGGCGTCCAGCCTGGCCACGCTCGAGCAACAAGGGCTTAGCGTGCTCACGGAGACGGAAGAAGACTCGATCGCAAAGAAGATCGGCGTCACCGCGCTGCTGGAACTCGTCGGCCAGGATCGACCGGGCATCCTGCATCAAATCTCCCGCGTCCTCGCCTCCCACGCCGTCAACGTCGAGGAACTCACCTCCGAACGCGTCAGCGCGCCGATCGACGGCAACATGCTTTTTCAGGCGAAGGTGCGCGTCGCCCTTCCCGCCGCTGTATCCATCCAGGCCCTACGCGAGGACCTCGAGCGCATCGCGACGGACCTGATGGTCGACGTCGACCTGAAGTCCGAGTCGCGATGATGAAGGCAACGGACGAGTTGCCCACGAATCACACGAAGGACACGAAATCATAATACAATTTTCCCACGGAATACACGGACGGCACGGAAAGGCTCAAACCATCGAAGTTCGAATTCTGAATTTCATTCCGTGTTTTCCGTGTCTTCCGTGGGAAAAATCAGTGGATCGATTTCGTGAGCTTCGTGTGATTCGTGGGCAACTCAGTCCAAAAAAAAACCGCAGGCTTTCACCTGCGGTTTTTTGAAACCTTGAGAAGTACTTATTTCTTGAAGCGGCGGCGGAGAGCCAGGCCGAGGAGAGCGATGCCACCGATAATGCCGTAGGTGGAAGGCTCCGGAACCGCGCTGCCGTCGACTGGCGGCGGGGGCGGTTGATCAACACCCGCGCGAGCGGTGATGTTCAGCGCGGCGAAGAAAATATTGTCGTCGCCGGAAGGATTCTGGGTGTTGACCGTGAAATGGGTCGAGCCCGTGGAGAGGAACGGCAGCGAGCTGGCGCCATTGCCCTGAGCGAGATTGTAGAGCTCGTCGTCAGAGCGAGGACCAGCGCCGTCGGTCGCGAACGGATCGTTCGGATTCGTAGAGGTGTCGTCGAGACCACCCACCGTGATGAGGCCGCCGTCAGCACTGATGCCGTCGTCCTGACCACCAGCAGATGTCGTCAAACGGCGACCATCGATGTCGACGCGAGAGTATTGGCCGGAAGGCTGGTAACCAAAGCCAATGCCGAGCGAGAGAAGGGCTTCAAAACCCGGTGTCGTCGGATCGATCAAGGGCGAGCCGAGGTTCACGGAGAACGAGTCGGAGGCCGAGGTGCTGAAACCATCAAGGAAAGCAATCGTGCGCTCCGCTTCACCGGCGTTGCGATAGACGACGGCGAGAAGTTCACCATCGGTGCCCGTGTTTGGATTTTCCGAGAGGACCGAAAAATCGAAACGGGTGGCGCTACCGCTTCCGACTTTCGCGGAGACCAACGAAGTGACGTCGGCGCGATAAGCATGAAGGTAGCTATTGAAGCCGAGGCTGGTGAAATCAGACGAATCCAGGACGGTGCCGTCGAAGTTGACGGAGCTCAGGCTGCCGCTGGACAAGCTGCTGTAGAGAAAAGCCTTTTCCACGATCGAGCCGACCGGGACGTAGGCCTGAACGGTGCCGACAGGTGAATTGTTGCTGCCGACAGCATCGAGAGACCAATTACCACGTCCGTTGAACTGGTAAGAGGACTCGAGACTCGCCATTGCAAGTGGCGTGAGAGCGACAGCCGCGAGTCCGGCCAGCGCGAGTTTGGGATAAAGGTATTTCATAGGTTCAGTTACATAATACAAATTGCTCTGCCGATATCACGAAGGCGACGTATGGGATTTATGTCAGGGCTCCCATGGAGCGAACGTAGGTAGAACCCTTAGCAGACAGGGAAATACAAGAAATCTGCCCGACGCTCTCAGGCGCGATCCCGCACCCACAATTCCCAGATCAAGATACCCGCGGCCACGGAAACGTTGAGCGACTCGACCCGTGGATTTGGCGCCGGCAAATGCACGAGCGCACCGCAAACTTCGGCCACGTCCGGCGCGAGGCCGTGTTCTTCGTTGCCCATAATCAACGCGATAGGACGGCCGCCGTGGCGGGGCTGTGCCGTCTTCCACTTGCGCACGGACTGCGTGCCGCTCGCAACCGCCGTCCCCAAGACGTCGTAGAACTCGCGCAGATCGCGGCAAAATTCCGCCAGGTTTCCCACCTGCCAAAAATGGAGAAACTCCATCCCGCCCTCCGCCACCCGATAAGCCGCCTCGCCCGGCACGGCCTGCTGGGGATGGTCCGGCAAGATGATATCCTGCAGGCCGAAAAACGCCGCGGTGCGCGCGATCGCGCCGAGATTATGCGCGTTGCCCACCCGATCCAAGATCAGCAACGGCGCGCGCTGTCCGGCCCATTCGCGTAGTTGCGCCACTGATACACGCGCGAGCTGCTTTGCGTCGATCACGGCGACGATTCCGCCGTGATGTTTCGTGGCCGCGATTTTTTCCAACTCCTCGTTCGTGACCACGCGGTAAACTCGTTTCGCCTTCGCGAGCGCGCTCGTGATCTTCGGAACGCGGCGGCTCGTGGCCGCATCGAAGAACAATCGCTTGATCGACGCCGGCTCTTTTTCGAACAGCGCCTGCACCGCTGCCAGACCACAAACGGGAATTTCCTTCGGCCTCATGGAGTCACTTCGCCGACAATCGTCAGCTCTTCGCGATCGTGAAACAAATGCCGGATCCGCACGCCCGACGCATGCTGCGCGAAGACCGATTGTGGCGCGCGCAATTCGCGCAGCAGGGCCAGAGGATCGACCCGGCCGAATTTCAAAATCACCACGAAGCGCCGGCACCAATGCCGCGCAATCCATGGCTCGATCAAATTGCGCATGACGTGATGCGGCTCTTCGACGAGATCGCAGAACATCCAATCGAAAACCTCGCCCGCCGCCGGCGTGAAGCGAAACGCGTCGTCCCGCCGATGTTCGATCAAGGGATTGTTCAGCGCGCCCCCCTTTAGCGGTCCGTTGTCGATGGCCACCACGCGCGCTCCGCGTTTCGCCGCGCTGTAGCTCCAACCTCCGGGAGCCGCACCGAGATCGGCCACGGTTTCATTCGGCGCCGGCTCGCGACCCAAAACCCCATACGCCTCCTCCAGTTTCAAATACGAGCGCGAAGGCGCCAGTGGGTCGTCGGCCATGCGGCGCTGGCCTCCAAACACCGCTTTGCGCGCGACAAACGCGCGCCGAAAATCCGCGAAAAAAATAAACAGTCCGCGCTGCTCGCCGATGCCCCATGGCTGCTCCGTGGACGCAAGCTTCGCGACGCGCGACATGCGTTTCTTCAACACCTCGCCCACAGCACTCGTCACGCTGTCGGCGCGCCGTCCAAGTCCATCCTGCCCACCCGCCGTTTCCACGATCAGCGGCCAGGCGCCCTCGAAACGTTCCGTCCGAGCCGTCTCCAAAAAAAATCCCGCGATTTTTTCCGCCATGCCGTTGACCGAATCACCCGTGACCTCGATCGGCTCCAGCAATGTCACGTGCGGGAAACAAAGCTGCTCGAGCGCTGTGACATCTAACTTTCCATCAGGCGCTTTGGCCCACCCCGCCCCCGTTTCGACGGCAGGACAACCGAACGCGGAAAGTTCGGCGGAGAGCCATTTTTCAAATCCATTCTGACACCTGAGCAACATTTCCGAGAAGCTGCGGTTCGCAAAAACAACCGCGAGACGTTTCTTGCGTCAGGCCTGACCGAACCCCTCACATCTCCCGCGGTCCCAGCTAAACCTTTTCCATGAGAATTGTCCTGATCTTGATTTGTTGTGTCATCATTGGCGCCATCGGCATGAGCTACTTGAAGAGCCGCCATCCAGCCGACGCTCGACGTTACGAGCCTACCCGGCCCGCGCCGGCCCAGCCTGAGTCGACCACCGCCCATAATCTGCGCGCGGATGGCGAAAAACTGGCCGACCGCGCTCGCGATGCAGCTTCATCCGCGAAAGACGCCATCGCCGACAAACTCGCGGACTGGCACCTGACCGGCAGCGATATTCGCCACGACCTCGAGAAGGGCGGCGAAGTTATCCGCACGAAAGCGCGCGCCGCCGGCAGCACAATCGCGAGCGCCGCGTCGAACGCCAAAGTCGTGAGCATCATCAAAACCAAATACACGTTGGACAAAGACCTTTCCGCTCGCGCCATTTCCGTCTCGAGCGACGCCGGGAAAGTCGAGCTGACCGGCTCTGTCGCGAACGAAGAACTGATCGGCCGCGCCGTTGCCCTGGCCCTCGACACCGACGGCGTGATCGAAGTGACGTCGCATCTCACCGTCGCAAAATAATCGAATGTCCGACGTCCGCCCCGGCCGTTACCGCCACTACAAAGGAAAAGAATACCGCGTTCTCCACGTGGCGCGCCACTCCGAGACCGAGGAGGAACTCGTCATTTATCAACAGCTCTACGGCGACCTGAGCTGGTGGGCGCGGCCGAAGTCGATGTTCACCGAAACGGTTTCGGTCGACGGAAAATCAATTCCGCGCTTCGCCTTTGTCGGCGACACCTGAGTCGCGGGCGGTCATCGCTGGCAGCATGCGCGTCCTTGTCGCTTTCGATAAATTCAAGCACTCGCTCTCCGCCACCGAGCTGTGCGCGCTCACGGCCCGGACACTCCGCAAAATTCAGCCGACGTGGTCAGTGGATCTTTGCCCACTGACCGACGGGGGTGATGGCTTCGAGGAAGTGTTACGAGAAGCGGTTCGCGGCGACGCTCACGCGTTGATGACCACCGGCCCGCGCGGCGGTCTCGTCGAATCCGGCCTCACGACGACGACGTGGGCGCGCGTTCCGCTTGCGGCGAAGGATTTGATTCCAGACGAATTCGCTCCGGCGGCGGAGGATCGCGTCGCGTTGATCGAACTCGCACGCAGCAGCGGCATCGCCCGCCTCGCTCCCGATCTGCGCGATCCATGGCAAACTTCGACGCACGGCACTGGGCAACTGATTCGAGCGGCCGCCGAACTCGGAGCCCAACTCATCATTCTCGGCATCGGCGGCAGCGCGACCAATGACCTGGGCCTGGGTGCGCTCTCCGCGCTCGGCTTCGAATTTCGCAGCGTCACCGGCGGCAAACTCCGTCCGCCGACGCCGCACGTGTGGAAGGATCTCGCCGCGATCGACGGCAGCGTGTTCGCGGCTGTCCCTCCGATCATCATCGCGTGCGACGTGGACAACCCGCTCCTCGGGCCACGCGGGGCGGCAGCCACGTTCGGACCGCAGAAAGGTTTGCCTCCAAATCGGCTCGACGAACTCGAACGCCAGAGCGCGCGCGTGGCTCAAATGCTCTGCGCCCACTGCGGACAAAGCCCATCGCTCGTCCAAATGCCTGGCACCGGCGCCGCCGGCGGAACCGCGTTCGGACTGCTCTGCGCAACGCGCGCCCGTCTTGTTTCCGGCGCTGAATTTGTCGAGCGCTGGTTGCGGCTCCCGGAGCGCATCGCTGAAGCCGATATCGTCATCACCGGCGAAGGACATTTCGATGCCACGTCCCTCGGCGGAAAAGGTCCCGGGCACGTGCTGGCACTCGCGCGCGCCGGGAGAAAATCCATTCATGTCTTCGCGGGAAAAGTTTCATCGCAGCCGATGGACGGTGTGCAACTGCATCAAATCACGTCGACCGCAGGACCCGCTGACGAAGCCGTGCTCCGCGCGACCGGCAAAAATCTCGTCGAGCATTTGCAGGTGACGTTCGGCTCGCCTCGGTGACACTGCCCTCGGGGCGCGGATGAGGTGCCTTGGCATCGGGGGATGCCCCGATAGTTTCGCAGGTCAGCGGGACAATCAAATTGCTGGCGGCCTGCGTGAGACAACGACATGGTGTCGCACCAACCCCAAAACCCCGCATGATGCTTCAAAGCCGTTGGCGCGCGTCAGCCGGTGCCCTTGCATTGGTTGTATCCACTACTTCGCTACACGCTAGCGAATCGAATATAAAGATCCCCGACCTCTCGTCCGTTAACTTCGATCTGTTTGGCAACCCGGTCAGCGGAACCGCTGTACTGATGGGCGGCCTCGTCGTTTGCCTGCTCGGCTGCGCGTTTGGCGCGTGGCAGTATCTACAAACGAAACGACTGCCGGTGCATTCATCGATGGCCAATGTTTCTCAGATCATTTGGGAAACGTGCAAAACGTATCTCGGACAGCAGGGAAAATTCCTCGTGGGCCTCTGGGGCCTGATCGCGCTCTGCATGATATATTATTTCGCCGGTCTCGAACATGAAGCATGGCGCAATATATTAATTATCCTGGCCGCTTCTATATTGGGCATTCTGGGCAGCTACGGCGTCGCCTGGTTCGGCATTCGCATCAACACGGTCGCAAATTCACGCGCCGCATTTTCCGCTCTGCGCGGAAACCCGCTGGCGACTCTCAGCATTCCGCTTCGCTCCGGAATGAGCGTCGGCCTGCTGCTCGTCTCGATCGAGCTGCTCTTCATGATTTGCATATTGGCGTTTCTGCCGCGCGAGGTCGCCGGACCGTGCTTCGTCGGTTTCGCGATCGGCGAATCGCTTGGCGCGAGCGCGCTGCGCATTTGCGGCGGCATTTTCACGAAGATCGCGGATATTGGCGCGGACTTGATGAAGATCGTGTTCGATCTGCCGGAGGATGATCCGCGCAATCCCGGCGTGATCGCGGACTGCACCGGCGACAATGCTGGCGACTCCGTTGGGCCGACCGCGGACGGCTTCGAAACCTACGGCGTCACGGGCGTGGCACTCATCGCGTTTCTGGCGCTGGCCTTGGCCGCGCCGATCGACCAGACCCTGTGCGCGACGCTCATCGTATGGCTCTTCGCCATGCGTATCCTGATGATCATTACATCATTCGTTTCGTATCTGCTGAACGATGCGGTGAGTCGTCTGCTTTACGGCTCCCATGATGATTTCAATCTCGAGCAGCCTTTGACTCATCTCGTTTGGTTAACATCGGCCGTGTCTGTCGTCGTCACTTTTGTGGCGAGCCACGCACTGCTCGCCAACATGCCGAATCATCCCGGCCTCTGGTGGGTGCTCTCGACGATTATTTCCGTCGGCACCGTGGCGGGCGCGATCATCCCGGAATTCACGAAGGCTTTCACGAGCACCGAGTCGCGGCACGTGAAAGAAGTCGTGACCTCGTCGCAGCAAGGCGGCGCGTCGCTCAATATTCTTTCCGGATTCGTTTCGGGAAACTTTTCTGCGTTCTGGGAAGGGCTGACCATTCTCGTGCTGATGGCCGGAGCGTATTACTGCAGTCAGAATCCCGCGCTGGTCGGAATCATGCCGAAGGACATTGGTTTCGCCGCGCCGATTTTTGCCTTTGGCCTCGTCGCCTTCGGCTTCCTCGGAATGGGGCCCGTCACCATCGCGGTCGACAGCTTTGGCCCGGTGACCGACAACGCGCAGTCTGTCTACGAACTCAGTCAGATCGAATCGCGGCCGAACATCGCCGCGGAAATCGAGAAGGACTTCGGTTTCAAACCGGACTTCGAGAAAGCCAAATACCAATTGGAAAAAGCCGACGGCGCGGGAAACACGTTCAAGGCCACGGCCAAACCCGTGCTCATCGGCACGGCCGTGGTCGGGGCCACGACCATGGTCTTCGGCATCATCCTGATGCTGCAGCAAACATTTGGTGGCGTAATTGAGCGGTTATCCTTGGTGCATCCGGAAGTCGTTCTCGGCCTGCTGATGGGCGGCTGCGTCATCTACTGGTTCACCGGCGCGAGCACGCAGGCTGTGGTCACCGGCGCGTATCGCGCGGTTGTTTATATCAAGGAAAACATGCGACTCGATGCCGCGATCGCCTCGACCGCCGCCTCGAAGGAGGTCGTGCGCATCTGCACGCAATACGCGCAGCGCGGCATGGTGAACATCTTTGTCGTGGTGTTCTGCTTCTCTCTCGCACTGCCGTTCTTCGATCCGTTCTTCTTCATTGGCTATCTCGTCGGGATGGCGTTCTTCGGACTTTTCCAAGCCATCTTCATGGCCAACGCCGGTGGTGCCTGGGACAACGCGAAGAAGATCGTCGAAGTCGAATTGAAGCAGAAGCACACTCCGCTTCACGCCGCGACCGTCGTGGGTGACACGGTGGGCGATCCGTTCAAGGACACGTCATCCGTCTCGCTGAATCCGGTGATCAAATTCACGACGCTTTTCGGTCTGCTCGCGGTGGAGATCGCCGTGAAAATGGAAGAGCCCATGATGCGGCGCGGCGTCGGGGTGTTTGTTCTGTTGATCGCCCTGGCGTTCGTTTACCGCAGCTTCTACAGCATGCGGATTCCCGCCGGGCAAAAAGAGACCGCCGTGCCGGATGCTTCACTGAAGCCGCAGTAAGCAGGCGGCGGTGTGTAGTGGCTGGGCGAATACAAGCGGGCTTTCGTAAATTTGTATTCGCCCAAGGGGTTTCCCTCATTTACGCGAGGGAGAGTACCCTGCATTTTCTTCGCGCCGCTTCTGCTACTCTCTTCATCCATGCGTCTTTTCACGTCCGCCATCGCTTTTTCGCTGCTGGCTGTCGCCCTCCCTGCTTCTGCGCAGCTCTCTCCGCTGCCTGCTTCGTCCAATACGGACGGCATTTATCTCAACGGCTTCGGCGGTTCGCCGGACAATACTGCGAACTGGACGGGCAGTGCGCTCGAGGATTACCGCCTAGGCGGCGCTTCGAGCTTCAGTCCTCCAGCGGGCGGTGGGACAGATACATTTGGCCGCGACTGGGGCGTCGGCGCTCCGGACAGATCGGCCGTTGCGAATAATGGAGGAACCTTTCGCGCGATCTTTCTCGGCGGCTCGGCCGGCGCGTGGCTCAACGGCATCGGTTATGTGTATTCCGGCGATTTGAGCGGGGGAACTCCTGCATCGGGCGACGCATTCACCATCGCTGCCGCCCCTGGCCTTCTTGCGTTTGGCGATACGGCGGATATTCCGCTGATCCCAGGCGACGGAAGCAGCTTCGATTACTGGCTCTCGACTGCGAGCGGTGCGTACACGTTGTTCGATGCCGCGCACAGTTCCGGCGGCTCGCCGCGGGCGCAGGTGCTCTGGACACAAGCGCCGCTATTGATCCCTACGTATGTCCCCGCTCTAGGCCGCAGCGTGGCGGTCGAGACGTGGATCGTTGATTTCACCGAGGTTTCGAATGAAGCCGCGGCCGCGAGTGCGCCGCGGGAATTTCGTTTTGCCTTTCAGCAATACGCCGTTTCCGGCTCGCCCGTGGTCACCGACCCGGTGCCAGAGCCCTCGACCTACGGCTTGATCGCCGCAAGCTGCTTGGCCGCCGCAGCCATCGCCCGCCGACGTGCTCGTCGCTGAGGACGAGTACGCAGACGCGGAAAGGAGTCAGTCCGCGCCATGGGGCGCGGACTTTAGTAGGTCGGGAATCGGGACGCCTGCGCTTGCTCCACGAACCGACCTACGGAGCATGAGACGTCAGTGACGGGCTTGCAACGGAGCGCCAGCCTCCGGCTGGCAAGCCGATAAGTCCGTGCCGCTGCGCGGGACTCTAGATAAGAATGCCGGCGAGGACGCCAGCGCTCCCAGTGGCCGACATCGGCGAGACGCCGACGCTCGGCCAATACCAATACCCGGCGCTCGGCGAATACCCATCGCATGGCGAATCCCTAACAGCTCGACCGCCGAGCTGCGCCTTTCCAAGGCGCAGGAGGCTCTGGGAGCGCTGGCGTCCTCGCCGGCATTCTTTTAAAGTCCGCGCCTCGAGCGCGGACGGACCCGATAGCGACGCCGCGGTTTTGCCAATCGAGTCCGTCCGCGTTCGAAGTGCGGACTGTAGAAAAGACGCCAAATGCCAGCGCCCTCGGCAATCGATCTACGCTCCCGCGCATGCGATTGCAGTCCTCGCGCAAGCCACACATTTTCCCGGCATGTCCCCGCTCGCCGCTTTGACGCCGGCTTGGATCGGCTACGAAATTGTTCAGCTCATCATCTGCGAGCGGTATCTTGGGATTAAACAAATCCAGGCGGGCAAAGACCCCCGCCTGGCCGGCCCTTCGGAACTGGTTTCATTCATCTGGATCGTGATGGTCGCCCTCTACGTCACCTGGATGATCGCGATGCTGTATGCACATGTTGGATACCCGCAGGTCATCGCGCTGATCGCAGTCTCAGTCATCGGCTATGCCATCCGTGGCTTCTGCGGACTCCGTTTCGTCCTGGTGATCCTGACCTTCGAAGGTGCCATTCGCATTGGCATGCTCGTGTCGCTCGCCTCGCTCCTCTGGCGCGAACTCTTCGCTTGAAGCGCCGCCTTCATCTGGCCTTCAGCCTTCGGCTCCCTCCAGTTCTTCTGCCTTCGCCTCCCTTCAGCCTTCCTCCTTCAGCCTTCCGCCTTCCCAGCCTTCGCCTTTCCCGCGTCGTGCCCTTTCCGAAATGCTTCCATCCCTCGCCGAATTTCGCGGCCGAGCCGCCCAACACGCGCGAAGGAGTGGTCATCCATCACACCTGCCTCTCGCTGGAAGAGACCATCCGCAAGATGCTCAATCCGGATAGCCAGGTGAGCTACCACGCCATCATCGCACTCGATGGATCGCAACACACGCTCGTGCCCGACACCTGCGTCGCCTGGCACGCCGGCGTATCCACTTTCCTAGGACGCGATCACTGCAACCGCTTCACCCTCGGCCTCGCCTTCGAAGGCGATACCTATCGCGCGCCATTGCTCGACGACCAAATCGAATCCGCGCTCGAGTGGCTGGCCGCGCGCTGGGCCGCGAATCGCTGGACGATCAACTGCATCACGGATCACCGACAAGTCGCGCCCGGCCGAAAAGACGATTTGAACCCGCCCGAGTGGGAACGATTTCGCGCGGCCCTGGCGCGCCGCTTTGGCGTGTAGCGCCTCGTGCCTCCGGCGTGTAGTGCTTTTGGCACTACATCGCGTCAGCCGATCACATGCGTGGCAAGGACGTGCTTCACGTCGCACGGCCGATCGATCAAGCCTGCAAGCGACGCGCCGCGTCTTTTGGCACGGGCTCGCTGAAAGACTCCTTGAAGAATTCCTGGGCGGCACTGATCAGCTTCGAATAATTCGTGCAGTTTCCGATGCACGAATTCGGCACGCAGATCCGTTTGATCACGCCTTTGCCGATGTGATCAGGAGCTTCCCGATCCGGCGTAAGTTCCATCGAGAAACGCGGGTCCTCGAGGTGAACCACGAAGTGTTTAGACTTGCCGCCGCCCTCCCGTTCGATGCGGAGAAAGTTGCCTAAGTCCATGCCCAGAGTTCAGCAGGAATCCTGCCTGCAGGGAACGCAAAACTTCGGGTCGCGTTTTCCCTTGAGAATTGAGCGGGCCGGACGCACAAAAACGCCGCTTTCAGCGCGCGTCCATGAATTCGAACGACGAGGCCCCCAAACTCCCTTTCTGGCCCTTTATCCTCGCTGACGCCGCCTTGCTCGGCGCGGCCTTTTACCTCGGCTCCCGCACCTCCGCCCCCCTCGGCACCACCATCGTCGTTGTCATCGGCGTGCTCGTGGTCGTCGGCGCCTTCCTCGCCACGGTGCCGTTCGTGCTTTCTTACACGCGTCGCCAGGACGAGACGTTGACCGAGCGTCAGCGCGAGATTTCAGCGCTCGCCCAATCCACCGCGTCCAGCGCCGAACAAATCAGCATCGCTGCTTCCAGCCTGCACGGCATCGCGGAAAACGCCGCAAAAAGCGCGCGCCTCGCCGAAACGCTCCCCGCGAAATTGCAGGAGAAAATTCACGAATTCAAAGAACGCCTCAACGAGGTCTCCCTCACGGAAAACGAGTCGCTCTCCCAGGAGGTCAACAGCCTGCGCGCTTCAGAGACCGAGCGCATCGAGGCCGCCGTCGCGACGATGCGCAAACTCACGCAGGACTTCACCCAGCTCGAAGCGATGAGCCGCAAAAATCTCGCCGAGCTGAACGAGGCCATGACCCAATTCACCGCAAAACTCGCGTCCGCAGCGGCCGCCGCCACCAAGCTCGCGAGTGCCACGGCGGCCGACACTGCTCCACAGGCGACTGCTGCTCCACCGGTCACAGCCAGCGCAGCTACCGTTGCTGGTCCATCTGCTCCCGTTACTGCCACTGCTCCCGCTATTGCCAGCGCGCCTGTTGCGGCCAGTGCTCCAGCTGTCAGTGCACCCGTTGCTGCGACCGTGGCGGCGACCTCGCCCGCGCCGACTTCCGTCAGCACGACCGCAGTCAGCACGGCGGCAACAACGGCCCCGACGACGAGTCCCGAAACCGCAGCCGAACCAGCCGAGACTCCGGAAACAGAGAAAGTGCCCGCCCGCCGTCCGGCCAGGAAAACTCCCACCGCCGACGAACTCGGCCTCGGCCTCGACGCCGAGCCAGACGAACCGGCCGCGCTCTCGTCCGATGGCATCACCCGCCTCCTCGTCACCGCCTACATCGGCATCGGCAACAAACTGTTCATTCGCGGCGACGGTCCCGGCTTGAGCTGGGATCGCGGCACGCCCCTCCAATTCGTCTCGATCGGAAAGTGGCGCTGGGAAACGGGCGAAGCTGCCGGCCCGGTCCACTTGAAGCTTTTCAAGAACGATGCGGTCGAATGCACCTCGCTCGGCGAGGTCGAACTCGAAGCCGGCCATCAGCTTCAGGTCACCGCCAACTTTCAGTAATGCGGCGGCTTTTCCTGCGCGCTGGAAGAAGGTTCGCCCTCGGCGCCAGCGCGTAGTGCCGCACCGGATACACGGCCGCGCAACTCCTCGATCTCGCGCCTGAGCCGCGCGTTTTCCTCACTCAGCTTGAGCATGACGCGGTCCTGCTCCGTGACGTGGCGTTGCAGCCAGGCAAAGCGCTCCTCCAACCGATCCAGGCGATGTTCGTTCGACACTTGGTTCCTTCGCTGCAACGAGAGTCCGCGACCTCAGTCGCCCGACTTGTGGACTCGATCGGCCCGCGGCTTCCCTTGCTCGGCCTTCAACCGCTCCAGCTCCGGCTGGATGATTCGTGCATAGCAATCCGGGCAAATGGAATGACTGAATTCGCTGCCGGTGCGCTGGTTGATGTACGCCTCGATCTGCTGCCAGTAATTGTGGTCGTCACGCACTTTCTTGCAGTACGAGCAGATCGGGAGAAACGCCTCGAGCTGCTGAACCTGCGTCGCATATCGAAGAATGCGCTCGGCGACGCGCAACCGCATCCAGAGCTCCTGCAGATCGAGCGGCTTGGTGAGAAAATCATCGACGCCGGCCTCGATCGCCTCGCGCTGATTCGCGTGATCGGCCGTCCGGCTCGTGAGCAAAATAAAATACGTATAATCCGTATTCATCCGACTCCGGATGCGACGGCACAGATCGAGTCCATCCGTCTCGGGCATCAGCCAATCGCTGACGATCACGCGCGCGGGTTGCGCTTCGAGCAACCGCAAGGCCTCGGCGCCATCGGACGCTTCGGTCACCTCATGGCCGAGCCGGTGCAATGCTTGCACCAGGATTTTTCGGGCCACCAAGTCGTCTTCAACGGCGAGAATTTTCAACGGTAACTCTTTGTTTCTGCTTCTCGAGGGCCTGGACTAAACGGGCATGTTCTTGCTCCAAACCCGAGAGAACGGCTTCGACTTCAACAAGTTTTCCAGCACGAGCAAGCGCTTCGATTTGCACACAGCGCGTCTGCATCGCCCGCGCTCCGAAGTTGGCCGCCGCGCCTTTCACGGTATGCGCCACTTGGGCCAGCGCGCGGATGTCCGCCGAGCTCAGGGCCGTGTGCATTTCTTTGATCCGGCGCGGAGTTTCCGCGAGGAACAGATCGATCAGATCGCGAATGAACGCCGGATCGTCGTCGTCCTGCAGATCGCACAGATGGTCGAACTGCGCCCGATCGAGCACGACTTCGCCGGTGTCGAACGGCGTCGCGGAGTTCGAGGTTAGCGTGACCCCGGATTGGGCGTCCTTCACGAGCCGTCGCTCCAGCGCCGAGGCGAGTTCCTCGAAACGAATCGGCTTCGCAACGAAATCGTCCATCCCGGCGCCGAAACACTTTTGCCGATCCGCCTGCGTCGCATACGCGGTCAAGGCGATCACCGGCACCAGAGGATCCAAGTTTGGCACCCGGCCGGCCCGAATGCGACGCGTCGCCTCGTAGCCATCGAGCACGGGCATCTGACAATCCATGAAAACCACGTCGTAACGCTGCAGCGCCAGCATGTCCAAGGCCTGCGCGCCATTTTCCGCGAGATCGGCGCGATGCCCGAGTTTTTCCAGATGCATCTGCGCCACTTTCTGATTCACGAAATTGTCCTCCACCACGAGGACGCGGTAAGCGATGCGCGCCGGCGATTTTTTTTCGGCGCCGTGGGGCGAGCGCGAGCCTTTGAGGGAGGCCGGAGGTTCGACCGACAACAAGCGACCCACCACTTGGCGGAGATGTTGCTGGCGTATTGGTTTGAACACTACAGCGTCCGCGCCACGCCGTTTGAGGTCCTCGATCTCGGCGACGTTTCCAGTCTGCGTCATCAACACGACCGCGAGTCCTCGCAGCGTTTTGTCGCTCCGCACCTGCTCCATCAGCGTGCGTGCGTCGCCATCCGGCAAACGGCGGTCGCTGATCAGCAGGTTGATCGGCTTTCCCGCCGCGCGGCGCTCCCGCAAAAAGCTCAGCGCCTCGGTCAGCGTGCCGACCGCGTCGGCCGAGATCCCGAGTTGTGCGAGCTGCCCCGCGAGCACGCGGCGACCGGTCTTGTGTTCATCGACGACCAGCGCGGAAGCCCCGATCGGGAACGCCAATTCTTCCACGCGCGCGACGCTGGGCACGAGCTTCGGCAGGCGCAGCTCGAACCAGAAGGTCGAGCCCTTCCCCGCCTCGCTCTCCACGCCGATCTCACCCCCCATCAGTTCGATCAACTGGCGGCAAATTGCCAGCCCCAGCCCGGTGCCTCCATAGCGCCGCGTGGGCGAGTCGTCGCCTTGAGTGAAGGGTTGAAACAAGAGCGACATGGCTTCGGCCGGAACGCCGATGCCTGTATCCGAAACAGCAATACGAAAGCCCAACATGTCTTCGGCGTCATCCTGTCCCGTGACTCTCACGAGCACTTCGCCTTGTTCGGTGAACTTCAGGGAATTGCTCACGAAATTCGTGATCACCTGGCGCAGGCGGCTCGGATCGCCGCGCAGCAGCGTCGGCAGCGAGTCGGGAAATTCCAGACTCAGTTCGAGGCCTTTGTCCTGCGCGCGTTCCGACAACAGTCCCACCGTGTCTTCGACCAGGCTGCGCAGATCGAATTCCACCGATTCGATCTGGAGGCGGCCCGACTCGATGCGCGAAAGATCCAGGATGTCGTTGATGATGCCGAGCAAGGCGTCGGCGCTCTTCTGCACCGTTTGCGCGAGTTCGCGCTGCTCGGCGTTCAACGGCGTGTCGAGCAGCAGGCCGGTCATGCCGATGATGCCGTTCATCGGCGTGCGTATCTCGTGACTGACATTCGCGAGGAACTGCGATTTCAGGCGCGACGCCGCCATCGTCTCGTCGCGCGCCTCGTCCCGGTTTTCCGCGTAGCGCTGCTGTGCAGTGGCATCGAGCAGCATGCCGACATAGCCGCGAAATTCGCCGGCGCTGTCGAAGCGCGGACAACTCGTTTCGGCCATCCACGCGAATTGTCCATCTTGTTTGAGAAATCGATATTCGAGTTCCGCGGTCTTGCGTTGATGGCGCGCGTTCGCCCGCAACGCGGCGACTTGATCGCGATCCGCCGGATGAATCGCCTCGAGCCAGCCGTTGCCGAGTTCCTGAGCGATGCTGCGGCCGCGTAGTTCGAGCCAGGCGCGATTGAAAAATGTCCCGCGCCCGGCTTCGTCGACGACGTAGAGCGGAATCGCCACCGCCTCGGCCATGTCGCGAAAACGATCTTCGCTTTCGTTTCGCTCGGCGGCGCCGCGATTTTTTTCCAGCGCCGCGCGCAGCACGCGATCGAGCAGCAGGCGCGTTATTTCCGTGCGGGGCAAACAATCGAATGCGCCGCAGCGCAGTGCTTCTTCCTCGAACTCACGGTCGGAAACCGACGCGAGCAGGATAAACGCAGCATTCGAATTTTTCGCCCGCGCTTCTTTCAGGAAATCGAGCCCGGTCTCGCGCCGAAATTTTTCCCCGATGATGACCAGCGGATGGTCACCCGACGCGATGACTTCCAGCGCGCTGTCCAGCTTCGCTTCGCATTCCAGCGTCCATCGATTTTCCTCCCCGTCGGACAACAGCGCGCCGAGCCATCGGTGATCTTCCGTTTTCTCGCTGACGAAGAGAACAGGGGAGTTGTTCCACGAAGGCATTCATGCACCCAGCCGTGTCTCCGACTAAGTTGCGGGCTGAAAAAACATCTCGTTCAGAAGCTTCGCAAGCCCGTCTGCGAGACTTACAAGTGTTTCGCAGGCTGGGAAATTGACGCCTGAAAACGGCCGTCAGCTCTTATTCGCTTCGAGCAGTTCGCGCAGAGTCTTGAAGAGCATTTCCCGCTCGAACGGTTTGGGGATCAGTGTCGCCGCACCCACGGCGCTCACCTGCTCCGGCACGCCCGCGATGGCTCGGCCAGTCATGAGCACAACAGGAAGGCCCCGCCAGCGATCGTCCGTTTTGAGGTAGCTGCAAAGCTCGTATCCCGTCATGCCGGGCATCTCGATATCGACCAAGGCGAGATCCGCGCCGTCCGACTCGAGGATCTGAATCGCGGAATCGCCACCGGCCGCCGCCGACACTTGGTAACCGGCGCGAGAGAGCAGCGTTCGCAACACCTCACGAACGGCACCATTGTCATCGACTACCAAAATGCGGCTCATCTCGGGGATTTATTCCACGGTCTATAGCGTCCAACTCACAGAGATGCACATTTCAAAATTCCTCCACACCGTAAGATGCAATCGTTGATGCCCACGGTGTTTGGTTTGATAGGGTTGTTGTCAACGGAGAATCCTTCATCAGGAAGGCACCGCTGGCCGGTTGCGAACCGAAAACGGTAAGGTGTATTCCTCAGAAACAGGGCGCCGCGTTGACAAAGCTGTGGCGTAATCCGTAGTCCGAAAGACGATGAACTATACCCAGCTCTTTCGTACACTGAGGGAAGCGAAAGGCCTAACCCACGATGGTCTCGCACGCCTGGTCGGCTGCCACCGCAATACGGTGATCAACGTGGAAAGTGGTCGTCCCGTTAAATTCAGAACTGTTGCCGAACTCATGGAAAAAATGGGTTACGACGCGGAGTCTTCTGAAATGAAAAGCATCGCGCTGCTTTGGCTCGAGTCGATCAGCGGAATCAACCTGACGCTCGATCGCAGCACCGCAGAGGCCCGCAAGAAAATCGCAAAATACCGCGCCACGGAAAAGGAGGCGGCGCAAATGCTCGCCGACGCCGTCGTCGCCGAACATCTCAGCGTCGATCAGATCAAGACGCTGTTGTTCGCGTCGTCCCGGCCGGATGTGATCACGATTCTCGAAGGAATTCGCGATCTCGTTCGCCAGGATGTCCCCGAAAGCGAGGACGTCCCGACGCTGCAGGTGGCAGAGGGAAACTAAATCAGCGCGGAGGGAGCGGAGTGGCTCAGCTTTCGAGCTGAGTTCGGAGTGCAGAGGGAGTGGTGACCGGTTCGCGACAGCTATAGTGCTCGCATAGATAAGCTGTCGCCCGGCCTTCCTGTTTCTTCATTTCGCCGAGCCAGGGCGCGCGCGAGGCCAGCCAGGTTTGACCCGCCGCGCCATCCGCCGCAAAAATTGCACAGCGCGGCCCCTGACTGCGCTGCGTCTCACGCCACAGCGCGCGAAAGTCCTCTGAACCAGGATCCCCGGCGATCACGACTTGTCGCCGCGGCATCATGGCGTATTCCAGCGCGCAAAGGGCTTGAGGCAGAGCCTGCGGCGTCCGGGCCCATTGCGATTGCAACGACGCCAACGTGCGCACCGCCCTTTGCGTGAGCGCCTCGCCATCGCGCGAGACCGGTGCAAGCCGGAGCAGATTCATGGCCGCGACGGAACCGGCAGTCGGCTCCGCGGCATCATAATCGTCCTTCAATCGCAGCACGATGGAAGCATCGCCCTCCGCGGCTTGAAAATAGCCGCCGTCTTTTTCGTCCCAGAACATGCGATCCATCGTCGCTTGAAGTTTTTCCGCCCACTCCAGCCAGCGAATCTCGAAGTCCGCTTCATACAGATCGAGCAGCGCCTGGATGAGATACGCGTAGTCCTCCGCAAACGCTGCGACGAGCGCGCGGCCCTGCCGGAAGCTGCGATATAACACACCGCTCGACGAATCATAGAGTTCGCGCTGGATGAATTCCGCGGCGCGCACCGCCGATGCGAGATGTTCCACGGCGCCCGCGGGCGAGGTTGAGCCATCGAGCTGTATGTGCGCCGCCTCGTCTTCGTACGCGAAGCCGATTTGCGCGGCCCGCGCGAGCGCCGAAATCATCAGCGCGTTCCAGCCCGTGATGATCTTGTCGTCCAAATGTGGCCGCGGGCGCTTGTCGCGCACGCGCTTCAAAATCGCCAGAGCTTCGACCAAACGATCGCTCGCAGCCGTTACCTCCAAGCCGAACTTTCGCGCCGTGTCGCTCAACCCGTGACGCTGCTTGAGAATATTTTTCCCGGCGAATTCCCGATGAGGGTCCAGTTGCTGCGGCACGTTTCCTTCCGCCGTCACGCCGAAATGGTAATTCATCAAGTCCGCCAGACTGCCCGTCGGTAGTGCTCCGCTGGATACAGCGAGAGCGGCTTCGATTTCCGCTTTCGTCCAAACATAGAACGCGCCTTCCGCGTGCTCGGGTTTTCCGTGTTCGATGATGCTGTCCGCATCCTCCGCCGAAAAAAAAGCGCCGTCCGGACTCGTCAGATCACGGCGCACATACTGAAAAATGTCGTTCGCGATCCAGAGGAAGACGTGGCGGCGCGTCATCTGAAACGCATCGAGGTAGTTCACCGCGATCTGCGCCTGATCGTAGAGCATTTTTTCGAAGTGCGGAACGAACCACGCTTCATCGACCGAGTAACGATGGAAGCCGCCTCCGACATGGTCGTGAATGCCGCCTTCCGCCATTTTCTGCAGCGTGGTCGTGGCCATCTTGATCGCCTCCGCTCCTGCTTCGGTGTCGACGCCCTGAATCGCCGCGACGCGAAACAGAAAATTCAGATTGGACGCGCGAGGAAATTTCGGCGCGCTGCCGAAGCCGCCCTCACCCGAATCGAACGCCTCGTAGTAGTACTGGAAACATTTCTCGAACGCGTCGCCCGCTGCTTCCGTGAGATCGGGCATCGCGCTCGCCGCGCTGGTCTTCTCCGCGCCGTGCTGCCGCAAGGCATCGATCACGCGGTCTCCTTCGGATACCAGTTTCTCGCGTTCGATTTCCCAAGCGCGCGCGATCGAGCGCAGCAGGTTCGCGAAGCTGGGCCGGCCATAGCGTTCGTCGGGTGGAAAGTAGGTGCCGCCGTAAAACGGTTTGAGGTCCGGCGTCAGCCAGGCGCTCAAGGGCCAGCCGCCGTGACCGGTCATCGCCTGGACGTAAGTCATGTAGACGCGATCGACGTCCGGGCGCTCCTCGCGGTCGACTTTGATCGAGACAAACGAGGCGTTGAGAATCGCGGCGACATCCGCGTTCTCGAACGACTCGTGCGCCATCACATGGCACCAGTGGCAGGTGGAATAGCCGATCGAGAGAAAGATCGGCTTGTTCTCCGCCCGCGCCTTGGCGAAGGCCTCTTCGCCCCAAGGAAACCAATCCACGGGGTTATTCGCGTGCTGGAGAAGATACGGCGACTTTTCTCGTGCGAGACGATTCGGAGAGGTGATGCCCACGAATCACACGAAGCACACGAATGCCAAAGCTTCAAAGGCGAAAGGCTGAAGGAGGAAGGCTGAAAGCTGAAGACGGAAACTGAACTGACTCGGGCGTCGTCCGTCGCAGTTCAGTCTTCGTTTTCTTTCAGCCTTCAGCCTTCCTCCTTCAGCGTTCGGTTTTCCTCAGCCTTCAGCTTTCGACCTTCAGCCTTCGTATTTTCTACTTCCCCAGCAACCAGGCGAAGATCAGGGGAGCGACGATGGTTGCGTCGCTTTCGACGATGAATTTCGGCGTGTTCTCACCGAGTTTGCCCCAGGTGATCTTCTCGTTCGGCACGGCGCCGGAATAGCTGCCGTAGCTCGTGGTCGAGTCGCTGATCTGGCAGAAATAACCCCACAGCGGCACGTTTGTGCGCTGCAAATCCTGGTGCAGCATCGGCACCACGCAGATCGGGAAATCGCCGGCAATGCCGCCGCCGATTTGGAAAAAGCCGATCGAGCCGTTGCCGCCGCGCAGAGTCTTTGCGGTCTTCGTGTACCAGTCGGCAAGCCACATCATGTATTCGATGCCGGTGCGGACGGTGTGCACGTTCTTCACGTCTCCGCTGATCACATGGCCTGCGTACATGTTGCCCAAAGTCGCGTCCTCCCAACCCGGCACGATGATGGGCAAATTCTTTTCCGCCGCGGCGATCATCCAGGAATTCTTCGGATCGATCTGGTAGCTCTTCTTCAGTTTTCCGCCGCGCAGAATCTTGTACATGAACTCGTGCGGGAAATAGCGTTCGCCGGCTTTGTCGGCCTTGACCCATTCCTCGAGCACGACCGCCTCGATGCGGCGCATCGCTTCCATCTCGGGGATGCAGGTGTCGGTCACGCGGTTCATGTGCCGCTCGAGCAGCGCCTGCTCGTCGGCCGCGGTGAGATCGCGATAGTGCGGCACGCGCTCGTAATAATCGTGGGCCACGAGATTGAAAATATCCTCCTCGAGATTCGCGCCCGTGCAGACAATCGCGTGGATCTTATCCTTTCGGATCATCTCGGCGAGAGTGATGCCGAGTTCCGCCGTCGACATGGCGCCGGCCAGGGTCACGAGCATTTTCCCGCCGTTGTTCAGATGGGCTTCGTAACCTTTGGCGGCGTCCAACAAGGCGGCGGAATTGAAGTGCCGATAGTTGTGCGCGAGAAACTTCGAAATCGGTCCCTTGCTCTTGGCCAGATCAGCATTGGACGGCCCCTTCGGCTTTTTGACTTTGGACTTCATAGATGGAGGAGAAGTAGAAACGCGTCGCGGCGAGAGCCACAAAATTCGCGCGACGCTACGAAGGCTGAAGGCTGAAGCGCGGCAACGCCTGAACACTTAAGGGATCGAGTTGTTCGCGGCTGAACGTTGGTCTGATTCAGCCTTCAGCCTTTCAGCCTTCAGCCTTTCCTTCGCCCGCCTGGAACGTTGACGGGACGCCCCTCGGCGCGGTTTGCTTAGCGTTTCATGCTCACTCTGGCAGACGTTTCAAAATCCTATGGCACACGCGAACTGTTCCGCGATGTCTCGCTCTTCATCGCTCGCACGGATCGCTACGGGCTCGTCGGACCAAACGGCGCCGGCAAATCCACGCTCTTCAATTTGATCCTCGGCGAAGAAGCGCCCGATGACGGAACGATCGAATGGGAGCGCGGCGCAGACTTCGGCTTCCTCCCCCAAGAAAGCGCGCCAGTAGGCGAAGAATCGATTCTGCAAATCGCCACGAGCGGAAAAAAACTGGTTCCAGAAAACGACGATGACTGGGACATCGATTGGACGCTCGAACCTCGCGCGAAAAAAATTCTCGCGGGCCTGGGCTTTCGCGAAACCGATCACGACCGTCCCGCAAAATCGTTTTCCGGCGGCTGGGTCATGCGCGCCCACCTCGCGCGCCTGCTCGTGAGCGAGCCTGCCCTGCTCCTTCTCGACGAGCCGACGAACCACCTCGATCTCGAAGCGCTGCTCTGGTTCCAGGACTATCTGACGCGCTACCCGGGCGGCCTCTTGGTGATTTCGCACGATCGCGCGTTTCTCAATGCGCTCTGCAACGGCATCCTCGAACTGCGCGGCGGCCGGTTGAACCGCTACACGGGCAATTACGACGACTACCTCGCCGAAAAAGACGCCCGCAAAGAACAGCAGCTTGCCGCCTTCAAGAATCAGCAGCGCGAAATCGCCCACCTCCAAAAGTTCGTCGATCGTTTCGGCGCCAAGGCCTCGATGGCCTCGCGCGCAAAATCGAAAGAGAAACAAATCGAGCGTCTCCAGGAAGTCGCCGTCGAAGAGCCCGAGGAGGAGTTGAAGCGCATCAATTTCAAGTTTCCGCAGCCCCCGCGCTCGGGCTTGAAAGTGATCGAACTCTCGCACGTCGAGCAGGCCTATGGAGATCACGTCGTTTATCGCGATTTGAATTTCACCGCTGAGCGCGGCCAACGCATCGTGCTCGTCGGTCCGAACGGCGCCGGCAAGTCCACCCTTTTGAAAATTCTCGCGGACGTGATTCCGATTCGCGGTGGCGAACGCGAATTGGGCAGCAACGTCATCCCCGGCTATTTCGCGCAAAACCGCCTCGATAATCTCAAGGCCGACGCGACCGTTTTGGACAACGTGATGGAGCTGCGCACGAACGAGAATCAGCTCACCGAGCAGCAAGCTCGCGCGATCCTCGGCGCGTTTCTTTTTCGCAAGGACGACGTCTTCAAAAAAGTTTCCGTTCTTTCGGGCGGCGAAAAATCGCGTCTTGCCCTGGCACGTCTTCTGGTGAAACCGCCGAATCTCCTGCTGATGGACGAGCCGACGACGCACCTGGACATTCCGTCGATCGACGCTCTGGTGAGCGCGCTAAAGAATTTCGAAGGCACGCTGATCTTCATCAGCCACGACGTATATTTCATTCGCGCGCTGGCGCAGAACGTCCTGCACGTTCACTCCGGCCGCCTCACGCCGTACGCGGGCAACTACGACTACTATCTCGAGAAATCGAAAGCCACGAACGAACGCGCTGCGTTGACGGCTGGTTTCACCGATGCGCGTCCGCCGCAGACCGCCCCCGCGAAACCTTCGCCGAAATCCGAGCCGGCCAAACCGGCGATGAACGCGAAGGCCGCGCAATCCGAAGCGCGCAAACTCCGCGGCGAAGTCGGCAAACTCGAGCAGACCGTTTCCGAACTCGAGGCGAAGCAAAGTGAAATCACCGCCGCGCTCGAGGCGCCAGAGACGTATCAAGACCCGGGCAAAGCCCAGCACCTCAATCGCGAGCTCACTGTAATTGTTTCCCAACTACAGGCGGCCACCGAAGCATGGGAAGCCGCCGCGCTGCGATTGAGCGATCTTGAAAAAATCGCCGGTCAAAAGTAGCCCACGAATCACACGAAGAACACTAAAGCCGAACCACGGAAAATTTTTCCACGGAACACACGGAAGGCACGGAAACGATTCCCCCGATCTGAATCTTGGAGAGATAGGGCTCAGTCGTTTTGACCTTCATCTATTTGGACGTTTTGAGGGGGGATAATTTTGGATGATTCGTGTGATTCGTGGGCACATCAACGGATCGAATTCTTTCCGTGTTTTCCGTGCTTTCCGTGGGAAATTTCAGGTTTCCTTGCGCTTGAGGACGAGCATCGAGTCGCTGCCGGCGAAGAATTCGTAGTCGACGTCCACGATCTGGCTGTCGATGCCTTCTTCGGCCAGCGCGATGCGGAGACGGCCCAGCTCGGGATATTTCCGGCCATTCGTTCCGACGATCGGATGAATCCGCACGTCGTCGCGACTGACCCGCACGAGTTCGCGGCACGCGGCGAGATGGAAGTCGAAATCGAAACGCTTGGCGTAGACGAAGAGCAGATGCGCGCAGAGCACTGTGTCGAAGGCGCGATCGAAAAACGGCAAAAGCGGGAGCGTCGCGCCGATGTAGCGCCCGTGCACGAAGTGCGCGGCGTAGTCGGCGAGAAAACGATCGGCGGCCGACCGCCGGCTGATCTCGGCCTCTTCGAAGGAGCCAAACGTCTTGAAACGGAAGAGATGCCGCTTCGCCTGCATCTGCGAAATCATGTTTCGATAATCGATCGCCACATGTTGTTCGAGCGCCTCGCCCGTGCAGCCATAGAGCGGATCGACTGCCACGGCGTCGACGCCGCGCTTGCAGGCTTCCGCGGTGAACGACGAAGGACCTGCCGCTACATCGAGAACAGAGCGACCTTTGAACGTCGCGATATCGAGTGAAAAGAACTGGCTGTATTCGGCCAAGGTCCGGCCGAAAAACGCGACCGAAGGAACTTCTAACTCGGGTGTGGGGAGGAGTGCATTCATGGCATGACAGAGAAATTTTTTGGAGGGAGATCTGGCGGAGAACTGAGCGGGAAAAGGATCGGTGGAGCGGAAGAGCGGGAAATTTGGGCAATAAAAAACCCGACTCGGTTGAGAGTCGGGCTCGGCGATGATCGTGGTTTATTTTGTTTCCACTTAGACGCGGGCTGTACTGTCGCGTCGTATATTTCGCCGAGCCCATACGTGCCACCAGGCGCGTACGACCGTAGCCGGTTTGGCAACGGAAAGCATCGTACGGCGATTGGAATATAGAGACGGCATCTGTGTTGTTGGATGTAGCGACGCAGCTCAGCTGCGCAAGTCGGAAAACCGCTGAAAATTATAAATCAGGAAAACCCCGATGGAAATTTTGCCCACGAATCACACGAAGAACACGAAAGCTAAACGGCTGAATTGTTTTCTCAGAGAGCACATTTCCGTGCTTCTACGTTTTCCGAGGGAAAATTTTTCGAAGATCGAATTTCGTGCCCTTCGTGTGACTCGTGGGCGAAAACAAACCTCAGCCTTCGTCGCTCTTGCCTCGGCCGAGGAGGCTCTTGGCCATTTCGAAGGGCGCGCGGGAAAGCGCTTTCACCACACTCTGTGACGGAGTGGCGGATTGCGGTAGCGGCGAAGTTGAATGCGAAGACGCGGGTGGAAGTCCGCGCAGGCGTTTTTCCTGCTCGGCCAGTCGATTCGCATTCTCCTCGAGCTTTGCCTCGCGCCGCTTGATGTCGGCGTCGAGTTCGCGAAGCGCCATGCGTTCGTCGCGGAAAACCGCGCGCTCCGCTTCCAACAGATCCGTGGCGCGCTGCAGTTTTTCCCAGGCGGCTTTCACGGCCGCATCGTCGTGGAAAGGCGAACGCGTTTGCGGACGGGAGCTGAACCAAAGCACGCGATCGGCTTCGAGCTGGGCCTGCAGCTGGCGCAGACGCGCTTCGTATTCGCGAAGATTGTTCTCCTGTTCGCGCAACAAATCCAAATCCTCGTGCCAGCGGCGGCGCTCTTGCGCGAGCTGTGTAGTTTGTTGCTGGATACGCGTGTTTTCCTCACGAAGGCGAAATTCCTCCGCGAGCAAACGCGCACGGTTCTGGTCGAGTTCGGCGCGCTCGCGCACGATCTCGTCCGGCGTCTTGTTTTGCGTCGAGGCGTTCTGCGTCGTGATTTCGAGATTCCGACGCTCCTCCTCGAGCAAGGTGCGTTCGCGAGCGAGCTGCGAACGTGCTTCGGCCAGCGCGGTGGATTTTTGCTCGATCAAAGCCTGAGCGGCCGCGGCGACTTCGCGTTGTGTATTCAACTCGGCGAACTCCGCCTGCAGTTTCAACGCGTCCTCGTTTTGCGTGAGCAAGGTCTTCAACTCGGCCTGCAGCGCGGCCTTCTCGTGTTCGAGACGCTCCGTCTTGGTTGCGAGCGCGGCGTGTTCCTTGGCGTGGCGCATCAGTTCCTGCCGGAGATCGGCGTCGTTGAAAGGATCGCTGCTGTGCACGGGCTCAGGATTGCCCAGCACCTGGAGCACGGCCTCGGCTTCGGCC
Source organism: Opitutaceae bacterium (assembly GCA_035765635.1). Taxonomy (GTDB): domain Bacteria; phylum Verrucomicrobiota; class Verrucomicrobiia; order Opitutales; family Opitutaceae; genus EW11. The sequence continues at coordinate 110,884 of DASTWZ010000003.1, forward strand.
AATTCGCTGGGGCTGAGCGATTGATCTTCCGCCGCGTTCGAAGGCGCGACGCGCAACAGACTGTTCACGCGGCGCAGCAAAGGACGCAGATCGTTCGCCGTCGGCAGCACGTCGCTCAAACCCATGCGCATGCCTTTCACGATCTGCGAAAGTTCGAGCTGCGGGACGACGACGATGACCGGAACCGTCGGCTGAATTTTTTTCAGCGCGGCGATATTCTCGAATTCCTTTTCTCCGGAAATTTCCGAGTCGATGAGCGCGACGTCGAACCACTCGGTGCGAGCGGTCTCGAGCGCGGGCTCCATGCTGGTAAACGAGCGCAGATCGTAGCCGGCATCCGCCAGCATGAGCACGAGCCGGCGCTTCATTCGCGGCTCGCCGTGCACGATCAGAATTTTCTTCACCAGATTCATCGCAAAAAAGGATGGCAAAAGTTAGCTGTCATTACAGGTACGGCCCGGCAGACACGCTCGCCACGCAATAGAAACGCGGCTCCGAGCATTTACCCCTTGTTTACCGACAGCCGCACAACTCTTGCGGAAGCGCCGCCATCGTTGACGGCTTTTTGACGAAGCCGATGCCGCGGCGTCATTAGCGACCCATTTTTAGCCGCAAAAAGGCTCAAGAAGCGCAAAGAGGATTTTTGTTTGGTCGACGCGGCTCAGACATTCGTCGCTCCCGAGTGATCTGGTGTTTTGGTTTGGAGTTACAAACCAACAACCCCGACCGCATATTGGACCTGCGATCGCGAGCGACGTCGCCGACCAGAATCCTCTTTGCGCTTTTTGAGCCTTTTTGCGGCTAAAAAAAATTAGCTGCGGAAGATCACGGACTCGCGTTTGAACATTCGCACGGCCACGGCGAGCGCGATCAACGCGTAGATGCAGGACGAAAGAAAAATCAGCGACATCGAGCCGAGGGGAAACGAGCCGGTCAGCATTTCCTTGCTCACGAGCGAGACATTCATGATCGGCACGAGCGCGAGCTTCGCATTCAGGTCCATGCCGGGCATCATCGCCGCGACCGCCGGCATGATGATCGCGATCATCAGCGGCGAAACATAAGTCTGCGCCTCCTTGTGGCTCTTCGCAAAAAGCGCGATCGCGAAAAGCAGCGCGGAAAACAGCACAGCGAGCGGAATCACCATCACCACAACCGCCAGCAAACCCATCGGGTCCAGCATCAACGCGCCGTTTGCCGCGCCCGAGCGCGCCGCCGTTTTCGCCGCGCCGCTTCCCATCAACGAAACCAGGATCAACGCACTCACACCAAGCGACGTGATCGAGACGAACATCGTCGTGAGCGAGGCGGTCAACACCGTGAAGAATTTCCCGAGCACCAGCTCCACGCGCCCCACAGGACTGCACAAAATCGTCTCCATCGTGCCGCGCTCCTTCTCGCCGGCAGTGAGATCGATCGCCGGATACATCGCGCCGAGAAAACTCAGGAAAATAAAAAAGTACGGAATGATTCCGCCAAGCGCGTTGCCCCCGACTTTCTCGGGCGGAGCCACATTCGCCCGTTGCGTCTCGAAAGGTTTCACCAAGGCCGCGGGCAAATTCCGCTCCGACAATTTCGCTCGGACCACACTCTCGCGATAGTCGTCGACGATCCGCTCGATGATTCCGGTGGCGAAGCCGGAACGGAGTTCGCCATTGTAGTTGTAGATCTTGATCGCTGACGGATTTGAACCCGCAATCGCCGCGTCGAAGCCCGCCGGGATTTCAACAGCGGCGCGGACCGATTTCTCGGAAATTTTTCGCGCGTAGTCCGCGGTCGTCGGCACGATCTTGAGCTTCGGGCTTTTCGTCAGCGCCTCGTTCAGCGCCAGACCGTTCTCCCCGCCGATCACCATCACGGTGGGCAACTCCGCCTGCGCCGACTTCACCACTTTCATGCTGAACAGGATCGAGCCGATCATCATCGCCGGCATGATCAGTGCGGGAAACGCGATCATCGAAAACAAGGTGCGCTTATCGCGCAGCGAGTCGCGCAACTCTTTCCGATAAACCGTGAAGATTTGCCGCCAGTTCATCGCGCCGCCTTTCCGTTCGGACTCGGCTCGGAATTCTCCTTCGCGGCGGTCTCGTCTTCACCACCAACCGCGCTGACGAAAATTTCCTCCATATCCGTTTGGCGATATTGCTCGCGCAACTGCGTCAACGTGCCCTCGGCGCGCAGCATGCCGCCATGGACGATGCCGATCACGTCGCAGAGTTTCTCCACTTCGCTCATCACGTGCGTCGAATAGATCACGGTCTTGCCGCGGGCGCGGCACTCGCGAATGAAGCGGACAATCGTGCGAGCCGCCAGCACGTCGAGGCCGAGGGTCGGTTCGTCGAAAATCATCACCGCCGGATCGTGGATCAGCGTGCGCGCGATCGAGACTTTTTGTTTCATGCCGGTGGAAAACTTTTCCACGCGGCGATCGAGGAACTCGTCCATGTCCAGATCGCGCGACAGCTTTGCCGTGCGCTCGACGATTGTCGCCTTGGACAGGCCGTTGAGTTCGCCGAAATACGCAATCGTCTCCCGCGCTGTCAGCCGTCCGTAGAGCGCGGTGCTCGCCGCGAGAAATCCGACCTGTGTGCGCACGTCATGCGGACGCGCCACGACATCGAAACCGGCAACCGTCGCGGTTCCTCGGGTCGGCGTGAGCAGAGTCGCGAGCAGGCGCAGCGTCGTGGTCTTGCCAGCTCCGTTGGCGCCGAGCAGTCCGTAGATTTGTCCGGGCTGCACGCGAAAGCTCACGTCCTTCACCGCCCAGATTTCACCACGCTTCTTGTCGGAAAACGTTTTCGAAAGATTCCGTGCTTCGATCATCGCTTGTTCATCAGAGGCTCATGCGTTCGCGAAAATCCTGGGCCTGGCGCCGGCTGAGTTCGACTTTCGCTCCGCCTTTCAACGTGACGAGCAAACCGGAGCTGAACCAGGGCTCGATGGAGTCGATCCAGGCGAGATTGATGATCTGGCGGCGGTTCGCGCGGAAAAACGCCTTGGGATCCAGCCGATCCTCCATCGCATTGAGCGAGCGAAAGAGTTGCGGCTGCGCATCCGCAAAATGGATACGCGTGTAGTTTCCCTCGCTCTCCAGCAGGCGGATCTGCCGCACTTCGACGAACCAGCAGCGCTCGCCATCGCGCACAAAAACTTTGTCCTCCGGCGCGAGCCGCCCAGGGCGCTCGCCCGGCTTGGTGAAGTTGCGCGCCTTTTCGATCGCCGTGGTCAGTCGCGCGGGATCGACCGGCTTCATCAAGTAATCGAGCGCGTTGTACTCGAAAGCCTTCACCGCGAATTCGTCGAAGGCCGTCGTGAAGATCACGTGCGGCGCGGGCGGCTCGATTTTTTCCAACAGCTCGAAGCCCGTCTCGCCCGGCATCTGTATGTCCAAAAGCACTACATCCGGCTTCAGCTCGGCCAGGCGTTCGCGGGCTTGATCGGCGTTGTTGGCCTCGCCGACGACGTTCACGTCGTTGAAGGCGGTGAGCAACCGGCGCAGTTCGCTGCGGGCGAGGCGTTCGTCGTCGACAATCAGAACGTTCATGGGGTTTCTGCTTTGCTCAGCTGGAGAGGGATGATCGCCGTGGCCAGCACCTGATCCGGTCCATCGGCCTGCAGCGAGAGCGAACTTTTTTCTCCGAAAATCAACCGCAGACGCTCGCGCGCATTGGCCAATCCGACACCCGTCGAGTTGCTACGCGTTTCCTTGTTCTGAATTTCGCCGGGATTGGAGACGCGCAAGACGAGCGCGCCGTTTTCCACCCGCGCGACGATCGTGATCTCTCCCCCGGCCTGGCGTGTGGAGATACCATATTTCACAGCGTTTTCCACGACGGTTTGAAGAAGCAGCGGCGGGATCGGCCACTGCAGCGTCTCTTCGGCGATATCCAATCGCACGTGCAGGCGCTCTTCGTGGCGCACCTGCTCGAGTGCGAGATAGTCGGTCGCGACTTTCAGCTCTTCCTCGAAATCGACGGTCTCGTGTTGCGCGGACTGCAACGAATAGCGCAGCAGATTCGCCAGCTGCGTCACGGTGGTGCGGGCGCGCGCGGGATTTTCATCGATCAAGGCGCGCAGGGAATTCAACGAATTGAAGATGAAATGAGGATTGAGCTGCGATTTCAGCGCCCGAAGCTCGGCGTTTTTCGCGCTGGCGATGAGTTGCAGCCGGTCCACCTCTCCGCGCCGCAGCCGGTCGAACATGTGGTAAAAGAAGTAGAGACAAAGCCATCCCATGATCAGCATCGCGGTGTTCAGCAGCGTGACGCCGAAGATCGCGGAAGTGTTGACGCCTTTTGGCAAAGGCCAGCCGCAGACAACCCGTTGATACCACCAAAACGGCAGAATCCACACGACGCTTGCGACAAACGAGAGCGCGACACAGCGCGGAATGAGCGGCCAAAGCGAGAGGGTTTTCCAGCCTCTCCGACGAACGAAGCCACGCACCAGATGCGTCAACAAAATCCCCGACGTCGTGATTTGGAAATTGGCAAAAACCAGTTTTCCCGCGTCTGCCTTTGGCGAAAACACCAGGCCGAAGCACAGCTCGACGCCAAAGAACAAGGTCCATCCGAAAACCTGCAGGATGACGTAGAGTTTTTCTTTGAAGCGCTCGCGGGCTCGCGTGTCGGTCAACGCGATTTCCTGGGTGGCCTCGGTCGGACTCATGCGACGACTATTGAGGGCGAAAGCCGGCGCGCTGCACGCACTTTCAGGATAAGCGGCGCGTTCTCTCGGGCGAGCGGCGCCCTTGTCAGGAATCGACGATCGGCGTTACCCTTCGGCGATGAAACCCCAAGTGATCGTCGTCGGCAGTTTCGTGCAGGATTTGACGTTCCGCGTGCCGACATTTCCCCGGCCGGGTGAGACATTGCTCGGCGAATTTGTCAGCGGTCCCGGCGGCAAGGGATCGAATCAAGCCGTGGCCTGCGGACGGCTGGGCGTGCCCACATTGTTCATCGGCGCGGTCGGTCCAGATAATTTCGCCGAGAGCGCGAAGCGTTTTTACGCAGCCGAAAAGATCGGCGCGAAATTGATTTCGAAGCCCCGGCAATCGACCGGCACGGCGGGAATATTGGTCGATGCGCAGGGTCAGAATCAGATCATCGTGGCGCTCGGCGCGAACGCGCATCTGAAGAAGAACGACATTTCCGAAGCGCAGTTGCGGGGCGCCAAAGTGGTGGCGTGTCAGTTCGAATCCGATCTCGGCGCGACGCTGCATACGTTGCGCCTCGCGCGGAAGGTCGGAGCTATCGCCGTGCTGAATCCGGCGCCGATGCGCTCGGATTTCTCGCCGGAAATTTTGCGCCACGTCGACGTCTTGATCCCGAACGAGTCGGAGTTCGTCACGATGGTGAACGCGATCGCGGGCCTGAGCAGCGAGCGCTTCAACGAGGATTTGCTGCATCGGATGCCGCACGAAATGTTGCATCAGCTAGTGCGGAAGCTCGGCGTGAAGACGGTGATCATCACGCTGGGCAGCAAGGGTTGTTTCGTCTCGACCGAGGAAAAGCATCTGCTGCTGCCCGCACATGCAGGTATTCAAGTTGTCGATACGACAGGAGCGGGCGACGCGTTTGTGGGCGGTTTTTGCGCGGGTCTGGTGACGTTGAAAAACAACATTGTCGAAGCCGCAGCCTTCGCCAGCGCCGTCGCGGCGCTGTCGGTGACGAAGCCTGGCACCGCGCCCGCCATGCCGCGAAAGGCGGAAGTAAGCCGGTTTCTGCGCTCGGCGCTACACCGAAAGGCCTCCGAGGTAGGGCGTACCGAGCCGAAGGCGACATTAGACACCGTCCCTGGCGAGCCGCGTTCGTCATAGCTCAACTTGGAGGTTAGGCTACACGTTTGCGGCTCGCCAGGGACGGCTCGCCCTACCTCAGAGACAGTCTCTTCATGGTTAGAGCCAGACGCTGATTCAGCGTTGCGGCTCGCCCTGAGGTCTCGTCCTACCCCGGAGCTTCAGTTCCGACATTCTACATTCATCCTTCTTCATTCATCCTTCGTTTTCAGCTCCCGATCGGGTGCCAGACGGTCTTGGCTTCCACGTAGTGCTGGATCCAATACACGCTTTGCGCGGCTTCGCTTCGCCAGTCGAAGGGCTCCTCAGCCCGCTGCAGATGGCAACGTTTCACGCTGGCGGCGGCGCCTTTTTCCAGCGCGGCCTTGCCCTCGCTCGAAACCGTTCCGCCCAGCGCGCGAAGGTGTTCATGCGTCGCGAAGGTCGGGATCAGCTCCTTGCGAAAACCCGTGAGCAGATTTACCACGCCCGCGGGCAGGTCGCTGGTCGCCAGCATTTCCCCGAGCACGATCGCGGGATACGGCGCGGTTTCCGATGCCAGAGCGACCACGGCGTTGCCGCTCACGATCACGGGGGCGATCCACGAGAGCAGACCCAGCAGTGCCGGCGTATCCGGAGAAATGATACCAACGACGCCCATCGGCTCCGTCACCGTGAAATTGAAATGCGGTGACGCTACCGGATTCACGCTGCCGAGGACTTGTTCGAACTTGTCCGCCCAACCCGCGTAATAAACGACCCGATCGATCGCCGCGGCGACTTCGTCCGTCGCGCCCTCTCCTCCTCCAAGCGTCCGGGCAAGCTCCTCACTGCGGCTCTCGAGCATTTCCGCGAGGCGATAGAGAATCTGCGCCCGGTTGTACGGCGTGCGGCGCGCCCAACTCGCGCCCGCCTTGGCCGCGGATTCCACGGCATTACGGAGATCTTTGCGCGTGCATTGCGGCACATGGCCAAGCAACGCGCCCTGCTCGTCTCGCACCGGGAAAACGCGCCCGCTCTCCGAGCGAATGAATGCGCCACCGGAAAAAACCTTCGGCGTCTTTTTGATCTGCAGGCGTTTCATCGCGCACCTCCTTCGATGTGAAGATACTCGAGCAAGCCATGGCGCCCGCCCTCACGGCCGAAGCCGCTTTCCTTGTATCCGCCAAATGGAGACGCAGGATCGAAACGGTTGAACGTGTTGGCCCAAACCACACCGGCTTTGAGCTGCGTCGAGAGCTTCAAAATCCGCGCGCCCTTCTCGGTCCACACGCCCGCACTCAGGCCATACGCGGTGTTGTTCGCTTTCTCGATCGCCTCCTCGACCGTCCGAAAGGTCAGCACGCTCAGCACCGGACCAAAAATTTCCTCGCGCGCGATTCGGTGGCTCTGCGCAACGCCGGTGAAAAGCGTCGGCGCGAAATAATATCCCTTCGAAGGCAATCGCACGGGAGGCTGAAAGAGTTCGGCGCCATCCTTTAGCCCGCTGCGCACAAGGCGCTGAATTCGCTCGAGTTGCGCCCGTGAGTTGATCGCTCCGATGTCGGTGTTCTTGTCCAGCGGATCACCGACGCGCAACGAAAGCAGGCGCGTTTTCAGTTTCTGCGCGAACTGTTGCGCAATCGACTCCTGCACGAGGAGCCGCGAACCGGCGCAGCAAACGTGCCCTTGATTGAAAAAGATTCCGTTCACCACGCCTTCGACGGCCTGATCCATCGGCGCATCCTCGAAGACGATATTGGCCGCCTTGCCGCCGAGTTCGAGGGTGAGCTTTTTCCCGCTGCCGGCCAGCCGCTGTTGAATGAGCCGACCCACCTCGGTCGATCCGGTGAACGCGATCTTTGCCGCGAGCGGATGCGTGACGACGGCCTCGCCGGTCTCGCCCGCGCCCGTGACGAAATTGACCACGCCGGGAGGCAACTCCGCCTCTTGCAAAATCTCGCCGAACTTGAGGGCGGTGATCGATGTCGTCTCGGCTGGTTTCAGGACAACGGAATTTCCCGCCGCGAGAGCCGGCGCGATTTTCCAGGCCAGCATCAACAACGGAAAATTCCACGGGATGACCTGCCCCACGACACCGTGTGGACGCGTCGTGACGCCGGGCGCGGCATACGCGAGTTTGTCCGCCCAGCCTGCGTAATAGAAAAAATGCGCTGCGGCCATCGGCACGTCGAAGTCGCGCGCTTCCTTGATCGGCTTTCCGCCATCCAGTGTTTCGGCCACGGCGAATTCACGGGCGCGGTCCTGCAGCAGTCGCGCGAGGCGAAAAAGATATTTCCCGCGTTCCGCGCCCGGCATCTTCGACCAGACGCCCTCCTGCGCGCGCCGGGCCGCGGCAAACGCGCGATCGACGTCCTCGGCGCCGGCCAGCGCGATGTCGGCGAGTTTCTTTTCGTTCGCGGGATTGATCGTGGAAAACGTTTTCCCCGAGGCCGCCTCGGAGAATATTCCATCGATGAAAAGCCCGTAGCGCTCGCGCAATTTCGGATCCGCCGTCTCCGGCGCGGGATCATACTCCCACAGATCGCCGAAGATGAGTTCGCGGCGGCTGCTCGCGGGTTTGCTTTTCATTAGCTTAGCCATGGACACTTTTGGCCCACGAATCACACGAACGACACGAAATCGATTTCGACCGTCGAACCATGTCCCACGGAAAGGCACGGAAAACACGGAAGGGTTCGAATCTTTCCGTGCTGTCCGTGTGTTCCGTGGGAAAATTGGTTTTTGGTTTTAGTGTGCTTCGTGTGATTCGCGGGGAAAAATGATTGTTCATCAGTAGCTTTCCGCGGCGTCGCTGAAGGCGTAGGGCGCTTGATAGGCGCCGGTTTTTTCCTTCTCGAGCTGCCGGAGGAGATCATTGAGCAGCGCGCTTGCGCCGAATCTATAACGTTTCGAACTGAGCCACGCGTCGCCGAGAGTCTCCTTGACCGCGACGAGAAAAGTCAGCGCTTGTTTCGCGGTGCGAATGCCTCCGGCCGGCTTCATGCCAATCGCGATGCCTGTATCCAAAAAGTAATCACGGATGGCTTCGATCATCACCTGGTTGTTGGCCAAGGTGGCATTCAAGGCGGTCTTTCCTGTGCTCGTCTTGATGAAATCGCCTGGACGCAAAACGCTCAGTGCGAGAAACGACGCGCTCCGAATACTGTCGTAGGTTTCGAGTTCGCTGACCTCCAAAATCACTTTCAGCGCAGCCGGGCCACAGGCCTCGATCACGGCGGAAATTTCATCCTGCACGCGCGTGTGTTCGCCCGCCAGAAACGCGCCCCGATTGATCACCATGTCGATCTCGTCGGCTCCGGCCGCCACGGCCGCGCGCACTTCCGCGAGACGCGTGGCCAGCGGCATTTGTCCCGATGGAAAGGCCGTCGCGACAGAGGCGATCTTGATGCGCGACGTCGCTCCCAGCGCCGCGCGCGCGTGGCGCACCATCGACGGATAAACACACACCGCCGCGACGGGCGGCACCGTTTCGTCATCGTGAGGATGCTGCGCCTTCGCGCAGAGCGACGCGACTTTGCCCGGCGTGTCTTTGCCCTCGAGCGTCGTCAGATCGATCATGGAGACCGCAGTCTTCAGTCCCCAGACCTTGGCGGATTTTTTCAGAGAACGCGTGGCAAATTTCGCGACGCGCTCCTCTAGACCGACGGCATCCACCGAGCCCACGTTATCCCTGAGCCGACGCAGTGCGCGGGCGCGGTGGGATGTGGTTGCCATGTCGTCACGCTATGGAGCGGCAGCGGCGGCGGACAAGAATCATTTGCCTCGCGCCAGACGCAGGCCGAATGGAAATTTGCCGGCGCTTTGAAAAAACTTCGCGTCACATTTTTTTGGATACTTGCGCTCGCTCTCATCGCCGCGGCAGCCGTTTCGGTTCGCGCCTGGCGCGAGATGAACGGACCGACAGAAGGCCGCCGTGTGACGCTGAAGGTGGACGCGTTGACCGAGGCCAGCGGTTTGGCCGCATCCCATCGCGCGCCGGATTTGTTTTTCAGTTTGAACGACAGCGGCAACGAACCGGTGCTCTACGCTTTCGACGGGAAAGGAAATGAGCGCGGCAGAATTCGCCTGCGCGGCGCGGACAACAAAGACTGGGAGGCTCTGGCCGCCGTCGAGATGGATGGCCGCGCCTATCTTTTCATCGGAGACATCGGCGATAATCGGTCGAGGCGACGCGATACGATCATTCACGTGATCGAGGAGCCCGATCCGTCGAGGCTGACGCCGAAAAAAGAAATCACGGCCGACATCGCGTGGAGTTTGCCATTTCGCTACACCGATGGGCCGCACGACTGCGAAACGATGCTGGTAGATGCGCGGCGTCGCGAGATTCTGCTGATCTCGAAGCGCACCGCGTCGCAGATCGTTTATCGCCTGCCGTTTGAGGCGAAGCCCGGCGAGATACGTTCGGCTTCGCCCGTGGGCAAACTCATCGGTTTGCCTCAGCCAAGTTCGTTTCAGCGGCTCTTTCCCTCGGCGCGGGGCCGGTATCGGGGCGAGGCGACGGATGGTGCGATTTCAAACGACGATGCCCACGTCGCGATCCTGACTTACGGCTGTGTCGCGGTCTACCATCGCGGGCCGAGCGAATCGTGGGCGCAGGCTCTCGGCCGCAAGCCCGGCGTGATCCTGCCGCATGACATACCGCTTTCGGAAGCGCTCAGTTTTTCCACGGATGACGCGCGAATTTTTGTCACCGGCGAAGGCGCGCACTCGACGATGCTCGAGTACGCGACGCCGCGAGATTAGATCGTGTCGACGAGTCAGCTGTCTTCCAACTTCACGTTTTGTGAGCGCAGGAAGGGCGGCAGATCTTCCACGCCGAAATCGGCCAGAACCTTGCCGTGCCAGTCCAAGGTCGGCGCCTTGCTTTGGCCGGACCGGCGGCGCATTTCCTCGAACGCGCGCGGGTCGTTGAGCACTTCCTTCATGTCGTAATCAATGCCGTGCTCATCGAGAAACTCCATGGCCTCCTCGCAATAAGGGCAGCCGTTTTTGATGTAGAGGGTGGGACGGTTGGTATCGGCCATTATTTCGCGTGAGTGGGAAAAGCGACCCGCCCGCCGGCGAGTCGCTCAGGGATGGATTATTGAACGATCGGTTGATCAGATAACGTGAACTGAAGCGTGCCGCCGCTGTTCGTGTGAGCAGCCGCGAAAGTAAATTCGAGCAAGGGCGTCTTCGGCGTCAGCATCGCGGTAAACGTGGTGCCTTGCATCTGACTCACCTGCTCTTTCACGCCTGGAGAGGAACTTTCGGACACAACGACCGAAACTTCAAACGGCGACACCACTTGATAGTAGATCGGGCGGCCGGCTTCGACGGAGACTTGTTGCACGGCCTGGGTATTCAGATTCTGCGGGCCGTAGTCGGAGGTCACGCGGGTGTTGCCGACTTGGACATTGTACGTGACGGGGTACTTCACGCGCGGCACGGGCTCGGAGTAGCAGCCGCCAACAAGAAGAGCAGCGGCGAGGGTGCAGAGGCTTAGGAGCGTTTTCATAGTGATATGAATGTGAGGCTTTTGAATCTGCGCGGCTGGTGTTCCCAGCCGGCCGAAGGTTCCTGGGGCGTCGGCGGTGAGAGTCGTCCCCGATTTTCCCTAAACTCGCGTTTTCCCGCCTGCGGAGAGATCAGGAATTTTTCTCATGAAGCTGAAGGCCGGTCTCTGATGCGTGCTGAAGCGATTTGCGCGCTAGATTAGTTTCGTCGCGCCATTCGCAGCGGGCAGATTCGAAAATGCACCCAAGACCACAATGGCTGAACGTTTTCTCATGACCGCTGATCAGGCGCGTCTACGCATCTATCGTTATTCGCAAGCACCAGGACAGTTCACGCCGAGTATCCAGCCAGTGGATTCACTGGACGTGGCGGACTCGCCGTTTTCCTACCTCGAAAATCTTCCCGAACCTGAACCGATAAGCGACGGCGAAACCGAATTCTCCGTCGAGGGCAGCGTGAACACTCTGACTGCGCGCGAGCGTGACTCAGTTGAGAGGTTAGCGGAAGGGATCACCATTTTCATGCAGCGAAATCCGAACTCGACCTGGGATCTCGCCGCGACCTCGAGCATCCACGCGTTTCTCGTGGACGCGTTGCCCGATGCCGTGCGCCGCCGTTTGAACCAAGTGATCCCGCGCGATCTCGTGGATTCATCGCCGGCCGATCTGCGTGAGCAATTTGCCCTCGCCTGAAGGCATGCAATTTGAGCGGTCGTGAGCGGCCTCGTGTGCAGGCTGCAAACACGGCCGCCGGTTAGGTCAGGCCACGGCTTGAATATTAGCCGCTCTGGGCGAGGGCGTTAAGCCACGTCGTGGCCGCGTGGCACGATTCAGGCGAAGGGGAAAGGCACGAAAAAACTCAACCCTTGCCTCTATGACCATGAAAACGACCAACGAGAAAACCCTGAGTGTGCTCAAGGATCTGATCGAAACGAATAAGGACGGCCAACACGGTTTCCGCACGGCCGCCGAAGACGCGAAAGACGGCGAACTCGCCCGCATCTTCACCGAGTTTTCGACCCAGCGCACATCCTTCATCGCAGAGCTGCAGGATCGCATCCGCGGCTTGGGCGGCGATCCCGGCACATCAGGCAGTGTGGCCGGCTCGCTCCACCGCGGCTGGATCAACCTGAAAGCCGCTATCAGCTCAAATGAGCCACATGCCGTGCTCGCCGAATGCGAGCGTGGCGAGGACGCCGCAGTGAAAGCCTATCGCGAAGCTCTCGACGAGAATCTCGATCCGGTCACGCGCGGGCTGATCAGCCGCCAATACGCGTCGGTTCAAGCAGCGCATGATCGCGTGAAGCAGCTGCGCGACAGCGTCGTCTTCAGCCACAAATCGTGACCCGTCTTTCCCCATAAAATAAAATCCGACGATTGGTTCGGCAGCGCTCCCATGGCGAGCGCGCCGACCGCGTCGTATGTTGCGCCATGATTTCAAATTCCACATCCGACACATTTGTCCGACAACCAACCACCGATGAGATCGCGTTGCGGGCGCACCAAATCTGGGTCGAACAAGGCTGCCCGCACGGGCACGACGTCGACAACTGGCTGGAGGCCGAACGCCAGCTCCGCCTCGGCCTGAACACGACGGCGCCGAACACGAATCTCAGCGGAAGTGTTCCACCGGCCGAAGACGTGAAGACGGCAGAGGTCGCGCACGACGACGAGCCCTACAGCGGCCTGCGTGAATCCGCGCCGATCGCCACCAAGGTTGAAGAAGAGCTGATAGAGCCAGGCCGTCCGGCGAGCCGCCGCAGCAAGACGTCGATCGATTTGTAGGCTGTAACCTTTTCTGCGGAGCTGCATCGATTGTCGCATGCAGCCGCCGCCTTCCGACTCTTCGCCCGTTCGCGAACCGCTTCCAGACCAGATGCTGGTCAACGCGGTGATCGGCGGAGAGCCGGAGAGGTTTGCGGAGCTGATCAGCCGCTATAATCAGCGGCTTTATCGCGTCGGCTGGAGCTACCTCCGCGACCACGCGCTCATCGAAGACGCGATGCAGAACGCCTATATCAAGGCGTTCCGTGCGCTCGCGAAATTTCAGCGCAACTCCAGCTTCGGCACTTGGTTGACGCGAATCATGATCAACGAGTGCCTCATGGCGCTGCGCCAAAAGAAATCCCGGCCGGAGGAGCTGTTCGAGCCGGCCCTGCTCGAACGTAGTTCTCCCGCGGATACAGCGGCAAGCTCCCCAGAATCAGCCAACACGTCCGAAATGAAAACCCTGCTCGAAAAAGCCGTGGCCTCGCTCCCGCCCATTTACCGCAGCGTTTTCCTGCTGCGTGAAGTGGAGCATCTTTCCACCGCGCAAACCGCGTCCTGCCTGCGAATCTCGCGCGTTTCCGCGAAGGTGCGGCTGCATCGCGCGAAGGCGCTCGTGAAGGAAAAACTTCTCGCCGAGTCCGCGACCGCGGAGTTGTTCGCCTACGAAGCGCCCTTGTGCAACGCACTCACCGCCCGCGTCATGGTCGCGATTCGTGCGCTGCCGCCGGAGCTTTCGCCCTCGCGATGAGTGGGGACGTGACGTCCGCCTTCGCTCAGTCGAGCCGCACGACCACGTCGATGTTGCCCCGCACCGCCTTCGAATATGGACACGTCGTGTGCGCCTGGTGAATGAGATGCTCGCCGTCGGAGCGGGAGACGCCGGGCAGGGCCGCAAGCAGTTCGACGCGGAGGCCGTATTCGCCCCTGTCGTTTTCCACGAGCGAGACCTGCGCCGTCACGGTTGATCCAACCAATTTGAAATGACCTTTCTCCGCATGGGAGAGAATCGCGCTGTGAAAGCAGGCCGCATAGGCAGCGCCGAATAAATGCTCGGGTGTCGGAGCCTGCTCCCCGCTTTTGCGAGCGCGGAAGTCGACGGATAAACTCTTGTCAGAAGCTTCCGCGGTGCCGGAGCGCCCGCCCTGAGAGATGATTTCGGCAACTTGGACGATTTTCATGGAGTAGAATAAGGTTGAACAACTTAGTCAGCTGGATCGCCGGGGGAAGAGTAGCCGATACGCCAATAAAATCAAAATTGCGCCGACGACCGAGCCCACAAATCCGGCGGGATCCTGATCCGAATACCAGCCAAGTCGCGTGCCCACGAACTGCGCCAGCAGCGCGCCGGCGATGCCGAGGATCGCTGTGACGATGATGCCGCCCGGATCACGCCCGGGGACAAGAAGCTTGGCGATGATGCCGACGACCAAGCCGATGAGGATCATTCCGATGATATACATGGGAGTTTAATTTTTCCGCAGCGAGGCGCGGCGATTGAATCTCGCCCTGGCCGAACTGCCTTCGCGCAGCCGGGACGTTTTGCTTCTCGTATCATTTGTGCGCGCCGCCATTCGCGTCCGTATTCAGTTTTCCATGACGCGACGCCGGCCGGGCGCGGTTTTTCTGCAGCGAAGACCGGGACCTAAGCTTCTTCGCCGTCGTCGAGCTTGGGGAGTCGCGCGCTCAGTTCCACGTCGTGGGGATGATTGCGATGATCTTTGCGCAAGCCGTGCCGCCGGTGCAGCAGGTGATCGAGCTTCTCCACGAGTTGATCGATCAAGTCGTAAACTTCTTTTCCTTCCACCGTCGCGACGAGGTCAGGCCCATTGATTTCGATCTGACCCGTGGCGGTGTAGTGATGCTCCGTGCCGAGGCGCTGGTCCTGCCGAATGCGAATATTGATTCGGACGATGCGTTCGTTCCGGCCGAGTAAACGGCCGACCTTTTCGTGGATGATATTCTGCATCGCCTCCGTGAGTTCCAGATGAATGCCCTGCATGATGATTTTGGAGTCGACGTCCTGCGAAACGGTTTTGGGTTTCATGCCTCGCCAGACCACGCGTCGCGTACTTCGTTCAACCGCGGAGACGTTTTAAATCGGCGACGAAACGGCCGAATTGTTCCTCCGCGTCGGGTTGTCCCATGGCGCGCAACAGCGACGACGGATGCACCGTGATCAAGGCCGGCACACCGAACTCACTGTCGAGTTTTTCTCCGCGCGCCTGCGTGACCTTGATCGGTTTTCCCAGGACCTGCTGGCTCGCCGTCGAGCCGAGGCAAACGACCAGGCGCGGCGCGATCGCTTTCATTTCCGCGGCGAACCACGGACGGCACGCCGCCACTTCACGCGCGCTCGGCTTGGCATGCAGCCGGCGTTTTCCCTGCGGCGTCCACTTGAAGTGCTTCACGGCATTCGTGATGTAGCAGTCGTCGCGGTCGACGCCCGCTGCCTCCAAGGCTCGGTCGAGCAAATGCCCGGCCGGCCCGACGAAAGGATGGCCGGCGCGGTCCTCTTTGTCACCCGGCTGCTCGCCGACGAAAATCAGTTTCGCCGAGTTGGGCCCTTCGCCGAACACCGCGCAGGTCGCGTTCTTCCACAAGGGACAGGCGCGGCAGGTTTGCGCCGCAGCGCGCAGGCGGGAAATACTTTTTGTCTCCGGCACGGGCGCCACGCCGAACTCAGCGGATTTCGGCCGGGCGATCACGAGGCTCATTCGCCCGCAGACAGCGGGTCGGCGGGCTTGATCCGCCGCGACGCTGGAGGACACGGCGCGCGCGGCGCCGCGCTGTAGTGCTGCAGCCACTACACCTGCGATTCCCCAACCCGTTTCCCGTCGATTCCTCGATGCAGTTCGCGCGAAAAGTCCGCCTTCGCAATCAAGGGCACCATGTCCCGTGTGCTCGTGACGAAAGCGCGTGCCTCGAAATTCGTCCGCAACTTCGCGCACTCACTCCAGTCCGAAGACCAAAGTCCTCGCGCTCGACGAAAAGAAACCCAGCGAGCTGCCATCGAACATCACGCCCGAATCGGTGGCCTCGGCGAAAGCCGCGGGACTCCGCTACGTCGTCGACTCCGGGCCCGGCATCTCGCGCAAAGCGAAAGGCAAGACGTTCGTGCACATCGGGGCCGATGGAAAAATCGTGCGCGATCCGAAGACGCTCGGACGGATAAAGCGTCTCGCCATTCCGCCGGCGTGGACCGACGTCTGGATTTGCCCGATCGAAAACGGCCACATCCAGGCCACGGGACGCGACGATCGCGGGCGAAAACAATACCGCTATCACTCGGACTGGCAGCACGTCCGCGACGAGGACAAGTACGAGCGCATGGTCGCGTTCGGAAAAGCGTTGCCGCGCATTCGCCGGCGCGTCGCGCGTGACTTGCGCCGACGCGGACTCGGTCGGGAAAAAGTATTGGCGGCGGTGATACGTTTGCTCGAGATGACGCTGATCCGCATCGGCAACGAGGAATACGCGCGGCAGAATCGCTCTTTCGGCCTCAGCACGATGCGCGACCGCCACGTGAACGTTCGCCACGGCAACATTCACTTCGAGTTTCGCGGCAAGAGCGGAAAAGCCCACGAGATCGATCTCCACGATCCGCGCCTCGCGAAAGTGGTGCGCGAGGCGCAGGAGTTGCCCGGCCAGGATTTGTTCCAATACGTCGGCGAGGATGGTTCGCCACAGAAGATTCGTTCGGAAGACGTGAACGAGTATCTGCGTGAGATCGCTGGCGAGGAATTTTCGGCGAAGGATTTTCGGACGTGGTCCGGAACGGTGCTCGCGGCTATGGCGCTGCGCGAATTCGAAGCCTTCGATTCCAAGACGCAGGCGAAAAAAAATCTGGTCCGCGCCATCGAGACCGTGGCGGAGCGCCTCGGCAACACCCCCGCGGTCTGCCGGAAATGCTACGTGCATCCTGTCGTGCTCGAGAGCTACATGGACGGCGCGACCGTGCAGGTGCTGCAGAACAAGACGGAAAAAGTTCTCCGCAAGGATTTGACCCACCTTTCCGCTGAAGAAGCGGCCGTGATGGCCTTCGTGCAACAGCGGCTGAGTCTCGCGGCGAAAAACAAGCCGGGCGGAACGCTGACCAGCGTGTTGCGGCGCTCGATCAAGGCGGAAAAAACAAAACGCGGGAAAGCGACGGAGGCGGCGGTCAGGAAGACTGCCGCTCGATAGGAATCCCGCATGAGAATTCTTTGGGGACCGCGCCCGATAGGAATGGCCCACATGCCGGCTAAGATGGGCGAGCTATGAACAATGACTCCCAAAAGACGGCCAGCGTCTCGAAGCCAACTCACGAGCTGATTTCAGCTCGCGCGCAATCCATCTGGACCGCGGAAGGGCGGCCCGAGGGTCGCGATGAAGAGATTTGGCTCCAGGCTGAAAAACAACTTTACGACGAAAGCAGAGAAGTGATTCCCGCCTCATCGGAAGCTCCAATCGAGCCCCCCGCAGGCGGGCCGCAATCGTCCGGCGCCAAACCCTCGGTGGCTGCTTCCGCGGCCACGGCTGCAACCACCGCGGCTCCCAAAAAGCCGGCGAGTTCAGCCGCCGCAGACGAACAAATGATCAGCCGCACGCAAAACCCGACGACGGGAAAAAGCTCGTCGGGAAAGAAACGTTCGAGCGGTCGCTAAGCGAGCGGCGACTGGGTATTTCACCCCCCGGGGAATTCCCGCAATTCTCCTGGGAAACGGCAGGAGGTCACACTCAGTGCGGGTCGACCTGCATGGGCATTGTGTCCGCTCGACCGCAAACGCAGTCTGTTGGCTCTCCCCACATGAAAATAACCCGCATAGCGGCTTTGGCCGCTTTAGTGTTTAGCGCATCGCTGACCTGCTCGGCGACAGCACCGACCTTCACGGACTTTGGTATCATTTATTTTCGGACCGCGGGTCCGGCTCTTATCGAATACTGGATCGATGCCTACGACGTGGATAATGACCTGACCAGTCTCACCACGTGGGCGTATTTCGAGAATGAACAAAAATGGGTGGGCTACGGCTCGACGGGTGACGGCAGCCATCTCACCTCGCACGGTTGGACAACGTCGTACAGCCTCTACCCGCCCTGCCACATCAACATCACCGACACGGAGGGTGTCTATTATTACGAGATCGAGATGAATCCGTGGTGAGGAACCATCCGAACCTCGCGAGAGGGACACGGATTGAAACACTCCCATTCGAAAAAGCCGACCTTTGCGGGTCGGCCTTTTTTTTGGAGCCGTCGCAGACGCCCCGGCGTAGTGGAATTTCCACTACGAAGGCGAACGGTCGCAGCCGGGTCAACGGTCCGCACCCGTCGGGCCGAAAAGGGAAACCGGCGCGCCGCGCGTCTGCGTTTTCAACGCAAAGATCGAGCCCGCCAGCGGCTGCGCGATGCGCCGCTCCAACGAAAGATTCTGCCAGGCCGTGGTGATGAAAAGCGTGCTCGAGTCTTCACCGCCGAACGCGCAGGCCGACACCTGCGCCACAGGCAGCTCATGACGCGAAAGAGTTTTCCCCGAACGAGGATCGACTTGGACAACCGCACTGCCGCCCCACAGCGCGATCCACAACTTATCCTCCCGATCGATCGCCATGCCGTCCGGCGAGCCTTCGCTTTCCGCAAATTCGCGGATGAGGCGCGCATTCGACAGCGTTCCGCGCGCCAGATCGAAATCGTACGCGGTCAGGCGTCGTTCTGTGGTGTCGACGTGAAAAAATCGATCACCGGCGGCGGACCAGGCGACGCCGTTCGAAAGCGAAAGGTTTTCGATCATCCGCTCGACGCGGCCATCGTGATCAACGCGATAAAGCGCCGCGCGGCGAGGCCTCAGCTTCAAGTCCATTGATCCCACCCAATAACGTCCCGCAGGATCGCATTTGCCGTCGTTGAACCGATTTCCCGATGGCATCTCGGCGGGCTTGGCGAAGGGCGTGAGCTTCCCGCTTTTCCAATCGAGCAGCGCGCACTCACCGCGGCGCGCGACCAGCCAACCGCCGTCGCCCTTCGGAACCGCCGAGGAAAGAAAATCGCCCGTGGCTCGCGCTGTATTGAGCCCGGTGGATACATCGAGCCGGTTCAACGTGCCACTCACGATGTTCACCCACCAGAGCGCGCCTTCATGCCAGACCGGCCCCTCGGCCAGCTCGGCCCGTCCCGCGTAGCAAAGCTCCGGTGTATCCATCAACCCATTACGGTCGGTTCTCCGGAACGATGCCACCCGAAAGTCGGTAGATTTCTTTTCCAGCGAGCAGAAACGCCCCGACGCCGTAAGTCTCCGTCGCTTCGGGATCGAAGGTCTTTGGGGTGTAGCCGATGGGCTGCACGTGCGTGAGTTTGCCATCCGGATTCACACACGACTCCAACGCCGTCCAGGCTTTCCTCACGATGGGCTCAAATTTTTCTCGCGGCAGGTAGCCGCGGTTGATGCCCCAAGCCAGGCCATAGCAGAAGAAGCCGGAGCCACTCGTCTCGCGCATCGGATAACTTTCCGGATCGAGCAGGCTCGCGCGCCAAAGTCCGTCGGCATTCTGCAGTGTAGCCACTTTTTCGGCCATTTCACGGAATTGGTTTTCGAAACGCGGCCGCGATGGATGCGCGAGCGGCAAATAATCCAGCACGCGAGCGAGGCCGGCGAGGACCCAGCCATTGCCCCGGCTCCAGAAAATCTTTTTCCCGTTCGGCTCGCGCAGCGAAAAGCTGCGGCTGTCGCGGTAATAGAGATGTTCCTCGGCGTCGTACAGGAAGTCGGAGGTCTTCCACCAATGCTCGACCATGAAATTCAAGTACGCCTCCTTGCCGGTGATATAATAAAGCCGGGTCCACGCGGGCGGCGCCATGAAGAGCGCGTCGCACCAGGACCATTTGTCCAACGTGTCCGGCTGACTGAAGTCGAGGTTGTCGTTCTTCGGATGCGCGAGGATCTCGTCGAAGTTCGCCTGAATGTGAGCGATCATCTTCGGCTCCGGTTTCTTGAGAAAAAGTTCGATGTACGTCTGACCGACGGCCTGGTCGTCGGCATGGTACAGGCGCTTGGCGAGTTTCCATTCGTTGGCCTCCCCCATCTTGTACATCGCCTCGAAGAAACGCGGGCTGCTTGAAATATCCGCCAGCGCCATGAACCCGGTGTAACCCGCGGCCTGCGTCCAATCATTCGGCCGGTGAGAGGAAGGGTGCGCGAGCTGCCAATCGGCGACGTGCTCCATTATACTTAACACCGCAGCGGGCTTCAGCTCATCGCCAACAGCCGCGTCGGCCGCGCGCATCCATAGAGCGGAGGCCAACCAGGCACAAAAGAGAGCGAATGCGAGTGTATGTGGGGATTTCGATGAGAGATGCATAATCGGAAGGGGTTTGGGGCCGAATATCGGCGAGACGCAAAGCGCGCCGCTGGAATTGGCAAACCAGGATTCGGTTTAATCGTCTACCAACATGCCTTCCGCGACCCTGAAAAACCAGGGGTTGACATCCCGATTTGCCGGCGTTTCTACTCTGCACCTTTTTCGCATGAGCACGCCTGAACAAACGACCACCACGGAGAGCAGTCTGGTTCCTTCCGCCTACCCTTTCACGACCCCTCAACTGATGAGCCGGTACGTCACGGACACCGGTAAGATTCTCCCGCGCAAGTACACCGGCCTCTCGGCCAAGCACCAGCGCGCCATCACCCGCACGATCAAGCACTCGCGCAACATGTTGCTCGCTCTCTGAGCGAAGCCGCATTTTCAATTTCAGGCCGGAGCACGTCTCCGGCCTTTTTTGTGTCCGGCCGTCACGATCGAACCATTCGCATGAAGGAAAAACCAACCGCGGCGAACCGTACGCGCATCTACCAAGCGACCCCGGCCAACCTCGCCCGGCTCGCGGAGATCCTTCGGAAGGGCGGTTTGGTGGGCGTGCCGACCGAAACCGTTTACGGGCTGGCGGCGAACGCGCTCGATGCCGCGGCGTGCCGCGGAATTTTCCGCGCCAAGGGCCGGCCCAGCAACGATCCGCTGATCGTGCACATCGAGTCGGTCGATCGGATCGAAACATTGGCGGAAACAAATCCGGCCGTGCGAAAAGTCGCCAAGGCGTTCTGGCCGGGTCCGCTGACTCTCGTGCTGAAAAAGAAAGACACCGTTCCGTCCGTCGTCACTGCGGGGCGCGACAGCGTCGCGGTTCGGGTTTCCAGCCATCCGACGTTTCGAAAGCTTCTCGCTCTTTGTCGCCTTCCGCTGGCCGCGCCGAGTGCCAATCCGTTTGGCTACATCAGTCCCACGACTGCCCAGCATGTGAAGGACGGCCTCGGAAAAAAAATCGAACACATCCTCGACGGCGGACCGGCAACGATTGGCGTCGAGTCAACCATTCTCGACCTGCGTGATCCGGCGCATCCGAAAATTCTGCGGCCGGGGGCCATCGAACACGCCGCGTTGGAAAAAGTTCTCGGCGTCCGCGTCGCGCGCCCCAAAGCCCGCGCGCAAGCCGATGAGGCCGCCGTCGCTCCGGGAATGTTGCTGCGGCATTACAGCCCGCGCACGCCGCTGGTGCTGCATCGCCAGCTGAAGCGCGAGGACACCTTGATCGCCAGCGCCAACGAAGCGTTCATCCTGATGAAGCCGCTGGATGCGCGTATCGACAAAAGCACTACAGCGCGGCCGCGGTCGGGCGCGCGCCGTGCGGCGCAAGGCAACATCTTCGCGCTTTCGAAAAACGGCGATCTCACCGCGTGCGCAAAGTCGCTCTTCGCCACGCTGCGGCAACTGGACAAGGGAAACTGGAAACGCATCCACGCCGAGTTGGCGCCGGGCGACTCGGCTCTGGCCACCGCCATCAACGATCGCCTCACCCGAGCCGCCGCGAAGCGGTGAGATTGTGCCCACGAATCACACGAAGCACACGAATTCAGAAAATTGATTTTTCCCACGGATTCGGAAAAAATTTCCCACGGAATACACGGAAAACACGGAATAGAATTCAGAGTCCGAATTCTGAGGTCTGGGCCCTTCCGTGTTTTCCGTGTATTCCGTGGGAAAAATCAGTTTCTGAATTCGTGTGCTTCGTGTGTTTCGTGGGGAAAACAAATCCGTCGCGACGCCTAGCCCGCCTTGACTTCCAACACGGCGGCCAATTCGCGGAGCAATCGTTCGTTCTGCTCGGAAGTTCCTACGGTGACGCGAACCCATTCGGGCAAGCCGTAGGCGCGCAGCGGGCGAACAATCACTCCGCGGCGCTGCAGGGCTTCGAAAACGCGCGCGCCGTCGCCGACTTTGACCATGACGAAATTCGCCTCGCTCGGGACGACTTCCAGCCAAAGGCGTTTCAGCCCGGCCTCGAGTTGCACCAGCCCGGCTCGAGTCTCGCGCGCGCAACGCTGCGCGAACTCCTGATCGTCCAGCGCGGCAACCGCCGCCGCCTGGCCAATCGCATTCACGTTGAAGGGCTGCCTCACGCGCTGCAGCAGAGCGATCAGCTCGGCGCTTCCGTAGCCGTATCCAACTCTCAATGACGCCAGGCCGTAAATTTTCGAAAACGTGCGCAGGCAAATTACGTTGCGTCCCTCCGCGATCAACGGACGCAGATCCGGCGGATTCTCCACGAACTCCGCGTAGGCCTCGTCGAAGACAAACAACACGTGCTCCGGCAGCGCCCGCACAAACGTGAGGATTTCCTCTTCCGTGTTCGCCGTGCCCGTCGGGTTGTTCGGGCTGGGCAAGAAAACCAATTTCGTGCGCGGCGTGACCGCGGCGAGGAGCTGGCCGAGATCATGGCGGTGCTTGAGCAGCGGCACCTCGATCGGCCGCGCGCCGAAGAGCAATGTGACCAGTTTATAAATCGCGAACGCCGGATTGCCCATGACCACGTCGTCTCCGGGTCCGAGAAATACATGCCCGAGCAACTCGATGATTTCGTTCGAGCCGTTGCCCACGACGAATTGATCGCTCCTCAACGAAAATTTCTCCGCCAGCTTCTGCCGCAGCCGCACGCATCCACCATCTGGATACAACTCGGATTGGCCGAGCGCTTCCTGCGCCGCCGCGAGCGCGCGAGGCGATGGACCGAAGGCGTTCTCGTTCGAGGCGAGCTTGATGATGCCGGCGGGATCGAGCCCAAGCTCGCGCGCCACGTCCTCGATCGGCTTGCCCGGCTCGTACGTCGGCTGCGTCAACACCGCTGGTTTAACGAATTTCTGCACGCTCATGCCGAGATCAGAACACGAATGGACAGGCTGGCGAAAGCCTTTACTGGTGGGCCATGCGTGTACCGAAGTGGTTTGTCCTCGCCTGTGCATTCACCGCGACATGCCTCGGCGCGGCGCCGAAGATTCAGCGCGGCGAACTCGAGGGCGCAAAATACGCGTGGGCCCAACCCGATCACTGGAATGGGTCCGTCCTCATCCTCGCGCACGGCTACGTCAGCGAGGACTTGCCGCTCAATCCGAACTTCAATCCCGAACACGCCGCGTACAAAAAGCTGATCGATGAAGGCTGGCTCGTCGCGAAAACCAGTTACCGCCGCAACGGCCTCATCCTGGCCGACGGCATCGCCGATATCGACAATCTCCGCGCCGAAATCGCGCGCCGGATGGGAGCTCCCGAACGAGTCATCGTCGAAGGCGATTCGATGGGCGGGACGATTGCCGTCCTCATCGCCGAGCGCGCCGTCGAGACGCCGACCGCGCTGTACCAAGGCGTGATTGCGGTCGATCCCGGGCTCAACCTGCGCGAGCCCGCCTCGGGGATCACGGGACTTTCCATGCAGCCGAAAATTCCCGTCGTCTTTCTCTGCAATCGCAACGAGATCGACGGCTCGCGCAGCTACCGCGATTTGAATTTCCCGCGCGACATCCGCCCTTTCGCCCCGGCGCTCCTTCGCGTCAATCGCGACGGCCACGTCAACGTCAACCAAGCCGAACGCCTCTTCGCGATCCGCTATCTGACCGCCTGGATCGACAGCGGTAGTGCTCCGACGAATACATTGTCACCACAACTTGGATACACCGACGCCACGCGGATTCCGGATCCGCAGCCATCCCGGGTGTTCCTCGACGCCGACGAGCACGGCTTCACCGCGCACGTCTCCGAAATCTCCGGCAATCACGGCAACATCCTCCTGGACGCACAGCCTGCCGACTTCGAAAAAATCGGTTTGCGGCCCAACGCGTATTTTCAAATCACGATCCGCGAGCGAAATTTCCGCGTCCTTTTCGGTCGCGATTTCAACAGCGTCAAACGCGGCGAGTGGGTCGCGTTTCCCAACGCGGATGGTTTCTTCTGGCTCGGACGAAATTTCGCCGACGCCGCAAAAACCGCGGAATGCAAAGCCGGCGATCTCGTCCAAATCCGCCGCTACGAACCGCAGTGACTGGCGATTTTTTTCGAGCCTCTTTCGCGGCTAAAAAAAGTGCCTGCCTTAAACGGCGCGGCTCGGCACGTGCACGACTTGCATGCCGGCGGCGAGGGCGCCCTGGATTCCGGGGTTCGCGTCCTCGAAGACCAGGCATTTTTCCGGAGGCACGCCCATCCGTTCGGCTGCGAGCAGGAACATGTCAGGGCAAGGCTTTCCGCGGCCTGCGGGCACATCCATCGGCGTGATGACCGTCTGAAAAATATCATGCAGCCCGGCTGCACGGATGGCGGGAAGTGCGATGTCGGGCGTGCCGCCCGTTGCGATCGAACGCGGGTGCGTCGCCGCAATTTTGCGCGCGAAAGCCGCGACCGGTTCGATCAACTTCACCTCGGGAATCAGCTCGAGATACAGCAGCTCCTTCTCGTGCATGACGCGCTCCGGATCGATCGTCAGGCCGTAGTGCTCGGCGAAAAGCTCCGCCACACGCCGAGTAGGCACACCACCAAGCGAGTAAAAGAGATCCTCGCTCAGCACCTCTTTAAGGCCGGCGTCGCGCATCGCTCGAGCCCAAGCCCGATAATGCAGCGGCATCGTGTCGATCAACGTGCCATCCAAGTCGAAGATGTAGCCGGCGAACTCGCCTCGCGGAATATCCAGGTGCATGAACCGGTAGAAGAAGAAGGCTGAAGGGCGAAAGCGGAAGGCTGAAAATGCCGGATGGGATGCCCACGAATCACACGAAAGACACGAAATCAGAATTCCATTTCCCACGGAAAACACGAAATGCACGGAAGAGCTCACGCTTCAGAAATTCGGGTTCTGAATTCTATTCCGTGGTTTTCGTGCCTTCCGTGGGAAAATTCTGAGGATCGGTTTCGTGTCCTTCGTGTGATTCGTGGGCACCCATCCGCGTCCTTTTCTCAATTTTCCGTAAATCGTACCGATAAGAGGCCAAGCCGCAGTCCGCGGGACTTACGTTCGTGCCAACTTTTCGTTTCAACGCTCTTTCGCAGCTCCTGTTGGCGCTGACCGGATTCGCCGCCATTCTGGCCGGCGGGGTCGTTCGCGCTCGCGCGCAGTCGGCGCAAAAACCGCTCCCCGCCAAGCTGATCAGCCTCGCCTCGCCGACCGATCAATATCCTCTGTCGTACCTGGAAAACGGCCAGTTGACCGGCTTTTCCGCGGAATTGACCGATGCGGCCGCTCACGCCGTCGGCCTGAAAGTCGAGCACGTCCTGGCGCCGACGGCGGAACTGCGGCGCCGTTTCGAGAACGGCCAATTCGACGTCTTGCAATCGTACGTCCCCGTTCCCGGGCAGCCATTTTTCGGCAGCGCGTCCGATCCTTATCTCACGCTCCGCGGAGCGATCTACGCCCGCAAGGACTTCCGGGGCCTGCGCATCCTCTCCGATTTGAAAAACGCGCGCATGGTCTTCGTCGGGCGCAACGGCACCGGCGAGCAACTCGCCAGCGATCATGAAATCGTCCCCCGCGAAATCATTCGCTGCTCCTCGATGGACGAAGCGCTGCACATGATCGAAAACGGCGATGCCGATGCGGTCTTCGCCTCGCGGGCGATCGCCGCCTCCATCATCGAACGCGACAATCTTAACAATGTTCGTTCTCTCGCGATCGTCCCCGACGGTTACGAACGGCGCCACTGCATCGCGGTGCACGAGGGCGACCCGGCCAAGCTGCTCGCGAAATTGAATCAAGGCTTCGCGATCATCCAACGCACGGGCGAACACGATCAGATTTATCAACGCTGGTTCGGCCGTTTCGACGCGCCCGTGCTCTCCCGCGAACAGGTCATCCGCTACGCCGCCCCCACCCTCGCGATCGCGCTGGCCGTTACGATCTTCGCCTTCTTTCACCAGCGAAAACTGCGCCGTCGCCTCACTCGCCAAACCAAGCAATTGGCGGAAAACGAAGCGCTCCTCGCCGAAGCTCAACGCATCGCTCACGTCGGCCATTGGCGCTACGACACCGCCACGCGCGAATTGACGTGCTCGCCCGAAATGCTGCGCATTCTCGAACGCGATCCGCGTCACGGCGACCTCACCTACGCCCGCATCCTGCAAATGGTGCCGAAGTCGGAACGCGCCGCCCTCCACCGCAGCGCCCGCACCGCACTGAAAGGCGGCGGCGGAGGCGAATTGACGTTGTCCGTGTTCCCGCGGCCCGACCTGCGCAAGGTGATTCAATTCAAGGCGCAGGCGCTCCAGGCCGAGCCCGGCGCCGAGAATCACGTTCTCCTCGGCACGATTCAGGACATCACGCAGCAAAAAGTTTTCGAGGAAGACCTGCACACGCGCGAGCAACTGCTGCGCGCCATTTACGACAATGTCCCATCCGGACTCGGCGTCGTCGAAACGGCTGGCAACACCTTCCGCTTCATCTCGGCAAATCCGGGCACGGCCCGCCTGTTCGGCCTCGATTCGAATTACGCGCTGGCCGGCCGGCTTCTCTCGAACCTGCATCTGCCGGATGATGTAACCCATTTCTGGATACACTGGTTTCGCCGCGCCCTCAGCCGCACTGAAATCTTGAAAGCCGAAGCGAGCCTCGAGCTCGGCAAAAAACATTTCAGCCTGACGCTCATCCCGCTGGGCATCGGCCACACTGGCCAAGCGCAGCTCTGCTTCCTCGTCGAGGACGTGACGGAGAGAAAGCAGATCGATGCGGAAATTTCCCAGGGACGGCGGCTGCGCGCGGTCGGCGAACTGGTCGGCGGCATCGCTCACGAGTTCAACAATCTTCTCACGCCGATCCTGCTGAAAGCCGAGTTGCTCAGCACCGAATGGCAGCACGACCATCGGCTCAACGAAGAGCTCGGAAGCATCTCGCGCGCAGCGCAACGCGGCGCCGATCTGACCCGGCGTCTGCTCGCCTTCGGCCGCCGTTCCGAGCCGGAAAATGCCGAGGTGAAACTAAGCGCGCTGATTCGCGCCAACATCGATTTGCTCCGCCCGACGATCGATCGACGCATTCAGTTGATCAGCGAAGTCCCGGAGAGTTTGCCGTCGCTCTTTCTCAACCCGAGCGATCTGCACCAGATCGTGCTCAATCTTCTGCTCAACGCCCGCGACACGCTCGTCGAGAAGCTGAACAAGACGGTCGACGATTCCTGGCGCGCCCACATCCGCGTCGAAGCCGCATCGTACGGCCCGCACGCGATCGAGAGCACGAACTGGGAAAAAGCCGAAGCGCCGGCGGGCTGGTTGTGCCTCACGCTTTCCGACAATGGCATGGGCATGCCGCAGCACGTGCAGGAGCGCATCTTCGAGCCGTTCTACACGACAAAGGAAGTTGGCAAGGGAACCGGCCTCGGCTTAGCCACGGTTTGGCACCTGGTCACGCGCATGGGCGGCAAGATCGTGCTGCAGTCGCGCGTCGGCGAAGGAACGTCGTTTCAAATGTGGCTGCCGGTCGTTCCGGCCCCAAATGCAGCAGCCGCGAAAGCGGAGACGCGCAGTCCGATACCCGATCGCGCCGGCGTCCGAATTTGCCTCGTCGAAGACGATGAGCTCGTCGCCCACACGATGGCCACGACGCTGCGCCGCCAACACCACCACGTCACGCACTACCGCCATGGTTCAGAGGCGTGGCGGCATCTGAGTCTACACGCCACGGGCTACGATCTGCTGCTTCTCGATCTGGATCTCCCCGGCATCAACGGCATCGAAATCGCGCGCCGTATCCGCGGCATGCGTTTTCCCGGAAAAATTTTGGTGGCCAGCGGCCGCCTCACGGAATCCGACGCCCGAGAGTTCGAGAATATCGGCGTGGACGCGCACCTCGAGAAGCCGTTCAACCCGCAAAAACTCCAAGCCACCATTCAAACCTGCATGAAAGGCGCCGCCAAACTCGCCGCCGCGAAGGCGTAGTTTGGCCGCGTTTTTTAAGGCATTTTTTTTTAGCCGCGAAGAGGCACAAAAAGCGCAAAGAGGATTTTAGGGCGGGCAGCGTCGCTCAGACATCCTGAACCTGGATGCGGACTCTGTTGTGCTTGTTGCTTCAAACCTTCGCATTTCTGGATCCCTCCGAATTCAGAAGGTTTGGAACTCCAAACCAAAGACCGATCCACCTCTGGGATAAGGATGCCTGAGAGACGTTCTCGAACCCAAATCCTCTTTGCGCCTTTTGTGCCTTTTTGCGGCTAAAAAAACCAAACCATCGCAACGCCTTAAACGCGGACGATGGATCGATTGATCGCGTCGCGCAGGTCATTCAAGCGCGTTGGCTTGCTGATGTAGTCGTCCATGCCGGCGGCTAGACAACGTTCACGATCGCCCTGCATCGCGTTCGCGGTCATCGCGATGATTTTGATCCGCGCCAGTTGCGGATTCTGCCGAATCTTCTGCGTGGCTTCGTAGCCGTCCATCTCGGGCATGTGACAATCCATCAACACGACATCGTACGCGCCCTGCTCCAGCGCTTCGAGCACCTCGAGTCCATTCGACGCGAGCTCTGCGCGAAAACCAAGTTTCTGCAGCTGCAGGAGCGTCACGCGCTGGTTCACCGCGTTGTCCTCGGCCACGAGCACGCGAATATCCGACGCGGCGCCGGACAACGGATTCGCGCTGTCCGTCTCGTTTTCACCGAGCGGATCGGCGCTGTCCCTCGCGCTGTTCTGCGCCGCGTCCTCGCTCGCAGAAAAATCGTTCGCCTGCGCGCTTTCGTCCTCACAAATCGCTTTGACCAGCGTGGCGAGCAACTCCGTCTGTCGGATCGGCTTCAACATCGTGTCCGCGATCCCGAGCGCGGACAGCTCCGCCGGATCGAAGCGATTGTCCCAGGACGTGCACACGATCAACCGCAGCGAACGCAGACGCGGATCCTCGTGAATCAACTTCGCGAGCATCAATCCATCCATCTCCGGCATTTCGTAGTCGAGCACGGCGACATCGAACGCGCGGCCGGTCTCGTGCGCTTCGCGCAAAATCTCCAGCGCGCCCTCTCCATCGCTGGCCTGCTCGGTCTGCATGTTCCAGCTCGCGAGATAGTGCTCCATGATGCGGCGGTTCGTCGCATTGTCGTCCACGATCAGCGCGCGGCGCCCTTCCAGCGCCTCCGCCACCGGCAGCGGCGAACGCGTGGCGCGATTTGGCTGCCGCGGCAGTTTGATCGTGAACCAGAAGGTCGAGCCCTGGCCGTGAGTGCTACGCACGCCAATCTCCCCGCCCATCAGTTCGACGATCTGCTTGCTGATCGCCAGTCCCAGACCGGTCCCGCCGAATTTTCGCGTGGTCGAGGAATCCGCCTGGGAAAACGGTTTGAAGAGCCGGGCCTGCGCGTCGTGCGACAAACCGATGCCTGTATCCGCAACTTCGATACGCAGGTGCACGTGGTGGTCCGTCTTGTCCTCCAGCCCCACGTTGAGCGAGACCTCGCCCTTGTCGGTGAACTTGATCGCGTTGCCCAGAAGATTGAGCAACACCTGGCGCAGCCGACCCGAATCGCCGCGCAGAAAGATCGGCACATTGCTCGGAACGAGCGAGGTGAGCTCGAGGCCTTTGCCCGCCGCTCGCGCAGCCAGGATCTCGAGCGTTTGATCGATCGTCTCGCGGAGATTGAAATCGTGAATCTCGAGATCGAGTTTGCCCGCCTCGATCTTCGAAAAATCGAGGATGTCGTTCAGCACCGTGAGCAGCGCGTCGGCGCTGTTGCGAATCGTCTCCGCGAAATCGCGCTGCATTTCGGTGAGGCCTGTATCCAAAAGTAAATTACTCATCCCGATCACGCCATTCATCGGCGAGCGGATCTCGTGCGACATGTTCGCGAGAAACGCGCTCTTCGCCCGCGTGTTCGCCTCGGCAGCGTCGCGAGCGCGCTTGAGCTCCTCTTCGATCTGCTTGCGCTCAGTGATGTCGCGGCCGACGCCGAGCACGTAGGCGGCACTCGCGTCCGATGTGCGGCGCGCGCTGATCTCCACCCAGATGACGCGAAGATCGCGCGTGCGGAAACGGGCCTGACAGGTCACCGTGCTGCCCGGTCCGCCGTTCCAGTTGACGAAAGGCAGCGGCAAATTCTCATCCTCGGGCGCGAGCAGATCGCGGATGTTCATGTTCAACGCCGCCTGGCGGGTGAAGCCGAAGATGCGTTCGCCCGCGGGATTGAACGAGGTGAAGTTACCCTTGCGATCGAGGGTGAAGATGAAGTCGCTGGCGTCCTCGACGATGTCGCGGTAACGCGCCTCGAGGACCGATTCCTTTTCGATCTGATCACGAATCTGCTCCGTCTGTTTGCGCACGCGGCGGCGCAGCGCTGTGACCCAGCTCAGGCCGACGAAGGCGATGAGTCCGGAAACACCCGCCACCGCCACGGCCCGCTCGGTGGTCCACCACGAAGGCCGTTTCAAGACCTGCACATCCGCGGGTGTGCGAAGCTGCAGATGAAAACCCCGCGTGTTGCGATACTCGTCGTATTCGAGGCGGTACACGCCGGTCAGCGCTACGCGGCTGCCGAGCGGCACATCGATCGGCGGATCGTTCGGACCGACTTCGAGATCGGCCTCGAAGACGGAATTGCCTGCTTGCAGCGTGAAGTTTCGCTCGCCCGGGCGGGAAAGGGCGTCGAGCAACGTCGCCGTCACTTTCACGAATCGTCCGTCGAGCTCTTCATTGATCATGCGCGGGCCGGTGGTGAGCTGCAGCGCGGGCGGCTCATGGCCATTGCCGATCTTTCGGTAAACGGCTTCGCGTAAGACGACGCGCGAGCTTTCACGGCCGGGAAAACCCACCACCTCCACGCGGTCGCCGCGCTCGAGCGGAGCGACGCTGCGGCTCAAGACGAGCAGACCTTCGTCGCCATCCTGGATGAAAAGATAACGTCCGATGGACTGATGCACGACGATGCCCGTGACTCGGGCGCGGCGATTCAGCGACTCGAGCGTGCTGAATTCGCGCAGGCTCGCGATCGACTGTACTGGAACACTGAATACATCGGCCGGGGGCGGCTCGTCGATCTGCACCGAATCCGCGCTCGGCACCCAGAGCTCGATGCCGAGCAGTTGCCTGCGCTCGTTCGGAATCGCGGAACACACGCCGGCCACGGAAACGACTGCGCCGTTAAAGCGCGTGATGTCTTCCGTGGGTGGAAGAAAGGCGGAAAACTCCCCGACCGAGCTGGAGATTTGCATGCGTTTCCACACGCCGTCCGTGGTCACTTCGCGGACGTAGCCGCGCAGCTCGACCCACTGGCCCTCCTCGACGCCGGAGAGCGCCTGCTCGAGGGTGATCCGGCGCGCGCCGGGCAAGCCGATCTGGCCAAGCGGCTCCCAATCCGTGGCGTTGATCACGGGAGCAAACGCGCCCGCCGCAGTCGTGCCGTTGAGCTTGATGCCAAAACCCGGCGCCGGTGGCGCGGCATTGATGTTGCGCTGCACGCGCACGCCGCCGCTGCTGTCGCGCACGAAGAAGAAACGAGATTGCGGGCTCGACCATGTGACGACGCCCGTGAGTCGCACGGGGTGCGCCCGCGACGCGTCGTTCAAACCGAGTTCGAGCACTTGCTCCGCGAGACGGAGTTTGGTGTTGGCCGATTGGCTTTCCGCCGCGTCGGAATCGGCCGGGACGCTGCGATAAAGAGCGCGGTCGAGACTCCATTCCGTGCCTGAAACCGAAGGATAGCCGATGGCTTCAACCGCGTCCCCGACATTGACGAGAGTGACCTGCTCGGTGCGAACGAAGAGCTGGCCGGTGGCATCGCGGATCTCGATTCCCTGCCCCGGCAGACGGGCCCGCACCTGACCGCGCACATGGACGAGGTTGGCTTTTGGCAACGACGGCCAGCGCTCGATCGCGACCGGCGCCGTTTGCAAAGACGGTTCGTCCACCAAGGGATGCAGCGGCTCGATGTCTTCGTTGCGCGCCACCCACGTATCCAGAGTTACACTACGGCCGGAAGGCTCCTTTTTCGGCATGAAGAGTCCGCGCACCCGCACGACCATGCCCTCCAACTGTGGCGTGGGCTGGGTGTTCGACGTGACGAGGTAGGTTTTGACGTTCCGGCCGTTCACGATGATTTCGAACAACTGGTGATGAGGATCCACGTCGCGCTGAGCGCAGACATAGCCTTCGAACACCACATTGTTGGCGTCGGCTTGGGTGATCGCCTCCGGATTCTCGAAGGTGGCGGGCATGGGCGGACGAACGACGGCGGCGCCCACGACCTCTGCGGTGACGTTCGCGGGATCGAGGCCGTCGCTGGGCACAAATCTGCCGGTCAGGTGGACCCGGTCTCCCGGCTTGAAGGAAAACGGTTTGCCCCGCACCCGGACGAACGTGATTTCGCCATGGTTCGTGCGAGCCCACAGCAAGTGCCAATCGGCGTCGTAGAAAACGATGTCGGCCAGCGCATCCACCTCATGCATCTGCTTGGCCTCCGCCGCAGGCACGGTCCAAATCTCGTTCAACTGCGTGATCGTGGCGTACGTCGGCGGGCCCGCATCGGGAGCTTGCGCCGGCTCACCGGCGGCCGCAGCCAAAACGACGGTCGCGACGAAGCCGGTGCAGACCGCGCCCTTCCGCCAGGCACGCATGCATCGCGACAAAAAGTGGGACATGGGAAAGTTGAGGAAACTGGACCGCCAAATGATCGACCTTTTTACAACGCGTCTTAAGGCCAAAGTCTGAAGCGCGGCTGGTTTCAGCCGGCGAATTGCCTGGGAGAAAACGAAGCGAGAAATAGGCACTTCACCTCCTCGGCGGAAGCCCGGAGTGCACCGGGAATTTAGCCGCCCGCTTTGCCGCCCGCTCAAATCCGACGCTCGGCCGCGCCAAACCCCATGGTTCGGCTGTGGGTTTGCCAAATCCAGGGGTGCCATGCTTCAAACACCGCGAATGACGAATGGCACATACGATATCCTGGTGATTGGCGGAGGCCCCGCGGGCTCGACCGCGGCCGCCTTGGCGCGGAAACACGGGCTGAAGGTAGCCGTGGTGGAAAAGGAAAAGTTTCCCCGTTTCAAAATCGGCGAATCGCTGCTGCCAAACGGCAATGCTCTCATGCGCGAAACCGGCGTCTGGCCAAAGATCGAGCAGGCCGGCTTCGTGAAAAAATTCGGCGCTTACTTTTTCCTGCCCAGCGGCGATCTGCAGAAAGAAGTGATCTTCAGTGACGGCCTGGTGCGCGGCCTGGAAAACACGTTTCAAGTCGAGCGCGCAACGTTCGACAAGATCCTGCTCGATCACGCCGCGGAACTCGGCGCGCACGTTTTCGAAAACACCGCCGCGAAATCTGTTCGCGCCGACGGCGACGTCAGCCACGTCACGCTTTCCCACAACGGCGCCGAGCGGACTGTATCAGCGCGCTGGATACTGGACGGCAGCGGTCGCGAAAATGTCTTCTCCTGCGATTTGAAGCGGAAGTTCGACGCGCCCCGTCTCGAAAAACGCATCGCCGTCTACACGCACTTCAGCGGCGTGCCGCGCGCCGAAGGAAAGGCCGCCGGACACACCATTGTCATTCGGCTGAAGCGCGGCTGGTTCTGGGTCATTCCGGTGAGCGAGGAGCACACGTCCGTCGGACTCGTCACGGAGGTCGACGATCTCAAGGGCCTGGCGCCGGCGGAGGCCTTTCAACGAGCCGTCGACGACACCCCGCGCCTGAAAGAATGGCTGCGCAACGCCGAGCGCGTCATGGAGTTCAAAGTGACGTCCGACTACAGCTATTTTCGCGAAGAACTCGCGCGCGACCGACTGATCCTGCTCGGTGACTCAGCCGGCTTCTTCGATCCGATTTTTTCGTCCGGCGTCTACGTCGCGATGTACTCGGCCAAGAGAGCCATCGAGATGGTCCTTGCTGCGGATGCGGCGCAGCGGCCGCTCACCCGGAGCGAGTGCGTGCGTTACACGAAGCGCATCAAACAAAACGCCCGCGTATTCGAAAAGTTGATTCACGCCTTCTACGACAACGACAGCTTCGCCATTTTCATGAGCACGAATCCGCCGTTTCGCATCGACCGCGGCATCAATTCGATCGTCGCGGGCTACTCGGAAATAAATTTCGCGATCTGGTGGCGCCTCCAGTTCTTCCTCGTGGTCTGCCGTCTGCAGAAATATTTCCGGCTGACCCCACCAATCGCATTTTCGCCGGCGAACTCCTGACCTGTTACCCATGCCCGAAGTTGATTCGAACGAAAACTGGGACGTCGTGATCGTCGGCGGCGCGCTCTCTGGCGCGGCGACGGCGTGCCTCCTCGCGAAACGCAATCCCCGGCTGCGCATCTTGATCCTCGAGCGCGATCTGGAGTTCTCGCGGCGCGTCGGCGAATCGACGGTCGAGATCAGCGCTTATTTTCTCGGGCGCGTTCTCGGGCTCACCGAATACCTGAACGAAAATCATCTCGTGAAACAGGGCCTGCGCTTCTGGTTCACGAACGATCGCGTCAACGCACTCGACGAAAGCAGCGAGACGGGGCCGAGCTACAATGTGCGTTTCCCCGGCTATCAAGTCGATCGCTCGAAGCTCGACGAAAAGGTGCTGCAGAACGCGGTCGCGGCCGGCGTGGTCGTGCGCCGCGGTGTGAAAGTGACAGAGGTCACGCTCGCCGAGGGCGGGCGTCAGACGATTCGTTGGGAAAACAACAGCGGCGAACGCGGCGCCGTGTCCGCGCGCTGGGTGGTGGACGCCTCGGGCGTGGCATCGCTGCTCTCGCGCAAGAACGGATGGTTCGAGCCCAACCGCGAACATCCGATCGCAGCGATCTGGAGCCGCTGGAGCGGCGTCAAGAATTGGGAGTCGTCGGAGTTGGCCGAAAAATATCCGGCCTGGGCCAGCCGCGTAAAGGGGCTTCGTTTCACCGCGACGAATCACCTCGTCGGATTCGGCTGGTGGGCCTGGGTCATTCCGCTGAAAGGCGGTGATGTCAGCGTGGGAATCGTCTTCGATCAGCGCCTCACCGATCTTCCCGCGGGCGATCGGCTGGGCGAGCGGTTGCGCGCCATGCTGCTCCAGCATCCGGTCGCGCGAGAGATCATGGCCGACGCCACGTTTCACGAGGGCGACGTTCATTTCCGCCGCAATCTCGCCTATCGTTCGAGCACGTTCGCCGGTGATGGATTCGTGCTCGTCGGCGACGCCGCGGCCTTCATGGATCCGTTTTATTCGCCGGGCATGGATTGGATCAGCTACTGCGCGAACGCGGCGGCGGCGTTGATCGATGATTGCTGCCGGGGGAAACCGGCGAAGCAGCGCGTGGAGCGCCACAACGAACGTTTTCGCACGAGCTACGAGCGCTGGTTCAACGCCATCTATCGCGACAAATATTTCTACATGGGCGACCATGAGCTCATGACATTGGCCTTCCGGCTGGACCTCGGCCTCTACTACGTCGGCGTCGTTTCGCAGCCCTTCAAATTTGGTCCGCGTTCGCTGGAAACTCCTTCGTTTGCCTCGGAGCGCTCCCGCCTGCCGGCGAAACTGATCGGGTTGTACAACCGCCGCTTCGCCACGATCGCGAAGTCGCGGCTCGCCCGCGGAAAATGGGGCCAGTCGAACGACCGCCGGTATTTCGGTTTTCGCAGCTACGAGCTGAGCTGGAGCCTGCCCTGGCGCATTTCCGCCTGCTTCCTGCGCTGGTTCTCGCTCGAACTGAAGGAAGGCTGGAGAACGTGGTTCCTCGCCCCGCCCGCCGTATCCGAGCGGCCACTACACGCCACGCGCCAGCAGCCCGCTCCCGCGCAGCCGATCTCCGCCTCGTGAGGCGGGCGCCGCCGACCGGGCGGATTTCCCCACGAATCACACGAAGAACACGAAATTGGAGAATCGTTTCCCACGGAAAACACGGAAATATTTTTCGTTTCCGTGCCGTCCGTGCATTCCGTGGGAAAACGGTATTATGATTTCGTGTTTTTCGTGTGATTCGTGGGGAAAAACGCCACACGTCGAGCTTGTGCCACTTCGCTAGCGCTGCCTCACTGCACTCGGAAAATGTCCACACCGTCCGTCTCACCGATCCCGCGCCGTGCGCCTTTCGATCCCTTGGGCAAGTTTCCCGAAGGCGTCAAAGCGGCGTACACCAAATATCTACAAACGGCCGACGCGGCCGCGCTGGATACCGTGGTGCTGGCAGTGGTGCGCGATTACGTGCCGAAGACCGTCGTGTTGCCCACGGATCAACCGCTGCCCGACAACGCGCGACTGATCGCCGATCTTGGCTTCGACTCCCTGGCGATCAGCGAAACGGTCTTCTTCCTCGAAGATCTTTTCAAGGTGCGCATCACCAACGCGGAAATCATCAAGGTCAGGACTGTCGGTGAGTTGCGCTCCTTCGTGCGCGCCAAACTGGCTTCGCTTCCCGCGCGCAAGCGCTGAGCCTCGCCGAGCGCATGCCCAGCACCGCCGCCATCACCGGCCTCGGTTTCATCACGAGCATCGGACTGACCAAGGCTGAGGTGGCCAATCGCCTGCGCCACGGTCAGAGCGGGCTGGTCGAATTCGATTTCTGCGGCAACCCGCGCCATCCGGTAAAAGTGGCCGCGCCCGTGCCCGGTTTTTATTTCGACGGACCGAACTGGCGCGAATGGAGTTGGCCGGCCGGCTATGAAATTCCGCGCGAAACGGTGCGCGGTTTGCCGCCGCATGGCGTGTACGCCTTTTGCGCGATCGAGCAGGCATTGGCCGACGCCGGACTACGGCTGGAGGACATCACGTCGTCAGACACAGGGCTTTTCTGCGCGTCGGCCGGTTCGCCGTATATGATGTGGCATCACCTCGAGGAGCTTGCCGCATCGCAATACGAGCGCGGCCATCCGTTGAGCGTCGTGTCGTCGATCGCGGGCACCTTGAACTTCAATCTCGCGGCGCATTTTCGCATCACGGGCGCGGTCGCGGGCTTCGTCTCGGCCTGCACCTCGGGCAGCCATGCGATCGGATACGCGCTCGACGAGATACGGCTCGGTCGGCAGCAGCGCATGATCGTGGTGGCAGCGGAGGAGTTGAACGCGCAGACCGATTTGCCGTTCGCCGCGATGCGCGCGCTCTCGACCAACCCCGATCCGGCCACGGCGTCGCGGCCCTTCGACGTCGAGCGCGACGGCTTCGTGCCGACGGGGGGCGCGGTGGTTTTGATTTTGGAGGCGCCCGAGTTGGCGCAGGCTCGCGGGGCCAAGGCTTACGCTGAAATCTCCGGCTGGGGCCAGGCCGCCGACGGTTACAATGTGGCGACGTCGCATCCAGAAGGCCTCGGCCTGCGCAACGCGATGCTCCGCGCTGCAAAAGACGCCGGCATCGCGATGAGTGATGTCGATTATATCAACGCCCACGCCACCTCCACGCCCGCCGGTGATCGCTCCGAAGCGCTGGCGCTGCGCAGCTTGATCGCGCCCGACGCGCGGACGATCGTGAGCGGCACAAAAGGATTAACCGGGCATGGCCTCTCCATGGCCGGAGTGATGGAGGCGGCGTTTTGCGCGCTGACATTTTCGGAAAAATTCCTGCCGGGAAATCCGAAGCTCGTGAACCCGGATCCCGTGTGTAAGGGCCTCAATCTGCCGAAGGAATCCATCGCGGCGGACCCGCGCATTGTTATGAACAACACCAGCGGATTCGGCGGCAGCAATGTGTGCCATGTCCTGCGCGCGCCGTCGCCGGCGTTTGCGCGGAGCTGACAACACGGCACAAGCCACTCGGTTCAATGGGTTACCTTTATTCTTCTGAAGCCGGTCTTCGTTTGCCCACACCGCCGAGATGACGACCCAGAACGACACCCCATTTCCGACGGCCCAGTCGCGGGCCGATTTCGTCGATCGCCGCCTCGAGGAGCTGTATCCAAAAACGCCGATACCGCTCGATCATCGCGACGCCTACACGCTGCTCGTCGCCGTGCTGCTTTCCGCGCAGTGCACGGACAAGCGCGTGAATGAAGTGACTCCGATTTTATTTTCGCGCGCGTCGAATCCACGCGACATGGCCAAGGTGCCGGTGGGGGACGTGCAAAGGATCGTGCGGCCCTGCGGACTCTCTGCGCAAAAAGCGAAGGCCATCGTGCGTCTTTCGGAATTGCTGATCGAGAAGCACGACGGAGAAGTGCCGCGGAGTTTTGGGGAGTTGGAAGCGCTGCCGGGCGTCGGCCACAAAACAGCGTCGGTGGTGATGGCCCAGGCCTTCGGTGTGCCGGCATTTCCGGTGGACACGCACATCCATCGCCTGGCGCAGCGCTGGAAATTGACGAATGGCCGAAGCGTCGAGCAGACGGAGGCGGACCTGAAGAAGCTTTTCCCGAAGGAGCATTGGAACGCGCTGCATTTGCGGATCATTTATTATGGTCGCGAGCACTGCACCGCGCGCGGTTGCGACGGCACGGTTTGCGAAATTTGCCGCACGCTTTTTCCGCAGCGAAAGCGCGCCGTGCGCACGAGAAAATGAGTTGATTCGCGAAGGGCCGACCGCCACGTTTGCCCTCCTTTCAGACAAAGGACGGTTAGCTCAGTTGGTTAGAGCACGTGCTTCACACGCACGGGGTCACTGGTTCGAGTCCAGTACCGTCCACCACGTTGATCATCTGAGGCTTACGTTTGTTGAAGTTAGATTCTCAACAACCACTCTCAACAAGTCTACCGTTGTGTTTGGTCATTTAGGACTGGTTGGAAAATGGGTTCTTCTAATACCAGCACCGGGGAAGAGGTGCTTCGCAAACGAGCTTGCCCGTGAACCAAAGAGAATAGTGTCAGCTGAGCATTTTCGCCGCACGGTACACTCTCGAGAGGCTCATTGTCGTGGCCGAGCTGAATTAATGAAGTCGCCCGGTGTACAACGGAGTGCATGACTCATTTGAGTCGTTAGGATCACACGCGCGCCCTGATTTGACGCGTAGACGCAGGGCGCTAATTTACAGAATAATTACTTCGAGCAGACCGATCTAGTGGTGGCGACCAATGTGCAAGGCCGTTTTCCCTTGCATAAAAAGAACGACCAAAGCTATGACCTTCCGGCCCACAAAAAAAACCATGGCGAACGATAACATGTATCGTGCCGCGTTTGAGAGACTTTGGGAGTCGGCCTCAACGCAAGCGGTATCGAATACGCAGCCCGGTCACGCATCCGCGGTCTTCGCTGTCTTCTTAACGAAGGCAACCAAAAGAGCTGTTTTCTTCTGCAAGGAACTCCACCCTGAAGTCTATGATGATGCGCTCGTGATCGAAGCCCTCGACGGCGCAATCGATCGCGGCGTTTCCGTCCAAGTAATAGTCCAGGAAAAAGCGAATGCTTCTTCGCTATTCGCCTCGCGTATGCGCCAAGCGCAAGCTTGCCCAGAATCTAAGGTAAGATTCGAAGATCAAGCGCCGCCCCAGGTTCGAGATTTCAACTTCAACTTCGCTTTTGTTGACGATCGCGGGTATCGCATCGAACCGGAGCGGGATCCATCGAAAGCCCTTGCCGCAGCAAATTCTCCTGAGGTTGTGACCGAGCTAGGAAAGCTCTTCGACGCAGTAAATCAATGTTTCCGCAATGCCTCTACCCTGCTGGGAAACCCTCATTAAAGATCCGGCCACGTGGGGTAGTCAGAATTTCGTTCAACTAACCATCGGAATTAACTTAGCCGTTTTCTCGATCGAGAAGCTGCGAAATTACGGGAGGCTTGGTCGCGAGCGGGTCAAAAAGTCGGCGAATGCCGCCCTACTGGACTTGCAGGATCAGCCGGGCAAACAGCAGGCCCTGGCGGGAGTTCTAGATAGCGTCTTCGACTTTGCATGGAGATGTCATCATTGGGTCTGGCAGAGCTGCCGGGGCGCAGCGTATTGTGCAGCCGGGCTTGGATTTTGGATTGTTTATGCGGACTGTAAGAACAACCCCTGGTTTGGCGCACTGCTGTTTCCAACTCTGGTCTACTTACTCTTAGCGTTCTTCTCCTGCTTTGTATTGTGCTTGGGCGTCTGGTTCATACGCAGTATCATGAAGGTGAAAGCGGCGAGTGTTGCTCCCAGTGATATACGACAAATTCGGGAGTCCTTCGAGGCGCAGCCAAAAAAGGAAGCGGGAAACCCTAAACAGGATCGAAAATCCAAAAAGAGGGACAGGACGCAAAAGCCCTTCCCTCCTAAGGAAGATAAATAGGCGATTGGCCGTGAAACCCGACTTCATCTACGCCCGCGGAACGTTCTATCCCATCACTGACAAAGGTGAGCGGCAGTACTTCTGCGACACGGAGGACGAAACACTTTCCTTCCTGATCGAGGATCACCCGAATCAGGTTGAGGTCGATGGAGTGACGATCGTGCACCAAGCCGGCGATGCCTTCTCGCCTGAGAAGTTTAGGGAGTGGATCGCAAGCACACGCTAAACAATTAGCCTTCTATCCACGCTCGCAGTTCCGCAGCAATCACCTTGCGGAATTCGGCGATTGGAAGTGGTCAGATGTCGCGATAGCCCGGCCACCTTACGGCAAGAAGCCGAACGATCTAAACTGAATTCTTTGGTCGGATCACTTCGCTTTGAAGACGATGCTCCTAAATAAGCGCAGATGTATACTCTCGTGCGCACTAATTTCGTATTAATCACCCCAGCGAATTTGGGGCTGCCGGGTTTCACGCGATATGAGTTCAAACTTTATATACACATCAAAAAGCCAACTCAGATTGAGGAACTCCGAACCTTTCTTCGCACACTGCGAGTAAAGCTCGTCGTTCTGATGACCAATATCCCTCTGATGGATAGGCTCCTGACAGAATCGCTCCTGGTTGGGCAATTAGGGGAGTGTAGAAACGATTCGCCTTATCGCGAAATGTATAGTCCGCAATCGTCAGTCTAAGTTTACTCCGAACATACTGAAAACCCTTGTAGAACACCTGATGGTCGGATGCCCGTTGGAATTTGAAGACAATGGCAAATACTTGGTGTTCTGGTGCATTCCCCGGTGGCGGCTCAGATGACTGCACGATTTTGGATAGAGCCTCCCATCCGATGCTGGTATGTTTTCCAGGAAAAAGTTCAGCGACCATTGGTGCAGAGTTAAGCGATTCGACTTCGCACGCGTATAAAAGGGATTTCTTATCGAGCGAATAGGTACCGACGATTCTGCCGTAGACTTGAACACGCTCTAAAATTCCAGGGCCATCATTTCGAAAGTTCACGCCGTCACTCATAACTTCCAAGCTTACTGATGGCTTCATCGAGGACTCGAATTGGAGCCGACTCAATTCGAACTGCTGTTGCGTTAGTTTCAGATTATCCCGCGCTTGGCCGATGGACTTGGTCATTACTATCGCAGTCACAACAAGTGTTGCATTGGTTGCGAAAAGCCAAAGGGCCACGCACCAACGCCAAACTTTGGGAGCGTTGTTTCGGAATTTTTGCGTGATCGAAAACCAGAAGTTGTACGTTCTCATTTTGGGACCCTGGAGTCTGCGTTAGGTGATAGGGCACGTGCTGCGGCAATTGACGCCGGGCTGGGATCAGTCTGGGAGCGGAATTGGCTCTGGCTAAATAGTAAAAGCGGGCTGATCTGGATCACAAAAAATCCAACCCGGTGAGGGGGGGGCCGAAACCCACAGGAACCTGAGGCTCTACCAGAGTTTTAGGCGGGAGAGAAAACGAGGAGGCTGTTGACCTCAAGGCGGCAGTCTTGGCTGTCGATCAGCATTGGCCCAAGCATTCACGATCAGATTAATATTTCTCGATCCGATCATGGTGGAAAATCCCAACTTCTGCCGCATTGTTTGAAGCAGACTGAGGATCTCTGCATAACTTGTTTCGGATATTTCGCCCTCGAACTTCCCGGCAATAGAAGCACCACGTTGGGCTCCTCCGGGAGTAAAATGAGCTTCTTTCACGGTCTGCTCGAATTCGGGGAGTAGGTCGGGTCGAAATTCTTTTAGCACACCTGCAATTCCTGCGGCCGTGTTTTCGTCGAAAATTAGTCGCATGATGCAGCTGTGAAAGTCACCTACCTGCTATTCTGCTGGCGTACCAACTTTTTGAGAGGCGATTCACGACGACTGAATGCGAAAGCCGTGGCAGTGAAGCTCAGGCGCACAGCCGTCGCCTCTTGACCGCGCGAAAGGCGTCCCTGATCACGGCGACACCTGGGGAAAGAAAGAGAATGAGAAGGAGCATCCCTATTCCGACTCGTCGCCATAGCCACTCTTGCAGAGTTTCATTCCCATCTCCCTTGAGTCTGTTCACCGTCGGATCGTCCACTAGGTATTCGACAGTGACGGGTATCTCTGAAGGTAAGTTTCTGAACTGCTCCTTCAATCGTCCCATGCGCGATTTGATGTTCCCTCTGAATTCTCGTCCGTCGGGAAGGGTAAACCGGTAATCTACGTTGTAGAAGGTCATTTTTTGTCCCTCAGCGCGGTCAGTTTCTTCTGAAGTGCTGACGATCCATCCAGGGGCAGACTGTCCTCGACGGATTAGCGCATATTCGCTGATAGGGTTCCCAGCCAAGTGAAGCCACAACCCAAACCCGCAGAAGAGCCCAATGCTCCCGTATGCGCATGAACGCAAAAGCTCGCTGCTGTTTTTCGTCACTTCGGAATTACAGATTAACGACGCGGTTCTTAACGCCTCTGGTCAGCAACAATGAGGAAAGCAGAACCAAAAAGTGTGCAAGGCATGCTGCGCAGACGTAGCCTTTAGCCAGGACGCCAGTGAGGATCAGGCAAGCCCCTGCAGCGGTCCCAGCGATCGCGAATTGCAGATGCAGCTTAGGCCAAAGGAGAGTTCCACACCAGAAGGCGAGGCCAAGGATGGGCCATGGGAATGCAAGCACCGCGTCGATGCCCATACATTCCGAGCAAAGGTGAAGGCCTTGAACGCACAGGAGAAACACATTCAGGCCGATTCCGACACCGGCGATCGTCAGCCGCGTTGAATCAGCGCTTGTGCTGGAAACAGTACGCATCGCCCGGCTTGGATACGCAGTGCTTGCATTGGTGACCGGTGCTCTTGGCAGTCGCCTGGCACTGCCCGTATTTGCACGTGTAGCTGAGAGGACCGCCACTAAACGCGAAAGCGGAAACGCCAAGAAGGACGCCGCTGAAAATGCCGAGAGCTAGCTTGCGTAGTTTGTTCATGGGGTACGGCAGCCCCATTTGGCCGCCTTTAACCCGCCATCGGCACGACTTCGCCAGGCTTGAGGGAAATGTGCCCGTCCGGATAGTTACTCGCTCCGCTGACCAGGCATGCGCTTCGCAAGCACCTTCAACTGACCACGCGATAGCTCTTCATTGATCGTGGTCCAAAAGCAGAGCCCAGCTGCCGACGCAGCCACGCTGCCTGTCTTCCTGTTGATCACGACGAGCACATCTGCGTCAACGGACATATAGAAATCGCAATGAGTCTTCGGAAACATCTTTGGCGGAATCTCAGATGATTTGAAGGGATAGCAGGGTACGAGCTGCCTAGAGTTCACGAACTCATGAATCGTCATTCGGCGATACGCTACTCGGTCACCTTGAGACGTTGAATCAGTGCAGCCCTGATTTCGTAGCTCGGGTTTGCACTACGACAAAAAAACCCGCCCTGGAATAGAGCGGGTCGTGGTGCGAATCTTGAAGCCTTAAGTCGCTACTGTCTCTGGTTGTACCGTCGCGGTCACTTTGGACAGCGCGAAGGCCCTAGCTTCATACTGTTCGTGCTCCCAATTCAGCCCACGCGCGAGTTGATGCATGATCTCCTCTCCGCTTCCCGAGAAGTAATACGACGCCGGCCAAATGACGATATCACGAGGGCGACGATCAGCAATCAGGCCGCGGAGATGGGTCAGCAGTTCCAAGCCTTTCAAATGCGTCGTCACCACTTCGACGTTCTTTCCTGCGATATAAGCTTCGTCGATCGATGCACCTTCGATGCTCGGCAAGCGATTGGTTTCCGCAAAAGGAACAACGTAGAGCATCCGACCCGGCGTGCTGTAGTATCTCTTGTCCAATCCGCCGGCTAACTTATCAAGCCAACTGCGGAGTATGGGCGGGTGATCATCGTCTCTTCCAAGATGGATATGCGGAGTGAAGCCGCAACGGCCTCCGCCACCAAACAAGAAGATGC
Source organism: Opitutaceae bacterium (assembly GCA_035765635.1). Lineage (GTDB taxonomy): Bacteria > Verrucomicrobiota > Verrucomicrobiia > Opitutales > Opitutaceae > EW11. The sequence goes on from DASTWZ010000003.1 coordinate 155,245, forward strand.
TCACGCCAAATCCAAACAAAGTTGGATGACCTTCGGCATCCACGGGAGCGCAGTTGTACTTTAACTTTTCCTGGTTTTTGCGAGATGGCGAAAGGGCTGCAGTGGTGTTGAGCAGATCGTACACGGTTTCTTCAATGCTCTCTCCGTTTTCTTCGTAGGAGACGTTATGAGCGTTCTGCCACTCCTGAGAGCGTGCTTCATGCGAACTCGACGCCAACTTGCCGGCTATCTGAACTGCCTCTTCCCGGTTACCGTACCTCCATAAATCTACGAAATTCGTTCCACAGTAATCTTCCCAGAAGCCAACCAAACATTTTTGAGACCTCTTGAGCACCTCCTTCTCTGAAACATCATACAACTCACGATTGCGGCGAATCTGTTCCTCTAACGCTTTTGGAATTTCGATCTTCATTTTCATCTTTCAACGAGGCAGCCGCACCTACAGGCGGAGCTAGGAATGGAGCATAGCTGCTCCACTCCGCGTTCGATGCGGCTGCAATTGTTCGTTGGCTATTTGGTATCGGCATTTCGCGTAACCTTCTTTCGAGCTTCCTAGGGCCCGGTGATTCAGAAATCACGTTATGCACGATCTGGCATAGTTAAGAACAGTCAAGCTTTTTGGATGACTGTAGTGGTTTTTTGGAGACGTTTAGCGGCATTCATTTCCCGACCTCAATAGAGGCTGAAATTAGCCACTTCTGCGCGTTCTCAGGCCTTGCCGCATAGTTGGATATGGATCGACCGGAGAACGCGCGTTACCGTTCGAATTTAGGCCACTGGCGGGGTGACGACAGAGACGGGCTTGGTCTCTTCCGCAGATTGCGGCGATTTCATCAAGTCGGGCATGCCGGGGTGACGGTCTTTCATCATCGACCCCGCCTGTTTCACCATCTGAAGGATTTCTTCGATCTGCGAGAGACTGAGACCAACGCGGGCTCGGAAGGCACGATAAGCCGACCATTCTTCAGGATCCCAGTGCACCGCGTGTATGCCTTCCTTTTCGACAGCGTCGCCAATCTTCTCCGCGTAGTCATTCCGTTCTCCCTCGCTGGCGAAAGATTGGCAGCGCCTATCTTTCCCGTAGCGAACGAACCAAGGCTTACCGCGACCATCTAGGAATTTTCCGATTCTGATGCCGCGAGGGAGTGACCGTTTGATGCGCTCTGTGCGTCTAGATTCCGAATTCATAGATTGGGGTGAATCATTCCTCGTACTCACGAACGACTGGGCTGCGGCTCTGACGCGATGAGGCACCGCCCATCACGGGAAATCTGCTTGGCTCAAGTTCAGCGAAGTCTTGCTCGTACGGGCCTGAGACTTGTTTCCGCTGCGGTGTGTCGAAGGTCTCCACGTCGGCAGGGATCACGCTTTCAGGTGGCATTTCGATTGTCTCTGTTTTCTCACCCAGCTGGGCGCGCTCAGCCGCGGTGGGGATCGGAGGAACGTTCCCGAGACGTTCGAGAATCAAGCCCAGGGCGAGTTCTTCTTCGACCCGTTGCAGGGCGTCTCCCGACATGTCGTTGTCCACCTTGATGGCGGCTAATCGGTGTGGCCATTCGCCTTGCTCGTCTCTCACGCATGCAGCGAGGTAAGCTCGTTTCTCCAATCGGCTGAGGAGTTCGTCTTCGGTTATCTCACGGCGTTCGACGCGTCGCTTCACCGCGTTCTCAAGATAGGTGCGAATACGGGAATCGGCCGCCATCTTGCTCGCTTTCTCGGTGATGCTTTTACGCTGCCATTTTTTCACCAGTTCCGGAGCGGCGTTTTCGAGTGCGTCAGTGCCGTTCATGCCAGCGAGTAAGTTCTCCGCGAACTGGGTTTCGCGAACGGAAAGAGGACGATTCATCCGGGGAATTCGGCTCATCTTATAGTCAATCCCTTGGTTCCTTGTTGGCGTGAACAACTCGCTTCAGTTCCGCTTCGATGGCCGTGGCTTCGGCGCTCGAATATTCTGTTCAGCGAAGCTGCGACGGAGTGCGTTGCGATTGGCCTCTTCCTCGGCGCGCTTCATCTTTACTTCCAGCTCCGCAACGCGCTCAACCTGCCACATAGGCATTTGTCGGCCTGCATCTGTGTGCAAAATTTCATCCTCCATCCGAAGCAATTCGCCGAACGCCTCGGCCGCCTGAGGATTACCGCGTTTGATATAGGTTTTTCCATCTGAGGCGGTGTAGTGCGCGCCCGCGGGCAATGCAGTCCAAGCCTCCCGAGTTGTAACTTTGGGAGCGCGGTACCAATCGGGAAGAGGAAGGGCGCGCCCTGAGATGTTGTTCAGGACCGGCGTTGCTGCGGCGAGGTCGACCTGGCCTTGGATCATCCCGTTGATGAAATTTTTCTGTTCTTCGGCCGAAGCGTTCGACTTCTCGTCATAAAAGCTTTTCAGGGCATCACGGAGCTGGATGGCCTTCCCGTAAGCTGTTTGGGCTTCCTCGAGAGATACTTTGCGCTTTGTGGTAGTCGTCCCAAAGAAGCCTTTCTTCTCCTCGTTCACATCGCCATGAGTCGCGCCAAAAAAGCCACCTCGGAGAAGATCATCGATGTAGCGGTAGCCGTCGACTGGACGACTCTTTGACTGGACAGTCGGGGCTGATATTTTTCGAAGGTCGGTTTCAAGTCGCACCTGCATCTCGCGAGGCAAGCCCGCCATGTCAGCCGCAATTTTGTGTAGGTCAGCATCGCTGTCCGAGTCGCCTGGTCGCCATGCGTCGATTCTGCGTCCGAGGTCGACCATGCGAACCACACTCTCAGCATAATTGCTCCGGCCGGTCTGCTGGGCGGAGAGCCAACGCATCTGCTGCGGGGTCATTCGCTTGGCGTCTACTGCCCCTTGGAGATCCTCCAATCTCACTATCCCGCCCTGATTGATCGTGTCCTGGAAGGTGCGCACCGTTTCTGCTCGCAAGGCTTCCGTTTCAGTCCGTGCACGTCGGCTCAAACTGAGGCGGGTTGTTTCGTCGAGATTTTGAAAATTTGTCCACGCTCCATCGGCCGACTTCTCGTCGAGTTGATCGGCGGCTTGGATCGGATCAGAGGCAATTGCTTTGGTCGCATTGCTGATGTCTGCCTGCTCCCGGCCACGCTGCTTAAAGGCGTTTGCCTCTTCAGGCCAAATAAGCCCGTGCTCGCTCATCTGATCGATCACGATGTCGCCACGTTCGGCGCTGCCGCGTTCGTACAGGAAGTTCGCAACATTGGTAAGCTTTGCACGTTGTCGCTGTATACCTCGGACATTCGCCTGGGTCGCAATGCGGCTCGAACTCTCGGCGATCATGTGCGACAAACTTACTTCCAACTTTTCTCGCACCGCCGGCGATACGCCGGAGTCCGTTAGCAAAGAGCTTTTCAACTTGTCTGCCTTCTTTTGCCAATCGGGAAGCCATCGTTCCTCAGCCGGCGTGCCATCATCTCCATCGGTAGTTCGGGACATCGCGATTTGATGATCGTCGAAGAGCCGTTCTATTTGCATTTCTGCGTCCGCAGTTGCGGCGACGTTGACGGCGTTCTGCTTACGTTCGGCGAACTGTTGAGCCACACCGCTCACATCCTGTAAGCCACGGGCGACTGCCTGAGCGCCGTTACCTGGTCCCATGAGGGCACCAGCGTTAAGTTGTACTGCCCCAACTGGGGCTGCGATTACGGACGATCCAGCGACTGTAGGAATTCGGGCCATGATATTTGGAGTTAAAGTTTCGAGCTATTTTCGCGGCGGAGCGCTTGCATCACCCGCGAATAGTGGATGCCTGCTTCGAGCATCTCGCGAAGCCGTTTGAACGAGGGGTTCGGGCCATCAAATTCGACGGAGACAGAAATTTCGCGCGGGCCATCTCTGAAGGAGGCGTGCGCAAGACGGATAACTTTTCCTTCGACGTACGCGGACGCCAACGAAACGTCGGCCGCACCGTATTTCGTAGATAGGAAAAAGCAGACTACGGCATCGTCTTTAGACGTGGAATCGAGTTCTCTCATGAAGATTGGGATGGAAGTTTTGCAGAGCTGGGTGATTGCCGAGTTGCACGGGCAAGATCGTTAACCGATTCCACAAGTTCTCGTGCGAACCAGTATGCCCATGATTCGATTCGCTCCGCGGCTTCCTCTGCGGTCGGGCAGAAGACGTCGGCCAAGTCGCCCAGGCTGCGAAGTGCTGGTAAGGTGGGGATCACGGCCTGTGGAGTTGGTGACCCATTGGTAAAGATTGGTGACCCTCCGTTGAGTGGCATGGAATTCAGGCCGTCGTTCATATCCGCGAATAGTCGACTCGCTTGGGTGGCTGATGGGCTTCGAGCCATGCTTTGCCGCGACGATCAGTTTTGAGGAAACTAGTAACGGCCGCGGGAAGATCTCGTCGTCTGAGATGGGCCCAATCCGCTTTGAATAGGAGTTTGGTCCGGCGGAAGAAATCGTAGCTTTCCCGAACCTTCGTTGCTTCGAAGGAAAGGTCTGATGATAGAACTTCTACTTCTAGATCAGAAAGTTTTTCAGGCAGGGTTGAGAGGAGTCCGTCTCCTTCTCTGGAGTACCTTTCTTGGGGAACCTTCATTGGGGTACCTTTCCACCCCCTCGTTTGCGGTGTCTGGCACCCCTCCTTTTGCGGTGTCACATGCCGTTCACTTTGCGGTGTCTGATGCCGTTCCGATTGTGGTGTCTTACTATCCCCAGATGCCGTTTCGATTGCGGTGTCTGGGATGACAAGCCGATAGAGATTCGAGGTGCGAAGACGGCGTTCTCGTTTCAGCAAGCCACGATGCTCAAGTGACCGGAGGACTTTCCACACGGTGTTTTCGGTGACTCTACAGCATGCGATGATCGTAGGAACCGAAGGATAGCACGCCCCGCTTTTGTCAGCCCTTCGCCATAGATGGGCGAGCAAACGAAACTCGCTCGCAGTCAGTTCAAGCTCATCAAACCACGCAGGGATGAATGGTGCTCCCTTCGCGCTCACGCTGCCCTCCCCATCTTAGCCGCTGCGACAGCAAGCCAATCGCAACGCTCATTGTCAGGATCGCCAGCGTGGCCTTTGACCCACTGAAACGTGACCTTGTGAGGAGCCATCGCGTCCAGTGCCGCAGACACCAAATCGAGGTTTGCGGGTCTCTTACCTCGAACGCCTTGGCGAAAGCGAAGGCCACGGTTGATCCCTTGAATCGTAACCATCGAGTCAGTTCGAATGGTAACGTCGCAGGACGTCCTTAAGGCAGATAGCGCTGCGATCACCGCGACGAGCTCGGCTCTATTGCTGGTGGTCGCGGGGATGCTGCCTTGTAGTTCTTTAAGATGAGCCCCAGAGCGAAGAACGACGCCATAGCCGCCCGGTCCACCTGGGTTGCGAAGGCAAGCACCGTCACATGTTGCGACCACCTTCGGCAAAAAATTGACATACTCAGGCTTGCGGAACGGACGCGAGTTGGTCTTTTTCGGAGCTGGCCTATCTTGAAACAGCTCCCCCCGAACCCCGGTTGCCGCCGGGGTTTTTCTTTTGGCGGGCATGGTGTGCCTCAAGCGACTTGCTTACTTTTCGAGTCAGAAGCTTTCGTATCTTCACCGAGACGCTTCAGCAGTGCGATGGCTTGCGGGATCGGTAGGAGTGTACGTCCTCTCAGCCGGCCCGGTAGGCGAACACGCGTGAGTTGAATCAATCCGTCCGATTCCGCTTTGTACCAGAAAGATCGAGACAGTCCGGTGACAGGGTCTCCACCTATCGCAGGAAGGGTTACGAATTCCGGATGAGCTGATTGCGAGCGCGCAGCATCTGCTGCCGCGATGATGGAGGTTTGGTTCGGCGTCATAAGAATGACCAAACCCATGTGAAAACGGTCTACCTGTGCCGATAGTTCACGCTCCGAAAAGTGGTTTCCCTGATTTGGGAGGACTGATCGAAGGCCCTACTGCGACAGCGACTTAAGTCGTGTGCTGATAATCTCCGTTAAGGCCGATTTAAAATATTTTGGGGCAATCTTTGCTGGCGATTCATCTTCGTTAAACTCGATCATCGATTTGATGCGTTCCGCGCGATGCTTTTCGAGGGTGGCCTGCTTTCCTTCGACCGATTCGTTTTCGCTGCAGCCCGAAGTTGAGCAAACCGAGATTTGTTCTGGATTGGACAAGTCTAGATAGACTGCCGGCATCACCCCAACGCGCTCCCTAAATTCACGCTCTCGCTTATCTTGCTCGTTCTGAACCCTCACTGCGATGAGGGCATATATCTGCGTTTTTTCTCCGAGCCTATTTTGAGCCCAATATGCGCCATCTATCGAAAGCTTCGCGATGAGTTTTGCCCACCGATTCCGACCATCATCTGAAGTCCGCTTCCCTAGCGTACAAATCAACGGCGTCGCTGGCCCCAGAACTTTATCAAATTTGAACTCCTCCCTTATCTTTTTACTTCGACGCAGATCTTCAAAAATGGCGCATGCTTCCTTAACCAAGAAATACAAATCGTCCTCGATGACTGCCGGAGCAGAGCGAAACGGCATCTCACCCCTTTTCTTTAAATCTTCTGCCTCCAGAATGGGCGCGATTTGAGCCACAGCTTGCCTTAGGTCAGCCAAGCCGGTTTGTCCCAGACATTCTCGAACCGCTCGATTCAACAATCGATCACCATGTGCCGTGTAACTGATCTCATCGACGAATTGCGCAGCGGCATTGCGTAATGCCCGCGCTGCTTTTTCGAGTGGATCGTTGAAGCGCGATTTCACGAAAGGTGCGGAAGTTTAGACAACGCATCCCGCTTGGTTTGTTCTTCCACCCTCGTGTAGTGCCGCGACACCGCTTTGGAGTCGTGGCCGATGATATCCATCGTGATTGCCTCGCTAACCCCGGCATTCTTTAGGAGCGAGGTGGCAGTATGCCGGAGAGAGTGAAAAGAGACTTCGCTAGCGTTGCGGCGCTGTGCTCTGCCCTCCCCTGTCGCATCCTTCGTTCGTTTCTCGGCGAGACCGGCCGACACCATGATCGAATGAAACTGCTGGGAAAGCCGTGAGTCTCCCGAAACCCCGCTCGCAAGAGGAGCTGATTGGGGGAAAAGAAACGCTGTGGGATCGTCACTTGTCGGCAGATCCTCCACCAGCGTTTGAAGCACCGGATGCAACGGAAGGATCATCATCCGGTCAGTCTTCTTTGTCCTGAAGTGAATCTCCTTCTTTTGGAGGTCCACGTTGGTCCATCGGAGACGAGCAATGTCCCCGAGCCGTTGTCCTGTGTAGAACCCAAACAAAATCAATCCACGCCACTCACCAGTCGCTTGATCGAGGAGCAATTTAACCTCCTCAATCGTGAAAGGTCGCCTCCCTCGGCGGTCCTCTTCGACTCGCCTCAGCACGTCCACTTTCGCCGCGGCATTGTCCTGACTCAGCCCATCTTTGAAGGCAGCTCCCAGCGCAACGCGAAGGTACTTCACAGCCTTGTTTGCCGACGCTTTTGATGTCCGAGCAAGAACCGAGTCTCGGTACTTCGTTACGTCAGCTTTGCTGATCTGGGAAATGTCTCTGGAAGCGCGCTCTCCCAGGGAAGAGAGAAAGTCCCGAACGATTTGGGCGTATGCCTGATGAGTTCTAGGAGAGGTATCGAGCTTACGCTTCGCCGCCCAATTGGTGAGAAACTCACTAGTCGTCGAAGATGGCAACGGCTCATCGTTTACCGTCTCGTATATCTGAGAAAGAATTCGCCGAGCTTGGGCCTCACTGAGCCGCTTTTCAGAACCGAGCTTTGCCGCCTTTTCCCATGCATCGGCAATCGCCTGTGCGGTCCGTCGTTTACTTTGCTTCGTGCTCCTCTGAACACGCCTTCCCGTAGCATCGGTGAAGCAGGCAAAAAAATAAGGAGAGCCGGGGAAATTCCGAAGCGAAGCCACCCGCGCACTCTCAACACTGCTCTCAACGTGTCAAAACGTTTTCGTTTGTGTCAGAGCATTCTCCGCTCTCGGAAGAATAGATTTCGCCTAGCCTGCTAGAGTATCACTGGTTCGAGTCCAGTACCGTCCAGTCTTCGCCAAGCGAAGCGCAGGCGAAGACTGTCTCGCCGAAGCTCGCAGAGCGTAGGCGGACTCGTTGCCTGCCGAAGGCTTCGACTGGGCAAGCCGACAGCGCGCTCCGCGCAGAGGAAAAGATTTTGGGGGAAGAACTCAGATCTACACCAAAGTCTAATTCGTGGATCCGATACCCGCTTGTCTCGTCGACTCGTCTCGTCGTAGCGCTTAGTGCGAAGACGGAACTGCACAAGCCGACAGCGCGCTCCGCGCAGGGATAGACGACGCAAAAGGCGGCATGCACGCACCGCTCGTAACGGAGCGCCGGCCTTCCGGCCGGCCAGCCGAAAAAAATCCGTCTCGCTTCGCGGTACTCTAGATAAATAAGCCAGCCGGGAGACCGGCGCTACGTTGTCCTATATCGATTGCCCATGCGGCCTACTCCTCAGGACTGAAACGCCGGTTTGCTCTCTGTCATTCGACTTCTGCTGGCGCTAGCGTTAGCGCTGTCGCTCTCGCCCTCGCTCGTGCTCATCCTCGAGCGACTCAGCGCGAGATTACGCAGCGAATAGATATGCGTGAGGATGCCCAGCGGTGGTCCAAGAAAAAGCGGCACGATCACGAGCGGAAACCGGCTGATGTTAGTCGAGTGAGACAGCACGGCCGTTATCGTCGCGACCACGAGATCGAGTATGCCGAAGTAATTCCAAAGAACGGCTTTTGCATGAGCGCCGGGGCGATTACGTGCGACCGCCGAGGCAACGAACGGCGCTGCAATGCCAGTGATCACGTCACCAACTCCCGCGCACACCGCGAACAGTGTCGGCAACGCGGAGCTCGCTAGGAACGGCCAGAGAAACATCACGCCTGCCACGCGGTAAACCTGCACGCCAATCAGCCATGCGGGCGGTGTCGCGGCGTTAAGCACCCGCATCGTCTTCGAGGCAAAAATCACGACGACCCCGAGCCCGACAAACGCAGTCATTTCCAACAGCAACCCGGGATTCTGCATCACTTGCCCAGGAAGTGCCAGCGGCTCAGGAATGACGACCCGCTTCGGCACCGCCAACACGGCCCAGGCGAGCCAGCCTGCGAGCAGGATGGCTGCGAAGAGCGGAGCGATGAACTGAGTCCGGGGCGGAAGCGTGGTTCGCCGCGCGGCGAGCGCGAGAAGACTGGTGTGGGCCGCAACCATCAGCACGCCCGTCGCGACAATGAAAATCGCCAAGGCGTTGAGCAAAGAAGGAGAGAGGATCGTGTCGTGTGTCATGGCTAGTGGATTAAAGTTGTTCGTCGGAGCGCCGGAGAGGACCGACCAGCGACCTTCCATTGCGCAACCGGCGAGGAAAACAGAGTGGGCGTCCGAGTGACTTGCTAATTACAAGTGACACATCTGCGAAGTCACTTGTTTTTTGCAAGTTTAAAGCCATCTTTCGGGCATGCCCAAATCCGTCCGCTCGACCGCGAGCGCCTCTTCCCGTCGTTCCGCGTGTCCTATCTCGTGCTCTCTCGACTTGCTCGGCGACCGTTGGACGTTGCTCGTCATTCGCGATCTTTTCCGCGGCCTGACGCGCTACGGTGAATTCCTCGCCTCACCGGAAGGGATCCCGACGAACATCCTCGCGGAACGCCTGGAGCGCCTCGAAGCGTCGGGGTTGATCAAACGCGAGCCCTACCAGCAGAACCCTCCGCGTTACGCCTATACGCTCACGCCGAAAGGCACGGACTTGAAGCCCATTCTCGGCGCACTCGCCACATGGGCAACGCGTCACGTGCCGCGCACCCACGCAGACAAAGCACTCTCTGCCCTGTTGCGTGGTTGAAACCTCACGCCGGCTCCCGGATTAAGCCAACGAGCCGGCGCCGAAAACGTCGACGCTGCTCCCCAAGAGCGAACCGAAGCGCTCGCCCCTCGGTTCCTCCTGAGGAGAGAGAGACGGATTAGTCCGAGATTTTCTGTTCGGTTTCGCTCCCAGCGGTTACCTTATGGCAACCCCATGCAGGAGGACGCTGAACTTCTTTCCCGATATGTGAGAACGCGCGACGAAGCCGCTTTTGCCGAACTCGTCCATCGCCATCTCAATCAGGTTCACGCCGCGGCGTTGCGCAGAGTTGGCTACGACACGCATCTCGCGGCGGATGTGTCGCAACGCGTCTTCATCGCGCTCGCGCAACAAGCTCGCTGGCTCCTGCATCACCCCACCCTCGCCGGCTGGCTGCACACCACGACCCGCCATCAGGCGGCCAACGCCGTCCGCGCAGAACAACGGCGCAAAGCGCGCGAATCGGAGGCTCACAATATGTATCAAAAAACGGGTACGCTCCCGATCGAAGACATTGATTGGAAAATCGCTGGGCCCGCAATGGAAGCAGCGCTCGATCAACTCAACGAACGCGATCGTCGCGCAGTCTTGATGCGCTTCGCCGAAGGAAAATCGTTCGCTGCGACCGGAAGCTCTCTCGAACTCAGCGAGGACGCCGCGCGCATGCGTGTGGATCGTGCACTTCACAAAGTGCGCAGCCATCTCGCCAGCCGAGGTATTGTATCCACGGCAGCATTACTTGGGAGCGCGCTCGCTTCGCAAGCCGCAGTCCAAGCGCCCGTGCATCTGGCGAAGGCGATCCATCAAGCCGCCCTCAACACCGCCTCTGTTCTCGTTCCCTCAACCGCCACCATCATCCAATTTATGACCACGACAAAACTCGCCGCGAACCTCACTGCTGCGGCGCTGATAATTCTCGCCACCGGAACGGCCACGTTGGAAACCCGTGCCGCTCTCCGTTCGAAGGCATCTCTCGAATCATTGACCGCCGAAACTAGCGAGCTGACCGAATCGCTCGCCCAACTCGACGCGACGGCGCGCACCAAAGCGGCGGAGCTCGCCGAACAAAAAAGAAACGCCGCAGCCCACGAATCCGAAAAACTCGATCGCGAAACCGCAGCCAAAATCCGATCCGCCTCCTCTGCGACAGCCGCAGCGCTAGATCCGATACAAGCAGGCAAGGCATTCCTCCAACGCCACCCCGAAGCAAAGGCGGCTTTTGAAAAATTCGTTCACGGGCAAGTGGCCGCACAATACGAACCGCTCTGGAAGGCGCTGCAATTATCTCCGGCCGAGATCGAAGAATTTCAGCGATTGGTCGCGAGAAATTTCAGCGTCGGCATGCCTCTGGGATCGGACCGGTCCTACGCAGCCTTCACACTTAATCCGGATCTTACCCAACAACAAAGCGGGACCCAGCTTCAAACATTGCTCGGACCAGATCGGTTCAAGGAATTCCTCGCCTACAGCGATACGCTGCCCGCACGCGGATTGGTCAACACCTTGGCGGGTTCGCTCACGTTTACGAATGACCCTCTTACGCTCGAACAGGTGGACCGCATGATCGCCCTCATCACGGCGAATCAAGGCCGTGCACGGGAGCGAGGTCCGCGTCCGATCAATTGGTCGCCGATTCAGACGGCCGCGAAGGAATTTCTGAATCCAACTCAACTCACGTACCTCAACCGTTTGGAAATCGACGCGAAATCGAACGAGGCCATGAGCCTCGCGAGCGTTCAACTCCCAAAATAAAATGTCACGTATTCGAAATCGCACTACGTTAGCCGTGGTAGCCTTCGGCGCACTCGTTACCTTGGGTTTCCATTTCGTCCGCGCCAATCTCGTCGAGAAATCGAAGGCCGAGGGCGAGCAGCGTGATGAATTGCAACGCCGCAAAGCTCTCGTGGTAGATAAGATTCGAGAGATCGACGAACAGAGAAATCAATTGATCGATTCCTCCAGGAAAACAGTGAAATCGGGCGGCGTTCACGGGAAATCGATTGCCGTGGCTCAGCCTCCTCCATGGGTTCGGAGCTGGCGGGAAAATCCGGAACTTCTAAACCTCAAACTCAAAGCCCAAAGAGCCAAGCTCGCCTCAGTGTTCAACCCGTTCTTCGAGCACCTCCACGTTCCGCCAGCAGAGCAGGAACAGTTGCTTGATATCGCTCTCCGCGCCGAGGAACAGAAAATGGATGTCGATGCGGCGATCTCCGAGGGGCGGCTCACCTATGCCGACGCAGCAGTCGGCAAACTGCTCCAAAAGATCCGTGCAGATTACCAGTCCAGCGCGCGCACGCTGCTCGGCGACACGGCATACGAGGCGTTTCGCGCTTTCGATCGAACCCGCCAACTCCGCGAGTCGTTGAACAGCCTGATCGGAAATGCCGCTTCACGAGGCACGCCGCTCTCCCGCGAGGACGCTGAAGCGTTCATTACGGTCGTCGCGGAGTCCGCGAAAAATTCAAACGCAGACAACCCAATCTATCCGACCGATGTGGATTGGGACAAAGTCGAAGCTCGGGCGTCGGACGTCCTTTCTGCAGCTCAAGTTAACTCGCTCATGCGATATGACCCGATGGGCTTTGGGACCGCCGGACCTCTCTTCGCACGATTCAATCAACTGATCAATGAAGGTGCTGCGCAGGACCGCGCAGCCGAACCTTCAACGCCGAACGGCTAGCCATACCACCCCACTCACCACGGCTTCCGCTCGTTCATCGCTGCGACGATGGCGCCGCGCAGGGCGTGCGTGTCGATGCTGCCGATTTCCTTGTAGATTACTTTTCCCTCCGGGCTGATCAGTAGTGTGTATGGCACTACACCCTGCCACTCGGGATCGAAGGCGTTGATCAGGGGCTCGCGCTGGTCGGAGGCGAAAATCAAATTCCGACCGGAGGCTTGTTTCTTTTTCAAAAATCCGAGCACGGAATTTTCTTCGTCAGGACGATTCAGCGATACCGTCACCATCTCGAAATCGCGCATGCGATACGAACGGTTCATCGCCACGAGTTCGTCGAACTCCGCCACGCATGGCGCGCACCAGGTGGCCCAGAAATTCACGAGGCGAAATTTCCCCGACGAATTCTTGCGCAAGTCGGCGAGCGCGGCGGCATCGGCCTTCTCCAGCGAAACAGGCTCCTGGGCGAGTTTCTCCATGAACTCCTCGTTCTGTTTTTCCTTCCCTTTCCACTTGATCGAGCAGCCCACCACTTTCGTCTGCGCGACCTCGGGTTGCTTTCCCGACAGCAGCGCGTCGAGCGCGTTCTCCACATAACGCGTCTTCACTTTTTGGATACGCTCCGAGTCGTCGATCGCTCCGACATAGCGCAGAACACGATCCCCATCGAAAACGTAGGCGTGCGGGGTGACGACCGGGCCATAAGCCTTGGAGACTTCTTCGGTGTCTCCGTCGTACAGATAAGGGAAATTGAAATCGCGGTCCTTCGCCCGCCGTTTCATTTCGGGAAAGGTGTCGCTCAAGTCCGTCCACGCGAGTTCGTCGAGACGCACCGACTTCGGATCATTCGGCATGATGCAGACGACGCTCACGCCCTTGTCCTTGTATTTTGTAGTGAGATCTTTGATACGCCCTTCGTAGTACTGCGCCGTTGGGCAGTGATTGCAGGTGAAGATCACGACGAGCAGCTTCGCGTTGCTGAAGTCTTTCAAACTCCAGTTTTTTCCATCGACGCCGGGCAAATTGAAATCCGGCGCCTTGGATCCGAGCTTCAGCGTTGGCGGCAATTCGTCAGCGCGAGCGGAAAACGCAACCAGGGCGGTGAGGACGACTGAGAGAAGAAAGCGGCGCATGATTTGCACACTGCGCGCCTCGACTCGCGTCGCAAGAAGGCGCCGGTTTCACACTTTAGATTACCGGCGCCACGCCCAATCACTCTTCATCATCGCGATACAGGTGCGGCTCCATCGCCTCCGCCGGCGGCACCTCGTTGATTTTCGCGGTCTCGGTCACTTGCCCCGCCTCCTCCTGCGTGAGCCCGCCGAGGCGCTCCGTCGTACGCGCGGGTTTCACCTTCGGAAGATCATCGGTGATCGGCTGAATGGGAGTCACCATCTGAGACGGTGTGTTGACATGGCCGTGGGAGGGATCGGTGGGTTCGGGATTCATGTTTTTTCGGGATGAATGCCTTCATTGCCTGCATGGCCAATGCCAGCGGCTCCGGGACGCGTTTAAGCTCTTTCTGCCGCGCAATTTGGCTTGGCCGCCCGCCTGCCAACCGCAGGCCCCGCCGCACGCTTTCGCGTGCAAATCGCCCGCTGCGAATCCGCAAACATGCACGCTGCAAAGCAATGAAACGCGCCCGCTTTCCGTTTGCTTCAAGTGCCCGCGAACCTAGTTTGCGCGCCATGTCTCTGCTCTCCTCGTCCAGTCCGGAAACTCGCCCAGCCACACCGGCAAAAGAGATCGATCTGATCGCGCCGCTCGACACATTTGCCCGCCGCCACAACGGCCCCAATGCCCGCGAGGTCGCAGAGATGCTGGACTTGTTGGATTACCCGTCGTTGGACGCCTTGGTCGACGCGGCCGTGCCCTCTCAAATCCGGCTCAATCGCGCGCTGAATTTGCCCGAGGCCGCGACGGAAAGTCAGGCTCTGGCCGAGCTGCGCGAGATCGCCAAGCAGAATGAGGTCTATCGCAACTTCATCGGCATGGGTTACAGCGAGACGCTCACCCCCGGCGTGATTCAGCGAAACATTTTGGAAAATCCCGGTTGGTACACCGCGTACACGCCGTACCAGGCAGAGATTTCGCAGGGACGGCTGGAGGCCCTGCTGAATTTCCAAACTCTGGTCACCGAACTCACCGGCCTTGAAATCGCGAATGCTTCCATGCTCGACGAAGCGACCGCGGCCGCGGAAGCCATGGCGCTTTGTCACAGAGTGGCGACCGACGAAAAACGCATGCGCTTCTTCGTCTCCGAAAAATGTCATCCGCAAACCGTCGATGTCATTCGCACGCGAGCAAAGCCGCTCGGCCTCGAGGTCGTTGTCGGAGATCATGAAACAGCCAAGGTCGACGATTCGTATTGCGGCGTGCTCGTGCAGTATCCGGACACATTTGGGGACATCCATGATTTCGAAAATTTCTTTCGGAAAACGCATGAAGTTGGCGCGCTGAACGTCGTCGCGACGGATCTCCTCGCATTGACGCTGTTGCGTTCACCCGGGGAATTTGGCGCCGACGCCGCGGTCGGCTCCGCGCAGCGCTTCGGCGTGCCGCTCGGCTTCGGCGGCCCACATGCCGGCTTTCTCGCAACCAAGGATGCTCATAAACGCCAGATGCCCGGCCGCCTCGTGGGCGTTTCGAAGGACGCCCAAGGCGATCCCGCCATGCGCCTCGCCCTCGGCACGCGCGAACAACACATCCGCCGCGACAAGGCCACGTCGAACATTTGCACCGCGCAAGTGCTACTCGCGGTCATGGCTTCGATGTACGCGGTCTATCATGGCCCCACCGGCCTCCGCCGCATCGCCACTCGCCTGCGCGGCCTTGCACTGACTCTCAAGAAAGCCCTCGAGAAGGCCGGACTGAAGACCAACACCGCGCCGGTGTTCGACACGCTCTGTATCCGCGGAGTGGATGCAAAGTCCATCGCCGCCGCGGCGGGAAAAAAGCGAATCAACCTGCGTATCATCGATTCGAATACAGTGGGAATTTCCCTCGGCGAGACGACGCAGGCCGCGGACTTGAGCGACCTCGCAAGTCTCTTCGGCGTGTCGTTACCCGTCCCGACATCTCTAGGCGCGGTACCCGAGTACTCCGGCTCCCATCACCGCACGTCGCCGTACCTCCGGCACGCGGTCTTCAATCGCTACCACACCGAGCACGAGATGCTGCGGTACATTCGCCGACTCGAAGCGCGCGATCTTTCGCTGGTGCACTCGATGATTTCCCTCGGCTCGTGCACGATGAAGCTGAATGCGACGAGCGAGATGCTGCCGGTGACCTGGCCAGAATTCGGAAACCTGCATCCCTTCGCTCCGGCCGAACAGACCAAGGGCTACCGGAAACTCTTTGAACAACTCGAAAGCTGGCTCGCCGAAATCACCGGCTTCGCGAGCGTTTCGCTTCAACCCAACGCGGGCTCGCAAGGCGAGTATGCCGGCCTGCTCGTCATCCGCGCCTATCACGAATCGCGCGGCCAGGCCCACCGGCGGGTTTGCCTGATCCCGACCAGCGCGCACGGCACGAATCCCGCCACGGCCTCGATGAGCGGCATGACCGTCGTGCCCGTCGCCTGCGACTCGCAGGGCAACATCGACGTCGCCGACCTGAAGGCGAAAGCCGAAGCGCACGCGGCGAATCTCGCCGCATTGATGGTCACCTATCCCTCGACCCATGGCGTATTCGAATCTTCAATACGCGAAATCTGCGGGATCATCCACGAACACGGCGGCCAGGTGTACATGGACGGCGCGAACATGAACGCGCAAGTCGGTCTGACCTCGCCCGGGTTCATCGGCGCCGATGTTTGCCATCTCAATCTCCACAAGACCTTCTGCATCCCCCACGGCGGCGGCGGCCCCGGCGTCGGACCGATCGGCGTCGCGAAACATCTCGTTCCGTTTCTCCCTGGTCATGCGGTCGCGAATCGCGCGAGCGGCACGAACCCGTTGCGCGAAAGCGGCGCGGTCAGCGCGGCGCCTTATGGCTCGGCGAGCATCCTGGTCATTTCCTGGATGTACATTCGCATGATGGGCTTCGATGGCCTGACGCTCGCGACCAAGCTCGCCATCCTGAATGCGAACTACGTCGCCAAGCAGCTCGAGCCGCACTTCCCGGTTTTATACAAGGGTGCGAGCGGGTTGGTCGCGCACGAGTGCATCATCGATTGCCGTGGCTTCAAAAAGAGCGGCATCGAAGTGGAAGACATCGCGAAGCGCCTCCAAGATTACAATTACCACGCGCCCACGATGAGCTGGCCGGTCGCAGGAACGCTTATGATCGAACCCACCGAGAGCGAAGCAAAGGTCGAGCTCGACCGTTTTTGCGACGCGCTGATCGCGATCGCCGGCGAAATCCAAGCGATCGCCAACGGCGAAGCGGACAAGACGAACAACCCACTCAAGAACGCCCCGCACACCTCGAAGGTGGTCTGCGGCGACCGTTGGGACCGGCCATACTCACGAGAACTCGCCGCTTTTCCGACCGCCTGGGTGCGCGAGCACAAGTTCTGGCCAGCAGTCGGCCGCGTGGACAATGTTTACGGCGATCGAAATCTGGTCTGCTCCTGCGTCGGCATGGAGGCGTACGCAAATACAGAGGTCTGATCGGCCGAACCGCCAACTGCAAATAAACTGCTGATGCTGTGAGGGAAACCCTCAGCGCAAATACAGGCGTCAGTCGACCAGCAGCACACTTGCTGTAAACGGGAAGCTCATATTCCCTGTGCAGGTCGGACGATGTGCCGCGACATGTTTTTGTGTCGCGACAGATCTCCTACGGTTCGCGCACTCACTTGCACCACAACAGAACGACCATGACAATAAAGTCCACAATCGCGGCCGCATTCGCCGCAACGCTGGTTTCGGTAGCTAGCGCGCAGATTGTACCGCCGTATCCAAGCGGTATAGAAACCTTCGCGGATCCGGGTTTGCCTAACCGCACCCAATTCGCTGCTGACCTCGGAGATCTCTATTTCGATTCGAACGCCAACGTTCCCAGCTCCATCCAGGGTTGGAACGCCGGTCCGGTGAATTTCACCGCGGCTCTTGGTGGCAACCCGTTCCTCGCCGAAGGCGGCACGGTGACGACGATCTTCCTCGGCGAAACCGCCGGCTGGAAGAACGACTTCGCTTACGCCAACAGCTCCACGCCGACGACCTACACTCCGTTGGTCACGGACGTTGAGAATAATCTGAACGGCACGGGTAACATCCGTTCCGGCTGGACGACTCAGGTCAGCTACGGTGCGGGCGAGAATCTCGAGTTCTACCTGAACAGCGGTGGTTCTCTCACGCAGGGCGGCTTGTTCTCCGCCTTCGGTTCCTCGAACTTCTTCGCAGGTGGCGACACGTCGAGCCACGTTCGCTGGTCGACGCGCGACGTCACCACGACGTACTTCAACGGCAGTTCCTGGGTGACGAATGATGTCACGACGCTCCTCATCGGATTCGAAGACACCCGCAAGGGCGTGAGCTTCTATGATGGCGACTTCAATGATTTCGTCGTTGCGTTCCAATTCCTGCCGACCCAGGTCCAGGCCGTTCCGGAACCTTCCACGTACGGCCTCCTCGGCGGTCTCGCGTTGGTCGGTCTCGTGGCGCTCCGCCGCTTCAAGCGCAAGTCCGCTTAAGCGACCGGCTCCTTAAAGCTTCAGAAGCGGCCTCCGACGGAGGCCGCTTTTTTTGTATTCACGCGGCCACTACGCCACGCCGCGATACTAGACTAACGCGCGGAGGAAGGCGGCAGGGAGGTCAGCGCTTTCAGCAGCGAATAGAGCATGCGCAACCGCGGCAGCTCGGCGCCTCGCGCCTCGGCCCGGCGCAACGGCTCGCCCCAAATCGCCTCCACCTCGACTTCGCGACCTGCGAGATAATCCACCAGACTCGACGGCTTGTACGCACCCATTGTTCGCGTGCTCGAAATCTGCTGCTCCATGAAGTCGATCGGTATCTTGAAATTGAATACAGCCGCGCCTTCGATCACTTCCAACATCAGCGCGCGGACTTCGCTTTCGAGCTCGGGCAGCGCAAGTATCCGGTCCGTGGATATGCCGCCCGCGGCGATCGAGAGTCCGTTGAATGGCACGTTCCAAACGAGCTTCTTCCAGCGCAGCGCAAGGAGATCATCGGCCGCATGGGTTTTCACACCTGCCCGCACAAACGCCGCTTCGAGCTCCATCAAGCGCGGACCGCGCGGCCGGCCGAACTCCGCAAGCGAGAGCGAGCCCGGATGGAGACACATGATCTCGCCCGGTTGTGTGCGATAAACGCAGATGAAGCAGAGGCCCCCGATCACGCGCTGCGCCCCGAATTTCTCCGCCAATAATTCATCGCTGCCCAGCCCGTTCTCCAGCGTGAGAATCGCGGTTGATTCCGAGAGCAGTGGCGACACGAGTTGATCGAGCGCACCATTCGCCGTCGCCTTGAGGGCGACGATGACCAGGTCGCACGCGCCGATTTCTTCGCTCGTGCGATAAATCTTCGGGCGCGGATCGACCCATTCATGGGCCGGCGTCTTGATGCGCATCCCACGTTCTTTCAGGGCGGCAAAATCCGATCGGACCAGAAAGTGCACGTCGAACCCCGCTCTCGCCAAACACGCGCCATAATAGCCTCCAATGGCTCCTGTTCCGACGATCGCGACTTTCTTCAACGGCATCGCTCGAATCCATTGGGAGCCGAAAAAAGATCAACCACTCCGCGCCGTATCCAGTAAGTGGATATGGAAACGGCTTCCCCAAATACGCACCGAGCAATGGATCGGGGCGCTTCCCTAGTGAGCTGCGGAAATCCTTACCCTAACGCGGCTTCAATTGAAGATGCTAACAACGCATGGAAACGATCCGCCTCTCAATTGTGACCTCTTTCAGCAGGCAAATACGACTCATTACCCTGATTGACAGCGAGTTAGTTAAACGGTATCCAAAGTTTCCCTACGCGGCACGCGCCTTTCCCCACACTCACTCACAGGTTATTCACAATAACGGTGGATTGTTCAGAATAACATCTGCTGGACATAGCGACCGCTGCGGAAGTGTTCCGTGGAAAGCTCCGTCCGCGTCTCGTTCAAACCGGCCCGCCGTGTCGCGACTTTGAACATGTCGTGCACCTGCTCCGCGAAAATCCCCTCCCCTTTCATGCGCGTGGCCCATTCCGAGACATTCAATTTTCCGCCGCGCAGATCGCGGACCCGCGAAAGCACCCGCTCTTTTTTCAGCGGCTCGTTTCTTTCCAGCCAGTCCACGAAAATTTGTTTCACCGCGTGAGGCAGACGCAGAATGACGTAGCCGGCATTCTTCGCTCCAGCCTCGGCCGCCGCCTCGAGAATCGAGGGCAGCTCATGCTCGGTTAAGCCGGGAATGACTGGAGCCACCATCACACCCACCGGAATGCCCGCAGCGCTCAGTTCGCGAATCGCTCGCAATCTGTGCTGCGGACGTGAGGCGCGCGGCTCCAGTTTTCCGGAAAGTTCGGTGTCGAGCGTGGTGATCGTCAGAAAGACCGCGACGCAGTTGAACTTCGAAAGCTCCGCGAGCACATCGATGTCGCGCGTGACCAGGTGGTTTTTCGTCACGATGCCTACCGGGTTCCTGAATTCCGCGAGCACCTCGAGGCACTGGCGCGAGAGCCGGAACTTTCTCTCCGCGGGCTGATAGCAATCCGTCACTCCGCTCATCCCGATTGGCTGCGGCACCCATTTCGGCGACGAGAGTTCGCGGCGCAACAATTCCGGCGCGCGCAGCTTCACCATGATCTTTGTTTCGAAATCGATGCCGCTGCCCCAGCCGAGATATTCGTGATACGGCCTCGCGTAACAATAGGCGCAACCATGCTCGCAACCGCGGTAAGAATTCAGCCCGTAGCGAAACGAGATGTCCGGGCTGTCGTTCCGGGTCAGCAAACTCTCTGTTGCATCGGGATAAAATTCGGTTCGCGGATCAACCGATTCCGACGGATCGCAATCGGGATCCGGTTCGATGTGCAGCCGCTCAAAACGGTTCGGCGGGTTGAGTCCCGTGCCGCGGCCCACAGGCGCTCCGCCCGGCATTTTTTCCATTTCCGACATGCGACCAATAGGTGTTCATTTGAACACTGCCGCAAGGGCTTATCACAGCCGCCTCCTTTGCCGAAAAACAAGCCTCGGCTGCGACGGCACTTGCGACACACAAAACATTGCGGGGGCACATGGCCGAGGTGAACTTGTCGCACACGTCCTTCATGCTTTCGCACGCCAAACTGCTTCTTCCGCTTCTCGCGCTTTCCGTCGGAATCTCTCTTTCCTTTGCCTCGCCGTCCGATGATCCGAACAAGGATCTTCAACCGCTGCTCGAGCGTCAAAAGGAGCTGTTTGCCGCCGCGGAAAAGGACGATCCGAACTTCGACCAAGACAATTTCCGCATCCAGCTGCAGCAGCTCTCCAACGATTACGACAAGGTGCTGCGCGATCACCCTGAATTCGCCGCCGGCTACGCTGCGTACGGAATTCTCCTCGGTAAAATCGACATGCGGAAGGAATCAGCGGCAATGCTGCTTCACGCGAACCGGCTGGATAAAAATATGCCTGTGGTGAAAAACCAGCTCGGCAACTACCTGGCCGAGGAAGGCAAACCACTCGACGCGGTGAACTATTTTCTGGGGGCGATCCAACTCGCGCCGAAAGAAGCGCTCTACCATTACCAGCTCGGCACGCTGCTCACGGAAGCCCGCGACGATTTTCTTCAATCCGGTCAGTGGACGCGCGAGGGCCTCGACAAGGCCATGCACGAGGCGTTTCGGCAGGCGATGACCCTCGAGCCCACCAATGTCGCGTACGCCTATCGCTACGGTGAATCCTTTTACGATCTCGAACATCCCGACTGGGAACAAGCGCTCGAGTATTGGCGCGGACTCGAACTCAAGCTCTCCACCCCTATCGAGAAACAAACCGTGCGCCTGCATGAGGCGAATGTGCTGATGAAACAGGGAAAACTCGACGACGCCCGGAAGTTGATCGACAGCGTCACGGAGACCGTGCTCGAGAAACAAAAGCAAAAGTTGCTGGAGCAATTTCCGAAGCCGGCCGAAAAGTAATTTTGATTCCCTTTTTCTCCGTACTCCCGACCCTTTTCGCCAACTCATGCCTCGGTTGAATCCGCTCGGGCGCAGGCTCGAACCCTTCGCGATCTCGAATATCACGCTGCACTTGGTGATTGCTCAAACGTTCGTCTACCTGGCGACGATGTTTGGCTACGTCGATCCCCTCCGGTGGGTCTTGGTGCCGACACTGGTGATGCACGGCGAACCCTGGCGGCTGATCACGTTCTTGTTCATGCCGCCGCCCTCGCACTGGGCGCTAATCGCGTTCGCACTCTATTTCATCTATTTCTCCGGCACCGCACTCGAGCAGCACTGGGGCACGTTGCGCTACAACTTGTTTCTGCTGACCTGCTATCTCCTCACGGTCGGCGGCGCTTTCGTCGCGCCGAATTTCATTTCGACGAACGTCTACATCGGCGCCGCGATTTTCCTCGCGTTCGCCTACACGCATCCCGACGTCGAGGCGCTGCTCTTGTTTATCATTCCTGCGAAGATGAAATGGCTGGGGCTCTTCGAGTGCGCCGTGCTTTTTTTCCAACTCGTTCGCGGAGACATCGCCACCCGGCTCGGCATCATCGCGGCCGTCGCCAGCGTCTTGGGATTCATCGCGCGCGATCTGTCGTCGGATGTCCGCTCCGGTCGCCGCCGCATGAAACTTCAGGCCACTCGGGCCGCTCAAGAGGCGGCCGAGAGAGAACCGCGCCACCGCTGCTATGTTTGCGGAAAAACCGATCAGACGAATCCAGAAATGGATTTTCGCTACTGCTCCAAATGCGTCGGCGACCAGTGCTACTGCCCCGAGCATATTCGCAATCACGTGCACGTCCTCACTGAAACGAAGTGAAAGCGAAATCGCGCCCGGGCGCGGCGAAGGCTCCCGCGCCGCAAACGCTGCACGAATGGCTCGTGTATGCGATTGCTGAATACGACCGGCGCGGCCTCGCGCTCGGTCAAGTCGCAGCGTCGCCGCACGACGAAGCGCTCTATCTTCTGCTCCGCGCCGTCGGCCTTCCGCTGGACAGCAAGCCGGGCGTGATGAACAAAAAACTCAGCGCTCAGGAAAACGAGGCCGTTGGCCGCATCCTCCAGCGTCGCATCGAGGAACGAATTCCCGCGGCCTATCTGACCAACGAAGCTTTCCTCGGAGAACATCGGTTCTACGTCGACGAACGCGTCATCATTCCCCGCTCCTATTTTCTCGAGATCATTCCGGAGCAGCTGTCGGCATTCCTGCCTCGTGGAAAAAAGGTCGAGCGCGTCGTCGACGTCTGCACCGGCTCGGGCTGTCTCGCGATCCTACTCGCCGAGCAATTCCCGGATGCGCAAGTCGACGCGATCGACCTGTCGCCCGACGCGCTTGCGGTCGCGAAAATCAACGTCGCGGAGCACCGTCTCGAGCGGCGCATCAAACTGCATCGAAGCGATGTCTTCGACACTGTTCCGGCGGTCAAATACGACATCATCCTGAGCAACCCGCCCTACGAGCCCAGCGCGCACGTCGACGCGATGCCGGAGGAGTTTCACCGCGAACCGCGCATGTCGCTCGACGGCGGACGCGACGGTTTGGACATCATTCGCAAGCTGCTGCGTCAGGCCAAAGATCGACTTCAACCGCACGGCATCGTCGTGATCGAAGTCGGCGGCCTGCGCGAGGCGATGGACCGCGAATTCGCCAAACTCGACTTGCGGTGGCTGCCCACCGCCGACGGCAGCGACTGCGTTTGTCTGATTCGCGCGGAGAAACTCCAGAGCTAGCTGACGGTCTCAGCCGCGCACGAAATTCGCCGCGAGCTGCATGCCGAAAAATCCGGCGACGAACACGCCGAGCATGACCGCGCCCGCGCCGAAACCGGCCAGCACGAGACCGCTGCCGATCACGGCAATTGCTCCCAAAGCGATCGCGCCGCCGGCAAACCAGCGCCGGGCTTTGCCGCTTCGGTTGTACGTGATCGCCACGCAAATCGAGAGAGCCGCGCCGATCAGCGCGATCGCCACGCCCGTTTCCGATCCGCGGGCCCAGATTACGAGCCCGCTGATGGCCAGCGCCAGGCAGGCGCCGAACCAATTCGTCGCCGCGCGTTCGTCGCGGCTGAGAACGTAGCGGCCGAACCGATCGAAGCGCAGCAGCAGATTGAACATCGGCACCGACGTCCAAGAAAGATAAACGAAAATATAGAACAGCGTGACCAGCGGCCACAGCACGACGCCCCATTCCGGATGCGCATCGGCAAACGATCGCACGCCTCGAATCACGACGAAGGTGCCGATCACGAAAGCCGCCTGGATCTTGCCGCTCTGCCGGCCCATCCAGAGAAAATAAGCGAGCATGCCGCGGTAAACCGGGTTGCGGGCCTTGAGCGCCTCCAGCATGCCGTGCCGGGCGTATTCAAGATCTGGATTCAAACGAAGCGCCTCGCGGAAATGCTCCTGCGCCTTCCGCGGTTCATTTCCATGCAGGCAATTCCAGCCTTGGTTCGCATGCGAAAGCGCGTTGTCCGGTTCGCGCTGCAGCGCGAAGTTCACCGCTTGCATCGCCTCGTCTTTTCGGCCGAGGCGCACGAGCGCCATCGAACGCAGATTTGCGCACGCGACGTTTTCGGGATTCAGGGCGAGGCCGCGTTCCGCGGCTTCCAGCGCGGCGCTCCAGTCGCGCAACCCAAGGTGAATAGAGGCCAGCAGCGAAAAATGATTCTCCTCCTGCGGATCCAGGCGGATCGCCTCGGCAATTTCCTGCAGCGCCTGTCTGTCGTTGTCGCTTCGGTGGAGAACAACGGCGTGGACGTAGCGAAAGAAAGGCACGTCCGGCGCCAGGCCCACCGCAACGCGCGCGGCTTCGATCGCGTCGGGTTTGTTTTGATCCGTGCGGCTCAGCGCGAGATAGGCGTGCGCCAGTGGGTGATCCGGTGACTGCGCGAGGGCAAGCAACGCTTCACGCTCAGCGTCTGCGTAGCGCGACTGCTGCAAGAGCATCTGCGAACGCTCCAGATGAACATTCATTGTAGTGCGCTGACGGATACACCCGGCCCCAGGCCGAACGGGCGATTCATGCTCATTTGGAAATTTTCAGATAAGCGAGAATGTCGTCGTACAGTCCGCTCTGATTGGCGTAGAGCGCGTAGTTGCGCGCAGTGTCGAACCAGTCGCGCACGCTTGGCCGGCGACGTTTGGCCGCGTCGATCAGGTCTCGCTCATTTATCGGATAAAGGGTGGCGGTCTCCATCGCGATGCGCAGCTTGTCCTCTGCCGCCAGGTCGACGACCGCCTTCAGATCGGCGCCGGAAAAGCCTTCGGTTTTCTTCGCGACCGCTTCGTAGTTGATTTCCGTCACCGGCTTGCCGCGCAGCATCAAGCGCAAGATCGCGGCGCGAGCTGGGGCGTCCGGCGGCGGCACGAAAATGATTCGGTCGAATCGCCCCGGTCGCCGGAACGCGGGATCGAGATGCCACGGCGCATTCGTCGCCGCGAGAATGAGAACGCCTTCGTTCGAAGTGGCCACACCGTCGAGTTCGGAGAGGAATTGATTGATCATCTGCCGGCCTCCGCTCTTCAGCATGTCGGTGCGATTGGCGCCGAGCGCGTCGACTTCGTCGAAAAACAAGACACAGGGACGATGCGAGCGGGCCTGCTCGAAGATCGCGTGGAGATTTTTCTCGCTCTGGCCGATCCACATTTCGAGCACGTCGTTGATGCCGACCGCGATGAAGTTGGCATTCACCTGTCCGGCGGTCGCGCGGGCCAGAAAAGTTTTTCCGCATCCGGGAGGTCCGTACAGCAAGATGCCGCCGCCCACCTTCTTGCCGTAGGCTTTGAAAAGATCCGGCTGCTCGAGCGGGAGGATGATCTTCATCTTGATCTCGTCCTTCACCGCTTCCATTCCGCCGACATCGGAAAAACAGAGTTCGGGCCGCTCGATCGGGACGGCGCTCGAGCCGGTCGGGAGGTCTCCGGAGGGAACCGGTTCGCGTTGCGGAGCCTGTTCTCCCGTTTGACGGAATGGGTTCCCGGACGCGCCACTTTCCGATGGCTCATCAGCCGCGATAGGTGAGCGCGCTTTTTCCGGCGCGAGGCTTTCGCCCGCCGGACGGCGCGGCAGAAATTCGGCGAGATCTTGCTCGAGCGCGCCATCGGCCAGCGACGGATCTTTTTCCAGAGCCTTCAGGTATTGCTGCGCGGCCAGACGCGGTTCGCCGCCCTGGACGGCAAGGCGGGCATGGAGCAGCAATGCGCGCGGCGGCGCAGCGGGATCCTTGATGAGCGTTTCGACAATGACCAACGCGGCCGAAGTCTTGCCTTGCTGAAAGAATGCGGAAACGAGCCCGAGTTTTGCCGAGAGATTCTTCGGATCGAGACTCAGCGCGCGCTTGAGCAGCAACTCGGCGTCTTCGAGCCCGCCGCTGCGCAGGACGGTTTCTGCGACGTGGATCAACAACGGCACGTTGTCCGGCGACAAACGGAGCGCATCGCGCAAGGCGGCGGGAATCAGATTCGATGCCGAAGGATCGTGGGCGGACATTCGGGAAAAAATGCCGCGCGCCCGCCGCCCCGGCGAGAGGTTTTTGACCTCAGGCCCGGGTCAGATCGTACAGGGCGTAGCCGGCGAAGAAGTTCGGCCGGAACGTGCAGGGTGTTTTCCAGTCCCCGCTCAGCAGGGCGCGCCGCACGGGCCGGACATGCTTTTCAGCGCAAAAATGTTCGAAGTCCGCGATACTCACGGGATTCGATGGGCGGCTTTCGAACCATTCCGTGGTGTAAACCGAGTTCCGCGGCTTGCGGCCGCGGGTCAGCGCGTAAAAGCGGTTCTTCCAATAGCCATAGTTCACGAAGCCGACCGTCAGCGCCCGCCCGACGCGCAGGGCTTCATCGATTACCGCCGCCGGATCATCGACTTCCTCCAGCGTGCGCGAACAGATCACACGGTCGAAATGCCCGTCCGGGAAAGACTGCATGAAGGTCATCATGTCGCCTTGGTAAGCCGTAATGTTGCGGCGGATACACGAGGAAATCTTTTCGAAATCGAGATCCACGCCGATCGGGAAAACGTCCTTCGTCTGCGCGAGCAACTCGAGCAAAACGCCGCGGCCGCAGCCAAGGTCGAGCACGCGCGACTTCGGCTCCACCCAATCGGCGATGATCTGCATGTCGACGGTGCGTTTGACGGCGTGTTTGCTCATGAACGTCCGCGCATTCACGTCACCGCCGCTCCCAGCGTCAAGTGCAGCGGCGAATGTCGAGCGGCACAGGAGCGGTGAGATTTTTTTAGCCGCGAAAATGCTCAAGGAGGACGCAAAGAGGATATCTGGGTCAGCGACGTCGTTCAGACATCCTGAACCTGATGCGAACGCTATTAAGTTTGTAGCTCCAAACCTTAAACCCCCAGCAGCCCTGGGATTCACAAGGTTTGAAACCCAAAACAAAAAGCAGGTCCGCGTCCGGGATGCGACGCCGGAGCGACATCGGCGAACCAGAGCCCTCTTTGCGTCCTCCTTGAGCCTCTTCGCGGCTAAATCCGAAAACCGTCGCCCTGCCGACTAACTCGAGGGCCAGGCGGGAGCGGTGTTGCCCAGGCCGG
This sequence comes from Opitutaceae bacterium, assembly GCA_035765635.1. GTDB lineage: Bacteria > Verrucomicrobiota > Verrucomicrobiia > Opitutales > Opitutaceae > EW11. Next base: position 182,357 of record DASTWZ010000003.1, read on the forward strand.
CCATGAGCTGCATCAGAGCATTCTCGCTGAACAGTTCCTTCGGCAATTCCCCGGCGATGCGGCCGTTGCGCATCACGAGAATGCGCCGGCAGAGTCCGATCAATTCGGGCAACTCCGACGACACGACGAGGATGGCTTTGCCCTCGCAGGCGAGTTCGTCGAGCAGTTGATAAATTTCCGACTTGGCGCCGACGTCGACGCCGCGCGTCGGTTCGTCGATCAGAAGCACGTCGCACTGGCGGGCCAGCCACTTGGCCAGCGCGACTTTCTGCTGATTCCCGCCGCTCAAGCCTGCGATCAGCGTTTCCATCGAGGGCGTTTTCACTCGCAGCCGTTGATTGTACTTTCCGGCGAGGGCGCGCTCCTTCGCGCGGTTCACCCAACCGATCCGGCTCAACAACGGCAGCGAGGCCAGCGATGTGTTTTCCCGGCAGCTCAAGCCCAGGACCAAACCTTGCCGTTTGCGATCTTCCGGAACCAAGCCGAGTCGAGCGGCCAGTGCGGCCTGCACCGAACCACACGAGATGGCGCGATCGTTCACGACAATTTCACCGTGGGCGTCAGGATCCAAACCAAAGATGGCTTGAACCACTTCACTGCGGCCCGCGCCCACCAAACCTGCGATGCCGACGATCTCGCCGGCGTGCACGCTGAGGTGAATGTCTTCGAAGCGGCTCGAGCAAAGCTTCTTCACGCGCAACCGTTCCGGCCCGAGCTCACGCAAGAGATGCGCCGGGGTGTGCGGCTTGAGTTCGCGGCCGATCATCTGGGTGACGACGCGCTGCGCATTCGTGGCGCGTATTGGTTCTGTCGATACATGACGACCGTCGCGCAGCACGGTGATGTGATCGCAGAGCTCGAACAGCTCCTCCATGCGATGCGAAACATAAATCAGCGTGATGCCGCGTTGCTTGAGTTCGCGCACCAGGCGAAACAGCTCGCGCGTCTCGCCGGCGGAGAGCGAACTGGTTGGCTCATCCATCACGATAATCTTCGCGCCGGTGCCGACCGCGCCCGCGATTTGGACAAGCTGTTCCTGGCCGGTGGACAAGGTTTCGATCAACACGTCCGGGCTCATCGTCGCGCCGATCTCGCGGAGCATCGCGCCGGCCCGCCGGTGCATATCCGCGCGGTCGACCCAGCCGATCTTGCTGCGCGGCAATTCGCCGAGGCAGAGATTCTCCGCCACGCTCAGGTTCGGACAGAACGCGAGTTCCTGGTGAACCATCGCGATGCCGAGTTTGCGCGCGGCGAGCGGATCCGCCGCGTGAACCAATTCCCCATCGACGCGAATCTCGCCGGAGTCCGCCGTGTACACTCCGGCAAGAATCTTGCCCAACGTGCTCTTGCCCGCGCCGTTTTCACCGATCAGCGCGTGGCACGATCCGGTTTCGATCTCGAAGCTCACTCCGTCCAAGGCGAGGACGCCAGGGAAGCGTTTGGTGATGTTCGAGAAAGAGATCATGAGAATTTTCGAATCAGCGGCTTACCCGTCAGCTCAGCTCTTCCCCAGCCACTTGTTCCAATTCTTGGCGTACTCGTCGACGTTCTCCTTGGTGACTTTCATCAAGGGGCTCACGTCTTTGACGCTGGCGGGGTTTTTCTTCAGGACGATCTTGTTGATCAAGTGCTCGACGGAGCGGTAACCCCACTCGTAGCTGCGCTGGCCGAGGAGGACGGCGACATGCCCATCGCGCAAATACGGCAGCGAGACCGGTAGTGCGTCCACGGATACACAGCTCACCGTGCCGGGCTGCCACTTCAACGCGTTGTCCGTAAACAGAGCCCAGCCGCCGATCATGGCCCAGCCGTTGATGTCGGGATTCGATTGCATGACTTGCTCGACCTTGGCGGCGGCGTCCTGCGGCGTCTCCTTGTGGTAGTAGGTATCGCGAATCGTGATACCGGGATACTTCTTGGCGCCTTCCTTCACGCCCTGCACGCGGCGCTGGAGGTTCGGGGCGTTCTGATTACCGGCCAGGATGGCGATGATGCCTTTGCCGCCCATGACCTTGGCGAGTTCGTCGATCACTTGTTTTCCGCAGTCGAAGTCGTCGACGCCGTAAATCACGAAGCGCTTGCTGTTCGGCGCATCGGAATCGAAGCACGCGACCGGCACGCCGTTGTCGACCGCGGAATTGATCGCGTCGGTGATCTTGTTGGCGTCGGAGCAACTCACGGCGATGCCTTCTGCACCGGCGAGCACGAGCTGCTCGATGGCCTCGGCCTGCTTCTGCGCGTCTTCCTCGTTGGGCGTGCGCCAGTCGATCGAGATGGAAACATTATGTTTCTTCCCGAGTTCGCGGGCCGCGTCTTCGGCGCCGACGCGCGCAGCCTGGAAGACGGGATTGCCTTGGGATTTCGCCACGAGACCGATGGAAATTTTCCGCTCGGCGGAAAACGCAGTGACCGCAAACGCGCTGAGCGCGCAGGCCGTGAGGAGGAGTAGACGTTTCATGGATAAATGATTCAGGACGATTTCGCGGTGAGGCGCCGGCGCGCGAGCCAGTTGTTGAAATTATCCAACACGACGGCGGCGATGACCACGCTGCCGATGATGATCTGGCTGTAGTTCTGATCGATGCCGAGAATGAGAATGCCGCTGCTGATCATCTGAATGACCAGCGCGCCGAGCACCACGCCCAGCGCGGTGCCGCGGCCGCCGGTGAGACTCGCGCCGCCCACGACCGCCGCGGCGATGACATTCAACTCATAGCCCTGGCCATCACCGGACGAGGCGGCGCCGTAGTAGCCGAGGGAGAGCAGCGCAGCGATCCCGGCGGTGAGGCCCGAGATCACGTACACGCCGAGTTTCACGCGCTCGATGCGGATGCCACTGAAACGCGCTGCGACTTCATTGCCGCCGATCGCGTAGACGCGGCGTCCGGCGGCGAGCCGGGAGAGGAAAATCCAGCCCACGATCAAGACGAGCAGCATCACCAACAGCGGAACGACGCTGAGCCCGTCGCCAATTTCCCAGCGCACGATATCGCGAAAAAGTTGGGGAAAATTTCCGACCGATTGACCCTTTGTAGTGACAAAAGCGATACCGCGCAGGATCGCCATCGCGCCGAGCGTGATGATGAAAGGATGGACGCCGAGCACGACGGTGAGTCCGCCGTTGAAAAGCCCCGACAACGCCCCCGCGCCAATACAGACCAACGCGCCAACGAAAATCGCGGTGCCCGGCCCGAGCGCGGCCGCCGCGTCGCCCTGCGGCCCGTACCGATGCAGCACGAGAGCGCCCAACACGGAGGCGAGCGCATAAATCGAACCCACGGAAAGATCGATGCCGCCGGAGATGATCACGACGGCCATGCCCACGGCCATGATCGCGATGAAGCTCGTGTCCTTCGCGAGCTGCGCGAGGTTTTGCGCATTCAGGAATTTGTTGCGCTCGGTGAAGGCGGGCGTGCGTTCGCCTTGGGCATTGACGGTAAAGACCCGATGCCGCGTGCCATCGGCGGCGCGCTCGAACAGCGGGGCGCGCACCGTGCCCGAAAAAATCGTCAGCACCACGCCGAGAAACAGGACCACGAGAATGAGGCCGCGGCCGCTTCCCAAATCGAAGAAGCTCGACCATTTACTTCCAGAGGCAGCAGTCGGTGCGGGTGCAGGGGTGGACATACAACAAAGGCGAAACAAACCAGATGAAGGCGCGAGCCCAGACAAGGCAAAGGCGAGCGTGTGCCATTCTACCATGTGACCGCGCAATACCTCATATGAGTGAATTTGCGCCTCTGGTATGGGTGCAACGATTTCGTTGCGAAATCTTGCCATCCGTCCTCGCGCACGCTGTAGACGAGAGGGCTTCATCACTATTTGCCGCGATCCACTCGGCAAGTGGCCCCCAACCCAACCCTCTGCAACCATGTCTCCCCTGTTAGCAGTCGTGATTGATTCTGCCTCCGCCGGAAGCGGATCACATTTCCTCAATCTCGCTTGGATCGACTATTTGATCCTGGCGGTGTATTTCATCTTCGTCCTCGGCATCGGCTGGGTCCTGCGCAAGTACATGAAGACCAGCGCGGACTTCTTCGAATCAGGGCGATCGCTGCCCGCCTGGGTTTGCGCGCTGGGCTTCATCGGAGCCAATCTCGGAGCGCAGGAAGTGATCGGCATGGCGGCGTCCGGTGCGAAATACGGCATCGCGACGAGCCACTTCTACTGGGTCGGCGCGATTCCCGCGATGATCTTCGTCGGTATCTTCATGATGCCATTCTACTATGGCTCGAAGGCTCGCTCCGTTCCGGAATACTTGAAGCTGCGATTTGACGAAAAAACCCGCGCGCTGAACGCGATCAGTTTCGCGGTGATGACCGTGTTTTCCTCCGGAATTTCGATGCACGCGCTGGCGCTGCTGCTCAACGCCATCTTGGACTGGAACTACAATGTCTGCATCGTTGCCTCCAGCGTCATCGTCCTGATCTACATTTATACAGGCGGCCTGACGTCGGCGATCTACAACGAAGTGCTGCAATTCTTCCTGATCGTCTTCGGATTTCTCCCCCTCGTCTTGATCGGCCTCAAAGATGTCGGCGGTTGGGGCGGCCTGGTCAGCAAACTCGAGCCGAACCTGACGCACTCGTGGAAGTACATGGCCAACACGCATGACAACCCGATGGGCGTGGAAGCCTTCAGTTTGATCGTGGGCCTCGGCTTCGTGCTTTCCTTCGGTTACTGGTGCACGGACTTCCTGGTGATTCAGCGCGCGATGGCCGCGAAGGACATGAACTCCGCGCGCTGCACGCCGATCATCGCCGCGATTCCGAAGATGCTTTTCCCCGCGCTGGTGATTCTGCCCGGCATCATCGCTCTCGGCTTGGTCAAACGCGGCGGCTTCGATCTGCCACAGGCAGCCGGCGGCGGGCCGGACTACAACATGGTCGTCCCTGCCCTGCTCGCGAAATATTTCCCGAACGGCATGCTCGGCATCGGCCTCACGGCTCTCATGGCTTCGTTCATGTCGGGCATGGCGGGTAACGTCACCGCGTTCAACACGGTGTGGACGTATGACCTTTATCAGGGCCACATCAACAAAGGCGCCACGGACCATCACCTCGTCAAAGTCGGCCGCATCACGACGGTCGTCGGCCTGCTCCTCAGCGCGGCCGCCGCCTACACGGCGCGCCAGTTCAACAACATCATGGACATGCTCCAATTGGTGTTCGGCTTCGTGAATGCTCCGCTCTTCGCGATTTTCCTCCTCGGCATGTTCTGGAAACGCGCGACCGGCCACGGCGCGTTTTTCGGCCTGGTCATCGGCACCGTTTCCGCCGCGATTTTCCAAGGCATGTCCCTGCCGGTGGGTGAAACAGCGAGCCTGCTCAAGGGCGGCTGGCTGACGGTGAACTGGACGTTCACCAGCTCGATGGCGCAGAACTTCTGGATGGCGATCGTCGCCTTCACCGGATGCTTCCTCGGCACGGCGATCATCTCGCTCGCGACGAGTCCGAACCGCACGGAAAACGAACTACGCGGTCTGGTCTACGCGCTCACCGACAAGCCTCACGCCGAAGGCGCTCCATGGTATAAACGCCCCGGTCCGCTCGGCTTGATTGTGCTCGGTGCCACGCTGGCATTGAACATCATCTTCTGGTGAAGCCGCGCATCGACTAACTCATCCCTCAACCTTTCTAAATCATGCAACTCGACGTACGTCTGCCGATGGGCTTCCTCTTCCTGATCCTCGGCGTGATTCTGACTATCTATGGCATCGTCGGCGACAAGGCGATGTATGTGCGCTCCCTCGGCGATAACATCAATCTGACCTGGGGCATCGTCTTCGCGATCTTCGGCGCGGTGGTGCTCTTCCTGGCCAAACGCGGCGCGAAGAAATCCGAATAGCACCGCAAAGAAGCGCGGCTTTGTTTTGTTCGTATCGGCAGAGCGGATACAGCCCGCTCTGCCTTTTTTTGCGGCTCTAAAAGCGGTAGGTCAGGACGCCGGAGATTTGAAGGTCGTTGATGTAGACGTTCTGGGGACGCGTCTCGACGCCGTAATAGGAAATGCGCTTCGTGCTGAGCAGGTTGGTGCCCTCGACGCCTAGCGAGAGGTGATCGTTGAAACGATAGCTCACCGAGGCATCCAGCCAGCCATAGGCTTTGGTGTAGAAAGGAATTCGTCCGACGTTCGCGATGTTGGCCTGGCCACTGAGAAACTTGTCGCGCCAGTTGTAAGCCAGGCGGATCGACAACGATTTCGTCTCGTACATCAGAATGGCGTTGTAGCTATTCCGCGAGAGATTCGGAAGCGGCGTGTTGATGCCAAGCGTGGCGTTGGGCGTCTCAGAATCGATGTAGGTGTAGTTGGCCTGGACGCCGAAATCACGCAGCGGCGCGGGCAGGAAATCAAAGAACTGCGTGTAGCCGAATTCGAAGCCTTTGATCGTGGCGGGATTCGCGTTTCGCGGCCGCGTGATAAGGTAATCCTGGCCGTCATAGGTTTCGGTTTCCGCCGAATTCACGATGAAGCCATCGACCTTTTTATAGAAGAACGTCGCGTAGATCGACGTCGTGCGGTTGAAATATTTTTCGATCGCCACATCCAGGTTTCGTGAGCGGATCGGCCGCAGATCGGGGTTGCCGGCGCTGCCGGAATTCAACGCCGGGTTGACCGGGTTGGGCACGAGTGTGAGTGACGGCGAGAGCTGGCCGAAATCGGGCCGCGTCAGAGTCTTCGACGCAGAGCCTTTGAGAAACAGGCCGCTCGCGATCGTATAACGCAGATTCAACGACGGCAGCACATTGTTGTAGGTCGAATCCAAATCGAGCGGAGCCGTCGTTTGCGGCGTGGTCGGTGTGGCTGGCACGGTGCGGGTGCCTTCGACGGATTCCTTGGTGCGAATCCCGCGAACGCCAATGTTTCCGTCGAGCGGAAGTCGGCCCAGCTTGAATTTGGCCATCACATAGCCGGCCATCGTGGTTTCATCGATGTCCCACAGAGTCAGCGGAGACGCGGAGGCCGGCAGCGGCGTCGTGATGCCAAACAGATTTCGGTAAGCCACCGCGTCGCGCACGCCATCGAGTTTTCCGATCATGTACTCGCGAATGCTCGGTGTATCGGTGCCCGGAAAAAATCCAGCGGTGTTCGTCGCAATGAGATCCGGCTTGCTCGTGGCGAGCGGTCCGGTGCCAGCGGGATAATTGAAATCGGCGAAGATCAGCCCGGGTTTGTTGTTGGCATTGCGCAAGGCATAGCGCGCGCCGAACGAGACGGTTTGCACCCAATCGTTGCGCAGCGTGTAGGAACCATCGAGCGCGCCCGCTTTGAGGTCTCCGTAAAATGGACGGAAGCGATACGCGATGCCCGTGTAGCGATAGATCGATGGATCCTTCAGATCGGTGCCGCTTACGGACGTCGACGGCACTTCGGTCGACAAATCGTGGGTAAATTCCGCGGCCGTCGCGGCGTAAAATGGACCGGAGAAGAAGAGATCGTTGTACGAATCGGTGTAACTCAAATCCAGCTTCAGCTGCAGCGCATCGTGCTTCCAAATCGCGCCGCCGCCGAACTGCTTCGTCCAATCGTGCGTGTCGCGTGCGAACGAAAGCACGGAGACCGATGCGTTGGTCCAGGTGATCTTCTGGAGATCGTTGGTTCCGGGCGCGAGGACCGCCGAACCGGGCACAAACGTGTAGGCCGCGCCGGTCAGATTGATCTGCTGCGTGTCCTGCAACGTGTCGAATTTCGTGTAGTTGGAATCTGCATACAGCTCGAATTCATCGCTCAACTTCCACTGAAGCACACCGGAAAGGCCGGTGCGTTTGCGTGTGCCATAAACCGTGTTTTCCGTCGTGGAATTTTCCACGTTAACGGTTTGCCCGGGGATAATATCGGTTCGCGAGGTTGGCGTGCCCGTACCCTTCTGGTCTTCACGCCAGGCACGCTCCTGATAGGTGACGTTGATCAATGCTCCGAGCTCGCTGCCGCCGGGCAACTTGATGCGATCGCTGACCAGCGCCGAGTACTGCGGTTTGGTTTTCTTGACGAGATCGCCGTTGATCAGGCGAACGGAACCGACCGCTTCGAAACCTTTGAAATCGAAGGGGCGACGCGTGTACATTTCGACCAGACCGCCGATGCCGCCCTCGAGCTGATCGGCTGACGAGGTCTTATACACGTTGATGCCGGCGACCATTTCGGACGGCACGTCGGCGAAATCGATTTGCCGGCTGGCGCCGCCCGTGGCGGACAAACCGGCGGTGAAGATTTCGCGCCCGTTGAGCGTGTGCTCCATCTGCGTCAAACCGCGGATGGTCACGCCCGCGCCTTCGCCGCGGTCACGCAGCACCTGGATGCCGGTGATGCGCTGGAGCGCGTCGGTGACGTTGTAGTCGGGCAGCTTGGTGATGTCGCTGGCGACGATCGAATCAACGATCTCGGCCTTCTCCTGTTTGATTTCCTGCGCGGTCGCCAGCGAGGCGCGCACGCCGGTGACGACGAAGGTGGACAGGTTGACAACTTCTTCGCTGTTCGACGACGAGGAAGATGAAGACGCCGGAGCGGTTTGGGCCTGCGCGAGGGGAGACAGGGCAATCGCGAGCAGACCAGAGCGCGAAAGCATGGGGAGTAGCGTTGGCATCGGGGTCAGGCCGGAGCGAGAACGCTCGGCGGCGCGGTTGAGTTCGACCGTTCGGCTCGATCCCCACTTTCGGGGCGAAAAGGGGCGCCGAAGCGGAACGCCGCATAATTCGCTAATAAAATCTTATTTTGCAAATAAAATATGGCCCGAGGCGCGCGCGAAGGCTCCAACCCCTCGAAGAGGTTGCACTACTGCGCCAGTTCCACGCGCCGCGGGAAAAGCACCCGCACCGGCCCGAGCAGACCCGAGGCCACCAGCGGGTCGTCTTTGTCGTAGAACTTCCAGGTCGCAAACGTGGTGCGGCCGCCGGCCGGCTTGGGCAGGCCTTTCTGATACCACTCAGGCAAGCGAACGATGCCTTGGGGATTTTCGCCGCGCTCATCGTGCAAACCAAATTGGTCCTCAGCGGGAAGCTGTTCGTCGCCAATGAGTCGGTTGGTCCAAAGGTCTGTCACCCGCACCTCGAGTTTGTTTTCACCCTCGTGAACAAAGTCGGTGACATCCGTGCGATACGGCTCCTTCCACAGCGTGGCGACTTTCCGGCCGTTGATATAAACGTCGGCCACGACTTCGACTCGCCCGAGATCGAGCACGACCCGTTCGCCCGGGCGCGAGGACGGCGCGTGATCAAGGCTCAGTGTGTGCCGGTAATTGGCCGTGCCGGAAAAATATTTCACGCCTGGATCCGGATGCAGATGAAGTGAGCGAAGCTCAGGCAGCTCGATTTGCGGCGGCGCGCCGCGACCGGATTGAAAACTCACGATCCACGGCCCTTCCAATTTCGTGCCGCTCGCGACATCCACGGTCGTCGCCGAGCCCCCGGCCAACGCATATTTTCCGCTCTGCCAGACGAGAGCCTCCGCGTGACCGGCGGGCCCGCGACGCACGCGTGTGACCACGGGCAGCGGCGGCGCGGGAATGCCCGCCTGGACCAGGGCGCCGATTTCCTCAGGCGACAGCGCGCGATCGAAACTCTGGGGCGGCACGGAGTTTCCTTCGAAGAAGAAGACCTGACCGCGCGAGGGCGGAGCGGCGCGGCCCGCTGAGCGGGTCAGCGCTTCGATGCCGGGGAAATAAAGCGTGTAGTCGACTGGCGGAGGCGGCGCGCCGACACCGCTGTGAACGATTTGCCCTGACCGAAGACCGTCCCGAACCCACTTGCCGTTGAGGTACAAACTCGGGGTCCCTTGGTGATAAACGACCGCGACGTGAGCCCATCCCGAGATCGGCACCGGCGCGACGAGGACGGCGGGACAACGTTCGCTCGAACGCTCGACCACGAAGACGCCGTTGCGCCCCACCGCGAGCCCGGCCGTCGCATGTCCTGCCCCGAAGCGCAGATCGCCGGGGTCCGCCGGGATCGCATAAAACTTACCCACTTCATCGATGCGTCCTTGCGTGCTTTCCTGGGGCATCACGCGGAGATCCGTGTCAGGCTTTACCCAGATCGCCATCGTGAAGCTCTCGCTGGCATCAGCGCCCTTCGCATCAGCGGCGTTCGGCGAAGGAAGCTTTGCTTCGATCAGCGGCTGACCATCTCGAACGAGCGCCGTCGCACCAGCGGGCGCGGAACGGCGGAACAACACAAAAACCGATTCAGCCGGCTCGAGCCGAAGTGGCACGAGCACCCTATCCTTCTCGAACGAATAAATCGCCGACTCGCCTCGTTCCTTCGTTTCCGGGCGCCAAATTTCCGGCTGCCGATCGGCCATGCCGCGAAACGAGACGACCACGTCCTCCACGCGCCGCTGGCGATTTCCAAGAAAATACATTTCGCCGTCCGCGACGCGGCGGTGCTCCCAGGCGATCGACGTGTCGGTTCGCGCGCCGCGATATTCGACGTCAGGCGCGATCTCCAATTCCTCCAACGCCTCAGCAATCGAGCGCCCAACCAGAACGCGTCCGCCGCCGCGACGCTCTCCACTCCAGAATCGATCCACGCACCTTCGCATTTCGTATTCGCTTGCCGGATACCCGCTCAACGTCGGCGAAAAGACCGGCTTGGGCCCAAGCAAGGTTCCTCCTTGGCCGACGAGCTGCTCCAACCGCTCGGCCAGCTTCGGCGTCATGTTCTTCAACTCCGGCGGCAGCACCAGCAGGCGATAGCGCCCGCCTTCCGGCAAAACCCAGTCGCCGTTATCCACGCGTATCCGATTCAGCACTACGTCGGCGTTCACCAGGTCGTAAGTATATCCTGGCGGCAGCACGGGCATCGCGTATTGCGAGCCGTTCGGTTGGTGCTCGCCGGTGAAATACAACACGTCAGCCACGTACACGCCCTGTCTGAGCAGAAACTGGGTCCGCGTGAGATAGGCGAGCCACTCCCGACTTTGTTCGAACCAGGTGTTCGTCCGGTCAAAATGAAAACCCCACGGCCCCATCGTCATTCCGGGGACCGCGTCCGGATGCGGTTGATGTGCGTAGCGATGAAACACCATCTGATTCAGCCCCTGCGCGAACATTTCATCTCCCAGAATCTTGAGCGCGTACGGATACTCCAACCATCGCGAGGTCTGCGCTTCGCCGGTAAAAGATTCCGCGGCGACGACCGACTTGCCGTAAACGTGCGCCGCCGAGGTGACCATCTTCATCGCTCGATTGGGCGTCCAGGGCGTGCGAGTCCAAAACTCTCCCATCGGCACTTCGGCCGAGCCCGAAACTTTCAACTCGTCGAAATTGCCCGGGCCATAGCCCTCCACAAAAAACTTCAGTCCTTTGCCGGCGGCCAGTTCGCCCATCCGGCCATAATAATACTCGGCCATCATGTCCGCCTGAACCCGGCGAAAATCGAAGAGAAAACGCTCCGTGATTCCGACACTGCCGACGATGCGTCCAAACAAAGCCGGCATGTATGCGAAAAGCGGATACCCGGCGCGTCGCTCGAACTCTTCGGGAACTTTTTCCGTCCAATTCTGCATGCCCGCCTCGTAGCTATCGATTGCGACAGCAGAGGGGCCTTTGACGCCCGCGGCTGCCGAGTCCGCGAGGACTTTTTCGATCACATGCGCGAAATGAAATTCCGTGGCGGAGGGATTCAGCTTGTCGGACTCGAGCCCGCGGCCAGCGGCGGAAGCGGCGACATTCTCTTTTCCCGTCGTCGTGTGGCCGATGCGCAGAATCGTCCAGGCGCCCGGCGGCGCATCCCAAGTCAATCGATCGCCATGAAGCTGCGCCGAGATATCCACGACGCGGGTCGGGTCGATCGCACCTTCTTTCGTATCGGCCGCAGGAATCGCGATATCGCTGAAAACACGGTAATCGAAATTCGCCTTCGCCGGCCAATTCGGCAGGCGCGGAGCCCGATGCAGAATCACCTCCGCGACTTCGCCGTCGGTCTTCGCGTGGAAGCGCACGAACTTCGCCGTCACCACGGGAAATGTCCGCACCGCAGGAAACACGATGCTGTGTCGTCCCGGATTGGATACAGCGCAGAGCGGCGAATAGCTTTTCCCGTCCGCCGACGTGTCGACTTGCAGGCGCGGAAACTTCCCATCGGCGCTTGGCCAAACGGAGAGAGCGTGAAGTGCTGCGGGTTCGGTCAGCTCGACGATCAACGACTCACCGGCGTCGAGCGTCGCCGTCGTGGTGAGTTGCCGGTCGCTCAGCTCATCCTTCGAAACCGTTTTCCCGGCGCTCGTCGTGATCCGTGCGATTTGATCCTCGTAGCGTCGCTCTTCCCCTTGCAGCGCCGGAAAGGCAATCACCCGCGCGTCCCGATAAAATCCAGCGTTGGTCTGCGGTTGGGCCAGCGAGATGTCGACGCGGCGGCCGCCCTGCAGCGTGGTCTCGGTCCACACGAGCTGCTGCATCGAGCGCTCCGGCGTGATCCAGGGCCCGCCGCTGCTCGACCACCCCGGCGCATTGTGCATGCCGATCTCGATGCCCAGGCGGTTTCCTTCGCGAATCGCGTGGGTCATGAGCGCGCGCCATTCGTCGTTCAGATAGCCGGCCGGCCCCGCCGGCAAATAAGTGCTGCCGTCAAAGATCATCGCCCCGCCGATGCCGACGCGCTGCATCGCCTCCAAATCACGCGTGATGCCATCGCGCGTGACGTTGCCGTTCATCCAATGCCAGAAGGTGCGCGGCTTGGCGCTCGCCGGCGGATTCAGAAAACCGTCGAGCAACGGATCCGGCTCCGCTCCGTAAACTGCGCTACTCAGAGTCGCGACAGCGACAGTGAGGACGGCAATTCGAGAAAAGAGCCGGCAGAATTTCATCCCAATTTCACCGCGTCGCTCTCGAGGCGCACGGGATTTTGCAACGTGCCGATTTTCTCGATCTCGATCGAAACGTTGTCACCCGGCTTCAGCCAGCGCGGTGGTTGCGCCGCCATGCCCACGCCATGCGGAGTGCCCGTCAGGATGACCGTGCCGGGGACGAGCGTCGTGCTGCCGCTGAGAAACTCGATCAGCGCCGCGACTCCGAAAATCATATCGCTCGTCGTCCAGTCCTGCACGCGCTCGCCATTCAGGATCGTGGCGATGCGCAGCGCCTGTGGATCAGGAATTTCGTCGGGCGTGACCAGACAGGGGCCAAGCGGCGCGAACGTGTCGAAAAATTTTCCGCGGCACCACTGCCCTCCGCCCAACTTGATTTGCCAATCGCGGGCCGACACGTCGTTGGCGCAGGTATAGCCGAGAACATATTTCAGCGCCTCTTCGCGGCGGACGTTCTTGCAGGCCTTGCCGATCACGACGGCGAGCTCGCACTCGTAGTCGACTTCATGACTGGCCAGATGCGTCGGAATGAGGATGGGCTCGCCGGGATGCTGCAGCGTGTTGATCCCTTTCACGAACAGGATGGGCCGCTCCGGCATCTTCGCTTTTGTCTCTTCCGCGTGACGTCGATAATTGAGTCCGATGCAGAGAATCTGACTCGGTTGGATCGGCGCCAGCCGCTGAGCGATCTGCGCGGTTTCAGACGTGACGGTGAACGCGCCGAAAATGTCGCCTTCGATTCGGCGAACCGAGCCGTCGCCCTGTTCTGCTCCATAACAAATCGTTTCCCGGGTGTCTCGATAACGGATGATCTTCATGTTGAATTCTGTAGTTGGATGCTGAATACGGGCGGGGCTACTTCCCCGCGCTCCAACCGCCGTCGATCATCAGGCAGGAGCCAGTGACCATGGCGGCTTCGTCGCTTGCCAGGTAAATTGCGGCCGCGGCGATTTCATCCGGGCGCGCCATGCGGCCGTTCAACTGCGTCGCCGCCATCTCGCGGTAGGCTTTTTCGGGATCGGGATACGACGCGATCCGCGCCTGTACGAAGGGAGTTTCAACCCGCCCCGGGCAGATCGCGTTGAATCTCACGCCCGTGTGCGAGTGATCCAGCGCCAACGCGCGGGTCAGGCCTACAACCGCGTGCTTGGTGATGGTGTACGCCAGGCGATCCCGCACGGCGACGATGCCGCCGATCGACCCGAGATTGATCACCGATCCGCGCCGCCGCTCGAGCATGGCGGGAACGAAGGCTTTGCAGAGATTGAAAGCGCCGCGGACGTTCACCGCGTAAAGCCGGTCGAGATCCGTCGCTTCCGTTTGCAGAAGGTGGCCGACGTGCCCGATGCCGGCGTTGTTCACCAGGATATCCAGGACCGGAATCCTCTCTGCCAACGCGAGCGAGGCGGCCGGGTCAGAAACGTCGAGGAGCGCAAAGTCCGCCTTGGCGTTCGCGGCGCGCAACGTATTCACCGTTTCACTACCGCCCCGCTCGTCGCGGTCCGCCACCCAGACGCTGGCGCCATTTCGGGCCAGAGCGAAGGCGATGGCTTGCCCGATGCCGGAACCGGCTCCCGTGACCAAGGCTGTTTTTCCGCTGAGGTCGAACATCTGAAAGTCCCTCCTTTAAACGCGGTAAAGCGCCTCCGCATTGCGGTGATAAAGCGCGCTGCGCTCATCCTCGGAAGCTTTGGCAAAAAGCTGATGCGTGGCCTCGACCCACTGACGCAGGCTCGCGCTTAACGTGCAGACGGGCCAATCCCCGCCCCAAACCACTCGGGCAAAACCAAAGCGCGCGATCGCGTGCTCCACGAACGGCCTGAGATCGTCGACTGTCCAGCGCGCGGGATCGGCGTAAGCCACCAGACCGCTGATCTTGCAGTGAACATTCGGGTAAGTCGCAATCCGGGCGAGATTCTCGCGCCACGGATCCAGTTGCCGCTCTTTCACGTCGGGCACGCCAACGTGATCGAGAATGAACGTCACGTTTGGACAGCGCTCGACCAAGCGGATCGCGAGCGGAAGCTGCCGGGCCAGCACGCAGAGATCGAAGGTGAGCCCGCGCGCCGGCAGCAGCCGGAGATTGCGGGCAAAAAGCTCGGATTGAGAAAGTTCATCCGGCTGCGTGTGGAGGATCCGGCGAACTCCGCGGAGGCGCGAGCACTCAGCCAGCGCGTCCAGGTGCGCTTCGAAATTTTCGTGCTCGGGTCGACCGCTCGCGACGATGCCGGCGATGGACGGCTCCTGACTCGCGAGCGCTTCGATCGTCCGAGCCTCGCCCAGCGCATTCGGCTCATCCACGTCGCACTCCATGAACACCGTTTTCGCGATATTCAGACCGGCCGAGGCTTCCTTGTATTCAGGCAGCCAATACGTGCGGTTCAAGGTCGGCAGGCCCGCGCACCACGAATAAGGGAAGCGGGCCAAATCCCAGAGGTGTTGATGAGTATCGACGAGGTACATGGCTTGGATCAGTGAGTGACAGCAGCGATCGTAGGCGGCGCCGCCAGGTAATTACCATACGTGATCAAACCGACGGCGCCCAGCAACAGAGCGATTGCGGCGGTGATCATCCAGCGCGTGGCCAGCCGGCAATTTTTCCATTCGCCAATCGCGACGCCAAAACCGCAGCTGAGAAAAATCAAAATGATCATGTGAATCGCCCAGCTTGAAAACTTGAACTCACCCATGCGCACGTGAGCCAGGCCGTAGAAGAAAAACTGCAAGTACCAGAGCAATCCCGTGAGGCCGCTCAGCGCGTAATTGCGCGCGAGCCCTGAACCATCCGCGGTGCGCGCGAATTCACTCCAGCTCCGGTCTCGCGCCGAAAGCCAGAGCACATAGATCAAACTCGTCGTGAACGCTCCACCGTTCGAGAACGGGTAGATCGCGTTGCCCTCGAAGTTTCCCGCGCCATGCCGCGCCGCCGCATCGGCAATCGGTTGCCCGGCCTGTAGTGCGAAATTGAATACCGCGGACAAGGCGCCCGCGAGAAAACAGATGGGCAATCCGATGCGTGCGTTGAACGCGTTGGCTCCCCCGCCCTTCGTTACTTCGCGCTCTTTGCGCAGGCCGGCAAGGCCGGTCACGATCATGGCGACGCCGCCCAGCAACACGCCGGCGACGACAATAAGTCCGGCCGAAGTTTGAAGCGTCTCCGCGAGCCGTCCCGCTAGCGCCGGAGGAAGCAACGTGCCGAGCACGCAAGAAACGCCGATCGCAATCGCGTAGGTGAGCGAGAAGCCGATGTAGCGAATCGCCACGCCAAACGCGATGCCGCCGACTCCGTAGAGCGCCCCGAAAAGATAAGCGCGCCACATCGCGGAGGCCGGAGCTTCCGCGAGCACCGCGCCGTATTCGGGAACGGTCAGCCACGCGAAAATCCAGGGCAGAATCAGCCAGCAACCGGCGGCCTGGATCAACCAGTACGTTTGCCAGCTCCAACGGTGCACGTAACGCTGCGGCGCGTAACACAACGCCGCACTGGCCGCGCCGACGGTGTGGAGCAAGGTGCCAAGGATGGGAGCGGATTCGGGCGGCATGGGGCGTATTCGTGTTTCAACTACAGGTTGAATTCCCGAGCGATCGCGGCCGTGTGTTGTCCGACGCGCGGCGCGCCGCGAGGAGACTTGTAGCGTTCGCCATCAATCGTGATCGGGCACCGCGTCGTGCGCATCGCAGGGCCGTCCTCGCGCACGACTTCCTGTTCGAAATCCAACGCGCGAAATGCTTCCGTTTGCCAAAGCCGCGACCAGGACAGCACTTCCGCGCACCAGTAATCCGCCGGTTCCAAACGAGCCAACCAATACGCCGTCGGCTTCGTCTTAAGATGCTCCGCGATCAGGGCCTTGATCTCGTCGCGTTGCGTGAACCAAGTGGCTGGCTCCGCATAGGCGAGCAGCGCGGGAAGCTCGAGGAGTTCGCCGAGTTTCAAAATCGAACCCATCGCGAGCGCGAGAAAGCCATCGGACGTGGCGTAGATTCCGTACGGCGCCCCGAGGTAGGCGTGGCCATTGTTGATCGCGCTGCGCTGCGGCGCCTTCCCGCCGTCGTTCAAGAAGGTCGACGTCACTTCGAACTGCAGGTCGAGCACGGACTCGAGCAAGCTCACTTCCACCCGTCCGCCACGATTCGTCACGCCGCGTCGAACCAACGCCGCGAGCAGGCCCTGCACGAGATGAGCGCTCGCCGTCAGATCCGCGACCGCCAAGCCGAAGGGCATCGGCGGCTGATCCGCGTCACCATTGAGCCAGACCAAGCCGGAGACCGACTGCGCGAGCAGATCCTGACCGGGTCGCTCCACCCAGGGCCCCGACGCGCCGTAGCCCGTCACGACGCCGTAAACCAGTCGCGGATTGATTTGCGCGCAAGCTGCCGCGTCCAGGCCAATGCGCTCCATCACTCCTGGCCGAAAATTTTGAATCAGCACATCGGCGCGGGCCACCAGCTGTTTCACTTTCGCGAGATCAGCGGGATTTTTCAGGTCGGCGGCGTAGCTCTCTTTGTTGCGATTGATCGAGTGAAACAGCGTGCTGTCGCCGTCCAGCATCAGGTTCGAAATATACAGATGGCGCCCGATGTCGCCGGTGCCAGGACGTTCGATTTTAATCACCCGCGCGCCGAGGTCGGCCAGCCGCGTCGCCGCCCATGGGCCGGCGAGAAATTGGGAAAAATCGAGGACGAGCAGGCCTTCGAGGGGTCTCATGACAGCACGGAATTTTCGCGGCAGACGGATTGGTAGAGCTGATCGATTTGGCGGAGCGCGGCCGGGATCGAATTGTCCCCGAGCAGCGCCGCGTGCAGCAGCGGCCCCGCCGCTTTTTGAAAATCCAGGTAGCCAGAAAAGCGCGGGCGAACGTACGCCCGATCCAGCACGGGCAGCGTGCTCGTGAAATAGTTTCTCGTGAGCCGATTGTTCTCCGCGTCCGTCCAGGCCGCGCGATGCGCCGGTTGACCGCCGGCATGCGTGTACAGCGTGCGTTGCACTTCGGCGGACGCGACAAACTCCGCATAGGCCAGCGCCGCCGGCTGCCGCGGACGAAGCGCGGAGAGGGCCAAACCTGTTCCGCCCAAAGTCGAGCAAAGCGCCTGATCGTTCAGGCGCGGAAGTTCGCCGAAGGTGAGACAATGATCGGCATAGCCGGCACGCGCGTAGTTGGAATATCCATACGCGAAGGGACAGTATACGATCGTTTCGTTGGCGCGGCTCGCGACGAGATCGTGCGAAGCGATGGGATTGCGCGCGCGGCAACCCGGAGCACACGCGGCAATCAACTCCGCCAGCAGGCGCGCTGCCTCGGTCCCCACCGCCGGACTCACCACCTGCGCAGGATCCCGAAAGGGCATTTCACCGAGTTCGACGCAGAGCATGTAGAAATTCATCAGGCAATTGATCGGCGCCGCCGGAAGCTCCACGTGTCCCGAACGGGCCAGCACGAGCAATTCCTCCCAGGTGCGCGGCACGCTCAGACCATGGCGCTGCAAAAGATCTTCTCTCCAGAATGCCACCGGTGTCGCCGCATCGATCGCGAGGGCCCAATGATGCCCGGCAAACGCATAGCTGGAATGCGAGGCCCCTACGGAATTTTCCGCCTGCCCTCGAAGAAAGTTTTCCGCGAGATGCTCGTCGAGCGGGAGCAACGGCCCGTGAGCGGCCGCATATCCTACGAAGGGATGATCGATCACGAGAAGATCGTACTGCGCGGCGAGTTGCTCGATGGGAAACTCCTCGAAATCCAACAGCGAACGTTTCTCCCAGACGATCGCGACGTCCCGGTGCAATTCCTGAAAACGCTGCGCCGTCGCGACCATCGGCAGATAGCCGCGCGTGTGGTCCCAGGTCACGCCCTTGAGAATGATCGACGGCGCGCTCATTTCTGAGGAATGGGACTGGCCCCGTATTGGCTCGATGAATACGCGGCCTCGACCACGGCCATGGTGTGAAACGCGTCCTCGACATTGGTCGGCATCGTTTCGGCGGCGCCCGCGGCGAAACGTTGAACGCTGGCCATGACTCCAATGAAGCCGTCGGGAAACCAGTTGCCCTGCAAAGGAACCGACTCCCACGCGCCCGCACGGCCCGCTGCGTCCAAACGACAGATTTCCAGCGCATCCGATTCGCCTGCGGGGTAGTCCAACAAAACGCCCAAACGCGCGCGCAGAGCCCCCGTCGTGCCTTCCCATTTCACGAAACTCTCCTGGTATTTGCGGCCGAAGTTGTGTCCGTGATTGGTGGAGATCGAAGCGCGCGCCTCGTCACCGTAATCCAAGATCATCTGTGTCCGCGTCGCCGCGAGATTCGGGTAAGCCGGGTGGCGCGTGGTCTTCGCATACACGCCGCGCGGCTCGCCGAAAAAAGAGCGGACCAAGTCGATGTAGTGGATGCTGTGATACACGATTTCGACGCGAGGCAGTCCCTGGAGAAAAGGCCAGAGGTGCCAGGGCGTGTAGACCGTGACGCGCGTCTCGAAATCGTGCACCGCGCCGATCGCGCCTTGCTCGATCAACGCGCGCGCCGCCGCGATGCACGGCGCGAACCGCAGCTGAAAATTGACCGCGGCCCGCAGCCGTTTGCGCTGACACTGCGCGAGCAATTGCCGGGCTTGATCGAGATCCACCCCGAACGGTTTCTGCAGCAGAACCGCAGCCCCGTTGGGCAACGCTTCGATCACCGCACCCAGCGCGCTCGCCGGCACAGCGACATCGAAAATCGTTCTCGCGGGATCGCTCGCGACCGCTTCGCCCAGTGTCTCGAAGACGCGCGGAATGCCAAACTTCTCCGCCGTCGCGCGAGCCTTCTCCGCGACCACGTCGTAGATTCCAGCGACGAGGATGCCGGCCTTCCGGTACGCCGGAAGGTGAGCGTCGTTGACGATTCCTCCCGCACCGAGAACGATCACGGGAAGATCTCGGCCGGGCCAATCGGAGTCATGCAAGGTCGGGGTGAGCACCTTTTATTTGCAAAATAAGGTTTTCATTAGCAAAACCGTTCAAGCTGAAAAATGGCCAAATCCCCTGATTATCCCGTCCCGGCGTTGGAGAAGGGTCTCGACATCCTGGAGGCACTCGCGGCCCTGAACGTGCCCCAGTCGCTCGCCGAACTCGCGGGTCGGCTCGATCGCAGCAGCAGCGAACTTTTTCGCATGCTCAACTGCCTCGAACGGCGCGGCTACGTCATGCGCGAGGCTGGCTCGGGAAAATACGCTCTGTCGTTGAAACTCTTCACGCTGGCGCACGCTCACTCGTTGACCGACAAGCTGCTGCGAGCAGCGCGGCGCCCGATGCAGAACTTGACCGAGAGCCTGCGCGAATCCTGCCATCTGACCGTGCTCGAACGCAGCCAATTGCTCGTGGTGGCGCAGCAAGAAAGTCCCGAGCGAGTGCGGGTATCGATCGAGGTTGGAGGTACATTCGATCCGGTCACCACGGCTTCAGGCCGGCTGCTCCTGGCATTTCTCGACGAGCGCGAACTGGCGCTGGTGCTGGCTGATTCGAAGAACAGCCCGCGGTCCGCCAAGGCGAATGATGAACTCGCCTCGACCCTGGCGAAAATTCGCCGGACCGGCGTTTCGTCGGCGGAGAGCGAGACCGTCGAAGGCGTGCGCGATTTGGCGGTGCTCGTCGGCAATCCAGCCGGCGGCGTCGAAGCGGCGCTGGCGGTTACGCGATTGATGCGGCGCGGCGAGCGGACCAACGAGGCGGCCTTGCTCGACGCCCTGCGCAAAGCCGCCGCGCAGATCACGAGCACGCTGGGCATTTCATGAAATCGCAGTTCTTCGAAGATTACACCGTGGGCGCATCGCGCGTCTCGAGCGGCCGGACGATCACGGAAACCGATATCGTGATGCACGCCGGCCAAACCGGAGACTTCTACCCGCATCACATGGACGCCGAGTGGTGCAAGGCCCAGGACTTCAAACAGCGCATCGCGCACGGCACTTTGGTCTTCAGCATCGCGGTGGGTCAGACCGCGACAGGTGAGATCAACCCCGAGGCATTTTCCTACGGCTATGACCGCATTCGCTTCATCAAGCCGGTCTTCATCGGTGATACGTTGACGGCTCGCTGTACGATAAAGGAAAAGCGCGACCATCCGAAGAAACCCGACCACGGAATCGTCGTCGAGCTGGTCGAGTCGCTCAATCAACGCGGCGAAACCGCCCTCGCCGCGGAGCACTTGCTGCTGGTGCGCCGGCGCCACGCTGCACCGACAAAAATCTGAGTCGGCTGACTTCGGCGCTTAGAGCCTCAGGCGAGGCGCTTAACCCAAAAAATTCCGCACCAGCGCGTACAGTTCTTCCGACTCGAGCAGGAATGAATCGTGGCCGAGATCGGTCGCGAGTTCGGCGTAGCTGGCGCGCTTTCCGGCGCGCATCAGGGCCAGCGCAATGCGCCGATTTTGCTCCGGCGGAAACAGCCAGTCGCTCGTGAAGCCAACCACCAGCGTCGTGGCTTCGACGGGCGCGAAGGCCTGCTCGAGTGAGCCCGCGGTCTGGGCCAGATCGAAGTGATCGATCGCCCGTGTGATGTAGAGATACGAATTCGCGTCGAAGCGATTGATGAAGCTCTCGCCTTGATAGCGGAGATAACTCTCCACCTCGAATTGAACGTCGAACGTGTAGGATTTCGGCGACTGCGTCGGATCCTTCGGCGCACCCGGATCGACCAGCGTGGAACGGCCGACCTGACGCCGTCCGAATTTCTTGTCCATGCTCGCATCCGAGACGTATGTGATGTGCGCCATCATGCGCGCGATGGCCAAGCCCACCTTGGGGCCGCCGTTCTTCGCGTAATTTCCTTTGTTCCAAAGCGGGTCCTGCATGATCGCCTGACGGCCGACTTCATTGAAGCCGATGCCCTGCGCGCTTTCACGCGCCGTCGTGGCCATGGCCAGCATGCGTTTGACGTAGGAGGGATGATCGATCCCCCACTGCAACACCTGCATGCCGCCCATCGATCCGCCGATCACCGCGTAGAGCGACGTGAGACCGAGATGATCCAGCAATCGCTTCTGCGCGCGAACCATGTCGCGAATCGTGACGAACGGGAAACTGATGCCAAACGGCGCCCCCGTCGTGGGATTGATCGACGACGGTCCGGTCGATCCCTGGCAGCCGCCGAGGCAGTTCGAACAGATCACGAAAAACCGATTCGTATCCACCGCCTTGCCGGGTCCGATGAGATTGTTCCACCAGCCCGGCTTGCGATCATTCAGCGAATAAATTCCCGCGCAGTGATGATCGCCGCTCAGCGCGTGGCAGATGAGGATCGCGTTGTCCCCCGCGGCGTTGAGCCGGCCATACGTTTCATAACGCAGCGTGAATCCCGGAAGAGACTGTCCGCTGTCGAAGACGAAGGTCTCGTTCGACACGAAATCGAACGCACGCACCAACCCGACTTCGCCGGGCGCGGCGCGTGTGTCCGTTTCGATCACTTCCGCATCGTTCATGAAGCAAACAGTGATGCCCGCCGTCCAAAGTTGGAAGTGGGAAGTTGCCTCGATCGAAAGCAGGCGCTCCCAGTGGACCCGCGCTTACCCGGCGATCGAAGGATCGATCTCCTCGTTCGAAAACACGTTTTGCACGTCGTCCATTTCGTCGAGGGCGTCGTGAAGCTTCGTCAACGTCTGTGCAGCGCCCGCATCCGCGACCGGCACTGTGCTGGTTGGAATGTACGCGATTTCAGCGGAGTCAGATTTGATCCCCGCATTCTCCAGCGCGTGCGCCACGCGATCGAAGGCGTGAACATCGCAGCGAACTTCGAACCCCTCGTCCGTCGAAATCACATCGTCCGCTCCGGCTTCAAGGGCGACTTCCATCAGCTTTTCTTCGGTGGTCTTGTCCTTGCCGATGAGAAACTGGCCCGCGTGCAAAAACTGGAACGCCACCGCGCCCGCGCCCGCGAGATTGCCGCCGAACTTGGTAAATACGCTGCGCACATCCGAAGCGGCGCGATTCTTGTTGTCCGTCGTGACCTTCACGATGAGGGCGACGCCACCCGGGCCATAGCCTTCGTACGTGACATCTTCGTAGGAAACGCCGGGCAGTTCGCCGGTGCCCTTCTTGATCGCGCGATCAACGTTGTCCGCCGGCATGTTGGCCTCTTTGGCCTTCATCAAGATCGTGCGCAGACGCGGATTCATCGCGGGATCCCCACCGCCGGCTTTGGCGGCGATGGTGATTTCGCGGGAGAAGCGGGAGAAGACTTTGCCTTTCTTGGCGTCGGTGACCGCCTTCAGGCGTTTCACCTTCGCCCACTTGCTGTGTCCAGCCATGTGGAATCCTCGGGGTTTGGGAGTGGAGTTCGGCAGTGCGAGAGAACGCCGTTACTTTAATTTCTTCTTCGCCGGAGTCACGTTTTTGACGTTGCGACCCGAACCGCCGGAAGCCGCGACGGCCGCGGCCGGGGCGGGCTCAGGATCTTTCATGCGATTGATGATGAGTTGCTGACCGATCGTGAAGATGCCGTTGATCGTCGAGTAGAGCGACAGGGCGCAGGAGAGGTTATAGCAGAAGATGGCGAACATATACGGCATGAACTTCATCATCTTCGCCTGCGCGTTATCCACCGTCGGCTGAGGCGTCAGCCGCATCTGAACCACCATCGTCAGTCCGAGGAGAATCGGCATGATGTTGATCGGAATATTGAAGAGCGTCGCGACCGTGTCGGGGGCAGAGAGATCCTTCGCCCACAAAAACTCCGCGAAGCGAAGTTCCGATGTGCTACGCAGCATCGCGTAGAAGCCGAAGAAGAACGGAATCGTCAGCAGCACCGGGAAACAGCCGCCCATCGGATTCACTTTCTGCTCCTTGAAAAGCTCCAGCGTGGCCTGATTCAGCTTCTGTGGATTGTCTTTGTACTTCTCGCGCAGCGCAGTCATCTGCGGCTGGATTTTCTGCATGCGCTTGGCCGAGCGGGATGCGGACAACGTCAGCGGGAGGAAGAGCGTCTTGAGCGTGAGCGTCGTAATCACGATGGCGACGCCCCAATTTCCGACCATGCCCTGAATCCACGTCATCATCGTCAGCAGGATCTGACTGAAGATTTTGAACATGCCGAATTGCATGACCTTGTCCTGGTCGACCTTGAATACGTCGGGGTTGGACAAACGCTTGTATTCCTTCGGGCCGACGTAGAGGTTGGCCGACACTTTCTGTTCACCATTCGGCGCGAGCGCCGGCACGTCGAAGCCAGCGGAGCCGGCCACGCCGACCTGCGGCTTTTGCGAATTCGGCAGCGGAGGCAATTCCACGCGGCGGGTGGTCAGTCCCCGGCCCGGAGATGTCGGCGTCAGAATGCTGGCGAAAAACTGATCTTCAACCGACGCCCAGAGGAGCGGCACGCTCGTGTCGATCCGCGGAACCGGACCCTTGGACGCGGCGCCGATCCAGCTGAGGATGCCGCCGCCTTCGAGTTTGGCGCGCTTGATGAAATCGATGTCCTTGCCGTCGTTGTATCCAGTGGCCAAATACATGCCGTAATCGTTGACTCCGGCGGGCGCGGCGGTGCCGATGCTCCAGGCAAAGTGAGGCAATGGCGCAGTCTTGTCGGTTAGGTTTCGAAACGTGGTTTCGTGGTAAACTTGATAGGGATCGCCTTGATCACGCGGGATGTTGCTCGGCGGAACCACGTAACGGCGCGTGACCTCGATACGGTTTTCGAAGACTGTGCGGAAAACCACCTCGTTGGCCGTCTGCGAAACCACGTCGTAGCGATGGGTTCGATCCAAGCCGGGAAAGGTCTCGTCAGTGAACGCGAGAATCGGATCGACGTGCTCGTGATTGAAAACGAACGGCTCGGCGCCGTTCTTTTCGGCCGGGTATTTGTTCAGTGCCACGCTCTCGATCGCTCCGCCGAAATCGACGAAACGGACTTCGATGAAATCATTGCCGAGCGAGATGACCTTGGCCGAGCTGTCGGTCTGCGAAAGCGGAGCGAATACGGCGTTGCTCGACGTTGTGGGTGTCGTCGCGGGCAGAGGAGCAGTGGCCGCGGTGCTAGCGGTGGAGCTGGTGGCCGCGCCTGTGGTGTTGGCGGCGGGATTCGCGCCGGAGACGGGTTTGGCCAACTCGGGAGCGGGCGGAGCCGGTGGCGTGCGTTTCGCGCCGAAATACATCAGTGCGAAGGCGGCGACGAGCAGCGCGATGCCGAGGATCGTGTTCTTTTTATCCATGAAAATCAGGCGTGGTTCGGGTGATGCGACCGCAAGAGGGACGGAGCGCACCTCGCGGCGGGACAAAGTCAACTCCGCCGGAATGGAGCGGACTGCATTTGATAAAACGTTTCAGAGCCAGCCAACTGCCGCGGAGAGCGCCGTGCACCCGGACCGCTTCCGAGGCATACTCCGAGCAACTCGGATGAAATCGACAACCCGCGCCCGGGCCCGCCGCCAGATGCAACGGGAGAGAAATGAGATTTTTATAGAGCCAAAGCAGCGCGAGAATCGGCCGCGCCGTGACGGGCGTGCCGATTGCGTGAGGCTCGGATTCGAGCGTTTTGCTCATGTTTTCTCGGAAAAGATTTTCCGACATGCGTCGACGAAGCGGCGTTCGATTTCTTCGTACGGCGCCTGCTCCAGCGAACGTTTCGCGATCATCAGCAGGTCGAAGTCGGCGGGGACGAGCATTTGGTTTCGGCGGAAAACTTCGCGCAGGCGGCGCTTGGCGCGATTTCTCTTCACCGCATTCCCAACCGCGGCAGTCGAGGCGACGACACCGGCCCGAGGCTGGGCGACATTTTCGTCCGCTCGGCGGACGTACCAAAGTGTGAAGCCGCCGCAATCGATGCGACGGCCTCGTTCACGTGCCGTGCGGAAATCCCTCTGCCGACGCAAATGTTGCTCGGCGCGGAAACGCATGGCTGAAAAAATCTCGCGCCGCGATGCGGCGCCGGGAAATTAGACGACGGTCAAACGCTTCCGGCCTTTGCGGCGACGGGAGGCGATCACCTTGCGGCCGCCTTTGGTGGACATACGGGCACGAAAGCCAATCTGGCGGACGCGCTTTTTGCGGTGTGGGCGAAATGTCGGTTGCATAACTAAAGTCGAAAAAGAGTTGAGAGATACACCGGACGCCCTGCCCTGTGTCAAGCATGCGGAACCCTTTTGTTTACGCCCGAAAACTGCGCGTCCTGACGGCGATTGCCGCGCTCTTCAGTGTCGCCTCGATCAGCCGCGCCGCGGGCTCCAAGGATCCAGAGATCGAGAAGGCCGTTTCGGAGATCTCGGCGGAGCGCATCGAGAAGAGCATCAAGACCTTGGTGGGCTTTCAAACGCGTCACACGTTGTCTGACACGGACGATCCCAAGGTGGGAATCGGGGCCGCGCGAAATTGGCTTAAAGCCGAGCTCGACCGCTACGCCGCCGATTCGGGCGGCAGACTCCAGGTCGCATTCGACCGTTTCATCCAACCGGAAACACCGCCGCGAATCTTCCAGCGCGTCGAAATCGTCAACGTCGTGGCCACCCTGTCCGGCCGCCAGGCCGAATCCAAGGACCGCATCTACGTCGTGACCGCTCACTACGATTCGCGCGCCTCGAGCGTGAACGACACCGAGAGCTACGCCCCTGGGGCAGACGATGATGCCTCCGGCTGCGCGGCAGTTTTGGAACTGGCGCGCGTGCTCTCGCAACGCGAGTTGGACGCGACCGTGGTTTTTCTTCTCGTCGCGGCCGAAGAACAGGGCCTGCAAGGTTCGCACCACTGGGTCGAGCAAGCCAAAGCCGGCGGACTCAACATCGCCGGCGTGCTCAATAACGACGTGATCGGCAGCTCCACCGGCGAGGATGGCGCGGCCACACGCAATGTCGTTCGCCTTTTCGCGGAGGGCGTGCCGCCCATGCAGACGCTGCCCGACGCGGTTTTCACTCAAATGAAGACCGGCGGGGAGAATGACTTTGCGCCGCGCCAACTCGCCCGCGCGATCAAATCCGCCGCGGAAATGTACGTGCCGGATTTCACCGTGCGCGTCGTGTATCGCCGCGATCGTTATCTGCGAGGTGGCGACCAAAATTCGTTTCTCGACGCTGGCTACCCCGCGGTGCGCCTGAGCGAGCCCGCGGAGAATTTCGCGCATCAACATCAGGACGTCGAAGTCGAGGACGGCATTCAATACGGAGACCTGCCGGAGTATGTGGATTTCAACTACGTCGCGGACGTCGCGCGAGTGAATGCGGCCGCGCTCGCCAGCCTCGCGCTCGCCCCGGCCTCGCCCGTTGATGTCGAAGTCGAGACCTCGCGTTTGGAGAACGACACGCGGCTGCGCTGGAAGGCGAACCGCGAACCCGATCTTGCGGGCTACCGGATTGTCTGGCGCGAAACCACTGCGCCGTTTTGGGAGCATGCCATCGACGTCGGCAATGTGACGGAGTTCACCGTCAAAAACATCTCGAAGGACAACGTGATCTTCGGTGTCCAAGCTTTGGATACAGCGGGCCACGTCAGTCCTGCGGTTTATCCTTTGCCGGCGCGGATTCGTTGAACAAAGGCCGCGAGACGAATTGGGCTTGGGTGATCTTGAAAGCGTGAGCCGATTCGTTTAACTCGCCGGGCAATTGGACCCCGAGACGCAGCAAGATTTGTTCGGCGCTTTCGCGCCCGAGGCCGGCGTGCACAAGGCGCCGCCCGATATCGTTTTTGAGCGCAGTCTGCGCGCGCATCGTTATCGCCTGACGTTGCGCCGCGATGGCGTGGCGGTCGCGACCATCCCGGCGCGCGGCTCGGAGCGCGAAGCGCATCGTTTCGTCGAAGAAAATCGCGAGTGGCTCGAGCGCGCGCGCCAGCGCCAGAAAGCCCGTCCTCGCGCCGCACTGACCTGGCCCCTCGGCTCACACGTGCTTTGGCGCGGGGAGATGTTCGAAATTCGCAAGGCGAGCGAGGGCGAGCGGCCCTGCGTGTGCCTGGGCGCGGATGTGTTTCGCGTGGCGAATTTTTCGGGCGATCTGCGGCCCACGCTGGAGTCACATTTTCTGCGCAAGGCGAAGATCGAGCTGCCCGCCCGCGCATGGGAATTGGCGGCGGAGACGGGCGTCGACATGAAAGAGGTCTCCGTCAGAAACCAGCGGACGCGCTGGGGATCATGCAGCACAAGCGGCGTGGTTTCACTCAACTGGCGGTTGGTCCAAGCCCCGCTCTTCGTGCGCGACTACATCATTTATCACGAGCTGATGCATCTGCGGGAAATGAATCACTCGAATCGTTTTTGGGCCCGCGTCGAGGAAGTCTGCCCTTCGTGGCGGCAGGCCGAGGCCTGGATCAAACAAAACGGCAGCCTCCTCGGCCTTTGAACAGTCCGCCGCGGCCCGCGGGCCCGCGCATGGCTCATTTGGCAGGATAGGTTACACGCCTGCCCAGTTTCTGTGGGTAGAGCGAGCCGTCCCTGGCGAGCCGAAATCGCATTCATAACCTCCAGGATGAGCCACGCCAAACGTGGTGCTCCGGGGTATTCGCCCTATCCCGAAAACCGGCGTCCGTTCCTGATAAAATCCTCGCAGAATCGCAGGACAGCCGTGCAAACTTTTCCCATCGCTCGCGCTTGCAGGAATTTTCAATAAGTAGCGCGTGCAGGCAGGGACGCCCCAACCTATGGCATTTTTAATCGGCAGAAAAATCGGCCTTGGCTTTGCCTTGGCGGTCACCGCGCTGGTCGTTGTTGGCACCGTCGCCTACCGAAATTTCAAGGTGACTTTGGACAATGTCCATTGGGTCACGCACACGGTCGAGGTCCTGCTGCAACTCGAGACCGTCTCCGAACAATTGAAAGACCTCGAATCAAACGCCCGAGGTTATCTGCTGAATGGCGACGAAGAGCTGGCGCGAGGCTTTGTGCGCATCAGCTCCGATCTGGACCACAGCCTCAATGAGCTTTCCCGGTCCACGACCGACAATCCCGCGCAGCACGCGCGCCTGCAAAAATTGATCCCACTCATCGCGCAACGAAAAGACTCGTCGCGCCGGTTGATGGTCCTCCGCGCCTCCGAGATCGCTGGGCGCGAAGCGCAGAGCATGGCGATCGTGCGCGAAGGCACTCAACTCACGCAGCAAATCCAAAGCGCTCTCGACACCATGCGACAGGAGGAAAACCGCCTTCTTCTGCTTCGCCAGGATGCGTCAGACGAAAAAGTCGCTTACTCGCTCGGCGTCATCCTTTACGGCACGGGCGGCGCGATCGTGGTGATGCTCATCGTCGCCTTGCTTGTGACGCGAAGCATCACGTCTCCACTGCAAAACCTGCAGCGCGGCGCGGCCATCATCGGCCAGGGAAACTACGCGCACCGAGTGAAGGTGGACACACATGACGAGGTCAGCCATCTCGCCGAAGTTTTCAACGAAATGGCCCGCCTCGTCCAGGAGCGCCAGCAGCGCATGGCCGATCAGGATTGGTTGAAGAGCGGCATGGCGGAGATCAACAGCCTCGTGCAAGGACAGCGCGACGTGCGCAAAGTCGCGAGCGCCGTCCTGTCCGAGCTCGCGCGCCGACTCGAGGCGGCGCAGCTGAGTTTTTATTTCCGGCACGCAAACGAAGACCGTATCCATTTATCCGCTACATACGCCGCGGAACGTCTGCCCGAGGAGTTCGGACCGGGCCAGGGTCCCGTGGGTCAATGTCTCGTCGAAGGCAAACGCATCAAAATCGACGCCATCCCCGAGAAACATTGGATCTCAACCAGCCTGGGCCAAACGAAACCAGTGCAGCTCTGGCTTCAACCCGTGCTGTTCGAGAACCAGGTGAAAGGCGTCATCGAACTCGCCACGATGCATCCGCTGACCGAACTGCAACTCACCCTGCTCGACCAGGTCGCCGCGATGTTCGGCATCATCCTCGTCTCGATCGAGGCGAGCGAAAGAACCGACGAGCTCTTGCGTGAATCCCGCAAACTCTCCGGCCAATTGCAGGAGCAGCAGGAGGAGTTGCGCCAGTCCAACGAAGAACTCGAGCAGGCCAACGACGAGTTGCGCCAGACCACGATCGAGATGGAGGAAAAAGCCGCGCTGCTCGGCGAGCAAAAGAAGGAACTCGAGCTGCGCGGCCAACAAATCGAAAACGCCCGCGCGCAACTGGAGTTGCAAACTCAGAAGCTCGAACGCGCCTCGAAATACAAGTCCGACTTCCTCGCCAGCATGTCGCACGAATTGCGCACGCCGCTCAACAGCTTGCTCATTCTATCGAAAATGCTGGCCGACAATCCTGAGGGCACGCTCACGGCCAAACAGGTTCAATACGCGTCCACCATCCAGTCCTCTGGCCAGGACTTGCTCGAGCTGATCAACGACATTCTCGACCTTTCGAAAATCGAGGCCGGCCAAATACAGCTCGAACGCGAAACGGTTTCCCTGAATGATCTGGTGCGCTTTTCTGAGGCGACTTTTCGTCCAATGGCGGATCAGAAGCATCTCGGCTTCCATTTGTCGCTCGCGCCAGAATGCCCCGAGACGATCGAGACCGATCAACGTCGCCTCGAGCAGATCGTCAAAAATCTCCTGTCGAACGCGTTCAAGTTCACCGAACACGGCTCGGTCGATTTGAAGATCGCGCCGTTCACTCCAGCGCGCGCTGCCGGCGACAAAAACGAAAAAGAAGCGAACTACATCGCGCTCTCCGTCACGGACACCGGCATCGGAATTCCCGAAGACAAACAGGAACTCGTTTTCGAAGCGTTCCGCCAGGCCGATGCAGGAACTTCACGCCGCTACGGCGGCACCGGACTCGGCCTCTCGATCAGCCGCGAGCTCGCGCGCTTGCTCGGCGGGAAAATTCAGCTCGAGAGCGAAGTCGGCCGCGGAAGCACGTTTACCCTGATCATTCCGACCACGCTGCCGCCATCGCCAAATTCAACACCGCGGGTCGATGAAGCGCGTCCTTACTCCGCGCAGCGTGCGACACGACGCGCGGCGCCGACGACGGCGGATGCGACGTCGCCGCAAAAACCGGATCCGCTAGCCGAGCTGGAAAAAGATCCGGTCGATGACGACCGTCACAAAATCAATCCAGGCGATCTGGTGCTCCTGATCATCGAGGATGATCGAGCGTTTGCGCGTTTGCTCGTGGATTTCGCGCGAGAGAAAAAATTCAAGGCCGTGGTCGCCGCCACTGCCTCGCGCGGCATCGCCCTGGCCCAGCAGTTCGTGCCCGCGGCGATCACTCTCGATCTGCGCCTGCCCGACCAGGACGGATGGGTCGTGATCGATTGGTTGAAGCACCAGCCGGAGCTTCGCCGTATCCCCGTGCATATCATTTCCGTCGAGGAGGAGCGCGATCGCAGCTTGCGCCTTGGCGCGGTTTCTTTCCTGCAAAAACCCATCACACGCGAGGCGGTCGACACGGTCCTGAGCGACACCCTCGCCTTCATCAATCGACCCGTCAAAGAGCTGCTGATCATCGAAGACGATCCCACCGCGCGCAGCAGTATGGTGGAGTTGATCAACTCGACGGACGTTCACACCACCGCGGTCGGAACCGCAAAGGACGCGCTCGAGGCCATCGGAAAGCAGGCCTTCGACTGCATCGTGGTCGACCTCATTCTGCCTGACACCAAGGGGACGGAATTGCTCAAGGAAATCCACCGTCGCTGCGGGCCGCGCACGCCGCCGATCATCATCTACACGGGCAAAGATTTGAGTCCCGCCGAAGAAACCGAACTTCGGATGGTCGCCGAATCCATCATCGTGAAGAGCGTGCGCTCGCCGGAGCGTTTGCTCGATGAATCGGCGCTGTTTCTACACCGCATTCAATCGAAGCTCCCTTCCGAAAAGCAAAAATTGATCGAGCAAGGCCAGAAGACCGACCCGGTCCTGGCCGGCCGCAAAGTGCTCATCGTCGATGACGACGTGCGAAACATTTTCGCGATCACAGCCGCTCTCGAAAATTACCAGGTGAAAGTCGTCTACGCCGAGAGCGGACGCTCCGCTCTTCAACTTCTCGAGGAAAGCAACGACATCGATCTGGTGCTGATGGACGTGATGATGCCGGACATGGACGGCTACGAAACCACCCGGGAGATCCGAAAGAACCCACGTTTCAAAAATCTGCCGATCATTTCCGTCACCGCCAAAGCCATGAAAGGCGATCGCGAGAAATGCATCGAGGCAGGCGCTTCCGATTACATCACGAAGCCCGTCGACATGGACAAGCTGAGGTCGTTGCTTCGCGTCTGGTTGTATCGATAAAGTCACTACGCGAGTTCCACAACCACGTGAACGCCGCACCCGACGCGTCATTCGAAATGGAAATTTCCGAGGAAGACAAAGCCCTCGCCCGACTGCTCGACGCATTGTTCGAAGGCTGCGGCTACGATTTTCGCGACTACGCGTACACCTCGCTGAAACGCCGTGCCGGCCACTTTTACCGCGCCGAGGGCCTGAACTCCATCGATCATCTCCGAGACGAAATCCTGCGTGACGATGCGCTGCGGCAGCGCCTCGTGCGCTCACTCACCGTCCACGTGACCTCGATGTTTCGCGATGCGGCGTTTTACCGAACCGTGCGTGAACAGGTGATTCCGATTTGGCGCACCTATCCTTTCGTCCGGCTCTGGGTGGCCGGTTGCTCCAGCGGCGAAGAAGTCTACTCCCTCGCCATTTTGCTTCTCGAAGAAGGCCTGTATGGCCGCTGTCGAATCTACGCGACGGATGTGAGCGAGCCGATTTTGGTCCGCGCCCGCGAAGGCATTTTCCCGTTGTCCTCGATGCAAGACTACACGCGAGCTTACCAAGCTGCTGGAGGGCGTTCGGATTTTTCGGACTACTACACCGCTGGCGACAATGCGGCGATGCTGCGGCCCTTTCTTCGGGCCAATATTGTTTTCGCGCCGCATAACCTCGCGAGCGATGCATCGTTCAACGAATTCCAAGGCGTCTTCTGCCGCAACGTGATGATCTATTTCAATCGCAAGCTGCAGCTGCGCACGCACCGCCTGCTGCACGAAAGCCTCGCGATGTTCGGCTACCTCGGGCTGGGCCGCAGCGAATCGATCCGCCACTCCGGCTACGACTACGCCTACGAAACCGTGCACCACCACGAAAAAATCTACCGCAAGATCGCCTGACCACCGCGTAATATTTTTATGGATACAGACCCCACGGTTAACCTTTTGCTCGTCGACGACGAACCCTCCAATCTCGTGGCTTTGGAGGCGACTCTCGAAAGCCTCGGGCAAAATTTGGTCAAGGCCACTTCGGGCCCGGAAGCGCTTCGCCAGCTCCTCGACCAGGATTTCGCCGTGATTCTGCTCGATGTGCAGATGCCCGGGTTGACTGGCATCGAACTCGCCGAACTTATCCGCGAACGGGAACGCTCCCGCCATATCCCCATCATTTTCCTGACCGGCACCGTGCGCGGCTCGGAAATGATGTTCAAAGGCTACTCCGCGGGAGCGGTGGACTATTTGATGAAACCGATCGAACCAGCCGTGCTCACGGCCAAAGTTTCCGTTTTCATCGAACTCGCTCAAATGCGAAAGAAGCTCGAGTGCGAGTTGCTCGAACGCACCCGCGCGGCCGCGGAAATCGAAAAGCTCAATCGCGCGCTCGAGGAGCGAAATCAGGATCTGGTCACCGCCAACACCGACTTGGAAACGTTCTCGTATTCCGTTTCCCATGATCTCAACGCCCCTCTCCGTCACATCTCAGGCTATGTTGACGTGCTCAGCGAGACGGCGCGTCAGAAGCTCGACGAGTCAGAGGCCAAGCGTCTCGACCAGATCAAAAAAGCGACGCGCAAGATGGGCGCGTTGATCGAAGATCTGCTTTCCTTTTCACGCATCGGCCGCGCCCACATGGCGCGCGACGAAGTGAACATGGACGAAATCGTGAGCGAAGTGATCGCGGACATGGCGCCCGACCTGGCTGGCCGCAAAATCGAATGGAATATCCAAACGCTTCCGCACGTGCTCGGAGACCGGAGCTTGCTGCGGCAAGTCTGGGTGAACCTCATCAGCAATGCCGCCAAATACAGCCGAAAGAGCGATCCCTCACGCATCGAGATCACCGTCTCAAACCAGGACGGAGAAAATGTTTTCCAAGTGAAAGACAACGGCGTGGGCTTCGACATGAAATACGTCGATCGTCTGTTCGGCGTTTTCAGCCGCCTCCACTCTGAGGCGGATTTCGAAGGCACGGGTGTAGGCCTGGCCAACGTCAAACGCATCGTGCAACGCCACGGCGGCCGCACCTGGGCAACATCCACCCCGGGCCAAGGCGCCGCGTTTTTCTTCAGTCTGCCTTCGCAATCACAGCCTGAATCTTCGACACGAGCATCGCGCCCGTGAACGGCTTCGGGACAAAGCCGGAGAGACCCTGCCCAGCGAAACGCGCTGCCGTGTCTTGCTCGCTGAAGCCGCTCATCACGATGATGGGGATGGAGCGATTGGCTTCACGCATTTGGCGAAAGGCTTCCTCGCCGTCCATCCGAGGCATCGTCAAATCGAGCAACACCGTCGAAATGGAGTTGCCGCGGCTGCGCACCATTTCGACCGCTTTCTCTCCATCCTCGGCAATCAGCACATCGAAGCCCGCTTTCTGAAGCACGCGCACCGCGACGTTTCTCACGGCTTCTTCATCGTCGACTAATAAAATCAATCCGGCGTTCTGGCGTTCGGCGGTGGGCTGCATGAGCAATTCAGGAGGGGTCGCAGCCTGGTCTAGCGCGGGAAAAAGAATTTTCAACGCCGTGCCGCCGCCCATCTGGCTGTAGGCTTTGATCGCGCCTTTATGGCCGCGCACGATGCCCAACACCGCGGCGAGACCAAGTCCGCGGCCGGTGAATTTCGTCGTGAAAAACGGATCGAAAATGCGCAGCAGCGTGTCGCCATCCATTCCCGGCCCTGTATCCACAACTTCGAGACAGACGAAATTTCCTGGGCCGACCTTTTCGTCGCGCGCCATCTCTTCCAGGTATTCAGAAGTCGCATACACCGAGCTGGTGCGGACCGTTATGAGCCCGGCCTTGTCGCCGATCGCCTCGGCGGCGTTGATCACGAGGTTCATCACCACCTGGCGGATTTGCGTGGCGTCGCCCTGCATCGCGGGCAGCCCTTCGGCCAGTTCCAAGTGAAGCGCGGATTTTCGGAGGATCGAAATGCCGAGGAGATCGCTCGTCTCGCGCACGATGCGGCTGAGGCTCAATGGCTCGACCACGAAGCGCCCTTTGCCGGCGTAGGCCAGCATCTGTTTGCATAAATCAGCCGCGCGCATCGCGGAATTTTCGAGACTGTCCAGCGCGGCGCGCACCGCCGTATTGCCCTCGGGAAGTTCGAGACGGGCGATGCTGGCATTGCCGATGATCCCGGTGAGCAGATTGTTGAAATCGTGCGCGATGCCTCCGGCGAGGATGCCGAGGCTTTCGAGCTTTTGCGTTTCTTGTAGTCTTCTTTCGAATACAAGCCGCTCCTGCACGGCCTGGCGCTGCTCGGAAACGTCCTGCATCGTGGCGACGCAGCCTCGCACTTCTCCGTTCGCGTCGCGCAGCGGCACGGCATTGACGACTACGTGAACTTCACGGCCATCGTGGCGCACGATGGTCTCCTCGAAATTCGAGATCGGCTGGTTTTCGCGGGCGGCGCGGCGCATGGGCAGATCTTCCGGAGGGATTTCCTTGCCGTCTTTCACGACGCGAAATGGAGGCAACTCGAGCGGTGAGGAAGAAAGCGAGGCGTTCTGCTTTGGCGAAATGCCGAGGAGCTGGGCGAAGATTTTATTGCTGCGGATTTCGCGGCACGCCGGGTCTTGGGCGATCCCGATGCCGATCGGCAGAAGATCGAGCAGCGCCTGGAGCTCGTTGATGCGCGCATGAAGCGAGGCATTGAGCCGGCGAACCTCGGCTTCGGCTTCTTCGCGTTGGCGAATTTCCTTGGCGAACGCCTCATTGCTCGCGGCGAGCCCGGCCGTGCGGGAGGCGAAGCTGTTCTCCAACTCGAGGCGAAGACCGTCGATCATCTCGCTCTTCAGCGGCTCGAGGATTTCGAGAGGACGCCGAGTCCAAAGAATCGCTCCGATCACGCCGACAATCGCGATGAAGAGTTCGAACAATCCCGTGGTGAATTCCGAGAACGGCCAGAGTCGATAAACTCGCAAAAGGAGAATGGTCGCCGTCGCGCCGAAGAAAATGCTCAATCCCAAACCCCGCCGAAGCGGCAGCGGACGAAGCCGGCTGGCGCTCGTGAAAAACACAATGGCGGAAAGCCAAAGCACGACCCCAACCGCGGTGTCCGCCAGCAGGCGCAGCGAGCCAACGCCGACCGTCTGCGTAACGGCAGCATGGAGGTACAACTCGGCAAAAATGGAAGCGAACGGCACCATTGTTAGGCGGCAATATCGCGAGCGACCGCGAACTGGACGCTCCACCGACCCGCCGTGCGACCGAACGTTCGCGCCGTTTCAGCTTAAATTTTCAAAGGGCAAATGCCTCATAACCTCTACGAACCGTGGACTGCCGCGAGCTCAGGGGATTGCCCATGCGGAGCGCTAACCGCTAACGGAGCGCCGGCCCTCCAGCCGGCTAATCTAAATAGCGTCCCGCTTTGCGGGACTCTTAATAGATTTGCCGGCCGGAGGCCGGCGCTCCTTTTCGAACCGTTTCGAACCGATTCGAACCGCTACGCTCCGTTTCAAGCGTTACGCTCGTCCCCGCCTCGGCTGGGATGATCAAAATCTCACCGCCGCCCCGCTACTGAATATCCACCAGCTCCACCTCGAACACGAGCGTGGCGTGCGCCGGAATCGGTCCACGCGCGGCTTCGCCATAGCCGAGCCAATACGGGACGATAAGCGTGCGACGCTCGCCTTTTTTCATCGTCATGAACGCCTCGTCCCAACCTTTGATCACCTCGCCCATGCCAAGGTTGAAAACAAGCGGGCGGCCACGGTCGCGCGAGCTGTCGAACTTCGTTCCATCGAGAAGGTAGCCGTCGTACTGCACGGTCAGCCGCGCGCCCGCATGTGCAGTTTCCCCAGTGCCCGGAGCGCGCTCGATGTACATCAGGCCGGAGGGCAACCGATGCGCGTTGGAAAACTTTCGGTCGATCAGCGCTGCATCTTCCTGGGACAATTGCGGCGCATCCATCGCCTGCCGCATCGCGCTGTTGATCGGCTGCCCCGGATTCCGGCGCGCCAAAATCCCCGATCTCACCACGATCGCGATGGTCGCGAGCACAACGCCGAGCAGCAGCAGCCAGAAAAAGGAGCGCATGAAATTTTCCGGAAGTCCAATCCACCCGGCTCGCCGGCGCAAGTGATCCGCGTCGCTACTCTCAGACAGTAGCGAGCATTTGCCCGGCAATAAGTCAGGGCCTCGACCCGTTCGCCTTGGGCGTCGGCTCCCGGCTTCGGTCTTCTGCTTAGACGCCCGGCTTCGATTCCGACTCCCGACTCCCGGATTCAGGTGCGACTTGTCGTCGATCGTAAACTCCCTCAGCGAGTCTCCAGGTGCTTCGCCCGTCGCGCCTCCGCGATATAGGCCTGCACCATGCCATCGATCACGCATCGAAGCTGATCGTCCGGAGAAAGCGGTGAAGGTTTTCCCTCGGCAAACGCTGCGGCGCGCCTTCGCGCCTCGCGCTCCAGTCCGAGAAGATATCCCTCGCGGCGGCCCGGCATCATCGTTCGATCGAGGATCGTCCATCGATCGGATGACTGCGTGTAAATCGCGAGCACGCCATTCGCGACCGGTTCGACGGCCTCGCGGTCGTCCGCCGTAGTTTCGACGCGGATACAACGACGAATTCCGGTCACGCGTGCCAAATTCATCAGTTGCTGGTCGTACAATCTCGCCCGCGGCGGATCGTGCGGGAGCAGGCTGTTCGGATCGAAAAAGAAGACCTGATCCGAGGTATCGAAACGATTGCGTAGCAGGCGTTCGACGCGCTCACGCTGCGTTTTATCGTCTGCTCGAAACGCCTTCGCCGCGGAGCCGACACGCAGGATTTTAATGTTCATGCGATCGCCTTCGCGGATGCCTTCCAGATTTTGAATTCCGTGAATGATCCGGCCAAAAACACTGTGCAGGAAGTCGAGGCGCACCGCTGGCCCGAGCGTGATGAAGAACTGCGAACCATTCGTATCGGGTCCGTCGTTGGCCATCGAAAGAATTCCCGGCGCGTCGTGACTCAATTCGAGCGTTAGGTCATCCGGAATTTTGTATCCCGGCCCGCCCTCGCCTGTGGCCGTCGGATCGCCGCCCTGCACCACGAAACCCGGCACGACGCGATGGAAGGTGAGATTTTGATAAAACGGTTTCCCAGGTTCGGGTCCGAGTTTGCCTTCGGCGAGACCGACGAAATTCCCGACGGTGAGGGGAGCTTTGTCGGCGAAGAGTTGGGCGACCATCGTGCCATGCGAGGTCTCGATTTCCGCGTAAATCCCCTCCGGCAGCTCGGAGCGCATCGCTGCGCGAGAGTCGTCCGCGGGCATTGCGGCGCCAGAGTCGTCGGCACGCGCGAAGCCAACGAAGGCGCACAAAGAAAATAAAGCCGCGCTCAGGAATCGCACCGCCTTGCCGTCTCCCCCAAAAATCAGTCGTACGCTGGACATTCTGAACCTTTCAGAATGCATACGAACATCACGCCCGTTGTTACACGGATTCCAGCATCTCTGCTCTACTCCAACAGCATTTTCTCCGCTTTTCCAGCAGCCCTACGCTCTTCTTGCGTTTTCTGCGCCTTCTGGCGGCTAAAAAAATCCCAAAAGAAAACACCCCTCAAGCCGCGCCGCCGCTGGCGTTCGCCGAGTTTGCCCGGAAGCGGCCGCGGAAGCTCGCGGAGATGTATTCACGGTTCAGGCGGGCGATGAAATCGTGGCTGATGCTCTTCGGGCATACCGCGCTGCACTCGTATTGGTTCGTGCAGGTGCCGAAGCCTTCGTCGTCCATCGTCGTGACCATGTTCAACACGCGGCTGGCGCGCTCGGGCTGTCCCTGCGGCAACAGTGCCAGTTGGGAAACTTTCGCGGCAACGAAGAGCATTGCGCTGGCGTTCTTGCACGCCGCCACGCACGCGCCGCAACTGATGCAGGCAGCCGCATCCATCGCCAAGTCGGCGTCTTCCTTCGGAATCGGAATCGCATTCGCGTCGGCCGGAGCGCCCGTACGGATGCTGATAAAGCCACCCGCCTGAATGATGCGGTCGAAGGCCGTGCGGTCGACGACGAGGTCTTTTACCAGAGGAAATGCCGCGGCGCGGAATGGCTCGATGACGATGATGTCGCCGTCGGAAAACGCGCGCATGTAAACCTGGCACGTCGCCACACCATGACCGGGCCCGTGGGGTTTGCCGTTGATCGTGAGCGAACACGTGCCGCAGATGCCTTCGCGGCAGTCATGGGCGAACGCGATGGGATCCTCGCCCTTGAGCGACAATGCGTCGTTCACGACATCCAACATCTCGAGAAACGACATGTTGGGATTCAGATCCTTGGCGGAATAATCTTTGAACTGGCCGAGGGTCGTGGGACTCGCCTGGCGCCAGACGCGCAAAGTGACGCTGATCAGTTTCTGAGAATTTTCGGCGACCATGTTGAAAGTTATTTTTTGGACGGCTTCCCGTTGAGCGCGGTGTGAAAGCCCATTTCCTTGGCAGGGACATCGTCTTCTTCGACTGGCGTCATGAGTTCGCGGATGGCCTCGAAGATGGCCTTGAATTGCGCGTCATATTTTTTTTCAAGCTGGCTGAGCTTGCGGGCTAGATCGGCATGAGACGCGATCATCTGCCGAAGACGAACGAATGTGCGCATGATTTCGATGTTAACAGCAATCGCGCGCGGTGTGCGTAGGACGCTCGATAACATTGCGATACCTTGTTCGGTAAAGGCGTAGGGCAAAGTGCGGCGCCCACCACGGCGCGCGTTTGAGGTCACAGTTTGTGACTTCAAACGGGATTCTTCCTCTGAATTTGAGGTCACAACTTGTGACCTCAAAAGAGCTTCATGCTCTTTGGTGTTGAGCTGAAACATGAAGTCGTCCGGAAAACGATCGAGATTTCGCTGAACCGCTTGATTCAATACTTTCGTGCCAACGCCGTACAACTCCGCTAAGTCGGAATCGAGCAGCACCTTTTGCCCCCGCACCAGAAGCACACGCCCATAGATTCGTTCGGAAGGAACGATCGAGACGCTAGCGGAACGTTGTGCTTTAGCTGCCACGAAAACTTACTTGTAGTTTCGCACGCTCATCTTGACCGCTTCGTAGACGAGCGGCTCGACGTTGCGCAGCGGGGGTTTGCCCTCGCCTTGAAATTCCCAGGCGGCGACATGCCCGAACTTCTCGTCGTCGCGTTTGCATTCGCCGTCCGGATATTGGTGCTCTTCGCGGAAATGGCTGCCGCAGCTCTCTTCGCGGGTCAGCGCGTCGAGGCATAGCAGCTCACCGAGTTCGAGAAAATCGGCCACGCGACCCGCGCGCTCGAGCGACTGGTTTAACGTGTCTCCTGCGCCAGGGACAGTTACGTCGCGCCAGAATTCTTCACGCAGCTTCGGAATCTCGGCGAGCGCCTCTTTCAAACTCTCCGCCGTGCGCGCCATGCCGCAGCCCTTCCAGAGAATTTGTCCGAGCTTCTTATGGAAATAACTCACGGTCTGCTTGCCCTTGGTGTTGAGCAAACGCTCCGTGATCGAACGCACATTCTGCTCGGCCTGCATGAATTCCGGGCCGTCCGGCGAGGGCCGCGAGCCCGGCTTCTGCGTCGCGAGATAGTCGCCTATCGTATAGGGAATCACGAAATACCCATCGGCCAGGCCCTGCATGAGCGCGGACGCGCCGAGGCGATTCGCGCCGTGATCCGAGAAGTTCGCTTCGCCGAGCACGAAGAGTCCCGGGATGTTGCTCATCAAATTATAATCCACCCAGAGACCGCCCATCGTGTAGTGCACCGCAGGGAAGATGCGCATCGGCGTCTTGTAAGCGTTCTCAGCGGTGATCTCGTGATAGATGTCGAAGAGGTTGCCGTAGCGTTCGCGCACGCCGGCTTCGCCGAGGCGCTTGATCGCGTCGCTGAAATCCAAATACACGCCGAGCCCGCTCTCGCCGACGCCGCGGCCTTCGTCGCACACGCGTTTCGCCGCGCGTGAAGCGATGTCGCGCGGAGCCAGGTTACCGAAACTCGGATACATCCGCTCGAGATAGTAATCGCGGTCCGCGTCAGGAATCGTGTTCGGATCCTTGCGACAATCTTCCTTCTTCTTCGGAACCCAGATGCGACCATCGTTGCGCAACGACTCTGACATCAGCGTGAGCTTCGACTGATAATCTCCGGTCACCGGAATGCACGTCGGATGAATCTGCGTGTAACACGGATTCGCAAAACACGCGCCGCGCTTGTAGGCGCGCCAAATCGCGGTGGCGTTGGAATTGCGCGCGTAAGTCGAGAGATTGAAAACATTGCCGTAGCCGCCCGTCGCCAGGATCACAGCGTCGCCCGAGTGCCGCTCGATCTTTCCCGTGACGAGATCGCGTGTGATGATGCCCTTGGCCTGGCCATTCACGAGGACGAGATCGAGCATCTCCGTCTGCGTGTGCATTTCCACGCCGCCGGCAGCGATCATGCGCGAGAGCGCCGAATACGCGCCGAGCAGGAGCTGCTGACCCGTCTGCCCGCGAGCGTAGAACGTGCGGGAAACCTGCGCGCCACCGAACGAACGGTTGGCCAGAAGACCGCCATACTCGCGGGCAAACGGCACGCCCTGCGCGACGCATTGATCGATGATGTTGACGGACACTTCGGCGAGGCGATGGACGTTGGCTTCTCGGGAGCGATAATCGCCGCCCTTCAACGTGTCATAGAAAAGTCGATACACGCTGTCGCCGTCGTTCTGATAATTCTTCGCGGCGTTGATGCCGCCTTGCGCGGCGATCGAGTGCGCGCGACGCGGGCTGTCGTGGAAGACGAAATTCTTAACCTTGTAACCGAGTTCCGCGAGCGTCGCCGCGGCGGAGGAACCGGCGAGGCCCGCGCCGACGATGATGATCTCGTATTTTCGTTTGTTGGCCGGGTTGACGAGTTTGATCTCGGTCTTGTGCTTGCGCCACTTTTCCGCGAGCGGACCAGCGGGGATTTTTGAGTCGAGTTTGGCCATGGCGAAAATTCTCGATTAGCGCGCTACGGAGTTGGTGTGCAGCGTAGCCGTGACGGCTTGCGCTGCGGAAGGCGGGTGCTGTTTCACCGCGCCCGCCAAAATCGAAACGGGAATGGCGGCATTGCCGAGAAAGTAGAGCGTCGCGAAGAGCACGGAAAATTTCCGCAGCCCCGAAGACCAACTCGTATTACGCAGGCCGAGCGTCTGGAACATGCTGTCGAGCCCATGAACGATGTGGTAGCTCAGCAGGCCGACCGCGATGACGTAGAAGATCGACACGATCGGGTTCTGAAAACCTTTCACCATCATCGTGTGCACATCGAGCACCGGCGTGTTCGCGTCGACGACCTTCACGCCCAGAATGTGGTAATCGCTTTCGAGGACGTAGCGCGGGAGGTTCTCTTTGAAGTTCGCGTCCACGCCGCCGATCGTGAAATGCAGCAGATGGTAAACGACGAACGCGAGGACCACGAAACCAGTGAGGCGCATGGTGCGTGAAGCAAGAGTCGCGCGAATCGTGTGCTTCACCGTGTAGCGCGGTCCTCCACGGGCGCGCTGATTGTCGCGCGTGAGCGAGATCGCCGCCCACACATGCACGATCGTGCAGACGATGAGGAGAATGCGGACCGTCCAAAGCGTCGCGCCCGTGCTGTGCAGGAATTCGGCGTAGCCGTTGATTTTGTCCGGCGCAGAAAAGATCTGCAGGTTGCCGACCAGGTGTCCGATGACGAAGCCGATCAGGACGAGTCCAGTAACGGCCATGAGAAACTTGCGGCCGATGGAGGAGCGATAAAAAGAGCCGACGGATTTCATCGAGATGCGATTGGGGCGAAGCTAAACGGAGCGCCGACAGCGGTTCACCCGCGATATCAGCGCCGTGTTACACGCAATTGTCCGCCCAAGTAAAGGGCGCGCCCGCTCTCATGCAATAAAGACGCGGATTATTAGTCTCCCTTACCCGCCAGAGAAGAAGACGCTCGCCCGCCTGCCTCGCGTGAAATCACGCCGACTACTTGGTCAGCGGTTTAAGGAGCGAGAATTTTCCGCTCGCCGCGGGCGCAATAACGCGGCGGCGAAATGCATTCACGCGCACGCCCGGGCCGAAAACATTGGCCAGCGCCGTTTCGACATTCGCGCCCGCCGAATGGTCGGCCACGTAATGAAAGTCCCAGCGGTTATCCGCGGTCTGAATGAGCGAATAGTGCCAGCAGGCGAAGTCGTCTGGCAGCGCATGGTCGATTTCCCATGGCGAAACGATCTGGCCATCCGGCCGGAAATGGAGATCGCGCTCCCGGCCGAGAAGACGGAAGCCCGTCGGGAGGCGGCGCACGACGTCGCCCGTGTGATACCGCAGCAACGGCATCGCCTGGCGGTCGCGCGTGGTGACGTAGATTTGGAAAACGTCTTCGGTATTTCGATACGGTGTGAGCTCGATGAACGCGTTGTCGTCGATCACTCGCGAGTCGTCCTTGAACGCCTCGCCGACGAACAGGTAGCCGGCCTCCGTCGAGCCGTAGAGATCGACTTGCGGCGCGGGAAAAACTTCGGCGATCCGGCGTGAGTGCTGCAGGCTGGCTTTGCCGTAGGTGAGGATGACGACCTTGATGCTTGGCACCGTCACGTGGCGCTTGGCTGCGGCGCGCGCGAGCAAGGTCAGATAAACCGGCTCACCCTCGAGAATCTCCGGCTGCACCGCTTGGAGTTCGAGCACGATGCGATCCCATTCCGCCTCTGGAAAAACAAAGGGATCGCTGGTGAGATTCAGGTAAACGGTGCCGTCGAAGTAGCGGTGAGGAAACGGGTGATCCTCGTAGGGGCAGAGATTGCTCGAACACCCGACCGGAGCCAAAACGCATTTGCGATGCGGCCGATCGGCAAACGGCGCGAGCAGCGGATGAGCGCGATAGGCGCGGAGGGTTTGGGCATTCCACCAGCCATCCTCCATGATGACCGTCATCGGTCCCGCGGTGGTGCCAGAGGTCGACTCGTACTCGAAGCGTTTGTCCTGCAAGCCACGCTCGACCTCTTGATAATCGGCAAAGAAGGAGCTGTGCCCGCGCTCGACGATTTCGGATTTTGAAAGCGCTGGAATCTCGCGATAACACGACCAGCGCAGCGGCTCCTCGTGAAGAGGAAAGCGCGTCGTGTAGAGAGGACTGCGCTCGTAAATCTTACGGATCTCCGATTCGAGAGGGGCCGGCAGAAAATCTTCCGCAGCTTTGCCCAGGGATTCGGGAGCGTTGGCGAACAGCGGTGTTGAGGCGGCGGTGATGGGCATTGCGAAGTGGTTAGGCACCTAACGAAAAGGTGCCCAGCAAGTCAAACGGACCGCCTGCTTTCAACCTGAAGTTCTTTCCAAACCGGCATAAAAAGCAGCAGGGCGTCGAGCACCAGGCTGTGCGTGATTTTGCCGGCGGCAGCCCATTCATAGACGCGATCGACGGGGGCGGTCAGAACCTCGAGTTCTTCGTGCTGATCCCAATTGAGCTGGCTGGATTTGACGACGTTTTCGACGAAGACGAGATGGCAGCGATTGCTTTGAATCGCGGGATTCGGATGAACGACGCCCAGCAGCCTCGCGCCGGTTCCTCTGTAGCCTGTCTCCTCTTCGAGTTCGCGCAGCGCGGTGCGGAGGGGATCCTCCCCCAACTCCATGATGCCGCCGGGAATTTCCAGCGAGATATCGTCGATGCCAAAGCGGAATTGTTTCACCAACACCATCTGGCGGTCCTGCGTGAGCGCGACGACATTGACCCAATCAGGCGCTT
The DNA here is from genome assembly GCA_035765635.1 of Opitutaceae bacterium. GTDB lineage: Bacteria > Verrucomicrobiota > Verrucomicrobiia > Opitutales > Opitutaceae > EW11. The sequence continues at coordinate 226,980 of DASTWZ010000003.1, forward strand.
TGATGACCACAAAATCGCCTTCCACCTTTCGAACCGGATGCCGGAACAAAACGCTCGTGAGTTCGAAGATCCGCGTAGCCGCCACCACTTTTTCAGTGAGGCGTTGCCAGCGAGAAACGGGACCGTTGGTCATAAAAAAACCTCCCGGTGTGATTCCGGGAGGTCGAATGAGATTCTGAGCTCGTTACGTGTTCGGAGCTTTCTTGACCGGAAGCTTGATCTTCTGGCCGATCTTCAAGCCGTTCCAGTTGACGCCTGGATTGACGGACTTGAGGTCTTCGATCGAAGCACCGTGAGCACGGGCAATCTTAGCGCCGGTGTCGCCGGATTTGATGATGTATTCGCCTTCGCCCGCGACGACCTGGGCCTTTTCGCCCTTCGCGGCAGCGGCACCCTTTGGCGCGTGAATCTTCTCGATGTCGCCCTTCAAGCCGGTGAGTTCAGCAGCAACGGAGGTGAACGCGCTCTGCGTCGAGCTTTGCAGCGAGCTGATGTTGCGATTGGCGGTATCGGCGGCGGACTTCGCCTGATCTGCAGCGTTCGAGGCGTTGCGGACTTCGCTTTCGAGCGAGTCGACTTTCGTCATGGACTCCTTCAGCCCCTCGATTGAGCGGTTGGCGGTCGACAGCTTCATCAGCGCCACGCCGGAAAGGAGGAGGGCAAGTACGCCGACCAAGACTCCTGCGATTGGCAGGATGCTGTTGTTCTCGCGAGAAATGGTATCCATGAAGAAAGAGAAATTTTGGGAAGTGGTTGGTTAGGTAAAATCGTAGTTCTAAGCAAGCCGAGATTGGAACAAACCCGCGACAGAAGAAGTTGTTGAGATTGCGTTGACACCCTCTGCAAAGGCGGGTCGTTTTCGCGTTCGGCTTTTTCGTCGGGGTGTAGCTTAGTCTGGTAGAGCGCCTGGTTTGGGACCAGGAGGTCGAGAGTTCGAATCTCTCCGCCCCGACCACTGAAATCCCAGTCATTCAGCGGTCCACAGAACGGACGCGCAGCGAAGCAAATCAGGGCTTGGAAGGGAGTAATTTGATGGTCGCGTCATTCGCCGCTGCGGACGCAGCCGGAGCGGGAAGCGTGGCGCGCAACATCATGGCGCGCTGGGCCCAGATGCCCGTTTGATCGACCGTCGTGGCGAGTTCGGCGAACTTCGCGGCGTCCTCCGTGCGACCGGCTTCGAGCGCCAGGGTGGCGGCGTGGTACGCGGCTTCGGAGCGCACGGGCTTCAGTTGAGAATTGTCATTGGCCAACTGTTTCAGCGCTTCCTCGCCTTCCGCCTTGTTGCCGCCGTTCAATTTCGAAATCGCCACGCCCAAGCGCGCACGTCCGGCAAAGGGGCCGGTTTTGAAGATCTCGGCCGCACGCTGATAGTTCACAATTGCGTCCGTGTAGTTGGAATTCGCATACGCGGCGTCCGCCAAGTTCAACGAAGCCACGCCAGCCAGGCTGTGCTTCGGATGCTCGGCGATGAAGGACTTCATCTTTTCCGGCGACGTTGCGGCGGCGAATTCCGCCTCCACGCCGGCTTCCTGCTGGCGCAGATAATATTCGTAACCTCCGCGGCCAATGATGGCCAAAAGAACGACGATGCAGACTGCGTAAATGGACTTGGCGTTCTTCTGCCAAAATTGACGCAACGTCTCTTCAAACGGCGGCTCGGCGGGAGTCGACGGAGCTTCAGATCCCTTGGGGGTCTTGGCAGGTACGTTGGGATCGGAAGGAGCGGAGTTGGCCATGATACAGAGTCGCGCGGGGCGCAAAAATCGGGAGTAAACTCGCAACAAAACAAAAGGGCTGCGGCGTGTAAATGCAGGAAATCAGGGGTCCGCCGAACCGCGCGGCAGCATCGAAAGCGCCGAGGCTCTCAGTCGAAAACGACGGTCTTGTTGCCGTAGACGAGCACGCGGTTTTCGAGGTGCCAGCGCACGGCCTGGGCGAGAACGGATTTTTCCAGATCGCGGCCGCGCCGAACGAGTTCATCCACACTTTGGCGATGGGTCACGCGCACCACATCCTGCTGAATAATCGGTCCATCATCCAGCACCGGAGTCGCGTAGTGGGCCGTCGCACCGATCAATTTCACTCCGCGCTCATGCGCCTGATGGTAAGGTTTTCCACCCGCGAATGCCGGCAGGAACGAGTGATGGATATTGATCACGGGCCGCCCGAAATTCTGCAGAAATTCCGGGGATAAAATCTGCATGTAGCGCGCCAACACGACCAGTTCCACCCGGTGCTCGCGGAGCAACGCGAGTTGTTTCTCTTCGGCTGCAGATTTCGTCGCCGTCGAAATCGGAACGAAATGAAACGGCAGACCGTAGCTCGCCACGACCGGCTCCAGATCGCGATGATTCGAAATCACGAGCACGATGTCGCAGGCGTATTCGCCGGATTTCCATCGCAACGCGAGGTCGTGAAAACAGTGATCGAACTTCGAAACGAAAATCGCCACCCGAGGACGATGGTCGGACCACGCGATCTGAGCATTCATTCCGAGCGATGCGGCGAAGACAGCGAAGGTCTTGTCCTGCTCAGGGCTTCGCGCCGGCGGGACCCATTCGACGCGCTGGAAAAACACGCCCGCTTCACGATCGCGATGTTGATCGGCGTGAAGAATATTTCCGCCCTGCTCGAAAATATAACCTGCGACCTGAGCCACGAGTCCCGGGCGATCGGGACCGTGGAGCAAGGCAACGAGCGTCGACTCAGCGGAACCGCTCATCGCAAAAGGCTCAAAGCATCTGGACGTTGCCGATGTACTTCTGAATCGGCTTCACGCCCACGCGTTTGTTCCGCAGGGCCTTGATGCCGTTCAGCGCGGCGAACGCGCCGGTCATCGTCGTCATGATGCACACGTTGTGAGCGTACGCCGCGGAACGAATTTTATTTTCGTCTTTTCGCGGAATCATGCCGCTCGGCGTGTTGATCACGAGCTGGATGCCATTGTTCTTGATCATGTCGATCGCCGTGGGGCGGCCTTCATCGATCTTCGAGAGTTTTGTCACCTTCACACCGTGATCGGTGAGCAGGCGCGCCGTGCCGCTCGTCGAATAAATTTCGAAGCCCAGCGCGGAGAGTTCCTTCGCGAGCTCAACCGCGCGTTTCTTGTCCGCGTCTTTGACCGAAAGGAATACGTTGCCCTTGATCGGCAGTCCCGGCTTGGCCGCGGCCTGGGCCTTGGCGAAAGCGATGCCGAGATCTTCGTCGAGACCCATGACTTCGCCGGTGGAACGCATTTCCGGCCCAAGCGTGATCGTCGCGCCGGGGAAACGCACGAATGGGAAAACCGCTTCCTTCACGCACCAGTGTTTCGGCGTTTGCTCACGCGTGAAACCGAGATCTTTCAGCTTCATCCCGGTCATGATTTTCGCGGCGAGCTTGGCGAGCGGAACGCCAATCGCTTTCGCGACAAACGGCACCGTGCGCGAGGCGCGCGGATTCACTTCGAGGACGTAGAGCTGGTTGTCCTTGATGGCGAACTGCACGTTCATCAGGCCGACGACGTTGAGCTCGCGCGCGAGAGCATGCGTCGCTTCGCGGACGGTCTGGAGCATGGCTTTGCCGAGCGTGTGCGGCGGCATGACCATCGAGGCGTCGCCTGAATGCACGCCGGCAAACTCGATATGTTCGAGCATGCCGCCGATGACACTTGTATCCCCATCGCTGATACAATCGACATCGAGTTCGATCGCGTCCTCGAGAAACTTGTCGATCAGCACCGGCTTGCCCGGCATGGCGTCGAAGGCCTGACGAATGACCGATTTGAATTCCTCTTCGTTATAAACGATGAACATACCGCGGCCGCCCAAGACGAAGGACGGACGAAGCAGCACGGGGAAGCCCACTTCTTTCGCGAAAACGAGCGCCTCGGTTTCGTTCAGCGCCGTGCGATTGGCCGGCTGGCGGAGCCCGACTTTGTTCAGGATCGCGGCAAAAAGCTTACGGTCTTCGGCCGCCTCGATCGATTCCGGCGAGGTGCCGATGATGTTCACGCCATGCGCCTTCAGGGCCGAGGCGAGATTGAGCGGGGTTTGGCCGCCGAATTGGACGATGGCGCCCTCGCACTTTTCCTGCTGATAAATTTCGAGAACGTCCTCGAGCGTGAGCGGCTCGAAGTAGAGGCGATCGCTCGTGTCGTAATCCGTAGAGACTGTTTCCGGATTCGAATTCACCATCACGGTTTCGAAGCCGATTTCGCGCAGAGCGAAACTCGCGTGCACGCAACAGTAGTCGAATTCGATGCCCTGGCCGATGCGGTTCGGGCCGCCGCCGAGAATCATGATCTTCCGTTTCGTAGACGGCAGCACCTCATTCTCGTCGCCGTAGCTCGAATAATAATACGGCGTGAACGCTTCGAACTCCGCGGCGCACGTGTCCACCAATCGATACGTCGTCTGAATGCCGCGTTTCTTGCGTTCGGCGCGAACGGCTTCGAAGTCGCTGCGCAAAAGATGCGCGAGCTGAACATCGGTGAAGCCAAACTGTTTCGCGCGGCGGAGCTGCAGCGTGTCGATCGTGGCGAGAGACTGCTTTTTCAACTCCAGCTCCATCTCGAAAATTTCGCGAAGCTGACGGAGGAACCACGGATCGATCTTGGTCAGATCGAAAATCTGCTCGTCGGTGTAGCCAGCGAGAAACGCGTAGCGGATGTAGAAAATGCGTTCGGAGTTCGGCGTGCCGAGCTTCTGCTTGATGACTTTATCCTCGGGAAGTTCGTCGCCGCCGAGTTTGCCACCGCCGCCGAAACCGCGCGCGCCGATTTCCAGCGAGCGCAGCGCCTTCTGCATCGATTCCTTGAAAGTGCGGCCAATGGCCATCGCCTCGCCGACGGATTTCATCGCCGACGTCAGGGTCGGATCCGCGTCGGGGAATTTTTCGAACGTGAAGCGCGGGATCTTCGTAACGACGTAATCGATCGTCGGCTCGAAGCTCGCGGGCGTGAGACGCGTGATATCGTTGCGGAGTTCGTCGAGCGTGTAGCCCACGGCGAGTTTGGCCGCGATTTTGGCAATCGGAAAACCTGTGGCTTTCGAGGCCAGCGCGGAGCTGCGGCTGACGCGCGGATTCATTTCGATCACGACCATGCGGCCGGTCTCCGGATCGACGGAAAACTGAATATTCGAACCACCCGTTTCGACGCCGATCTCGCGAATCACCGCGAAGGACGCATCGCGCATGATTTGATATTCCTTGTCGGTCAGCGTCATCGCCGGCGCGACCGTGATCGAGTCACCGGTGTGGACGCCCATCGGATCGAAATTTTCGATCGAGCAGATGACGACGCACTGATCCTTGTGGTCGCGCATCACTTCCATCTCGTACTCTTTCCAGCCGAGAAGGCATTCCTCGACGAGGACTTCGTGCACTGGAGAAAGGTCGAGACCGTTGGCGACGATGCGTTCGAATTCCTCGCGATTGTAGGCGATGCCGCCGCCGGAACCGCCGAGGGTGAACGACGGCCGGATGATGAGCGGGAAATTACCTAACGCGTCCGCTGCGCCACGCGCTTCCTCCATGGTTTTCACGGTGCGTGAGCGCGCGACGTCGAGGCCGATCTTCAGCATCGCCTGCTTGAACGCTTCGCGATCCTCGCCCTTGTGAATCGCCTCCGGTTTGGCGCCGATCATCTCGACGCCGTATTTTGCGAGGACGCCGGTGCGATGGAGGTCCATCGAAAGATTGAGGGCGGTCTGTCCGCCCAGCGTGGGCAGCAAGGCCGAAGGGCGCTCGGCCTCGATGATTTTTTCCAAAATTTCGACGGTGAGCGGCTCGATGTAGGTCACGTCCGCGAACTCCGGATCCGTCATGATCGTGGCCGGATTCGAGTTCACCAGCACGACGCGATAGCCTTCTTCCTTCAGCGCTTTGCACGCTTGGGTTCCAGAGTAGTCGAACTCGCAAGCCTGGCCGATCACGATGGGACCGGCGCCGATGATGAGGATGGATTTGAGATCGGTGCGTTTGGGCATGGACGTGAGCGCCCGCAGGGTTGAGGCGGCCCTGCGCCTGCGCAAGCGGGAAACAGGCCGAACTCAGCCGCGCCCAAACGACCGTTGCCGGTCTGTTACTTGATCTTCGAAACGTCGATGCCGAGGACCTTGGCGGCCTTGGCTTTATCGTCGTCGCAAGCTCGCAAGACCAGGTCGATGTACTGCTTCTGCTGGCCGGCGAGGTAGTCCGCCATGTTCGGCCAGTCTTTCACCTCGCGCAGGCGCATCGGCAGTTGCTGCGAGGTGATGACGCGCGACTCGGCGGTCGCGGCGACTTTTGAAACGACTTGGTGGAGCTCCGTGAGGTTGCCCGGCCAATAGTACGACTTGAGCACGTCCATTGCATCGTCGGTGAATTCGACGAGGGAGGCGTCGAAGAGGGGATTGGTCGACTTCGAGGCAAAATGTTTCACCAAGGCCGGGATGTCATCGGCGCGCTCGCGTAGTGGCGGAAGCAATACGGGAAGCGATGCGACGCGGTAGAAGAGCTCGTCGTGGAATTGGCCTTCGTCGGTGAGCTTTTCGAGATCTTCCGTCGTGGTGCAAACCAGGCGGAAGCCTTGGGAGGTCGCGCGCAACACGCTGACGAGTTCCTTCTGCATGGGCAGCGGAAGCGACTGAAGATGTTGCAGGAACAGGGTGCCGCCCTTGGCCTGCTGCAGCCACGTGCCGCCGGTGCCGCTCTGGCCAAGCAGGCCCTCGTGAAAATTCGCGTCGGAACTCAGGGAGCAGTCGATTCGCACGAGCGCGCCGTCCGGGGTGGGTCCGGCGGCGTGGAGGATCTCGGCGATCGTGGCTTTGCCGGTGCCGGCCTCGCCCTGCAGGAGAACGGGCGTGCGGACGGTCGAAAGTTTTTTGATCTGCTGAATGAGTTTCTTGAACTTGGGGCTGCTGCCCACGAGCCGGCCTTCGATGTCGGCCGATTTCGCGATTGGAAAAGGCGGGGCGCTTTGGCGTTCGGCGGAAAACTTTTTGTAGTCGAGGCCGCGCTTGAGCGTCGCGATGAGTTCGTCGACCCGGAACGGTTTCTGGAGGTAATCGAAGGCTCCGAACTTGAGCGCCTGGATCGCGCTTTCGGTCGAAGCGTAGGCCGTCATGATGATGACGACGGCGTTCGGATCGAAGAGCTTCAGTTGCTTGAGCAACGTGATGCCGTCCATCGGCTTCATGTCGATGTCCGCCAGCACGAGGTCGGGCTTTTCCGCTTTGTAGCGGGCTAGAGCCTTCTCGCCATCCGTCGCGAAACCCGTCGAAAAACCCGTGGGCTGAATGACCGCATCCAGCATCTCGTGAATCGAGAGCAGATCATCAACGATGAGAACGGAAGGCATTCAGACAGTTTGCCTCAACTCGCGCGGAAAATGCAACGCGTGTGTTGGTCAAGCGGCGGTGTGGAGCTGTTACTTCACGCCACCGGCGACAGCGCCAAGTTGGAAGATTGGCAGGAACATCGCCATGACGATGCCGCCGACCACGACGCCGAGAAAGACGATCAGGACGGGCTCGATCAGTGAGGTAAGTGCCGCGGTGATCGCCTCGGCCTCGGTATCGTAGAAATCAGCCACCTTCGACATCATGCCATCTACGTTACCGGTTGCTTCACCGGCTTTCACCATGTGGCGGACGGTGGGCGGGAAGAACGTATTTTCTCCAAGGACTTCCGAGACTTGACCACCCTCGCTCACGCGGCGGGCAATCGCAGAGCACGCTTCCTCGATCTGCACTTTCCCGCTCGCCGCCGAAGTAATTTCCAATGTGCGCAAGATCGGGACGCCAGATTTGATCAGCGTCGCATACGTGCGGCAAAAACGCGCGAGGGCAATTTTATGAATCAGCGGACCGAAGATGGGAGCGCGGACCAGGAGGCGGTCTTTGTGGGCACGGCCCACCGGAGTCGCGCAATATTTTTTCACGCCGTACCAAATTCCCGCGACGACCAGACCCACGAGCCAGAAGTAATGGCGAAGGAAATTACTCACGTCGATCAGCAGCTGAGTCGGAGCCGGAAGCTTAGCGCCGAAATCCGCGAACATCGCCGCGAATACGGGAATAACGAAGATGAGGAGGACGTTGACCAAAACGATAGCCAGACCGATGACGGCGATCGGGTACACCATCGCCGATTTCACTTTTTTGCTGAGCTTGACCGAGGCCTCGAAGTAGCTGGCCAACTTCGAGAGAATTTCGGCGAGCGCACCCGAAGCTTCGCCCGCTTCGATCATCGAGATGAAGAGGTTATTGAAGGCGTTCGGAAATTTTTTCACCGCCTGCGAGAAAGACGTGCCCGAGGAAATGTCCGTGCGGACGTCGCGTATTATGATTCTGAATACGGGATCCTGCGTCTGATCCTGCAGGGCTTCCAAACATTGGACGAGTGGAAGACCGGCGGTCAGGAGCGAGGCGAGCTGCTGGGTGAACATAGCCAGCTCAGCCAGAGGCAGTTTATAGCGGCGCGACTTTTTCTCGTACGCCTTCTGCTTCGCCAAATTTTGTGCGGCGAAAAAACCGGTCTTGGCTTTCGCGGTCGCAGCACGTGGCGCCGCCTTCGCCGAAGAAGTTTGTTGGGGACGCGCGGGTGCGGAAGTAATGAAAGCCATGCGCAGTAGGTCACATGACCCAGAAAAAGCTCGCAAACCCTTTCCCATCTAGAACCTGTAAAAAATCCCCTATTTATCTGCGCCTGCCTGCTCTGAAACGCAGAGCTTGACCGGTCAAAGCGAACCGCGAAGCTTCGCCCACTTCCGCGGCTGTAGTTTAATGGTAAAACCTCTGCCTTCCAAGCAGGTGTCGACGGTTCGATTCCGTCCAGCCGCACCAGTCTTCGCCAGTCTTCGCCAAGCGAAGCGCGGACGAAGACTGTCTCGCCGAAGCTCGCAGAGCGTAGGCGGACTCGTTGCATGCCGAAGGCTTCGACTGGGCAAGCCGACAGCGCGCTTCGCGCAGAGGGGGTAAGAATTTTGGGAGGGACTGGGCGGAACTCACAGGTCTGAGGTTACGCTTGTCTCGTTGTAGCACGGAGTGCGAAAACGGAACTGAGCAAGCCAACAGCGCGCTTCGCGCAGAGGGGAAGGATGGGGGTGGAAGAGCGAAATGAAAGATTTCTGGTACGTTTACATCCTGGTTTCAGAGAGCCGAGCGGGAGTGTTCTACGTTGGCTTCACTACGGAGCTGCACAATCGCCTTGCCGCGCACAATGCGGGTCAGGTGCCACACACTTCTAAATTCCGACCTTGGCGGATCAGAACTGCGGCGGCGTTTGATAACAAAACGCGCGCTCTTGCGTTCGAAAAATACCTGAAATCCTCCTCCGGCCGGGCGTTCTCTCGAAAACGTTTTTGAGCGAAAATCTTTGCGCTCCTCGAACTAACATCAGCCATGCACCCACAGTGTCCTGCCGCTCGTCCCACCACAGCAAAGGCTAATTCGGTAGCTCGTCAGCGACCGATCTCCCCAGCCTCACTCCCGTTTCTGACCCTTCGGTCCAATAAAGCTTTCTCAACTGTTTGAGTCGCGCTTCGCTCGCGAGGAATAAGAGTTCGTGACCCCACATTTCCATTTTCATGCCGCATCAACCTTCCCCACAACGCTACGACAACCCCGCCCTCTACCGCCGTTGCGGGCGGAGCGGGCTGAAACTCCCTCTCGTCTCGCTCGGGCTCTGGCACAACTTCGGCGAAACCGAAGTCTACCAAAACTGCCGCAACCTCGTCCTGCGCGCGTTCGATTTGGGCATCACGCACTTCGACTTGGCCAACAACTACGGCCCGCCACCAGGCGCGGCCGAACGCACGTTTGGCAAAATCCTGCGCACCGATCTCGCCGAATTCCGCGACGAGCTCATCATCTCCACGAAAGCAGGGTACGAAATGTGGGCCGGCCCCTACGGCGATTGGGGCTCGCGCAAATACCTCGTGTCGAGTCTCGACCAGAGCCTCAAACGCATGGGCCTGGAGTACGTCGACATCTTCTATCATCACCGCTGGGACCCCAACACGCCGCTCGAGGAAACCATGGGCGCGCTCGATCATATCGTTCGCTCCGGCAAAGCCCTCTACGCCGGCGTCTCGAACTACAATCCCGAGCAGACCGCCCGCGCCGTCGAGATCCTCCGCAAACTGGGCACGCCTCTCCTCATCCATCAGCCGAAATACCACATGTTCGATCGCACGATCGAGCAGGGTTTGCTCACCGTCCTGGCTCGCGAGGGCGTCGGCTGTATTCCCTTCTGCCCTCTCGCACAGGGCCTGCTCACCGGCCGGTATCTCAACGGCATCCCCGCCGATGCGCGCGCCGCCCGCGACCCACGTTTCCTCAAACCTGAACACATCACCGAGGAACGTCTCGGCAAGATTCGCGCCCTCAACGTCATCGCCCAAACCCGAGGTCAATCCCTCGCCCAGATGGCTCTCGCCTGGGTCCTGCGCGATCCGACCGTCACAACCGCCCTGATCGGCGCGAGCAAGGTCAGCCAGATCGAAGAAAATCTCGCCGCGACCCGCGCACCTTCATTCTCCGCCGAAGAGCTGGCCGCGATCGAAAAAATCCTGGCCTAAACGAGGTCGCGCTGCCGCGGCCTTCCGCTAAATTCACGCGGTGAATCTGATTCTCTTCGAACCGCACGAAACAGGTTCACCGCTCCCGCGCAGCGATCAGCGCGCGATTCATATTCTCGACGTCCTGCGCCGGAATCCCGGCGAAACATTCGACGTCGGCATCGTCGATGGGCCGCGCGGCAAAGGCACGCTGGTCGAGGTCGCACCCGACGCCCTTCGCCTTTCGTTCACTTGGGGTCTCCCTCCCCCGCCCCTCGATCCCATCACGTTGATCGTGGGGCTCTCGCGCCCACAAACCGCGCGCAAAATTCTCCAGGACGCGACGGCGATCGGCGTAAGTTCGCTTCACTTCATTCAAACTGAACGCTCCGAGCCGTCCTACGCGCAAAGCACCTTGTGGAGTTCCGGCGAATGGCGGCGCCACTTGCTCGCGGGCGCCGAACAAGCTTTCTGCACGCGATTGCCAACGGTCACTTGGACGAAATCCCTCTCCGCCGTTGTCGCCACCCTGCCCTCCGCCACGGGCCGCGTCGCCCTCGACAATTACGAGGCCACTACGCCTCTGCTCGCGTATTCAGTTTCTGGACACAACCCCTCCGCCCCGCCCGATCTCGCCCTCGCCATCGGCGGGGAACGCGGCTGGAGCGCCGAAGAGCGTCACGCCCTGCGACAACAGGGTTTCACCCTCGCGCATCTCGGCCCGCGCGTGCTGCGCACCGAAACCGCCGTCGTCGCCGCGCTGGCAATTCTCAAGGCGAAACTCGGACACATCTAACGCGGCGGAGCCACACCCCAAACCAATTTCCCCCACGAATCACACGAAGCACACGAAACGACCGAAGTATTTTTCCCACGGAATACACGGAGGACTCGGAAACTAAAAATGCCTTCTCCGTGTTCCGTGGAGTAGTTTTCTGAATTCGTGTGCTTCGTGTGATTCGTGGGGAAAATTAGATTACCCGCCCCAACCGAATTGTGGAGGAGCCGTTACGAGCAACGTCGCAAATCCAAATCCTCTTTGCTCTTTTTGTACCTCTTTGCGGCTATAGGTTTTTTGAAAACGCGCTATTTGCCCACCGCGACGGTCTTTCGAAAAAACACCACCGTGGGCTGGCGCACGCCTTTCCCGAGCCGACGCACCGCCGTCCAGCCTTCGGGCGCCAACGTGATTTCTCCCGGCATCTCGAAAACGATCACGGGATCCGCTTTCTCCGCGAGCGTCTCGCTCAACATGGCAAAAAGCGCGGGCGCCACCGACTCGATGATCTCGTAGGGCGGATCGACAAAAACCAACCCGGGCCGCGTCGCCTCATCGAACACGCGCGGTTTCAACGCATCGCCCTGGTCCACTCGAACCACCGCTTCGTCGCAGCCAAGGCTCTTGCACACGCTCGCGATATTTGCCCGCAAACAACCAATCGCCTTCGCGTTCTTCTCCACGAAAACGCCGCCAGCCGCGCCGCGACTCAACGCCTCGAGTCCGTAGGCCCCGCTGCCGGCAAACAGATCCAAAAAGCACCCGCCTTCCACGCGTGCCGCGACGCTGGAAAAAACCGCCTGACGCATCCCGTCTGTCGCAGGCCTGACGGCGTCGCCTTTCGGCACTCGCAACGGAATGCCACGGGCGCGGCCTCCACTGATTCTCATCGCGCCCCTCCATGCATCCGCAAATTCCGGCGCAGTAAAATTGTCGCGATAGCCAAGCCGGCAAACCACTCAAAATCATGTGGCATAGCTTCTCACCTTTTAGGGCCGCGCGCCCTCGAGCAAGGGTAAGATCGCCCTCCAGACAGTGGCTGCGTCTCCTTCCTTTTGGTCGGCGATGCCCCACGGAACAGTGGACCATTCACCTCCGTCTCACTCATCGCCTTGATGACGCCCCCCGAATGCCCGCCCCAACTTCACTCGGTGTTTGCCGCCAGCGATTTAGCCATTGCTACGATTCTCCGCGCGCTTTTGGTTAGGCGCCTAACGATCCTCGCGCCCAGGTCCGGTTTCCGACTTCTCCGGACTTCGCGAGGCGCTGGATCGTGTCCTCACGTTTCGCCCTGCAAACTATGCGCCGCGCTCTCGCTTCATTGACGTCACTCGCCTTCGCGGCGTGCGCGCCGATCGCCCATGGCGGAACCGCTTCGAGAGCAGAAGAGGTGAACATCTGGCCTTTCTTCGTCGAAAGCGGCTTCGACGACTCAGCCGCGAAGCTGCGCTGGTCGGCCGCGGGTCCGCTGTTTTTTTCCCAACCGATCGATCCCGCGAGTTTCAACGGCGGCGACCGCGCGCGAGGGTTTCGGCCGTTTTATCTGGAGTCGGTCAACAGCCAGGCCGGCGACACCGTGCAGGAAGCCCATTTCCTGTATCCGCTTTTCTCATACAGGCGCGCGGTCGACGGCTATCGCTGGAGCGTTTTTTCCCTGATCAATCACTACTCGGGCAAAACATCCAAGGAGTCGAAAACGCAGCGCGGCTTCGATCTCTGGCCGTTTTATTTTTCGCGCGACACGGGAAATCCGGAGTCATCCTACCACGCCGTCATGCCGCTCTTCGGCGAGGTGAAACAGCGCTTTGGCGACGATCGCATAAGCTGGTTCTTTTTTCCGCTCTACGGGCGCTTCGAGAAAAACGGCGTCGACACCTACACGACGCCGTGGCCGTTCATCAAAACCATGCGCGGCCAGGGCAATCACGGCTTCGACCTTTGGCCGCTCTTCGGCACGCGCCACAAGGACGGCGTCTACCGCGAGCAATTCTATCTCTGGCCTCTGATCTACCGCCGCGAAACCGACCTGGCCTTACCCGTGCCGACCCTGCGCGCAGGCTTCCTGCCGTTCTACGCGATGTCGCGCGACGCGGATTCTCACAGCGAAACCTACCTGTGGCCGTTCTTCGGCTACAGCGATCGCACTGCCCCTTACGTGTATCATCAAACCAACTACGCGTGGCCTTTTTTCGTCCAGGGTCGCGGCACCGATCGTTACGTGAACCGCTGGGGTCCGTTCTACACGCACTCGATCATCAAGGGCACGGAGAAGACGTGGATCCTCTGGCCGTTCTGGCGCAAACTGGATTGGACCGATGCGCCGATTCACCGCACGAAACGGCAGTTCCTCTATTTCATCTACAACGACGAGACCCAGCACAGCGTATCCAATCCGGCACTACCGAGCGCGCATAAAACCCATTATTGGCCGTTCCTCACCATCTGGGACAACGGCGCCGGCCAGAAACAAATCCAGGCGCTCAGCCCTCTCGAGGTCTTTTTTCCGAGCAACGAAACGATGCGGCTCAACTACACCCCGCTCTTCGCGCTTTACCGCTACAACCGCCCGAATCCCCAGCGCACGGAGCACTCCGTTCTCTGGAACTTCATCACGGTGCGCCGCTCGCCGCAGCGCAGCGAAGTTCACGTGGGGCCGCTTTTCAGCCGACAATCCGCGAGAGACTGGAAACGTTTCACCCTGGGCAATGGTCTCGTAGCCTGGCAACGCGACGCCGAACACCGCTGGCATTTTTCCTTTTTCGACTTCAAAGGCCCAAGCGCGCCACCTCCTCCAACCGCGGCGCCCGCACCATGAAAAAGCTCAACCTCATCTTCGAAGGCGTGGGCAGCGCGATCGAACTCGCGCTCCGCTCCTTCGCCTCGCTGCCCACGGCGCCACGCATTCTCAAGCGTCTGGTCGAACAGATGTTTTTCGGCGGCTACAGTTCACTCCCGATCATCTCCATCCTGAGCTTCTTCATCGGCGCGGTGCTCGCCCTTCAAGCCGGCATCACCCTGCAAAGTTTCGGGATGAAACAAATCATCGGGACGCTCGTCAGCGAGTCGCTCGTGCGCGAACTCGGACCGGTCATGGTGGCCATCCTCGTCGCCGGCCGCGTGGCCTCCGCCACGACCGCAGAACTGGCCTCGATGAAAGTGTATCAGGAAGTCGATGCCCTGATCACGATGAACATCCCGCCGGAACGCTTCCTCGTTCTCCCGCGTTTGCTCGCCGTGCTTTTCTACATGCCCGTGCTGACGATGATCGCGATCGTCATCGGCTGGCTGGGCGGCGCAGTGATCTGCTATTACGTTCAATTTATCAGCGTCGATCCGGCGGAGTATTTCACGAGCGTGAAGCAATTCCTCACGGTCCATAAACTCTGGGACGGTCTCGTGAAGGCAGAAATCTTCGGCTTCTGCGTAATTCTGATCGCCTGCAATACCGGGCTGCGCACCAAGGGCGGCCCGCGCGAAATCGGCCAGGCCGTCACTCGCTCCGTCGTGCTCTCCCTCATCACCATCCTGGTCCTCGATTACTTCATCACGAAAGCCCAAGCCTGATGAAAAAAGCCATCATCAAAGAGCGCACCGGCAGTGATAAAAATCCGGTCGGCGTCGAGATCTCCTCACTCACGAAAAATTTCGACACGCAGCACGTCCTGCGCGACATCACGCTCTCGATCAAACCAGGCGAGATCTTCGTCATCATGGGCCCCAGTGGCTCCGGCAAGAGCGTGCTGCTCCGCCAAATCGCCGGCCTCGATCTGCCGACCTCCGGCACCGTCAAAGTCGAGGGCTACGATCCGGCCGTTCCCGACACGCGGGACCGCTTTGCTCTGGCGCTCGTTTTCCAAGCTGGCGCGCTCTTCAACTCACTTTCCGTCTACGACAATCTCGCGCTTTATCCGATGGAACACCGGCTCGCCGGAAAAAAGGAAATCCGCGACCGCGTGCTCCGCGCCTTGCGCATTCTTTCCCTCGAGAAAGCCGCGAAAAAATTTCCGTCGGAACTCTCCGGCGGCATGAAAAAACGCGTGGCCATCGCGCGCGCGCTCGTGATGGAGCCGCAGCTTTTGCTCTACGACGAGCCAACGTCCGAACTCGATCCGGTGATGTCCGCGACGATCACGGAAATCATCGCGACGCTCAAAAACGAATTCCGCGTCACCAGCGTCGTCGTCTCCCACGACCGAGACCTCGCTCTCACTATCGCCGACCGCATCGCGATTCTCATGCGCGGCCAGCTCCTATTCGTCGGCACGCCCGCTGAACTCAAGCAGAGCACGGAGCCGGCGATCCTCGATTTCCTGAATCCGAAGATAGATTTGAAAAATCCCCGCTACTTACAACTGGAGGCAACATGAACCACACCCAAATGACAGCCCGCGTCGGTCTGTTTTTTCTCATCGGTCTCGCCCTGGTCTGGGTGACCTTCGAGGCCCTGCACAATGGTCGCTTCGACAAAAAAAAGGGCTACGAAGTCCTCGCCCCGTTTAGCACGTTGAAGGAGTTGAAGCAGGGCGACGAGGTGCGCATGGCCGGCGTGAAAATCGGCACGGTCGACAAGACGCGTCTGGCCAACGGGCGCGCCGAAGCGGTGTTGAACATCAATCCGGAAATAAAAATCCCGTCCGACGCGCTCGCCACGATCTCGATGGCCGGCCTGATCGGCACGAACTACATCTCGCTCACCCTCGGTCATGCCGAGCGCGGCACCGTCGCGCTTGGCGGAACGTTGCAGACCAAAGACGCCGCCGACCTGAACCAGATCATGTCCGACCTGGGAAGTCTCGGACAGGATTTGAAGGGCGCTCTCGGCCAAATCGGCCAGGCCCTCGGGCCCGGAGCCGATGGTCAGGGCGGTCTCTTTCAAAAGATCGATCGGATGGTCACGGAGAACAGTAGCAAGATTTCGAATACAATGACCAATCTCGAGACGATCACCGGCAAGATTCGCGATGGCGAAGGCACCATCGGCAAGTTGGTCAACGACCCTTCCGCCTACAATGAGCTCACCTCCACTTTGGCGGAGATCCGTGGCGCGGCTGATCAGACAAAGCTTTTCGTCAGCAACACGCAGGGCATCATCGACCAGATCAAGAGCGGCAAGGGCACCATCGGCACCTTGATTTATGACGAGGAGACCGGGTCGAACTTGAAGTACATCACGAAGAATCTGCGCGAGGTTTCAGATAAGTTGAACAACCCGAACAGCACCTTCGGCCAACTGATCACGAACGATAACCTCATCCGCGACGCCCAATCGACGATGCGCAAAGTCGATCGCGCCGTCGACGGCATGTCCGATCAAGGCCCGATCACAGCCGTCGGCGTCGTGGCTGGGCGGTTATTCTGATTTATTTTTAGCCGCAAAGAGGCGCGAAAATACGCAAAGAGGATTTGGAGTGATCTTTCGCCGCTCAGGCATCCATGTCCCAGCCGCGGATTGGATTTTGGTTTGTAACTCCAAACCAATACCTCGATCCGCTCAGCGGGATTCGAATGTCTGAGGAACTCGGCGGCCAAAAAATCCTCATTGCGTATTTTCGCGCCTCTTTGCGGCTAAAAAGAGCCGATAAAAACCGGCAGATCCTCACAGCTCGTCGTCCGCGACGGGCTTGAGCAACGGCGCGGCGGGATCCAGCGCGGCACGCGTCAGCCAATCGACCAAGAGCGGCTCAGCCGAAGAAATCGTATGCGGCCACGGCGCGGCGAGCAGGTCGATGGTACGCACATTCCCAAGCACATCTCTGACCAGGTTCTTTTCGTGAGTATCAGCAACTAGCCACGCACGCTCATCATAGAAAAACAGTCGCGGATGGTCTCGATGGGCACGCAAAAACCGGGCGGGAATTCCAATAAGCGTTTCAGGAATCAACCGCGTGACGTCGCTCCCTTCTGGGATTTTTTCGCCGAGAGGCTGCTTCACTATTACTGCGCCTTCCGGTGAGACTCCGACAAATTCCGTCGGCATGCCGCCCACTGCGCCCACGAGGAAGATTTTTTCGAACAGATCGCGATAAGTTCCCAGCCGCGGGACCGCCTCGATCAAGACATCATCGCCACGCGTGAAACTGAAGCTGTGTCCAATCCAACCGTTTTCGCGCGGCCAATAGAATTTGTAGATGGAATGATCCTCCGCTTCGAAAGCGGAGGCCTCGACGCCTCCGCCAATTAAACGGAGCCTGCTGTTCACCTCACTGAAAAGTCCCTCCTCATCTTCGACAAAACCGAAGGTCTCCAGCGGCCATATCGGAGTCAGGCGCCTAAAATCAACGAGCGCGGTGGCCAACGCGGACCACAAATCGTCCGCCGACTGCAGCAAACTCAGCTCGTCTTCTGCCCAGAGGACGAGATCGTCGTCGGGATCCGTTCCGATGCCAACGCGCGACGCTGCCGCGCTGAGCTGAGCAAGCGATGCCAATCGCCGCTTGTGATCACTCTGAAGAGCGAAGCATTCTTCGTCGCTAGGCAGGGCTCCACCACGGATGCAGGTTTTTTTTCCAGTGAAGATGTCTTCCATGGCTTCGACATGGCCCAACCGTCGACCTGGCCTCCCCTAAAATCAAACGCGAATTACCGACAACTTGTTCGCAGGCGGCGGAAGCGCCCACGAATCACACGAACACCAAAACGGAAACGGAAATTTCCCAAGGAATACACGGAAGTTTCTGCATTCTGAAGAGCTGACCTGACTCAGAATGCTTTTATTTTCTTCCGTGTTTTCCGTGCATTCCGTGGGAAAAAATTCGTGACGCAAAACTTCAGGAAGACTCCTTCGGCACGTCGTCGGTCTTGGCGGTTTCAGATTCGGGCACCGTCGGATTCTCGGGAGTCACCGGCGTGGTGTCCGACGTCTCCGCATCCGCTTTTGCCTTGCGCGTGCGCGGGCGGCTTGCGGTGCGACGCGGGGTTTTGGCCTTCGCGGGCTTGGCGGCTTCTTCTTCGCCTTCCGCTGCGCCGGCCTCTTTCTTTTCCGTGGATTCGGCGGTGCCCGTGGCAGATTCCTCGGCTTTCGCGGATTCACCCTCGGAAACTTTGCTGTCGTCGCTTCTGCCGCCGTCTTCGGCGGCTTTTGCTTTGGGAGCCTCGCTAACTTCCGCGGTCTGCGGCGCTGCGCCTTCGACGGGCTGGTCGGCAGCGGCTTCCGGCTTCGCTGTTTCCCGGGGCTTGGTTTCTTCTGGCTTAACCTCACCGGAAACCTCCGCGGTCTGCGGCACGATTTCGCGAGGCGGAAGCTCCGACACTGCGGGATCCTTTTGCATCATCGGCGGGACGGGTTCGCCGGCGTTTTCCGCCGCCGCACCTTCGCGTGGCTCACCATTGCCGTTAGGTTTGCCGGCGCCTTCACGTTTCTCGCGGCCATTGATCCACACGCCGCCGCGGCTGTCCTTGTTCATCCAGTAAATGCCGGGGCCGATTTCAACATTCACCGGTTTGTCGGACGCCGCCGCAGGGACATTCAAGCCCAGTGCCGCGAGACCCGCGACGAGATCGGCCTCCGAACTGCGCAGAGCGCGAGCGAGAAATCCGACGCTGCCCGAATATCCGGGGCCGCGGCGATTCCGCCGCATCAGCGGCCGAATGCGATCGAGCAGCGCTTCACCCGTGGGCAATGGTTGCGGCGGTTCGTTCGAGACGGGCTGCGCGTTTTCTTTGTTCACCGGTTCGCCGCCCTCCTGATCGGAAATCGCCGGGCCCTTTTCCTTGGCAGCGGCCGCGGCGGCCTTTGCAGCTTCGTGCGCCGCCTGGCGCTCCGCGCGCTCGGCGCGTTCCGCTTTG
This sequence comes from Opitutaceae bacterium, assembly GCA_035765635.1. Taxonomy (GTDB): domain Bacteria; phylum Verrucomicrobiota; class Verrucomicrobiia; order Opitutales; family Opitutaceae; genus EW11. Next base: position 246,065 of record DASTWZ010000003.1, read on the forward strand.
CGCTTTTCGATCTCGGCTTTTTCCGTGGCGCGTTCAGCCGTGAGTTCAGCCGTCGCGGGGTCGTTCGGATCGAGTTTCTTCGCCTGCGCCGTACGGAAGACCGGGCGCGGCTTTTCGCGCGTGTTGATGAAAAGTTGCCCGCGGGTGTTGCGGTTCACCCAGTAAAGATCCCCTTCGAATTCGAAGTAGTCCGGATCGGATTCTTCTGTCTCGGGAATGGTGAAACCGCACTCCTTCAACGCGCCGACGAGATCGGCTTCGCGTTGCTCCCAGCGCTTGGCGAGATAATCGACCGCGACGGACATGCCGGGCCCCTTTTGATTGCGGCGCATGTGCGGTTTGAGCGCCTCGAACAAGGTCGGCAGATCGTCTTCGTCTTCCTCCCAGTTGTCCCAATCGTCCTCCTCGTCTTCGGCGTCGGGATCGAGATCGCGTTCCGTATCTCGCATCGGCCGCAGGGTTTCTTCGCGCACCGGCGGAGCGGCCTCGGTTTTTTCTTCCGGCCGGGTGATCGGCGCGTCGATTTCCGGCTTCACCGCGGAAGGCGCCGGCGCCGCACGCTGGATGATGGGCTCAGGCGCCGGTCGCGGCGGAGACTGCACGGCAGCCTCTGGAGGCGGCGTCCAGTCGCGCATCGTCGAACGTCGCGCAAGGCCATGAAAAGCCAGCGGATTGTTCGGAAGAGTCTGAAAATGAATGATCTCCCACTCGTCCTTACCGAGTGTGTTGAGATGCGTCTCGAGCAACGCCGGCGAAGCAAAGCCGTGCTGACCGCTCGTGATAACTTTATATTCCCAAAGGGCCATAATCGTTAGGTTGGGTACTGTTAAGGCATTCCAAATGCCGTGGAGCTTGCCGAGACAAAATTCCGAGGGAATCCCTCCGCTCGCTAATTACCAATCAGTATTAGCCCACGAATCACACGAAGGTCACGAAACCAAACCAATTTCCCACGGAATACACGGAAAACACGGAAGGACCCATTTTCCACGGAATGACAGAAGGTATTTTCGTTTCCGTGCTTTCCGTGAATTCTGTGGGAAAACGGTATTATGATTTCGTGTACTTCGTGTGATTCGTGGGCAACCGGTTTCGAAATTCATGTCGCTTCTCATGATGCGTGCACAAACCTCACCAGCAAAGCATGCGTCGCCTTGATCAGTGGCTTTCGAATCTGGGTTATTGTTCGCGGCGTGAAGCGCGCGAATGGATGGCAGCGGGGCAGGTCACCATCGACGGCGAAGAGGCCGATGATCCTGGCCAGCGCGTGAAAGCCGAATCTGTCCGCGTGGACGGTGAACCGCTCGACCACCCGGATGGCCTGCTGCTCTTGTTGAACAAGCCGCTCGGCCTTGTCTGCTCTCACGATCTGCGGGAAGGACCGAGCGTGTACGACCTGCTGCCTGACCGGTGGCGCCGACGAAATCCTGCCATCACGACGGTGGGCCGGCTCGACAAAGACACGAGCGGCGCCCTGCTCCTGACCGACCAAACGGCGCTGGTCCACCGCCTGACTTCGCCGAAACACAAAGTGCCGAAGCTTTATCGTGCGACGGTCGATCGCGCGCTCGCACCGGAGTTGGCCGGCATCTTCGCCGCCGGCACGCTGCTGCTCGAGGGCGAAAAAGAGCCGTGCGCGCCGGCCGAGTTGCGTATCGTAGATTCAACTACGGCAGACTTGGTCATGACTGAAGGCCGCTATCATCAGGTGCGGCGCATGTTCGCCAGTCAGGGTTTTCACGTCGTGACGCTGCACCGGCTTCGTTTCGGCGAACTCGATGTCGCCAACATTCCGGTCGGGCAATGGCGCGAACTTCCGCTCAATACTTTTTGATAAAACATGTACGACTTCCCACTCACCGGCGCGCAGAAAACCTATCTTCGCGGCCTAGGCCAACGTCTCGACCCAACGCTGAAGGTCGGAAAAAGCGGTCTCACGCCAGAGTTCTACAAGGAGCTTCAACGCTGCTTGAATGGCGACGAATTGATCAAAATTCGCTTCCTCGGCGCGGATCGAGACGAGCGCGCCACCCTCTGTGAAACCATCGCAGACCAAGGCCGCTGCGTGTGTGTCGGCGCTGTCGGGCACACCGCGCTTTTCTTTCGCCGAAACGCCAATCCGGAACGTCAGAGCATTTCGTTGCCGGACTAAGTTGGCGGTGACCATCGCGAAGCCACGCAGACGGTCGAATCAGCTTTTTGTCTCGGAGAGAGGCGCTTAGGCGGTGCGGTGAAACCGCCGCAGAGATCGCGCGTCAACTAGCCCCTGAACGCTTTCTCTATCATGAAATCGACCTCATCTGCTCTGCAAAATTTTCATCGCATCGCTCTTGTCGCGACTGCGGCCGGGCTCGCCGGCCTGACCGGTTGCGCGGCTGAACCGGTTCGCACGCGCACGGTCGTCGTGGAACGACCAGCTCCGCCACCGGTCGTTGTCGCGCAACCCAGCACGCCGCCGCCAGTCGTCGCAGCGAATTCAGGCGAAGTCGTGATCGAAGCCGCACCGCCGCCAATTCGCGAAGAAATCATCACCGTGCGCCCCTCGCGTCGCCATGTCTGGGTCGCCGGATATTGGGCGTATCGAGGCCGTGGATACGTTTGGGTTCCCGGTCGCTGGATGCTGCCTCCGCGCGGTCACGTGGTCTGGGTTCAACCACACTATGAACGCCGCGGCCACGGCTGGGTCCTCATCCAAGGCCACTGGCGCTGAGCGCGCTTAATTTTTTAGCCGCGAAGAGGCTCAAAAGTCGCAAAGAGGATTTTTCTCTGCCGACGCGGCTCAGACATTCGTCGCTCGGCCGCGGTCAGGTATTTGGTTTGGAGTTACAAACCAATACCCAAACCGCATTAGGGAGCAGAAACTTCGAGCGACGCCGCCGACCCAAAATCCTCTTTGCGTTTTTTGTGCTTCCTTGCGGCTAAATCCGACCTCGTCGTTCAACGGCGAAACGCAAATGGATTCGTGGGCAAAATCTCAGTCGTTTTTCCGCAGCTTCGAGTCGCGGGCGACTTTCAGCTTTTTTGGATAATCGGTGATCGCGTGGAGTCCGCGGCTTTCCTTGCGCTGCAACGCACAGGCGACGATGAGCTCCGCGACCTGAGAAAGATTTCGCAGCTCGAGCAGCCGCGGATCCACCGAGAAGTTCCAATAGTAATCGTGGATCTCCTTCGAGAGATTCGCCAAGCGCGTGTGCGCGCGCTCGAGGCGTTTCCGGGTGCGGATGATACTGACGTAGTCCCACATCGTCCGCCGCAGCTCATCCCAGTTGTGCGAGATGACCACGCGTTCGTCGATGTCGCCACCGCCAAGATCTTTCCACGGCGGGATCACCGGCGCATGCGTTTTGCCCAGCTTGCCGATGTATCGGGCCACCGACTCCGCGCCACGATGCGCCATCACGACGGCTTCGAGCAGCGAGTTGCTGGCGAGTCGATTCGCTCCATGCAAACCGGTGCACGCCACTTCCCCGCAAGCGTACAGCCCAGGCAACTCCGTCTCGGCCGACAAATTCGTAGCCACGCCGCCGCAGGTATAATGCGCCGCCGGCACCACCGGAATCATGTCCTTCGCGATGTTGATCCCGAGCTTCTTGCAGGTCTGATAAATTTGCGGAAAACGCTCGCGCAGAAACGCGTCGTTGCGATGGGTGATGTCGAGCCAGACGTGCGGCGAGCCCGACTTCTTCATCTCCGAATCGATCGCCCGCGCCACGATGTCGCGCGGCGCCAGATCAGCCAGCTCGTGGTAACCGCGCATGAACGCGACACCCGCGGCATTGCGCAAAATCGCGCCTTCCCCGCGCACCGCTTCGCTGATCAGGAATCGTGCTCCAGAAAGTGAATACAACGCGGTCGGGTGAAACTGGATGAACTCCATGTTTCGCACTTCCACACCGGCGCGATACGCCATCGCGATGCCATCACCGGTCGCGATGTCCGGATTCGTCGTATAGAGGTAAACCTGGCCAGCGCCACCCGTCGAAAGCACGACAACCGGCGCAGCAATCGTGACCACCCGATTGTCCCGCACGTCGAGAGCATGCAGACCCACGATGCGATTCGGTCCTTTCACCGAACGAAGTTTCGCGCTCGTGATCAGGTCCACAGCGAAAAAATGCTCGAACAGCGCGATCTTGGGATTCTGGCTGATCGCCTTGAGCAGCGCGGCCTCGATGGCCTTTCCCGTCATGTCTTTAACGTGCAAGATGCGCCGCGCGCTGTGCCCGCCTTCGCGGCCCAGATCGTAAGCGCCCGATTCGTCGCGGGAAAATTTCAGCCCGAGATCGATCAGCTCTTTCACGCGGGCGGGCCCGTCGCTGACGATTTCGCGCACCACCTTCTCGTCGCAGAGGCCATCGCCCGCCACGAGCGTGTCGCGCACGTGCGAGTCGAAGTCGTCCGTCTGCGATGTGACGACGGCGATGCCGCCCTGCGCATAATTCGTGTTCGATTCGGCGCGCGTTTTCTTGGTCAGGATCGCAACGGTCCGGCCTTGCTGCGCGAGTTTCAGCGCGAAGCTCAGGCCAGCGATACCGCTGCCGATGATGAGGACGTCGTAAGATCTCACAAAACGACGTTATCGATCAAACGCACTTCGTCGACCCATGCCGCGATCGCCATCATGTGCGCACCCGGCACAACTTCGCGCACACTTTCCATGGTATTGCGATCGACCACCGCGATGTAGATGACGCGGATGCGGCGTTTCTGGCTGAGAAGATGGGTCGCTTCCGCAATCAAGCGGTCGGCGCGGCGCTCGCCCTGCTCGACCATGTTGTGCGCCATCGTCAGCGCCTGGCTGATCACCAATGCATCGGTTTTCTGAAACGAACTCAGATAGCGATTGCGCGAACTCATCGCGAGCCCCTCGCCCTCGCGTAGTGTCGGCGCAACTACAACGTTAACCGTGAAGTTCAGGTCCTGCACCATCTTCTTGATCACCGCGACCTGTTGCGCGTCCTTCTGACCGAAAACGGCGAGGTCGGGCCGCACGATGTTGAAAAGTTTCGCGACGATCGTTGTGACTCCGCGGAAATGAGTCGGTCGCGAGGCCCCCTCGAGCGGTTTCCCGACAAATTCCTCCGTGATGTAAGTCGAGTAGCCCTTCGGATAAATTTCTTCGACGGGCGGCGCGAAGACCACATCGGCGCCGGCTTCCTCGCAGAGCTGCAAGTCGCGATCGAGATCCCGCGGATACTTCGCGAAATCTTCGTTCGGACCAAACTGCGTCGGATTCACGAAAATGGAAACGACCACTTTGTCGGCCTGTTCACTCGCGAGTTTGATCAAGCTCAAATGCCCTTCGTGCAGCGCTCCCATCGTCGGAACGAGCGCGATGATCTGGTCTTTCGAGCGCAGATCTTCCGCGAGCGTCTGCATTTCCGTAACGGCGGTGATCTTTTGCATGGCGTACAGGTTAGCGGGCCTAAGGCGAAGCTTGAACTAAGGAGACTGCCCCCGCTTATTCAAGTTTTTCGCCCTAGCCAGACCCATGATCCGAATCAACGAACACTACACGAAGCTGAAGGCTTCCTATCTCTTCTCCGACATCGCCAAGCGCGTGGCCGCTTTTCAGCAGGCGAATCCGGACAAATCGATCATCCGGCTCGGGATCGGCGATGTGACGGAGCCTCTGCCGACGGTCTGTACGGACGCGTTGCACGCCGCGACAGATGAGATGACGAAGCGCGCCACCTTCAAGGGCTACGGTCCCGAACAGGGCTACGCCTTTCTCCGCGAGGCTATCGCGCAAAATGATTATCAAGCCCGCGGCGCGAAGATCGAGGCCGACGAAATTTTCGTGAGCGACGGTTCGAAGTGCGATTGCGGCAACATCCAGGAGATCTTCGCGACCGACATCAAACTCGCGATCCCCGATCCGGTGTATCCCGTTTATGTGGACACCAACGTCATGGCGGGGCGCACGGGCCCGAATGTCGATGGCCGCTATCAAGGCATCACGTATCTCGAAAGCACACCGGCGAATGGCTACGTTCCCGCGATCCCGAGCGTCGCGACGGATCTGATTTATCTGTGCTTCCCGAACAATCCGACTGGCGCCGTCGCCACGCGCGAGCAGCTGGCCGCCTGGGTCGAATATGCGAAGAAGAACAAGGCCGTCATTCTCTACGACGCGGCGTACGAAGCGTATATTCGCGATCCGAAAATTCCGCACAGCATTTATGAAATCGAAGGCGCGCGCGACGTCGCCATCGAGTTCCGCAGCTTCTCGAAGACCGCTGGCTTCACCGGCACGCGTTGCGCCTTCACCGTGATTCCGAAGTCGCTCATGGCGTACGACGCGGCGGGCAACGCCCAGGCGCTGCACCCAATTTGGAATCGCCGCCATTCGACGAAGTTCAACGGCGTCTCCTACCCGATCCAGAAGGCCGCTGCCGCGATCTACACCGACGCAGGCAAGCAGCAGGTGAAGGCAATGACCGACTTCTATCTCGGCAACGCCGCGCTGATCCGCGACGCGGTGAACAAACTCGGTTTCAAATGCATCGGCGGCGAAAACGCGCCGTACATCTGGATCAACGTCGGCCGCGATTCATGGGAGTTTTTTGATCTCCTGCTCAACAAGGCCCAGGTCGTCTGCACACCCGGCGCCGGCTTCGGTAAATGCGGCGAAGGCCACGTGCGCATCAGCGCCTTCAACAGCCGCGAAAATGTTCAGACCGCACTCCAGCGCATCGCCGCGGCATTGAAGTAACCTCTTAGGTCACGAGCCGATTTGGCCCCAGGGAAAATACCGAAGACACGGAAATTTTTTAGCCGCAAAAATGCGCAAAAAGAGCAAAGAGGATGTTGGGTGATCCACGTCGCTGGTAATGTCTGACCCAGAACGCGGTTTGGGTATTGGTTTGTAACTCCAAACCAAAATACCAGACCGCTCCCGAGCGACGAATGTCTGAGCCGCATCGGCCCAACAAAAATCCTCTTTGTGTATCTTGAGCCTCTTTGCGGCTAAAAAAAGTTTCACATTTTCCGTGTGATTCGTGGGCAAAAAAAATTCACCACTTCACGCGCACGCCACCGGTGGCGAAGCGTGGGGTGCCGACGTTGATCAGGCCGGTCGCGCTGCGGCCGGTTTCGATGCGTTCGTTGAAGAGATTTTCGACGCTGAGGTAGAGTTGCGCGTTGCGGCCGAGATCGCGGCTCGCGGTGCAATCGACCACCCACGCGGGCGCGAGGCGGAGTTGGTTCTCGTCATCCTCGAACTGCGCACCGATCCAGCGGCCACGCGGCGCAATACTCCAGCCATGCGACGCCCAGATCACGCCGACCGCTCCGCTGAAACGCGGCACTTGCGCCACGCGCAGGCCTTCGAGATTCGGCGCGGCACTCGCGCGCTCGACTTCGGCGTCGTTCGCCAGGCCATCGAGCGTGAAGGTGAGTTCGTTCGTGGCTCTCCAACGCAACGATATTTCCGCGCCCTGCACGCGAATCCGATCGAGATTCATCCGCATGCGTCCGAGCCCGCCGGCGGGAATGAAGCCAAACGGCGGGATGTTCCCCGGGCCATGCGCCACCGTCACGTTGCCGACCGCGTTGCGTAGTTGATTATAGAATACAGTCGCGCTCGTGGAAAAATTTCCGCGGGAAAAAGCGATGCCCGACTCGATCGTGCGCACGCGCTCGGTGCCGAGATCGGCATTCGCTTCGGTGATCACGTTGCCCACGCGAAAAGGTCGATAGAGTTCATTCAGCGTCGGCCGCCGAAATGCCTCCTGACCTGAAAGGCGAATTTTCAAATTCTCCGTCGCGCTCCAGACCAAGCCGGCGCTCGGACTCCACTCGGTGCCATCATTCGTCGCGAAATGATCGTCACGCAACGACGCGCCCGTGAGGAGATCGCTTTCTCGGCGATGACCATTGCTGTCGCGCCAATAATCGACCCGCAGCCCTGCCGTCGCGTTGAGATGCGGCGCAATTTCGCGCTGGTGTTCGGCGAACACGCCCGCAGTCGATTGCGAACCGCCCGCGACGCGGTTGCGCGTGTATTGGCCGGCTGAATACGTCATGGCTTCGCGGGTTTCGCCGCGAACATTGCGTACGTCGGCGCCAAAAGTCGTCCGGCTGCGATCGCTCGCGGTCCATGTGCCGGTGATGGCGCCGCCGGCTGCAGAGGCCGGGACTTTGTACTGATCGCTCGCGGGGGTCTCGGCATTGCGCAGCGCATTGACCGCACTGTACGTGCTGCCAAAGCGGTTTCCCTGGAGGTAAACAACGGCGTCCCACGCGAAGTCCTTCGAAAATTTTGAAACCACCCGCAGCGATGCGAATTCCTCCTCGGACGAATTCGCTTGGTACGGCGTGCCGTTGCCCCGCGTCTCGTTGAAATATCGCACCGTCAACTCGGCCGTCGTGTCAGGTGCGATCAGTTGTAACCAAGAACCGGATACGGTCTGGTGCCGGCTTCCCGCGGGCGCATCGATCGAGCCGAGCGATTCCGGAGCGACGATATGATAGCCGTCGGAGGTGAAAATCTGCCCGGAAATCTGCAGCACGCCCGGGCCGACCGCCTGATTCGCCGACCACTGCACGCTCCGCGTGTCGAAATCACCGATGGTAACAGAAGCCTGCCCGCCGGGCGCGTGCGCATCCCGTGAAAAAAGCTGAATGACGCCGCCCAGCGACGCGTTGCCCCACGCCGTACCTCCGCCGCCAGGAACGATTTCGACGCGGCCGATCGACTCGCGCGGCAATTTTCCCCATTGGACCCAGCCGCCAAAAGGATCGTTGAGCGGCACGCCATCGAGCAAAACTAACGAGCGACTTGCGCCACTCGGTCCGAGTCCGCGCAGCGACACGCCTTGCGTCGTCGGATGCGCGATGAGACTGTCCGATCTCCGAAAAAGAGAAAATGCCGGAAACTGACGAAGCGCCTCGTCGAGCGTGATTCCGGGCGAGCTGGCGAGGTGCTCCTGAGAAATCGCGCGGGTCGCAAAAACATTTTCTCCCTCGGGAACAGGGGCGCGCGTGCCGGTCACAACCATTGGCTGCAGCGCGATCGTTTGCGCGTTCGCGACCGCGGAGGTCGCAAGCAGCATGATGTTTCCAAACGCCGTCCAACGAATGTTCATGGCAAGGACCGCAAAGAGCACGGCACTGACCGACTGGCAAACTCACGCAGTGGGGCCGTCTTGCGGAAGGCACGGACGAGACGTATTTTTTAGCCACAAAGAGGCTGGCATGTGGTTTATCAAGTCGGATCGAGCAGGACAGTGAGTTTTTCTTCGATCCAAGCTTTGTTTGAAGCGTAGCCCCAGTCGCGAAGAGTTTCGCGGTGGATGCAAGAGGCGACCTTCTGCAGTTTGACG
>DASTWZ010000004.1:0-12599 GCA_035765635.1 Opitutaceae bacterium
ACACATGCACCTTCCTCCCTCCTTTGATCAACCCACGTACTATCATAATCAGTTGCTCTCGCCTCATCATCTGTGGCCTCAGTGGCCGCGCCTCGTCCACCTGAATCGAAACCGCCAGCTCTCGAGCGTGGATGTCACATCCTACCTTGATCGTTTCTGACTTTGACCCGAGCAGTCGCCCGAGTACCTTTTCAACGTTAGTGTTTATCATAGGCCGACAAGTTGGAGCCTCTTGCTCCGCTTGTCGGCTTCATGGCATCTACCTCGGAAGCCGGCATCCATTTGTACCCAAAAATCCTCCAAATCTCCCGCAGTTCAACTGAGGTTCCCGCAACCAAGCATCGTTGCTTACGAACAATCCTCTTTGCGCTTCTTGAGCCTTTTTGCGGCTAAAAAAACTCCCAGCGGCTCTTTGCGGCTGGGAGTTGGCCTACTTCTTCTTGTTCAGCGCGGCGGAAAACCAGTCGCCGTTCAATGAAGCCGGGGCGGAATTTGGGCGTGGCGCAGGTGAGGCGTTAGGGCGGCCGCCGCCGGGGGCATTTCGTGGCCCACCGCCAGGTCCGCCATTCGAGCGACCGCCGATTTCGGGGCGGCTCTTCATCGAAAGACCGATGCGGCCGCGCGCGAGATCCACCTCGGTCACCGTCACATTCACGCGCTGAGAAACTTTCACTACCTCCGCCGCATCCTTCACGAAATTGTCGGACAACTGGCTGACGTGCACGAGGCCGTCCTGGTGAACGCCGATGTCCACGAACGCGCCGAACGCGGTCACGTTCGTCACGATGCCGGGAAGTTTCATCCCGAGCTTGAGGTCCTCCGGCTTGTTCACGCCCTCGGCGAAGGAAAACGCTTCGAACTTCTGGCGCGGATCGCGGCCTGGTTTCGCCAGCTCGGCCATGATGTCGTTCAAGGTCGGCAGACCCACCTTCTCGGTCACGTAATTCTCGAGCTTGATCTTCTTCCGCAGATTTCCGTCGCGCAGCAGATCACCGACCGTCACGCCGAGATCGGCCGCCATCTTCTCCACGACCGGATAACTTTCCGGGTGCACCGCCGAGGCATCGAGCGGATGCGAGCCGTCACGCACCCGCAAAAAGCCCGCCGCTTGTTCGTAGGCCTTCGGGCCGAGGCGCGCGACTTCGAGCAACTCCGTACGCGACTTGAACGGCCCCTTCTCGTTTCGCCGCGCGACGATGTTGGCCGCGATCGAGGCGTTCAAACCGGACACATAACTCAGCAGCTGTTTCGACGCGGTGTTCAACTCCACGCCAACGCCGTTCACGCAGGAGACGACGGTGTCGTCGAGCGAGCGCTTCAACCCGTTCTGATCGACATCATGCTGATACTGGCCAACGCCGATGCTCTTCGGGTCCAGTTTCACCAATTCCGCGAGCGGATCCATGAGACGGCGGCCGATCGAGACCGCCCCTCGCACGGTGATGTCCTGCGTGGGAAACTCTTCGCGAGCCACTTCGCTCGCCGAATAAATCGACGCGCCGGATTCGTTGACCATCACCACCGGAATGCTCGCGGGCAGCCCAAGTGAGCGGACGAACAACTCGGTCTCGCGGCCTGCCGTGCCGTTGCCGATCGCGATCGCCTCGATCTGAAAAAACTTCACGAAGCCGGCGAGTTTCTCCTTGGCCTCGGCAGTCTTCGCCGTGCCCTGGTCGGGATAGACCACGTCGTTGTGCAGCAATTTTCCCTGGCGATCGAGGATCACGACTTTGCAGCCGGTGCGGAAGCCGGGGTCGATCGCGAGCACATTTTTCTGGCCCAGCGGAGAGGCGAGGAGAAGTTCGCGCAGGTTGTCAGCGAACACCTTGATGGCGGTTTCGTCCGCGCGCTTCTTCGTCTCGAGGCGCATTTCCGTTTCCATGGCGGGCGCGAGGAGACGTTTGAATGCGTCCGCAACCGCCAAGCGCACATGATCGCTGCACGTCTTCGGCGTGGGCGAGGCAATGGACTTCCCCTTGATGAAGAGCGGCTCGATTTCCGTCAGGGCGGTCTTCTCGTCGACCGTGATGCGCATCATCAAAACGAGTTCTTTTTCCCCGCGGCGCATCGCCAGGACGCGATGGCTCGGGGCCTTCGCGAGCGGCTCACTCCACTCGAAATAGTCTTTGAATTTCGCGCCCTCGGCTTCCTTGCCGGCGATGACCTTGGACGAAACGGTGGATTGCTGCTGATAAACCGTGCGGAGCTTGGCGCGAGCAGCGGCGTCGTCGCTGATCCGTTCGGCGATGATGTCGCGCGCGCCGGCCAGCGCTTCGTTGGCATCGGCGATTTTTGAAACCTGGTTCTTCCCGTCGTCGGCCGTGTATTCACGTCCCACATACGCCGCTGCTGCGGCCGCGACGTCGGTCGCCGGGTCCTGCGCGAGAAGCAAATCGGCGAGCGGCTCGAGTCCCTTCTCTTTCGCGATGGTTGCCCGCGTGCGTTTCTTCGGTCGGAAGGGCAGATAAATGTCCTCGAGGACGGTCAACGTGTCGGCGGCGCTGAGTTTCTTGAGCAGATCGTCCGTGAGCAGATTGCGCTCTTTTAGCGATGCGATGATGGCCGTGCGGCGCTCGTCGACGGCCGCCATTTGCTCCATCCGATCGCGGATCGCGGTCACAGCCACCTCGTCGAGTTCGCCCGTGGCTTCCTTGCGGTAGCGAGCGATGAAGGGGACCGTCGCTCCTTCCTTCAGAAGCTGCGCGGTGGAAGCGACTTGATGAACTTTAAGCGCGAGCTCCTGCGCGATGCGGAGCACATGATCGGCATTGGGTAACTCCATGGAAAAAGGCCGTCATAGCAGCGCCGTTTTCCGCATCAGCAAGTGGAAACCATGGCTGGCCGAACGGATTTTTTTCGTGCGGAATTTTTTTTCGATCCGGCCAAACCTTGGGCCGCAAAGGCGCAGGGTTTAGCCACGGTGGTTTTTTAGCCGCGAAGAGGCTCAAGATACGCAAAGAGGATTTTTGTTAGGCCAACGCGGCTCAGACATTCGTCGCTCGGGAGCGGTCTGGTATTTTGGTTTGGAGTTTCAAACCAATACACCAACCGCGTTTTGGGGCATCCGTTGCGAGCGAGGTCGCAAACCTGAAATCCTCTTTGCGCTTCTTGAGCCTTTTCGCGGCTAAAATGGATCGAGGTCCGCTAAGGCAATCACCCCAGGCAAGCAGCGGCCCAACCCTATGCGGTGCCAAGCCTTACCTCATTGCCACATTTTTGCTTAATGAAAAATCGGGGTCGCCGTTGATAGGGCAACGCGCATTCAACCGCGCTGATTTTTCCAAATGAACGTCAAGTCCATCCTCAACAAAGTCCTTATTCTCGCCGCTTTCTCGGCTTTTGCCCTGACGGCCGCTCGCGCTGACGAAGCGATGGTGCGCCCGGTCCCGGTCAAGACGCCGCCTCCGGTTTACCCGGCCCAGATGCGCCAAGACGGCATCGCCGGCACGGTCACGGTCAAGATCGTGGTCGATGAAAGCGGCAACGTCGCTGAGTGCTCGGTCAGCAAATCGACGCGCGCTGAATTCGAACAACCCGCGCTTGAGGCGATCAAGCGCTGGAAGTTCAAGCCCGCCAGCAAGGACGGCACTCCGGTGCGCTCGAACATTCTCGTTCCGGTGCAATTCAGCTCCGAAGCCTAATCTTTCCGTTTCGTTTTCGTGTGTTTGAGGCCGACGGCGCACTGGCGCTGTCGGCCTTTTTTGTTTTCGTGAACCGGATGAAGTCACTCCTTATCCTCGCGGCCGTCCTCCTCGGTTTCAGCGCCTCCAGCAGCTTCGCCCAAATGGAAGGGCTCACGCCCATCGAGCGAGAAGTGGCGGAGACAACCAACAAGGACGAAATCACCATCGTTCATTTCTGGGCGCCTTGGTGCGAGAACTGCAAAGCGGAGCTGAAGAATGGCGGCTGGCGCAACTTCATGGAAGTGAACCGCGAGGTGAACGTGATCTTCATCACCACTTGGAACGACGACGACGGCAAAGCCGAGTTGGCGAAGACCGGCGTGACGGAAGAACCGAATTTCAAACTGCTCCACCACCCCAATACCTCGCGGGCAAAAGCGGAACGCATGAACAGCTTTTTCCACGTCCCAGTCGATTGGCTGCCCACCACCTGGGTCTTCAAAAAGGGCCAGCTCCGCTACGCGCTAAACTACGGCGAGGTTCGTTTCTCCCTCCTGCAGCAACTCGTGCGCGATGCCAACGAAAGCTGGGAGCGCAGCGGCACGAAGAGCGTCTCCGAGATCAGGTAGGCAGGTGCCCGGAGGTGCCCACGAATCACACGAAGCACACTAAAACCAAAAACCAATTTTCCCACGGAAAGCACGGAAGACACGGAAGAAAGCCGTACTTCGTGACGTAGACATTTCCGCGTTTCTGCGGAAGACATTGAATTCTGAATTCAGAGATCGGGTTGGTATTTCTGAACTGAGGCTCGGGGTTCGAGCCAGACACCATAATTCAGAAGCAATTTCTTTCCGTGTCTTCCGTGCTTTCCGTGGGAAAATTTTAGTGTGCTTCGTGTGATTCGTGGGCCAAAAACGAACCCCGAACTCAACCGACCCAGGCCAGGCCGATTCGCAGCCAGAGCGGTATTGAAAAAATCCCTACAAGCGTCGTGCCGATGACGACGCGCGCCGCCGTCAGGGGATGACCTCCATAATGCGTGGCGATTACGATCGGCAGAATGCCGGCGGGCATGGCCGACTGGACGATGAGCACGCGCTTCAACTCCGGCGAGCAGGGCAGAAATTTTGCCAAAACCAAAAACGCGCAGGGAAACACCATCAAGCGCAATGCCAGCGCGGCGAGCGAAAGGCGCGGTTCGAAAAGCTCACGTGGCTTCGCGAGATATTGCTCGATCGTCGCGCCCACCAGCATCAGCCCGATCGGAATCGCGCAGACCGCGCACTGGTGTATCACGTTTAGCACTACAGGCGGAATCTGCCGGCCGAGGCCCGACAGATTGGCGGTCAACGCCAGGATCATCGCGATGACGGGCGGATTGATCAGTCGCCGCCAACCCTCGCGCAAGGTCACTCCGCTGAGAACGAGGATGCCCACAGTCCAAACGCCGATCTCGCAGCCGACATTGTAGACGAGCAGCAGACCCAGACTTTCCGCGCCAAAGAGCCCCTGCATCAAAGGCAACGGGATATAGCCGTAGTTGTTGATGCCCGTCGCGAAGGCAAAGGTCCGCAGCCCGTGGCCTTTTTCGAAGCCGAGCAGTTTTCCGGCAAAAAGCGCGCACCAGATGGCCGCGCTCATCGTGAGCAGTCCCAGCACCGGGGCGAAAACCAGGTTCGAGGGCACTCGCAGCGCGGCGTTGTTGAATACGTTTTCGAAAATCAGGCAGGGGTAGAGGCAACTCACCACCATCTTCAGGAGGCTGCGATCCGCGTCCTCCGTGAGCCAGCGCAGGCGGCGCATCGTCGCGCCGAGCGCGATCAAGGCGAACACAGGCAAAATCAACAACAAGAGTTGCCAATAGGACATCATCCGAAGGCGGCACTCTTCCCGAACGCGTTTCGCCTACAACGAAAAACCAGCCGCCATTGCGTGACCCGCCAGATAGCCGGTCGTCCAGGCCGCCTGAAAGTTGAACCCGCCCGTGATCCCATCGATGTCGAGCACTTCGCCGGCGAAAAAAAGGCCCGGACAAATCCGGCTCTGCATCGTGCGAAAATCGACCTCGCTCAGCCGCACGCCGCCGCAGGTCACGAATTCGTCCTTGTTCGTGCTCTTGCCACTCACCTCGAAGCGGCAGGCGGTCAACTGCTCGCAGAAAGCCCCGATCGCCGCGTTCGAAAGGGACGTCCAGATAACCTCTGGGCCGAGTCCCGCCGCGGCGCCGAGGCGCTCCCAAAGCCGTTGAGGCATGCCGAAGAGCGGCGAGTTGAGCACTTGACGTTTGGGATGCGCTTGGCGCGCCTCGGCGAACCTCGCCCGCAGCGCCTCGGCATTGAGCCCGCCAACCCAGTTGAGCAACACTTCGAAATGATACTCGCGCCCCTGCAGCTCGCGCGCCCCCCACGCCGACAAGCGCAAAATCGCGGGTCCGCTGAGTCCCCAATGCGTGATCAGCGTCGGCCCCTGCTCTTTCAACTTCGTGCCGGGCACGCTGGCTACTGTATCCGCCACGGCAATACCGGCCAGTTCGTGCAGACGCGGATCGCTGATGTTGAACGTGAACAACGACGGCGCCAGCGGCTCGATCGTGTGCCCCAGTTTCTCCGCAACCGAAAAGCCGGCGGAACTGCGGTTGCCGCCGGTGGCGAGGAGGAGCACGTCGCAAACCAGCTTTTCTCCCGTCGTCAGCTCCAATTCGAAGCCGCCGCTTTCAGGCCGCGCGACCGAGACCAGACCGCAGCGCGAGCGCACGCGCACCCCGGCGCGCTCAGCCGCGCCGAGCAAGCAATCGACGATCGTGGCGCTGTCGTCCGTGACGGGAAACATGCGCCCGTCGCCTTCTGTTTTGAGGACAACGCCGCGACGCTCGAACCATGCGATGGTGTCCTGCGGTTGAAATCGGTGAAAGGCGCCCAGCAATTCCCGTCCGCCCCGGGGATAGCGTTTCGAAAGCTCGCGCGGATCGAAGCAGGAATGTGTGACGTTGCAGCGGCCGCCTCCCGAAATCCGGACTTTCGCCAAGAGGTGCGCAGTCGCTTCCAGCAACACCACGTCCGCCCGGGGATCGGCTTCCGCAGCGGCAATCGCTGCGAAAAAACCGGCAGCTCCGCCGCCGACGATGGCAATTTTCCTGGGCATTCGCGCCAACGTGCGGTCTACCGCCGCCTCTGAAAACGAAAAACCGCGGCTGATCACCGCGGTCGCGAGAAAGCTGGACGATGCTTCGAGGGAAGACAATCGCCCCGCCTCAACTACATGCGATTTCGCGCATGCTCCTTCATCGTGAGCTGGTCGAAGGCGGCACGTTGCGGCTGCGTGAGCACCTCGCGAATCTGATCCTCGTGCGAGTCGGCGATCTCGCGGCGGCGCGTGCGACGCAGATCATCCGGAAGGGAAATATCCTTCTTCAACTGCTTCTCCGCCGCCCGTTGATCTTTCAGGATAAGAGAGACTTTTTCCTTCTGCTCATCCGTCAACGAGAGCTTTTCCGTCAGTACATCGAGCCGCGATTGATGTTTCTTCGGCTCTTTCTTTTTCGCCGGTTGCGGTGCTTCCATCGGGCTCACCGGTTTGGCGGGCGACGTGGCCTCGGTCGCCGCGCCCGAAGTGGCGGCAGAGTTGGAGGCGTTCTCGGCGCGAGCCGGAACGAGAATCAAACCGAACAGCAGCGCGACACTCGCGCCGATCAAACGATACGTTTTCATGTCTATGCGTTATTAGCAGGAAAGCGCCGACGTGGCACTTGTTCCCTCCCTGCGTTCGTATTGAAAAATTGACTATGACAATTTCTGTCAAGCGTCTTTAGCGTCCCGCGAAGCAGGACAGATTACTTCGAAAAGCCGACCGGAGGCCGGCGCTCCGTTGGATGCCCGCCTCCGTACGACGCGCTTCCCAAACACCGATCAGGAACGATTCACACTCCGCGCTTTCCAAGCTATCCGTTGCCTGCATAGTGCGCTCCAAACCACACTTGCTATGAAGAAATTCCTCCTCCTAGGACTGGCTGCCCTCGCCCTGTGGGTCGTTCCTTCCACTCGCGCTGATGAGCGGACGACTTACGTCAAACACATCGAGACGTGCGAGGCCATCCTCCAGGAGTTCATGGACGATCCCAACTACGCCATTCCGCCACAGGTACTGCAGCGGGCGCATGGCATCGTCATTCTCAACCAGTTCAAAGCCAGTTTCATCTTTGGTGCGACCGGCGGTTACGGCGTGATCCTGGTCAAGCGCCCCGACGGCAGCTGGAGCATTCCCGTCATGATCAACGGCGGCGGCGTTAGCTTCGGTCTCCAGGCCGGTGGCAAAGCCATCGAGTCGATTTTCATTCTGACCGATGATGACACGGCCCGCCGCCTCTTCGACGGGCAGTTCAACATCGGCGTCGACGCGAAGGCCGTGGCCGGCCCGCGCTGGATGGAACTCGAGAGCGTGAACAAGGAGATCTTCGCCACGCCCGTGCTGGTTTACACGAAGTCGAAGGGCCTTTTCGCCGGCGCGACCATCAAAGCCGGCTACATCGCCCGCGACGACGATTCCAATCGCCGCTTCTACCAGACGCCGTACACCATGCCGGAGCTGCTTTACTCGAACTTCGTGACGCCGCCCAACGAGGTGAAGCCGCTGATGGCCTACGTGACGAAAATCACGGCCGGCGGCACGCAGTAAACATTAGCCACTCGGCGACGCCGATTCGCCGACCCTGCCCTCCTTCAAACGCGCTCCATCGAGCGCGTTTTTTTATCAGCGCGCCTTGCGCACGCAGTCGACAAGCTGGCGAACGGCTTCCTGGGCGACGCGCTGCTGCACGTCCACGCGGGACATGGCCTCGCACTCGAACCGTTTGGAAAACAGAATCTCGTTGCCCGCGATCAAGCCGTAAAAGCCCAGCCAGGCGAACGGCGCTGCCACTCCATCCGCCGGCGAAGGCTCGGCGTACCCGGTCGTCGCCACTCCCCAGGTCGTGCCGAATTTCTGCGCGACGCCACGCGCCATCTGCTCGGCGATTTTTCCGGAAACACAATTCACCGCGCGAGCCTCCGCGCGATCGACGGTCAAATGCGTGGCCTTCTGCTCGAGCGAGTAAGCGGTGATTCCTCCCCGAAAATAATTCGAGGCCCCCGAAACCGAGCCGATCAACGCCTGCACATGCCCCGATGTCAGGCTCTCCGCGGCGGCCACGGTCCAACGCGGCTCGCGCAACATCAGCTGCTTCAACTCCTGCGCAAGTGTGAGCATCGCCGAAGTCATGGGTGGGCTACAGAGGAGACCACAGGTACCCGAGAGCTCAACCGATCACCAAACTGATCGGGCAATGATCGCTGCCCATCACTTCGGGGTGGATCGACGCCTTCTTCAACGCGCCTTTCAACTTCTCGCTGGCGACGAAGTAGTCGACGCGCCACCCGATGTTTCGCGCGCGGCAATTCATCATCTGGCTCCACCACGTGTAGTGCTGAGGACCTTTTTCGAAATGGCGAAACGTGTCCACGTAGCCGGCGGCGAGGAGCTTCGTGAAATTTTCCCGCTCTTCATCGGTGAAGCCAGCATTGCGGCGATTCGTCTTGGGATTCGTGAGATCGATCTCCTGGTGCGCGACATTGAGGTCTCCGCAGAAGACCACTGGTTTCTTTTTCTCTAGCTTCCGAACGTACGCGAGAAACGCCGGGTCCCATTCCTTCACGCGGTAGTCGAGCCGGGTCAGCCCGCGCTGCGAATTCGGCTGATAAACGTTCAACAAATAAAAGTCGGCGAATTCCGTGTTCACCACGCGGCCCTCGCCGTCGTGCGCCGCCAGTCCGATGCCCAGCGTCATCTGCTTCGGCTTGATCCGCGTGAAGGTGACCGTGCCGCTGTAGCCTTTTTTCACCGCCGGGTTCCAAAACACCTCGTAGCCGTGGGGCCATGCAATGTGCTGCACGTCGCCGGGATGGGCCTTCGCCTCCTGGAAACAAATCACGTCGGCATCGGCCTTCTCCATAAAATCGAGCAGACCCTTTTTCAGTGCGGCTCTCACGCCGTTGACGTTCCACGAGACGAGTTTCATGCGGCAGAAAGTGTTGCCGCGCTGTGCGGTCGGGCAAGCCCGTGCGTTGTGCGGAGGCCAAATAAGACCCGCCTTGCCCTGCGCCGGCCAGATTCCAAGTCTAGTCCTTCATGTCCGTCTTCACGCACATTCCTCTCGGCCAGCGCATACCTCCGAGCTTGCACAGTGTTTCTTGCAGCCTGCCAACCATGCGCGCGGTCGTGGGTTATGAGGAAAAACATCCCGAGATCGTCGCGCAAATGACGTCGGGCTATCCGCGTTTCGTGCAACACCCGCTGCTCAAGAAAGCCGGCGCGCACGTGCTCAAAGCAGAGGGATTGACGGGTCACAGCATCTGGCTGACGTCCTCGACCCAGGCGGCGCACCAGCTGCGGGACTGGCTGAATATCGCCGAGGCAAAGGTGATCTCGCACAGCACGCTGACCGGCGTGGCCTTCCCGGAGAGCGCGGAGACCTTCGGCCGCGCGAAGACGTTTCTCCAACACACCGGCATGCTGCTCTCGTCCCGCGAGGCGGAGGACTACCTCGTGCGAGTCGGCGAGCTTTCCGCCGCCGAGCCGGAGGCCGATTTCCCCGGCTACGCCGCGGCGCGCGTCAAAGGCGCGTTGGCCCGTGCTTATCAAAACGTGACCCCCGAGGACGTTTTCCTCGCGAACAGTGGCATGAATGCGGTTTACGCCGCATTTCGCGTCGTCGACACGCTGCAGCGTCCGCGCGGACGCAAACGTTGGGTGCAGCTCGGCTGGCTATATCTCGACACGATCGCCATCCTGCAAAAGTTCACCCCCAACCCCGAGCAGGATTATGTGCTGGTGAGCAATCCGCTCGATCTCACCGCGCTGGAAAAACTTTTCGCTGAACACGGTTCCGAGATCGCCGGGCTGATCACGGAAGTGCCGACCAATCCGCTGATCCAGACGGCCGATCTGCCGAAGCTCTATGCGCTCTGTCGCCAGCATGGCGTGGCATTGATCGCAGACCCAACCATCGCTTCGCCCCTGAACATCGATATCCTGCCGCACTGCGATATTTCCGTCGCGAGTCTGACGAAGTACGCGGGCAACGAGGGGGACATCATGATGGGGAGCGTCGTTTTGAATCCAAAGAGTGAATACGCGGCGCAGGTCCGGCCGAAAATGGCCGCGGCTCTCGAGCCGGTCTATTCGCGGGATGTGGCCCGCATGGCCGCACAGATCGGCGGCTTCGAGCCGTTGATTCAACAGATCAATCGCACCGCGCCGAAGGTCATCGAATTCCTCCGCACCCATCCGAAAATCAAGGAGCTCTACTGGTCTCTCGAGCCGGCTTCGCGGGAAAACTATCTTCGCCTCGCGCGCTCCCCGGAGTGCGTGGGCAGCATGGTCTCCTTTGTAGTCCACGGACCGCTGGATCGTTTCTACGACCGCCTGCGTTTGCCGAAGGGTCCGAGCTTCGGGATGAAGACGACGCTGATCTGCCCCTTCATCTACCTCGCCCACTACGACCTGGTGACCAGCCCCGCCGGGCAGCAGGTTCTGCGGCAAAACGGCCTGAATCCCGAGTTGCTTCGGATGTCGATCGGGGCCGAACCGGCCGAAGAAATCATCGGCGCGCTGGCGGAAGCGCTGAGTTGAACGCATGACGCTTCTCGCCCTGGTTCTCGTGCTGGTCGCCGCCGCGCTGCACGCGACCTGGAACTATTGGGCGAAACGCGCCGGCGGCGGACTGCCGTTCGTTTACCTCGTCGGAATCATCATTTGCACCGGCTACGTGCCGGTGGTCGCTGTGTATTGTCATTTCCACTACACGCCATGGTCGTGGAGCATCGCCGGCGCGATTGTGGTGAGCGGCGTGCTCAAGACGAGCTACTCACTCTTTCTGCAGCGCGGCTACCGCACCGGAGATTTTTCGCTGATCTATCCTCTGGCTCGCGGAACGGGGCCGCTTCTGTCTGCCACGGGAGCGATGCTCCTTTTCCGTGAGCGGCCTTCTGCCGTGGCGATCACTGGCGGAGTGGCCATTGTAGTCGCGATCTTCTGGGTCGCGGGTGGACATCGCTGGCTGAGCCAGCTGCGCTCGCCTCGCTTGCTCGCGGACAAGGCGCGCCTCCATTCGCGCCAGGCCGTGTTTTATGGAATCACCACGGGAATCTTCATCGCGGCGTACACGCTTTGGGACAAACGCGCCGTGAGCCATCTGCTGATTGCTCCGCTGCTTTACGATGCAGGCACCGCGTACACACAGCTCGTGTTGCTCTCGCCGCTAGCCTGGCGGCGTCGCGCGGAGGTCGCCCGCGAGTGGCGCGAGCATCGCCTGAACGCCTTCATCATGGCCGCCACAGCGCCGGTGGGATACATCCTGATTTTGACCGCGATGAAGTTCACCGCGGTGAGCTACGTCGCCCCGGCGCGCGAGGTCAGCATCCTGATCGGATTGTTTTTCGGCGCGCGCTTCCTGAACGAACGCGAAGCCCGCAACCGCTTCTGGGCCGCCCTGGTGATGTTCGGAGGACTGATCGCGCTGGCAGTAGGATAAAGCGAAGGCTGAAGGAAGAAGGCTGAAGGCTGAAGAAGGCTGAAAGCTGGAAAGCTGAAGGCTGAACGTGAAATGAATGATACGCCCCATTACGCCGGCCTGTCTCAGTGGGTAGGGCGTACCGAAGGCGACATCAGACAGCCTCCAGGCGAGCCGCAACCGCGAAACCTAACCTCCCGGTTGAGCCACGCCAAACGCGGCTCGCCTGGAGGCTTCGCCCTGCTATGATGCCGTGTGAGGCAAGCGGAAAGTTGGCTCGGCTATTATTTCATATTTGAAGGAGTGCTTGGCTTTCTTGGACGAGCGATTTCTGCGGGGAGTGTGGCGGCGAGCGCGTTTGGAGTGTCTCTGTTCCCTGTACCTGGACGTTCGATCGTCCAAGTTAACCTGCTATCCGTGCGCGGAGGCTG
>DASTWZ010000005.1:0-137897 GCA_035765635.1 Opitutaceae bacterium
CGAGGACGCCAGCGCTCCCAGTGGCCGACATCGGCGATAACGCCGACGCTCGGCCGGCCGAGTGCGCCTTTCCAAGGCGCAGAAGGCTCTGGGAGCGCTGGCGTCCTCGCCGGCATTCTTTGTCTATGCCGCCCCAAACGCTAGTCCCACACCCATTATAAACACTGCAGTTTCGGACACGCATGATGTAAATGAAGAAGTTCGCTCATGTCGCCAGCGCGAACAGCGCCTGAAGGTTGCGGAGGCACGCGCGGCTCGCTTCGCCGCCGCCGTGCGAAAACGCGTGGCCCGCAGGAAGGTGCAGCACTTCTTCAGCGAGCTGCTCGACCCGCCAGTGCGTCTCGAGCGAAAGCATGCCGCGATAGCCGCTCCGCCGAATCACCGAAAGGTGTTCGCGCCAGCCGACGTCGCCAACTCCGACCGGCATCGCGACCGCGTGACTCCCACTCGCGCTCGCCCGGCCGCGCACCGCGTCCTTGACGTGGATGTGGAAAATTCGCGGCGCCAACGCGGCGAACGAATCCGCCACCGCGACCCTCGGATGCGGCAGGTAAAGCATGTTGCAAGGATCCCAGACGATACCGAAGCGCGAGCCTGGCAGCTTCGCGAACAGCATCGCCAGTTCCTCACCGGTCGCCACGGCGCACGAGTGTTCGTTCTCCACACCGATGCGAACCTGCGCGTCCGCGGCGATTTTTCCCAGGCGCTCGAGTTGCGCGGCGATTCGCGGAATCCGCTCGCCGCGCTCGTCGCCCGGTCGCCGCAAAAACGTGAACACGCGCACGAGATCGCACTTCAGCTCGCGAGCCACCGCCACGCTACGCTTGAAAATTTCGATGTCCGCTTCGACCGCGGCCGCATCACCGAGGTCGCATTTGAACACGGGCGACGCGCAACCGAAAATCCGCCAACCTTCGTCATCGGCCGCGCGGCGAACCGCCGCGATGTCCTCGGGCGTCAGGTCCTTGAACGCGCGACCAAACGCGCTGCGCAGCTCGATCCCGGGCAGACGAAATTCCTTCGCGAAGCGGACAACCTCGGAGAGGTCTTGGGAAATTTCATCCGAGATGATCGTGATGGAGCCGGGAAATTTCATCGTTACTTCGCCGCCTCTCCAACGCTAAGCCCGGCGGCCCAGAAAATGCCGTTTCGCAGCAGATGGACGAACGATGCGTTCTTGAAATCCGCCGGACTGCCGAGCGACGTGTAGAACGTCCGGCCGCCGCCGATGTGAGTGAAGGTCCACGCCACCGGCTGAGCCGATTCGCCCGGAATCGCCGCGACCAGCAACGCCTCGGCGCCCGGGCGAAGCGGAGACACTTTGTAGAGTGTGCTCTGCGACGTGAACGGCAGACTGACGCCGCTGAGCAGCGCCGAGTCGGGACGGTCTGCCGCGGTGACCGTGGAGATGCTGCCGATGCGATAATGGTTGTGATAATTTCCGCCTATCACCTCGGCATCCCACTCCGGCCAATCCGCGTCTCCGGCGGGCACAGAACCAGTCATCAATTTGAAAGCATGAGACGCAGTGCGAATCCCGACGACCGGCCGGCCCGATTTCACGTAGCGACGGATTGCATCGAGCTGCTCCCGCGGCGGCGTCCGGCGGCGCACGCTGACGAGCAGCACGTCGGCGTCGGCAAGTTCCTCGATGTTGGAAAACGCGACGGCGCCCGGCTCGGTCGATCCGGCGACCACGACCACGCGAAAGTCCTTTTGCAGATGTTGGCTGGCGAATTCCGGGAGCGTGTGGGCCGTTTCGTATTCCGGCTCGGCGATCAACATCACGAGTTTTTTCCGTGAGTCCTGGTGCGCGTGCGCGTCTGCGTTTTTCGCCTGGGCCGCAGCGGTCAGGCCGAGCATGCCTCCCAGGCCGAGCATGCCGCCCACGACGAGCGAACTCGCGACAAGGCGCGTGAAAAAATGCCAGACGAAAACGAAAGCGCAGGACGTGTTTTTCATGAAGAAGAAATGCCCGGCACGAGAGCGGCGTAGTGCGCGCTCTCCTCGAAAACTCCGCCGCTGCGGGCAAAGAATTCATCGTCCAGCGCGAACAGTCCGCCGCGAGATTTCGTCCACGAGGCGCCCGCGCGCGGATGATACGATTCCAGTCGCGGCCAATCGCGGTAGTTCTGCGCGCCGTTGGTTTCGAGCACGCCGACGGAGAGTCCTGGGAGACGATCGAGGCGCGCGGCGACGATCTTGCCCCAATCGACCAGAATCGGCGTCACAGTAAGATCCGCACAAAAACAGGGCACACCGCGCGCCTGCGCGGCCGCCACCATGCGCAGACTCACGGAAAGCGTCTTCGCCACCGGCTTCAGCGCGATCGCGCCATAGCCGGCGTCGATGCGCGCGGCGACGTCGGCCACCGAGTGCGCGCTCTCGTCGGCGGCGACGCGAACAGGCAGATCGCGCACATCGCACTCGAAATCTTCCGCGAACGGCTCCTCGAGAAGCACGACATGTTCGAGTGCACCGATGCGTTCGCAATGGTCGAGCAACCGCCGCACGCGATCCTTCGAATCATAGTGCCCATTCGCATCGAGGTAATAAGCGATGCGCCCGCTGGCCGTGTGCGGCGTCGCGCAGTCGCGCACCGCCGCGTGAATCGCGGAAATTCGCGCGCAATCCCATTCGAGCATTTTCGCGCGATCGCCATCGCGCGCCGGATCGCTGCCGATCTTGATCTTGAGCAGAGGATGCCCCGCACGGGCGAACTCAGCAGCCTGTTCGACCGCCACCGCATAACTGATGAGCGGGATGACCGCGATCGCGGGATGCCGGCACGGCAATGCGGTGCGATATTGCCCGGAGAGCGCGTCCAACGACGTCGTGCCCCTCGCGGCGGCGTAAAGTTGCCAGGCGGCATTGTCCACTGCGACGAGCGCGTTCAACGCAAACGTTGGCCGGAGCTGGGCTTGACCCGTAATGGTCCGGCCAAAGGCCAGAACCTCCGGCAGGATCTGATCGAGCAGTTCCTCCGGGCGCCCGAAACTCCGGCCCACGCAAAGGCGCAACGCGTGAGCGGTGAGCTGGAACATGAGACCGTTGCCGGCAGATTCAGAAAAACGCGCAAAGACCGTCTCATCCGACCACAGCACGCTCTGGCTCGCGATCCCGACGCCGCGACGCCCATCGGTGCTGCGGAGACCGGCGACGCTTTGCCAGATTTCCGTCAGGAAACCGCCCTTGAAGCCGAAGGGCGCGCGCAGGGGCTCGCGCTCGAAATTGCAGTCGGTTTTGGCGATGGTGATCATTCGGGAAGCGACTGGTCCTTGGTCTCGGGCGCCAGCCAGATTATGGCCGCGCCGAGCAAGTAAACGAGCGTGATCACCGTGCCCATGCGCGCATAATTTCCATCGTAAAACTCCACCAGTCGGCCGGCGCCGAGCGCGCCGACCGCCGCGAGAATCCGACCGGCGTTGTAGCCGATTCCCTGCGCCGTGGCGCGAACGCGCGTTGGAAAAAGCTCCGGCAGATACAGCGGCAGCCAACCAAAGAACGCGGCGGTGAACACGCCCACGAGAAACGAGAGGACCTGAAACGCCGCGCCGTAATGCGAGACGCCGTGAAAGAGCAGCGCGCACGTGCCGAACGAGCCCAAACAGAGCACGGAAAACGCGGCACGCCGGCCACGTCGCGCCGCCAGCGCGCCGCTGATGCAGCCAACGACGGCTCCGCTCGCGATCAGCACCTGCGTGAGCGCCTTGGCGGCGGGCACAGTGCCGTGGGTCAGCTTGTCGGCCCAGAGCGGTATCCATTGCACCGAACCCCACGTGCCAATCATCACGATCGCAGCGAGAGTGATGGCCATGATCGTGCGGCCGCGCAGCGGCGCGGCGAAAATCTCGGAGAGCGGGTGCGCTTTTCGTTGGGCAACGGCTGCGGTCCAGCGCTGTGATTCGGGAACGAACAACCGCACGAAAAACGTCAGCGCCGCTGGCGCCGCACCCACGAGCATCACCCAGCGCCACGAGTGTGCCGTGATCGGCACGAAATAGCCGATGGCGCCAATCGCCAGAAATCCGATATTCGACGCCGCGCCGATCGCTCCCGCGAGCCACGGACGGTGGTGACCAGGCCAGGTTTCCATCACCAGCGCCACGCCGAGCGACCACTCGCCACCCATACCGAGCGCGGCGACGAAACGGAAGACCGCGAGTTCCCATGGCGACGTGGCGAAATAGCACGCGCCGGTGAACGCCGAATAAACGAGAATGCTGAGCGACATCGCCCGCACGCGGCCGAGCCGATCTCCGAGCCAGCCGAAGACGAGTCCGCCGAATGCCGCACCGACCAAAAACACCGCCGTGAGCCGGCCCATCCACACGCCGATCTGTTGATCGGTGTCGACCGCGAGCAGCTCGCGCAACGCCGGGCGGGCAACCAGTGGGAATATCCCCTGCTCCATCCCGTCGAACATCCAGCCGAGGAACGCCGCGATCAGTGTCAACCAGGCCGCACGGGAAAGGGGCGCGGATTCGGCGGCGGCTCGGCTATTGTCTGTGCTTTCGTGGGGAGTGACGACTCGCATGATTTCAGGGAAAAACTTTCAGGAGTTTCGCGACCGCGCTTTTCGCGATCACCGGTGTCGGCAAGACGAGGCGTCCGCCGTCAGCCTTGGCGGTGTCGCGACGCAATACTTCGCCGGTCAGCGTGTCGATCCACGTGACCGTGTAGGCGCCGTCGACGACATGGTTCAAGTGCAGCAGACCCTCGGGTTGCGGCTCGATCTTGCGACCGAGGCGGGCGAACAGCCACGTGAACTGCGGATTGCGCAGCCAGAGCAGCATGCAGCCGTCGCTTTGCAGGCCGGCAAATTCGAGGTTGGGACCGAGACGCTGGCGATAGTTGGTCAGCTCGTACGCAACGGTGAATCGGTCGCTCCAAAAATTTTTGGCGGTGGCGGGCTGGGCATTCGCCACGACGACGCGATGCGCGCCGGCGGCGAGCGGGATGGGAAACTGTTTGAAATAGTCCCACGTCGCCTTCGGGTTCTCACGCGAGAGGGCCTGGTGCAGCACTGTCTGCCCATCCACTTTCACCTCGAGGATCGGATGCTGTTCGCCGCTCAGACGCGGCACATGGAGAACGAGCTGGCCGTCGCGCGGCATGGTGATGAGCAGCGTGCGCTGGCTGTCTCGCGTCGCGACCGCGGCATCGTTGCGCGCTTTTTCGTCGACCGCGCCAGCGACGCCAGCAGGCGCGAGCGCGCCATTGAAGCACTCGGGTCGGTCCACATTGCCTTCCGGAGTCACCGTGAAAACTTCCGGGCGCGGATTTGGACAGGTGGTAAACGCATAGTTGGTCGAGAACCCCTCGAAGAACACGTTGGTGAAATACGGCGCCCGCTGCGGATCGCGGAAGCCGAGTGACTCCATCTCGACGGTTTTCCACGCGGAGCGATTGAACGCCACGTCCTTCATCACCGCGGCGAACGGCGTGTAGTAGTGATAGAGATTCTGGCCGTCGACCCACTTGTCCCATTCCCAGACGAGCGCGCCGCCGGCCGCCCCGCCGAAGGCCGCGCCCCAGAGGCCGTCGTGCAGCGCGATGCCGGTCGGATCGTTCTGCGGCCAGCGATCGTAATGTCCGAGGCCGAACTCCGAAAGGAGGTAAGGCTTCGGGCGGCGCGCCGTCATGAACCGCGCGGCCCAGAGCGCCGACGAAGCCGTGTCGTGGCGCGTGTAGAGATTGGTCGAAACGAGTTCGGTCTCGGGAAGATCGTCCACCTCGGCGTGGCCATCGAGGTTGCCGTAGTTCGTGTTGATGGGATGCCGATTCGGATCGATCGAGCGCAGATAGCGCGCCATGTCGCGGTGCCAGTTGGCAATCGGCGTCGCAGCATAATCATTGCACGAGTCAACTTCGTTCCAAAACATCCACGAAAAAATCGCCGTGGAATACGACCAACGCGCCACGATGTAGCGGAGCCGTTTGCGGAAAAACTCCGCGGCCTTCGCGCTGGTGAAAAATTCCGCGGGCCGGGTAATCACGCCGCCGTTGGCCATGTTGTAGGTGAACCTTTCCCACCAGAGGCCGGCGCGCAGCGATTGCTGGGCTTCGAGCGTGGGCATCACGACAACGCCGAGTTTTTCGGCCAGCTCGATCTGGTGGTCGGCGCGCCAGGCGCTCGCGAGGTCGTAAACGCCGAGCGCGCGGCGCGGCTCCGTCGAGGCGCGGCTCTCGATATCCATGCCGGAGTAGCACCACCAAGTCCGGATGAAATTGCCCCCGGCGCGCGCAAGGCTCGTGAGCCATTTGTCCATCGCGTACGTGGCGGCGTGACCCGGCACGAGCATGTTCTGTCCGATCACGAAAAACGGCGCGCCATCATCGTATTCGAAGTAGCGCGGGTTGGTGCGCGAGATGCGGGTAAAACCGTGCGAGTTGCTGTTCGCCGTGCACTCGAAGGTCGCAACCGGGCTTTCGATCGTGCGGCCGGCATTCTGCAGGCGCAGGTGCCAGCGATAGGTCCCCGCCTCGACGGGCGTGAAGCGGAGTTTCCAGCACGGCGCGCCGTCGGCGGTGAGCTTTTCGTCGCCCTCGATTTGTTCGCGACGATAGTGCTGGAAAAAAAAGGCCGGCACGACGATCGCCGCGCCGTGGGGCGGTTCGACGAGGCAATCGATCGCGACCTCGTCGGGGTCGAACGGATTGGCCCAGTGACCGTGAGCCTGGAAGGTCAGCTCGAACTTTTCGTAACGGGGAACGCTGACGGCGTTTGCCTGGATTTCTTCCAGCGCAGGATCGGAATTGCTCGCGATGCCAGGCGCAGGCGCCAGCGCAGACGGCGATTCGGGCGCGGCCGAGACGGTCGCCGCGAAAATCGCGAAACCGAGAAGGGCAAAATGTCGTTTCATTTTGAAATCATTTACGACGATCGCGCCTCCCTTACTTCTCTTTCGGGCCGGAAACCCGCGGGTTGTAGACCAGCGGCTGCGTGGTGCGCAGGTAGGAGAACAGGTCGCGCAGCTCCGCATCGCTTTTGCCCGACAGCAGGCCCTCCGGCATGAGCGAGCGCCCGATGCCATTCATCGTCGCGATTTTTGCGCGCTCGAGCGTGATGCTCACGCCGGCCATGTCGCGCAGCACGACGCGTTGCGGATCCTGCGAGGCGAGAAAGCCCGAATACACCGAACCGTCCTTCGTCGTGACGATGAACGACTCGTAACCTTCGCGAATTTCCGCGCTCGGGTTCACGATGTTCAGGACGATGCTCGGCAGGTCATCCCGCTTGAACGAGGTCAGGTCGGGGCCAATTTCCCCGCCCTTGCCGTAGAGTCGATGGCACGCGGCGCAGGTTTGCTCGAACTGCGTGCGCCCACGGTAAGGATCACCGCCGGGCGTGCTGACTACGCCGAGCACGCGCGCAACTTCCGCCCGCACCTGCTCGGGTTGCGCGGCAATTTTTCCGCCAAAGAGATGGTCGAGACGCGGAGCGAGCTTGCCCGAGGCCAGGAGGCGCATCTTCTCGCGCGTGTCCGGCTGAATGGTCTCGCGGGGGATCGAGCCCGCCTCGACCGCATCGAGCAGCGCGGTGGCCGAGGGGAGGCGGCTGCTGAGGACGGACTGCGCGGTGACTTTTTCCTTCGCGGAAAATTGCGCGTAGCCTGCGAGGATCGCGGCGGTGAGATTCGCGTCATCGTAAGCGGCGGCAGCGCCAAGGGCCGCATCGCGCACGGCCGGATCGTTGTCATGGAGGAGCCGCACGAGCACAGCGCTGGCGGGAGCGGCCGGAACCTGGCCGAAGACACTGATGAGGCGCAGACGATCGATGGACGGCGTTTTGGGATCCGCCATGGTGCGCAGCGCTTCGTCGATCGCGGCCGGATCCTTCTCGCGGATGCGCAAGGCAAGCGAACCGCCACCGGCCTTGATCATCGCGGCAACAAGTTCGTCTGGCAAAGCCGGCAGCACGCGGCCTTCGAACGCTTTTTCGAAACCGGCCATCAACTCCTTCCGCGTGTCGGCATCGGGCGCGGCGTCGAGCAGCTCGGCGCAAATGAGCAGATTCTCGCGACCGCCAGCCGCGGCGAAGCGGCGCATCAGGCGCTCGGTCAGGTGCCGCGCGACGAGCGGACGATGCCAGAGTGAAGCGGCGTCCGTTGTCCCGTCGCGAAAGAGCTGAACGACCGCGTCCGCGTCCGAGCCGCACTTGCTTTCGACCGCCCACCAGATTTGCAGCGGAAGATATGGATCGTCCGCATCCGCATCGTGGACCAGCAGGCCGCGGACAATCGGCAGCGCGACCGCTGCGGAAAAGCGTTTCGCCGAGGCCGCGAGTTGACTTCGCACTTCGACGTTCGGCTCGGACGCGGCGAGCGCGGCCAGCGCCTGCGCCGTGTCAGCGGTGACGCCGCCCGTGTCGCCGAGCAAGCGCACGGTCCACAACCGCACATAAGGATCGGCGTGCTTGAGCAGAGAGCGCGCGGTCGGCTCGTCGAAGCCACCGCTGAGGTTGAGCGCCCAGAGTTCTTCTAGCGCAAACTGTCCCGTGGCGGCGGGCAGCGCGTCGCGCAACGGCGTCACCAGCGTCGCATCGTGGCGATCGCCGAGCAGGCGCAGGGCCTGTTCGCGAATCCAGCGGTTCTCGTTGCGCAACAGCTCCACGAGTTCGCTCGAGGATTTTTTTGTGAGGTCAAAGGGCGCGACACCGGTGTGCGCATTCGCGGCACGCACGCGATAAATCCGACCGTCGGCATTCTCGATGCCTCCACCCGTGTTGTCGGTGTGCGTGATTTTCAGATCATACCAGTCCGCCACATAGATCGCTCCATCGGGCCCGTGCTTGATGTCCACGGGGCGGAAGTGTTGGTCGGAGGAGCGCACCACGGCGTCGATGTCACGCGTGGTGAACGTGGAGCCGCGCGGGGTGATTTCGGTGAGCGGGACTTCGCCGTTGAGCGGGTCGATCGCGACGAGTTGGCCGCGATAGCGTTCCGGCAGCGCGCCGCCTTCGTAAATGATGAAATTGTGCGAGAACCTCGCCACCGCCGGGTGCCGCATGGGCGGAAAATAACCGAAGGCATACGGGTTCGAGAGGGCGCCATGTTTCTCGAAACCTTTGAGAAAATAACCGCCTTGCACGTAGTGAAAGCCGCGGGTGTTGCCGCCATTGTGCCCGGAAAACACGCGGCCCTTGCTGTCGATCTCGCAACCAAAGGTGTTGCCGCCGCCCTCGGCATAAACCTCGAAGCGATGCGACTCGGGTTGATAACGCCAAATGCACTGGCCGGCGATGTGTGCGATCGGCGCGCGGTCGATGCCCGGGCGGACGATGTCGGCGGTCACGGTCGATCCCTGCGCGCCATAGAGCCAGCCGTCCGGGCCCCAGCGGAGGGAGTTCGCCACCGCGTGCGTGTCCTCGATGCCGAAACCGTCGAGCAGAACGCTCGGCGGACCGTCGGGCACGTCGTCGTTGTTGGCGTCGGGATAAAAAAGCAGTTGTGGCGGACTCAGCACCCATACGCCGCCGCGCCCGCGGCAGACAGCCGTGGTGATGTTGAGGCCGTCGAGAAACGTGATGGTCTTCGAAAAGCTGCCGTCGCCCGCGACGTCCTCGTGAATCGTGATCCGGTCATTGCCGCGGAAGGCGCTCTTGTCCAGCGTGTCGTAGGGCGGCGGCGGCTTCTTGCGATCATAGACGACGCGCCAGAACTCGTCGTGCGACTCGACCTTCAGACCTGCCGGGTACGGATACTGGCGATATTGCACGACCCACATCCGCCCGCGCTCGTCGAAGTTGAGAAAGACCGGCTGCGCAATGGTCGGCTCCTGCAGCACGCGGTCGATCGCGAGATCGGCCGGCGTGGTCAGCGTGGTGACGGCGGATTTTTCCGATTTTTCCGCGTGCTGTTTTCGAGCACAGCCAACGACGAGAGCAGCAGCGGCGCCGCCAACCGCGAAGAGCGTGAGAGTGCGGCGCTTCATTGCACGGGCGGACAGGCCAGGCGCGGCGTGAAGGACAGCCAATGGGACCTCAAAACGTAAACGTGTTGCTGAGGGTCCACTTCATCGGCTCGGCGATGCGCCACACCGCGACGACGCCATCCGGGTTTGCGTAAACCGGGATGAGCTTGTTGCCCACACCGATGTTCTGGAGGTTCAGTTGAACCTTCCAATGGATTCGTTTGTTGATCTGACGCTCGTAGCCGACCCACGCATCGTAGTAGACCTCCGACGAGGCATAGTAAGGCTTCGCCACATCCAGCGTGGTCAGGGTGGAGCCGGTCGGCGTCGTGATCGTGGTGGTCGGGTAGCCGATAACCGCTTTGTCCATCCACCGCACCGCGCCGCCGACGTTGAAGCCATTGAGCGCCGGCACCAATGAATCCTTGCTGAAGGTGTAGTTCGTCACAGCCGCCCAGTGCCATTGACGAAGCTCGTCGGTATTCGTGCCGGCCTTCAGGAAGGTCGGGAGCACGGAATTGACCACACCCGAGGTGATGAAGTTGCGGTAGTCCGTGAGCGCGCCCGTGGAATTGGCGGTGACGTTCAGCTTGCCTGCACTGGTGGCGGCACCCGCGTTGTCCTGGACGACGTTCAACAAGCCCGTCGTCGGATCCAACAGGAAGTCGTAGAATTCCGGAGCGATGTTGGTGCGCACGGCCTCGGCCTTCGACGCGTTGATCGTGATGCGCCAGTTATGCGTCGGATTGTAGGTCAACTCATACTCCATGCCGGTCGATTCCAGCGCCGACGTGCCGACGACGTTGTTGCCCCGCGTGTGAGTGACCGCGGAATAGTGGCCATATTGCGCGGCCGGCTTGTTCGGGTCGGTGTTGGCCGTGAGCTGATAGGCAAAGGTGTTCTGGTATATCTTGCCGTTCGGGCTATCGAGCCAGGCTTCGAAGGCGGCGATGCCGTCGGGATTGGCCGCATTCGTCCCGAGAAAGTTCTGCTCGATGACGTTGGCTGCGGAATCCGCCAGTTGATTGATCGCTGGGGTAAAGCCTGACTCCGTCACCGTCGCCGCACCGTCCTGGGTCTTGTAATGCGTGACCCTCAGCTCGAATTTGCCATCGAACACTGTGATCACCGCGCCGTATTCCTTCGTGTCGCCGATTTCGGGCCCGAGTGGCTCATTTCGGATGTTATAACGCTGCGGTGAAACGCGGAAATTACTCGAGCTGTTGTAGAAGATACTGGCGTCGATCCCCAGGGGGAAATAGCGGCTGATGAATTTCGGGGTGTGGCCGACGATACCCCAGCTATGCGATTCCTCCGAGAGGGCGCTGGACAGCTTGGGATACCAGACGGACCGATCCAGATTGACCGTGCCAGTGGCGAGATTTCGTGGCGCGCTGCCGGCGTCGAAACTCTTCACCTCGTCTTTTCGCCAACTCGCCGTGGTCACAATGGTATTCTCCAGCCAGTGGCTCTGGAGCACCGCCGCGGTCGAGTGGATCTTCTGCTCGGTGCGGCTGGCATAGCCGGCCCGGCTCGTGTTCGTCAGATCATCGGCCGGACTGGTGAGCAAGCCGTAGGTTTGGGCCGACCAGGGCTGGAGCGAGGTCGCATTCGTGTTCGGGGGACGCTTGTTGTTCAAGATCGTCATCTGCGTCAGGCCAGTCGGATTGTGATTCGCCGATATTCCCTGAATGCTCGCATCCTGCGGCGTGGCCGCATTCGCAACGCTGGGCCCGAGGTAGCTGACGACACCGACGATGCGCGCCGTGGAACTCACGTCTCCCGGCGGCGTGCCGCCTTCGGCCACAACGTAGTCGATCCCGTTGTTCCACGGCGTTCCGCCCTGCCCTTCGAAGGCCTGGTCCTGCCGCGTGTAGTTCATGTTGAACATGTGATCACCAAGGATCTTTCCGATCCAACTGTGACGGGCACTGCCTATCTTGCGGAGATCCAGATCGTAGTAGCCCGTGATCCGCTCGGCCTCGCGATTCGTGTGGCGAATGTTGATAAACCCTGTGCCAGCGATCACGGGACGCAGAAAGTTAGGATTCGGCGCGCCGTCGGGTAATTTTTCATTGATGTCGAGCGTGATGCCGTAGTCCACGGGCGACAGCCAACCGTAGTCGACGAGCTGCTTATCGTAGATCGCTTCGATACCGGCCCGGTTGTTCCAGAAGGTCTGGTTTACCGTCACGTTGTAGGAGGTCCATTTCGACCATTCCTGTTTGTCGGTGCCCGCCAGCATATCGTGATAGAAATCGAAAATCGCCGGGTCGGTGATCTGCGGGGAGCGGGTGTAGAAACTCTTGCCCGGATCGGTGGCGTGGTAGACGTTCTGAAGCGCGTTGGTTTGCTGCCGGAGGGCAATCATGCCGCCGCTGCCCAGCGTCGTCGCGCCGGGAAACAGAAAGGCATTCGTCGCAAACCCCTTCACGCCGTCCACCAAAGCGCCGCTGGCGGTGCTGAGTCCGCCGAGCGTGCTGCTGGTGGGATCGAGATAAAAGAGTCCCGGCTCATTCGAACCCCAGCCGCCGATGCCAGGACTCGTGATGCCGACCGTCGTGTTGCGGGTGCCATCGGCATTGAAAACGCTCGTGGCGGTATAAGGTCCGGTCGGCGTGCCCAACAAGTGTCCCCTGCCTGTGGTCGGATCCCACACCGGCTTGCCCATATCCCACCAGTAGCTGAACGCATCGTAAGGGGGTCGGCCATCAGGGCGGTTCGAGGTGTCGCGGCCGTTCTCGAACGTCGCGCGAATGGAGGTGTTCTCGAGCGGACGATACGTCGCCGTGAATGTTCCCGCGCGCAACCGATCATAGGCGGGCTCCACCCGATATTTTTCGCCATTGTAAACGGCGGCGAGACGCATGGCCAATTTGTCCTTCAGCACGACCTGATTGTGGTCGAGCGTGCTGCGGAAGGAGCCGTACGAACCAAACTGGGCGTTAACCGTCGTCTCCGTCTTGCGGGTGTTGGCCTGAATCAGGGCCTGATTGATGATACCCGCCGGACTGCCGAGGCCGAAGAGCGTGGCATTGGGACCGCGGCTGATTTCAACGCGCTCGACGTTGTAGCCGTCCATCGGAATGTCCGTGGCAAAATAATCCCGCGTTCGATCGGCGCTCAACAAGCCGCGCACGCGGACGCCCGGGGTGATTTGCCCGAGCGCGTCGTCGAAAACACCGGCGCCGCTCGCGAGGTCGGAGAAGTTGCCTCCGAAGCCACCCACTTCCGTGCCGAGGGTGAAGACGAACAGGCTGGTCGAGTCCGTGGCGTTGATGTCCGTCATGAAGTTTTTGTTCACGATGGAGATCGAATTCGCGAGGTCCTTGAGCTCCGAGCGCAGGCGCGTGCCGGCGAGGGTGCTGGAGGACTGGTAGCCGGTGTCGTTCTCGCCAACCACTTCGAAGGGGGAAAGCGTGATGAGATCCCCGTTGGAGTCGTTCGTCGTTCCGGCGGCGGGCGCGGTCGTTTGAGCCGAAGCGGTTTCACACGAAAGGGCAAAACTCGCGAGCAAAGCGGCGATCGGCATCGTGAGGAGATGCGAGCCGCGAACAGACTTATGGGTTGATCGGTTCATAGCTTGGGTAGTGGGGACTGAGCAAAAGGGATCAGGCGCAGGGCTTGTCGCTGACGCGGGCAATGAATCGTCGGGGATGTCGCATCCAAGTCACCGACGGGTAGCCGTGAAAACCGCAAAACTGTGATCGTGGGCCAGCAAATGCTGATGTTGCCCTCAGGTAAGCGCCCTGGGGTCTAGGGACAAAAGTGACTCTTCCGTGCCAGTTCTCGGTCGTCGTTGCGCAACAAGGAGCGGCTTGTTTTCGATCAAAAGCGATTGCGTTTCGACGGAAATCAATTCTTAACGTGGCCATGCGCGCCAAGGGTTCCACCCCTGCACCTCCCGTTCGCGACCGGCCTTGGGAAAACCGCCTACGCCGCCTGGTCGCGTCTTCACCGCCTGACGTCCCGTTGCCGACCACGCGTTCACTGGGCGAGCAATTCGGCGTGGCCAACACGACGGTGTTTCGCGCTCTCCAGAAACTCATCGCTGACGGTGAGCTCTGGCAGCACCCCAACGGACGTTTCTACCCTGCGGCCGCGCAGGCTCTGCTCGAGCGGCCCAAGCCCGTCGCCTGCCTGACCCGCCGGCTCGAACTTTGCAGCGAGCTTTATCGCGAACTCCTGGAAGGCGTCAGCGCGGGATGCGGAGCCAACCATCGGACCATGCTGATCTGGCACGACGAATTGCTCCTGAATCACCACGATGCCGCCGAGCCACCCGTCTTTGCCAATGCCCGGCAGCAAAACGCGATCCTGAAGGAGTTCCTCCTACGCCACGCCGAGATTACCGATGGCGTTATCCTCGATCATATCTGGTCGGACTCGGTCCTCGAAAACCACGCCGATCAACTGCGGCCCGGCGTGGTGCTCTTCCGTCGCTGCGAAATCCAGCAGTTTCATAACGTCCAAGCCGATTTCGACGCAGGAGCCCTGCAGGCGCTCAGCCATCTGCTCGGCCGGGGCTTCGACGCGATCGTGCCGGTCGAGCCATTTCAGGGCGACCCGGCCGTGACGCAGTTCCTCGACGCCCTCGAAACTTCCGCTGCAAAACTCGGCTGCAAAACCCGTCTCGCGCCCCGGGCAAGCGCCGCCACGCCACGCGATCGCGGGAACCTGATCGCCCGCACCAATTCGCTCAAGGGCCGCCACGCCTTTCTCTGCCCGGAAGACAATGTCGCCGTGCTGCTGCTCAACGCTGGCCGCGCGGCCGGCACAAAGTTTCCCGACAAACTCGGCCTGCTGTCGGTCATGGGCACCGACTTCGCGACACGCGAACGGATCAGTTGCCTCCGCTATGATTTTCGCGCCCTGGGACGCCTCGCCGTCGAATCGCTGACCAGCGCGCAGCGTTTCCACCGCATCATCCCACCCTCCTTCGTGCCCGGAGATACAACCTGAGCTTCAGACCGTGAACAAAGACTTCGATCAAATTCAGGAGCAGGACGAAATCATCACACCCGCGAACGACGTCTTCGCCTGCGTGCGGGTCGCCGCCGACGAAATGCACACCCCGGACGAAAAGTATTTCTGGGACAATCAGCAGCGCCCCGAACATGTGTGGGACGTTCTAGCCATTCAGCGCACCGTTGCCGGCACCGGATTCTTTCAGGATGCGAATGGCCCTCGCACCGTGCGGCAGGGCCAGGCGATGCTGTTTTCCCATCACGAAGCGTCGAGCTACGGTTATCCAGCGGACGCGACGGAACCCTATCGGCTCCGCTTCATGCAGGTCTGGCCGACGCCCGCCTTCCGGCCGGTGTTCGAGCAATTGCGGCGCGACTTCGGCCCCGTAGTCAGCATGCCGGACAACTCCATCGCCGTCGCGTTGTTCAACGAGGTCTTCACCCGCTACAGCCAACGCACGTTCCACGACCGTCTTCACGAATCGGAGCTCCTTCATCGCATGCTCATCGCGATCTACCGTGAACAAGTGCAGGAAACTCATTCCAGCGATCCGATCGAATTCGGCTATCACTATGTGAGGAATCATTTCCGTTCGCCGGTGAATATCAAAGTCGTCGCCGCCAAGTGCGGCATCAGTCGCGAACATTTCATCCGACAATTCGGCGAACGCTTCGGCGAGGCGCCCGGCACGATGCTGCGGCGGCTGCGGCTCGAGCATGCCGACGCGATGCTTTCGGCGACGAAGATGACCGTCGAGGACGTCGCCCAAGCCAGCGGTTTCTTCAACCCGGACAGCTTCAGCCGCGCTTACCGAATGAAATTCGGCCACAGCCCGCGCGGCAGAGCCACAACCAAAGCTATTTTTCCCACGAACCACACGAAGCACACCAAATGACCAAACCATTTTCCCACGGAATGCACGGAGGACACGGAAACAAAAATACCTTCCGTATCTTCCGCGTCTTCGGTGGAAGATGGTTTTTCTGAATTCGTGGGATTCGTGGGAAAAATAGTTTTCGTTGTGGCTGCGCCGCGCCGTGCCTCGTTGCGCGCTTAGCCAAATAAGTCGCGCCCGAGTTTTCGCGCTGCGTGCCGTTGATTCGCCGGCAGCGTCAGCGAAAACGGCCACGAGCGGCGCTCCGCCAGCTCGGCGATCAGCGGCGCCGCGGCATCGAGCATGCGCGAGATTGGTGCGAGGGAAACATTGTCCAGCGAATCGTACCGGCTGTGGTGCTGCCAGCGACCTCCCGAAAAGTTGGAACGAAAGAAATAAAGCGATGGCACGCCTGCGCGGTTGAACGGAAATTGATCCGCGAAAGGCGTGATCTCGCGCTGCAACTGCACCGCCAGCCCTCGCTTCGCCAGTGCCCGCACCGCGTGGCGCGCGAGCGATTCGCCGCCGGCGACGGAGAGTCCAAAATGTCCAAGGGGTGACGACACGCTGTCGAAATTAACAACGAGTCCCGTGTCGGCCGGCGCGACGCGATGTTTTCGAACGTGGTGGTCCGCGCCGACCGAGAGTTGCTCTTCCGTCCCAAAAGAAAGAAATCGCACGGTTCGCCGCAGCCGCATCGGCGCCAAGGTTCGCGCGAGTGCCAGCAGGCAGACCACGCCGGAAGCATTGTCGTCGGCGCCGGGATTGCCGCACTGCGTGTCGTGATGCGCCGTCAACGCGATCGCGGGCAACGTGGAGTCCGCGCCCGGCAGCTCGGCAATGACATTGCGCGACGGCGCGGCGACCTGCTCGATCCGAACGCGCACCCGCACTCGTTTCACGCCATCACGCCGCCACCGCCACGCGTCCGCATAGGGCACCGTGAGCGTGGGCGGCATCCCATGACGCCGCGTCCAAAAAGGATACACGCCGTCGTTCTTGACCCACGAGAAAGGCAACCGCTCGTCGACGTGGATCACGGCCGATGGTCGCGCCGCAATCAGCCGCCGGTGCACCGCCGGATCAGTCGGCAGCGGGCCGAACCAAGCCAGCACCCGTCCGTCCAAACTGCCCGGCGTCAAGCGATGCGCTTCCTCCGGCAGCTCGAGCCACACGAGCTCTGCGTCAATCGCGCGCCGCCCCGGCGTCGGTGGCGCCCCGACCAGCGGCGCAGCCTCGACGCGACGCCAGCGTTTTCCGCTGAGCTCATGCACCTCCGCGAACGCTTCGCGCAAGCTGGTGCAGGGAAAAACCTCGAGCCTGACGTTCTCGATCCCGCAGGCGGCAAGTTCTCCCGCAATGAACTCCGCCGCGCGCCGCTCCTCGTCCGTACCCGCCCGCCGCTCCCCAATATCCCGGCAAAGGGTTTTCCAGACGCGTTCCATCGCCACGCGCATCGCGCGTGCAGAAAAATCAAAGGAGTGTTCAGTCGTCGTCATCGCTTCGCCTCAATCAAACAATCGCTGGTAAACACGCTCAGGTTCATCCGGCGAATGTGTATTTGATCGTCGCCCATCGTCTCGATCAGTCGGTGGTGCATCAGTCGGCGGTGCATACGCTCAAGTTGATTCGTCGATGAATATTTGATCGTGCTCATCCTCGATCAATCGCTGGTAAACACGCTCACGTTCATGCGTTCGCCTGCGGCAGCTGTGCGTGGCACCCATTTGTTCAGTACGGCTGTTTCCCGCAGACCCGCCTGCTCCAGAATCGCACGTTTCTCGCGCTGACCTTCATCCATGTAAGCGATCGTGCGGCATGAATCGTCGCTCGCGATTTGGATTGGCGCAGTCGTCTCGCTCCGACCCGGGCTGGCGAGCCCGCCACGGGTTTGACTCCCGAGGGCCGCGATCATCGCCGGCGCGCGGTGCCACCAGCGCGGGTGACAGAAGACATCGAGAATCTCAGTCTTCGGCCACAACGGGTGACGCTGACGAGACGCGAGGCCAAGCACCGCGGGTCCATTGGCGTCGCGCAACACGACCGTTTTCGGCAGCTCTCGCGCTGCGCCGTCGCCGCGCTCGTCGCGGAGCAATCGCAGCAACGGTTCCTCGCTCGAGCGACGCCCGATCAATTGCACACCCGCCAAGCGCACGACATCGCCGAAATCGCCCAGGCACAGCGGCGCTGCCGCCGCCCAGTGCGGCCAGTCGAGCGGCTCGATCACGCCTTCAGACGCGCCGAACCAGTCGCGTTCAAACTCCGAGCCTCCCCCGCCACGACAGTCATCGTCACTGCCACCGCGACAGTCATTGCCTCCACCACCACAATCATCGCCTTCGCCACCGCGACAATCATCGCGATCCATCCGTCGCCCACGCGTGCGTGCTTGATAATAGAATGCCATGTACCCGCTCCCCGGCTCGACCAACTCGAAACCGCGGCGGCGATAATACCGCCAGGCAATGCTGTCGAATTCCGTGCCAAGAAACACCGCCCGGCCGCCGCGCGCCCGAAACTCATTCATCGCCAGCTCCATCAACAGCGAGCTTCCACCCGCACCGCGATCCGCCGGCGCCGTCCACACATGTCCGAGCAGCGCCACGCCGCCGGTTTCGATGATCATGATATTCGCGAACGGGACACCCTCGCGGTGGAGCACGAAGAAGTTCGCGCCGACGCCGCAGTTTCGCCGCAGCAGTTCACTGTTCTGCCAGTTCCAAGGATCGCCCTTGTGCAGCAGCATCCGCTCGATCCGCTCCGCCCATTCATCATCGGGGCCTCGAATAACCGCAGCCGAAACCGGCTCACCCGTGCGAAGCCTGACCGTGCGAAGTGATTGAAACATAGGGAAAACAAAGCTCCGAAATCACAAGCAGCGAAGTGGCTCCGAATCGCATCTGGAATTACAAAGCGGCCACCAGCTGCCGCTCAGGAGTCCTGGCAACAAAGCCTCAGGGCTGACCTGTAATTCGGCTCTGGTGGGAAAAACAAGTAGTCAGCATCGACCTGCAATGAATCGTGAATTCGTGATAACCTGCCGCAAAAATGTGATCGATAGTTTGCCGGCGTGAATTGCGTGCCAAGACAAGTGGGACTGGCTCGTTATCGATCCGATCGGAATCACGACGCTATAAAGTATAAAATGAAACTGTAGCCGCGAAAGGTACAGCGAAGCAAAGTCTCAGGGTTTCGATCACGACTATTTTTTAGCCGCAAAGAGGCTCACAAGATACGCAAAAAGGATTTTTGTTAGGCCGACGCGGCTCAGACATTCGCCGCTCGGGAGCGGTCTGGTTTTTTGGTTTGGAGTTACAAACCAATACCCCAACCGCGTTGTGGAGCGGCCATTCCGAGCGAGGTCGCAAACCCGAAATCCTCTTTGCGCTTTTTGCGCCTCCTTGCGGCTATAGCTTTTTTAAAACCGCTCTAATCCAACCCGGTTGTTTCGAAACGTTGAAGCAGAAGCAGACTCTCTTTCCTTCGGGGTTCGTTTCTAGAATTTGCTGAAGCCTTTTTCTACGGCGTAGCGCATCAGCTCGGCTTGGGAATGGATGCCGAGCTTGTTCATGATGTGCTTGCGGTGGTCTTGGACCGACGAGGCTTTTAACCCGAGATACTCGGCGACTTCTTCGTTAGAGAGTCCTTTCCCGAGATAAACGAGAGCTTCTTGTTCGCGCTCGGAAAGCACCTTGTTGAAGAAAACCGGATCAGCGCCGATACGCGTGCGCATTTTCTGCACGGTGGACGAGAAGAACATGCCGCCGGCCAGCACGGAGCGAATCGCGAGGCGGAGCACTTCCGTGTCGTCGTTCTTGTGGACGAAGCCGGGGACGTTCGAATGGAGCGCGCGGTAAAGAACGTAGTCTTCGCGGACCGAGGAAAGAATGAGCGCTTTTCGCTGCGAATTGCCCTGCATCCAACTGATGATCCAGTCGAGGGCGTTGCCATCGGGGAGTTCAAGATCGACGATCGCGAGATCGTAGGCTTCGGAGACCGACATTGCCGTTCGCGCCTCAGCCAGCGTCTTCGCCTCGACGATCGTGCATTTGGGAAATTCTTTCTGCAAATGCGTGCGCAGGAGTTCACGGAGGATCGTTTGGTCCTCCAAAATGAAAAAACGAAATTCAGCGCTTTCGAACGGTGGGGTCGACACGTGGGGGAAGAGTCCGGGATCGACTGCAGACAGGCCTGAGGGGTTCGTAAGATAACCTGGCCCAGCCGTTGATCAAGTGGACGATGCGAAGTGTGAAGGTTTTATATTTTGGTCGGGGTGAGTTATTTGTTAACGGCCAAAATGAGCCGTGATTCAGAAAAGAAGTTGTCGCGAAAGCCGATGATTTGGGCCGCGCGCGACGCGTTCGCTCGGAGCGCTGTAGGGCTGGCGGCGATAGCCTCCGCGATTCGGGTCGGACGCGCACTTGATCTGGTAATTCTGCATGCGTTCGAAGAGTTGGAGCAATTGGTCTGGCAGCGTGTAGCGATCGAAGCCGGTGCGATCGAGGGCCACGAGAAGCTCGTGCGTCGCCTCCAGCGTCGACAGGCAGCCTTCCTTTGGTTGCTGCTTGATGACGAAACGACTCGGGCCGCTCGGGCTAAACATGATGCGCGGCAGACGTTGCAGGGAAGGACTGAGCCGCAGCATTTTTCGGGCACCGCTCCAGGTCGCATCGAGAAGGAAAACCACGAGCTGGCGTGAGCCGATTTCTTCGCCGCGGAGTTCACCGCGCGAAAGGTTTCTGGCGCTGGCGCCGGGATAGAGCAGAACGGGAAAATTATTCGGATCGGCGATCAGGGCCTGGACGCGCTCGTCGCGGTCGAATTCCACGCCCATGTGAATTTCACTGTTACTGAGGCAAAGGTGGGTGAGCCGTCCGGTCCCGGCTTTCTCTTCCTTGAATTCTTTCGGATGCATCAGAAAGACGAACTTTGTCTTCGTCGGCATCGCGGTGATGGATTCGCACCAGCAGAGGGCCTGCGGCCAAAAGCAGCGATAACACATCTCGCGGCTCATGCGTGTCGGAAGGGTTCGGCCGGGCAAAAAGGCATGTCGTTCGATTGAATCGGACGCATTCATCTGGGCAATGAAATCGTCACCGCGCGGGTCTACCTTAGCGGGGAGTTGACAGGGGCATAAATCCCCCAACTCTCACCCGTCCGCAGCCGCCCTCATCGTCTATCGGTTAGGACAGGAGATTCTCAATCTTCAAAGCGGGGTTCGATTCCCCGTGGGGGCGCCAGTCTTCGCTTAGCGAAGCGCGGGCGGAGACGGTGTTGCCGAAGTGCGCAGCACGTAGGCGGACGATTGGCGGGCGGAAAGCTTCGACTGGGCAAGCCGACAGCGCGCTTCGCCCAGAGAGGGTAAGAATTTTAGGACGGGGGGGTTAGTCGGAACTCGTGGGTACAAGGCCTCGCTCAGAGGGATGAGGATGGACGGCCGGGTGACCGGCGCTCCGTTGGCTCGCTGGACAAAACACCACGAGAAAAGCCGAGTTTCTCCGCATCCTTTGCCTTCAGCTTTCGCTTTCTTTCAGCCTTCAGCCTTCGCCCTCCTTCAGCCTTCGCTTTCTTTCAGCCCTATCCCACCGTCTGCCCCAGCGCGCGATCCCGCGCGGCCTCGGCCAGATCGTCGAGCATCGGGGCGATCACCGACACGAGTCGCGCGGTGTCTTCTTTGCGCTTCGCGAGCACCGCGTCCTCCAGCAACGACAACTGCTCGGATATGTTCATCGCCTGGACGGCCAGCACGCGCGAGCGGAAGGCATGCACGGCCCGCGCCGACTCATCGACCGACTCCTCTGAGTCGATCATCGCCAGCACACGCGCCCAAACGCGCGGCAGGTCGTCCGCGTACTCCGCGAGCTGTTGGCGGCCGTTCTTCAATCGCAGAATCATCGTGAAATCGCAGTCCACCGTGCGCACGTCGATCGATCGCTTCGCGGCAAATCCACCGACCGCGCTCATGATTGCCGCCTGTATTTTTCTCTTGGATACCGGCTTGGTCACGAAGCCAGTGATGCCCGCGGCCTTCGCCTGCTCCATTTTTTCCGGAGTCGAATAGGCCGTCACTGCGATGATGGGCGGCTTCGGATCGCTCAGCACGGTCAGCATCTCACGAGCGAGTTCAACGCCATTGGTGTCCGGCAACATGAAGTCGGTGAGAATGAGATCGTAGGTTCCGCTGCGCACGCAATTCAGCGCCGAGGCGCCATC
Source organism: Opitutaceae bacterium (assembly GCA_035765635.1). Taxonomy (GTDB): domain Bacteria; phylum Verrucomicrobiota; class Verrucomicrobiia; order Opitutales; family Opitutaceae; genus EW11. The sequence goes on from DASTWZ010000005.1 coordinate 21,971, forward strand.
GCTCGCCCAATCCACCTCATAACCCAGCTGTCCCAGGATGCTGCCGAGCACGAGGCGGTTGTATGGCTCGTCCTCGATGCCGAGCGCGCGCGAGGTCTTTTCCGCGGGCAAGTCGACCACGTCGTCGACCGGCGGCGTGCCTTCAGGCAAATGCAATTCGAGACGAAACTCCGTTAGACCCTCGTGGCTGGTCGCATCCAGCGAACCGCCCATCGCATTCGCGATTCGGCGCGACACCGCCAGACCCAGGCCGGTGCCGCTGATCTTCCGCCGTTTGGCGTCCTCGCCGCGCACATAGCCTTCGAAAATGCGGGAAAGCTCCTCCGCCGGAATGGTCGGGCCGGTATTGAGAACGCGGATACGCAGGTCGGAGACTCCGCCCGCGCCGGGAGTAACGTCCGCGCTGAGCCGCGCCGCCTGCGGGATGCCGTACTTCAACGCATTCGAAACGAGGTTGGTCACGATCTGCCGCATCTTGCCGCAATCGCCGCGCACCCAGTGCGGCTGCTCGGGCAACTGCAGCGTGCAGCGGGTCAACCCCGCATCGACCGCGCGGGCCGCGCCCTCGACGGCCTGCACGAATTCGAACACTTCCTCGTTCAACTGAATCTCGCCGCGATCGATCCGCGAAAAATCGAGGATGTCGTCCAAGATCGAGCGCAGCTGATCGGCGCACCCGCGCAGCGTTTTCAACAGCATGCGCTCGCGTGGCGCCACGGCATTGGACGGCGCGTTTTCCACAATCTCGCACAAACCAACGACGCCGTTGAGCGGGTTGCGAATCTCGTGGCTCATCATCGAGAAAAACTCCTCGCGTGCCTGCTGCGCCTTGCGCAATTGGGCCGTGCGCTGCTCGACCACGTCTTCGAGTTCGGAAGCGCGAAGTTCGAGCCGCGCCGTCCGCCAGCGAACGCCGCCCCAGACGAGCGCCCCCACACCAAGCGCATACAAGAGCGCTCCCGGCCAATCGGCCCACCACGGCCGGGCGCGGCGGATGGACAGCTCCGAATTCACCACCGTGCCCGCCCACGAACTGCGAAGATCGATTCTGGTTTTGCCCCAATCAAGACGTGGCACCGAAACGCGCGCCCCGAGCGGCAGGTCCTGCCACGGCCCGCCGGAAATGCGGAAATCGAGCGATGGATTGCGCCACGGGCTGAAGCGCCCCGGCGGCGTGGCCAGGTCGACATTGTTTTCGTCCGCGGGGATCTGCTCTTCACTGGCATAGTTGCGCCCATCGCGCCCGCGCAGCGTCACGGCGATCTGCGGTTCCCCCAGCCTATCCGCGTCCTTGACCGATAGCACCAGACCCGGACCCACGACCAGCAGTCGACCTTCGCTCACCGCCAGGCGCGTCGGCGCGTTGGGCAACGGCAGATCGAGGGGAGTCCATTGAAATTTCTCATCGAACGTGCCGACCCACGAAAGGCTGTCGGGCGTTTGTACCAGCGCGCACAGTTTTCCCTTCCACTCGACGACACTGAGCAATTCGGAAAACGGCAGCGTACCCCGGAACTGTCCCATCTCGTTATAGAGATTTCGTTCGGAATCCACGGCGATGCATCCCGCTCCATAACCGCCGACATGAGTCAGGCCGCTGCCAAATTTTCCGATCAGTTTTCCTTCCTTGGAAAACCAAACCGCGCCCGAAGAAGTGCCGACCAGAATGCCCCTCGCGGAGACCCCGATGGAATTCGCCGTCGAGTCGAGTTCGAGCCGGATCCCATTGCTCGATTTCAAATCGACGATGGTCACGCCCTCGGGTTGCAGGGCGACGACTCGCGTCGACTCGAGCGTTTCCAGTTCATAGACTTGTCGCCCGATCAGCTCGATGCTGCTCCCCTGATATTCCAGTTTTCCCCAAAGGCCCTGCACCACGCCTCCGAGCGGCGTGACGGCCATGCTCGACGGTTTCTCCGGCCAGTCTCGAGCGACGCCGTTTTCGTCCACGACCGCTCCGGCAGACAGACCGATCAGAGTACGGCCGTTAATGTTCTTCGCGAAAGAGATTTCCCCGACCGGCAGACTCGAAAATTCAAAGCGCGACGGCTCAGGCATCATGTAAAGGCCGCTCGTCGCGTAGATCAAAAGCCCCTCTTTCACGATTTTGACCGAGGCGTTTGTTCCACCGATCTGCTCCGGCGTCACGCGCCAGAGGAGTTCGCCCGTGGCGAAATTGTAACCTCGAAGTCCGCCATAGTAGGTGCTGACGACCAGCGTGTCCTGAACTCGATTCGCGCTGATCAACGCTTCGCCGAGAAGCATTCTGGTGTCTGCCTGGAGGAGAGGCACCTCACCCGTTGGCCCCTCCAGGAAAATGCCATCGCTCGAGGCCATCAAAATGCGTCCGTCGCCGAGTTCCTGCGCCGTTGGCACCTGCCTCCCGGAGGCCCACGGAAACCGCTCCTGCGCCGAAACGAGCTTTTGTTCGTTTTCGTTCCAAACAAAGATTCCGTCTTGAGAGGCAAAGAGATACATCTGCCCGCCGAGAACATGAACGTAATAATTTTCGTTCTCCAATGACGGCGTGAACACCCGTTTCACACCCCCATCCGCGTCGACATGATAAGTGCCGCGGTGGCCCGAAATCAGGGCCGAGCTACCAATGGCTTCCGCGGAGCAAAAAGTGTCGTCGATGTGCAGATCCCGCCACTGCCCACCCTCAAAATAATAGCAAAGTCCCGGCCCCGCTGCGATTAAACCGCGCCCAAAAGGAACAAGATACTGCACGGCAGTGAGACCAGGAGTGCGAATGCTGGTCCATCCCCGCTGTTCCGTCACCGCGATCCCCTGCGCGGACCCCACGACCCAGCCGTCCGACGTTTGAACAACTGCATTAACCTGACGCGTTTGCTCCGGCAACCCCTCGACCCGAAAAACGCGGGGTGCGTGGGCGAAGCACACGCCATGCAAAAATGCAAACGCGACAAACACCCAGTGCCTAGGGGAAAGGTACATTTAGACAGGGGGAAAAGCAGGACTGAGGTTTCGGGAATTCAACGGCACTTTTTGCACCGAAATTAAACATCCAAAAATGAAAAACACTCACTCCCTCGCCTCCGCCGTCAAAGCCGTTCTCGCTGTTGTTCTCTTCTCGCTCGGTTTCTCCCGCGCCGCCGCGCATGTTGACCCGACCGCAAACTCGACGACCCAAGTCAGTCACGAGACGATCGTGAGCTACGACGCTCCCAGCTGCATCAGCCCTCGCTAAGTTTTTCATTCGTTTAGGTCGATAACCGTAAGCATGCTCTCACTGGCGCCAATTCGCTACCGCACTGTTTTCGCAGAACACGGCGGGCCAGTCGCTCAGGTTCAGGCCGGAAAATTTTCCGTCTTCGACGCCGAGCGATATCAGGCGCTGGCATTCCTCAAGCCGGAACTCGCCGAAAACAAGCCACAAAATATCTTGTACGGCGCTGCTGACGGTTCGGGGTCATCGAGCAATCCCTCGGTCGCTCAGCACATTGCAATCTCCGAAGCCCTCGAACGTTGGGCCTTTTTGGAGACGCATCGCAGCGGTGGGAATAAATACGGGTTTAATGTCGATCACTGCTCGAATGGAATGGCCGCCTTCCCAGGCTTTAGATGGCAGGCACGCCGTCGGGCCAAATTCGAAGCCCTCGAGCGTTTTGCCGTGATTGGTTGGTGGGACAAGCGTCTGAACGCGACCGTCCACCGGTCCCCCTATCCCGGCGTCGGCTTGGTTCGTATCGAGCATCTTCAGAACAAAGGAGAAGTCGTAATTCTCTATCATAAAGCAGCAAACGGAGCTGTTGCTTACGCGCATGCCGCGGGAAGCAGCTTGGCCAGTGCCACGGCGAAAGCCGCCGTCGAACTTGTGCGCACCGAGTTGGTGATCGCGCGCCATCGGGCCTGCGGAGCTCTCGCCCCGGTGACCGATTATTTCGAGCGCCGTTGCCTTCATTTCGCGTCCCCGGAAGGTCACGCGGAATTCCTCGAACGCCTCCATTCGCGCACCGAGAAGCCCGCTCCAAGATGGAATGTCATTTTCGATGGCGAGATTCCAGGTCCTTGGTCCCAATGGGCCACCGTGTGGCGCCATTGTGTCGAGATGCCGACTTACGCGTTTCTCGACCGGAAACAGAACTTCTTCTTCTGGTAATTTCCAGCCCGCGCTCGCGCCGAGCGCGTAACCTTAACTAGCCTAGCGCGTAGCCTCAAATGGCGGCTGCGTCGCGCGTTGCACCGCGGAGGCGATCGCCGACGTCGTGTACGGTTTGGCGAGAAATTCTTCCTTCTCATTGAGAAGCCCGGAGCGCACTAAGGCGTTCCGACTGTCCCCCGAGGTGTAGATCACCTTGGTCTCTGGCCGGCGCGCCACAATTTCCTGCACCAAGGCAACTCCGGACATTTCCGGCATGTTGATGTCGGTAAACACCACGAGTTGATCGTCTTCGGTCGCCCGTTCGGCTGCCGCGATAGCCTCGGCGCATGTGCCGAAACTCTGTGTCCTGTAGCCAAGAATATTGAGCACTTGGCAGGTCACTTCGCGACATGGCTCCATGTCATCCACGACGAGTATCAACTGAGACATTGCCTGAATAATCGGCACGCCGGCCTCCGATTTTAGGATAAAACGCAAAATTTTGCTAAAATTCTGCCTAAGACCGATGGGTCCACAAACGGCGCAGCGTCGGCAGATTCACCGGCCGCAAAAGCGCAAACGGCCCGGCGAAGAATTTTCCCGAAAAAGCGCCACTCCTTTTTCTCTAAACGCCAACTCGCGCGGAAACCTCGCGCACCAAACCAGCCGGTTGGGGTCGGACGACACGTTCGCCATGACGACCTCGCACAGCACTGATCTCGGTTTCACTATCCTTTTGGCTGATGACGAAAAGCAGTGGCTCCTTCTCACGCGCCGCGAACTCGTCAACACAGGGATCAAGAACCTGATCGAAGAGGCGAAAGACGGCGACGCCGTGATCGAAATGCTCTCACGCCGATTGCGCCAAAGCCCTGAATCGCTGCCGCTCTTCGCCCTGCTCGATATCAACATGCCCCGCTCGAACGGCTTCCGCGCGCTGCGTTGGATACGAAGCCAGCCCGAGCTGAATCGTTTGCCGGTCGTCATGCTGACCTCGTCCGCCGCTCAGCGCGATGTCGACGAAGCCTTCGAGCTGGGAGCCGACGGCTACTTGTTGAAAGGGAAAAATGTTTTGGCCTTCACGTTCATTTACGAGAAGGCTCGGCTTGTCCGCGCCGGAAAGCTGTCCCGCCAAAAAGCATTCAAGGCGATGCCAGATTCCCAGCGTCCCTCATTCGAAACATCCGATCCGGTAAGCGCCGACGAAGAAGAAGCGGTTTCGTCGGCCTGAAGAAACCGCTACCCCCTATCTATGAACAGAATCGTTGGAATCGCTCTCATCGTTATTGGCGCCATCGTCTTCATGATGGGCTTCAATCGAAAAAATTCTCTGGTCGGCGAAGCATCCTCGGTCGGCACTAGCGTGGCCAACAGCGTCGACGGCGGCGCGCGAACGCCAAAACACGTCGGCTATATGATCGTTGGTGGCCTGCTGGCGGTCGCCGGAATCGGCGTCACCGCCCGCGGCTCTTCACGGCTGCCTTGACTGCGTTTAGTCGGCTCGGCGAATTGTAGTGCCCGTCGCACTACAAGCTGTTTGTCAGCGGCTTCCCTGCATGTCACCGGGCGGCGCTGACACTATGGGTGCCCCGGAATTACTCCCGATTTAAACCGGGCGAAGCTGTGATTAGTTATTTCGTTCCATGAAGCCCAATCCACTGCAACGATCGCGCGTCGTCATTGAAACAATTACTCCCGCGGTGGACGGGGGGCGCTACGCGATCAAGCGGACTATAGGCGAAATCGTCAGCGTCGAAGCCGACATCTTTGCCGATGGCCATGACATGATCGCCGCTTCGCTGCTTTACCGGCACAACGCCGACACCAGCTGGCGCGAGACGCCGATGAAGTTTTTCGACAACGATCGGTGGCAGGCCTCGTTCTCGATCGATCGCGTCGGGAGCTACAGCTTCACGATCAAAGCTTGGATCGATCATTTCCTCACCTGGCGACGCGACTTGGAAAAAAAGGCCAAAGCCGGTCAGGACGTTTCTCTCGATCTGCGCAGCGGCCACGAGCTCGTCACCTCCGCCCTCGAACAAGCGCCGGACGAAGAACGCGGCGGAATCAAGGCGTGGCTGGACAAGTGGAGCGACCCGGCCAAGCCGCAGGCGGAACGCGTGGCTCTGGCGCTGGATTCTTTTTTCGGAGAACGCGTGCATCTCCATTCCGATAGGTCCCTCGCCACGCGCTATCCACACGAGTTTGTCGTGATCGCGGATCCGGTGCGGGCCCGCTACGGCGCCTGGTACGAACTTTTTCCGCGCTCGTGCAACTCCGACGGCAAACGGCACGGCTCCCTGAAAGACGTCGAGACGCAATTGCCACGTCTAGCCGACATGGGTTTCGACGTGCTCTACCTTCCGCCCATCCACCCAATCGGCGAAGCGTTTCGCAAGGGACGCAACAACAACCCGGAGGCGCAGCCCGGCGATGTCGGGAGCCCTTGGGCCATCGGCGGCAAAGAAGGTGGACACAAAGCGGTTCACCCGGAGCTGGGCAGCGTGGACGATGTGCGCCGCCTCGTGGAGAAAGCCAAAGCGGTGAACATCGAGATCGCCCTCGACATCGCCTTTCAATGCTCGCCCGACCATCCATACGTGCGCGAGCACGCCGAGTGGTTCAAGAAGCGGCCCGACGGCACGATTCAATACGCGGAAAATCCACCGAAAAAATATCAGGACATTTATCCATTCGATTTCGAGAGTCCCGAGGCCGACGGACTGTGGCAGGAGCTCCGCAGCGTCTTTGAATTCTGGATACACCACGGTATAAATATCTTTCGCGTCGATAATCCGCACACGAAGGGTTTTCCGTTTTGGGAGTGGGTCATCGGCGAACTAAAGCGCGCGCACCCGGAAACGATTTTTCTCTCCGAGGCCTTCACCCGGCCCAAGGTTATGTACGGCCTCGCCAAGGCCGGGTTTACCCAATCGTACAATTATTTCCCGTGGCGCAACACCGGGCCCGAGTTGCGCCAGTTCATGACCGAACTCACGCGCACGAACGTGCGGGAGTTTTATCGGCCCAACCTGTGGCCGAACACGCCCGATATTCTTCCGCAATTTCTCCAATACGGCGGACGCGCCGGGTTCATGATCCGCTTCGTCCTCGCCGCGACACTCGGCGCTTCGTACGGCATTTACGGACCGGCTTTCGAGCTGTGCGAAGACCGGCCCCGCGCGCCGGGCGAGGAGGAGTATCTCGATTCGGAGAAATACGAACTGAAGTCGTGGAATCTCAACGCGCCGCAATCCATCGAGCCGTTGATCAAACAGGTTAACGCCATCCGCCGCGCGAACCTCGCGCTGCACAGCAATGACCTGCTCGCGTTCCATTCCACGGAAAACGAGCAACTCCTCGCCTATTCCAAGCGCACCGCAGATCGCTCCAATCAGATCCTCATCGTGGTCAACCTCGACCCGCACCACCGGCAGGCCGGCGTGACCGAACTGAATTTGGAGGAGTTCGGTATTGGCCCAAAGGATACATTCCAAGCGCACGATCTGTTGTCGAACGCTCACTATCTTTGGCGAGGGCCGCGCAACTCGATAGAACTGGATCCGAAACAATTGCCCGCCGCGATTTATCACATTCGCCGGCATGTCCGCACCGAAAACGATTTCGATTACTTCATGTGAGACCATGTCCACCACCCCTAGTTTTCAGACCGACAAGGACCCTCTTTGGTACAAGAAGGGCGTTATCTATCAGGCCCACGTCCGCGCCTTCTACGACAGCGACGGCAACGGGATCGGGGACTTCCAGGGCCTGACCCAGAAGCTCGATTACCTGCAGGATCTCGGCGTATCCACGGTCTGGTTACTGCCTTTTTATCCGTCGCCGCTGAAGGACGATGGTTACGATATCGCCGACTACTATTCGGTGAATCCGATTTACGGCACGCTCGACGACTTCAAGGAGTTTCTCGACCAGGCGCACAAACGTTCCCTGCGCGTCATCACCGAACTCGTGATCAACCACACGTCGGATCAGCATCCGTGGTTTCAAAAATCACGGCGCTCCAAGCCCGGCACACCCTGGCGCGATTTCTACGTGTGGAGCGACACGCCGGAAAAATACAAAGATGCCCGTATCATTTTCCGGGATTTCGAGCTGTCGAACTGGACGCTCGATCCGGTGGCCAACGCGTACTACTGGCATCGTTTTTATTCGCACCAACCGGATCTGAATTTCGACAACCCGCTCGTTCACCAGGAGGTGTTGAAGGTGCTCGAATTCTGGCTCGATCTCGGCGTCGACGGTCTGCGCCTCGACGCGGTGCCGTATCTCTACGAGCGCGAAGGCACGAACTGCGAAAATCTCGAGGAGACGCACGCCTACCTGAAAGCGCTTCGCCGGCACGTCGACCAAAAGTACGGCGACCGCATGCTTCTCGCAGAGGCGAATCAGTGGCCGGAAGACGCCGTGCAATATCTCGGAGATGAATGTCACATGGCGTTCCATTTTCCGCTGATGCCGCGGCTTTTCATGTCGGTGCGAATGGAAGACCGCGCGCCCATCATCGACATTCTCGAACAGACACCCGCGATCCCGGAAAAAAACCAGTGGGCGATTTTCCTCCGCAATCACGATGAGTTGACCCTCGAAATGGTGACCGAGGAAGAGCGCGACTACATGTACCGTATGTACGCTTCGGATACACGAGCGCGCATCAATCTCGGCATCCGGCGCCGCCTCGCGCCACTCCTGAACAACGATCGCCGCCGCATCGAACTGCTCAACGCGCTGCTGCTATCGATGCCCGGGACGCCGGTTATTTATTACGGCGACGAAATCGGCATGGGTGACAACATTTACCTCGGCGATCGCAATGGTGTCCGCACGCCGATGCATTGGAGTTCCGACAAGAACGCCGGCTTCTCACGCGCGAATCCGCAGAGCCTTTATCTGCCCATCATCCTCGACCCGGAATATCATTACGAAGCGGTCAACGTCGAAGCGCAGCAGCGCAACTTGAGTTCGCTGCTCTGGTGGATGAAACGCATCCTCGCCCTGCGCCAACGCTGGAAGGCGCTCGGCCAGGGCAATATTCGTTTTCTTCAGCCGGACAATCGGAAGGTGCTCACTTTCATTCGCGAATTCGAGGACGAGCGAATTCTCGTCGTGGCTAATCTCTCGCGTTATGCACAACCGTTCGAACTCGATTTGTCCGAGATGAAGGGCTTGGTGCCGCTGGAGATTTTCGGCAGCACGCGTTTCCCCGCGATTACCGCGGAGCCGTATAAACTGACGATCAACCCGCACGCCTTCTTCTGGTTTTCGATCGAGCCTGCGGAAGAACATCTGCGGGCCGCGACGCTTCCGCAAACGCTCGCCGAGCTGGCCACGATCGACGCCTCCAACAATTGGGAAACCCTTTTCACGGACCTTGCGCGTTCGCGTTTGCGCACGCAATTGCCGGAGTACCTGCAGCCGCGCCGCTGGTTCGGAGGAAAGGCAAAAGAGCTCAGCGGGGTGAGCCTGCTCGACGCCGTGCCGCTGCAAACCGCGGAGGGCAAAGCCTACATCACGCTGCTCAATGTTGAATACGCCCAGGGTGACCCGGAAGTTTACGTGGTCCCCATCGGGTACCGCGAAGCGACGCAGGCGGAAACGTTTCTTCGCGAATACCCGCAAGCAGTCATTGCCCGAGTGCCCGACGACCGCGGCCCCGAGGGGCTTCTGATCGACGCAATGGCGAGCAAGCCTTTTGCCCAGGCCCTGCTTCAGACGATTGAAAAGGCCCAGCACCTCCGCGGCCAGCACGGCGAAATTGTCGGCATACCCACGCAGGCGTTCGACGTGATTCGCCGCGACATGACTCCGCTCGAACCGAGTATTTCCAAAGCCGAGCAGAGCAACACGGCGCTGATCTTCGGCGATCGTTTTATCTTCAAACTTTTTCGGCGCCCCGAAGCGGGCATCAATCCCGATGTGGAAATCGGCCGTTTTCTCACCGCGAAAAGTTTCGCCAACGTCCCGCCCCTGGGTGGTTCGCTCGAATATCGCACGCGCACCGGCGAGAATCGAAGCATCGGCATCTTGAGCGGCTTCGTGCCGAACGCCAAGGATACCTGGGAATACACGCTCGACGCGCTGGGCCGCTACTACGAACGCGTGTTGCTCTATCTCGCCGAGCAACGGCCCTGCCCGATCTCGCCGAAATCGCTTTTGGACCTGGTCGACGAAGAGCCTTCCAAACAAGTCGTCGAGGCCGTGGGCACGTATCTCGAATCTGCCCGCCTCCTCGGCGTGCGCACGGCGGAGATGCACCTGGCCCTCGGTTCGGGCGACGACATCGACTTCGCGCCGGAGCCGTTTTCGCCACACTACCAACGCTCGTTGTATCAATCGATGCGCAATCTCGTGATGGAAAATCTCGAGCTGTTGAAGAAGCGGTTGAAAACCTTGCCGTCGTCGGTGCAGCGGGATGCGGAGACGATTCTCGGCCTGCAAAATCTCCTCCTGAGCCGCTACCGCGCGGTATATGAGCAACGCATCGATGCCCAGCGAATCCGTTGCCACGGCGATTATCACCTCGGCCAGCTCCTTTATACGGGAAAGGATTTCGTAATTCTCGATTTCGAGGGCGAGCCGGCGCGGGCCTTGAGTGCCCGGCGTTTGAAACGCTCTCCCATCAGCGATGTCGCCGGCATGCTTCGCTCGTTTCACTACGCTGCCTATTCGGCGATGGACAAGCTGTTCGCCCGCGGACTGATCAACGAAGAAAACCGGGCCAAGGTCACAGTCTGGACTGCCTTCTGGTATCAATGGGTCAGCGCTACCTTCGTCCGCGCCTATCTCAACACCATCGGCGCCTCCAATCTCCTGCCGCGCACCCGCACACAATTGCGAGTGCTGTTCGACGCCTACTTGCTGGATAAGGCAGTGTACGAAATCGGCTACGAGTTGAACAACCGCCCGACCTGGCTGCGCATTCCTTTCGACGGAATTCTGCAGCTCACACAGTCCCATCTCGGAACCGAAGTGCCGCCGCGATCAAGCGACAGCGCGTCGCCAATCGAAGCGCCGACCGCCCGAGTTTGACCAAAAAAAAGCGCCGGCCCTTGCGAGCTCGGCGCTGAAATCTCTTCCGGATCGTCGCAAACTCAGGCGAAGATTTCCTCGGGCTTGAAGAAGCGCGCGATCTCGACGCGGCCGTTCTCTTCGCTATCGGAGGCATGAGCGACGTTCACCATCATGTCGGTGCCGAAATCGCCACGCAGCGTGCCCTTGGCCGCTTTCTTCGAGTCGGTCGGCCCAAGCAAATCGCGAACTTTCGCCACGACATCGTCACCCTGTAGCGCCATGACGATCACGGGGCGCGAGCTCATGAACTTTTCGATGTCGGGATAAAAAGGTTTCGACGCCACATGCGCGTAATGCTCGCGGAGCAACGCCGACGAGAGGCGCGTCATCTTGCAGCCGATGATGGAGAAGCCGGCCTTCTCGAAGCGGTCGGTTACGGCGCCGACGTGCTTCTTCTCCATACAGTCAGGTTTAAAAATAATCAGCGTTTTCTGCATACAGAGAGTCAATGATTCAGGATGCCCGCCGGACGTGTCAGCAAAATTCTCCAATCGTCTGACCTACCGAGAATTCCCTGATGCCGCCGAATCAGGTGTCTTCGCTTTTGCCAAGCTTCGCCGTAGTCCAGGCCACGGCCGCGCAGACCACGACATACACGGCAGACCAGGCGGTCAGGGCCTTGTAGTTGAATTCTGGAGACGACGCGCCCGACAGCCACTTGTAGCCAAACTGGACGAAGCGAAAAAGGAATGCCGCCGAGAGGAGGCTGAAGACGACGATCACGATCTTGCGCGACATGGGAATTTCGAGCGGTTTGCCGGATACGACACGTCAGCGCAAGGCCGCCGCCACGTCCTTCGCGAAATAGGTCAGGATCATATCGGCGCCCGCACGTTTGATGGCGAGGAGCGACTCCAATCGCGTCCGCTCCAACTCCAACCAACCCAGCCGCGCTGCGGCCTGAATTTGCGCGTACTCTCCAGAGACTTGATAGGCTGCGACCGGCTTGCGCGTGGTGTTGCGCACATCCCGGATGATGTCGAGGTAGGCGCCCGCGGGTTTCACCATGAGCACGTCCGCGCCTTCCGCTTCGTCAAAACTCGCTTCGCTCAATGCTTCGCGCCGGTTCGCCGGATTCAATTGGTAGGTGCGTTTGTCCAACGCGCGCGTGCCAGCGGCGGATGCGCTGCCGACTGCATCGCGAAAAGGCCCATAATAGGCGGAGGCAAATTTCACCGAATACGCCATGATCGCGGTGTCGTTGAAATTCGCCGCATCCAGCGCCTGCCGGATCGCGCCGATCCGCCCATCCATCATGTCGGACGGAGCCACGAAATCCACGCCGGCTCGCGCGTGGAGCAGAGCCATTTTCACCAAAACCTCCACGGTCGCGTCATTCGCGACGTCGCGACCGTCCTGCGTCAACAGCCCGTCGTGTCCGTGCGTCGTGTAGGGATCGAGAGCGATGTCCGTCATCACGATGATATCCGGAATGGCCGCTTTGACGGCGCGCACGGCTCGAAGGATAAGTCCATCCGCATTCAGCGCGGCTGAGCCGCTGGAGTCCTTCAAACGCGCGTCGAGCTTGGGAAACAGGGCGACCGCGGGAACGCCCAGGTCGTGCAGCGCCCGGCATTCGGAAACCAGATCGGCCACGCTGAAACGAGAAACTCCCGGCATCGAAGCGATGGGCTCCGGCGCGTTTTCCCCCTCCACGACAAACAGGGGGGCGATAAAATCGGACGGGCTCAGCCGGGTTTCTTCAACCATCGCGCGGACGGCGGCATTGCGGCGCAGGCGACGCGGACGATGAGTCAGATCGAGGCGAAAAGGATCAGCCATGGCGAAGAGCCAAGGAAGCACGCAAACCCGCGCCACGCCAATTCGTTTTTCGCCGCTGCCGCGGACCCAAGATGGTGCTTGAAGTCGTTACCCAAAAACGTGTCCCCTTTTCCGTTTCATGCCCATCAAGCTCTACGATTCGCTCAGCCGCCAGACACGCGAACTCAAGCCGTCTCACGCCGATGGCGTTTATCGCTTCTATAATTGCGGTCCGACAGTCTACGCGCCGGCGCACATCGGAAACTTCCGCACGTTCGTGATCAACGACGTGCTGCGCCGCCTGCTCGAGTTGGAGTTTCCGGGCAAAGTAAAACACGTCCGCAATCTCACCGACGTCGACGACAAGACGATCCGCCGCTCGCGGGACGAGAAGCGTTCGCTGCGCGAAGTGACCCGGCAATGGACGGAAAAATTTCATGCCGATTGCGCGGCCTTGAACTGCCTGCCACCCCATGTCGAGCCGACGGCGACCGGGCACATTCGCGAGCAGGTCGATATGATCGATGTGCTCATGGCCAAGGGTAACGCCTACGTCGCGGCCGATGGCTCGGTGTACTTCAAAGTGTCCTCATTTCCTGGATACGGCGCCCTTTCGCGGGTCAAGGAGCGCGAACTGCAACTCGGCTCGGCGTTGAAAGCGCCCGCCGGCGCAGCCGCAGCCGACGCGGACGAAAAAGAGGACGGCAGCGATTTCGCCCTCTGGAAAGCATGGAAGGACGAAGATGGCCCGGTTAAATGGCCGGGGCCAAACGGTGCCGGACAGGGCCGCCCCGGCTGGCACATCGAGTGCAGCGCGATGAGCAAAAAGCATTTGGGCGACACGATCGATCTGCACACCGGCGGCGTCGATTTGCTCTTCCCCCATCACGAAAACGAGATTGCGCAAAGCGAGTGCTGCAACGGCCAGACCTTTTCGAAGCATTGGTATCACAGCGAACATTTGCTCGTGGACGGAAAGAAGATGAGCAAATCGCTGGGCAATTTGTACACGCTCGACGATCTGGCGGCGAAAGGCGTATCCGCGATGGCACTACGCTATGCGCTCCTCGCCGGTCATCCGCGCAAGCAGCTTAACTTCACGCTCGAGTCACTACATGCCGCGGAAAAAGCGTTGACGACTTTGCGGCATTTCAGCGCGGCGCTGCCTGCCTCCGGCGGCGACGAAAATGTTTTTGCACCGGTTCTCGCCGCGCTGCACGACGATCTCAACACGCCGGGCGCTCTCGGCGCGCTCTTCACCATCGTGAATCGGGGACCGGCTGGCGTCGACCGCGCCGCGTTCGATAAGGTGATGTTCGCGTTCGGCTTCAAACTCGATGCCCCGGCCGCGCCAAAAGCCGAAGCCCCCGCCGCGATCGTCGACCTCGCGCAGAAACGCTGGGCAGCGAAACAGGCGAAAGATTTTGCCGCAGCCGACAAACTCCGCGGCGAGATCGCCGCGCAAGGCTGGACCATGCTCGACCGCAAAGACGGCTACTCCCTCGACCCATTGAAAAAATGAACCCGCCGGCCGTGGCTCACTTCAAGCGTTAGACCAAACTCATACCAATCCTTTTCGCGTCTTTTTGCGCCTCATTGCGGCTAAAAATTCAGCACATTCTCTCCTATGCCGATGACTCCACTCGAAGAAATTCGCCATTCCAGTTCGCACATTTTGGCGACGGCTCTGCTGCGCATCTTTCCCGATGCAAAGCTAGACATCGGCCCTCCGACCGAGACGGGATTCTACTACGACGTCGATCTCGACCACAAACTCACCGCCGAGGACCTCACGCGCATCGAGGCGGAAATGAAAAAAGTGATCGATGAAAACCAGTCGTTCACTCGCCGCGAAGTTTCGCGGGAGGAAGCCGTGGAGATCATCAAGAAAATGGGCCAGGAGCGCTACAAGCTCGGACGTCTCGCGGACATCCCCGAAGGCGAAGCGATTTCCTTTTATCAGAACGGTGAATTCATCGATCTCTGCGCGGGCACCCACGTGCGGTACACGAAGCAAGTCAAAGCGTTCAAACTGCTCTCGATCGCCGGCGCGTATCACCGGGGCAACGAGAAGAACAAGCAGCTCCAGCGCATTTACGGCACAGCTTTCGCGACGAAGGACGAACTCGCTCAATTCCTCGACCGCCAGGAGCAGGCCAAGCTGCGCGATCACCGCAAACTCGGCAAGGACCTGAAACTCTTCCACATCGATGAGGACGTCGGCCAGGGCCTGATCCTCTGGACGCCGAATGGCTCCATTCTGCGGCAGGAGTTGCAGACCTTCATCAGCGAAGAGCTGCGCAAGCAGGGCTACTCGCAGGTCTTCACGCCGCACATCGGCAAACTCTCGCTCTATAAAACCTCCGGCCACTTTCCTTACTACAAGGAATCGCAGTTCACGCCCGTCGTGGAAAACGAGTCGCTCGCGAAAGCCCTCACCGAAGGCTGCTCCTGCGGCGAACTCATGGCGCGCCTCGACGCTGTATCCGAAAAGTTGAGACAGGACATCAACGGCCGCGTTGGCCGCGAAGTCATTCCGGCCGAGCGCACCCTGCCCGACGACAAGCTTCTCGACGGCTTTCTCCTGAAGCCGATGAACTGCCCGCACCACATCAAGATCTTCGCCTCGCAGCCGCACAGCTATCGCGATCTGCCGGTGCGTCTCGCGGAGTTCGGCACGGTGTATCGCTGGGAACAATCTGGCGAATTGAACGGCATGACGCGCGTCCGCGGCTTCACTCAGGACGACGCGCATTTGTTCTGCACCGAAGATCAAGTTGCCGGCGAAGTCATCAAGTGTCTCGAGCTGGTGAAGATCGTTCTAACCACCCTCGGCATGAGCGATTACCGCGTCCGCGTTGGCCTGCGCGATCCGGACTCGAACAAATACACCGGCAACGCCGAAAACTGGGACAAAGCCGAAGCCGCGTGCCGCGAGGCCGCGAAGACACTCGGCGTGCCTTTCACGGAAGAGCCCGGCGAAGCGGCTTTCTACGGACCGAAGATCGATTTCGTCGTGCGCGACGTGATCGGACGCGAATGGCAACTCGGCACGGTGCAGGTCGACTACAACCTGCCGATTCGCTTCAATCTCTCCTATTTCGGCGCGGACAATCACGCGCACACGCCAGTCATGATTCACCGCGCACCGTTTGGATCGATGGAGCGTTTCACCGGCGTGCTGATCGAACACTTCGCCGGCGACTTCCCGGTCTGGCTCGCGCCAGAGCAAATTCGTTTGGTCCCGATCAGCGACAAGCTGAACGACTATGGCCGCGACCTGCTCGCGCAGCTCAAGGCGGCAGGACTTCGCGCTTCGCTCGACGAGCACAGCGACAAACTCGGCGCTAAGATTCGTCGCGGAGAAATCGACAAAATTCCTTACACGCTCGTGCTCGGCGGCAAGGAAGCCGAAGCGAAGTCGGTCAGCGTCCGCAGCCGCGCCAAAGGCGACGAAGGCGTCCTGCCCTTCGCGCAATTCCTCGAACGCGTGAAGCAAGAAGTATCCACACGGGCACTACCGAAGAAGAAGGCTGAAGGAGCGAAGGCCGAAGCGGGGAAGGCCGAAAAAACTGAAGGCTGAAGGCTGAAACAGCCTGAGACAGAAGCACTCGCCAGGCTCCGTCCTGGCGAGCGCGGTCCGTGGAGCGCAGGCGTCACGCCTGCTTCTGACGCGCACCGGACACAAAAAAAAACCGACCCGTTTCCGGGCCGGTTTTTTGCGTTGGTGCAAGTTCTGCGGGCTGGAGTCAGCGGTTGAAGCTGCGATCGCCCTCCTTAACTCAAACCGCGGAATGGCCCCGTTCGTCGGTACGGATGCGAACCGCATCCTCGACCGGCACGACGAAAATCTTTCCGTCGCCAATCTTCCCGGTCTTCGCGGCCTTCGAAACCGCTTCAATCACCTTCGTCGTGATCTCGTCCGGGATCACGACCTCGATTTTCACTTTGGGCAGGAAGTCCACCGTGTATTCGCTACCCCGGTAGATTTCCGTGTGACCTTTTTGGCGACCGAAGCCTTTGACTTCAGTGACCGTCATACCTTCGACGCCGATCTCGGAGAGAGCGGTTTTAACTTCTTCGAGTTTAAAGGGCTTAATGATGGCAATAACAAGTTTCATGGAGGTGTTGCGTTAGCCTGAAGTTGATTAGTCGACGTAGCCTTCTTCGCCGTGTTCGTTGATGTCCAAGCCTTGGCGCTCGATCTCGGCCGTCGGACGAAGCCCGATGATGGCCTTGACGATGTAAGCGATGATCGCGGTGCCCACGATCGCGAGAACCAGCGTCAGCACGATGGCCTTGAGCTGCTCGAGCCAGAGCGTGTGGCCCACGATATCCTTGAGATTCGTGTTCAGGTTTCCATTTACCTCGGCGGTCGCGAGCACACCCGTCACGAACGCGCCAAGCGTTCCGCCGACCGCGTGCACACCAAACGTGTCGAGCGCATCATCATACCCGAACATCGCCTTCACCTTCGTCACGAAGATGTAGGGCACGATTGCGGCGAGAATGCCGATGATGATGGCGCCGCTGGCATTCACAAAACCGGCAGCAGGCGTGATCACGACGAGGCCCGCCACCGCGCCCGAGCAGAAGCCGAGGATCGACGCGTGCTTGCGGAAGATGAGTTCGATGAGACCCCAGGTGAAGGCGGCCACCGCTGCAGCCAGCGTGGTCGTCATAAAGGCGTTCGCGGAAACGCCATCAGCCGCGACGGCGGACCCGGCGTTGAAGCCGTACCAACCGACCCAGAGCATGCCCGTGCCGACCATACAAAGCACCATGCTGTGCGGGGCCATTTTCTCTTTGCCGAAGCCCAGGCGCTTGCCGAGGAGGATACAGAGCAGGAGCGCGCTCCAACCGGAGGACATGTGAACAACGGTGCCGCCGGCGAAGTCGATCGCGTGGATGCCGGCCTTGGCGTTCCAGACGCCGTTCATGAGGCCATTCACGCCCCAGACCATGTGGGCCAGCGGGAAGTAAACGACGAGCATCCAGATCGCGACGAAGAGCATGATCGCGGTGAATTTCATGCGCTCGGCAATCGCGCCAACGATCAGCGCCGGAGTGATGATCGCGAACATCATTTGGTACATCGAGAACACGTTCTGCGAAACCCAGTACGCGTAGTCCGTGTTCGGCGCGGAAGTCACGCCCCTCAAGAAGAGATACTCGGTTCCTCCCAACAGCCCGCTGTCGAAGCTCTTGCCGAAGACAAAGCTATATCCGAAGGCCCACCACATGATGGTGACGAGGCCCGTGATGCCCAAGCATTGGGCGAGAACGGACAGGACGTTCTTCTTGCGAACGAGACCGCCGTAGAAAAGTGCGAGGCCGGGCAGCGTCATGAAGAGCACCAGCGCGGCGCAGGTCATCATCCAGCCGTTGTGGCCGGGTCCGGGCACACCGGTCAGGCTCTTACCCGGATCGGTGTTGTTGATATAGGCTTCGAGAGCCGCTATACGCTCGTCGGTCGTGGGGCCCGCGGCAGGTGCCGCGGTCTGAGCAAACACGCCCAAGCCGGAGATGCACAAGGCGAGTGCCCAAGCGAGAACGCGGGAAGATTTGAGGAGCAGGTTGTTCATGATGTGCGGGGCGACATTCAGCAGGTTCGATGCCATGAAACCCATTCATCCAGATCAGTGATAAATCTGTCCTTTTTTCGCCCTCGCCTGCCCGTCCGTGCGCAAAAAAAACCGATCCGGCAAGGGATCGGTTTTCAAAACTGACCGAAAAAGACGGACTAGATAGCCGCGTCGCCGCGCTCGTCGGTGCGGATGCGCACCACGTTTTCCAACGGCACCACAAAAACTTTGCCATCACCAATCTTGCCGGTCTTTGCCGCGCGCGTGATCGCGTCGACCGTCTTCGAAGCGAGTTCGTCAGGGACCGCGATCTCGAGCTTCACTTTCGGCAGGAAGTCCACGGTGTATTCGCTGCCGCGATAGATTTCCGTGTGCCCTTTTTGGCGGCCGAAGCCCTTCACCTCGGTGACGGTCATGCCCTCGATGCCGATCTCGGACAGAGCCTCTTTCACTTCCTCGAGTTTGAACGGCTTGATGACTGCGATGATGAGTTTCATGAGGAGAAATTGGGTAACGAAAACTGATGGTTCTACTTCCAGGCTAAAGCAAGCTGCCGCGCGGGTATGAACGGCAAACTCACTCCGGGATTATTGTTTGGATGTGGAGATCCTTGAGCTGCTTCGGCGTCACAGGAGTCGGGCTCTGGGCCATGAGATCCTGGCCTTTTTGCGTCTTCGGAAATGCGATCACGTCGCGGATGCTCGTCGTGCCGCAAAGGAGGGCGACCATGCGGTCGAGGCCGAATGCGATGCCGCCGTGCGGAGGCGCGCCATACGTGAAGGCCTTCAGCATGTAGCCGAAACGGCTTTCCACGACGTCCTGCGGAATTTTGAGCACGTCCTCGAAAACTTTTTTCTGCAGCGCGGGCTGGTGAATACGAATCGAGCCGCCGCCGAGCTCCATGCCGTTCAACACGACGTCATAATGCTGGCCGCGCACGCGCTTCGGATCGCTGTCGAGATACTGCGCGTCTTCGCCCACCGGAGCGGTGAAGGGATGGTGCGTCGCGACGTAGCGCTTCTCCTCTTCGTCGTAGGTCATCAGCGGGAAATCCACGACCCAGAGAAACTTCCAGTCGTCGTGGCGAATGGTCAGCTTGCCGCGCTTCTGCAGCAACGCCGCCGCTTCCAGGCGAATGCGCCCCAGGATCGCGCAGGCTTTTTCCCACGTCGCCGCCGCGAAGAAGATCATGTCGCCTTCCTCGATGCCGAGCTGGGAGGTGAGCGCGGCCTTCTCGGCATCCGAAAAGAATTTCACGATCGGCGATTTCCATTCGCCGCCTTCGACCTTGATGAAGGCCAGGCCTTTCGCGCCAAGCGACTTCGCGATGTCTTCGAGATTCTTGAGTTCGCCCTGGGTGAGATCGGCCAGGCCTTTCGCGTTGAATGCCTTGATCACACCACCGCTGGTGACGGTCGACTGGAAGACTTTGAAGGACGAGTTGCGGAAGGTTTCGCTGAAATCCTTCAACTCGAGGCCGAAACGGAGATCCGGCTTGTCCACGCCGAAACGGTTCATCGCATCGTGGAACGGCATGCGCTGAAACGGCGTGGGAATCTCGATGTTCAGAACTTCTTTCCAAACCTTCTTCAACATCCCTTCGAAGAGAGCGTAGATGGCTTCCCGATCGACGAACGAGGCTTCGACGTCGACTTGGGTGAATTCCATCTGGCGATCAGCGCGCAGATCTTCGTCGCGGAAACAGCGGGCGATTTGGAAATAACGTTCCACGCCCGCGACCATCAGGATCTGTTTAAACTGCTGCGGCGATTGCGACAGCGCATAGAATTGGCCGGGGTGAATGCGGGACGGCACGAGGTATTCGCGAGCGCCTTCGGGCGTGCTCTTGAAGAGCGCCGGCGTCTCGACCTCGATGAATTCCTGGCTGTCGAAATAGTCGCGAATGGCCTTCGTGGCCTTGTGCCGGACCTGAAGATTTTTGCGCATCTTCGGACGGCGCAGGTCGAGGTAACGGTAGGTCAGGCGGAGGTCTTCGTTCACCTTGTCGCCGCCGGCATCGTCGAGCGGAAATGGCGGCGTGTCCGAGATATTGAAGATCTCGAGCGACGTGGCATCGACTTCGATCGCGCCCGTCGGCAGGGAGCTGTTCACCGTGCCTTCAGGGCGGGCCACGACCTTGCCCTTAACGCCGATGACCGACTCGGGCTTGAGATGCGCGGCTTGGCTGCCGAGTTCGGCGTTTACATGCGGATCGAACTTTACCTGCGTAATCCCGCGGCGATCGCGGAGGTCGACGAAAAGGATGCCGCCGTGGTCGCGGATCGAATCGACCCAGCCGAGCAACGAGACATTTGACCCGAGGTCAGCTTGAGTGAGTTGTGCGCAGTGATGAGTGCGATGCATAGATAGCGAACGCGCAGTCAATCGCAGGCGCGCAACCTGCGGCAAATACAAATTTGGTCAGGAAGTTGGCCCACGAATCACACGAACGGGCACGAAATCGAACCGGCTGATTCGTGGGCAACCAATTCAGCCGACCACCAGGCACTCGCCGGTCATTTCCGCGGGCTTCGGAAGGCCCATCAAATAAAGCAGCGTCGGCGCAATATCGGCGAGACGGCCATCTCGCGTCTTGGTTTTTCCGGCAACGAGTCCGTCGCCGACGATGAAGGCTTCGACCAAGTTCAGCGTATGCGAGGTGTGTGGGCCATTGACGGTGAAATCCCACATCTGCTCCGCATTGCCGTGGTCGGCGGTGACGATGCCCTTGCCACCCATCTTGGCCAGCGCTTCGAGCAGCTCGCCCACTCCGCGATCGGTTGCCTCGACGGCTTTCGTCGCGGCTTCCAACGATCCCGTGTGGCCGACCATGTCGGGGTTCGCGTAGTTGACCACGATCAGGCCGTACTTGCCGGACAGAATCGCCTCCTTCGCCGCCTTGGTCACTTCGACCGACGACATTTCCGGCTGCAAATCGTACGTCGGCACCTTCGGGCTCGGCGGGCACGCGCGGTCTTCGCCGGGAAATGGATCCTTGCGATAGTTGTTAAAGAAAAACGTGACGTGCGGATTCTTCTCCGTCTCCGCGCAGCGGAACTGCGGTATCCCCGCATTGGATACAACTTCACCGAGAATATTTTTCAGCTTCGGCGGTTTCGGCAGGATGACGTGGACCGGCAAACCCGACTCGTACTCCGTCATCGTGGCATAGTAGAGATCGAGTTTCTTCCCGCGTTCGAACTCCTTGAAATCGTCGTAGACAAAAGCCTTCGTGATCTCGCGCGGACGATCGCCGCGGTAGTTGTAGAACACGACGGCATCACCGTCGCGGATCGACCCGACCGGCTTCCCGTCCGCGTCGACAATCCACGTGCACGGAATAAATTCGTCGCCCTTCTGCGAGTCATTCGCCGGCTTGTCGTAGTATTGCTGCACCGCGGTCTCGGCATTCGGCGCGGTCGCCTCGGCCTTCTGACCCGTGAGCATGTAGTACGCCTTGCTCACGCGATCCCAACGATTGTCGCGATCCATGCTCCAAAAGCGGCCGCAGACTGTAGCGATTTTTCCAATACCGATTTTCTTGATCTGCTCGTCGACCTGCTTGACGTAGCCCAACCCGCTGTGCGGCGGCGTGTCGCGGCCATCGGTGAACGCATGCACAAACACCTCCGGCACGCCATCGTCCTTCGCCTGCTGGAGCAAACCATAGAGATGTTCGAGCATGCCGTGCACGCCCGCGTCGGAGACGATGCCCATGAGATGGAGCCGCGACTTCCGGCTCTTCACGCGCTCGACCGCGCCCTGCCAGACCTTGTTACCCTTGATCTGTTTTTCTTCGAAGAGCTTGTTAATGCGCACGAGTTCCTGGTCGACGATGCGTCCTGCACCAATGTTCTCGTGGCCAACTTCGCTGTTTCCCATCACGCCAGCGGGCAAACCCACGTCGCGACCACTGGCTTTTAACATGGCCACGGGGTACTTCGAATGGAGCATGTCATCCGCGGCTTTTTTCGCACGATAGATGGCATTCGTGTCGTTCTGCTTTGCGTCCGGGTTTTTGCCCCAACCGTCGCGAATGATAAGGAGTACGGGTTTGCGCGTAGTGCTCATGAATTTGGAAAAAGTAGCACGGATGACGCCTCATGTCTCGGGACGAAAGGCAAATCTCGAAGGGAACTACGCGGCATCGGGGCTTTTCGAAACCAGAACCTGGCTCAAGAAACCGGCGGTAGTGCCGATTTTGGCAGCAGGTCTGCTAACTCTCCATTCGCGATGACGCTCATCATCCGAGATCAGTTGGTGAATCCACCCACGTGGTTCGCCTCTTTTCGAGACCTGACGCTTTATTGCGCGGTCTTTTTGAAATTAGACATCGTCGTCGAGTCCGACCAGATCGACAGCTACTATCGTTGGATCAAGCCGCGCGGCGGCATGGATTTCGTGAAGCAATTCGTCCGGCCAGGCACGGAGGACGGCTTGCATCTCGACATCGAACAAAATTATCCGCGTTCCGTGATCACGGACCGAATCGCCCCCGAAAACGTCGACCGGCTCATCCGGCAGATCCGTTTTGTCCGGGGAATCTGAATTGGCCCACGAATCACACGAAGCACACGAATTCGATCCGCTGAATTCTCCCACGGAAGGCACGGAAACCACGGAAGAGTTAGAGTCTAACCGCCAGCCTTTCTTCCTCCTCGGACTAAAAGGGCAGAGTTCCACTGGGTATTCATCCGTATTTTCCGTGCATTCCGTGGGAAACATCTGGAAGAGGGTTTCGTGTGCTTCGTGTGATTCGTGGGCCAAAAAATCTTTTCGTGTTTCTCGCGCGAATCGTGGACAAATTTCGGCCAAATGGCTCAACGCGCTGTTCTCCTCGTCAACCTTGGCTCACCCGATTCGACATCCGTCGCAGATGTTCGCACCTACCTTCGCGAATTTCTCGGCGACGAGCGCGTTATCGACAAACCGGGCCAGCCGTTTCGCTCGATTCTAGTTAACCAGATCATTACGCCACGCCGCGCGCCAAACTCCGCTCACGCCTACTCCACGATCTGGACCGAGCAAGGCTCGCCGCTGATCGTGATCTCCAAATCCGTTCAGCAAAAACTTTCCGCCAAACTCGGCGCCGACACTCCGGTTTACCTGGCCATGCGCTACCGGGTGCCTTCGATCGCATCCGTCATCGATCAGATCGTCGCGGACGGCGTGACGGAAATTCTCCTGTTCCCCCAATATCCGCACTACGCGATGTCGTCGTGGGAAACCGTGGTTGTCGAAGTCTACAAACAAGCCGAGCGCCACGGAAAAAAGCTCCGGATCGTTTGCGAGCAACCTTTCTTCGACAACACAGACTACATCGAGGCGCTCTACCAATCCGCGAAACCCTACATTGAGAAACCGCACGACCTTCTGCTCTTCAGCTATCATGGCATTCCCGCGCGCCATCTGCGAAAAGCCGACTCCTCGCACGCGCATTGCCTGACGGTTGACGATTG
Organism: Opitutaceae bacterium; assembly: GCA_035765635.1. Lineage (GTDB taxonomy): Bacteria > Verrucomicrobiota > Verrucomicrobiia > Opitutales > Opitutaceae > EW11. The sequence continues at coordinate 45,973 of DASTWZ010000005.1, forward strand.
CTGCAACACCTGTTCGCCGGTGCAGAGCACGTGTTATCGCTCGCAAGTTTTCAAAACAACGCAGGCCTTCGTGAAGCGCGCCGGCATCGCGAAGGAGAAACATCATTTGTCGTTTCAATCCCGCCTCGCCGGCGAACCGTGGCTCACGCCCTACACGGATTTCGAATTGGTGCGTTTGCCCAAAGCCGGCATAAAAAATCTCGTGGTGATGACGCCTGCGTTCGTCTCCGACTGTTTGGAGACGCTCGAGGAAATCCGCGTGCAGGGCCGTGACTCATTTCTGAAGGCAGGAGGAGAAACCTTCCAACACGTCCCCTGCCTCAACGACCACCCAGCCTACATCGATTTCCTGGCCGGCCGCGTGAACGCCTGGCTCAACGGCGAAAAGCCAAACGACCGCCAAGCGCGCTTGCACATGAGCGCCTATTGAGCCGCGGCTTTTTTTTTAGCCGCAAAGAGGCGCAAAAAAAACACAAAAAGGAGTTTTTCTCATGCCGACGCGGCTCAGATATTCGTCGCTCGGCCACAGTCTGGTATTTTGGTTTGGAGTTACAAACCAATACCCCAACCGCGTTCTGAAGCAGCGATTGCGGGCGACGTCGCCGACTCAGAATCCTCTTTGCGTTTTTTTTGCGTCTTTTTGCGGCTAAAAAAACAACTCACTCCCGCCACGTATACGCGTGGCAGATGGCCACGCCAGCGGCGTCGGCTTCGTCGGAGGCGAGCGGCCTGCCGTGGCCGAGGAGGCTCATGACGGTCCGGGCCATCTGGTCTTTGCTCGCGCGGCCGAGGCCGACCACGGCCTGCTTCACTCTGAGCGGCGGATATTCGTACACCGGCTTCTCGCGCAACGCCGCCGCGGCAATCGCAGCCCCGCGCGCGGCCCCCAGAATCTGCGCGGTCTGGAAATTCTGCACGTAAATCGTCTGCTCCAACGCGACGTGCCGGACGTCGAAATCGTTCAAAAACGCACTCACGGCCCGATGAATCTCGGCCAAACACACCGGCATCGGATGCTTCGCGTGCACCTCAACGGTTTGACAACGCAGCATCACCGCCGGGCGCCCGGCGACGAACTCGATCAACGCCAGACCCGTGCCACGTAAACTGGGATCGATTCCTAACACGACGCCGCTGAACGCCGGGCGCGACAGCGTGACGGGCAGCGTCAACGAACTCGCCACCGGTCGCCCGGCCAGCTTGTCGGCCCACATTTGCCTCACAGATAATCGCGCCATGTCGTGTCAATGGATGCGATGATCTATCGGCATTCTCAGCGCGAGACTCAAAACAAGAGTTTGATTCCCGCAGCCGCGCTCAGCCCGAGCGCGAGCGTTTCAAAAAGTTTCTGGTCGATCCGCGGCAACATCCAGCGCCCAAACAACGCTCCCGCCAAAACCGCCGGCGCCAGCCAAAGATCGAAAGCGATCGAACTCCACGTGATCAGCCCGAGCGAAATCATGAATGGCACCTTGAACCAATTCAGCAGCATGAAAAACACCGCGCCCGTGCCCATGAACTCCATCTTCGGCAGCCCCATCGCCAAAAGATAAATCGCCATCAGCGGCCCCGAGGCGTTCGCAACGAGGGTCGTGAATCCCGCCAGAATGCCGACGAGCGCGGCAAACCAAAGGCTGTGCACCGCGAGATCCGCTTTGCCCTGCCCCAGACGCCACCGCCGCCATACGTGCAACACCACCATGCCGCAGACGATCAGCCCGATCAGCACGCGCGTGTCGTGATCGTTGATCCGCCCGAGCGCAAAATAGCCGATCACCACGCCGAGACCGGTCCAGGGAAAAAGTTTCCAGAGATACGACCACTGGGCATGGCGGCGATACGCCAGCACGGCAACGAGATCTCCGAAAATGAGCAAAGGAAGCACGACGCCGGTGGACTGCTTTCCCTGTATCACCATGGCGAATACAGCGACGAAGAGCATGCCCAGGCCGGAAATGCCCGTCTTCGAGACACCAACCAGAAACGCCGCGAAGACAGCGAGGATCCATTGCCACGGTTCGAGGTGCATCAGGCGCCGGGGCTTTCTTCGACGAAGGCGCCATCTCGCACCTGAAAAATTTGCCAGGCCCCGAGATCGGATTCCGGCAAACGCGTGCCGGTCGCGATCACCTGCCGCGTCGTCCCGATCGTCGCCCAGAACCGCGCACGCCGCCCGGGATCGAGTTCGCCAAGCACGTCGTCCGCGAGGAGAATCGGCTCCACGCCGGAGCGCTCGCGGAAAAACGCCAGCTGCGCAAGTCGCAGGGAAAGCACCAGACTGCGTTGCTGGCCTTCGGAGCCAAAGTCCCGCGCTGCACGCCCCGCCAAACGGAGGTCGTAATCGTCGCGATGCGGGCCCGTCGTGGTCGCTTTCATCAGCAGATCACGCGGCCGGTTTTTCGCGAAGAGAGCGAGCCATTCCTGTTCCGACGCGGCTTTTCCATCCGGTTGGTAAATGATCTCCGCAGTCTCGGCGCTGAGCGAAATATCCGCGTACGAATTCGCCGCGAGCGCGCTCAACACCGCCACCGTCGCGGCGCGCTTCGCCACCAGTTCGGCCGCGGCCACTGCCAGTGGTTTCTCGAAGGCCTCGATTTCACCAGCGTCCGCGCCGCGTTTCAGCAACGCGTTTCTTTCGGCCAACGCGCGATGGTACTGCTGCAACATACGCAGATAAAATTCGTCCATCGCCGCGAGCGTGAGATCGACCCACCGCCGCCGTCCCGCCGGCGCGCCGCGCACGAGCTGCTGATCCTGCGAGGAGAATACCACCGTCGGAAAACGCCCGAGATACTCCCCCATCCGCGTGACCTTCTCGTTGTCACAAACCACTTCCTTGCTGCCGGCGCGCAGCCGGATGACGACGCGGGTTTCCTTGAATCGCTCATGCTCCAACTCGCAGGCAATCGCCGCCTCTGGCTCGCCCTGCTCGATCAAGAGCTTGTTCTCGCTGGTGCGAAACGAGCGCAGCGCCGTGATGAAGCCAATCGCCTCGAGCAGATTCGTTTTCCCCTGCGCATTTTCGCCGACGAAAAAGTGCTGGCGGCCGCGCAACGGAAGTTCGGCAAGTTTGATATTTCGAAAATGCTGCAGCGTGATGCGCGTCAGTCGCATGCGCGTAGTTAGATTTTCACTACGTTTTCCGGCGCGGTTTTCAGCGTTGGATAAACTCGAGCGATCGCCTCGGCCAATTGCTGCCACTCGGCTTCTGTCGTTTCCCAACCCGAGCTGATGCGCACCACCCGCCGCGCTTCTTCCGGAGCAAAGCCCATCGCGGCCAATACGTGCGAGGGCCCCCCTTTTCCGGTGGCGCACGCGCTGCCCGTCGAGACCTGGCACCCAAGCTTGTCGAGCTTCGTCACCCAGCGGTGATTTTCACCGGCGGGAAAAATCACCGACACCGTGTTCCAAAGGCGCTCAGCATTTTGGCCGACAATTCTCGCCTCGGGAATTTCGCGCAGGATCTGCTGCTCGAAACCTTCGCGCCAACGCAGCCGTTCTGACTCCTGAAACATCTTTTTCTGCTCCGCATCCGCGAGAGCCGAAACCATAGACCAGATCGACGGAAGATTTTCAGTGCCGCCGCGATGGCCGTTCTCCTGTTCCCCACCCGGCTGCGCAGAAAAGCCTTTCGCATCCGCCGGAATTTTCAAAAAACCGACGCCCTTCGGCGCGCCGAATTTGTGTCCCGCGGCAATGACCCAATCGACCGCGCCGAAGCCGTCCGCGGGCAACTTTCCCATCCACTGAGACGCATCGCAGACGAACGTGACGCGCGCTTGCTGGGCGAGCTTCGCGATGTCCTGCCAGGGCTGCAGCACGCCCGTTTCGTTGTTCGCCGCCATCACGACGATTGCGCCAACCGTGCTCAAGGTCGCGCGAATCGCATCGAGGCGCACCACGCCATTCGCGTCCGTATCAAGCCACTGGATACGTTGGGGAAAATTTTCTTCAGCCGCGGCCAGCACGCACGGATGCTCGGTGCGGTTCACCAAAATGCGTTGGTCCGCCGGCAAAGTTTTCGCCAGGTATCGCAGGATTTGATGAGCCCCCTCCGTCGCACCGGAATCAAACACGATCTGCTTGGGGTCCGTGTTCAACAGTTCGGCCAGCCGCTCGCGCGCGCCATCGAGCCGGATCTTCGCCTTCGCCGCATCGCGATAAGGGCTCGACGGATTCTGCCAATGCTCGTCCGCCGCCTTGAGCCAAGCCTCGCGAGCAATCGGCGCTAGCGGCGTAGTCGCGTTGTGATCAAAATACGACATGTGGAAGACGAAGGCTGAAGGCGGAAGGCTGAAGGCGGAAGGCTGAAAGCTGAGACGTTCGGGAGACGAATCAACTGCCGCGGTTCTGGCGTTCCGCATGCACTTACCGTCTTTTCACTTCCCTGGTCGGCGGCGTTCCGCGTAAAAAGGCCAAATGTCTTTCGACGCATCGCTTGCCGACACGATTCGCACCTTCGAGTCATTGAAACAGATCCGTTCCGAAATCGATCGGGCGGCCACACTGATCATCGAAACACTGCGCGCCGGTAAAAAACTGCTGATCTGCGGGAACGGCGGAAGCGCCGCAGAAGCTCAACACTTTTCGACCGAACTCGTCGGCCGCTATTTCAAAAACCGCCGCTCTCTGCCGGCGATCGCGCTCAATGCCGACGGCTCTTTGATCACCTGCATCGGCAACGACTACGGCTACGAGCAATCGTTTTCCCGACAGATTGAAGGTCTCGCCCAGCCCGGCGATCTCGTCGTTGGCATCACGTCGAGCGGCAACTCGGCGAACATTCTCGCGGCGTTGAACAAAGCCCGCGAACTCAAGCTGCCGAGCATCGCCCTGCTCGGCCGCAACGGCGGCAAAGCCAGGGGCCTCGCCACGGTGGACGTCATCATCCCCGGCGAATCAGGCCGCAGTGCGCAGGAAGCTCATTTGTTCCTGATCCACTATTTCTGCGATCTGATCGACGCAGAGTTTTGAGGAAGTTGCCCACGAATCACACGAAAGGGCACGAATCTCGATCCACGGAAAAGTTTTCCCACGGAATACACGGAACGCACGGAAATCTGCCACTTCGTTTGTCTTTGTCGCTCTCGTTCTTCCTCAATTGAGAATGAAGATCAGAAAGCGAGAGAATGGTCCGACTTCCTTTCGGTGTATTCCGTGGGAAAATTCCGATTTCCGAATTCCGGTTTCGTGTCTCTTCGTGTGATTCGTGGGCCCAAAAAAAGGGTGCCTACAGCGGCTCACTTCCCGTTCACGCGGTTGCGCAGAAACGAGAGCACGTCCTGAAATTTCGCGCGGTTGGCGTCGTCCGTCGTCACGAGATTTTCGTGCGCTTCGAGAACCAGCCGCGCGTTTTCGATCTCGGTGCGATCGCCTTCGAGCAGCGGCGTCGAAGCTTGTCCGAAGTTCATCGGAAAATTTCCGGCGTCGACCGTGACGAGGCGGTGCAGGCCGAGATTCCGAATCAATTCCAAATTTCGTTCGCCCACCCGCGCGCAAATCAAGCGGCCTGGCGGCACGTGCTTGCGGAGTTGCAGCGCGGCGCCGGCGAGCACGCCGAGAAACGTGCTGTCCATGCTGGTGCAATGCAGGAAATCCAGCACATAGCGGGTCTTCCCCTGCCGCAGCATCTCGGCAAAAAAATCGTGAAGGCACGCGCTGTTCTGAAACGAAGCGCGCCCCTCAATGCGGATGATCACCGGATCGTGGTATGCGTCTACCAGATAGGCAGGTTTGACGGCCTCAGGCATAGTTCAGAAGAGAGCCCTCCGTACGCGACGAATCGAGCGTGTATTCAAACTTTGGATGCTCGATCGTCGCGAAGGAATAGCTTAATTCTTCGACACGATTTGGCGAAGAACGTAGGGCAAAATTCCACCGTGCTGGTAGTAGTCGATCTCAATCGGCGTATCGATCCGACAGCGGACGGAAACTTTTTCTTCGGCTCCATTCGCTCGTTTGATCACGAGCGTAACGTCCTGCTGCGGACGCAGGTTCGCCCCCAAGCCGATGACATCGAAGGTCTCGGTGCCATTCAGCTTCAGGGTTTGCGCCGTGACGCCATCCTTGAATTGCAGCGGCAACACACCCATGCCCACGAGGTTGCTACGGTGAATGCGCTCGAAGCTCTGCGCGACGACGACTTTGACGCCGAGAAGATTTGTGCCTTTCGCCGCCCAGTCGCGCGACGAACCGGTTCCATATTCCTGTCCGGCAAAGATGATCAGCGGAATGCCGGCTTCCTTGTAGCGAACCGCGGCGTCGAAAATCGACATCTTCTCACCCGAGGGCTGATAGAGTGTATTGCCGCCCTCTTCGCCGCCAAGCATCAGGTTCTTGATGCGAACGTTGGCAAAGGTGCCGCGCGTCATCACGCGATCGTTGCCGCGACGCGAGCCGTAGCTATTGAATTCCTCGAAGGGCACGCCGTTCTCCAAGAGGAAGCGACCAGCGGGTGAGGACTTCTTGATCGCGCCGGCCGGCGAGATGTGGTCGGTCGTCACGGAGTCGCCGAAAATGCCGAGCGCGCGCGCGCCATGTACTTCGCCGATCGAGCCGGGCTTCATCTCGAAGGTCGTGAAAAATGGCGGCTCTTGAATGTACGTCGATGTCGGCGCGAACGCGTACGTGTTGCCTGTCGACGCAGGGATCTCGTTCCACTTCGGATTCTGCGCCGCGAAATCGGCGTAGAGGCGGCGGAAAACGTCCGGCTTCAACGTAGTCTGCATCAAGTCGCGGACTTCCTGCAGCGTCGGCCAAATATCCTTGAGGTAAACCTTTTCGCCAGCGGCGTTGGTGCCAACGGGCTCGGTGGACATGTCGATGTCGACGCGCCCGGCCAAAGCGAAGGCGACGACCAGCGGCGGCGACATCAGGAAATTCGCTTTGATGTTCTGATGGACGCGGGCCTCGAAATTGCGGTTGCCCGAAAGGACAGCGGCAGCAATCAGGTCGTTCTTCACGACGGCGTCTTCGATCGCGGCCGGCAGAGGGCCGGAGTTGCCGATGCAGGTCGTGCAACCGTAGCCGACGAGGTTGAAGCCGAGCTTGTCGAAGTAGCGCTGCAGGTCGGCCTTTGCCAGATAGTCCGAGACCACGCGAGAACCGGGCGCGAGCGAGGCTTTCACCGTGTTCTTCACATTTAGCCCGCGCTCGACCGCCTTCTTTGCGAGAAGACCAGCGGCGAGCATCACGGACGGATTCGACGTGTTGGTGCAGCTCGTGATCGCGGCGATCAACACGCTGCCGTGGCCGATGGCGCCTTTGGCCTGGATGGCGGGCGCCTCGACCGCATCCGGCGTCGGGCGGTTGTTCGCCATCTCCAGTTCGGTCGTCTGACTCGTGTTGCGCGCGGCCGAGGATTTCGGAGAAACCGGCTCCTGGCTACCGCCGCCGGGCGCGGCGTGCGTCACGCTGGGATTCAACCATGCGACCTGATCGTAATCGGATTCCTTCTTGCCGAAACCATTGTCGATCACAGCGCGGGTGAACGCGCTGACGAATTCCTGTTTCAGTTTGGGCAACTCGATGCGATCCTGCGGACGTTTTGGTCCGGCGACGCTCGGAACGACCGAGCCGAGATCGAGTTCGAGGTCCGTGGAGTAATCGATCTGACCCTTCTGCGGCATGCCCCAGAGTCCCTGCGCCTTGTAGTAGGCCTCGTAAACATTGAGGTGTTCCTCCGTGCGGCCGGTGGCGCGCAGGTAATTGCTGCATTCTCCGTCGATCGGGAAGAAGCCCATCGTCGCGCCATATTCGGGCGCCATGTTCGCGATGGTGGCACGGTCGACCACCGGAAGCGCGGCTGAGCCTGGGCCATAAAATTCCACAAACTTGCCGACGACCTTCGCCTTGCGCAGGAGCTGCGTGAGTGTGAGCGCGAGGTCCGTGGCGGTCACGCCTTCGCGCAGCGCGCCGGTGAGGTGCACGCCGACCACGTCAGGCGTGAGGAAATAAACCGGTTGTCCGAGCATGCCGGCCTCGGCCTCGATGCCGCCGACGCCCCAGCCCACGATGCCGAGGCCGTTGATCATCGTCGTGTGCGAGTCGGTGCCGACCAGCGTATCCGGATAGTAAATACCGTTGTTGTCCTTCAACACGCCCTTCGCGAGGTATTCCAGATTGACCTGGTGCACGATGCCGATGCCCGGCGGCACGACCTTGAACGTGTCGAATGCCTGCATGCCCCACTTCAGGAACTGGTAGCGCTCGCGATTGCGCTCGAATTCGATTTCGAGGTTTTTCGCGAAGGCGTCCGGCGTGCCGTTGAAATCGACCTGGACGGAGTGGTCGACCACGAGATCGACCGGCACAAGCGGCTCGATGATCTTCGGATTCTTGCCGAGCTTCACGACGGCGGAACGCATCGTCGCCAAGTCGACGAGCAACGGAACGCCGGTGAAGTCCTGCAGCACGATGCGCGCGACGACGAAAGGAATTTCCTCGGTGCGTGGAGCCTTCGCGCCCCAGTTGCCCAATTCACGAACCGCCTGTTCGGCGACGCGTTTGCCGTCGCAGTTTCTCAGCAGCGATTCGAGGACCAGGCGGATCGAAACTGGCAGGCGGGAAATCTTGCCGACGCCGGCTTTCTCGAGAGCGGGCAGCGAGTAGAATTGGTGGGATGCGCCGTTGGCAGTGAAACTTTGGAGCGTATTGAACGGATTGGGTAGGCTCATGGTTTTTTAAATCTGGGAAATCAAACGCGCGGGGTTCGTATAGAGTGAAACGCCACGCAGCCGGGGGCTTACGTGGCGCATGAAAAAGGTTATTTCGCCAGCGCGGCTCGGACCGCGGTGAAGTTGGGCAAATCTTTCGGCGTCGGGGTTTGTTCGGAATATTTGATGACCCCGTCCTTTCCGATGACGAAGGCCGCGCGCGCCGCCGTGTCGCCCGCTCCGGCCAGCATCGGGAAAACGACATCGTAGGCTTTGATCACCTGCTTGTTCAGATCCGACAGCAGCGGGATCGTGATCTTGCTTTGCTTGGCCCAGGCTTCCTGCGCGAACGGCGTGTCGACGCTGATGCCGTAGACTTCGGCATCGAGCTTCGCGTATTCGGAAAAGCCATTTGAAATGTCGCACAGCTCCTGCGTGCAGACGCTCGTGAACGCCGCGGGAAAGAACAGCAGGACCACCTGCTTCTTGCCCAGGCTGTCGCTGAGCTTGACGTCCTTGAGGCCATCGGCGGCCTTGGACTTCAACGTGAAATCGGGAGCTTTGGATCCAACTGCGAGAGGCATGGTAAATGGACGAAGGTGGCGATTCTGCCGCGGCATTTAAGCCGAACGGAAGGTGGACCCTAGATAAGCGGCTATGTCGGACACAAATCGTTTTTGGCGAAAGAAGACGGGATAAAATCGCGACGCTTGCCGCGATAAGTTTAGCTACGCACGCCGCTCCTGCCCCCTCGCGTCCCCGCTTGACCCTCCTCCGCGTCGAACGCTTAGCTGCTGCTCGAATGACTATCCTCGACGACCTCAAGTGGCGCGGCCTCATTGCCGACTGCACGGACGAAAGCGCGCTCGCCGAGCGCCTCGCGAAGGGGCCCGTCACGCTTTATTGCGGCTTCGACCCGACCGGCGACTCGCTGCACGTGGGCCACTTGATGGGTCAACTCACGCTGCGCCGTTTTCAACTCGCAGGCCACCATCCGCTCGCCCTCGCCGGCGGCGCCACCGGTGTCATCGGAGATCCGTCGGGCAAATCCGCTGAACGCAATCTCCTCACGGTCGAGCAACTCCAACACAACGTCGCCTGCATCAAGGAACAGCTCGCCAAGCTCCTCGACTTCGACAACGCGACGAATCCAGCCCGGCTCGTCGACAACGCGACGTGGACGTCCGGCATCAGCTACATCGGATTCCTGCGCGAGATCGGGAAGCACTTTTCCATCAATTCCATGGTAGCCAAGGAGAGCGTCCGCTCCCGCATGGAAAGCGAGAACGGCATCAGCTACACGGAATTCAGCTACATGCTCCTCCAGGCGCATGATTTCTACCACCTGAGGAAGGAGCAAAACTGCGAACTCCAGATCGGCGGCAGCGATCAGTGGGGCAATATTACCGCGGGCACAGATCTCATTCGCAAGAAGCTGAGCGTGCCGGCGTGGGGTTTGACGTTCCCGCTCATTACGAAATCCGATGGCACGAAGTTCGGCAAAACCGAGGGCGGCGCGGTCTGGCTCGATCCGAAAAAAACCAGCCCGTACCGGTTCTACCAGTTCTTCATCAACACCGAGGACAGCATGGTCCTGGCGTACCTGAAGAAATTCACGCTGCTCGGCCGCGAAGAGATAGAAGCGCTCGAGGCCAAACACACGGCCAACCCCGGCGCCCGGGAAGCTCACCGCGCCCTGGCGCGCGAAGTGACGACGTTGGTTCACGGCGCCGCGGTGACGGCCGACGCGATACGCGCGAGCGAGATCATGTTCGGCGGTGCCCTCGAAGGCATTCGCGAGGAACTGTTCAACGACGTGGCCGGCGAAATCCCCACAAAGGAACTCGAGCGCGGTAAGCTCGAAGGCGCGGGCACGACGCTGATCGATCTTCTGGTTCACGCCGGGCTGGCCCCGTCAAAGGGCCAGGCGAGAAAAGACATCGAAGGCGGTGGCGTTTACGTGAACAACCAGCGCGAAGCCGGTATCCAGAGAAGCATTACGACCGCGGATTTGCTCTTCGAAAAGTACGTTCTGCTCCGCAAAGGAAAGCGGACGTACACCCTGATCAAAGTCGCCTGAGATCGCGCGGCGTCAGTTCTTCAATTCGATCACGAGCTGAACTTCGACGGTCGAATTTCTGGGCAACCCTGCAACCGCGACCGCGGCTCGGGCGTGCTTGCCGGCCTCGCCGAAGATCGCCACGAGCAGGTCGCTCGCGCCGTTGATCACGGCAGGGCTGTCGGAAAATCCGCTCACGCCGTTGACGAAGCCATTGACCATCACGACGCGCGCGACGTTTTCCAGCGAGCCGACGGCAGCCTTGATGTTGGCCAGTGTATTCAGCGTGCAAATACGCGCGGACTCGTAGCCGGTCTGCACGGTTTGCTCCCGGCCGACCGGGCCGGCATGCGTGATCTGTCCGTCCCGCACGCTGATCGTGCCGGCGCAAAAAAGCAGATTTCCCGTGCGCACCGTCGGCACGTAGTTGCCCGCGGCGGCGGCGACGTCTGGCAGCTTCAAACCTAGTTCAGCGAGCTTTGCTTCGGGATTCATCGCGCTGGTGAAATTAATTTCGCGCGACGTGGCAAAGGTTTTGTCAGGCAGGCGAATGGAGGATTGCACTCCGCCATCCCCGAAGCACGGTTCACTTCATGGCGACCGCATCACCCGCGTGGACCATGAGCGAATGGCAGACCTTGGCCGCACAAGCGCCGGCCCAGGCCGGTCGTGAACTCGCGCGCCGCCTGCAAACCGCGCTGTCGCCCGAGCAGCACCGCGCCGTGTTCGCCACCAACCCGAGCGAAGAAACGCTGATCGAGGCCTTCGAACGCGTCGCCAACACCATCGCTCCGCTCGCCGGCGTGCCTTACGCTCTGAAGGATATTTTCTTCACCGCGAACGATCCGCTCCTCGCCGGATCGAAATTTCCACCTGGCGTCATTCCAACCCGGCCAAAGGACAGCAAGCTTCCCCATGCGCTGCAGGGCTTCGGCGCTGTTCTCGCGGGGAAAACCCAGCTGTACGAATTCGCTTACGGGCTCACCGGCGAAAACGAGCACTACGGCGACTGCATGCATCCGCAATTTCCAGACCGGACTTCCGGCGGATCGTCGAGCGGCTCAGCCGCCGCGGTTGCCGCTGGCATCGTGCCGGTCGGCGTGGGTACAGACACCGCCGGATCCATTCGCGTGCCCGCCGCGTTCTGCGGGCTGTTTGGCTTTCGCACCTCAGCCGGCCACGCGCTGATCGCGGACGCGTTTCCCCTCGGGCCGTCGTTCGACACCGCAGGCTGGTTCACGCGTTCGCCGCAGGACATGCTGACGCTGAACCGCTTTCTTCTCGGGCGTCCGGCGCAAATAGACCGTTCGCCGCGCGGATGCTATCTCGGTTTCAACGCCTTTGGCATCACTGCTGATCAAGACGTCGAAAAAGCTTACACCAACGCTGCCTCCCAAATTGCGCTGCCGGCCGATCGCGAGTCGACGGCACAGTTGCAAAACAGCTTTGCCGGTTCTGCCGAGAGCTACGCGGTCCTGCAAAGCATCGAGGCCTACCACGTTCACGCGAAGTGGCTCGACGAGCGCCGCAGCGACTACAGCCCGAAGGTTTGGGCGCGAATCGATCGCGGCAGAAACTGGAACGTCGACCAACAACAGCGCGCGCAGGCGCGGCGCACCGTGATCAAGCACACCTGGGCGAGCTTCTTCATGACGTACGATTACCTCGTGCTGCCCATCGCGCCTTTCCCGGCGCTGACCAAAGCCGATTCCACGCAGGAAAATCGCGATCGTCTCCTCACCCTCGCAACGCCCGCGAGCCTCGGTGGACTCCCCGCTCTGACGATCCCGATCCGTCTGCCAAGCGGCCTGACCACGGGCATGCAGATCATCGTGAACGACCCGCTCAGCCCCGTGATCTCCTGGCTACTCAGCCGCCGTTGAAGCCGCTGGTCCCTCGGTTCGATCAAACCGTTAGCCGCAAGAAGACGCAAAAAAAGCAAAGAGGATTCTTGGCCTGCAAACGGCTCAGACATCCAAATCCCAGCCGCAGACTGGAATTTGGTTTGTAGCTCCAAACCAAAGACCAGACCGCGGCCGAGCGACGAATGTCTGAGCCGCGCCGTAATAAAAATCCTTTTTGCGTATTTTGAGCCTTTTCGCGGCTAAAAAGGTTTTCTGGATCGAAGGCTGTCTAGATCCGGTAAATCACCGCGGCCGTCGCGGAAAAAATCTTTCGCTCGTCCGACGGCTCCAGGCCTAACGTCTCGACCTGAGCCACGAAGGATTTGATCGACGGCGCGCGTTCGGTCGCGGGAAAAAGGATCAGCGGGTAATCCGAACCGAAAACGATCCGGTCCGCTCCCACGGCTTCGATCATCTCCCGAAAAACCTCCGGGCCATAAAGCAGGGGCGACGCCGCTGTATCGAAAAAAACATTACGCTGCGCGCGGATCTCGTCGCCGTGTACGGGATCGAACGGCAAACGCGCCCCCCAATGCGCCAGCACGAACGCATTGCGCGGATGCGAACGAGCAAGTGTCACCAAATCCGTGAGCGGCGTGAGCACGCGGCCGGGATAGTTTTTGCTCAACGGCTCCGTGACATGAAGATTGATCGGCAACCCCAACTCCGCGGCAACGGCGAGCGCCGCGAGCCAGCCGGCATCGCTCAACTCAAAATGCTGCGAATGCGGTGACAGTTCTCCGAGTCCGCAAAACCCGTGCTCCTTCGCCCAGCGCAACTCCTCGATCACCGGCTTCTCGCCCACCTCGGGATGAAACGTCGCGCACGCCGCGAGCCGATCCGGATGTGCGCGAATGCAGCGCTCGAAAAACCGATTTTGCGCCACGCAGTTGTAGTGCTTTTCCCAATACCAACCGAGCAGCACCGCCTTGCTCACCTGTGCTTCGTCCATCGCGCGGAGCAGTTCGTCCACTGTCGGAAACGCCTGCACCGGCTGCCCGTTCCTCCGCACCCGCGTGCACAGAGTCGCCCAATGCGCCTCGCCCGCCGCGGCGGCCCACTCGGCCGGCGACTCATTTATCTCCGGCGAGTACAGGTGAACATGCGCGTCGATCAGGGCGGCCATGCTCCGTCTCAAACAGCCGCGCTCCACGGCAGCAATCCAAACTCCGCATAGAGTTTCCTTTCCGCGAAAGGCTGCCATAGTCCTGAGCGCGCCCGTCCGCGGCCGCATTTTTCATGAGCAAAGTCATCAAATTCGAGAAGCCCGAGAGTCCGCTCCCCTCTCCGACCCCGAGCTTCGAAACCTTGATCAGCCAACTCCAGTCGCACTCCGGCTCGGTGCTCTCGCCCGAGTTCGTCGACGAGCGACCGCTGTATGGCCAGACGCTCTACATCGCGAACTGCTCGCTCGATACCCGCTTCGGACCGTTCCACGCGTACATTTTTCAGGACATCATCGACAAGCACTACATCATCGCGCTGACGCACGGCGATGTGGTGAACGCCAAAGTACTCTACACGCGGCTGCACTCATCGTGCGTCACGAGCGAGACGTTGCGCGGCTGCGACTGCGATTGCGTTCAACAGCTCGAAGGTGCCTTCAAGGTCATTTCGGAAAAGAAGGCCGGCGTGCTTTTTTATCTGATGCAGGAGGGCCGTGGCGTCGGCTACGTGGGCAAAGCCCGCGATCGCATGCTGGTCCAGGCCTCGCTCGATCAGCTCTCGACCTTTCAAGCCTATCACGCGATGGGGCTCAAAAAGGACCACCGCAGTTACGACAACATTTCCCAAATCTGCTATCTGCTCGGGCTGAAAGCCGCCTTCGTCGTGCTCACGAACAATCCCGACAAAGTGGACGCGCTGAAGGCCCAAGGTCTCACCGTCGCCGGGACCGAAGCGCTCGAGTTCGAGCCGTCCCCTTTCAATCTCGCTTATCTCACCTCGAAAGCCGCCAGCGGACATATCTTGAAACGCCCGGCGGAATCCCTGGCGCGCCGAGCTGTTCCACCGGAACCAGTCGTGCCGTTCAAACCGTTCGCGCTGCAAAACGCGCGCCGCTTCATCTACGCCGCGAGTTATTTTCTGCCCCTCAAGCCGGTCGACAACGACATCCTGCTGACCGAAACGCAGTTCAAGGATCTCTTCAAAAAGCAATCCATCGAGCGCTACATGGCTGGACCGAACCCCTTGCTCCTGGGTTATCAGTTGATTCGCGAAAACCGTTTTTTCGTGCGGATAAATCCTGAGAACCTCACCGCGTTCAAACGCGACAATCCGACCGACCCGATCGTCGATCTGCTCACGACGCCCTACTGGTTTCGCGTTCACGTCTACTACGACATCGTGACGAGCCAGGAATTCGTCGTGCTCACCCACGGCAAGAGCCGCGTGCAAGACATTCCCGTCGTGCGGCTGCAGAGCGAATCGCTTTTCAACCGCTTCCCGCTCCGCAGCGTGGACAACCGCGACAAATTCAAGAAGTCCATCAAGCACATCGTAACCTACGGCGTCGGCGCAGTGCTGCTTCTCTATTACGACGGCCGGGGCGCGGGCTTCGGCGCTTATGCCACGGACGTGATGATGTCCGAAAACGGCCAGGCGTTAACCAGCGATGACGCCTATCAGAAGCTCGGCGTGGGCTATGACAGCCGCGATTACGATGCCTGCATGATGCTGCTCAAGCATCACGTCCCGAACGAACGCATCCAGATGGTGATGAATTCGCCGGCAAGTCTCGTGAAAAAGAAAGAGTACGCTTCAGCCCTCAACGATCATCACATCGAGGTGGACAAGTGGATCTTCCTCGACGAGCACACCGTCGGCGAGTGAGCGGCATTCGTCATGTCGGACTCTCTCGGCCACGAGCTGCTCGGCCAGCGCCTTCGCCAAATCCCCGCTGTAGTGGAAGAAATGATACAGCGCGGCCCGCGCCCGCTGTCCGAGCGCACGCGGGCTTCGCAGCGCTTCGTGGTCACGGGCACCGGCAGCTCCGAGTCGCACGCGCGCTATTTGGAGATGTTGCTCAACCTCTACGCGGACCGCGCCGCGTGTTACCTCCCGCTTTCCGGGTTCACCCACACGCATCGGCCCGCCTTCCAGGGCAAAACGCTGATCGTCTTCAGCCAGGGCGTTTCGCCAAACGCCCAAATTGCGCTGCGCCGGCGTAGTGACTTTTCCCATACAATTCTCTTCACCGCGACCACGCCCGAGACCGCGCGGCGCGCCGGGAAGGCGGATCGCGCCGAGTTCTTGCAGCATTTGCTCGACGAAGGCGGTGAGCTGATCGAGTTCCCGCTCGCCGAGGAATACACCACGCTGATCCGCTTCGTCGGACCCATGGCGGGCTATCTGGCGTGTCTGCAGTTCGTCGCGCAACTCAGCGGTTGTCGCTTCCCCAAGATCCAGGCGGAACAGATTCTTCCGCTGCTCGACAGCAAAGCGCCCCGCGAACTCGTTCACGCGATGCTCCACGCGCCGGAACATTTTTCGCACGGTTTCAATCTCGTGACTGCCGCGCCGATTTCGAACTTCGCCCAGAATCTCGCGTGCAAGTTCATGGAGGGACTCTTCTGGAGCTGCCCGCCCGTCTCTGATTTTCTCCAATTCGCGCATGGACCTTTCCAACAAACCACCGCGCATCCGCATCCCGTGGTGATTTTGCAGGGAAACTCCGAAATCGAAGCCGAACTCGTCGCGCGCAGTGTGCGCATGTTGTCCGAGGTGAAAATCGACGCGTTCGTCGTCCCGATTTCAGCGCCGCCACTGACTTCGATTTTCGGTTTCGAAGCAGCGCTGAACGACTTGGTTTATCAAATCATCGTCGCTCGCGGCATCGATCAAGTGAACTGGCCGGGCAAGGGCCGCGATGATCTGCTCTACGGCTTCTGCGAGGACATCTGATTGCGCGGGAAACGGCGTTTTCGCGCGCTCCAAATTTGGCAGCAGTTTGGACAAATAACGAGTAGTGCCGGCGGCACTACAGGACTATATTGTCGTCATGAAAACGATACTCGTACCCCTCGATTTCTCGGCGATTTCCGAAGAGGCCGTTGACACAGCAATCTCGCTGGCCGCGGACATACACGCGCAAGTCGTGTTGCTTCACGTGATTCATGAAGAGCTCGTCTACAACGGGCTGGGCGTGACCCTCGCGCAATACGCCGAGGTTTCCAAGACGGTGGAAACCAAGACGGACGAAGCCCTCGCGCCTTTCCTGCGCAGAGCCGCGGAGCGCGGAGTTCACGCCCTGCCTCACCGCATGCAGGGAATGCCCGTCAGCCGGATTCTCGACGAAGCGCGCCAGCTCGACGCCAGCTTCATCGTGATGGGTTCGCACGGCCACGGCGCTCTCTATGAACTCTTCATCGGCAGCACGGCTCTCGGCGTGCTGAAAAACGCGCCCTGCCCGCTCATCCTCGTGCCGCCGAATTCCGCGCACGCAAAAGCCGGCGCACCCGAGGCGGAGCAGAGCGTTTCGGCGAAATAAAACGCCGAGTGACCGATATGCGCGGACCGATGCTTCGGCCGCGCATTACGTTAGGTCACGTCGCGCGCGCCGGCACTTTGCCGCCAATCGCCGCGCCAATCGTGGAAAGCAATTCCTCGGCCGCGATGGGTTTTCGGAGCAGTTCGACTTTTTCCAAATCCGTGTCCGGGCCAATCGTCGCGTTTTCCAACATCCCGCTCATCGCGATGAGTTTCACCTCTGGATTCAAATCGCGCAGCATCCGCATCGTCGAAGCACCATCGAGGCCCGGCATCATCATATCTACGAGCACGAGCGCAATTTTGTCGTGGTTTCGTTGATACACTTCGATGCCTTTCAATCCATCCGCGGCGAAGAAGCCCGTGTAGCCGCAGTAGCGCAGCATCGAGGCAATCACGTCGCGAATATACGCCTCATCGTCGATCACGAGCACACCTTCGCCATTGCCGCGCGGAAGTGGCGCGCGGGACGAGGACGTTGGCGGCGCCTCTTCGGAGGCGAGTGCGGGCAGGTAAATTTCGAAACGTGTTCCACGGTTGATTTCGCTGACCACGTTTACCGTGCCCGAATGGCCCTTTACGATGCCGAGCACGGTGGAAAGGCCAAGGCCGGTCCCCTTGCCGACTTCCTTCGTCGTGAAGAACGGATCCCAAATGCGATCGAGAACATGAGGCGGGATGCCGCTGCCGTTGTCCTCGACTGAAATCATGACCGTGGGGCCCGGCTTGAGCTCTGGATGAATTCTCAAGAACTCCGCTGATGGCGTGACGTTCTTCGCGCGGATTTCGATCTTTCCGCCGTTGGTCATCGCATCGCGTGCGTTCACACAGAGATTCATCAACACCTGATTGAGCTGCGTCGCGTCGCCCTTGAGCATCCAGAGATCACGGTCCACCGCTGTGTGTATTTCGATGGACCGCGGCAGCGTTTCCTTCAACAACGTGCCCATTTCCATGATCAAATGCTTCACCTGAAGCGTCGTGTGATCGCCCTCGGCGCCCCGCGCGAAAAGCAGCACTTGTTTGATCAACGCGGCGCCGTGCAGAGCGCTCTTCTCGATCGTCTCGAGCAACGCGCTATCCTCCTTCGAGGCCTGAGCCTGCAAAACCTGCGACGCGACGAGAATGGGTGTGAGCACGTTGTTCAGGTCATGCGCGATGCCGCCAGCCAGCGTGCCGATGCTCTCCATGCGCTGGGCGCGGAGAAATTGCACTTCGAGGCGCTTCTTCTCCGTCACGTCCGTGTTGATCGAGAGAATCGATTTCGGATTTCCATTCTCGTCCGACACGAGCGACCACCGACTTTCGACCGTCACGGTGCGACCGCTTTTGGTTTGTGGACGCAGTTCGCCTTCCCAACGCCCTTCGGCCAGCAGCTTCTTGATCGCTTCGGCGTAGCGCGCTTGTTCCTCCTGAAAAATCATCGCCTGGACATTGAGTCCGGCCGCCTCCGCCGCGGTCCATTCGAACAGCGCCTCGGCGCTTGCGTTCCAATACGTCACGCGGTGCGAAAGATCGATGACGCAGATCGCGTCGCGCGCCTTGTCCAGCAACGACGCTTGTTCGCGAATGCGCTGCTCGGCTTGTTTGCGCGAAGTGACGTCGCGGGAAACCACGAGGACGTTGGAGACGGCGCCCGTCTCATCTCGGGTTACGCTGCCCTGCGATTCGATGAACCGGACGGTGCCATCGCGCGCGAGCAGTCGGTATTCCGTTCGCTCGCCGACACCCGTGCGCACGGTCTCGCGGAAAATCTGCCGCACGCGATCACGGTCTGCCGGATGGATTTCGGTAAACGCATCGGTCCCCTGCAGATCCACGTTGTCACCGAGAATCGCGCGATAGGCGGGGTTGTTGTAGATTCGGTGGCCTTGCGGATCCAGCACCGCGATCAAATCTGCGACATTTTCCGTGATTTGCCGATAGCGTTCCTGGGTCGCTTTCAACTCCGCCTCGGCCTGACGCCGGCGGTTCTGCTCTTCCGCCTGCGAGACCGCGCGCTGGACCGCGGGAACCAGTCGGCCCATGCGATCCTTCAAAACATAGTCGATCGCACCATTTTTTAACGCCTCGACGGCAACCTCTTCGCCGATCGTGCCGGAGAGAAAAATAAATGGCGTATGCGGGACAGCCTTGCGCGCCATTTTCAGCGCCGTGATGCCGTCAAAAGTTGGCAGCGAAAAATCGGACAGGATCAGCGTCGGCTTCAGTCGCTCCAACGCCGCCTCGTAATTCGCCTTTGTATCAACTCTTTCGATACTGCAGTCGGGCCACTCGCGGCGCAGCAGCAGATGAACCAACTCCGCATCGTTCGGGTTATCTTCGACGTGGAGAAATTGCATGATCAACGGGTAACTCGAACTTCACTTTGGGATTCAACAGCAGCGTCGCTGCGAACAGCACATCCTCTGAAAAAATGAATATCATTTGCCGATGCACCGCAACCCTGCCGAGGCGCGAACAGTGAAGTTCCATCGCGTTCTCGATACAGCGCACCGGAGTATTTCGGAGCAGCAGGCGACTGATTCTCCTATGTGCGCTCAACCGCCTGGGTAATCTCCCTCAGGCGTGCCGGTTTTCCCGCGAGAATCCAAAGAAAATTGTAATGAAAAACCTAATACACGACGGGCAGGCGTCGTGCAAAAATGGATACAGCGCCAACTTTTTCGTTCGGCGCTGCACTTACGCGAAGAGAAATAGGGTCAATTCCTCAGCTGCCGAAAACCGATGCCCTCCTTGCGAAGACGCCGCGCAATGAATCGCTCAAATTATCCTGCAGCGCTTGGACGTCACGATAGAGGCGCACGTTCTTGGCGTCGGGTTTGCAGCGCGTCTTTTCGTCGACCGCGACGACGCTGTCGGTGAAGCGACTGAGCTTGGCCTTTTTGTCGCCGCTGCGCAAAGCCACGCACCACGCAGCCTGCAGCGCTCCGCCCACGGCCGCGCCTTCGTCCTCCACCATGCCGACGACGGGCACGCCGAAAATGTCGGCCATGATTTGTCGCCACACCGCCGATTTCGCGCCACCGCCGGTCACGCGAATTTCCTTCGGCTTCACCCCCATTGCCGCAAGTCGGCGAAGCCCATAATTCATCCCGAGCGTGGCGCCCTCCATCGCGGCTCTCGCGATGTGCGCCGGTTGCATCGTACGCGCATTCAGGCCGAGCAAGTTGCCCGTGCCGTTCGGCACGTTCGGGGTGCGTTCGCCGGCAAAATACGGCAGCAACATCAATCCATCAGCGCCGGCGGGAACCGCAGCAACCGCTTGATTCAAGGCTTCATGGTTGAAGCCGAAAAGGGCGCGCACCTGCTCCGTGACCGTCGTCACGTTCATCGTGCAGAGCAGCGGCAGCCATCCTCCGGTTGACGAGCAGAACGCCGCGATCTCTCCCGTCGGATCGACCACGGGTTTGTCCGCGTAGGCGTAGATCGTGCCGCTCGTGCCGAAACTGGCCGTGACGACTCCAGGCTTCACATTACCCGTGCCGATCGCGCCCATCATGTTGTCGCCACCGCCGGCGCTCACGACCACGTCGGAGCCAAGGCCGTAACGATTGGCCAACTCCTTTTTCAGAATTCCCGCGGCCTGATCGGAGGACGAAATCGAGGGAAGAGAGTTGATCAACTTTCGGTCGATCAGATCGCAGATCTCTTTCGACCAAACCCGCTTTCGCACGTCCATGAGCGCCGTGCCCGAGGCGTCGCCGTGCTCCATGAAATAATTCCCAGTCAGGAAAAAATTCAGGTAATCATGCGGCAGCAGGACATGCCGCAGGCGTTTGAAATTTTCCGGCTCGTTTCGTTTCAACCAAAGAATTTTCGGCGCCGTAAAACCGGGAAGGAAAAGGAGTCCGCCCTTCTTCAGCGCGGCTTTCTCGCCTCCGATTTTTTTCGTGAGAATCGCACATTCCGCTGCCGTGCTGGTGTCACACCAGAGCTTGGCTGGACGGATCACGTTGCCCGCGTCATCGAGCGGAACGAATCCGTGTTGCTGCCCTGAGATGCCGATGCCTTTGACCTTCGAACCATCGATCTTCGCACAAACTTCCTGGAGGACGAAATCCATCGCGTTCGTCCAATCCGTCGGATGTTGCTCCATGTGACCGTTGGGCAGCCCATCGATCAGTTGATGTGGCGCACGCGCTTCCGCGACGACGGCGCGGTTGTCCAGATCAAGGACAACGGCCTTGGTGCTCTGCGTTCCCGAATCGATTCCGATGAAAAAGGACATGGAGAAAAAGCCGATTGTGGTGCGTGAAAAATGCCGCTCTATCGCCGCAAAGTCCTAACGATTGCGCAAGCGCACGCTGACACCACGACATCGCTCGACCTTCGCAGCGACAGCTCCATCCGCTCGTCAAGCTGAGTCCGGAATCAGCGTTCGATCACCACCCAGTCGTATAATTCATCGAACTTCGGCGAAACTCTTTTTCTGACGGCGCGTCCTTCTCCTGCCGAAAACATTATGAAACGTTCCATTATCACCGCCTTGATTCTCGCTGTATCCGCCAGCTTCGCGCTGGCCGAAGCCTCATCGACCGCGACGACTCCAAACGCGTCGACGCCCACGCATTCGTCATCCACGCCGAAGAAAAAGCACGGCCACAAGAAGCACGCGAACAAGAGCAACAACGCGACTCCGTCGACGAACGCTCCGTCTGCTCCGAGTAGCTCGAACTCGACTTCAACGACCACTCCCG
The DNA here is from genome assembly GCA_035765635.1 of Opitutaceae bacterium. Classification (GTDB taxonomy): domain Bacteria; phylum Verrucomicrobiota; class Verrucomicrobiia; order Opitutales; family Opitutaceae; genus EW11. Next base: position 67,778 of record DASTWZ010000005.1, read on the forward strand.
CGACGCACTAAAACCGCGGCGCAGAGGTCTGATTACACCGGGAACTATTCCCGAAAATACGCTTCAGCGACCGCGCGATCGTTCGCGATCTGCGCGGTGAGTTCAGCCACACTGCCGAACTTCATTTCTGGCCGTAGAAATTTGAGCCACTCGATCTTTACCAGATCACTTCCGGCAAACGGGCAAGGGCCGAGGACATGAACTTCGATCCGCGGATCACTGCTCTGCTCGACCGTCGGACGCAGACCGTAGTTGGCCACTCCGGAATATTTGCCAGCCGATTTCGGGCCGGAAACTTGGACGACGTACACGCCGAATTTCGGCAGCAACTCCGGCTCCCAAGCCACGTTCAACGTCGGATAACCAAGATCGCGCCCGAGGCTCTTGCCGGGAATCACCACGCCTTCGGAAAAATAGGTGTATCCAAGAAGTGAATTCGCTTCTTCGATCCGCCCGGCCTCGAGGCAATCGCGAATGCGTGTGCTGCTGATCGCCTCGCCATCGAGGTTGATGCGCGGCGCGCTGACCACCGAAATGCTATTCTTCCTGCCCTCGCTCACGAGCAGCGCGACATCGCCGCGACGCGCATGGCCGAATCTCCAATTTTCACCGACGTAGACCGCGCACAGCTTCGGCAAGAAACGTTTCAGATGGGGAAGAAATTCCTCCGCTTCGATCTTCGCGTACTCGGGCGTGAATTCCTGCGTGATCACGATGTCCGCTCCCGCGGCGATAAGCAGCCGCGTGCGCAGCGCCGGGCTCGCGATCAACCGCGTTGGATTGTCCGGCCGGAAAATTCGACTGGGATGCGGAGAAAACGTGAGCACTCCTGCAATACCACCAGAACGTCGCGCCGATTGTATTGCCGTATCCACTACAGAGCGGTGCCCGAGGTGCACGCCATCGAACATGCCGATGGCCAAGTGCAGCGGCTTCGCCGGGAATGTTCCGATCTCCGAGAGTTGGGCGACGTGAAATTGCTGAGCCATCGCGAGCTTCGAACTAGATGGCAAAGCTCGGCACAGCTTCGTGCACAGGCAAGAGTCGCTTTTCGATTTCCGGAAGGGAAAGCGCTTCGATCTGATCGAGCGTCAGGCACTGCGAAATGTTGAATTTTCCCGTCGCCGTGCGGCGCAATTTTGCCAAATGCGCGCCGCATCCGAGCTTCTGACCGAAATCGTGCGCGATGGTCCGGACGTACGTGCCCTTGCTGCAACGCAGCACAAAATCTATCTCGGGCGAGGCGAAGCGCAGCAGGTCAAAACTCGAGACACGCACAAAACGAGGCTCGCGTTCCACGTCTTCGCCCTGGCGCGCTTTTTTGTAGAGCGGCACGCCATCGATCTTAATCGCGGAGAACATCGGCGGCGTCTGGTACTGATCGCCGATAAACGTTTTCATCGTCGCGCGCACCTCGGCTTCCGTCAGCGGAGGCACGGGGCGGGTTTCGAGCATTTCCCCTTCGGCGTCCTGCGTCGTCGTGACTTTTCCGAGCGAGATGGTGCCCGTGTACTCCTTGTCCAAACTCATGAGGTACTGGGAAACCTTGGTCGCCTTTCCCACCAGCACGACGAGCACCCCGGTGGCCATCGGGTCCAGGGTCCCGGCATGACCAATCCGCCTGGTCTTCAATTTGCCGCGGAGGCGGGCGATGACGTCGTGAGAGGTGTGATCTGTCGGTTTGTCGACGAGGAGCACGCCTTCGATTTCTTTCGGAGGAACGAGCATTACGAAGCTGCGAGAGAGGCGTCGATCGACTCGAGTTTCGCCGCGATGGCGGCGATGAGTCGCGGACGAAATTCTTCCAATGTGATGTTCTTGAGATTGAGGCCCGCGGCGCATGCATGCCCGCCGCCGCCGAATTGCGCGGCGATCTGGTCGACGCGATAGCGCTGATCCTTGCAGCGCAAACTGGTCTTGATCGCCATCGGCCGCTCTTCGATCAGCACGCCGATTTCCACGCCATCGATGGCGCGCGCATAATCCACCATGCCCTCGGTGTCCTCGACGGTGCTGCCGGTCTTCTCGAAGACGCCCTGGGGCAGCACGCCAATACAAACCCGTCCGCCGCACTCGAGCGAAAGCGACGCGAGGAAGTGCTGGAGCAATTTGATTTTCCCAAAAGATTCGCGCTCGTAGACCTCGTTGCCGATCTCGGCCGGCGTCGCGCCCAAGCCGATCAGTTCCGCGGTGATCTTGAACGTGCGACGCGTGGTGGAGGCGAAGCGAAACTGCCCCGTATCGGTCATGATCCCGGTGAACAAAGCCTGCGCCGTCACGCGGTCGATCGGCAGCTTCGCGTCGAGGAAAATGGCCGCCAGAATTTCGCAGGTCGCCGCCGCCGTCACATCGACGAAGTTGTGCTGCGCGTAGCCGACATTCGAGAGATGATGATCGATGTTCAGGAACGGCTTCGGGAAACGCGCCAGCGCTTTCTCGCCTGCGCGCGCCTGATCCGCGCAATCCACGAAGATGGCCTGCCAGTCTCCGGCCGGCAGCGCGGACGGATGAACAAACTGCAGATCGTCGACCAGAAATTGTAGTCTCCGCGGCACTACATCGCAATTGACGCAAACAGCCTTGAGGCCGCGCGACCGCAGCACGCGTGCGACGGCGACTTGGGAGCCGATGCAATCGCCATCCGGCCGGGCATGGCCGACGACCGCGATGCGCTGCCCAGTGAGCAGCGGCAGCATGTTCTGGAACGCGATGGTGTTGGCCGCCGCGAAGATGTTGGGCGTTACGTTATTCACTCGGCTTTCTGGTCGGGAGCAGGGTTCTCCTTCGCGCTGATCTCATCCAAAATTTGCAGCAAACGATTTCCTCGCGCGGTGGACTCGTCGAGCACGACCGTGAACGCAGGCATCCACTTCAAGACGATGCGGCGGCCGAGTTCTTGTTTCAGCTGAGGCAAAATATCGCGAAGCCAGCGCACCTTCTGCTGCGCGAAATCCGGCTCGCCGGTGACCGCGACGAAGATCTTTCCGTCGTGAAGGTCCGGCGATACCTCGACGCCACTGATGGTGATCGCGACCGCTTCAGACTGATAGCGTTTACGTAAAATCTCGCTCAGCTCGCGCTGAACGAGTTCGTTTACCCTCACGGTACGGTTCGACATGCAGTGGGAGATTGGCGTGGGTGAAATACGATGCTGGCGGCGAAACAGCCGGTCAGAATCCTAATTCAAAAACCTCGAAATCGAAAGGCGTGGCGCTGCTTAGAGTGAAGCGCGCACCTTCTGAATCTCATAACACTCGATGAGGTCGCCGACTTGGTAGCCGTTGAAATCGTCGAGCTTGATACCGCATTCCAAGCCCGCGCGAACTTCGTTCGCGTCGTCCTTGAAGCGCTTGAGCGTGCCGACCTTGCCCTCGTACACGATCTCGCGGCCGCGGCGCAGACGAGCGGACGCGTTGCGCGAAACCTTGCCTTCGGTGACGAGACATCCAGCGACAAAACCCTTGGCCAGCGGGAAGGTGGCGCGCACTTCCGCGCCGCCGATCTTCGACTCGCGCAACTCCGGCTCGAGCAAGTCGGCCATCATGTCGCGAACTTTGTCCGCCAATTCGTAGATGATATCAAATGTCTCGATGCGGACGTTGTGGTGCTTCGCCAGCGGCGTGACGCCGTTTTCGAGCTTCGTGTTGAAACCGATGATCACGGAACCCGCCGCGCTCGCCATGAGCACGTCGTTTTTCGTGACCAAACCAACGTCGATCGAAACGATTTCGAGCGAGACCTTGTTGCTCTTGATGTTTTCGAGGACGTTGCGAACCGCTTCCCCCGAGCCGAACACGTCGGTCTTGATGATGACCTTGAGAACCTTGTTCTGCGTGGCGGCGATATTGGCGAAGAGACTTTCGACCGAAACCTCTTTGGGCGTGGCGTCGGTGGTCGACGTTTGCTTGCGCGCGGCATCGGCCGCTTCGTCAGCGAGGTTTTCCGCTTCGCGAGCATTCTTGACGACTTTGAAGGTCGCTCCGCTGTCCGGCGTGCCTGACCAGCCGATGACGCGAGCCGGCGTCGCAGGCGTCGCTTCCTTCAATGTGCGTCCCTGATCGTCGAACATCGCGCGGACCTTGGCCCACTGCGTGCCGCAAACGATGGCATCGCCGACTTTGAGTGTGCCGCGTTGAACGATGACCGTGGCGAGAGGACCACGACCGACATCGACCTGAGATTCGATGATGACGCCGCTGGCTTCTGCCTTTGGATTCGCCTTCAGCTCGAGCACGTCGGCCTGGAGAAGAATCATTTCAAGCAGATCATCGACGCCGGTGCCTTTGATTGCGGAAACTGGAACGGTGATGGTTTCGCCGCCCCAATCTTCGGGAGCGATGTTCCGTTGCTGCATTTGCGCCTTCACCTGGTCGATGTTCGCGCCTTTGACGTCCATCTTGTTGACGGCGACGATGAGCGCGACCTTCGCGTTTTGCGCGTGCTTTAGGGCTTCATCCGTCTGAGGCATGAAACCGTCATCGGCTGCGACGACGAGCACGGCGATGTCGGTGACGTTCGCACCGCGGGCGCGCATTTTGTTAAATGCGGCGTGACCAGGAGTATCGAGGAAGGTGATCTTGCGGCCGTTGCGTTCGATTTGATACGCGCCGATGTGCTGTGTGATGCCGCCTGCTTCTCCGGCAGCGACATTGGCCTTGCGAATGGCGTCGAGTAGCGAGGTTTTGCCGTGGTCGACATGGCCGAGAATCACGACGATCGGCGGACGCGTCACGAGGTGCTGTGACTCGTCGTCCTCGATCTTCTTTTTCGCTTCCTTGTCCTTATCCTTGGCCGCCTGCTGCGCGGCGGCGTCGCCGCGATGCTTGATCTCGAGAAGAAAGCCGTGCTTCTCGCCGACTTTGATCGCGACAGACTCCTCGATGTTTTGATTCATCGAGGCGAAGATGCCCATCTCCATCAACTCGGAGATAAGCTTGAAAGGCTTCAGACCGAGCGCCGTCGCGAAATCGCGAACGACGATCGGCGGCTTCAAGTGAATGATTTTGACGTCGCCCTGAACCGTTACCATCGGCGGCGTGGTTGCTGTCGATGGAATTGCCGGTGGCGTGCTCGGAGCCGAAACAATGGGTGGCGGCGGCTTGGGCGCGCTGCCTGTAGGAATCGGCGGTGCCGAAACCGCCGGAGGCACGCTCGGAGCCTTCGGCGCGCCTGGAATATTGACCGGGGCTGGCGCGCTCGCGGCAGTGGCTGGGCGCGCGACGGCGGGGGCCGCCGGAGGAGCGGAGACGGGGCGGGGCGCAGACACCGGAGCTGGCGTCGGCGTAGGACGCGGTGTCGAAACCGGAGGTGGCGTCGGCGGTGCGCTCACCACAGCCGTGCGGATCGGCGGCGGCGGAGGCGGCGCGGAAGGACGCGAAACTGGCGCTGCGGGAGCGGCGGGACGCGACGGAATGACCACGGCGGGCGCGGGCTTCGCGGCTTTGGCCGCTTCTTCCTTTTCGCGAGCGATGTCCTGGGCGGACTTCACCATCGCGCCACTCGGCAACTTCGTCGTGAAGGATTGCGGCTCGTCTGTAGCGGCGGGTGCCACCGGAGGCGTCGTCGCGGATGAAGCAGCACCGTCGGAAACTTCAGCGGGCTCCGGCTCGACGGCCGTCGCGGTGTTCTTTGACTGACTCGCAAACTCCTGAGCAATCGCCTCGGCCGAGATGTTGTCGATCGTGCTAGAAACGCTTTTGACGTCGTACTTGCGCTCCTTCAGCAGGGACAACAGTTGCTTGTTGTCCATACCGATCTTCTTGGCGAGTTCGTGGATGCGGATGCTCATTCAGTCTGGGTCGAAAAAATATAGGTTTAGATGATGGCTATTTCGCCATCCGAGAGATGATGCGTTGCGCTTCTTCCTCGGAGAAGCCGGCCTCGGTCAGGTCGCTGAGTTCGACCGTTTCGAGAACCGCGGCGGAATTCATACCGATCGCGACAAGGCGCTCAGCGAGCTCTCGCTCGATTTCCAGCGCCTTGATCAAGGACTGGATGGCAACCTCACGCGGATCAGTGGAAGCAGCCTTGAACTCTTCGATATCCAAGCGCCAGCCGATGAGGCGGGACGTAAGACGTGCGTTTTGACCTTTGCGGCCAATCGCGATCGCGAGGTTCTCCGCATCGACTTTCAGGAGGATACGGTGGTTGCGTTCGTCCAAGACAATATCACGCGGAATCGCAGGCTTCAATGCCTCCACGATCATTTGCTTCGGATCCGCGAAATAATTGATGATGTCGATCTTTTCGCCGTTCAGCTCACGGACGATCGTTTTCACGCGCGCGCCGCGAGCGCCGACGCAGGCGCCGACGGGATCGACTTTATGATCCTTGGTCGAGACAGCGATCTTCGTGCGATAACCCGGCTCGCGCGCGAAGGCTTCGATCTTCACCGTGCCATCCGCGATCTCCGTCACTTCGACTTCGAAGAGACGGCGAACGAACTTCGGAGAAGCGCGGCTCAAAATCAGCTCAGGACCACGCGGCGTCGAGTCGATGGAAAGCAACAGACAGCGAATGCGGTCGCCGGGTTGATACTCTTCACCAGGCACCTGCTCCTTCGCCGGCAAAACCGCTTCCGCCTTGCCCAAATCGATAAAAATATCGCTGCGCTCTTTGCGTCTCACCGTCCCTGTGACGATGTTCCCCACCATGTCCTTGAAGTCATCGTATATGCGATCCTTCTCGAACTGCCGCAGCTTTTGCATGATCGCCTGGCGCGCTGTTTGCGCGGCGATGCGACCAAGATACGATGGATCAATTTCCTTCTCCAACAACTCACCCAAAGTCGCGCCCGGCTTGATCGCCTGCGCTTTTTCTATGTGAATCTCGGTCTTCGGATTGCTGACCGAATCGACCACTTTCAAAACGCACCACGCTTTGAGCTGCCCGTTCTTCGGGTTGATCTCGATCTTGAGTTCCTGGCCAGAGTTAACGCCTTTTTGGGCGGCGGTCTTGATCGCATTCACAATTGCCGCAATCATGTCGGCGCGACCAATCCCCTTCTCCTTCTCCATGTACTCGAGGACGGATAGTATTTCGCTGCTCATAGGGCTTGTTTAAATGGGAAAAAAAAAGCGGGCCATAGGCCCACTTTTGAAAGTGAACGTTGCTTTGAAGCCTGCCAACGTAGCTTCCGCGTAGAAAACTTGTCAAGTCCCGCGCCCCTACGGGCATGCCGTCGTTTGCTGCTTGCGCATTTCATCGCGCCAACACCACGAAAGAAGACCCTGCGCGAGGCCGTGGTTGAGCGGATTTTTCGCGCCGCTCGTCAGCTGCAGCGCGCTCAAAATCCGCGAAATATTTTCCGGTATGTCGCCCGCATATCCATGAAACCAATACAGCCGGAAATCCGCGCTCCGCGCCGGCTCGCGCGCGGCCAGCAGCGGCAAAAATCCGTCGCACACAAGTGTTCGAAACCGGGTGCCGCCAACCGCACCGCCGCACACGTCTTCCGCCAACCGCGACCAGAGGTCCGCGAGCGCGCAGCGTTTTCGAAATTCCGCGGTTTCGGTGGCGCCATCCGCGCAACCGGCAAACTCCACGCCGTACCGAGCGAGTCGGTCCGGCCAGTTGCGCACGCGCTCTGTCCATAATGCATACTGGCGAATTCGCGTGCGGGGGTGATTCGCCGGGCGGACCGCTTGCCGATTCCAGCGGTCGGCAAACTCCGCTTCGAGTCGCGTTAGCCGATCGCCGCTGCCGATCTCGGGCCAATCCGTCAGCGGATGTTCCATCGCCAACGCGAGCATGGGACAGCGATTGAAGCGATAGCCGAGAATTTCCAACGCCGTTTGATGGCACGCCTCGGTCCATCCGAGCCGTTCGGCCCGCCGCGCCGCGAAACTGACTTTGGTCGCCCAGCGCTCCGCCGCGCCGCGGCGAAGTTCTAAAAGTTGATCGGCGCGCGTGAGCTTCAGCAGCGTTTCCTGCGCTCGCGCGAGCGGATGATTTGCCAATCTCTCCACCGCTTCATCGTCCGCGTATTCCTCCAGTGACCGGTACAAAAGCGAAAGCAGCGAGAGCACCGGAATATTTCGTCCGTGCGCGCCTTCGGTGAAAACATTCGCAGCGGGAAACAGCACGACATGCAAAACGACTCCGTCGTAGTTGGCATCCGCCGCGTGGCCATGCGCCGTCCAATCCGCAGCGCGGAGATGCAGCTCCACGTCGCCACTCACCCGCACCCCGCCGATCTCCAAGCGCGCCTGCCGAAAATCCGGTCCGCCACGCGAATTCCACAGACCTGGGTTCAAAATGCGAATGGCGCGTCCATCCGCCGTCACCGCGCGCGTCCGATCGAATTCTCCGCGCTCCCAAATCCGTTGAAGCAATCGTTCCGCGAACGAAAACGATCCGTCCAGCCCTTGTAACTCAGCGACCGCCGCCGCTCCCGTGTCCTCCCTCATGGCGGCGCCATTCCTTCTCGGCCGCACGGTTTAGTCCAGAAACTTTTGCTTGTTGCCGCGACTCTGTTCGAGCCACCCACGCCGCGAGCTCTTTCGTCGAAATACTCACCGCGCCCAAAGCCTCCACCGTCTGCCGCTCAGCGCGATCGTCCGTCGCCACCCAGCAAGTGCCAGGCTCGGAAATTTGTCCGACAAAATGCTCGATGACGTCATCGGCCGTAAGATGGCTCGGCGTGAAAATGTGCACGAAGGTCGGGTGCCCTGAGGGCTGCTCCATGACCGCCTCCTCGCCTCTTCCGTCAAAAACCACCGTCACCTGCACGCCCTCGAAATCGTGAATCACGCGCACCGTATCCGAAAGTTTGCGACGGGCCGTGTCCGCATCGCGTTTCTCGAGCGCCTTCAACTCCGGCCACGCGTGGAGGAGGTTCGAGCCGTCGATCAGCAGATGTTTAACCGAACTCACTCCGCGACAGAAAACCGCGCGTCCTCCCACGGCAACGTCGATCATTGCTCGCCTTGCGCCCCGATGGCGTTTGTCTCGTCACCCTGCGAACCATGAACCGCTCGACTCGTCGCAACTTGATCTTCGTCTCCGCGCTCGCCGCCGGCATCGCGCTCATGATCGTGTTTCCCCGGGTGGGCGCGTTCGCCGAACTTGCCGCGCGTGAAATCCGGCTGCTCTGGTGGCTCTTCGTCATCGCCGCCGCCGGGATCTATTTCAGTTTCTTCTTCGGACGCCGGCGCGACTGATCCGCCAATAAAAAAGGCGCGGCCCGCATATGGCCGCGCCTGATTCTGGAGGCTCAATGTTGCGACGTGGTCGGCGCCTCGCCGTTGTCGAGGGGTTGACCCTTCGCCGCAGGCTTCAAAGGGCGTCCGTGCAACGCCGCCAGCGCGCGCGGCTCTTCTTTTTCCGGCTCAGCCGTGCGTTCTGTTAACGTGCGAAGATACGCCACGACGTCGCGAAGTTCGGTGCGGCTCAAGACCTGCGTGAAAATCTCCGGCATGGCCGACGGCGCTGTCTGGCGCGACTTCACATCGCTTGTCGGAATGGCGACCTTGGTTCCGTCGGCGCGCTTCAGCACGATTTCCTTGGCGTTTTCGCTGAGCAGCGAACCGCTTTCGTAGGAACCGTTCTTCAGCGTGACGGTTTGAATGTCGAAGCCCGCGGCGATCTTTGCGTTGGGTTTTACGACGGACTCCAAGAGGTACTCGGGAGATTTTTCCGCTCCGATGACCGACAGATCGGGACCGGCGTCACCGCCTTCACCGTCAACTTTATGGCAACGCACGCACGCCATGACCGGATTCTGATAGAACGTGATCGCGCCCTTGCGCGGATTCCCGCCGATGAGCGCGGAACGGTATGGAGCGAGCACGTCCGAGCTGGCGGCCCAATCGGCTTGAAGTTTCTGATAGCGCGCCTGCACATCGGGGGCCTGGCTCTTCTGAGCGACGTCGAGCAGTTCGACCTGAGCGCCTGGCGCAACTTTGCCGTTAGAAAGATGATCGAGCGCCGCGACGATCTCTTCGCTCGCCTTCGGCAAATCGAGTTTGCCCAGCGCTTCGAACGCAGCGCGTTGCTCACGCTCGTTGCCATCTTCTGCCAAACGCGAGACAACCGGGAGCGCCGCTTCCGGCGAGCGCCGCGCGAGAATCTGCAGCGCGGCCAGACGCGTCGCCGGCGCTTTCGAATCTCCAGCGATTTTCAGTGCGTCGTTCAAATGCGGGTCGTTGAACGCATCCAACACGCCCAGCGCGGCAGCGCGAACTTCCGGAGCGGCTTCTTCATCCGCGACGAGCGTGTGCAAATCGGCGGAGGCGCTGTGCATCTTCAAAGCTGAAATCGCCGACAGCGTGGCGAGCCGGACCTTGATTGGCGCATGCTGTAGTAGATCCAGCACTACAGGTTGCAGCGCAGAAACCGCGACGGTGCCGTCGCGAGCAGGCAAAGGCCGATACAATCCGATGATGCGGTCGCGCGCCGGCGGCGTTCCCCAAAGTCCGAGTTGGGTCAACGCCTCGTCGCGCCATGTGTCGGGCACGTCCGAACGCGCGGCAAAATGCGCCAGCGCCTTGGCGTTTTCCGCGCCCCCGAGACGATAATGAGCGTTGATCGTGCGGAACATGATCGGCTCGTCGTTGACAGGCGCCGTCTCGAGTTTCGCGGCAAGCGCGGCCATGGCGCCATTCACCGGCGCGTCATTGATCGCCAGCGCAGCTTCACGCACGAGGTAGAGATCCTTGTCATCCAGGAATTGCGCGATGGCCGGGTCGCCCAGTCGGCGATAAACGAGCAGCACGCCGAGGCGCACCGACGACGAAGAGTCTTTCGCCGCCGCAGCGAGTTCGGGTGTCGCGCCGATCTGCGAGAGCGCATACACCGCCGCGTGCCGCAGGTACACGTCCTTGTCGGCATTGCGGCGCAACAGCTGGATGAGAGGTTTTACCGCCGATGCGCGCTTCAATTTGCCCAAGCTCTGCGCGCTGAAAAACGCGACGCGCGGCGCTTTGTCTTCCAAGTGTCCGACCAGGAGATCGTATGCGCCGTCGACATGATGATCGCCGAGCAACTTGGCCGACTGGGCGCGAACCTCCGCGTCCTTGTCGTTCGCGAGCAAACCAGGAAGCTTCGCGAGCGCCTGCGGATTGGCTTTCGCCAACTGGCCGAGGCCCCAAAGCGCATGCAGGCGCGGGATGGTTGGCAGCAAGCCGTCGGTCGCGAGTTTCTCAAAAACCGGGATGCTGCCCGGACCGCGCGCCGCGAGTTCGAACTGCGCGTTCTGGCGAATGCGCATATCGGCGTGGCTCAACAGACGCGTTAATTCGTCCGTGCCGCGATTCTTCATCCCATCGAAGAAGAGTTTTTTCAACTCGGCGAGCTGCTGCTTTTGCGCGGGAGTTTCCTTCTCGGCAGAGATCGCATAGACGCGGCCTTTCTTCGACTTCGGCCAGCCTTCCACCCAATCGGCGACATACAATCTGCCGTCGGTACCGAAGGTCACGTCGGTCGGCAGAAGTCCTTCGAAAAACGGCGCGCTGTCGACGATCTGAAAGCCTGCGCCGTCCTCCTTGATCTTATACGATTGGACGCCGCTGCGGCTGATGCTGCCTTTGAAGTGACAGATGAAAAACGTGTGGTTGAAAGCAGGGGTGAGTCCCGTGCCAGGGTAATACGCCACGCCGGATGGTCCGTCTTCGATGTTGCAGATCGGCGGAAGCAAATACGCCGGCTGCCCTTCGAAGCGCGGTTTCCACAGATCGTCACGCATCCACGGTCCGGCCTTGCCGAGCGGCGCGTGCTGGTACCCGATGCGCCACCCGCTGTCCCCGCCTTCGACCACGTAGACCAGGCGCTCGAGGTCGCCATTGTCGCAGTCGTTGTCGCCGGTGAAGAGATTGCCGTATTCGTCGAACGCGAGTTCCTGCGGGTTGCGCTGACCGAACGCGAAAACCTCGAACTCGGTGCCGTCTGGATTGCAACGGAAGGTCGCGCCGGTGTCGGGCATATCGATCAGTTTGCCCTCCTTGTTGACCACGTGCGTGCCGCGGTCGCCGATCGAGAAATAAATTTTCCCGTCGGGTCCCATGATGAGACCGTGCAGATCGTGGCCGGTATAATTAAAGTGAATGCCGAAGCCGCGGAGCAGTTCGGTGCGCTTCGTTTCTTTCGCGCCGCTCGCGTCAGTATCGAACTGCCAAAGGCTCGGAATATCCGTGAACCAAACTTTGCCCTGATAGGCCAGGACGCCAGAAGCAATGCCGTCCAACTCCGAGTTGAAGCCTGTCGCGAAGATGCTGCTGTGATCGGCGACGCCATCGCCATCCTGATCCTCGACGAGGCGGAGCAACTCGCTCTCGACGGCCAGTTGCTTCGCGCCCTCTTCGCCAAAGACGCTATGAATCAGCTTGGATCGGTCCTCGATCGTGCGCGACGCGAGGTCGCCCTCGAGCATTCCCATGTAGCCGCGGATATCCAGAACGCTCGTGCGGTAGCGGTGCGTCTCCGAAACGAACAAGCGGCCCTTCTCGTCGAATGTGAACGCGACGGGATTCGCCAGCATCGGCTCGGCGGCCCAGAGCGAAACCTTCAGTCCATCCGGCACCTTGAATCGTTGGATCGCCTGTTGAGCCGCGTCGGACGCGGGATCAACGATGGGAGTTGCGATTCGTTCTGCGGGCTCGAGCGTGAGCTTCACGTCTTGCGCGCGAAGCGCAGCGCTCGCGGCGAGCAGAACAACGGAGTAGCGGAGAGGAAGACAGGACATAGTTGTTAAAGAAGACCGCGCGACGTCGAATGAAACGAAACGTCGCGTAACACGTTTGAGTTTTCGAGGACCGGCCAGCAGAGCCGCGGAGTTTACACGTCGCAGATGCGCACGGCCGCGGAGAGCGAAGCGAGCTTGTCGGTTTTGGTCGGAATGAATTCCTGCGCGACAAAGCCTTTGAAGCCGGTGGCAACGATCGCCTCCATCACCGCGGGATAATAAATCTCCTGCGAGTTATCGATTTCGTGACGCCCCGGGACGCCGCCCGTGTGATAGTGGGCGATGTACTGATGATTGTCGCGAATCGTGCGGATCATGTCCCCCTCCATGATCTGCATATGATAAATGTCATAGAGCAATTTGAACCGCTCCGAACCGACTGACTTGCAAAGTTCGACGCCCCACGGTGTGCGATCGCACATGTAGTCGTGGTGGTCGACTTTGCTGTTCAGCAACTCCATGCAAATATTGATACCATGCTTTTCGGCGAGAGGCGTGATCCGCTTCAGGCCAATCGTGCAATTGTGAATGCCCTCGTCATTGCTCATGCCTCCGCGATTGCCGGAAAAACAAATGATGTTGGTAAATCCAGCCGCGGCGGTCTTCGGAATCGCGTCTTCGAAATAAGCGACAATCGCGTCGTGGTGCTCCACCCGATTCAGCCCTTTCGTGATGCCACCGGGGACGCCCCAGACCATGCCGCAGGCCACGCCGTATTTTTTCAGCGTGGGAAAATCCGCGATGTCCAACAAATCGATCGCGGCGAGGCCGATGCGCTCCGCATTCTGGCAAAGCGTCTCGAGTGGAATGTCCTTATAACACCATTTGCAGGCGGAGTGATGGATGCGGCCCTTCAATTTCTCTGGCAGCATGGCTTCTGCGGCTTCGATGCGCGTGGAGAGAAGGGAGGTCGTGGCGAGCGCGGCCGAAACGCCGGCAATGCTCTGCAAAGCCTGGCGGCGAGATATGACGTTAGACATAGGGTGAAAGCGACGGACGTTTACTGGGAAAACAGGAAACCAGCACCTAGCCGTTGAATCTGCGCGAAATCAAGCGCGTCTTCACCCTCGAAAGAGTGAGATTGGGCGAAGCGGGCCTGAGAAACCTCGCGCGCTAGGTTTCGTTGCGCACCAGGACCTGGCTTTTGCCGCGTAGTTTGTTTCGCACTACATTCGGCAGGAGCGCGCCGATCACCTGGCGTAGAAACCGCCGGTTTTTCCAGAGGCGCAAATGAGGCACGCGGAATTTGTCCGCGTAAGTGTTGAACACGGAAATGCGCCGATATGTCTGCTTCGCCTGAAACCAGCGGGAGGACTCGAGACTGGAAATATAACTGGTCGAATGCCGGCGCCAGACCGCGAGCGGCTCGCTCAACGTAACCACCTCGCCCAGCAAAGGCATGCACATCGCGATGCGCGTGTCGCACGCGAGTTCCGGGCAAACGGTCATGTCCAGCGGCATGATCTGCGCCATCGCCTCGCGCCGCACGACCATGGCCGAAGTGGGATAATAAAAATCCACGTCGTTCTCCTGAAACATCCTCTCGCGCAAACCTGCCTGATGAAAACGCGCGTCCAGATATTTGCCCGTTGCGCGGCCGTGCTCGTCGACGATCAGGCAGGGCGACTGCACGAGCGAAACATCTGTCCTCGATCCCACGGCCTCGCGCACGCGCTCGATCTTGCGCGGATCGAAAAGATCGTCGCCATCCAGCAGAAACATCCATTCGCCACGCGCGACGAGAAAGCCTTGATACACGGCATTCGATTGGCTGGCGCGGCTCTTGCGCGTGTGATCGTGCACGCCCTCGATCAAGCGAATGCGGTCTCCGTACTCGCGAAGAATGGACAGACTTTCATCCGTGCTTCCGTCGTCGTACACGACCACTTCGTCCGCCGGCACGGTCTGGGCCAAAACCGAATCGACGCACGCTTTGATGTAGCGCGCGTTGTTGTAGTTATTGATCAGGACACTGGCGGTGAAAGGCATCGGCGTGGCCTCGCCAAGCCGGTGAGAGAGGCCGGGTTCTTGCTGGCAGGACGCTGCGGAAGTTGGAAGTGAGAACTCTATTTTTCCGCAAGCAACTGGTTCACCGCGTGCACCAGGTAAATGTAACTCGGACCGACGTTCACGACGTACTCGTTTTCTCCCCAAAGAAAGGGCCAGTCCTCTTTGTTCTCCGGAAAATCCGGTTTCAGAATCAGCAGCCCCGGCACGATGCCGCCAGCGATGAAACTGAAATCGGCGCGATTGCTGCCGTAGGCGATTTCCTTCGACACCGTGCCGACCGCGGAGACGAACGAGATGTCCGATGCCGGATGCGTGCCGTAGATGTAGTTCAATCCTCGATACACGCCGGATGTATCGATCAAATCGGGAAAGGCGCGATGCAGGGCATAGTTCGCCACGGCAAACTCGATGATCAGGCCATTGCCCGCCCAGCCTCCTTTCCAGATCGGCACACCGTATGGATTGTCTTTGGCGAGATCGGCCAAACGTTTCGCGTTCGCGGCCGCAGCGGCGCGAACTTTTTCCCGGTACGCCGCGTTCATGTAGGGGATCGCATCGACCGCGGTGGCCGCAACGAATCCGAATCTGGGTTCGATCGCAGGCCAAAGTTCGTCGATGCGCTTGGCGTAACGCGGGTCTTTCGTGGCGATCAAGAGCTCCACCGCCGCGCCAAACTCCTCGATCTCCAGCGGACCACCGGTCGTGTTGCCGTGTTGGAAAATCGCTGGCGGATGCGAGTGTTCGTCTTCCCAAACCTTTTTCGCGGTGGCGAGACACTCATCTGCGAGCTCGTCGCGATATCCGCGAAGAGCGCGGCTCGCCGCGGCTAACGCCCCCGCTGAGCCATAATTCAACGGTGTCGTGTGGGTCGTCATCGCCCAACGATCATCCTTCACTCCGCTGGTCAAACCATCGGACTCTCCCGGTTTCAGTTTCGGGTTGTAGATGAGATTGTCGGTCTTCGACGCCGCATCGCCGAGATGCGTGTATTGACCGAGATCGGGCTCGATGATGCCACAGATCGCGTGGCCGACCGAGCGATGCTGCGCGATGAGTTGCAGCGTGCCGTGCTCGATCTGTTGGAGAATGTCGGGAATGCCATCGGGACGATGAATCTCCACGTGATGCATCGCCTGGTCGACGGTCGTCTCGTCGCGCATCGGCTTGAACGTCTCCCACGTTTGCACGAGACGGCGCACGACCGCGTATTGCGTCTGCGTGCGCACATCGAAGTCGCCGGCGTCGAGCCAGCCGCCGACGTTCAAACCGGGGATGTGCTCGAAGGGCTGATACTTGCTGTCAGTCGTCGGCCCCTGAGCATAGAGATCAAAGTGCTCATGATTGACCGGCGCCTGCAGCGCGTCGTCCCGGTGCGAGTGTCCGTGCCAGACGCGGTAGGCTTCCTTCACCGACATGTGGTCCATCGCGACTGGCAGGTAAACATCGAGCGTGGGATGCCATGCCGCGGCATAGACATCGGCGCTGATGCGAAACGGCTTGGTGCGTGTCGCGCCATATTCGAGCACGTACAATCCCGGCTCGCGCACGGCGGAGAAATCGAAAGTCGCGTAGTTGTAGCGCAAATACGCGCCCCATGGCTGAGGCGCCGCGGCCAAAGTTTCCGTCGACGTGCCATCGCGGTTGATCCGCAGCACGCGAGCGCGGCCGAGCAACAGATCCCGTTTATCGAGTTCGATGACGGCGACTTTTGTCTGCACTGGCGCGTATCCCACCTGCGAGTGGCCAATGACAGGCGCACGCCGCCAAGCGGGATCCGCGCTCACGTTCAAAAACCATTCGGCGACGACACCGGTCTTCGCCGGCTCGAGCAACGTGCGGACGACGAACCAGCCATTCTGCGCGGTATCTCGGCCGTCGAACAATTCGATGGCGCCGCCCGTCGAGCGCAGCGAAACGCGGCGGGCATCGTCCTCCGGCGCGAACACGAAGTCATGGCCCTGCGCCAATGCTTTCGGAGCGCTGGAACCGTCGGCGAGTTTTGTCATGTCGCTCGAAGGATGCAGAGGAAAAATCCCGCCCTGCCCGTCCGCGAGATAGCTGCGGTGGAAATAGGCCGAAGGCAAAAATTCCAGATGAAGGCCCGCTTTTCCCACAAGTTTTTCGGGCAACGGTTCGTCCAGCAGAACGCGGATGCGCACGCCCTCGGCCTGTCCTGCGACTTCGATCTTGAAACGGAAGTTCTCCGCCGGATACGCGAGTTCCGTCATGACGGTCTGCGCCGCTGTATCCACTTTTCTCGATACAAGTTGCGGCACCGGATCCCATTGCCCGGGCGTCGCGCCGAGTCGGACATCGCCATTGGTCGCGGAACGGACGTCCTGCTGGATCAATTCGATGCTGCTGATCTTCGCGTCACTGAAAGCTCCGTCGTAGAAATTATTGAAGACGAGGACATCCACGTTGTCGCGGTGGAAGAATCCCTCGGCGTTCAAGGCGAATTCATTGGCAGCGCGCGCATCCGAAATCTGAATACAGACGCCGGCGAGAGCCGCGGCGAGCAGTGAACGAGCAACAGACGAGCGGCGAAGGCGGGCGCAGAGCAAAGAAGGGAAATCCATCGAGGCAGGGGTTGAGAGGGCCCAACTTGCCAGCGTGGAAAGGCCCGGCAATGCGCGGGCTTCGGTTGTCTATGCAAACATTCGAGCCGCGGCCTCGGCCTCAGCCGACGACTGCGCTGCGCAACTTCACCTTTTGATTGCGGAGCAGCATTTCGCGGCGAATCAGCAACCAGAGCGCCGCAACGGCGAACGCGCCGATTGCGAGGTCATCGACCCAAACATCGCCAGCAACGGCGCGACGCAGGAAGAACACCGTGTAAACGACAAACTCCGTGCCGACCCAGATGGTCAGCGATTTCTGGCCGATAATCGAAATGATCGAAACTGCCGGCCAGCGGGCCAGTCGCTTCGGGTCCGAAACCAGCGGGCTCAGGACAAGCGCGAGCAGGGCGAAGTACGCCACATAGCTGAAGTCGCACATTCCTTTCGTGCTCCAGATCGGGAAAAACCAGGCCGCCCGCGGATACAGTTCCAGCTTCGTTGCTGCGATGAAGAGAAGCATGCCGACGCCCGCATAGAAAAATGCCGGGCGCAGGCTTCCCATTCTTCCTTGTTTAACCCAGCTGCTGAGCACGAAGCCTCCAACGAAGGCAAACTGCCAGGCGAAGGGGTTTAGCCAAAAACCCGTTTCATGCAGGAAACCACCGATCGAGAACGTAATCGTCAGACGAACCGCCGCCCAGAGCGCGCCGGAGATCGCGAGCAAGAGCCACGGACTCACTCGCTCGAGCGCAAACAAGAGGGGAACCGACAGGATGAAAATAGTATAGAGCGGCAGCACGTGGCAGAGCCAGGCGTGCTGTTTGAAGATCGCCGCCAGGCCGATCTCGCGCAGGGGTGCCGCGAGAATGGCTTCCTCGCTGCCGTCCCTGATGTCCGGCAGCATCATTTCGCCCGGCCAGATTTTATGATAGAGCACGATCGCGACCACGGCGAAAGCGGTCATCGCCAAATGGGCCAGCATGAGGGTGCCGGCGCGCCGCAGCGCTTTTCGAATCATCCCGCCCCACCCCTGTTTCTCCAGCGCAGAGCCAAAGGCGAGACGGCAGACGAACCCGCTGAGGAAAACGAACACGATCACCGCGTCGCAAAATCCGAGCATGCTGATCGTGAAATTGCCGCCAAAACTCAGCGGCAGGTGATGCACGTAGATCAGAATCAGGCAAAGCCCCCGCCAATAGTCGATTTGAGGCAGGCGCGCACTTTTTGGCGTGCGGGTCACCGATGGCGGTTGGAGGAGAGCTGTCTGCATAGCGCGCAACCATGACAGTGAGCCGCCCGTCCGGTTTAGTCTATGGAGCAAGAATCAGGAAAATCCCCTAGGGTTAAAAAATATCCCCGCGCGCTTTAGCTTCCGATTCCGGATGCCGGACGCCGAATGCCGGCGAGGACGCCAGCGCTCCCAGAGCCTCCTGCGCCTTGGTAAGGCGCAGCTCGGCGGCCGAGCGTCGGCGTCTCGCCGATGTCGGCCGCTGGGAGCGCTGGCGTCCACGCCGGCATTTTTCTCTACTGTCCGCGCCTCAAGCGCGGACGGACTCGCTTCGCGTCGGCTCACTTCACCATCACCGTCTGCGGCAAATCATACAAAGCGCTCGACCTTATATCGCGGGACGATGCCCCGGCCAGAATCTGATATTTTCCCGCTTCCGCGATCCACGCTTTCTGCTCCCGCGAGTAATACGCGAACGAACGCGCGTTGAGCGTCACCGTGACGGTCTTCGTTTCGCCCGGCGCGAGTGCGACTTTGCTGAAAGCCTTCAACTCCTTCTCGGGACGGACGACGCTGGCTTGTTCATCACGCACATAAAATTCCACGACCTCCGCGCCCGCGCGAGAGCCGGTGTTCGCCACATCGCACTCGACCACGACGCGAGGCTTCCCGGCGTCGTTGCCCGACTCCGACGCCGGCGAGACGCGCAATTTCGAATACGCAAACGTCGTATAACTCAGCCCAAAGCCGAATGGGAACAGCGGCTCGATCTTCTTCGCGTCGTACCAGCGATAGCCCACGAACAATCCTTCGTCGTAATGCACAACGCCATTCTCTCCTGGAAAAGTGCGCGCGCCGCCAAGATGAGTCGGCGAATCCTTTATCGCTTTCGGAAACGTGCACGGGAGTTTGCCAGAAGGATTCACATCACCGAACAACACATCGGCTAGCGCATTGCCCGCCTCCGATCCTCCGTACCACGCCTGAACCAGGCTGGGGACTTTCTCGAGCCACGGGCTCATCGTCACGGGAGAGCCGGAAATCAAAACCACAACCGTGCGCGGATTCGCCGCGACGATTTTCCCAATCAATTCGTCCTGATGCGCCGGCAACGAAAGATCGACCCGGTCGACGCCCTCGTCATCTGCCCGCGCCTGATGCGTCAATCCGCCGACGAAGACAACGACGTCCGCCTCTTTTGCGGCTCGAACCGCGCGCTCCGCCAATGTTTTTTCTTCTTCCGGCGAGGCTCCCGTGAGATCGCTCGTGCGTACGCCGGCAACATCGCGCTGCCCGTGGGCACGCCGCTCCGGTTGACGGAAACCCTGCGAATAAACCACGTTCGCATCGCGCCCTGCCCTGGCCGTAATCCCCTCGAGCGCGGTGATCTCGTGAAACGCCTTCACGCCGGCCGCGTTTCCGCCCGCCGCGTATTTGCGCACCGCATTGTCTCCAATCACGGCGATCGTCGTATATTTCTTCGGATCGAGCGGAAGAAGGCCGTGATCATTCTTCAATAATACAATCCCTTCGGCCGCAACCCGGCGCGCGATGTCGAGATGGGCCTTCGTATTCAATTTCGCGGGACGCTGCCCATCCACCGCTCCAGCGGCGAACAGCATGCGCAGATTGCGGCGCACTTTGTCATCGAGCACCGACATCGGCACCTCGCCTTTTTCGATCATTTCGCGAAAAGGCGCGCCCAGATAATATTGGTCGTATGGCTTTCCCGTCCCCATCTCTAGATCGAGCCCATACAACACGGCTTGCCGGGCGTCGTGCGTGCCGCCCCAGTCGGAAATGACACTGCCTTTGAAGCCCCATTCGTTTTTCAATATATCATTCAATAAATATTCATTGTGACAGCAGTGCTGGCCGCGAAATTTATTATACGCGCCCATGATCGAGAGGGCTCCTCCCTCTTTCACGCCGGCCTCGAAAGCGGGTAAATATATTTCGCGCAATGTACGTTCATCGACTTCGACGTCGATCGTGCCGCGTTCCGTTTCCTGGTTATTGAGCGCGAAATGTTTGATGCAGGCCACGGTTTGCTCCGACTGCATCCCTTTCACGTAGCCCACCGTCATGCGGCTCGTCAGCCATGGGTCTTCGCCGAAATAATCATAATTTCTGCCGCAGAGCGGCGTGCGCATGATATTGATGGCCGGGCCGAGGATGACGTGCTTGTTGCGCTGGCGCGCCTCTTCGCCGACGACCTTGCCATACTCCTCGGCAAGCTGCGGATCCCATGATGCCGCCAACGCCATGCCCACGGGCATCGCCGTCACAAAATCATCCGTGCGTCCGGCCGGCTCCCAGGAATCCACACCCACTTCTTCACGAACGCCCTGCGGTCCGTCGGCGGTCCAAAGATACGGAATGCCCAAACGCGGGACGCCTCCGGCGCGAAATTTTCCGCTGGCGTGAACGAGTGAGATTTTCTCGTCCAGGGTCAGCCGACCGATGAGGTCGTCGATCCGCGCCTCCACCGGCAGCGCGGGGTTGAGATAAGGCCGGTCCTCTTTCTCGGCGGCCCGCGTGAATTGAGGAGAAACGAGAACAGCGGCCGCGATCAGCGAAACGCCGAGAACAATGCGATGCGGGATTTTCATCATAGCGTCAGCGTGAACTGCGCTCCACGAAGGAATCGGTGCAACACCTTTCGCGGCCCCGCTCCTGCTCGCTCATTTTAATAAGCCGCGAGCAGGAGATTTCCCGATGCGCTCACTTCAATTCGTAGACTTCAGCAAGCGCGACGCCTGTCGTGTTGTTCACCCCCGAAATCACCGCCGTGTAGGCGCCGGGCTGCAATGTCGCCACGATCATCGCGTCTTTCGAATCCGCTGACAAAGAGAACGCGTTGGCCGAAGTCATCGCAGCCTGGAGTTCAGCGACGTTGGCGCTGGCGCCCCAATTGTCATTTTCCTGGAGAACATCCTCCTTGCCGAGGATGCGCAGCGTCAGCTTCGGATCAGCCAGCACACCTGGCACCTGGAAACGGCTATCGCCAAGGGTGGGCCCAATCCCGCGGATCAAAACCTTTACCGGCGTCGCGCCGCCGATGACGAAGCCGACGATCAGCACATCGCCTCCCGTACCCACTTGTGAGCGCGCAGAGATGTTAATCAATCGCGGGGTATCCGCCGTGAACACTTGCGTCGCATCATAAAACTCCGCGAGCGCCACGCCAGAAGCCGACGCCGTCGAAGTCACGTGAACCGTATAGCCGCCACTTGCCAGGTCCGCAGCCATCGCAGCATCCTTCGCCGAGAGAAACGCGAAGGCGCCTGTTTGAGTCATCAAAGCCGGGACCTTTGGATCGGTTCCCCAATCGTCATTCGTCGCGATCGGTTTGTCACTGCCGCCGGGAAAAAGACGCAGCGTCGGATCGGCCAAAACACCAGGAACGTTATATGGAGCTTGAGCCAGCGTCGCGCCGACTCCGCGGATGAGCATCGATTTGGTGCCTGGACCATCGCTGATGACCAAGCCGACGATCAACGTTTTCGCGTCCGTGCCTGCGATGGCGCGAGCTGACATATTCACGATGCGTCCGAGATTACTCGCAGTCGCGACGGTCACCGTAGCGACGCCACTCGTGATCGAGCCGAGCGCATTGGTCACGACGACGGTGTAGTTACCGGCGTTGGCGTCTGATGCGTTCGTGATAGTATAGCTCGACTGCGTGGCTCCGGGAATCGCAGCGCCATTCAGATACCACTGATAGGTCAACGGATCCTGTCCTTGCGCGCTTACTGAAAGCGTGGCGCTGCCACCGATCGCCACAACGGTCGCGCTGGGCTGAGTGGTTATGGACGGCGCGGTATTCAAACTCTTCCTGCCGGTTCGCTGGACATTTTGGCGATAGGTCGGCCAAGGCGAGTTGGCCATTCCTTCGCCTGTGGCCGTCAGAATATAATATCGCCCATCGTCGCTGCCGACCACCACCGCGTCCTCGATCAGCATTGGCGAGGATCGAATGTAACTTCCTGTCTGATATTTTTTGGTCAGTGCTCCCGTGGAGCTGATCACGTACAGGCAGCCATCGTAGGAGCCAATATAGACAGTGCCATCACTTCCAATCGCAGGTGAAGAAGCCCGAATCTGATCGCCTGTGGTGTAGCTCCACTTGAGCGTGCCGCCCGAGGTCAGACAGTAGACTTTTTTGTCATAGCAACCGAAATAGAGGGATCCATCAGCGGCGATCGCGGCCGAGGAGGTAATACTATCGCCGGTCGAATAAGACCACGCCAGAGATCCCGTTGGTTTTACCGCCAGGAACTTCGAAGACATGGTGCCAATGTATATCGTACCATCGGTCCCAATCGCCGGACTGGCGTAAATTTCTCCACCGGTGTCGTACTTCCATTTAACGGCGCCGGTATCTCCGTTGACCGCGTACAGATTGTGATCGGTTGACCCTATGTATATTGTGCCATCCGGGGCAATCGACGGTGACGAATAACTGTTTCCAGTCACGGCCGTGCTCCACAATTCAGTTCCCGATGGACTATACACCCGCAGAAAACCATCGTTACTATGCACGACGATGTTGCCGGCGCTAGTCAAAGCCGGCGACGAGCCGAAGCCGTCATCAAGATCCTTCGTCCATTTATGGGTCTTGTCCGCAGCGATCGCGTATAGAGAGGTCGATGTCGTTATGTAGATCGTGCCATCAGTGCCCAGCGCAGGCGTACTGATATCAAGTTGACCCACCAAATTATCGAACCAGTAGTTGCTTGAGCTATAAAACAACGTACCGGCATTTGTCGCGAAGACGAGCACATCGTCTAAGGTAATCGCCGCACTCGAATACACATGAGCGTCGATCGTGAAGGCGTACCCTTCAGTATAGACGAGAGTAAATGATCCTGCGACATCTGCGGTATCAACGGCAATCTTATATGTGACTCCACTGGTTGCTGTGAAGTCGCAATCGTTCACCTGCGACGCGATCAGACTTAGCGCGTTTACAGATGATCCAGTATATACGCTCACGATGGGAGTGAAGATTTGCGTGGGTACGGAAAACCCGAAACGGCCACTTTTCGGCGCGGTCCAGGAGTACCAGACCGTCCGACCATTGCCAGTCGCTCCTGCGTCGGATGAAGCCGTCGGCTCTCCTGCCTGACGGGTTGCTCCGTGATTCGTGCCTGAGCTCTTGCCCGTTGCGCCGCTGAGCGTGACGGCGTTCGCAAAATCGTCATTGGCAGGCGCGAGACCGAGGGAGAGCTGTATCAAGCCTGTCGCGCCGCCCTTGCCGTCCACCGCAATGTGATACGCTGTACCGCTCACCACGGCGAAGGAAAGATGGCTCGTCGTGGTACCATCTGAGTCGTCATTCGCCGCGACCTGCGTGAGGCCAACCAAGGTGCTCCCGGTGTAGACCGCTACGGTCGTGTCGAAAGAACTGGCCGCCGTATCCACGACCGCTGTGCCGGACCGCGGAGCCGTCCACGTCCACCAAAGTGAAGCTCCACCCGCCGCTCCGTGCGAAGGCTCGCTCGGCTCGGGTGTAGCACCAACCGATACGCCCCGAGTGTTGACGGTTTCGCCGTCGATCTTGGCTCGGTCTGCAAAATTATCATTAAAGGGCGTGTTGGCGCCGGCAGCCGAATTCAACGCTTTGTTGAGATTGAGCCGGCCACCAGTCTGAACCTTGCCATTGAGTGCGGGAATCTTGTCGACCGAACGCAGCAGTCGATTGATCAGCTGGCGGTAGTTGTCTGACGGAAATTGTGCCGCCAAAAGCGCAAGCGACCCCGAGACCATTGGCGCGGAAAGCGACGTTCCGGTAACATAATCATAGCTGGAATCTCCATCCTTCGACGCCGCCAGGATATCCGTGCCGGGAGCGCCAAGTTCAACAAGCCCTCCGTAGACGCTGCTGGGCGCGAGCGCATCGGTGCGAGTCGTATTCGCGACAGAAATGATATTCTCTAGCGGAATGCTGGCGGGATAGTTCGCTTTGATCTGATCGCTGACGCCGTCATTGCCCGCCGAGGCGACGATGATGACACCGGCATCTCGCGCTTTGGCCATCGAATCGTATTCGGCGTTTGAATACCCACGGCCGCCGTATGAAATATTGATGATCTTCGCGCCGTTGGCCACAGCGTAGTCGACGCTTTCTATAATGTCGGATGTAGCCGCCTCGCCGCCATTGTCGGCCATGCGGCAAATCATCATCTTCACATTCCACGCGATGCCAGCGATGCCTTTGCCATTGTTGCCGACCGCGCCAATAACGGAAGCAACGGAAGTTCCGTGGCCGACCTTGTCCGTGATATCGCCGCTGTTGGCAGCTCCTGTGGCAACAAGGCTGTACATGCCATTGACGTCGTCGACGTAGCCATTGCCGTCGTCATCAACGCCATTGCCCGCCGTTTCCTTGGGATTGACCCAGAGATTTGCGGCGAGGTCTTCGTGGCTCGCGCGCACGCCAGAATCGAGTACAGCCACAATGATTGAACCTGGGCTCGAGCGAACATCCCAGGCACTGACCGCCTTGATGTCAGCGCCCGACGTTCCGCCGCTTTGACCGCTATTCTGCAGAGCCCATTGATCGCCGAAACGGGGGTCATTTGGAACCACCATCGCATGACGCAGGTAGTTCGGCTCGACGTATTCGTAGAGTCCCGACGCGCGGAGCGAATCGATCGTTTGGCTCACGTCCTGCGTTGGGGAAAATTCGAGGACGCGCAGTGCATTGATGCGCTTGAAGAGGCGATGCAGCTTGGCGCCGCCCCGGCTCTCCCTGGCGCGCAAGACCGTCTCGCTGATGTTGCATTTGGGTTTGGCGAGGATCGAACCGTCGCGGAATCCCTGCTGGATTTCCTTGGCGGTGAACCTTGGAGCAGCAGGCCCGGTCGAATCCGCGCGCGCGAGGGCGAACAGGCTAATAAAGACTAAGACAATGAGGCGGCTGGATGAATACATCGATGAGCTGGAAATGCGGGGTGAAGCCATCAGGAGGCGGTCCAAGGAGAGGCGGGGGCGCAAGCTCGTTTGACGCGTTCCCTAGCCCAACGTCGTTGCTCCCGCTCTTTTGAGTTCTCGTCACCTGAAAACAGGCGGCAACAGTTCCGTCGCACCGCACGATCGGCAATGTCAAAACGCGCGGGAGAGCGGAAATTGCTGGGCTTCCTCCTCCCTTGTGCGAAGCGCGTTGTCGGCTTGCCCAGTCGAAGCCTTCGACATACAACGAGTCCGCCTACGCTCTGCGAGCTTCCGTCTTCGCACTGCGCGCTACGACGGAACAGGTCTGCGAGACAGTCTTCGTCCGCGCTTCGCTTGGCGAAGACTGGCGGAGAGGGAGGGATTCGAACCCCCGGGACCTTTCGGCCCAGCGGTTTTCAAGACCGCCGCGATAGACCACTCTGCCACCTCTCCAGGTGCACCAGATAGTTACGCGCAAAACTGGGGCGCGAACCCCGCTGAGCAAACAAATATTTTTGCACGTCGACCTATGCTAACATTTCCGCATTTCACGCCAGACGGCGCTCGATCACGCGCGCAAAATCATTCTTTTGGCTCGAACGCTCATTTGCCTAGAAATTCCTCTCCGCTAATTTTCGCCCATGCCGTCCCGTTACGAACGCCTTCGTCAGAAATTGGAAATTGCACGCGCGCACCTCGCCGAACTCGAGCGCCGGGCCGCAGAACAAGACGCGAAGACGCAGGCGCTGGCCAATCTCCCCGCTGAGCATGGCTTCGACAACGTCGAGGACTTCATCGCTGCGGTAAGATTTTCCGTGGAAAATGAACACGGAGAACCGCGTCCCCACCCCGCGGCGAATATAACGGCAGAAGCGCCCGCGCGCGGAATCGCTGCTGCGAAAGCCCAGGCCACCGAAACGCGCAATGAAAATGCCCCCGGCTCAGAGGAAGACCGCGAGCCGGCAACTCGTTTAGCCAACGCGCCCGCGGAAACTGAAACCGCGCCCCGGTCGGGCCTGAACGGCACATCCACAGCGCCGAGCGAGCCCTCCGCGGCCCCCGAGTCTCAGGCCCCCGCGCCGACTCTGCCCACCGGCACTTCACTCTCCGACCCGGCTAACTTCGGTCTCATTCCCGATCTTACGCTTTTGGAAAACGGCCTCCCCGAATCCCTGATCCAACGCGATCAGCTGCGCCAATCCCTCGAGTTCGCCCGGCAGGTCCTCCACACGTCGCGTGTTCCCGCGGCCGTGTGGCGTGCCTGGCGAGACTTCGAGCGGCGCGGCACCGAGATATTCAAACAGGCCCGCTGATCCGGCGTAAGTCGGTTGAGCGCGAGGTTATTCCATTCCTTGCGCCAGCCAGCCACGGCCTCTCAACCCCAGCTCTACCGCAGCAGCGGGTAAAGGCTCGCGTAATCATCAGTCCAAGCGCGGACGTTTGGACCGATTTTCGGAGGCGACGATGCCGAGATATTGATTTCGGGAATCGCCAGCACATCCGGGGTTCGCGCAAGCAGGATCCACGTACTGCCGGAAAGCCACCAATCTTTGTCTCCCGGTGAATCGGTGATCACCGTCGCGGCGAGCCCGAGAGCGGTCGCGGTTTTGATCACCACCGGATCGAGATTCAAATACCGGTTCGAGGTGTGAACCGCGATGATTCCACCGAACGCGAGATGCTTCAGATAAATTTCAAAAGCTTCACGCGTGAGCAAATGAACGGGAATCACATCGCTGCTGAACGCATCCAAGGCCAGCACATCGAAACGCTGCCAATCACCCTCGCTCAATTCCCGCTCCAGCGACAGCCGCGCGTCGCCCAATACAATCTCTATATTCGCCTTCGATTCGCTCAAAAATGTGAAGCGCGTCCGAGCCAGATGCTCGACCGCCGGATTGATATCATAGAAGCGAATCGTGTCTCCGGGTTTTCCATACGCCGCCAGAGTTCCAGTCCCGAGCCCGACCACGCCTATCCGTTTCGGACCAAGCGTCGGCACGTGAAGAATCGCCAAACCCACGCCGCTCAGTTCGCCATAATAGCTCGTCGGAAAACGAGAGAGAGGCGGTTCCGCGAATTGAAGGCCGTGCGTAATATCACCGTGCGTTAGGGTAGAGTAGCGCGAGCGCTCTTCGTCGTTGAATTCCGTCACGGTCAATACTCCATAGAAATTGCGAGTCTGCTCGACCACACGTCCGAAGTCGCGCCGCAGCTCGACAATAAACACGAATCCAAGCGCGAGCGTGAACAGCAAGGGAACGACCGCGAGCTCGACCTTCCATGCTCGGTCACGCGTGTCTCTACGTCCGAACAGCGCGCCGATGGTCGCGAGCGCCACGATCAATATATAAAACCAATGATCATGAAAAAACTCGGAAAACGACTCGTGAAGAGCCGAAGCCCAGCCATCGGATCGCGCGTCACGAGCCGCGAATATAATCGGCACGAAAAATAAAGCCGCAATCGCGCCCCCAATGCTTCCCACGACCATCACGCGCGACTTCTCCGAAATCGCCACGACGGCGGCCAAATATATCAACAGCCAGTAACCTGCTTCCAATTCTATAAACCGGTTCAAAATAGCCGGAGCGACGACGGCAACCAGCAGCCCGCCCACCGCGCCGCCAAGCGCGATGAGCATATAATATTTAGTTAGATACGCCACCGCCGGCTTCACTCGATACAACTCGCCGTGGCAAACCATACAAGCGGCGAACAGAGCAAAGGAATAAGCCGCGATCTGGAGAGGCAGGTTCACGCCGGTCCCCTCGAAAAGGAGGGCGCAAACGACACTCGCGCCGAGTGTAACGAGCGCCGCAAAACACCCTCGATGATACCAACGTGGATGGTCGAAGGAGATGATAAAGCTGAGTAGATAAATCGCGAGCGGAAGAATCCAAAGGAACGGAATGACCGCGACGTCCTGGCAAAGTTTATTCGTGGTCGCCAGCAACAGGAGCGACGCCAAGGCCGGCAAGGCGATCCAAAGAACGATGTGCTTCGCCGTTGGCGGCAGTTGCACGTCGCTGATCGGATTTGAGTTCGCGATCCCGCTCGTGCCCTCGCCTTTTCCGACGTCATCCAGCGGTGAACGGCTGGCGCGCCAACTCGATGCCGCGCAGCAAACCGCATAAACGACCATGGCGGCCGACCAAAGCGCCACCTGCTCATGCCGGGTAAACTTCGTCTCGAAAAAAAACGGGTAGCTCAGCAGCGCGAGCAGCGACCCCGCGTTCGATAGTGAATACAGGCGATACGGCGAGCGCCCCAGTTCTGTGCGACTAAACCAACTTTGCACCAGCGGCCCGGTTGCCGAGAGCGCGAGATACGGAAGGCCGATGCAGCTCGTGAGCAGCAACAGAATCCCGAGCATCGGATTCACGCCGGGCTGAGGCTTCCAGGACTCTGCCGGCGTGATCGGCAGGAACGCGAGGGACACACCAAGAAGCGCCAAATGGATCCACATCTGGCGCCTGCGTGAGAAGCGCGTCGATATGAAATGCGCATAGGCATATCCGCCGAGCAGCAATATCTGAAAGAACAACAAACACGTCGTCCACACCCCGGGACTGCCGCCAAACCACGGCAGTATATACTTCCCGATGATCGGCTGGACTTGAAACAGGAGAAACGCGCCGAGAAAGACCGTGATGGCGTAGATCAACATGGAACGCGCTCCCGGCGCAGGGAATTCGGCTCAGTCGACGCGCTGAACGGTTGTCTGTGTGCTGAAGCCTTCGATCTTCAAGCGATAGCTGCCGAGAGACGCTTTCCGAATAATGACGACCGGATCCTTCAGTCGGGCCGTGAAAGACGAGCCATCGGTTTGGCGCCAGACTTGGCCATTCTCCAATCGGAAGGTCGAATGCCCGGTCCAGCCTTTGAATTCCCCCAAGATGCGGCTTCGAATTTCCTTGGGCGTCTCACGATCGAGTTGCCGGACAACTTTCTCTTCGCGACCGAAGCCGGCGGCGCCGCCCTCGACCGAAAAAGTATTTTGCTTCTGCGGGCTGGCCCTTTCGCTGTCGCGAGCCGCACTCGATCCATGCTCGCGATCCACGCGCACAAGCCGGTTGAGGTTCGCGAGTTCAGCTGGCGTGAGGCGGTTCAGCCCGGCGCTTTCGAATTCCCGCGGGCTCAACTCATCTTTGAGGGACGTATCCGCAAAGGCACTACCAGCGAGGAGAACGGTGGCTGAAAACAGGGCGAGGAGTCGGAAGTGAGGATGCATGGACGGAGGCATTTATATACAAAAATAGCCGCACCGGAGCGGCGCGGCTATTTTTAATACATTCTAAAGAAACGATTTTAGAAATGCTTTTCGAGACGGACATACCAGAACGCAGGCTCGAGCAAGTTAACGCCAGGCGTGCTGCCCTGCGTCTGCAGGGGATCGAGAGGCGGCTTGCTATCGAATATGTTGTCCACGCCGACTACGACCTTGCTATCCCACGGCAGGCGACGAGCAACCGACATGTTTACGGTATACTGCGGCTTGATTGTATAATGAACATAGAGATCGGAGACATCGCCACCGAGACCGAAGATAAACGCATCGCCATGACGCGCGCCGCGATACGAGATAAAGGTCGTGGCCTCCCAGTCATGATATTCCCAGGAAGTCAGGAAGTTCGCATTCCAATGAGCGTTGAGCTCATGACCTGCGACGTCGTCGCCATCGATCGCATACTTATCCAGATACGTTCCGCTGAGCGCGAAGCGAAATGTTCCCAGATTGCTGGTGTTCAGGCGATAGCTCAATTCGGCATCATAACCGCGATTTTCGGCCGACGAGATATTACTGTAGTCGTCGTTGATATAGGTGATGCGATTTGATGCCGGGTCGCGGATCACCCGCGGCGCGAAGAGGGGATCACCCTTTGCTGCCCTAGTTAGGAACTCTGAATACCCGTAAAAATCCGACAGCTGGCCGAGCAAGCCAGATTGCTGGTAGCGGAAGAAATCCAGCGAGGCGGAGAAACCGCTCAGGAAACCTTTCTGGGGTTCCACGACGAATCCAGTATAGAACGTCTTAGTGATCTCGGGCTGCAGATCCGGATTACCGGCGCTGCGGATTTCGATTTGCTCGGAATCGCCCGTAACGGGATCAATATAATTCTGGTCAGTGAACGTGGTTGTAGCCCCGGTGTACAGATAGGCCAAATCCGGCGCCTTGAACGACTCCGTATAAGAGGCGCGCAAAACAAGCCAGGGAAGAGGCTTGATCTTCACGCCGTACTTTGGACGAACCTTAGCATTGAATCCCTCGTCACTGTACTTCTCATAACGTCCGGCAACTTGAAATTCCAACCACTTGAATACCGGAAGGGCAGCCTCTGCGTAGACCGAGCTGACTCGGCGATCACCATAAGCACTGGTGCCCTGAGCGCCTCCTACAATGTTACCTACTTGATTCAAATCGGTCTGAATGACCTCGAGCTTTTCCATGCGGTGTTCAGCTCCGATTGCCAAACCGGCGCGGCCGCCAGGCAGGTCGAGGAAGGTACCAGTAGCGCTAGCGTCGAACTGTTGATATTCCAGCGACGCCGAAGTCGGATTATCAATTCGCAGGAACTTTGCCATCATCGGATCATTGGGACCAAACCAGTTGAAATATACGCGATCAGAGAGCGGCGTATTCGAATCCCATGTCAGGGAGCCGTCACCCTTGCGGGTGAGACCGTTTAGCGCCTCCTGCATACCGTAATCGGTCACGGACCCGTGATTGGCGTTGGCCACGCTGTTGCGCATATACAAACCAGCGGCTTCCCAGGTCCAGCCCTGCATCCATTCCGAATCGGGAATGGTTCCACCGATGCCGGCAAGGATGCGCGGCGTTTCGGCAGAGACATCGTTAATACGGTTACCCACCTCGTTCAGCCGGACGCTGCCCGAACTAATATCAACACCGAAGGGATTGTATATGTTGTAAGACGGAATTGTCATCACGCTGTCGGTGGTCAGTCCATGTTCGGACGCCAAATCGACAGGCGTCGGAGCCGCGTCGCTGATCGTATCGACTCGCGTATAGGACAGCTCCGAGAAGAGATATAAGTTGTCCGTGATGTTATGACGCAGCGACGTGTAGAACGAATACTGGCGAATCGATGGAAACAGATTCTGGTCCTGCTGGAAGTTATATAGATTCGTTCCCTCAACTGCGGCGGCCTGTGTCGGCGTCGTGGTGGGCGAGTCGTAAGTGTACGTGGTACCGTCAACCACCACGCGACCCGGATTACCGCGGCTCGATCTAAGATCGAAGATGCCGTCATCCTTCGGATTGGTCAGGCCAACATCCAAATATTTTTGCAGGTCGGCCGCATTATCCGGTGTATAGTAGTAAGCGTCAGCTTTATCGAGAACCGGCGACTTGTCGGCATTCTTACTGAAGGCCAAATCGCGCGAATAGACCGAGTCTTGTTGAGACCAACTACCCGCAACGAAAATGGTCGTCTTGCTGTTTCCTGCTCCAGCTACGAACTGAACCTTTTTCTGGAGGCCGCCCGTGTCGAAGTAATCCCCCACTTGGAACGACGTGAATACACCGTTGTAATCGTGGCGCAGCTTAAAATCGATGACACCGGCAACGGCGTCTGAACCGTAGAGAGCAGAACCCCCATCCTTAAGAATGGAAACAGACTCAATCGCCGCTTCAGGAATACTGTTAAGGTCGAATACAGTCTGAAGACCGTTAAATCCGGGAGCGGCATACGGAACTGCACGCCGGCCGTTGATCAAAACGAGTGTGTTATTGTTGCCCAAGCCGCGCAGATTAAACGCACTGACGCCTGGTGTGAAGCTGTTGCCGGAATCTGTCGGAGTCAGAGCTTGTCCGCTATTAAATGGAAGGGATCGAATCGCATCCGCGACTGAAGGGAAGCCTTGCATGGCAAGGTCGTTTGAACGGATGACCGTAACTGGACTGACGGTCTCTGCATCGACACGTTTGATACGCGAACCCGTAACCGTGAAGGCCTCCAATTTCTGGACATCATCGGTGGTCGCGGCACCGGTTCTCGAGGGATTCGCCGGCTGGGTCGTGGCGGCATCAACTTGCGCTCTTACTGTAGGGGCGACCAATACCGATAGGGCGGCAGCTGACAACAAATGCGTCGCCAACTTCCGCGAACGGAATGTGCTCATATTTTGTAGTAGTTGTGATGTGATGTGTTAGACGTTACCGGCCTGCGCCGGTCATCGCTTGGCGATATCATGCAGTGGTTCTGCGTCTTTTCAAATGCAGCAATCATTCCAAAGCGGATAGTCTATAATTTGCATTGGCAGTTAACCCCAACCGCCAATTCACTAAATAAGTCGCTGGTTCTCTCCGGCTGCCAAATACCAAGCGCTTTCTAGTATATAGAAGCCGCCGGCATCATTCAGGTCTTTATCGCCGCGTCCCGCAAAGGATGAGCCGCCTCGGCCTGAAAATTGGGGTACGTGAGCTTCGTCACGTTTTCCGCTTCCAGCGCATGCGTGAAATAGTCAGGACAGTGCTCGCCCCACTCGATCTTGCAGTCACGCAATGTGACATCGTCCGCGTGACGCACATGAATCGCAGAGGTTTTATGTTCTTCGATCGCGTCGACGGCTTTTGTCGGACGATTGTCCCAGACTCCGCCGCGATATTTCGTCCAACGATCGAGGGTCAGCTGCACGTTCTTGAACTCCACGTCTTGAATGCGGCTCTCTTCGCAGCCGCTGATGCGCGCGCTGTTCTCTGCCCGGCCGGTGACATTTTCCACGCGCACGTTTCTGATCTGGCCAACCTTCACGTCCTTCGTGCGCGGAATCGCGGTAAACGAAATCGATTCACCCCGCCCCCACCACGGATCTGCATGATATTGCGCGGTGAATTTTATGTCGCGGAAAACAATATCGTGAACATCGCCTTCGTCCCGCAGCTGAATCGTGCAACCGCGGCATGAGTGCGTGATTTCGCAACGCTCGAAACGTATGTCGTGAATCGGCGCCACCGTCTCCGTCCCTATCTTCAGTCCTGAGTCATGCGTTTCCAGCACGCAATCGGAGACACGGATGTTCGAAGAGCCGCCGAGATGCGCGAATGGTCGCGTGGCTTTGATCACGATCGCGTCGTCGCCGCACTTGATTCTGCAATTCTTGATTTCGACGTCGCGGCAATGATCCGGATCGATGCCGTCGCAGTTCGGCACATCGAGCTGGTTGTCGATTTTCACACGATCAACCAGCACGCCCTGGCAGCCCGCCAGATGCAGCGTCCAGTTCGGTGCTTCGAAAAACGTGATGTCGCGCACTTCCAAATCCCGGCAATGCGTGAGCAACGCCAGCCGCGGTCGAAACGGCGCGGGACGCCAGATCTCTCCTTCCGTGTTGTACGTTGTCATGAACTCCGGCGAACGTCCGTTGATGCGTCCCGTCCCCGTGATCCTCAGCCCTTCCGCTCCGTCAGCCGTGAGCAGCGCCGCGTTTTCGTCGTAAGCGTGGGCCTGCAGAATCGCCCGCAGCTCGGCGTCATCTGCGAGATGGAAGTCGATCCCGTTTTTCAATCGCAACGTGCCGGTCATGAAACGTCGCCCACCAGGGATGATCACGCGCGCACCGCCGCCGCTGGCGCTCGCTGCGTCAATCGCGCGTTGGATCGCGGCGGTGTCGGAGGTGGCGCCGTCGCCTTTAGCCCCATAATCGAGCACGTTAAACTCACGCGCCCCGCGTGTTTCCGCGGAGAGGCGCAAGCCGGTCGAATTCAAAATGAGCGCGGTCCCACCGACCGCCTTGGCGAAGAGTCCGAGAGCGCGTCGGCGCGTGATGTTGTTTCCAGCCATAAGGTCGCGAAGCAGGCAGGACGCAGCCCGACGTGAAAAGATTCAGGGATTCGGCACGCTGAAGAGCCGATCGTAGTCGGTCCAGTGGGCGTTCATGATGTCGATTTTCTTCTTCAACTGTGCCGCCAAATCCGGCCCGAGCCGCATGATCGTTTCCTCCGACGCATCGGATGCCAGGTCGAGGATCGGCTGGTCGGAGGCGCGAAGGATTTCCAAGAGGCGCGTCGTAGTGTCGATTTCACTACGCGCGGTGCGGATCAAATCCGTACGGTCCCAGCTACTCTGCACACCGAGGACTGGATTGGGCTCCGGCTTGCGGTCGAGTTGGCGCACCCGATCGAGTTGCGCCTGATATGCGACCATGTGATCGGCCGATTGGAGCAGGCAAATGACGGCCTCGAGCCGGCGCGCGAGCAAATCCCAGCGGGCCTTTTGCCCCGCATCTGTCATGGAATCGTGGATACGTTGAACCCGGGCGATGGCCTGGCGCAAATCAGGCACGGAGGTTTCGATCACTCGTTGAAACAACAAGTGAGCCCCATAGCCTTCGTACATGCGCATCGCCTGGATATCGATCAGGTTCTCGGCCTGTTCCTCGCCTTTAGCCTGAAAGAGGAATGGCCGGTAATACGTTTTTTCCTCGGGCTTGAGCTCCGCGGGGAACGGCACCATCGGACGATTGATCCAGCGGTTCAGCACATGGCCGAATTGCAGCATGTCGCCGAATTCCAACGGCGTGAGGTTATGCTCCGCTTCGTCAATCAATGACCAAACTTCCATCAACGTGTCGGCCTGTTTCTCGCCAACCTCTTCCACGGCGACGCCGCGCAAAGCGGTCAGATACGCGAGTTGGGAATTCGCCTGATTTTCCTGGGCAATCTGCTGAATGCGTGCGTTGAACTTTATCTGCGCTTCCTCTGGACGAAGGCTGATTAGTCGGCGCGTGTCGCCGGTCGGCCGCGCCTCGCTTTTCACGTGGCGCATCGCGGGAACGATGATTCCGGTCACCGGATAAAACGCGCCGTGGGCATACGCGTCGCTGCTGCCGATGCCGACATATTTTCGGCCGTCAGGTCCCTCGCGCCCCTGGACGGCGATGCCGCGCGGCAAACGGTGCCAGATGGCTTCGAGTTCCTCGGGCGAGAACGTCGGCAGCATCCATTGCCGCGGCGTGATTGGACGGACGCTGATTTCGATTTCATGTCCGGCTTCGTGAGCGGCGTTTTTCAGCGCGATCAAAAAACTGGATACGCGTTCCGACATCGGCCGATCGTGGCAATGCTCAGGGCCGTTGATTCCCGGATAGAGCGACGGCGCCCAGCAAAAGCCCGAGCCGGAATCCTGCGTGAGAAAGGCAAATGTTTCGATTTCCGGACAGCGCTCGAGCAGAGTTTTCATCGCCTCGGCGTAGAGGCGCTGCGTTTCAGGCTGATCGACGCAGGCGGAAAAACGGGCGGTGCGCGAACGATTCGGTTGATCGACCCGCGGTCCGCGCAATTCCGGATGCGCCGTGAAAAACGCCTCCGGCAAAACCTGCGGAAGATTCGAGCCCCAGTGCGCCTTCAGTCCGAGTTTTCGCAGGATGCGGCAGCGCTCCTCGAGAATTCCGGTGACGCGCTTGACGTAGGCCGCGTCGACGAAAGGCCGCAACTCCGGCGGCGCGTACAGTTTCAAAAAATCCGGACGCTGAATGTACCACGCCGGATACGGATCGCCCGCAGGTTGGAATTCCCACAACGCCGGCGGCAGCGCGTCGGTGATCGGCACGTGCGTGGCTCCGAGTTGTTTCGCGAGCGTCGCCTTCCGTTCGAACACGGCGAGATTTTCGGCGTCGCTCGGTGCCGCGGAGAGCGACGTCGAAATCAACGCTGCGAGGGCAAACGCCCAGACCAGGAGAAACTGTTTTTTCATGACGCTCGCGACTCAGGCGGAAGGTTTGGACGGGATCGCGTCCGGCACCCAGGCGAGAAGTTCGATCGCGGCCAAGCCCCACTGGGCCGAGCCGTTGGTCGAGACCCAGGCGGCTTCGTCGATCGGCGAAAGAACGTCCGGCCCCTCGTAGCGCACGGTCTTGAAGCCCGCGGTTTTGCCCCACTCTTCGTTGTCGCCGAGGAACTCCTTCCAGGCGCGCGCGGCGAGAGCGGCATCCTTTTTCTCGTGTGCTGCGTAGGCCGTGAGACGCGAATGCGATTGGCGCAGGCTGGTTCCTTTCAAGGCCTTGCCCAGACGTTTCTCCTGCTCCTCGGCCGGAGCGTTGTAGAGTTCGCAGTACTCCAACCAGGCCTTCTTGAACTCAGGCGCATCGAGCAATTGCAGTAGTTCGGCGCAAACTTCGACCAGGCCGAAGACCGCGTTGAGATGCGAAACGGAAACGCGCTGCGCCGATTCCGTCGGCGTGATCGCGCCCGTATCCACATTCATCATACCGCCGCCGGAGAAGAAGCCGTGCGGCAGCGTGCCGATGCCTTTCATCGACGCGAGCAGACGATCGCGCGATTTCGTTTCGCCGGTGCGCTCCCATTCCGTGAGCCACGCGGACGCAATCGCGCCGTAATCCGTGCCCACACTGACGAACGCCGCCTTGCCATTTGGCCCCGGAACTTCCGGCTTCGGGCCGGGAATTTTTCGCGTCGGCAGCAGCGACAGATAAGCGCGGTGCGACTCGACCAGTTCGCGCAACAAATCGCCGACGCGTTCGTCGCCGGTCAGGTAGTAGTAGAATCGTCGATACGCCGCGTTGCTGATGCGGACCTGTTTCGCGCTGCAGCCCCAATGCTGGACGTTGTGCCGCGAACCGAGCCCCTTGAATCGGCCGAGATGATACACATCGACTTCGCCGGTGTGCCGCGTCATCGCCTCCGCGAAGCGGAAAATGTCCGCGCGGCCCGTCCGCAGATAGCTCAACCAGAGCCACAGATCGGGCGAGAGTTCGGAGTTGTCCCAGGCAAACCCGCCGATGTCGTAGCGCCAAACATGGCGGTCGGCATCGTAGGAATGCATGACGTCGCCGTAGTCCCAGAAGCCATACCAGCGTCGCTGCTCGACTTGATTGCGGTAGAAATGAATCAGGAAATCCTGTCGTTTCTCCATCGCGATTTCGACCGGACTCGAGTCACGCGGCAGACTCCATTCGCCGCCAAAAATTCCTGCGCTGGCCAAGTGCTGCGGATGCGCCACGAGGAGAGGAGGGAGCCGCACGAGATCCGCGAGAAGATTGAAACGATTTCGCGATGGCGTCGCCGCGACGGCCCAGAAGAACAATTCGTTCGAGCGCGCGACACCCACGGGCGTGCCAAAGCCGGGCTCGTAGTCTTCGTAGGTGATATCCAGGCCAGCGGTTTGCTTGGCGTACGTGTCCATCCCCATCTCGTCGTGATAAAAGCGCAGATCCATCGGTGGCGCTTCGGGGGACCACAGCCAGAGCGTGGCTTCCGCAAGATCGGTATTCGCGCCGCGGATATCGATCTGCGTGGGATGCTTCTGCCAGAAATCGCGATGCCCGAAGACCAGGCCGCCGCTCACGCCGCCGACATAGCCGAGGCCGCCGGCGCGATGGCCCGCCCCTGCGGCGATCCAACCGAAGCCAGCCTTGGTCCGTTTCTTGATTTGAAAACCGTCGGCCGAGAGCTGCGCCAAAGTGAAATCGCCCCACGCCGGCACATACTGCAGGTGACTGCTCACCGCGTCGGGCAACTCGTTTTCCGGTGGCGTCTTTTCCCCGGCGATCTGCGCCGAGCGCGCCTTCTTGCCGGCATCGCGGCGTAATCCGGTCAGCGGACGCACCGCTTCGGCCCAAAGCCCCTTGCCTTCACCGGCGAAGCGAATGTGCCGGTCCTGCAACGCGTCCTGCATCGGCACGTTGAAACGCACTCCCAGGCCACGGATGAAATCTTTCTGTTCATCTCCATCGAAAATAAACGTGTGCATCATCCGCACCGCTTCGGATCCTGCGTAGAAATAGAGTCTCACGGTGAACGGCAGCCAGCTCCTGCCCGAATCGTCGCGATGCTGTCCCTCGATCTTGACGACCGCGCGAACTGGTCCGGCCTGTTCGACGGTGACGCGCTCGGTTTCTCCGGTGAACGCGATCACGTCCACTTTCGTCGCGCCGGATTCCTCAGGCTGATTTTGACGCAGGCCGACGAGCCGTCCGCCTCGCGCAATCTCTTTTCCACCGCGCGAAAGTTTGCTGATCAGTTCGCCGCCCTTCTTCTGTATTCGGCATTCCACTACGCCGGTGTCGACCACCACCTCGCCGGCGCTGTCGTCGACGCGCACGTTCGCACCCGACGCAACGGCCCCTGGCTCGCCTTTTTCGATCTTGAAACTCGCGGCTTCGTCGCCGCCGAGCACGGCGGCATGCGCGGTCCATTTCAGTGAACCATCGGGCCAGTACGCCAGAGGCCACGACTGCACGGGCAAGCTCTTGCCATCGCCGTTGCTCAACGCGAAGTGCGCATCGCGCGCATGCAGGCCGCGCGGCCAGGGCATGCCCCACGTGACACCGACTTGTTCGGCGGGCGTCACCTGTTCGAGCCAGCTGAGTTGCGCGCGCGGATCGCGTTGCGGTGCGGGCAGCTCGCCGGATTTTTCCGAAGCGTTTGCATCGCGCGCGGGCGTCGCGCCGGACGAAGCAGATGACGTGGCAGCGGAAACTTTGTTGATCAACTGGCTCAACGGCACGGTGGTCGCGGCCAGGGCGGAGGTTTTGACGAAAGTCCGTCGACTGAAGTAAGCGCTCATGGAGTTTTGTGGGGGTTGGCCGAGTGCGGGCAACAAGCCCGAGCCGGCGCGAGCAATCGAACGTAGCGAGGCAGATCACTCCGTTTGAAATTTATCACGACTGCTCCCGATTTCAGACAGTCCGAGGTGTATTCAAAACTCAATTACCCACGAATCAAAATTGCCCACGAATCACACGAAGCACACGAATTCGATCCACTGAATTTTTCCACGGAAGGCACGGAAAACACGGAATAGAATTCGGGATCGGAAATGCCGAGGTTCGAGTACTTCCGTGCGTTCCGTGCATTCCGTGGGAAAATTATTTTCTGATTTCGTGGGCTTCGTGTGATTCGTGGGCCTAAATGTTCGTGGGCATCTAAATGGCGGACGGTCCGAGTTTTCGTTTCGTTGCTCCGCTGAGACCGCCTGCGGACCTTTTAATGTCTTCCGCGGCGCGCTCTTTCTGCGTCACTCGCCCCTCTCCTCCTACCGCCCCTCGCTTGTCTCCCGCCATGCGTACTTCGAACCTCCTCACATTCGCGACAATCGCGCTGCTCGGCGCCACACATCCTGCAACGGCCAACGCGGAAAGCGGCGGCCATGATCCGCTGCTCGCTTGGCCTGCGCAGACCACGGAAAATAAACCGTGGACGCGCTGGTGGTGGCCGGGCTCGGCGGTGGACAAAGAAAATCTCACGCGCGAGCTCGAGCTGTTCTCCGCCGCCGGTCTGGGTGGCGTCGAGATCACCCCAATCTACGGCGCCCGCAACGCCGAGAGCCGCTACATTCCCTACCTCTCGCCGAAGTGGATGGAGATGCTCGAGCACACGGGTCGTGAAGCGAAGCGGCTCGGCATGAAAGTCGATATGGCGACCGGCACGGGCTGGCCTTTCGGCGGTCCGTGGATTTCACCGGAAGACGGCTCGAAAAAAATCGTCGCTCACGATGGCCAGCTCTCCGGCACGCCCACTTCGATGAAGGTGAAACGCGCCGCTCCGGGAGGCGAAGGCCTGGTCATCGATCCCTTTTCGACCACGGCGCTCGATCATTATTTGGCGCCGTTCACCAAAGCCTTCGCGCACTTTCCGCGGAATCTGGTGCGCAGTCAGTTTCACGACTCGTTCGAATATTACGACGCGAGCTGGACGCCGGCTTTCGCGGAGACGTTTCATGCGATGCATGGCTACGATCTCAATCGCTATGCCGACGCGCTCCTCGGCCACGCGTCACTCGACGTCGACCAACTCTCGCGCTTGAAGAGCGACTATCGCGAAACGCTCGGGCAGCTCCATTTCGACTATATCAGCGACTGGGTGCGCTGGTCCCATGCCGAAGGTTTTCTGGTCCGCAACCAATCCCACGGCGCGCCAGCCAACCTGCTCGATCTCTACGGCGCGGTCGATATTCCCGAGACGGAAGTTTTCGGATCCACACCTTTCCCGATTCCTGGTTTGCGGCGCGAGCCGGAGGATGTGCGCCCTGATCTCGATCTGCCGGAGCCCTTCGTGATTCGCCTCGCCTCATCGGCGGCGCATGTGATGGGTCACCCTCTTGCCTCGAGCGAAACGTGCACCTGGCTCCGCGAACATTGGAAAGTGACGCTTTCCGATACGAAGCCGGAAATCGACCGCCTCTTCGCCAACGGCATCAATCACATCTTTTATCACGGCACCATTTATTCCCCGACCGATGTGGCCTGGCCGGGCTGGTTCTTTTACGCGTCAACCCAGTTCAACCCGAACAATCCCTGGTGGTCCGATTTTCCCGCGCTCAATCAATACGTCGCGCGCGTGCAGTCCTTTCTCCAAGCCGGTCAGCCCGACAACGAAATCCTCGTTTATTGGCCGTACTATGACGTGATCGACGAGCCGGAAGGCTTGGTGAAACAGCTCGCCGTGCACAACGTGAAGTGGCTGACCGAGTCGCCAGCCGGTGATGTGGCGAGAACGCTGAGCAACGCGGGTTACGCCTTCGACTTCGTATCCGATGCGCAACTACGCGCGTCCCGCGCCGACGTTGATGGGATTCACACGCCCGGCAATCGCTACTCGGTCCTGATCGTTCCCGCGACCCGCCGCATGCCGGTCGAAACGCTGGCCAAGCTGAACGAACTCACCGCCGCCGGGGCCAAGGTGATTTTCACCGGCGTGCCAGAGGACGTACCTGGACTCGGCAATTTGGAAACGCGCCGCGAAAAATTTCGCGCCCTCCTGAAAACCGCCGCCATCAAACCGGTTTCCTCGCACGACGCCTTTTACGCCGCGCTGCGCGACTCGAGCCTCAACCTCCATCCTGAGCCAGCAGCGGACGCGGGACTGAGTTTGATTCGCCGCAAAAATGCCGAAGGCTACAGCTACTTTATCGCCAATCTCTCGGCGAAGACCTTCGACGGCTGGCTCGCTCTCGGACGCGAAGCCAAACAGGCCGTGTGGTTCGACGCCCTGTCGGGAAAAACTGGATACGCCGCGCTGCGTGTGCACGAGAACCGTGGAAATGGTCGCGACGGCAACGTCGAAGTTTATCTTCAACTCGAGCCCGGTCAGTCGCGGTTGCTGCGCACCTCGGATGCGACATCGACCAACGCAGACACCAAGTCGCGCTGGCCCGATTACGCGGCGGACAGTGCGCGAGCCGTGCCGCTTTCGGGAAAGTGGCAGGTTAAATTTCTCCGCGGTGGTCCGACGCTGCCCGCTCCGTTCGAGACCGACTCTCTGAAATCGTGGACAGAACTCGCGGGCGAGTCGGGAGAGAGTTTTTCGGGGACCGCGGTTTACCGATTGGAATTCAATCTGCCGGAAAAGACCTCGGCGGATAACTGGCAACTGGATCTCGGCGACGTGCGTGAGAGCGCCCGCATCCGCATCAATCAGCACGACGTGGGCGTAGCCTGGAGTTTGCCGTTCAAAATCAACGTCGGCGAATTTCTCGTCCCGGGCGCCAACGTGCTGGAAATCGAAGTCACGAATCTCGGCGCGAATCGAATCCGCGACCTGGATCGCCGTCACGTCGACTGGAAGATCATGCACGAGATCAACCTCGTGAACATCCGCTACAAACCCTTCGACGCATCCGGCTGGCGTGTCGCGCCGTCCGGGCTGCTGGGCCCTGTAGTGCTCACGCCACTACATCTCCTTTCACGATGAAATTCCACGCCTCAGGCTGCCTGCCCGCTGCCTCGATCATCTCGTCGGTTGCGATGCTCCTCATCGGCGCTTCCTCCGCCCGGGCGTTCGAGAAGCCAAACATCACTTATCAAGTCTACCAGTTTCCCGCCGATCAGATTCCGCGCGTCGACGGCAATGCCGACGATTGGGCGATGGTGCCGGACAACTATGCGATCGGGATCGATCAATTCAGCGACGATCTGCACCACCACGACGGGAAAGATCACAGCTCGCTGGACGTGCGCGTTCGCATCGGCTGGGTGAAAGGATTGAACCGCCTCTATTTTCTCTATGAGGCGACGGACAACTACTGGGATTTTTCCCGCCTCGATCTGCACAACGACACATTCGAAATCGTGGTGGATGGCGACGGCTCGGGCGGTCCCCTGCTCGACAAGACGCACAAGGAGTTTTGGAACAACGAGCATGTTGGCGCCGCGGCGGCCGTCGAAGATCCGCGCGTGAGCGGCGACCTGATGCACTACATCTGGCATGGTGTGACCGCGCAGAATTACCACATCTTCACGCCATCGCTGAACAAGGATTGGTGCATGGCGTGGGGCTCAGCCACCTGGACGAAGGACCTGCCATGGGCAAACGCAGCACAGTCGTATGCGTTCAAGCCCGGCGAGAGCGGGAAGTATGTATTGGAATTTTGGATAACGCCGTTCGACTACGCCGGCCCCGAGGGTCCGCAACGCGCGGTCGAGTCGATATTGAAGGAAAACAAACTGATCGGAATCGGTCTCGCGGTGATCGACTACGACGATCCGAAGAAGAAAGGCGCGAATGGCTTCTGGAACATATCCCCGAAGCACACGATGTACGGCGACGCGTCCGAACTATGCGCGTTTCGCTTGATGCCGCTCGAGTCGAAGTGGGTTAAGCCGATTGAGGCGCAATGGTCGTGGAAACTGCTCGACCTCGATCGCCGGCAGATCGCGTTTCAAGATCACTCGACGGGAAAGATCACGAAATGGCATTGGGATTTCGGAGACGGCGCGGAATCGACGGAGCAGAACCCCATTCACAGCTACGCGAAGCCGGACAACTATGTCGTGGTGTTGAGCATCGAAGGACCGGAAGGGAAAGCGCAGCACTCGAAAGTTTGGGACATCCAACTCCCCTGATCGTGATCCTGATTTCACGCGCACAAAGTCACGCCGATGAAGACTCTCTCCTTTTTGCTCGCACACGCATCGTTGGTCCTGGCCGTTTCGGCTGGCGCGGCTGACGCAAATCGTCTTTCCCTCGCCGGCGAATGGAGATTCGCGCTCGATCCCGCTGCCGAGCAGCGCGAAGTCGTCCGCACGCCCGGCCCGGTTGCGCCGCTGCCCGAAGGCGATGGCATCGCGCAAAAATGGTACGCCCGCGAGCTGACGGAGCATATCAAGCTCCCCGGAATTTTGCAGGCGCAGGGTTTCGGCAACGACATCAGCGTCTCCACTCCGTGGATACTGACGCTCGGCGACGCCTGGTGGAAATTGCAGGATCCCGCGCTGCGAGAGCATTTCTCCAAACCAGGACACGTGGAAGTGCCGTTTCTCTCGCAACCGCCGAAGCATTACCTGGGAGTCGCGTGGTATCAGCGCGAGATTGACGTGCCCGCCTCCTGGAAAGGACGGCGCGTGAGCTTGTTTCTCGAGCGGCCTCATTGGGAAACGCGCGTGTGGATCGACGATCACGCGCTGCCGGCCAACGACAGTTTGGTCGCGCCGCATGTATCCGATTTGGGGATACTGACGCCCGGCCAGCATCAGCTGACAGTTCGGGTGGACAACCGGCAACTCCTCCGCGATCCGAAGGACGACGGACATTCGCTCGACGGACACAGCGTGTCGGATGCTTTGGGCGCGTCGTGGAATGGCATCGTTGGCCGGATCGAACTGCAGAGCACGTCACCGGTGTGGTTGGATGATGTGCAAATTTTTCCGCGGGCTGCCGAAAAATCCGCGCTCGTGAAAATCCAGATCGGCAACGCCACGGGAACGGCGGGTCGCGGCGTAATCGTGATCGGCGACAGGAAAACCGACGTCGAATGGGACAGTGCGGGCGGGCGCGCGGAAGTCTCCGTTGCCCTCGGGGAAAACGCGAAACTCTGGGACGAGTTTCATCCGCATCTGCAACATCTCAAAGTGGCGTTGCACGGAGAAAATATCGCGGACGAGAAAGAGATTACTTTTGGCCTGCGCGACGTTTCGCATCGCGAGCGAGACCTGCTGATCAATGGCCGCGTTGTGAACCTGCGCCTCAATCATTTCGGCGGGGATTTCCCGCTCACGGGCTATCCCGCAACC
Organism: Opitutaceae bacterium; assembly: GCA_035765635.1. Taxonomy (GTDB): domain Bacteria; phylum Verrucomicrobiota; class Verrucomicrobiia; order Opitutales; family Opitutaceae; genus EW11. Next base: position 112,188 of record DASTWZ010000005.1, read on the forward strand.
GATGTGGAGTCGTGGCGCCACATCATTCGCGTGTGCCAGTCGTTCGGCATGAACGGTATTCGCTTTCATTCGTGGTGCCCGCCGGACGCCGCCTTCGTCGCGGCGGACGAACTCGGTTTCTATCTTCAGCCCGAGTGCGGCCTTTGGGCGCCGTTCAATGTGGATAGCGTTTACACCAAATTTCTCGAAGCGGAGACGGCGCGGTTGCTGAAGGCCTTTGGCAATCACCCGTCGTTCATCCTGCTTTCACCGAGCAATGAACCCGGCGGCCACTATCAAAAAGTGACGCCGGCTTGGGCGGTGCGCTGGTACGAGCGGGATGAGCGCCGGCTTTACGCGGCCGGCACAGGTTGGAGCGATCCTGCGCAGGTGAACGGCGGCGCGCAGTACGCAGCGCTCGTGCGCTACGGCGGCGGTGAATTGCGCAATCGCACCGGCTGGTTTGGCGCCGATTTTCGGAAGGCCGTCGAAACGTCGCACATCCCGATTTTTTCGCACGAAGTCGGCCAGTGGTGCGCGTATCCCGACTTCGACGTGATCAAGGAATTCACCGGCTATATGCGGCCGAGCAACTACGACATTTTCCGCTATATCGCGAAGCAAGAAGGCGTGCTCGAGGAGAATCACGCCTTCGCCTCGGCCTCGGGAAAATTTCAACTCGCGTGTTACAAGGAAGAGATCGAAGCGAATCTGCGCACACCGAATCTCGCCGGCTACCAGCTTCTCGATCTGCACGATTACCTCGGACAAGGCACCGCGCTGATCGGCGTGCTGGACGCGTTTTGGAAGCCGAAGAGCTACGTCACGGCCAGGGAGTTTTCGCGCTTCAACAACGCAGTGGTGCCCCTGGTGCGTCTGGCGCGCCGCACATTCACGACGGCGGAAACGCTCACGGCGGAAGCCGAGCTGTATAATTTTGGCGAGAAACCACTCGAGCACGCGCGCGCGTATTGGAAAATCAACGACAGCCGCGGACAGACCGTGGCGCACGGTCAATGGGCTGAGAACGACTACCCTATTGGCAAGAATCTCTCGCTGGGGACGATCAACACTGAGCTAAAGGATCTCCCTGCTCCGGGTGCGTATAAGCTCGTGGTCGGTGTCGAGGGGCCAGCGCTCGGCGCCGCAGCGTACGCAAAACCTGGCGAAGGTCTCGCGGCCGCGGCCAAGTCTGTAACCGCCGCGGAAAACGATTGGAATTTCTGGGTCTATCCTGCCCGGCCTGAGTCGATGGCAACGAGTGCGGCGGAATCCGCTTCTTCGGGTGGGTCGGCTCGGTCGGATTCGCCGGCTTCGGAAGGTACGTCGCGCCAAGGATCAGCGGTTCTCGAAACGAAATCCTGGAGCGACGCCGCGGCGGCGTTGGCCAAGGGTGAGAAGGTTTTATTCGTGCCGGCGAAGAACGATCTCGATCCCGCGCGCTGCCCCACGATGGCGTCGGTGCCGGTGTTTTGGAATATTCAGATGACCGTGCGTCCGCCGAGAAATCCTCAGCCGAAATTCGACGCGATGCTCGGCCTGCTTTGCGATACGAAGCATCCGGCGCTCGGGGAGTTTCCCACCGAGGCGAACTGCGATTGGCAATGGACGCCGCTCGTGGCCGGCGTGAGATCGGTTAACTTGCGAAATGCGCCACGCGATCTGCGGCCAATCGTGGCTGCGATCGACGACTGGAATCGGAACTGGCGCCTGGGCGTGATCTTCGAATGCCGCGTCGGCCCGGGCAAATTATTGGTGAGCACGATCGATGTCTCGGCCGATGCCGCAGCGAAAGCAAACGCTCCTGTAGGGCTGGCGCAACTACGCCGGTCGTTGCTCGACTATGCGGTGAGCGCGAAATTCAAACCGAAAGCCAAGCTGACCGAAGCCGAGGCGAATGCGCTTTGGGAAATCACGAAGGGCACCGCCGCCCCGCAAAAGCCGCGCGCGATTGATCGTGATCTCGACGATGGAAGCGGCAGCAGCCGCGGACCTCGTACAGGGCGGTGAGCCGGTGAAGTGCCGCGCAGTGAGCCGGTGAGCGTCGGGCGCTGCCGCTACACTGACCCGATTGGCAAACGCGCTCCCCGCCAGCGAGTCCGCCGCTTCGCGGCAACCTAATCGATGCCGGCCAGAGGCCAGCGCTCCCAGAGCCTCCTGCGCCTTGGAAAGGCGCACTCGGCGGGCCGAGCGTCGGGTATCGCCCAGTGCCGGGATTAGCCGAGCATTGGTATTGGCCGAGCGTCGGCGTCTCGCCGATGTCGGTCTCTGGGAGCGCTGGCGTCCTCGCCGGCATTCTTATCCAGAGTCCCGCGAGGCCCCTGCGCCTGCTACCACCAAAAAAAAAACACAGCCGACCTTTCGATCGGCTGTGCTGAGGGAATCCGAGAAATCGTTTCCAATATCGGGGTGAGCCGAATCGGAAACGCGTCAGGTCACTTGAAGGAGTAACTTACGGAGAGCTTGAACGAGCGCGGCTCGCCAACGATGAGCGAGGTCCGGCTGCCGGCGGCGAGGATGTAATCCTTGTCCAGCACGTTAGCCGCCTGGAGGCGCGCACTCCAGTTTTCGTGACGGTAGCTGATGCCCGCGTTCACCAAGGTGCGGCCCTCGACGATGAAGCTCGGCTGGGCTGCGACGAACGAACCATCTGGCAACGGACGGCTCGTCGTGTAGCCCGTGGCGTTTTCACCAGCGACATCGCTCTTGTAGTCGACGCCGATGTTGGCGCCCCAGCCTTTCAGCACGCCGTCCGTGAACTGGTAGTCCACGTAGATGGCGCCCGCATGATCAGGCACGCCGCGCAAACGCACGTCGGTGATCGGCTGGCGAACCTTGAAGGAGGTGTAGTTGCCGAGAATCGTCAGGTTCTTGTTGAACGAATAGGTCATCTCGAACTCCCAGCCCTTCGAATTCAGATTCAGGTAGAGCGGGTTCTGCAGCGCCGCGGCCTCGGCGAACTTTCCTTGAGCGACCAGCGTGTAGTAATCGCTGTTCGGCACAGGATAGTTCTGCTGCACGATGTCGAAGTAGGCGAACGAAGCCGTGAGGGAGTTATTGAGAAGCGACGTCTTCGCGCCGAATTCCTTTTGGCTGCCCTGCGCGACACGCAGGCTTTCCGGATTCGTGCCGGCACTCAGCGAACCGGGCATTGTGCCACCCGTCGTGTTGCGGCTGAAGAAGAGCGACACCGGCTTGATCGGCTTCACCGTGACGCCGAAGTTCGTCGCGGTGTCGGACAGATTGTAAGACGGCACGCTGGTCAACAGCACGGGATCCAACGCCGTGCCCGTCGTGTCGGTGCGGGTCAGCTCGCCGAAGTAGCGGGAAACGCCGCCCGAAACCTGTATCCGGTCTTCCCATACAGCGAGCGTCTCGTACGCGAAGAGCTGGAGATCGTTCTGACGCGCAGTGCGGTCGATACCTTTATTCGCCGTGGTCAGGCCAGGAAGAATCGGCGGGTATACGTAATCGGGATAAGTGATGGAATCCAGATCGTTGGCTGGCACACTCGGGCGTGACGCGGGAGGGCTGGATTTATAATGAACCTTCGAGGTGTTTGCGGCGAATCCGGCGATCGTCGTCGAAGTATACCACTGCGGCTTCGCGAATCGCAGAGCATAGTCGTTCTTGATGTGACCCTCAGTGTATTCGAGGAAAACACGGCCAACGTTCCGCGTGTACATCCAGGTCGACGGATCCGTCACCGGAGCGGGCGTGCCGACGAGCGTGTTAGCCGTGCCCGCGTTGTAGGCAGCGGTGTTCCAGTTGACACCGGGTTCGTAGAGTCCGGTCAAAGGATTGCGACTGCCACCGCCCGCACTCGCGAGAGCGGCGTTCGTACCGCCGACATCGTAGCGCTGCACGTGGTCGCCCATCACATAAAGGCGGGAAGTCAGGTGATCGCCGAAGACAGACAGAAGCTCGCCGCTGACGCGCTGGGTCGAGCGGTGGCGCGAGTCCATTTCGTTGCCGAAGGACCAGTCGCGCGGCAGGCCGCGTGCGATGCGCGCTTCCTGATTGCTTCCAATGCTCGGATCGATCGGCAAGCCACCGAGATTCGTCTCACGGTTCTGCACGAACTCCGCCTTGAGGGTGAACGTCTCCGTCGGAGACAGCCTCATGCTGAAGGAAGGCGCGATCATGTAGCCGTTGCGGTACATGTTTTTGATGTAGGCGTCGTTTCTCCAATATGCCGCCACCAAGCGCGCCGCCATCGTGCCTTTGCTATTGAGCACGCGGTTGGTGTCGACCCACACGTCGTTGCCAATGTATTCGGCGAGATCGAGATTCAACGTGGTGCGATTGCCGGTGAACGAGGGCGATTTCGTGATCGGATTCATTTGACCGCCGGGGCTGCCGCCGGGGACCAGAATCGCGTTGGGACCTTTGATCACTTCGACGCGCTCGATGTTATAAGGAGCGAGCGACATGCTGTAGCCGTCGGCGCCAGAAATCTCCGTGCCGTCAATGAACTCGTGGGAAACTTGAAAGCCACGGATCATGTAGCGATCGCTGCCGAATGGCAGAGTCGACTCAACGACGGGCGTTATGTATTTTGCCGCATCGAGCATGCGGAAGCTCATCGAGTCTTGGATGAATTCCGAAGGCACGACCGAGATCGTCTGCGGAATATCCTGGATGGACATCGCGACGCGCGATGTCGAGAGGGCCTGTTGCGATTGATAGGGATTCGCCTTCTCCTCGTGGATGGTGAATTCAGGAAGCTCGATCGTCTGATCGGCTTGCGTCGGAGCCGGCGCACTCGTCTGTGCTGCGGCGGTTGAGGCGAAGCTGCCAATACACAGAAGAGCGCAGAGGCTCTTATACAAAGGGCTTCGTTTCAATCGATGAAACGAAGACGCTTGGGTGTTGAATAACGCTGTAGTCATGACTGGTGGGTTAGTGCGTCTCGTCAGGGGGGCGGAACGTTTTTATATGCAAATCGGCGCAAAGCACTCGCTTGGCCGGAGGTACATTTTGCAGAGAGGGCAATTGCCTTCCGCGGGTCCACGACATGCGTTGTCGAACAGTCAAAATTCGCGACCACCCAGCGCCAAAATTTCCATGAATCACAGATTCAACCCGCGACATTCCAACCGCCCGCCTGCCCGCGAAAATCGACCGGACGGCGTGGCTCGCGCCGCCGATCTCACGGTCGATCGCGACGCCGCTTTGGCGTTACTTGACTCACCTCGGGATGCACGGCTTCGATCTACGCGTTGCCTCGCCCTTCCCCAAACCACCGCGCGCGCCGGGCTCATTCGTCCGTCCGCTTGATCGCCGTGCGTGTCGCAAAAAGTATATATTTGCGAGCGGCGTTCATTTTCGCCGCCGCGGCGGCCCCGGCAACTGCCGGCACCCAGCTGACCGAGAGCGGTTACGCCATCACGATTTGGCAAACCGAGGACGGACTTCCGCAAAATTCAGTCACATCCATCGCACAGACTCGCGACGGCTATATCTGGATCGGAACGTACGGCGGACTCGCGCGTTTCGACGGCGTGCGTTTCAAGACCTTCGACAATTCCGAAACGCCGCAGCTGCAAGACAACCGCATCGTCAGCCTTCATCTCGACGGCCAGGACCAACTTTGGATTGGTCACGATTCTGGCAGACTCACTCGCTACGCAAAAGGCGAATTCTCCAGCGTGCCGCTGGCCAACCGAGTCGCGGAACCGAAGATCATCGCCATTTCCTCGGAAAAGGATGGCGCGGTCTGGGCGCTTACCGAATCGGGCACGCTGGAAAATGTATCCACGCACGCACTACTTCGGCCGGAAAGTCTCACGCGCGCTCCATCGACCACGAACTTCTTTCGCGACGCAGGCGGCGCGCTCTGGGTCACGGTCGACGGCGCGCTCTATCGTCTTGAAAACGCCGAGTTGAAAATTCAGGACCTCGGCTCGGCCAAGTATTCGGGATTTGTCGTGGGCGATGCCGCGGCGCGAAACGGCGGGCTCTGGATTGCCCGCGACACCGTTGTCAAAAAATATGAGAACGGCTCCTTCCGCGACACACCGTCGTTTTCGTGGAACAAAGACTCCATCACCGCGATGATCGAGTTGCACGACGGCCGTCTGGCCATCGGAACGGTCAATCGCGGATTATATATTTTGTCTCCCGATGAAACGTCGACGCACATCGATCACACCAGCGGACTTCCTCAAGACTGGGTGCGCTGTCTGTTCGAAGACCGCGAGGGCAATCTCTGGATCGGCGCCGGCACAGGTGGCTTGGCGAAGTTGCACAAATCCGCGCTCTCTCTCCTCAATGTGCCCGATCAATGGCAGGGCCGGACGGTTCTATCAGTTGCCCCGACGAGCGACGGCTCGCTTTGGGTGGGGACGGAAGGAGCCGGGTTGTACCAATATAATAAAGGCGAGTGGCAGCATTTCGGAAATGCCGAAGGCTTGGCCAACCCCTTCGTCTGGTCGATCACACAAGGCGAAGGCGGCGACGTTTGGGTCGGCACCTGGGGCAGCGGCGTCTATCGGCTTCGCGGCAATCTTCTCACGCCGAGGCCGGAGTTGGATCCAACGCTCGCCCCCGCGTTCGCCCTGACCTACGTGGCCAGGACGAAGTCGCTCTGGGTCGGCACGGCCGCGGGATTGATTTCGTTCACCGATGGCAAAGCGGAAAAGCATGAAATGCCCCGCGCAGATGTTTCGCCGACCGTGAGCAGCCTCGCTCCCGGCGAAGGCGACGAGATGTTTGTCGGGCTGCGCGACGCGGGATTGGGAATATATAAGAACGGATCCTGGACTTTATATAATAAATCCAATGGCCTGGCCAGCGATGCAGTGCAGTGCCTCCTTGCGGAAAAAGATGGGACGCTCTGGCTGGGAACGACGGATGGCGGACTGAGCCGGTTCAAGAACGGAACGTTCAGCAACATCGGCATCAAACAAGGACTCACGAGCAACGCGATTTGCCACATCGCCGACGATGGGCTCGGAAATCTATGGATCAGCACGCATCGCGGGATCCTGCGTATCCGAAAAGTGGATCTGATGGATTGCTGCGACGGCAAGACGGCAACCGTCGCCCTGCGCGCCTTCGATCGGGACGACGGGCTGCCGACCGTGGAATTCTCCGGAGGCCTGCAGGCGGCGGGTTGCAGAACGACGGATGGCCGGCTCTGGTTCACCAGCAACAAAGGATTGGTCGCGATCGATCCTCGCAAACTGGAGTTCAATGCCCTTCCGCCCAATGTATTGATCGAGGCAATACAAGGCGACGGGCGCCACTACTCGCCGACAGACGCGATCGTCCTTCCGCCGGACAACCAAAGATTGGAGATCGAGTTCACCGCGCTCAGCTTTACCGCTCCGAACAAAGTAGAATTCAAGTATCGGCTCGAGGGCTTCGAGAAAGGCTGGACCCAAGGCAGCGGCAAACGCAGCGCGACCTACAGTCACTTGCCTGCCGGATCGTATCGCCTGCGCGTCATCGCGGCGAACAATGACGGCGTTTGGAACGAGACTGGCGCGGTCATCGACTTCACTGTGCTGCCCTTCTTCTGGCAGCAAGCGTGGTTCATCGCATTGGTGGCGGGCGCAGTAATTATATTGATTGTATATGCAGCTCGCTACGAAGCGCGCCGCCGGCTTCATCGCAGGCTCGAGGCGTTGGAGCGTCAGCGCGCGATCGAGAGCGAGCGCACGCGCATCGCTCGGGATATTCACGATGATATTGGTTCAAGTCTGACCCGCATCACGATGTTGAGCCAAGGCGTGAGAATTGATACGCCGGAAAAGCAAAAAGATATTATATTGAGCAATATCTACGGAACGGCGCGGGAACTCACGCGCTCGCTCGACGAGATTGTTTGGGCGGTCGACCCGCATCACGACACGCTCGAGAGCCTGGCTCGCTACATTGGAAAATTCGCCCAAGACTTTTTATCAGCGGCGAATATCCGCTGCCGTCTCGACATTCCCGAGACGCTTCCAACCGGAACTGTCTCCACTCAGACCCGGCACCACCTGTTCCTCGCCTTCAAGGAAGCCTTGAACAACGCGGTCAAGCACGCCGGCGCGACGGAGGTGAAGATCGCGTTAAGCGCGGAGGACGCATCCTTCGTTGTCGCCGTCGAGGATAACGGCCGCGGCCTTCAGGCCTCCTCCCACACCAACGGTTCGGAAGACACTCCTCGCCGGGCCGGACACGGCCTGGAAAACATGCGCGAGCGTCTTTCCAGCATCGGCGGGGAGTGTTCGTTCGAGACTGTTCCGGGCGGCGGCACCCGCATACTTTTCCGCTGCAGGATGGATATGCCCATCGACAGCTCTATATAATTATCATTGGCTCACTATACAGAATGATGAGTGAGACCACTGCAGCCCCCCAAACGCCCGCCGCCGTCATCCGCGTTTCAATCGTGGAAGACGACCAGTCCGTCCGCGGAATCCTGCGCGATTGGATTAGCGCCGAACCGGGCTTCGAGTTCGTTAGCGATTTTGGCAAAGCCGAGGACGCCTTGACCCCTTTGCCGGTGCAGAAGCCGGACGTGGCGCTGGTCGACATCAATCTTCCGGGGCTGAGCGGCATCGAGTGTGTCGCGCGGCTGAAGCTTCGGCTGCCGCAGACGCAGTTTGTGATGCTGACCGTGTACGAGGATGCGAATCACATATTCGACGCGCTTTCCGCGGGGGCGACGGGGTATTTATTGAAACGGACGCCGCGGGACGAGTTGATCAAAGCGATACAGGAGGTGCACGCGGGCGGCTCGCCGATGAGCAGCAATATCGCGCGCATGGTGGTGCAATCGCTTCGCCAGCCTCGCGAGACGGAAGGGCTGACGCCGCGCGAGCATGAAGTCCTGGCGTTGCTGGCCCGGGGCTATTTATATAAAGAGATCGCCGAAAGTATCGGGATTAGCTTGCCGACGGTGAACACGTATATTCGTCGGATTTACGAGAAGCTGCAGGTCCACTCGCGAGCGCAGGCTGTGAGATTTTATTCTCCGCGCCGCAGCTGACGGACACGGGGCGGTCTCGACGGAGAATGGACGCCGGTCGAGCCGAGGCAGATACCGCGGGTAGGCCGGCGCTTCACTGGCTGCGCGAGCTATCTATATAAACAAAAAGCGGCCGCCCTGTGGCGGCCGCTTCCCTTGGTGGTGGTACTACTTGTAGTTCGCTGACAAATTCGATCGTTCAATCCCCGTCTTCGCCGCAATCGGTGTCGTCCGGCGTTCCATCGCGGTGGAAGCGGAGCACCGTCGCGGAATACGGTCCGGCACTGTAGCTGACGCCGTTCTTGATTTTCAGGTTGGCCTTCGCGACATCGGCCGAGCCCGTGCCGGTGCGCGCCGCTTCGTCCTGCGGAATTCCGTAGCTAAATGCGACCGCATGTTTGCCGGCGTTGAAGCCGTTGATCGTAATATTCGTCGTCAGCGCCGTGCTCGGAAGTTTGTTAATCAAAAGCACCCGCAAAGATCCGTTCGGCCGACGAACTGCATACGCGGCGAGACCGACGTAATCGCTTGTGGCGTTCAGCACGGTTTCGCCCCCGCGAGCATAATATTTCAGGAGTTTCTGAACGTAGAATGTCGGGTAACGATCAGCCGGTCCGGCAGGCGTGGCTGCGGTGACAATCCCGTAGTCGCCGTATTGGCGCCAGCCATACAACGAGGCGCTATTGTTATTACCCGGTTCCTGGCCGTTGCGAAAATCCCACCAGATGAGCGCGTTGAACTCCGTCTTCATCAAATTGCCCAGGCTGTCGGCGAGGAATAGTCCATTGACTAGACTGGTCGTCTGTTTTCCGGGCTGAGCGTAGACGGAATTGTTTTCGGTGCAGGTGAGTTCGACCTTCGCCGCGTCGCTGCCGAGATAATCATTCAACATCTGGCGGAGGTTGTCCGCATCATTGGCCCACGATGTCGATGATGTGAGCAAATATGAATCGCTCTCGCCGAAAGGCCCTTGCGCGTAGCGATGATAGATCACGAAGTCTGGCGTGACACCGAGCGTCTTCATCGTGGCGAGCATCACGGGTGTCCAGCCGTTGTGCGTGACGCCGGTGCGCGGATTGATCACCGGATGATCGGTATAGTTGGCCTGCGAATCCTCGCCGGTGACAACCACAGCGCCGACTTTGATCGAACGATCAACCGACTTCATTTGATTATAATAATCCTTGAACCGCGTGGCGTAAGTGACCGGGTCGTTCGGACGAGTGTTCTTGTCCGCCTCCCAGGTGCCGTAGTTCTCGTTGCCCACTTCCCAGAATTTGAAGCCGTAGTGTTTTTGTTTGTTAGAGTAGCGCACCCAAGCCGCGGCTTCCTCAGGGGTTCCGGTGCCGTAGTTCACCGTGATGAAGACATCGGCCTTGGTGCCTTTCGCGATACCCGCGAAGGTATCGAAATTCGTCGCCCACTGGAACGTCTGACCTTCGCTCATGTTGGTTTGCCAATGGTACTCGTCAGACGCCGAACCGCCGGGATAACGCAGCGCCTGGATCTTGATTTCCTTGAGGAGTCCCGCGGTCGTCGGCGTGCCAAACGATCCGTCCCAGATCGCCGTGTTCACGCCGAAGACACGCGGGTCAACTCGCCGAACGGACGAGTTGAAGTCGACAGTGACATTGACCGAACTCGGCGGCGGGATCGCGGCGAGAACGGCATCGTCCACATAGAAAGTCGGTTGGTCAGCGCCGGTGGCCTCCTGAACCCAGATGCCGGTCAGGTTCGGCTGATTCGCGACTCCAAGGCTCGTGAGCGAGAGCGTGACCTTCTGCCAGGTGTTCGCGGCGAGCGGCCCGACCATCACGCCGTTTTGCGCGGTGTCGCTGAGCAACGCGGAGACTTTCAATGTCTGCCCGCCCGTCGCGCCGCCATTGATCCAGAAAACCAGATCGGTATAGCCGCTCGTGTCGATCGGATCGTGATGCAGATACAGAGCGCTCCACGCGCTTGCGGTGACCGCAATGGAGTTGGTGCCGGAATGAACGTTTGCCGTGCTCGCGGTATCGACCGAAGCCCAGCTCCAATTTTGCCAACCGTTCACCAGCGCGTCGTCGTAAATCGCGAGGTTAGATTGAGCGGACGCAAAAACCTGAAGCGACAAAAAGAGTACCAGTGATGCCAGGTACCCGAATGGGGATTTTCGGGGGGTCATGCGCTGACATTACCCGAGTTGGGCCGGGCACGAGTAGTCATCAAAACTGACGACAGAAATAATCCGCATCCGCGGGACGTCATGCCTGCGCTGCATTTAACGCTAAACGGCGATTGGCTTTTCGCGAGGCGGTCGCTTCGTTGGCGCGCATGCGTTTCGAACCTCGCACTTTTTTATATGCGCTGCCGTCGCGCGCATTTCGCCTGATCGGCTTCGCGGGATTTTTCGCCGTTGCCTGCGCGACAGCCGCCGCGTCGCTCGAGAAAACACCCACCGGCGTGCGCTTGCAGATGAAGGACTACACGCTCGATGTTTCCGTCCGCAGCGAGAACGTGATTCACGTCTCGGCCGCGCCCGAGGCCGCATTTTTTTCCGCGCCGAACAACGAAGTGGTCCTCCCTGCCTCCGAGCAAAAACCGACATTCTCGATCGATGAAACGAATGACGCGGTCACGCTCCGCACTTCGAAACTGCGGGCTCGCATCGCGCGCGACAGCGGCGCGGTGACTTTCCTCGACGCCTCGGGCAATATCGTCCTCGCGGAGCGAGCCGGTGGGCGCAGTCTCGACCGCGCCCAAGTCCTCGGAGAAAAAGTGATTCAGGTCCGGCAACTCTGGGAGCCGCAAGCCGACGAGTCGCTCTACGGCCTCGGCCAAACCCAGTCGGGTCTGCTCGATATCAAGGGACACGATTTCGACTTCTGGCAGCGCAACACCGAGGTGTTCATCCCGTTTCTCGTTTCGAGCCGCGGCTACGGTATCCTCTGGAACAATACAAGCCGCACGCGCTTCGGCGATCTCCGCTTTCCCGAGGCGCCGCCCGCCGTGGTGTTGAAGGGCAAGGACGGAAAATCGGGCGCGCTCACCGGAACTTATTACGCCGACGCATCCTTCTCGAAGGTTGTCGCGACGCGCGAGGACGCGTCCATCGCGTTCGATACGGGTAAGGACAATCACGCCTCCAACGCCACGCTGCATCCCGCCTTGCCGGCCGGCGATGTCAGCGTGCGCTGGGAAGGTTCGATCGAAATTAAAACTCCGGGCGTGTATTCATTCCAGACCTACAGCGATGGCGGATCGCATCTGTGGATTGATGACCACGAGATCATCAACCACTGGCGGCAAAACTGGCTGCCGGGCGACGAGGTCGCGCAGATATCGCTCCAGCCTGGCACGCACCAAGTTCGTCTGGAGTGGGTTAAAGACCAGGGTTCGCACACGTTTCGCTTTCTCTGGAAAACACCTTCGCCGGACAACGCGACATCGCTCTGGTCCGAGGCGGCGAACGGACTTGATTACTACTTCGTTTACGGGCCGAAACTGGACGACGTCATTGCCGGTTATCGCTCGCTCACCGGCCGCGCCACGCTCATGCCGCGCTGGGCATTTGGTCTCTGGCAATCGCGCCAGCGCTACGAGACGTCCCAGCAGTCGATCGACGTCGTGCGCGGTTATCGCGACCGCAAAATCCCCTTCGATGTAATCGTGCAAGACTGGTTTTATTGGCCGGCCGACGCTTGGGGTTCGCACAAATTCGACGCGAAGCGGTTTCCCGATCCGGATGCGTGGGTGCGTCAGCTTCACGACGAGTTCAATGCGCACATCATGATCTCCGTCTGGGGCAAATTTTATCCCGGCACGGAAAATTTCGAGGCGATGAAGAGCCGCGGTTTCCTCTATGAACCGAATCTAACGGAGAACATGAAGGACTGGCTCGGTTATCCGTACACGTTCTACGACGCGTTCATTCCCGAGGCGCAAAAACTGTTTTGGTCGCAAGTCGATCAAGGGCTTTTCCGCCGCGGCTTCGATGCCTGGTGGCTCGACGCGACGGAACCCGATGTGCTGCCGACGCCAGAACTCGACCCGCAGCGCAGCCATCTCGTTTCGCCGGCCGGAGGGAAACGTATCCACGAACTGAATGCATACGCGCTTGCCCAGAGCAAAACGATCTACGAAGGCCAGCGCAGCGCAGCGCCGGATCAACGCGTGTTCATCCTGACGCGCTCCGGTTTCGCCGGGCAACAACGCTACGCCGCCGCAAGCTGGTCCGGCGACATCACGTCAACCTGGACCGCCATGCGGAAACAAATTACCGCTGGCCTCGGTTTCTCCATTTCCGGCGTGCCGTATTGGACGATGGACACCGGCGGATTTTCCGTGCCCGCGCGTTTCGCGCGCCGCGAGCATCCCCGGCCCGAAGATGTCGACGAATGGCGCGAGTTGAACGCGCGTTGGTTTCAATTCTCCACCTTCGTGCCGCTGCTCCGCATGCACGGCGAATATCCGTATCGTGAACTCTGGGAATTCGGCGGCGAGCAGAGTCCCGCGTACCAATCGATGCTGAGCTTCGACCGGCTGCGGTATCGACTTTTCCCCTACATTTATTCGATCGCCGGCGCGACCACGCAGGACAACAGCACGATGCTCCGGCCGTTGGTGATGGATTTCCTGAGCGACGCGCAGGCACGCGGGACAAGCGATGAATTCATGTTCGGTCCAGCGTTCCTCGTCAGTCCGGTCACGACTTATCGGGCGCGTTCACGCTCCGTCTACCTGCCCGGTAACGCGAGCACGACGTGGTATGATTTTTGGACCGGCAAAGCGCGGGCCGGCGGCGAAACCTTTGCGGCGGACGCGCCGTACGAGCGCCTCCCTGTCCACATCCGCGCCGGATCGATTATTCCGATCGGCCCCGAGCAGCAGTACATCGGCGAAAAGGCCGCCGATCCGATCACGCTGCTCGTGTACGCCGGCGCGGACGGAGACTTTTCGCTCTATGAGGACGATGGCCTGACGTACGATTACGAAAAGGGCGCGTTCAGCCGCATTCCGCTGCACTGGGACGACGCCAGCCGCACGCTGACGATTGGTGCGCGCGCTGGCTCCTTCCCCGGCATGCTGGCCCGGCGAACGTTCAACGTCGTCGTGATCGACGCACAGCACCCGCAGGGCTTCCGCTTCGATTTGCCGCAAGGCCGCACCACGCCCTATTCCGGCGAGCCCGTCAGCGTGACTCAGCCGAAAGGTTAGGGCCACGGTCTTTTTTTTTAGCCACAAAGAGGCTCAAGAAGCGCAAAGAGGATTTGGGTTCGAGAACGCCGCTCAGACATTCTCATCGGAGGTGACGATCAATTTGTTTGGAGTTCCAAACCTTCTGAACTCTGAAGTGCCCGGGAATTCGAAGGTTTGAAGCAACAAATATAACAAAATCCGCATCAAGGTTCAGGATGTCTGAGCGGCGTCGCCCGCGCGAAATCCTCTTTGCGTTTTTTGCGCCTCTTTGCGGCAAAAAACAAAACCGCAGCCACTCGAACCGGCCTGTTTACCATAACGAATTAACGGATGTCGCGTTGCCCGCGGCTCGAGGCGGCCGGTCTAGTTCGAGTCCATTCCGGCCCTGCCCTGTCCGGCTTACCTTCACCTCAATCAAGGACTCCCATGACGCCGCATTTTCGCGTGGCGACCCTCGGTCGTTTCGCCCTCGCCTCGCTGGCCGCCAGCTCTCTCAGCCTCGCTCTCCAAGCCGCGTCGATCGGCCAATTCGAAGAACAAACCGACGTCGGCAGCGTTCACATTCCGGGCAGCGCGCTCTACGATTTAGAACGCCAAGTCTACACCATCGAATCCTCCGGCGCGAACATGTGGACGGACCACGACGCGTTTCACTTCGTTTGGAAAAAGATCAGCGGCGATTTCATCGTCCAGGCCCAGGTCGAATTCATCGGCCAGGGCGGCGATCCCCACCGAAAAGCGGGCATCATCGTTCGCTCGAGTCTCGACGCGCGCTCGGCGCATGTGAACGCGGTAACCCACGGCGATGGTTCGACCGCGCTCCAGTTTCGCCGCAGCGAAGGCGCCACCACGGAGGAAAAACGCTTGGCATCGAACGGCGCGACGGTGCTCGAACTCTCCCGCCATGGGAACACGTACACCGTTTCCGCGGCGAAATTCGGTGAGCCCTACGCGACCCAGACCCTCGACAGCGCGACGCTCGGCGACTCCGTGTACGTCGGCCTCTATGTTTGCGCGCATAACGACGCCGTATCCGAGAAAGCACTACTCCGAAACGTGCGGCTCATCCGCCCGGCCAAGGATGATTTCAGACCGTACCGCGATTACATTGGCAGCGAGATCGAATTGATGAACGTCGCCACGGGCCAGCGCCGGATGATTTTACACGCCGAGGATTCGCTGCAGGCCCCAAACTGGACGCCCGACAACAAGCGGCTCGTCTACAATCACAATGGCCGGATGTTCAACCTGGACCTCGCCACACTCACGCCGAGTTCTCTCGATACGGGCGAACAAGTCCGCTGCAACAACGACCACGCGCTCTCCCTCGACGGTCGCCAACTCGGCATCAGCAGCGGTCAAGTATCCACCGTTTACATACTTCCGAGCGCCGGCGGCGCACCGAAACAGATCACGCAGAAGAATCCCTCCTATTTCCATAGCTGGTCGCCCGACGGAAAATATCTTCTCTACACCGGCCTGCGCGGCAAAGAACCCGGTGACATTTATCGTATCTCCGTCGACGGCGGAGAGGAACAGCGCCTGACCACCGCGGAAGAACTCGACGATGGCTCGGAATACACGCCCGATGGGAAATACATCTATTTCAATTCGAACCGCACCGGCCGCATGCAGCTCTGGCGGATGAAGCCGGATGGCTCGGAGCAGGAGCAAATCACGCATGACGACTTCAACAACTGGTTCCCGCACATTTCGCCCGACGGGAAATCCATTGTGTTTCTCAGCTATGGCGCCGAGATCGCGTCGGGCGATCACCCGTTCTACAAACACGTCTATATTCGGAAACTACCGATTGACGGAGGCACCCCAAATGTCGTCGCCTATCTCTACGGGGGCCAGGGATCGATGAACGTCAATTCCTGGTCGCCGGACAGCGCCTCAATCGCCTTTGTCAGCAACTCAGACAAACTCTGATCCATACCCGCATCCCCAACAGCATGAAAAAACTCCTCCTTGCTCTCCTAGCCACCGCGACGCTGCACGCGACGCCTTGGGCCGATCATCTCGGCATCCAGCTCTGGAGCCTGCACAAAACTTTCGCCGAAGACACCACGAAGGGCTTCGACGAAATCAAGGCGTTCGGCCTCGAATACGTCGAAACCGCCGGCACGTACAAACTCACCGCTGCGCAACTCCACGAAGAGTTGAAGTCGCGCAAATTGAAAGCGGTCAGCGCGCACATGCCTTATGAGCGGTTGAAGACCGATATCGCCGGTGCCATCGCCGAGGCGAAAACCCTCGGCGTGAAATATGTCGTGGTTCCGTGGATACCGCACAAGGGCGCATTCGATGTCGCCGCCGCCCACACCGCCGCCGCCGACTTCAACACGTTTGGCGCCGCCTTTCGCAAGGAAGGCATCGAGTTCGGCTGGCATCCACACGGTTTCGAATTCGCCGGCGCTGAAGGCGAACGTCCTTTCGACGTGATCGTGAAAGAAACCGATCCGAAGAATCTCTTCCTCGAAATCGACGTGTTCTGGGTCGCGCACGCGAATGTCGATCCGGTTAAATTGATGAACAAATATCCGGACCGCTGGAAGCTGATGCACGTGAAAGATCTTCGCAAAGGCGCGAAGACAGACGACACCGGCGCCGCGCCCGAATCCGACAATGTCGCGGTCGGCAACGGCTCGATCGATTGGTCCGCGGTGCTCAACACCGGACACAAACTCGGCGTGAAATATTATTTCATCGAAGACGAGACCTCCGAGCCTCTGCGCAACGTGCCGGAGAGCGTTCAATTCCTTCGCGCGGTCAAATAACATGACAACAAACGCAGCACGTCTCTTCCGCGCCAGTCAGGTCGCGCTTATCGTCACGGCGATGAGCTTCGCTTTGCGGTCCACCTCCGCAGAAGCTTGGTCAACGGATTTCAACATCTCGCACGAGAAAGTCGGCTGGGTCGCCGGCAGCGCGCTCTGGGGCTTCACCGTCGCGATGGTCCTCGGCGGACCGCTCTGCGATTGGGTGGGCCTCAAGACGATCACGATGTTCGCCCTGGTCGGGCACGTCGTCGGGATTTTGCTCACGGTCTTTGCGCGCGACTACGGAACGCTCTTCGCGGGCAACTTGATCTTCGGCATCGCCAACGGCTCGGTTGAAGCGGCGTGTAATCCGCTCATCGCCACCCTCTATCCCGAGGACAAGACGACAAAGTTGAATCACTTCCACGCCTGGTTCCCCGGCGGCATCGTGCTCGGCACGCTCCTCGCCTACGCGCTTTCAAAAGGCGGCATCGGCTGGCGCGCGCAGTTTGGATGCTTGCTCATTCCGACGGCGATCTACGCCTTCATGTTTCTCGGCCAGGCTTTTCCAAAAACAGAGCGCGTCGAAAAAGGCGTTTCCACGTCGTCGATGTGGGCCGCATGTTTCCACCCTCTGTTCCTGCTGATGGTGGCCTGCATGCTCTTCACGGCAGCAACCGAGTTCGGTCCGCAAAGCTGGATTCCCGCCATCGTCGACAACGCGAAGGTCGGCGTGTCTGGCGCTCTGGTGCTCACCTTTATCACCGCATTGATGTGGGGCGGCCGCCAGATCGCAGGCGTGTTCGTGCATCGCGTATCGGCTCCCGGCATGCTCTTCCTCAGCGCAGTGCTGGCGACAGCGGGCCTGCTCATCATGAGCCGTTTCTCGCACAACTCGCCGGTCATGCTGTTCGTGGCGGCCGCGATCTTCGCGTTCGGCGTGTGCTTCTTCTGGCCGACAATGCTCGGCACCGTTAGCGAACGTTTCCCCAAGACCGGCGCCCTGGGCCTCGCCATCATGGGCGGCGCGGGCATGTTGAGCGCGAGCTTCATCGTGCCGCTCGTGGGCCGGTTCTACGACACGGGAATCCAATCGCGCCTGGCCGCGGGTGAAACGATCGACGCGTTCAAACTCGCGCCCGCCGACTCACCGGTCGCAGCGCACTGGACGGAAATTCAAGCCGGCGCAGGTCTCGAAGCCCTGGGCAAAGTTGCCGTGCTGCCCGGCGCACTCGCCGTCGTGTTCCTGCTGCTCTTCATCCTCTGGCGAAAGCCCAAAGCGCAGGCCTGAGCGCGCTGTTTTAGAAGAGAGTTCTTCGACGTCCGCACTTCACCGGTGCGGACGTTTTTTTTTGCCATTCGAAAAATTTTAGCCGCAAAAAGGCGCGAAAATACACAAAGAGGATCGGATTTGTTTTGGGTTTCAGACCCTTAAACTCGTCGGTGGGAAGGAAGCTGAAAGTTTGAAGCAACAAAACCAAACCCAGTCTGCCTCCAGGTTGAGGATGCCTGAGCAACATCCGCCCAAAAAAATCCTCTTTGCGTGTTTTCGCGCCTCTTTGCGGCTAAAAAAATACAGGTTTCAACGGCCAATCCCCACGCCCTAGACCTAACGGCTCTGTTGCTCCACGGTCGACTGGCCAAGCGGCGCGCCGAGCGGAAAACCTGCCGACGTAGCATCGGCCAGGCGACGGTCCCATGGAGAACTGCGATCCGTCGGCGCCACTTTGGTCCAGTCCGTGGAATAGCGCTCGCGCGGGTGATCCGGCGTCGAAGTCAATTGCAACATCCCAAGCCGAAGACCGATGCCGAAATCGCGATGCGTGCGCTGGGCCCATGCCGCGCGCCAATCAAAATACGGCGGAGGATGCGAAGGCCGCGTCATCCACCGGCCAATTAAGCGATAGGAAAGTCGATCGGTTTCGGGAGAGTTATTCCGCAAATCCAGCAAGTCATAATCCACGCCATCCACCGTCGCGACGATCCAGGCATGGCCTTTCCAATAAGAGGCTTCTAGATGCCACTGAATGCCGAGCGTCGCCAACAGGTGCGCGGCAAAAACAGCCCGCCCATCGCAGTCGTCCCGCAAATAAAGCCAGCCCGCCTCGCGACGGCGCGCGAGCATCTCATCGAGCGTGGCGTGATATTCCTCGGCCCCATACACGCGAACATCCTCGTCGTAGTCGACGAGCAGATGCGTGACGTCGTTCACCAAACAAATCTGTTCGAGCGGCTTTTTCGAAATGGCGCGAATCGCGTTGGCGACGGGCACAATTGCGGGGTGATTCGCGCGAATCGTGCTGGGCATTTCCCGCAGGAAGTGGGTGCGACCATCGCGGCTGTGATCGGAAAACCGGATCTCGCTGAAGCCCTGCGCGCTCCGTGTAACCAGCGTGTCCGGGAAACGCGTTTCGTTCGCCCCCGCCGAGACCGCCAACAGCAGCACGAACGCGGCCGCCTGCACCGCGGCGGAAACCCGCGCGTTTAGGCCCAAGCGAAAAGAAGCTGGCAGCGTTCGCACACGGTCTTTTTCGGCACGATGCTCCGGCAACTTAGCGGCAACTTAGGCAAAACCCACGCTAGCCCGCGCATTAAGGTGCCTGGCCCGCGCTAATGTTAGACGCCGGGTAACTTTGAGCCTCCAAACTGGCTGTCCGGTACTTTGCCGCCCTGCCAGATGGTCGGCGTCACCCCGCGCCCATGCCTGGTTTCCGGCTTCCCCCAAGATTCATGAACGAGAGTTTTCACACGCAGCATTCTCCTTTCGGGGCGTTTGCGAGTTTCACCATTGGGCTCGTGGATGCGCCCGGCGGCTTCGGTCAATCCCTCCGCGGAGCAGCCAGGCAAAACGTGTACATCGGCTACCGGCACGGCCAGGCGCCTTGGCGACTGCTGCCCTTCTTCAAACCGGTGGCCTCCCAAATGGCTAACTACACCGGCGAGGGATCCCTTCAATCCGCCGGAGCCAAGTCGACCCAGACGATCCGGCCGGAGGAATACACCCGCACGCTCGGCTGGGCCTCGAACACCTGGAAGACAGAGAATTTTTCCTTCGGCCTGCGCACTCCTTTCTCGCGTAGTGAAAATCCCACTACACTGCCGGAAGCCGAGGCGCGCGCGCTGCTCGCTCCCCTGGTTTGCGGCTTCATTGCGTACGACAACACGGCCGGCGCCGAGCCGGTTGAACTCGTTTTCGGCGTCAACGAAACGGACGTCCAGCTTCGCACACTCGACGACAGCACGCCGCCACTGCTGGGATTTGCCGGCGGACGCGGCTACGGGTTTGCCACGCCTGATTCCCCCGACGTGTCGCTACGGCAGGGTTTTTCGCTTTTCGACGAAAACCCCAAGGACTCCCGCGGCCTGCACCTTCTCGGCACCGATGGCGGATTGATTTTCCGCGTTCCCGCAGGACAGCGCAGGGAGTTTCCCATCGTACTCGCGTTTTATCAGGCGGGTTTGGTCACCACAGGTCTCGAGGCGTCGTACGCCTACACCCGCTATTTTCAGAATCTCGACGAGGTGCTGCGCTACGGCCTGAGCGAGCACGCCAAATTCACGCAAATCGCGCTCGAGCGTGACGCCGAACTCGAACGCACCCGCCTCAGTTCCGATCAGAAATTTCTTCTGGCCCAGGCGACGCACAGTTATCTCGGCAGTTCGCAACTTCTCATCACGCCAAAGGACGAGCTGATCTGGAACGTCAACGAAGGCGAATACCGGATGATCAACACCTTCGATCTCACGGTCGATCATCTGTTCTTCGAATTGGATTGGCACCCGTGGGCCGTGCGCAACGCGCTGGATCTTTTCTCGTCGCGCTACAGCTACGTCGACGAGGTTCGCACGCCCGAAGGCCAGCGCGCGCCCGGCGGCGTTTCGTTCACGCATGACATGGGCGTGATGAATCATTTCACGCGTCCCGGCCACTCCAGCTACGAGTGCGACAATCTGCACGGCTGCTTCAGCCACATGACCATGGAGCAGTTGCTCAACTGGATCCTGACCGCCGTAACGTACGCGTGGCGCACGGAGGATTGGGCGTGGCTGCGGCAAAATCAGGACATGCTCGCGCGCTGTATCCAAAGCATGGAGACGCGCGACCATCCGGATCCCGCGCGCCGCGACGGCCTCTTGAAATGTGACAGCTCGCGCTGCGGCAGCGGCTCGGAAATCACGACCTACGACAGCCTCGACGTGAGTCTCGGCCAGGCGCGCAACAATCTCTATCTCGCCGTCAAAACCCTCGGCGCCTGGATTCTCGTGGGCCGTGCGTTCGAGAAACTCGGCGACTCCGCCACGCAAGCCAAAGCGCAGCGCGCGATCGCGCAGTTGTGCCAGACACTCATCGCGCGTTTCGAAGAGGACACCGGATTTTTCCCGGCCGTTTTCGAAAAAGGAAATCGCTCGCGCATCCTGCCCGCTGTCGAGGGATTGGTTTATCCTCTTTATCTCGGAATGACGGACGCTTTTGCGCCGCTCCAACCTCTGCTCGAGCGGCTGCGCCGGCATCTGCGAGGCGCGCTGCAACGCGGCGTCTGTCTCGATGCCAAGACCGGCGGCTGGAAGATGAGCAGCACGAGCACGAACACCTGGTTCAGCAAAATTGCGATCGCGCAATATGTCGTGCGTAGTTTGTTTCCGGATACATTGAACGACGATGCGAAGCAGGGAGACCGCGTTCACGCCGACTGGCAGCGTCAACCGGGTTGCGGTGCGCACGCGATGTGTGATCAAATCCGCAGCGACACCGGCATCACCTGCGGAAGCCGTTATTACCCACGCGGCGTCAGCGCCAATCTCTGGCTTCGCGAATAATTTCTCATGAGCTCCCCCACTCCAGCGAAACTCTCCTTTCGGGAAAAAGCCGGTTACGGCCTCGGCGATGCCGCGACCAACTTTTTCTTCATGTCGATGATCTTCTACCAGCCGCGTTTTTATACGGACGTGGTGGGCATCTCGACCTCGGCCGTCGGCTGGCTGTTTTTTATGATCCGTTGGGTCGACGCGATTTTCGATCCCGTCGTCGGCGCACTCTCCGATCGCACGAACACGCGGTGGGGAAAATTTCGTCCGTGGATTTTGTTCACCGGCATCCCGTTCGGCGTCATCTTCTGGCTCGCGTACACGGTTCCAAGTTTTGGCGGCACGGGAAAACTGATCTACGTCACCATCACTTATCTGCTGCTGATGATGGTCTACTCGGCGAACAACACGCCGTATTCCGCGTTGACCGGCGTGATGACGAGCGACCCGAGCGAGCGCACCAGCATCTCCACTTACCGTCTGACCTGCGGCATCATCGGCCAGCTCATCATTCAGGCGCTCGCGCTGCCGCTGGTCGACAAGCTTGGCGCCGGCGATCAAGCCCGCGGTTGGTCGATGACGATCGGCATCTTCGCAGGAGCAATGATCGTCTTCAACTTGGTCACCTTCTCCGTGACGAAGGAGCGCGTTCAACCGAACCCGCGGCAAAAGACTTCGCTGAAAAGCGATCTGGTCGACGTCTTCACCTGCCGCCCGTGGATCGTTCTTTTCTTCGCGACGCTGTTTATTTTCACGACGCTCGCGCTGCGGGGCGGCGCGTTCAACTACTACTTCACGTATTATCTCAACCAGGGAAAGGTCGTCGAATTCGTGGACAAAATCGGTCTCGCCGCCGTCGGCGCAGGCGAACCGACATGGTGGAAATCCTTCCTGAATCTCTTCGGGCTGCTCGTGAAGCCCGATGGTTCGAACGCCGCCGGCGTTGGTTACAGTTTGTTCAACATGACCGGCACGATCATCCAAATCGGCGGCATCCTCTGCTCGAAGACGCTCGCTGATCGTTTCGGAAAACGGAACGTGTTTCTCGTGGGCCTGGGCGCGACGACCATTGTCACCGCCTCGTTTTTCTTCGTCTCGCCCGACGCCATCTCCACGACCTTCGTGTTGAGCGCGCTGTGGGGTTTGTGCTACGGCCCGACGGTCCCGCTGCTCTGGGCGATGATCGCCGACGTGCCCGATTATGCAGAATGGAAAACGACGCGCCGGGCCACGGGCTTCGCCTACGCCGGAATCGTTTTCGCTCTCAAGGCCGGTCTCGGCCTCGGCGGCGCGCTCGGTGGCTGGTTTCTCAACGGTTACGGCTACGTCGCCAACGCAACCCAAACGCAGCACGCGCTCCTCGGTATCCGACTTTCCGCTACGATCTTTTCGGCGATTCCGTTCCTCCTCGCGGTTCTCTTTCTCGCGGCTTACCCGATCACGAAGGAACTCGCTCTGCGCATTCGCGATGAACTCGCCGAGCGCCGCGCGAAATACGTCGCCAACCCGGCGGTCTGAGTCATGCGCTGGCTCCGCGTCGCCGCTCTCTGCCTTGTCCTCGGCGCCTTCGCGCGAGCCGAGGATGGCTATCGTCTCTGGTTGCGCTACGATTTGATCGGCGACGAAGCGCTGCGGGCGGATTACCGCGCGGCGACGCAGGAAGTCAGCGCTGCCGATTCGAGCGCAACCTTGCGGGCCGCGCGCGACGAACTCGCCACCGGGCTGGCCGGATTGCTCGGCCAACCGGTCACGTTTTCCAAGACGGAGAATCCACAAGCCACATTGCTCGTCGGTCCCGCTCGGAGTTTGCCCGCGAAGATCGCCGATGGGCTGAAGGCAGAGTTGGCGCGCCTCGGAGACGAAGGTTATCTGCTGAAGGACGTTTCCCAGGCAGGCCAAAAACAGTTCGTGATCACGGCGAATAGCGACATCGGAGTTTTGTACGGTGTATTCAGTTTCCTGAGACAGATTCAGACCCAACGTTCGCTGGTCGGCCTGAACGTCGCCTCTGCGCCGGCGATCAAGCACCGCCTGCTCAATCACTGGGACAACTTGAACCGTCACGTCGAGCGCGGCTATGCCGGCTCGTCCATTTGGGAATGGTTCGTTTTGCCGGACTACGTCACCCCGCGCTACCGCGACTACGCGCGAGCCAACGCATCCATCGGCATCAACGGCGCGGTGCTGACCAACGTGAATGCGGATGCCACGGTTTTGACTCCGGAATTTCTGCCGAAGGTTGCAGCCATCGCCGGCGCGCTCCGGCCCTACGGTATCCACGTTTACCTTACAGCGCGATTCAGCGCGCCGGTGGAAATCGGCGGCTTGAAGACCGCGGACCCGCTCGATCCTGCAGTCGGCGCGTGGTGGAAGAAGCAGGTCGACGAGATCTACCGACTGATCCCGGATTTCGGCGGTTTCCTGGTCAAAGCGAACTCCGAAGGGCAACCGGGTCCGCAGTCCTACGGCCGCAATCACGCCGACGGAGCCAACATGCTGGCCGATGCGCTCGCGCCACATGGAGGAATCGTGATGTGGCGCGCCTTCGTCTATGACAACAACGTGCCGGACGATCGCGCGAAGCAGGCCTACAACGAATTCAAACCGCTAGATGGAAAATTCCGCGACAACGTCGTCATCCAAATCAAGAATGGCCCGATCGACTTCATGCCGAGGGAGCCGTTTCACCCGCTTTTCGGCGCGATGCCTTCGACGACGCTCGGACTCGAGTTGCAGATCACGCAGGAGTATCTCGGCGCGTCGACCCACTTGGTTTACCTCGGACCCTTGTTCAAGGAGTGCCTCGCGTCGGATACATTCACGCAAGGTCCAGGCAGCACCGTCGCAAAAATCATCGAGACGCCACCCGCAGGCCGGTCCAATCACAGCGTCATTGCCGGCGTGTCGAATATTGGCACCGATCGCAACTGGACGGGACATCCGATGGCTGCGGCAAATTGGTACGCATTCGGGCGTCTCGCGTGGAATCCAGCGCTCGAGCCTGCCGCCATATCCGAAGAGTGGATACGGCAGACATTTTCGAACACCTCCAAAGTGATCGATACGCTGCAGCCGATTCTACTCTCGTCGCGCGAAGCTGCGGTGAATTACTCGATGCCGCTCGGCCTGCATCACATCATGGCCGAAGGTCATCATTACGGTCCCGGGCCATGGGTCAGCGGGATTCGCGCGGATTGGACCGCGACGTATTATCATCGCGCCGACGCGCAAGGGATCGGTTTCGATCGCACGAAGTCAGGATCGAACGCCCTCGCGCAGTACAGCGAACCAGTGCGTGAAAAATGGGAAAACCTCGCGACGTGTCCGGATGAATTTCTGCTCTGGTTTCATCATTTGCCGTGGGACTACAAGATGCGCTCGGGTCGCACGCTGTGGGACGAGATTTGCCTCCATTATCAGCACGGCGTCGACACGGTGCGAAGCTGGCAGCCTTCCTGGCAAAGCCTGAAGAACGACGTCGACCAAGAACGCTTTTATCACGTCAGCGCCCTGCTCACCCGCCAGGAACGCGAAGCCCGCGAATGGCGCGACGCGTGTATCCAGTATTTCGAGACATTCTCGAAGCGCCCGATTCCCGAAGGCGTAGAAAAACCAGAGCACCCGCTCTCGTACTACGAAACCCTCCGCCGCCACTACGTCCCCGGCACGACCAACGCGTCCAAGTAAGGGCCACAAAAACCGTAGCCGCAAAGAGGCGCAAAAGGCGCAAAGAGGATTCTGGGTTCGCAACATCGCTCGCAATGGATGCTCCCTCTACGCGGTTCGGGTGCGGGTTTGTAGCTCCAAACCAAAATACCTGACCGCGGATGAGCGAAGAATGTCTGAGCCGCGTTGGCCTAAGAAAAATCCTTTTTGTGTATCTTGTGAGGGTATGTGGTTCAGAAGAAGAACAGAACCGCATGAACAATTAACCGTCCGGGGCATCGTTAGAGCCTGTGGGTGAATGCTAAAACCAACAGGCGGCCAACGGGAGACGCTCGATAAGAAGCATGGAGTGTA
>DASTWZ010000006.1:0-73276 GCA_035765635.1 Opitutaceae bacterium
CAGCTTAGATCCGCCCCTCTCCCTCACCAGAACTCGCATAAACTCCAACCCAACCTCGCACCCGCTGTCTTTTACGCACGAAATTGAGCCAAACTCCAGCGCCCCGCTTTGCGGGGCACTAGATTAGGTTGCCGGCCGGAGGCCGGCGCTCCGTTGCAAGCCGTTCGACCAATCGGCCATTGCGAGCTGTTCGAGCTATCGGCCGGCCGGAGGGCCGGCGCTCCGTTGCGAGCCGTCGGATGGGACATTACCGCGCATTATCGAAAAGCTCAGTCACCAGCGTGGTCCAGCCGGTCTGGTGGCTTGCGCCCAGGCCCTTTCCGGTTTCGCCGTGGAAGTACTCGTGAAACAGCACGAGGTCGTGCCAGTGCGGATCCTGAACATAACGCGGTTCCAGGCCGTTGCACGGCCGCCGCCCATCGGTGTTGGGCAGAAACAATCGCGTCAACCGCGCGGACAATTCCCGCGCCGCGTCCCGCAACGTGATCCAATTTCCACTGCCCGTCGGAAATTCCACTTTGAACGAGTCGCCATAAAAATGGTGATACCGCTCCAACGACTCGATCAGCAGATAATTCAGAGGAAACCAAATCGGGCCGCGCCAGTTGGAATTTCCGCCGAACAATCCGGAATCCGAATCACCCGGCACGTAGTGCACGCGATAATCATTTCCCGACATCTGCAACGTGTAGGGCTTTTCTTGATACACGCGCGACAATGACCGAATCCCGTACGGCGAGAGAAATTCCTTCTCGTCAAAAACGTAGCTCAGAACTCGCTCGAGTCTCTCGCGCGACGGAATCGCGAGGAGGTATCCGCCCGGGCTCGCGCTTCCCCGCGCCAGATAAGAAATCTTTTTCGCCAGGTCCGGATGTTTGTCCATGAACCACTTCATCCGTTTCGAAAAACCCTTGGCGTGCGCGAGGTGATCGGCCTCGAGAAATTCCGCGGCGAAAAGTGGAATGAGGCCAACCGCGGAGCGAAGGCGCACCGGTGAGCGTTCATCGCCGCGCAACAATCGATCGTAATAGAACCCGTCCTGCTCGTCCCAGAGTCCCGTTCCACCGAGGGTGTTGATCGCGTTCGCGATGCCGACGAAGTGCTCGAAGAATTTCGAGGCGATGTCCTCGTACACCTCGTCGTGTCGCGCGAGCTCGAGAGCCATCGCGAGCATCGTCGTGCAATAAAAAGCCATCCACGCCGTGCCGTCCGCCTGCGAAAGCACGTAGCCGTCGGGCAGCGGACGCGAACGATCGAAGACGCCGATGTTGTCCAATCCGAGAAATCCGCCGGCGAAGATATTGCGTCCCTCCGGATCCTTGCGATTCACCCACCAGGTGAAATTGAGCAGAAGTTTTTGAAACGTCCGCGCGAGAAAAGCCCGATCGCGTTCGCCGCGTCCACCGGTCATCTTGTAAACACGCCAGCAGGCCCACGCGTGCACCGGCGGATTCACGTCCGAGAAATTCCATTCGTACGCGGGAATTTGTCCGTTCGGATTCATGTACCACTCGCGCAGCAGAAGGTTCAGCTGATCCTTGGCGAATCCGGAATCGAGGCGCGCCATCGGGATCATGTGAAAGGCGAGATCCCACGCCGCGAACCAGGGATACTCCCATTTGTCCGGCATCGAGAGCACGTCACGGCAGTAGAGATTCGTCCAATCCGCATTTCGCAGCACGGCGTGTTCCGGCGGCGGCACGGGCTGCGCCGGATCGCCCGTCAGCCATTGCTGCACGTCGTAGTGATAAAACTGCTTCGACCAGAGCAGTCCCGCATAGGCTTGCCGCGATATCACCTGGCCGGGCGTCCCGACCAAGGGTTTTCCCGCGGCATGCGGACCGCAGCCGCGCGCGAAAAGCTGCGTGTAGAACTCGTCGGCTTCGTGTATCCGCCGATTCAATACCGATTCGAACTCGCGGCCGAAGGGTGTGGCGGGCCGCGCCTCCGTCGCGCTGAGGCGCAGCCGAATTCTCTTCTGGCCCGAGGGCGGCACTTCGAACGCATAGTGAAATGCCGCCTTCGTGCCGAAACCGCCCGGATTCACCGCGTCCCGATCACCGCTGATGACATAGCGATGAAACGCGTCTTTCACGTAGGGCGTGCGGTTTTGCGCGCCGAAGAGTTTCGCCGCGTTCGTTTCGTTCTCGGTGAACAACATCTCCGGCGGAGCCGCGTCCTCGAGCGGCTCGGCCTGCAGCACGTGGCTTCCCAAGGTGGCGTGCCGGACGTCGATGCAACCTTCCGCGATCTTGTGGAGACTGGGGCGGCCGTCTTCCGATTCGATCTTGTTGCCCCACGACCAGCTGTTGCGGAACCACAGCGTAGGTAAAACGTGGATACGGGCGGGGTCGGGGCCGCGGTTGAAAACCGTAAGCGTAATCAACACGTCTTCCGGTCCAGCCTTCGCGTACTCGACTTGTGCGTCGAAGTAGCGGCCGTCATTGAACGCCGGCGTGTCCAGAATCTCGTATTCCGGTTCTTCCCTTCCGCGGCGGCGATTTTCCGAGCGAAGCAAATCATAGGGGAAGGCGCTCTGCGGATATTTATAGAGGGCTTTCGCGTAAGAATGCGTCGGGGTGGAATCCAAATAATAATAACACTCCTTCGCGTCCTCGCCGTGATTTCCTTCAGGCCCGGACAACCCGAAAAGCCGCTCTTTCAAAATCGGGTCCTGCTCATTCCAGAATGCCCAGGCGAAGCAGAGCCGCCCTTCGCGATCGCAAAGTCCGAGGAGTCCGTCCTCGCCCCAACGGTAAGCGCGGCTCACCGCGTCTTCATGCGTGAAATAATCCCAGCATTCGCCATTGGCCGAGTAATCCTCGCGCACTGTCCCCCACTGCCGTTCCGAAAGATACGGACCCCAACGTTTCCAGTTTTTTTCACGGCGCGCGTCTTCCGCGAGACGCTGCTGCTCGGCCAGTTTGATCGCGCTCAGGGGCATGGCGGCACGATCGTGTTGAAAATAAATTTGGCCACCGCCGACTTCACGGCGGGACCGAACGCGAAGCGCTGCCCGGCGCGGTTGAGCAGCACCACCTCGTTCGGATCGGCATTCATACCGATGCCCGGCCGGCTCACATCGTTCGCCACCACCCAATCGAGATTTTTCTCCACCAGTTTTCGCCGCGCATAATTTTCGAGATCATTCGTCTCCGCCGCGAAGCCCACGCAGATCTGCCCCGGCGTTTTCGTCGCCGCCAGCGTGCGCAAAACATCGATCGTCGGCTCGAGTTCCAACTGTGTGGCCGCGCCGCTCTTTTTGATCTTCGTCGGCGAAATCATCTTCGGACGAAAATCCGCGACCGCCGCCACCGCGATGAAGAGATCGCATGTAGTGAAAATTCCACGACACGCTTCGTACATTTCCTGCGCCGACGTGACGCCGAGCACGTTCACTCCGGCCGGCCGATCCAGGCTGACCGGTCCGCTGACAAGATCGACGATCCACCCGCGGGCCACGGCTTCGGAGGCAAGCGCGTAACCCATTTTCCCGCTGGACGCGTTGCTGAGATAACGAATCGGATCGAGATGCTCGCGGGTGGGACCGGCCGTGATGAGGCAGCGCAACGGTTTCATCGTCCGGACTTTCCCCGCGCACCGCGTGGCCAGCCAAGCAAATTATCCCGCCGGCGCATTCGGAACCAAACACCGGACAAAGTTTCCTTTGGCAGCTGGCCGCAGTTCGCTACACACGCTTTATGTCTCGGGCTTCCGCTTCAACCGATTCTGATCGCTCCGGTCTGTGGGGCACGCTGCTGCACGCCGACTTCACCAAACTCTGGATTGGACAAGTCGTGTCCTCCACCGGCGATCGGTTCTATCAATTTGCCCTCCTGCATCTCGCGATGGGGGCGTCCGTCGGTTTGCTTGGTTCGTTCGGCCGCGACGCGGCTCGCGTCATTTTTTGCGGCATGATTTTGCCGGTGCTGCTTTCGCGCTGGATCGGTCATCGGGTCGATCGCTGGGATCGGAAGAAAATCATTTTTTGGACGGAAGCGGGCCGCGGCCTGATCGCGTTGGGAATGCTCGCTGGGTGGGCCGCTGGCTTTCGGTTGCCGTTTCTCCTCGCGATGGTCGCGTTGAGCGGACTGCTGACCGGGCTCTTCATTCCGGCGCGGCAATCCGCCCTGCCGATGCTCGTGCCGAGCAATCACCTCGTGCGCGCAAACGCGTTGATGACGTTCGCGGGCATCGCGGCGGACCTGGTCGGCGCGTCCGGCGGCCTCGCAGTCGCACTGGTTGGCGAGTCCTTCAGCTTCGTCGCGGCGGCGGCGGGCTTCGCCTTTTCGGCTGTAATGGTTTATCGGATACGCACGCCGCTCGCGGCCGAAAAAGAAACCGCGGAGCAAGCCCACGTCGCGGATCGCGAGCTGTACGCGAATCGCGCGACCGTGCGCATCCTCGTTTGGCTGACGGTCGCGTTCACCTTTGTGACAGGACTTTTCCTGCCCTTTTTTGCGGAGCATGTGGCGGTCAACATCGACTGCAGCTGGCTCACGCAATGGATCTCGCAGACCACGGACGCCACGTTTGCCGGCCTCGTCGTGCTGCTCGGCGTCGGCGGCGCGGGCCTGTTTGCCGGCATGATCACCGCCGGGCAGCTGCCGCGCCTGGCGCATTGGCGCCTGCTGCCTTTTCTCATGCTGGCGGTTTGGGGCGGCGCGGTGTGGAAGCTTGGCGACACGACGGCGTACTTGCCCGCGGCGATTTGCTGTTTCCTGACCGGCTGGGCCACCGGGCTGATCACGATTCCGTCGGACGCGCGACTGCAGCACGAAGTTGCCGGCGAACGGCACGGGCGGATTTTTGCGCGGCGGCTGGCGCTCAGTAACATCGCATTTCTCCTCGGCCTCGCGCTCAACCTCGACGGCCGGTTCCTGCACGCCTACGGCGCTGAATATCTGCTCGCGCGGCTCGGCATGCTCGCGATTGCGGTGGCCGCGGCGTTCTGGATTTATGGCGGCAAAACGCTCCTCGGGTCGTGGGGCCTGCCTCCGTTCGCGAGCAATTCCACCGCCGCCGTCACGCCGCGCTAACCGATGATCGTCTGCGACGTCACCCAATTTTATTCGCCGTACGGAGGCGGCGTCCGTCGCTATCTGACGGAAAAACGTCGCTTCGTGAACGAGCGCACAAGCGACGAACACGTGCTGATCATCCCGGGCGCCGAAACGCGCTACACGCGCGAAGGGCGGCTGCACACGTACACGATCTCGTCTCCACCGATCAACTACACGTCCCGTTATCGCGCACTGCTCAACCAGGAAGCGCTGCGACAAATTCTCCGCCAGGTGCGGCCGGACGTGATCGAATCCGGCGATCCCTATCAAGTCGCCTGGACCGCGTTGCGCGAGGCGGCCGCGATGAACATCCCGACCGTGGGATTTTATCACTCGCATTTTCCCGAGGCATATTTGCGCACCGCCTCGAAGTTCGGCGGACCTCTCGCGCGCTGGATTGTATTCACTTCGGCACGACGCTACGTCCGACATCTCTACAATCACTTCGACTACACGCTGGTCTGCGCCGAGCGGATTCGCGGTCAGCTGCGCGATTGGGGCGTGGACAACGTTCGCCCGATCAAACTCGGCGTCGACACGGAGACGTTCACCCCGGGCGCGGCCGATCCGCGACTGCGGCAGCGCTTCGGAATTCCCGGGAGCGCGACCCTGCTGCTCTTCGTAGGGCGGCTCGCGGGAGAAAAAAATATCGCGGTATTACTGGAAGCGTTCGAGCGCGTGCGCCGCGACAGCGATGTGGATTTCCGTTTGCTCTGTGTCGGCCAAGGTCCGTGGCGCGAGCAGTTGCTGGAAACGCGAGAGATGACCGGCGGTTCGGTCTATTGGATTCCGCACATTTCGAACTCCCAGGAACTCGCCGCGATTTATCGCGCGGCCGATCTCGCGGTACATCCGTGCATCAACGAAACCTTCGGCCTTGTCCCTCTCGAAGAGCAAAGCTGTGGGCTGCCAGTTTGCGGCGTCGCGGGAAGCTGCCTCGACGACAATATCATGGTGGGTCTCGAACATTGGGCTCAGCGCAATGACTCGACCGAACTCGCCGCGGCCATCGAGCGCATGCAGAAACTCGATCTGCGCGGTTTGGGGCGCATTGCCGCGGAAAAGGTGCATCAGCGGTACGCCTGGCCCGTCGTGCTCGACGAGCTTTGGCAACACTATCGCACGCTCACCGCGAAGAAGCAGCCAAGGCGGCGCACGCCGCGCGCCTCACTGGAGGCCGAGCCAGACATCGTTATCCGCAAATATCATTTGCGCGACCGTGCCGCGATCCGCGCGATTTGTTGCGACACCGGTTTCCTGGGGCATCCGATCGATCCGGTTTTTCAGGATCGCGAACTGTTCGCTGATTTCATGACGGCGTATTACACCGACCAGGAGCCCGAGTCGCTTTTCGTTCTCGAGCGCAACGGCGTCGTCGCCGGTTATCTCTCTGGCTGCCGCAGCCCGGCGCGCCGGCGATGGTATTTGCTGCGGCGCGCGCCAGGAGCGTTGCTGCACGTGGCGACACGGTATTTGTCCGGCAACTACAACGCCGCGACCCGCGCGTACCTGCGCTGGCTCATTTCCCGCGGGCAATGGGAAACGCCGCCGCGCCCCACCCACACGCCGCATTTTCATCTCAATCTCCGGCCGGACGCGCGGAGCATTCCGGGGACGAAAGCGCTGATCGACGCCTTCCTGGCTTATTTGGCCGAGCACAATGAAACCGCGGTCTACGGCCAGATGATCGTGTTCGAAGATCGGCGCAGCGACGGGCTATTTTCGCGTTTTGGTTTCACCGTACTGAATCGCCGCGAGGTCACGAAATATCGCGACCATTACGCCGGCCGGGTCTTCCTGTGCACCGCTTGGAAAAACCTTTCGACCAACAGTCGGCTCGAAGGCGCGCGGACGCGTTTCCTCAAACAACAGAGCGCATGAAACTCGTCGTCTCGCTTCACGATGTGCATCCGACCAGCCTCGCCGCCGTGGCGAAGCAGCGCGCCGATCTCCGTGCGCTCGGCGTGCGCAAGACGAGCCTGCTCGTGGTTCCTGATTGGCACGGCGGAGAACCGATTCGGCCCGACACGGATTTCGTGCGGACCATTTCGCGCTGGCAGGAGGAAGGCGACGAAGTCGTGCTCCACGGGTACACGCACACGTGCGCTGGTTTGAAAGAGAGCGCGAAAGACTGGTTCTGGACGCGCTTTTATACCTCGCACGAGGCGGAGTTTCGCGTGCTCGACGCAGAGGAGACGCGGCGGCGATTGATCGAGGGTCGCAAGCTTTTCGACGAGTTGAACTGGCCGACGGTCGGCTTTATCGCCCCCGCGTGGCTGCTCGCGGCGCACACGAAAACGATTCTACGGGAACTCGGTTTCGCCTACACGGTGACGCGAAAATCCGTCGACGCGCTGTCCGACGGCGCACCCGCGCTGTTCAGCACGAGTCTCTGCTACAGCACGCGAAGCGGTTGGCGGCGCAGCGCGTCGCGGGTGTGGAATCCGTCGCTGGCGCGTTCTTTGCGCCGGCAGTCGTTGCTGCGCGTGAGCCTGCATCCGGGCGACGTGGCCTACCCGGCAGTGTGGTCGCAAGTGAAGCGCCTCGTTGGAGACGCGGTAAAAGCGGGTCGCATCGCGAACACCTATCGAGATATCGTCGCCACGCAGATGATGAGCATT
The DNA here is from genome assembly GCA_035765635.1 of Opitutaceae bacterium. Classification (GTDB taxonomy): domain Bacteria; phylum Verrucomicrobiota; class Verrucomicrobiia; order Opitutales; family Opitutaceae; genus EW11. Next base: position 7,685 of record DASTWZ010000006.1, read on the forward strand.
CGCCCACGCCCTGGCGTGGACGCCAGGGCTAATGAAGAAGTAAGAAGTTAGAAGGCAGAATGGCTGAACGCCGAATGCCCTCTTGCATAAGAGACGACGCTTGCGACTGGGAGCGCTGGCGTCCTCGCCGGCCAACCTCTCTAATGTCCGCGCCACAGGGCGCGGACGGACTCGATCGCCGCGAGGCTTACGGTAAGGTGAATCCTTGGGAAAGTTGTTGTTCTTAACGCGTCGAACAATGCCGGCGAGGACGCCAGCGCTCCCAGAGCCTTCTGCGCCTTGGAAAGGCGCACTCGGCCCGCCGAGCGTCGGCCAAAGCGGCAAACCGTCGACGAAATCGCGTCACCACTGCCGTCAGAGGATCTTCTGCAAGGCGGCGAGACCCGACGTGGTCGCGACGACGTAGGAATTTCTTGCGTCGCTCCAACCAGCGGCGGCGCCGCCGTCGTGCTCGAAGAACTTCGGCTCGGAGCCGAGCGCCTTCATGCGCGGCGTGATGTACAAATGATACACCAAGCCGGCGCGGGCGAAACAGACCTCCGCGACCTCATGTCCGCCCAGCGTCAGCGTGCGGCAGCCGAGCTCCTCCATTTTCTCGCGGTTGACCGGCATCGGCGCCGCGGCAAGGCGGTGCGATGTATTCGAAATGTAATTACGCAACGTCGAGGCCGCTTCGAGCGACTTCGCGGTGTGCTGTTCGTGCAGCGCATCGTTGATCACCAATTCGGCAAACTTGGTCCGATCACGCGCCCCGTTGAAATTCGGCCACAGAAACGACAGTCCGGCGACGATCACCACGCAGGCGGCCAGCGCATAAATAACCGGCGAGTTGTACCACGCGCGCGTCTCACGGCGCCGGCTGGCCTTCGCCCCGGCGAGAATATTTTTGCGCAGCTCCGCCGGCGGCGCGATGGCGCGCAGCTTGCGCGAGATGACTTCGTCCAGCGCCTGCTCCTGCTCGAGCCAGCGGCCGAGAGAGGGATCGCGCCGAGCCTGCTCGAGCGCCTCGATGAAGGCCGGATCTGTCGCGTCGGCGCCGTTGGCGCGATAGGCCCTCAGGATGAATTGTGCCTCTTGGTTATCCATTGGCCGTCTCGTCCTTCGCGGTTGGGAAAGAAACGACATTCGTCGCTCCTCGTTTTTCGTTCAAGCGGGCGCGGAGCTGGGCTTTGCCTCGCGAAAGTCGCGACATCACGGTGCCGATCGGTATCTCGAGGGCCTCGGCGATTTCCTGGTAAGACAGTTCCTGTAAATAAAATAACGTGAGCGGCGCGCGAAAGACTTCGTCCACGTCCTGCAGCGCGGACATCACCGCCTGGCTGTCCATCGCTTCGAGCGCTTCCGGCTCGACCGCGGCGGTCTCGGCTTCCGGCGTTGTATCAAGAGAAGTGATACGCTCGCCGCGCCGGCGGCCGCGGAGAAATTCGCGATAGAGCGTCGTGAACAACCACGATTTCACTTTGCCGACTTCCCGCAAAGCGTGCCCCTTCGTGGCCCAGACATAGAAGGTCTGCTGGGTCAGATCGGAGGCGTCCGCCTCGCTGCGCGAGAGACTCAGGGCAAAACGATAGAGCGCGGAATAGTGCGCATCCACAATCTGCACGAAGGCCTCTTGGCTCATATGGAGATGAGAGATCGAAGCATCGTTTTTATTCCGCAAATTTTTCGCTTCACGTCGAGTCGTTAGCCTCGAACGCGTTAAGGCAGACAAGCTCGATCAATGATGCCCAGCGCGAAAAACGCCGAGCGTCTGGAATTTCAGGAAGCCCATATCTGGGAATTCTCGTTTCGCGACGCCAAGGTTTTGGGCGGGAAAGCTCCGCGGATTGCATTCGCGTCCTTCGTGTGATTCGTGGGCGCGATGCTCCGTTTCTTCCTTCCGCCAAACTTGGCCGCCGCTGCGCCACGCGATGCGATCGCGGTCAAACTAGAGGTGGACCTCGCGAAAGCACCCTCGCCTGAATTGCTGCCTGCGCTCGCGCTGCTTCAGGCGCTCTGTCGGAGCTCGACGCCCCCGCCTTTTCTTCAGCTCACGCGCGCTCAGCTTCAGCAATTTGTCACGACGCTCCAGGGGCAACCTGTCTTCTTTTGGATCAACCAGCCCGCGCAGCCGATCTTCTGGGTCGGACCGCTCCTTCGCGGCGTCAGCGAGCATCTGCAATTACCGAAACCGCCGACCGAGGCAAACGGCGCGCCCAATACTGCCCCCTCCGCTGCAGCGCCAACGCGGCAGGTCGCGCCCGCTGCGAGTCGCGGGCGCGAGGCTTCAGCTGAGTCAAGCGCGCTGATCGTCGATGGCTCGGAGCATTTTCTTTCGATCACCCTGCCCTCGCGCGAGTCCTTCGCTTACGCCGCGGCGCTGGACTTGGTGAAATCGAACGGCTTCGTGCTGGAGCCCTCGAATCGCAAATGGTGGCTGCGCGACCGGCACAAGGTTTTGAACTTTCTCGCGCGTTTCCGAGCGCGCCTCGAAGACGAATTTCATGCCGACTTCACCGCGAATTTCGAGAAGAACACGAGCAAGCTGCAGTTCGCCGAAATCGCCTGCGACGCGATTGAGAATGGCGACGGCTTCAACGTCACGCTCGCCCTGCGCGCAGGCCGCGTATCCGAAGATCAAATACTGTCCGCCGCCGCGTCGAATCGCGGCTACGTCGAGGACAACGGCCGCGTTTTCCTGCTCGATCCTGATCGGCTACGGCAACTAGGCGACGCGCAGCGCGCACTAGCCGGCGATGGCGGCGGCGGTCTGGCCACGCGGCGCACGCACCGGGTGAGCGCTGCGCGGCTGGCGGACGCGCAGGACATTCTCGAACATATCGCTCCGCATTTTCAGCCTCCCGCGGAATGGCGCGCCCGGAGCGAAGCGCTGCGCGATTTGACGAAGCTCGCGTCAGCCCCGCTGCCGGACTCGCTCGCGGCGCAGCTTCGGCCTTATCAGCGCGTCGGCGCGGCGTGGCTCTGGCACCTTTATCGCAACAAGCTCGGTGGGATTCTCGCCGACGAAATGGGCTTGGGGAAAACGCTCCAGGCGCTCGCGCTGCTGACCGCGATTCACCGCGATGCGCGCATCCCAAGCCTGGTGGTCTGCCCCGCTTCCCTCGTGGAAAACTGGCGGCGCGAGGCCGCGCGATTCGCCCCGCAACTCCGCACTTTCATCCATCACGGCACGAGCCGTATCGCCAATGTGAATACGGCGAACGCGCAAAACCTGATCATCACTTCGTACGGCACACTCGCGCGCGATCGTGAGACATTCGAAAACTTCGATTTTGCCTGCATCATCGCGGACGAGGCGCAGCATCTGAAAAACCGCCGCACGCAAAACGCGCAGTCGTTGCGCGCACTGCAGAGTCGCGGACGTTTTCTGCTCACCGGGACTCCACTGGAAAACAGCCTGGATGATCTGCGTTCGCTGTTCGAGGTGCTCATGCCGGGCTACCTCGAAAAAGTCCCGACCGGCACGCGCGGGGACGAGCGAGCCTGGTTCGACGAACGCCTCCGAGCGAAAACCGCGCCCTACATTTTGCGCCGCACGAAACAAGCCGTCGCGCCGGAGCTGCCCGAGAAGATCGAACAGGTGCTCTATTGCGAACTCTCTTCCGCGCAGTCGGCTCTGTATCGGCGCGTGCAGGAAGAATCCGAACGCGAACTCATCGATCTCGAAGCGAAGGGCGCATCCGAAAACTCAATACGCTTCGCCACGCTCACGCAGTTGCTGCGGTTGCGCCAGGTGTGCTGCGATCCGCGATTGCTGCCGAATGGCGCGACAATTTCCGCCACAGACTCGGCCAAATTGGAAACATTCCGCGAACTCCTCGAGGAAGCGGTGGACGATGGGCATCGCCTGCTCGTCTTTTCCCAATTCACCTCGCTCCTCGCGCTGCTCCGCGCCGAGTTGGAAAAGCAGGAGCTGGCCTATTGCTACCTCGACGGCTCGATGCCGGTCAAAGCGCGGCAGGCCGAAGTGGATCGTTTCAATCAAGCACCAGATATTCCGGTTTTCCTGATCTCGCTGAAAGCCGGCGGCACGGGCTTGAATTTAACCGCCGCCGACACCGTGGTGCATTTCGATCCGTGGTGGAACCCCGCGGTCGAGGCGCAGGCGACAGATCGCGCGCACCGCATTGGCCAAACCCGCGTGGTGACGAGTTACAAGCTGATCTGTTCCGGCACGGTCGAAGAGAAAGTCCTGCAACTTCAGGAGTCGAAACGCGCCCTCCTCGCCGGCGTCTTCGAAGCCTCCGACGAAGCCAGCGCCAAAATCAGCCTAGCCGACCTCAAAGCCCTGATGGCCGGTTAAGACGACGATCTTTTTCCCCACGAATCACACGATGCACACGAACTCAAACCTCGGAAATTTCCCACGGAAGGCACGGAAAGCACGGAAGGTTCGGAAGGTTCGAACCCGAATTCATTTTCCGTTTCCGCGCCTTCCGTGCCTTCCGTGGGAAAATGGTTTGTAGGTTTGTTTCGTGTGTTTCGTGTGATTCGTGGGCAAAAAAAATCCCGCCTATTTTTTCTGGCGGAATTGGTCGAAGAGGACGGCGCTGAGGAGAATCGCGCCGCGCACGATGTATTGATAGAACGAACCGATGTTCAGCAGGTTCATCGCGTTTTCCACGATGCCCATGATGAAGACGCCGGCCACGACGTAACTCATGCGACCGACGCCGCCGCTGAGCGAAACGCCACCGAGCACGCACGCCGCGATGATCGAGAGTTCGCTGCCCTGCGCCGTCTTCGGATCGCCGATGCCCATGCGCGCGGAAAGCAGCACGCCGGAGAGCGTCGCCACCATGCCTTGCAGCGTGAAAATCAGAATCTTCACGCGATCCACCGGCACGCCGGCAAGCCGCGCCGCTTCCTCATTGCCACCGATCGCCAGCGTGTTTCGCCCGAACGTGGTGCGCTGTAGTAGAAATCCAAATACAACGAACAACACGATGCAGACCCACACAGGCGTCGTCATCTGAAACAAAATCGCATTCGAATCGCCGCGGTAAAAAACCGGAAAAGCGGCGTTGGCCAAATTCAGCGTAGCCTCGTTGCCGATACCGATCGATTTTCCATCCGCAAAAACAAACGCGGCGCCACGGACCATCATCATGGTCGAAAGCGTGGTGATCAACGGATTGATCTTGAATTTCGCCACGGTGATTCCGTTGCACAGTCCGACCCCCGCGCCGAACGCCAGAGCCGCTCCGAAGGCGAGAAAAGGATTTCCGCCATGCTTCAATACCAGCGCGCAAAGCACGCCACCCGCGGGAATCAGCGTGCCGACGGACAAATCGAAATTCCCCGACGCCAGGCAGAACAACATCGTCGAAGCCACCATGCCGACGGTCGAGACCTGCAGCAGGAGATTCGTGACATTCTGGGGCGTCGCAAAACCCGTGACGGTAAACGAGCAGAGCAAAATCAGGCCGGCGAGAATCAGCAGCATGCCGGCGCGATCGCGGAGATCGGCGAGAAAGTTGGACCGGGTCGTCGTCATGAGTGTGAAGCGGTTTCAAAAGGCAGCGCGGCAGCCAAAACTTTTTCAGGCAGCGCCTCGGCGCGACTGAAGACCGCGGAGATCGCTCCCTGCCGCATCACGGCGATTCGGTCGCACATGCCAAGGACCTCCGGCAGATCACTGGAAACAAAAACGATGCCGAGACCGCGCCGGGCGAGATCGAAAATCAATTTATAGATTTCGCTTTTCGCACCCACGTCGATGCCGCGCGTCGGCTCGTCGAGCAACAGCACCTTCACGTCCTCCGAAAGCCAACGTCCCAGAATCACCTTCTGCTGATTTCCGCCGGAGAGGTTCTTGATTTTCTGCTGCAGCGAGGGCGTTTTGACGCGCAGCGACTCGATCTGGACCCGCGCGTTTTCCGCTTCCCATCGTTCATTGATCACGCCTCCCAGCCGCACGTGGTGGCGCCGCGCGCTGATGTTGCAGTTCTCCTGAATCGTAGCCAGCGGGATGATCCCTTCTTTTTTGCGATCTTCCGTACAGTAAACCAAACCAGCGCGAATCGCGTCGCGCGGTGAATCGATCGGCGTATCCGTTTCCAGAATACGCACAGTTCCGGCGGTTTTCCTTACTGCGCCATAGAGTGCCTTGAGCAACTCCGTGCGCCCGGCCCCGACCAGGCCGAAAAGTCCGAGAATCTCTCCCCGCGCAACACTCAGACTCACGCCGGAGCGCAGGCCGGGGCCCTGAACGCCTTCGATCTGGAGCGCCGGCTCGCCCAACTCGCGCGGAGTGTAACCGAAGACATCATTGATGTCCCGGCCGACCATCTCCTTCACCAGCGTGTCCGCCGTGAGGCCGGTCATGGTCGCATGTGAATTCACATGCCGTCCGTCGCGCAGGACAGTGCAGGCATCGCAGAGATTGAAAACTTCCTCCATGCGGTGCGTGACGTACAGGATCGCGCAGCCCTGGGCACGCAGGTCTCTGATCACGACGAAAAGCTTTTCGATTTCGCGCGCGGACAGACTGCTCGTTGGCTCATCGAAGGCGATAACCCTGGCGCCGCGGCTCAAGGCTTTCGCGATCTCGACCATCTGCCGCTGACCGATCGGCAACTTTTTCAACGGCAGCGAAGGATCGATCTCTTCACCGAGGCGGCGGAGCAGTTTCGTCGCATCGTCGCGCAGCGTCTTGACATCGATCAACCCGCGGCGAGTCGGCAAATGTCCGATGAAGATATTTTCCGCGACCGTCATTTCCGGCACGAGGTGCAGCTCCTGATAGATCACCGCCACGCCGGCCGCGATCGCCTCGGATGTGTTCTGGAAAACATGTTCGCAACCGCCGATCTTGAGCGCGCCGGACGTCGGGCGATGAGCGCCGCTGAGCGTTTTCAGGAGCGTGGATTTGCCGGCACCATTTTCGCCGAGCAAGGCGAGGACGGAGCCGCGCCGCACGCCGAAGGACACGCCCTTCAGCGCGCTGACGCCGGGAAACTCCTTCGTGACGTCGCAGAATTCGAGATACGGCGCGTCATTCTCCGCGCTGGCGTTCAAGGAATGAGCCCCTCGCGTTTGAGAACCTCTTCGAAATTCGCCCGGGTGATGAGGATGCCTGTCGTGCGCGTTTCAAGCGGAGGCGTGGTGCCGTCCTTGACCCATTTGTAAAGCATCTCGGCAGTCTCGTAACCCTCGGCGGGAGCGGAGACCAGCATGGACCCGAAGAAACCGGTCGGCTTCGACTTGCGCAGTTCGTCGATGCAGTCGGTGCCATTGATGCCGATGCCGATGACATTTTCCGCGGAGAAACCGCGGCCCTCTAACGCGCGAACTGCGCCAAGCACAGCGCTGTCGTTCATGCCCGAAATCAGCCAGTGTTTAACGTTGGGTTTCTGGGTGAGAAGAATGTTCGCGGCATCGAAACTCCCTGGAATGTCCGTCGTTTTCTGCGGCGCCTTGAAAATCTGGCTTTCGGGGAAACCCGCCTCCTTCAGCGCAACGATCGCGTTGTCCGTGCGTTCGCGCGCCGTATCGAGTTCCTCGAACGTGATGACGCAGGCAGCGGTTTCCTCGGGAGACCAGCCGCGTTTCTTGTACTCGGCGATGAGGGCTTCGCCCTGCGCGTGACCGATCTGGCTGGCGGACATGCCGAGATAAGGCACGTCCTTCATGATCGAGCCGTCGGGCTGAAGAAACTGGTCGTCGATCGTGATGACCTTCAATCCCGCCTGTTTCGCTTTCGCCATGATTTGCGGCCCGAGGCGAACATCCGGCGTGCAGATCACGAAGCCTTGCGCACCGGCGACGGACAGATTTTCCATCTGAGCGAAGACCGCCTCGCCGTCTTTCACGCCGCTTTTCATCAGCGTGAAATTGTACTTCGCCGCGGCTTTCTCGGCTCCACGCCACTCGTACTGAAACCACGGTTCCTCGGGTTGTTTCACGAGGAAACCGAGTTTGATCGCCGCATTCGAGGCGCCGCCAGCCGTCGCATTCTGGGCAGATGGCGTGCTGCGTTTGCAGCCGGTGAGTGCAACCGCGGAGGCGAGGGCTAGGAGAAAGCAGGAACGAAGCGCAGTAATCATGAGGTGAGGTTTATTTGGCTGATTTCGGATCGCCTGTCGGGGGTGGTGCAAGGTCTGTTTTTGCCGGAGCTCCGAGCAGTTCGGTCAATATTGGTTTCAGCGCGTCGGCCCAAATCTGATACCCCTTTTCCGTCAAGTGCAGTTTGTCGACGGCGATGCCTTCGTGGAGTTTGCCGGACGGATCGGCCAGACGGTCGTTGATGTTGAGGAAACGGATGCGTTTTCCGTCGGCGAACGTGGCGATCTTTTCGTTGATTTTGTCGATCGCGCGATTGGCGCTGTCATCCGGGCCGTCATTGCGCGGGAAGATGGCCATGAGGATGATCGTCGCATTGGGCGCCTTGGCCTGGCAGAGATCGAGGATCGCCTTGATTCCCTTCGGCACGCCATCGGTTCGCTCGGGCACGGGAGTTCGACCGACGTTGTTTGTACCGGCGAGCAGCACGATCACCTTCGGGTTGACGCCATCGAGTTCGCCGTTTTCCAGACGCCAGAGGATGTTCTGCGTGGTATCGCCGCCCCAGCCGAAGTTGGCCGCGTTCCAGCCAAAGAAGTTCTCTTTCCAGTTCTCTAGAAATTTCGGGTAGTCCGTCCCGCCCCAGCGACGGGTGATCGAGTCGCCGAGGAAGTAGACATCGATGTGGCCATGATGGGCTTTGTCGAGGAGTTGTTGATGGGCGAGCTGCGAGTTTGGATCCGTGCGCTCGAGCGGCTTGTCGGCCGGCGTGCGCGCAAAGAGCGAGCCCGCGAGAAACAACACGGCCACTGCGGAAAGCAGAGTCAGGGAACGGTGTGACGAGTTCATAGGTAAAAAATAAAGATATGCCCACGAATCACACGAAGGGCACGAAATAGCCGAACCATTTGCCCACGGAAGGCACGGACGACACGGAAGAATTCAAATAACGGAAATCCGGGAGTCTGAATTCTATTCCGTGTTTTCCGTGCATTCCGTGGGACAATGGTATTACGATTTCGTGTTCTTCGTGTGATTCGTGGGAAACCAAAAAACTAACCGTTGTTAGCGGGTTTCGATTTCTAGGGTGGCGGGGTCGAGGCCTGGGCTGGCGGCTTTGAGAATGACTTTTCCGGAGGCGCCGGGTTTGGCGCGAAGGATGGCGAGACAGAGGCCGTTGAAGGCGTTTCGCTGCGGAGATGGGAATGGCTCGAAACTGGTTTGATCACCGTTATCGGTGGCGACGATTTCGGCCGGACCTTCGACGGAAAAGGTGATTCGGTTGTCAGCGCGTGGCGCAACTCTGCCGTTAACATCGACGATGCGCACAGTGACAAAACTCAAGTCGCGGCCGTCGGCGGCGATTTGCGTGCGATCGGCCTGGGCCTCGAGCCGCGCGGGCGCTCCAGCGGTTTTCATCGTGTCCGTGGCCCATTTTTTTCCATCGCGATAGGCCACGACTTCCAAGGTGCCAGGCTCATAGACGACATCGTCCCAACGCAGACGATATTCGTACTGCGCTTTCTTTTTTCGACCGAGCGATTTGCCGTTGAGAAAGAGCTCCGCCTCGTCGCCGGAGGTGAAGACGTGGACCGGCGTGACCTGCCCCACCCGCTCCGGCCAGGTCCAATGCGGCAGAATGTGCGCCATTGGCAGCTCCGGGCGCCAACGGGCTTGGTAGAGGTAAAAACGGTCCTTCTTGAAACCCGCCAGGTCGATAATGCCACAATACGAACTGCGCGAAGAATAGTACGGCGTCGGCTCGCCGAGATGGTCCCAGCCGGTCCAGACGAACTCGCCGGCGACGAAGGGATGCTGATCCTGCGCGGCGAAAACCTTGTCGGGCGATTTGCCGAAATCGACCGCGTAGAGTTCATACGCGCTCACGACGTGATGCTGCTCGTCGCCGCCCATCCCGGCTCGTATGGGACTGCTGTTGTCGGGCGTCACCGGAAACAAGTACGCGCCGCGCGTGCTTAACGTGGACGCGGTCTCGCTGCTCCAAATCATCTTGCCGGGAAACTTCTCGTGAAACGCATCGTAAAGCGGAGGCGTGCGCACGCGGTCCGTGTTGGCGAACATCGGCGTGTCGCGGATGCCCTCCCCTTGGTAATTCAAACTGATCACGTCGAAGACCGCGGGAAACGGCATGTTCGGTTTCGCGAAATTCGCGGAGGCCGTGATCGGGCGCGTTGAATCTTCTTCGCGCACGATGTCGCGGAGCTCTTTGGCGACCTTCGCGCCCTCCTCGCCCGTGTACTGCTCGCCAACTTCGTTGCCCACGCTCCACAAGATGACCGACGGAGAATTCCGATCGCGGCGGACCATGGCGCGCAAATCCTGTTCGTGCCAGTCGGGGAAAATGAGATGCAAATCGAGCGGCGTTTTCTTGCGGACCCAGACGTCGAACGCCTCGTCCATCACGAGGAATCCCATGCGATCCGTGAGTTCGAGCAACTCTGGCGCCGGTGGATTGTGGCTCATGCGAATGGCGTTGCAGCCGAGTTCGCGGAGCATCTCGAGCTGCCGCTCGGCCGCGCGGACGTTGAACGCGGACCCAAGCGCTGCGAGATCGTGATGCTGGTTGACCCCTTGAACGCGGATGTGCTCGCCGTTGACGATAAGACCGGCGTTCGCATCGAAACGAACGGAGCGAATACCGAAGCATGTCTCGCATACGTCGGTGACTTTTCCGTCGGACGCGACGGAAGTGACCGCCACATAGCGATGCGGTTGTTGGGTGGGCGGCGGTCCCCAGAGTTTCGGATTGGCCAAGACCACGGAACCCTTCACCTCCGTGCTCGCCGCGGGATCGATCGTTGTAGTGGCTTTCTTGATACGCGCGACGGCGCTGCCTGTTTTTTCGCCGCGAGCGTCGACTTCGAAGATTTCCGTTTCGACGCTCGCCTCGATTTTTTCTTTCGAGGCATTTTCAACGACGACCTGCAGCGCGATCGTGGCGGATTCGCGGGAAACTTTTGGAGTGGTCACAAAAGTGCCCCACTGCGCGATGCGCACCGGCTGCGTTTTGACGAGCCAGACGTTGCGATAAATTCCTGCGCCGGGATACCAGCGAGACGACGCCGGCGGGTTGTCGAGTCGGACGGCCAGTTGATTTTCGCCGCCGAACTTCACGTACGGCGTGAGATCGACCCGCCATGATGAATAGCCATAGGGCCAGCCGCCGACGAGATGGCCATTGAGCCAAACCGCGGCGTAGGACATGGCTCCGTCGACCTCGAGGAAGATCGATTTGCCGGAATCGGAGGCGGGAATTTCGACCTTCTTTCGATACCAGCCGATGCCTGCGGTCGGAAGCCGGCCCATTCCGCCGAAGTCGCCCTCGACGATGAACGGGCCCTCGATGGCCCAGTCGTGCGGCAAATTGATTTTGCGCCAGCCGGCGTCGTCGTAGTCGTTTTTCGAATACGGAATTTCGCCCAGCGGTTCTGCGCTCGGGCGCATGTGGCGGCGGGCGGGATCTTTGATGAACGCGTTTCCGGTTGGGAGAATCCAAGGCTTGAGAACCTGGATGGACGCAGCATCGGCCTTTTCGGCGTCCTGGGGTTTTGCGTCCGCCGCAACATCGCTGCGGTAGTCCTTCACCGCGGGGCGCACGTCGTAGAGCAAGCCGGCCTTCTCGGAGGCGTCGCCCTTGTGAAAGCGCCAGCCATCGTCGAGGAGAACGCGTTCGCGCGGGACTGCGACCGCTTCACTTCCACGAGCGGCGCTTCCCATGCTTCCCATGCACACGGCGGCGAAGAAGGCGGTGAGAATCTGTTTTCGAATCACGGTTTGAACGGCTTGACGCATGGTGCGAGGAGATTGGTTCACAAAAACAAAAAAGCCCGGCGGATTTTTTCCGCCGGGCTCGAGACTGAATTCAGATTAGAACTCCAGCGTGTTCGTGACGAACCACTCGCGATTCGGAGCGATACGCGCGGCGGCCCAGGTCTTGCCGTCGGGTTCAACCGAGATCGGGATGAGCTCTTCTTTTCCGAAGAGATTGCGTCCGTTGAGCTGGATTTTCCAGGTCAGCCGCTTGGTGAGCTTCCGTTCGTAGCTGATCCACGCATCGAACGCGTCTTCCGACGGGCCGTAGAACGGCTTGCTCAGATCGAAGCTGGCCTGGCCGTTGGCGCCCGAAATAACCGGATAGCCGATGACCACGCGGTCCTGCCAGCGGTAGCTCGCGCCGATGCCGAGACCCTTGATGGCGCCGTGGGTGAACGAGTAATTCGTCACCACGTTGTAGCGCCACTTGCGGAGTTCGGAAACAGATGCGCCTTCCTGCAATTTCAACAACGTGTACTGACCGCGCCAGTTCGCGTAGTTTTGGCGAACTTCGTTTGAAGCGACGTAGTTACCGTTGAACTGACGCATGTCACCGGCGATCCCTGCCATTTGCAGGTCCATGTACGCGACGAGTGAATCGAGATCAGCGCCACCGACGTTGGAACGAACCGCTTCGGTTTCGGATGCGTTGAACAGGAGACGCCAGTTGGGCGTGGGATTCGCCACGAGTTCGAACTCGTAACCCTTCGACTGCGTGTCGGAGGTCACCGTCAAACCGGAGGGGCGAGTCGCCGTGTAGCTCGCGAGAGAGGCGATCGCCGGCATGTACTGCGCGGCAGGAATCGGCTTGCCGTCCGGGGAACCGTTGGTGGTCAAGGTCGCCGCGTACGTTGCGCGATCCGTCAGAGCGGCGAGCGTGGTCGGGGTGTAATTCCAGGCAGAGAAGAAGCCCTTCGCGTCGAGCGTCTTTTGGATATCGTTCCACGCGCGAATCGAGGCATCGCGATGGGCATCGGCTTCGGCCTGAGTTTCCAGCGTGGCGCCTGCGGGAGGCGTTGGGCTGCCGTTCAAGTCGGCCACCGGGCGGCCCGCGGCGTTGATGTAAGCGGGAGTCCAGAAGTAGCGCTGACCCGGGTTCTGCACCGTCTGCTCACGCGTGTCCCAGGTGTATCCGGACATTTGATACAGGAACACATTGCGGAACTTGATGCCTTGGGTGATCGCACCCGCCAAGCCAGTGAGGTCCACCGAAGTGCTGTCGTTCACGATACCGGTCTTATACTTGGTCACGCGGAACGAGTATTTGCCGTCTTTCGTGGACAACAGGACGCTGTACTCCTTGGTCGAGCCGGTCGGATTGGCCAGAGGCTTTCCATAAATGTCACGACGAATGTCGGTGACCTGGAAGTTGTTCGAGCGGTTGTAGGAGGCGCTAATGTTCAGCGGCAGAATATCATGGCTACCGAGAAGTTTATTGAAGTGCACCACCACGCCGCCAGCCGTCGAGTGATCTTTGAATATCTGATTGTCGGGATAGGCGTCCGGCAGTTTATAGGTGGTCGGATCAAGGTTGAGCATGGCCCGGTTTGCAGTCACGGGCGCCGCAGTTACACCGCGGCCCTTGACCTGGTCATAGCGCCAACCGAGGGTCGGGACGATCGCGTCGTTCCACAGATAACCCTGCCAGCTTCCAGCCCACGAACGGGTCGTGCGCTGATTCTTCTGCGCGACCGTTGTCAGACGCGGATCGGCGCCATCGGCGTAGACGAGCAGCTTGTCCACGACATTGGTATTCCAGCCAATGTAATTGGCCGGATTCGAGGCCTGCGTCGTAGCGGTGGCCGGATCGAAAACCGTCAACAGATTCGACGGGACCGTCCATGGATCGGTCAAAGCGACGCCCGGTGGATTTAGGTATGTCGCGTTGAACTGATAGACGTTTCCACTGTTCAGCACGATTGGAGCCGTGATTCCAGGGATGTTTGCGCCGGACGCCGAGCTCGCGCTGGCCAGAGAAGGTCCTAGATAAATCGCCGAGATCGGTGGACGATCTTTGAAATCCGACGAAGCACCGGTGGTCTGGGTCCAATAAGCGGCCCATTCCTGGCTATTTGCGTACATGTTCCAGCTGCGATTTTCCGTCTTATAATCTTCATCGCTGAAGACGCCATTGAGGCGCTGGCGACCGAGAAGTTTAACGAGAAACTCGTTCTTGAAGAAGTCGCTCGCACGCAATTCGCCGAAGAGCGAACCGCGCAGGTAGCGGCGATCACTTTCGTAGGATGAGCCGCTGCCCGGACCTGCCGTGACATAGGGCCGACCAAAGTTCGGGTTGGCCGTCAGATCTTGGTTCGTTTGTTGAATATCGATCGTGAGCTGCGGATTATTCAACAGCTGTTGACCACCGCGGCGGTACTTCTGTTTGTCGTAGCTGACTTCTACGCCGAGTCGGTCGTCCCAAGCAGTTTGCGAGAAGTCGAGATTGTACGCTGTCCAGCGTTCCCACTCTTTCTTGGTCGGGCCGTCGATCAGGTTGTTATAGAAATCAAAGATGCTCGAATCTTGAAGGGATTGGTTGCGGTACTGACCGTACTGATAACCCGCAATCTTGGCGTTCGTCGCGTAGCTTGAGAGATTGGTCAGGTTGTAGAATTCGTTCGAGAAACGCTGACCGATGAGGCTGTTGCCTGAGCCACGGTTTTTACCGGCGTTGTCCAAAGCGCCGGCGTTCACGTAACCGCCGTAGATCTGGTACAGTTTGTTCGTCGTTCCATCGATAAACCAGATCGGCTGCTGCTGATTGCCGTAGGCGCTGAGCCAGGGATTGAGGGACGCAGGGTTTGCGCCGGGAGCATACGGGTCGGTGATGGACAACTTGCCCATGCCACCATTCATGCTGGTCGTGTCGACCGGGCGGAACCAAGCTGAGATGCTATCCGTCGGGGGGGTGATGCGCGGACGATTCGCGCTGATGTCGCCGTGCTCATACTTGGCTTTGAAGCTGGTATGGAAGGCGCGATTTTTGAAGAGATCCGGATCGAAACGAATCGCGGCAAATTCGCGCTTCGTGTGCTGAAAAGCGGGATCCTGTTGATACTTTTCTTCGCTCCAGAGGCCGTCGACGCGCACGGCGAGCACGTTCTTGATCAGCTCCTGATTGAGATCGAGGCTGGCGCGCTGCGTGCCGTAGGAACCGAAGCGATACTCGACATTGCCGAGATTACGGAACGTGGCGTTATTGATCGACGCGTTCACGATACCCGCCGGACTTCCGAGACCGAAGAGGATTGAGTTCGGTCCGCGCTGGATGTCGACGCGGTCAACGTTGTAAGAATCCCAAGGGATGTCGGTGACAAAGAAGTCGCGGGTGTTGTCGGCAGTAGCCAAACCGCGAACGCGATTGTTGAGGTTCGGGTTACGAAGCACAGCGGTTTCATCAACCCCCGTTGCATTGCCGAGACCAGCATAGGTGCCGCGAGTGCCCGCGACTTCGGCGTTCGGCGTGTATTGAAGGAGCGTGGCGCTATCCGTCGCACCGATGTCCGTCATGAATTCCTTCGTGACGACGGAGATGGAGGACGCGACGTCCTTCAGGTCGGTACGAATGCGAGTGCCCGCCAGGGTTTCGGTGGCGGCGTAGCCGGTGTCTTTCGCACTGCTCACCTCGAAGGGCGACAGGGTAATTATCTCTTCCTCACTCGAGTTGCTGCCAGTGGCATTGCTCGGTGCGGTCTGAGCGAGCGCTAACTGGCACACGGAAGCCGTGGCGAGTAACAGCGCGGTTTTAGGGGACGGTTTCTTCATTTTTGCGGTTAGGTCTGCTGACGGCTCAGCCACGGGGAGTGAACGGGCCGTATCTCTTGGGGGGAATAGGCAGATATGCCAATGAACCGGCTGGACCAGGGGGAACAGGCCGGTACTGGGTTGAAACCCAACCGCACTACCAGCCGCAATGGGGTGTCCGTTCTGACTTTAGAACGCGCAAGTAGTTGATCTGTTGGGTACTGAAAAAGCGAAATCCGCCCTGTCAACTAGGGCGGACGATGAAACACGAGGCATTTACCGGCGGCTCGCTTAATGCCCGCGAATCGAGCGACTCGCGGGCGCAGCGCGCAGAGCGGGCAAAACGCGCGCTCAGAATTCCAGCGTGTTCGTGAGCGCGATGGTCCGAGGCTCGGGGATGCGGTATCCCGCAGGCGTGCCGTCGGGCTGTACGGTCACCGGAATCAGATCATCCTTTGCGAAGACATTGCGCACGTTGAGCTGGGTGCGCCAGGTGAACTTGCGGAAGAACTTCCAGTTATAGCCGACCCACAGATCCACGATGGTTTCCGTCTCTCCTTTGTAGGGATTCGCCACGTCGAAATAGGCGTTCACGCCGTCGGCCTCCATTTTCACCGGGGTGCCGGTGTTGCTCCGGTCGGACCAGCGCACGGCGCCGCCGATGTTGGCGTGGCGCAAGGGTCCGCTCTGGAAGGCATAGTTCGCCACCGCGCTGAAATGCCACGGCTTCAACTCGGCGACAGTCATGCCGGCGCTGCGTTGTTGAAACAGAATGTTCGCCATGACGTTCTTGTAGAGATTGCGCACGGTGTCGCCGTTGTGGCCCGGATAATCCGTGGAGTTGCCCTCGCCGTCGCTCTCGGCGCTCACGCGCATGTCGCCGGCCGGACCCTGGAAAAACTCCCAGCGTTCCGTGGCCCACTTGACGAAACTCGGCGCGAGATTTTCGCGGGCGGCGTTCACTTTCGAAACCATGATGGTCAGATCCAGCCCCTTGATCGGCGTCGCGGTCAGTTCGAATTCGTCGCCGGTCGAGATTTGGTCCTGCGTCACCGTCACACCGGGATTGTTGCTGTAAACACCGCCGGGCGGCTGCGCGGGATTCGCGGCGAAGGCAGCGGCGTATGCAGCATCTGAATACAGGCTCAGTCCCCAAATATCTTGAAACGTCTGCGGCACCGGAGCGGACGCCCACGCGGCGATGGAGGCTTGTTCTTTCGCGAACGTGTCGTCGATTTCCTGTTGGGTGTACGTGTACGTCGCGCCGCTTTGCTTCAATGGTCCATCGGGGCGCCAGGTCAGCGGCTGACCCGACGACGTGATGCCGTAGATTTTTCCGGAGAATTGTCCTTTGCCGGGGTTATCACGGTAGTCGTGCATGGCGGCCTGGCCGAAGGCTTCGGAATGGCCGATCTCGAATTGCGCGCTGCCGATCGCGGACGAATTGATGTTCGTCGCGGCGGTTTTGAAATGCGCCCAGCGGAAGGAGATTTTGTCGTCCAGCGCCGAGATGCGCACGCCGTACTCGCGCGTGGTCCCCTGCGGATTCGGTATTGGAGAACCCACTACATCTACCCGCCCCGGCTGAGCCTGGATGTTTTCCGAGCGATTATAGAACGGGCTGACGTCGAGTCCGAACGGCAGGTGGTTGCGAAGAAACTGCGGCGTATGTCCGACAATGCTGAAAGTGCGCGAATTCGCCGTCGTGCTGGTCAATCCTTTCTGCGGGCTGATCTCGGCTTTACTCTTCGGCAGCTCGTACGCGACGGTGTCCAGTCCGTAAACGGCTTGATTCGGACCGAGCGGAGCTTTGACGAAACGATTGTCGTCAGCGTCGTGGCGCAGGCCGATCATCGGGACAATATTTCCGCCGAACCAATAGCCCTGCCAGACGAACGCGCGCGATTTCACAATATCGTTCACACGCGTGGCGGCGGTGTATTCACGCTTCGCGTCGTCGGAAATCGCGTCGTTGTCCAACAGCGCGAGTGGAATCGACACGAACGTCTTCGTGACGTTGTTGTAGACATTCACCGTGCCGCCAGTGACAGGATAGATCGTCTCCTTGACGCCACTCAGATTGAGACCCGACGCAGACGCGCGGCTGTTGGCGCCGAGCAGCGAGTCACCGAGGTAAATATAGAGATTATTATCCTTGCTGGCGGACCCGACGGAGTTGGACGCATTGGGCGCGAACGATTGGTCGAGGTGCCAGCGAATCCAGCGCCGCGAGTCCGTGTCGTTTTCCTGCCGTGAGAGCAGGCCTGTGAAATTATTGCGGCCGAAAATTTTCGTGACCCACGAATCGCGCGACATGAAGTCGGCGAAATTCAGTTCCGCGAAACCCTGTGCGCGCATGGCTTTCGTGTCGCGGTTGGTGAAATTTCCCACGCCGCCGGAACCGCCGTTGGCGATGATCATCGGCCGGCCCGCGCCGGGATTGGGCGAGCCATCGGGCAGCGTGCGGCTCAGGTCGATCGTTATGTTGGCTGCGTCCTGCGACAGGAAATTGTAATTTCCCGAGCGCACGAACTGCTTGTCGTAGGCCAGTTCAAATCCGGCGCGATTGTCCCAGAACGTCTGCGAAAGCGTGAAATTCGACGCGTGAAATTTCGTGTATTCCTGCTTGTTCGGACCTTCGAGCAGGTTGTCGTAGAAATTGAAAATCGACGGATCGGTCAGAGATTTCGATTTCCACGCGCCGAGTTTTCGCGCGGCACGATCGGTCTCGGTCACGAGCGGCAAATTTCCGCGATATGTGCCGTAGTCGACAATGCCGCGCACCGGATTCGCCACGCTGTACGGCGAGGGCAGCGCACCGGAGGCGGGCCAGGATTTGGCGGAGCCGGGGAAACTGATCGTCGGTTTTCCGTCGACGTATTCCGTGACGATGCCGCCGAAGACGCGATTGCCTGGAGTGCCGAGCCATGGATTCGGTCCTGACGCGCCGGTGGTCACCGCGGGGTAGATATCATAGGTTAACCGTTGACCCGAATTAGCCGGATCGGCGAAAGCCGGGTCGGTGAACCACGGCGTTATCATATCGCCTGGAGGTGAGCCACGCGGCGCGTTGCCTACGATGCTGCCGGTTTCGTAGTTCGCGGTGATCGAGGTGTGCGCGGAGCCGTGGTTCAAAAAGGACGGATCCCACTTTACTGTACCGTAGACGCGCTTGCTGGTCTTGTACGCGGGATCCTGGCGGTATTTCGTTTCGTCGTCGACCGCGTCGAGACGGATCGCGAGTTCCTTCTTGAGCAGCACCTTGTTCAGGTCGGCCGAGGTGCGGACCGTGCCGAAACTTCCGATCGTGTTCTGGATCTTGTTCGAGTCCTTGAAGGACGCGACGTTCAACGTGGAATTGTAGATGCCGGCCGGGCTGCCGATGCCGAAGAGGATGGAATTCGGACCGCGCTGCACGTCGATGCGGCCGACGTTGTACGCATCGAGCGGAATCGAGGAGAGAAAGAAGTTTCGCGTGTTGTCGGCGTTGTCCAAGCCGCGGACGCGAGTGGAGTTGCTCGGTTGATTGATGTCGGTGGATGTGAGAAACGTGCCATCGCCCCGGCCGAGATAGTTGCCGCCCTGCCCGTTTACCTCGAGGGCGGTTTCGTAGACGAACAATTGCTCGATGTTCGTCGAGTTGGTGTCCTGCAGAAACTTTGGCGTGATGACGGAGATCGAGGAACCGACATCGCGCAGATCGGTGCGGATGCGCGTGCCGGCGAGCGTGCTTTTCGCGGTGTAGCCTTCGTCTTCCTCGGACGTGACGACGAAGGGCGAAAGCTCGATCGTCTCTTCGCGGCTGTCGGACGATGCGGCATCCGTGGTGGAGGCCGCGGCGCTCGACGCGTCGGCGGGACGCGCCACTTGAGCTTCGGCAAGCGGGAGCGTGTTGAGAAAAAGCAGCAGCGCTGCGGCGGGCACGATGCGGGGAGTTCGCTCGTGTTTCGCGGGGCTTATCATGGGGGAGGCGGGGAGTTAGGGAACGAATGGTTCGATCTACGCGGCGCACGAAGTGGCGTGACGCCGGCGGACTCGCGGCTGGTCGAGCCGGCGATTCCGAACGTGTGTAGTCGTCGCCAAAACAATTCTGCAGACAATCGCGGCGCTAGTAGCACAAGTGACAACAGGGAGAAACGGGGTCGTGGTGCATGGTGTTTTTTAGATAGTGCTCGCCCTTGTTTCGCGCGGCCACTTAGAGGTCGCGTCATGGATCAGCGCCGCGTCACTCAACAAGACATCGCCAAGCGCGCCGGGGTGCATCGCGCGACCGTTTCGATGGCATTGAAGGGTCATCCCCATATTCCGCCGGAGACGCGCGAACGCATTTTGAAGATCGCGGCGGAGCTGGGGTATTCACCCGACCCCATGCTGTCCGCGCTGGCGGCGTACCGCTCGCGGCAGCGGCCTGCGACATTTCACGGCACGCTGGCGTGGCTGACGAATTCAGCGCACGGATTCAATTGGCGCGACCGGAATTTGCGGCCGCATTTCAGCGATTATTTCGAGGGCGCCGCGGCTCAGGCGAAACGTTATGGGTTTCAGCTCGAAGTGTTCGATTTCAATGCGCCCGGGATGACACCGACGCGGCTGGCGAAAATATTAGAGAGTCGCGGCGTGTCGGGCGTGCTGCTTTGTCCTCAACCACGGCCGGAAACGAATCTCGATTTTCCATGGCAGAATTTTTCTGCGGTGACGTTCGGCTATACGCTCGCGACGCCGCGGCTGCACACGGTGAGCGCGACGCAATATCGTGCGATGCGACAGACCGTGCACGAGGTACGCGCGGCGGGTTATCGCCGCATCGGGCTGGCGCTCGACGGCGATCACGACCTGCGCACGGACCACAATTATCTCGCGGGTTATCTCGTGGAGCAGCACCTCGCGGGAAACGCCAGTCCTGTCCCGACGTTGAACGCGCCGTACACCGACCAAGGCGCGGTGCTGCAGTGGTTGCGGGCGCATAAGCCGGATGCGGTGGTGACGGGAAATTATCACTTTCTCGATGTGTTGCGTTCCATCGGCTGGAAAGTTCCGGAGGAGATCGGCGTGGCGTGTCCCCTGCTGCCGTCGGCGCAAACTGAATTGGCCGGCGTGATCGAGAATTCGCCCGGCATCGGAAGCGTCGCGGTGGATTTCCTCATCGGCATGATCCACCGCCAGGAGCGCGGCATCCCCGCAAACCCCCAGCGCATCCACGTCGAAGGCCACTGGCTGCCGGGGAAAACGATTTGGAAAGGCTGAAGGGCGAAGGCTGAAAGCTGAAGGAGGAATTTATCTTCAGTAGGTAGGGCGAGGCCTCTGGACGAGCCGTAACGTTTATTCCGCGTTTCGCATCATCTGGAAACGAATCGCCTCAGAGGTAAAACGAAAGGTTTTTGGACAGGGCTAGATGCGGGCGACGTGAGCGGCTCGCCCTGAGGTCTCGCCCTACCCTCGGAGGCCGTCCGGCAAGATGAAAATCCCTTATTCCATCCTGCCGCCCTTCAGCTTTTCCGCCTTCAGCCTTCGCCCTTCAGCCTTCCGCCTTCTTCATTCTTCCTTCGCTTTCCACACCTGTGTGAGTAAGCGGGCTGTTGGGGTTGGGCGGGGATGACTTACGGTCAGCACTCCCCGACCCCATGTCACTTGCTCGTCGACAATTTTTGAAAATGGCTGCGCTTACGGGCGCGGCGGCGGCGCTTCCCTCGGCTTTCAGTCAGGTGGGCACGACAGCGCTGAATTCCGGCTCGAACGACGCGGTGCCTGCGACGTATCGGCACTGGCGCGAACAGGCTCGGCGATTGCTCGAGCCACTGGCGAAACTGATGACGCCGGAACGCGCGTCGCTCGACATCCACGGGCCGGCCTCAGCCAACGGCACGAATTCCGACCGTCTCGAATCCGTCGCGCGCCCCATGCTGCTCGCCGCGCATTATCTGCAGAGCGCGCCCGAGATCGACGGGAAGTCCGGCAAACCGGACGATGGCGCCCTCGCCTTTCGCGAAAAAATTTCCGCGTGGTTTCGCCAGGCGCTGCTGCTCGGCACGCAAGAGGATGGTCCGCAATCGTGGGGACCGGACGCCAACTACCATCAGATTCATGTCGAAATGGGGCTCCTCTGTCTCGCGCTGCAAATCGCGATGGAGCACCTGTGGACGCCCTTCAGCGCAACCGAGAAAACGCAGGTCGCGCGCTGGCTCGGCTCGGCGCGGCACTCGGGATACGTCGACAACAACCACTATTTCATGGGCATCCATGTCCTGGAATTTTTGCGGCGAACGGGTCACGCGCAGACGGGCGACGCCGCGGTGGTCGATGAATATTTCGATCGCCTCGAAAAACTTCACCGGGGCGGCGGCTGGTTTCAGGACGGAATCAATCAGGCCTACGATTACTACAACGCCTACGCGTTCAATTTCTACGGTCTCTGGTGGGCCCACCTGCACGGTGACACGAATCCGGCGCGCGCGAAGCGCTGGCGCGATTGGTCGCGGCAATTCGTCGCCGACTACGAACATTTTTTCGCCGCGAGCGGCGAGCATCCGGCCTTCGGTCGCTCCATCACTTATCGTTTCAACAGCATCGCGCCTTTCGGCCTGGCCGTGCTCGAAAACACCACCGACCTGCCGCTCGGCCGCGTGCGCCGACTCTGTACGCGCAACCTGGATTTCTTTTTGCGCCATCCGATTTTTCAGGACCAGGGCTGCCTCGCCGTTGGCTGGCTCGATCGCTTCGAGGCATCGGCCGAGGGCTACACCGGCGCCGCCTCTCCGTATTGGGCCGCGAAAGGATTTTCTCCGCTGCTGCTTCCGCCGCAGCATGCGTTTTGGTCAGCCGAAGAGGAACCGCTGCAAAGTGAACGCGGCGATCATGCTCGCGTGATCAAACCGGCCGGACTGCTCCTTCGCAGCGCGCAAGGCGAAGTCGAAATCCTCAACGCCGGCTCGCAAATTTCGCATACGAATCTGCGCTACGGCGCGTGGAAATGGAGCAAGATCGCGTACCGCACGGGCACCGCGTTCACCTGCGCATTTCCCGCGCAAACGAATTGGTCGCCCGACTCCGCGCTGACCTGGCGCACGCCGGACGATCGCATTTTTGGGCGGCACTCGACGGTCGCGACCGAACTCACCGACTCGCACATCTCCTATCGCTGGGCCCTCGGCTACGCACCTCATCAAACCAACGTCGGCGTCGACACGACGCTCTGGTGGCGCGCCGGCTGGATCCTACAAGTGCATGCGTTCGACGCCCGTCAGCCGGGCGAACTGCGACTTGGCGGTTTCGCGCTGCCGGGGACGAACGGCACCTTCGCGCGAAACGAAACCCGTTCGGTGCTTTCCGTCTGGAATCGCAACCACCGCCACGGCTCGGTCCTGCAAGCGCTGCATGGCTTCGACCGCGCCGGCTGGGACGAACGAGTTGACGAAACGAAACCGCGCGCCCATCTCGCCGCGCCATTTCACGCGACGCCTCTCTTCTTCCGCGAAACGACGAAAGCCGCGGGCATCGTCGCCGCGCTCGCCTGGACGGGTTCCGATCCGCAAGAGGCGGAGCCGTGGCAAGTCGTTTCCGGCGCCGCACAATCGTGGACGCTGCGCCATTCGCTCCTTGGCGAATGGTCGATCGCGCATCGTTCGCTGCCCGAGATTTCTTTTCGATGACTTACCGTCCGGCCGACAATCCGGCCTCATCCCTGCATCTTTCTCCCGAGCCACGCATCGTCGTCGCCCTGACCGCGCGCGAGCGGAAACTTTTTTTTGCCGATCGCGCGAGCGCCTTCTCGCAGAGCTGGCGCGTGCTCGAAGACGCGCAATTGCGGCCGGAAACATGGAGCGAATTGCTGCGCGAACTGCAGCCGGAAATTTTGCTCACCGGCTGGAGCACCCCTCCGCTGCCCGAGGCGTGGATTGCACAGGCCGATTGCCGGCTGCGCTATGTTTGCCATGTGACTGGCTCCGTGCGCCGGCTTGTGCCGCGAGGCTTCATCGAACGCGGCGGTCTCGTCACGAATTGGGGCGAAACCGTCAGCGCGCAGGTCGCCGAGCACGCCTTGCTTCTCGCGCTCGGCGCGCTGCGCAGCGCCGCGATCTGGCCGAGCTTCATCGCGCGGCCGCCGGAAGCGCGGCGTATCGAAGAATTGGGTACACGCTCGCTCTTTGGATTGCGCGTGGGCCTGCACGGTTTCGGCAGCGTGGCGCGCGCGCTGCTTCCGTTGCTCGCGCCATTCAATGTTTCCCTGAGTGCCTTTTCCGCCGGCGTAGCCCCGGAGGCGATGCGGTCGCTGGGCGTCACCGCGTGCGCATCGCTCGAGGAACTTTTTGGCGAAAGCGACGTGCTGATCGAATGCGAGGCGCTCACCCCCGCGACCCAGGGCGTTGTCTCCGCCGCGCTGCTGGCGCGTCTTCCGAACGACGCGGTTTTCGTCAATGTCGGACGCGGCGGCTTGGTCGATGACGAAGCGCTCCTACGCGAGACGCGCAGTGGACGGCTGCGCGTGGCGCTCGATGTCGCGAACGGCGAACCGCTCACGCCCGAATCCGACCTGGCGCAGACGAGGCAGATATTTCTTTCGCCGCACATCGGCGGTCCGACGCTCGATCGGTACGCGGCGTGTGGCTCAATTGCGCTCGATAATCTGCGCTCCGTTTTGCAGGGACACCGTCCGCGAAGTGCGATCGATTTGGTCGCGTACGATCGGGCAACCTAATCGCCGAAACGATGCTCACTTCCTTCGATTACCTCGTGGTCGGCTTCTACCTGATGTTTCTCCTGAGCATCGGGTGGTTCTTTCGCCGCACGGGCAAAGACAGCAGCGAATATTTTCGCGGCAGCGGCAAGATGTCGTGGTGGATGGTCGCGGCCTCCGGCTTCATGGGCTCGTTCAGCGCGTGGACTTTCACCGGCGCGGCCGGCCTCGCCTACGATCATGGTTTCATCGTGCTCGTGCTTTATTGGGGAAACGCCTTCGGCTTTTTTCTCAACTGGTCCTACTTCGCGCGCCTCTGCCGCAACACCCGCGCCGTGACCGCGCTCGAAGCCGTGCGGCGGCGTCTCGGCCGGGCCAACGAACAAGTTTTCACCTGGCTGCAGGTGCCGTTTCAGATTTTGCAGGCCGGCATCTGGCTCTACGGCCTGGCGATTTTTTGCACGCCTGTATTCGGTTTTGAAATACGCACGACGATTCTGGTTTGCGGCGTGGTCGTCGTCTTCGTCGCGGCCGCCGGTGGCTCGTGGGCGGTGGTCGCGGGAGATTTCATCCAGGCGCTCGTGCTCGTGCCGATCACGCTGGTCGCGGCTTTCACTTCGCTCCGCTACCTCGGCGGCATCGGCGAATTCACCGCGCGGCTGCCGGAAACGCATTGGACCTTGTCCGATGCCGGCGCGGGTTTCGGACCCTGGTGGATCATCGCGGTCGCGTTGGAAAAACTGACCAACAACAACGGCCTGCACTACTCGTCGCGCTATCTCTGCGTGAATACGAGCCGCGATGCGCGCAAGGCGGCGGCGCTGAGCTGCACGCTCTTTCTCGTGGGCTCGATCGTGTGGTTCATCCCGCCGATGGTGGCGCGCGCGGCGCGCATTGATCTCGGCGCGTTTCCCGGTTTGGCGAATCCGTCGGAGATGTCGTACATCGCGATGGCGGCGCTCTGCTTGCCTGCGGGCCTGATGGGCTTGCTCGTGACGGGCATCATCTCGTCCACGATGTCGGCGATGGATACCGGCTTGAATCGCAACGCCGGTATCTTCGTGCGCAGTTTTTATTTGCCAGTGCTGCGGCCCCACGCGAACGAGCGCGAACTGGTTTTTGTCGGGCGCGCGACAACGTGGACGTTCGGCGCGCTCGTCATTCTCATGGCGCTGTTCTACAGCTCTTGGCGCGACCTGGGCGTTTTCCAATTGATGATGAATTTTAGCGCGCTGGTCGCCACGCCCTATGCCGTGCCGCTCTTCTGGTGCCTCCTCGTGCGGCGCTCGCCGGACTGGGCGGCGTGGTCGACCATCGTCGTGTGCTGCGTCGTCGGATCCGCGGTCAGTTTGCTGCCACGAACCGAATGGGCCGCGAGTCTCCCGAGCAGTGGCCTCGGCGGCTGGCTCGCATGGGCGAAAGCGCACGACTACATCGCGATCACGGTGTCGAATGTCGCGCTGGGCTCGCTCTGGTTTCTCGGCGCCGCGCTCCTGTTTCGCGATCGGCGTCTCCCTGCGAAACGCGCGGAGGAAACAGAGCATTTCTTTCGCAATCTCGACACCGATGTGACGCTCGCCGAGTCGGGTCCGGAGGACCTTCCCCGCCATCGCGGCGTGGCCCAGATGTGCTTCGTCTACGGTGGATTCATCGCGGTGCTCGCGGCATTTTCGACTTCATGGTCGGGGCGCGCCGGACTGCTTTTTTGCGCCGCGTTCATGGTTCTCGTCGGCCTCGGCATCCGGTACTCGCTGCGGCGCGCGAAAGCCGTGGAGACGGGCGCAAACCTCGTCGCCTCTAACCAGCGAGGATGAGCCACGCCGGATTTTCAGTTCACGCCACAACCTCGTTTCGTTCAACCATGCGCACCGCTTTTTTCCTTGCCCTGCTCGCCCTCTGCTTTGTCCCGCGGATCGCCGCCGAGCCGGGCAGTGTCTTGCATGATTTCGTCACAGCTCGAGGCGATCGGTTATACGAAGGCGAAACTGAATTCCGCTTCGTCTCGGTCAACCTGCCTGACGCCTTGCAGATCATTTCGAACGATCGTTTCGATGACGATCAACCTGGCTCGCACTATCGGCTGCCGGACGAATTCGAACAACGCGACGCGATCGAGTCCGTGCGCCAGTTTGGCGGACGCGTGGTGCGTGCCTTCGTCATCACCTGCCGGGGAGGGCCCGAGTCGGCATTCAATGTTTCATCCACGCCGGTCGTGGGAAACGAAGAGGCGCTGCGCGTGATCGATAAGCTGCTCCAGGTCTGCAACGAGAAAGGCGTGCGCGTGATCATTCCGCTCGTCGCGTACAAGAGTTCTGTGCGCGGCGATTGGACAAAGTATGGGCAGGATTTTTGGCAGGTGGGCAGCGCGGGGAACGAGCGTTTCAAGAACATGCTGAGCCAATTGCTCACGCGGACCAACGCGTTCACCGGCACGCGCTACCTCGACGACAAGGCGATTCTCGGCTGGCAAACGGGCAACGAACTCGTGATCGGCGACGATCCCGAGCGGCGCGCCTGGGTGCATGACATCGCGGCCTACATCAAAAAAATCGATTTGCACCATCTCGTGATCGACGGCCGGAACAAGCCGAATGACGTGTACGGCAAATCGGCCGAGTTCCTCGGCGATCCGAACATCGACGCGATTTCCTATCACACGTACGTGAACCTGCCGCAGGCCAACACGCCCGCGGGAACGCTGAAATTGATCCGCGACCAATTTCGCGGAAAGAAGGTGCTGCTCTTGACCGAGGTCGCGATGTACACGACGCCGAAAGCGCTGCGCGAATTGCTCGACGAAGTGGACGCGGACGGCACGTCGGGCGCGCTCTGGTGGGCGCTGCGTTTTCATAATCGCGACGGTGGCTTTTATAAACACAGCGACCGGAATTCGCAGTTTGAAGATTTGAACTGGCCGGGCTTCGCCACGGGAAAAATCGGTCTGCCGGAAATCGCCAAGGAGCGCGAGTTGTTGACCATCCTCGCGGAGTATGCGCCGCGCATTTCGAAGTTGCCCGCGCCGCGGCGCGCCGCGCCTGAGCCGCCGCATTTTTTGCCGGCGAATGACGCGGGGCATTTGTCGTTCCAGGGCTCGACCGGAGCCGATCGCTACGACATCCAGCGCGCGGAGAAGCGGGCCGGTCCTTGGCATTCGGTCGCGGTGGATTTCACGGACAACCTGAACGTTTACGCTCCGCTCTTCTGCGATGAGAGCGCGGAAATTGGCCGCGATTATTTCTATCGTGCGATTGCGAAAAACGAAGTCGGTCCGTCGTCGCCGTCCAACATCATCGGACCGATCCACGTGAACGTGCATTGGTTAGTCGACGATCTCTTCGATCTCGGCAAATGCGCCGCGGAAACCATCAACGTCTCGATCGATAAATCGTATGCGCACGACGCGTATCTCGAAGATATCGCGGTCGCGCGAAAGGAAGATCCGGCGCGCGACGCCCAACTCGTCTATCGTACGTCCGGTTCGATCAGGCGCGCGGTGGTCGAGGTGTTTGGGACGAAGGAGATTCAGCCGACGTTTTTTCTCGGGACGAAGGCCGGCGCCGAGCGCGAGGCCGCGGCGCGAGCGACGTTTTTTAACGAAGGCGCGCGTGCTCGCTATGAAATCGAAAACGAGAACGAAGAGACGGTGACATTGAAAATCGTCCTGCCGTCAGAATCACCCGCGAGCCAGGCCGTCGGCCGTGTCGAGATCAGCAGTCTATAGAGCGGTTTCAAAAAACCTATAGCCGCAAAGAGGCACAAAAAGAGCAAAGAGGATTTCGGGTTTGCGACGTCGCTCGCAATGGCCGCTCCACAACGCGGTTGGGGTATTGGTTTGTAACTCCAAACCAAAGACCAGACCGCTGCCGGGCTAAGAATCTCTGAGGCGCGTCGGCCAACGAAATTCCTCTTTGCGAATTTTGTACGGCTGTCCTGCTGAATCGCTCAATTCCGCGAGGATTTTGAACAACGGAATTTTCCCACGAATCACACGAAGCACACGAATTCAAAAATTTCGCACGGAATACACGGAGGTATTTTGTTTCCGTGCCCTCCGTGTATTCCGTGGGAAACTGGTTTGGTCATTTGGTGTGCTTCGTGTGATTCGTGGGAAAATTGGTTTGGTTGCGGCTTCGCCGCGCTATGCTCTTCGCGGCTACAGTTTAATTTTGTACGCTATAGTTCCGCGGCTTGCTGGCCGGCGATTTTTGGCACGAGTACGTGCAGCAACACCAGGGAGAGCAAATACATGCCGGCGAAATAGGCGAAGACGTTCACGTAGCTTCCGGTTTTCTGAACGATCAGTCCGGTGAATTCGTTGACGAAACCGCCGGTGAAGTAGGCCAAAAAACCGCCGAGGCCGACGACCGAGCTCACGGCGCTTTTCGGCATCGTGTCGGAAATCACGCAGTACAAATTCGCCGACCAGCCCTGGTGCGCCGAGCCGGCCAGCCCGACGATCAGCACGGCGAGCCAGGCCGTGCCCGCATACGGGGCCAGGCAGACCGGAAGCACAGCGAGAGCGCAGACGAGCATCGCGAACTTGCGCGCGGCGTTGATGCTCTTGCCACGCGCCAAAAGCTGCCGCGCCAGCCAGCCGCCCGCGATCCCGCCAAAAGCCGCGACAATATAGAAGGCGCTCGTCCACCACTTCGTTTCGTCGAGCGAAAGCTGAAACGTCTTCTTCAGGAAATCCGGGAGGAAAAATTGATAAAAGCCCCAAGCGGGCGCGGCGAGAATGCTCGCCAATAAAAACGCCCAAACCGGGCGGCTCCGAAGCAACGTCAACAGAGGCACACTGCCCTTCGGGCCCTCGGGTTCGATGGCCTGATCGGATTTTATATAAGCAAATTCCGCCGCGCTCAGCCGGCGGTGTTTTTCGGGACTCTCATAGAGCCAACGCCACAACACGACCCACACGAAGCCCAGCGCGCCCGTCGCATAAAACGTCGTTTGCCAACCCAGGCGCTCGTACATCCAGAGGACCACGATAGGACAGAGAATCGCGCCGACGTTCGTACCGGCATTGAACCACCCCGTTGCCAGGGCGCGCTCGCGGACAGGGAACCACTCGGCGATGGTCTTGATTGCGCCGGGAAAATTTCCGCCTTCGGTCAGGCCGAGCGCGACTCGGGCCGCGACGAATCCCGCCATCGTCATCGGACCGGTGAACGTGAGCCACACGAGTCCGCGCTCCGCCCAGGAAAACCAGGGAAATTGAAACGCGATCTGTTTATCGATAGGGATCAGGCCGCACAGACCGTGCGCCGTCGCCGCCACGCTCCAGGCAAGAACGAAGAGCGGCAGTCCCTTCTTCACGCCGAGCCGATCGATCACGCGGCCGCCAAAAAGATAACCGAAGGCATAGGCGAAGGAAAAGGCCGCCGCGATGTGTCCAAAATCCGCGTCGCTCCAGCCCAGCTGCCGACTCAGTGGATCCTTCAGGATACCAATGACGAGCCGGTCGATATAGTTGACTGAGACGGAAAGAAACAGGAGCCCGCAAATGATCCAGCGCACCCGGCCCGAGCTGCCCGGCGACAATCGCGATTGCGGGGCGGACGAAATCGCGGGGGCATCGATTTGCGGAGTCATGGGGATTTCACGATCACCGAAATAGCGCGCAACGGGGTATGAGGCGCGGCGTCGTGACAACGACTCCGCCACCATTCCCGGCAAATGCAATAGAACAAATCCTCCTTTCGTGCGCATCGTTGACCGACCTTTCTCACGCGAGACGTGCGCAACAATGCGCGCGCCGCTCACGTTCGCGGTCCAGCCTAAAATAAAATTCTGCTAACCGCTCCTGCCCCCATGCGTCATTGCATGATTTTTCTTCAATCCACTTCGAAGG
Organism: Opitutaceae bacterium; assembly: GCA_035765635.1. Classification (GTDB taxonomy): domain Bacteria; phylum Verrucomicrobiota; class Verrucomicrobiia; order Opitutales; family Opitutaceae; genus EW11. Next base: position 37,789 of record DASTWZ010000006.1, read on the forward strand.
ATCACGCTTGAAGACGATCGTGAATCCCGTGCTCCGCGGGTTTAATCCGGATCCGTCGATCGTCAGAGTCGGCGAAGACTATTATCTGGCGACGAGCACATTCGAGTGGTTCCCCGGCGTGCAACTTCATCATTCGCGCGACCTGATGCATTGGCATTTGGTCGGTCAGGCGCTCACGCGCGTCTCGCAGTTGGATTTGCGAGGCATCGTGGACTCCGGAGGTGTTTGGGCGCCGTCGCTGAGTTATGCCGACGGAAAGTTCTGGCTGATCTATACAAACCTGCGCAGCTGCGGCGCAGCTCGGCCGTTCAAGGATCTGACGATTTTCCTGACCACCTCTCCGACGATCGATGGCCCTTGGTCCGAGCCGATATCGCTCAACTCGATCGGCTTCGATCCATCGCTCTTCCACGATGACGATGGGACAAAGTGGTTGGTCAACATGGTCTGGGATCACCGGCAAAAAGGCGCATCGCGCTTCGCCGGGATCGTAATTCAACAATACGATCACGCGACCGGGCGCCTGGTCGGGCCGACCACACGCGTGTTGAAAAAGCCGGGCATCGTCGAGGGTCCGAACATCTACAAGCGCGACGATTGGTATTATTTAATGACGGCGGAAGGCGGCACCGGTTGGGAGCACGGCATCGCGATGGCGCGCTCGCGGACATTGAGCGGTCCTTATGAAATCGATCCGCAGCCCTTTTTGCTGACGTCAGCCCATGCGGCAAAGTCACCGCTGCAGAAAGCGGGTCACGGCGAACTGGTGAAGACGCCGGAAGGAGAATGGTATCTCGCCCATCTGGCGAGCCGGCCCCTTGGCGAAGGCGCAGGTCGCAGGTGCATGCTTGGCCGAGAAACTTGCCTGCAAAAAGTTCAATGGTCGCCCGACGGCTGGCTGCGTCTGGAAAGCGGCGGAACGCTTCCGGAATTGAAGGTGCCCGCGCCGAAAGGGGTCATGCTGTACCTTTTACCTCAGCCGTCCTGGCGTGACGATTTCGACGCGACGACGCTGGACCCCAGTTGGAATTCACTGCGCGTTCCAGTGGAGGAGCACTGGGCCTCGCTGGTCGCACGGCCGGGTTGGCTGCGGCTACGCGGGCGGGATTCTCTGCATTCGTTTTTCACCCAGAGCCTCGTGGCCAAGCGGCTGCAGAGCTTTTGTTGCGTCGCGGAAACGTGCCTCGAGTTCGAGCCGACGCACTTCACGCAAGCCGCGGGGCTGATCTGTTATTACGATACGCGCACGCATTTTTATCTCCGCGTGACCCACGACGAAATACGCGGCAAAATTCTCGGGATCGCTCTGAGCGACGATGGCGCGTATCAGGAATTGGCCGAGACGGAGTTCGCGATCAACGACTGGAAAACGTGTTATCTGCGCGCGACGATCGAGCGGGAAGCGCTGAAGTTTTTTGCGTCTCCGGACGGGTCGGAGTGGAGACAAATCGGAGCAATTTTCGACGCGACAAAATTGTCCGACGATTACGGCACAGCCCTGCACTTCACCGGCGCATTCGTGGGCCTCTGCGCGCAAGACCTCGCCACCGCGGAAGCGAAAGCCGACTTCGATTATTTTATTCTGCGTTCGACGGAGTGAGGAAGACCGGGATGCCCACGAATCACACGAAATACACGAAAGGCGTTTTTATTTTCCCACGGAATTCACGGAAGGCACGGAAGGATACCTTTGTATATATCGACCCGGTGACTCTGTGGCCGCCTTGTTTGTAATATCGAACCGGTCCTTTTGGTCGTCTTTCGTATTCTTCCGTGGTTTCCGTGTATTCTGTGGGAAGAAATTCTGTGGATCGGTTTTGTGTGTTTCGTGGGCCGCAAAAAAATCGATCAGTGTAATTCGGCTGTGGCTTTTCGCGGGGGCAGCGTGGTGCCTTCACGCCATTCGCCTTTGAGCAGGACTTCCTGGCTGACCTCGGGTACGCCGGATTCGTTGCGGTGAAGCATGCCGATCAGGAGTTCTACGCCGGTGCGGCCGATCACAGCGGGGTCGTTGCAGACGCCGGAGAAATTCAATTCCGGATGATCGCCGGCCAAGTCGATCAGTCCCGTTTCACCCGGCACGGCGATTTTCAGTTCCTGAAGCCATTCGCGAACAGGCCGGGCATGCGTGCAAAGCAGCGCATCGGGCCGATATTTTTCGAACCATTTGGCGAACGTTCGTTTGTTCGCCGGCACGCTCGGGCAAACCGGGATCCGATCTTTTCGGGACAATCTCAACTGCTGACCAAAGTATGCGCTCAACCAGCGCTCGCCGACGTGCGGGCTGTCATTCGCCTCGGAGAAAACAAAACCGATCCGCTCGTAGCCGCGAATGATGCACTGATGCATACTCTGCCAAGCGGCGTCGAAATAGTTTTCCGCGACGTGATGAAGGGCGGGCTCCCGCAACGTCATGCCCAGCGCGACGCAGGAGAAACGTTCCCACGGCAGCCAGACCGAATGGCGTCCCGGCGGCAGGCGCCCAACGATCAAGCCATGAATATTCCGAGTCGTTAAAATATCGGCCAACCGCCGCGGCGTCATGCCGGGTTCTGTCAGCCAAAAATCCTCCAATTTGTAGCCAAAATCCTTCGCGCGTTCTTGCGCGCCTGGAAAGAAATCGGGGCGATCGTGAAAGGGCGGGCGCCACCCATAACGCGTCGGATGAGTCGTGATGTAGGCGAGACTGATGTGCTTCGTCGATGTGCGCGAACGGCGCGACTGCATCAGGGCGGACACAAGCGGATTGATGCTGTAGCCGAGCCGCTTCGCGATGCCTTGCACCCGGCGGCGCACCGCCTGCGAAATTCGCGGATGGTCGCGCAAAGCCAGGGAGACGGTGGAACGATGGACGCCAGCGGCATCCGCCACGTCTTGGAGAGTCGCGTTCAAGGGCATGCTGACAGGGGGTTGGCCACGGTAATTTTTTTTGCCGCAAAGAGGCTCAGCGCGGCAAGCCGCAACCAAAGAGAAAACCACCGATCGGTTGCCCACGAATCACACGAATGACACAAAAATCCATTTCGTGATTTTCCCAACGGAAGAGCGCTTCAAAAAACCTGTAGCCGCAAAGAGGCACAAGATGCACAAAGAGGATTTGTGGCAGGCGACGTCGCTCGGACATCCTGAACCTCAACGCGGACTTTGTGATGTTTGTTGCTCCAACCTTTCGAATTTCCGACCACCTCGAAATTCAGAAGGTTTGGAACTCCAAACAAGTTGATCGACATCTGAGACGAGGATGTCTGAGCGACGTGACCTGCCCTAAAATCCTCTTTGTGCATCCTGTACCTCTTTGCGGCGAAAAAATCATCGTGGCCAAACGCCTGGGCCTTTTTGCGGCTACAACTTTCTTCTACACGATCTAACGCGGCGGATGAGCCGCGCCCCACCTGCTGGGGTGGGCGCCCATTTTCAATATGAGATGGCCGCCTTGCGCGAGTTCGTCGTAGGTCAGCCACGCTCGGTCGAGCGGCTTACCGTCGAGTTCGGCCGATTGTATATAGAAATTTTCGGCGGATACATCGACTGCTTCGATGGTGAAGCTCTTGCCACCGATCTCGAAATTCGCTCGGGGAAATTGGGGCGTGCCGATCAAATAAAGATCTCGGCCCGCGATCGGAAACAGACCGAGCGCGTTCCAGACATACCACGAGGATGTCGCTCCCGAATCGTCATTGCCCGGCCAGCCGCCGCGGCCGACGGCGAAACGATATTTGCGCACGGCGTGAATCACCTCCTGCGTGCGATGGGGACGTCCTGCGAAGATATATGCGTAAGGCACCTCCATGTCGGGCTGATTGTTCAGCCCCTCGAACGGGATATCCACGCCCTCGATGCTGCCGTAGCCGAAGAAGCGATCGAGCTCCTGCACGAACGCCTCGCGCGAGGAATACAATCCGATGAGCCCCGGCATGTCCTGCCAGACCGTGAAGGAATAATTCCACACGCCGCCTTCGTAGAGACTGTAGCCATAAGCGGCGCCCGGCGTCGGCGGCAATTTGTGGGTCTTCGCGTCGAGCGCGTGGCGCCAGGTTTCCGATTGGGCGCGGAGCGCGCTCGCGGTTTTTTCGTCTTTCAGTTTTTCCGCGATCGGAACCAGACAGGCGCTCGCGTACGCGTATTGCAGAGCGGTGTCCACGTAGTGACCCGACGACTTCAAGCCTGCGACGAGTTGCGGAAACGCCCGCGGCCAATCGATGCCCGGCACGCGTTTTTGCCACGCGTCAGCCAGGATGATCTGCGCGAAATCGATTCCCTGATCATCAAATCGCAGTTCGTTCGGCAGCAGGTAACCCACCGGAAAACGGCCGTGGTGCTCCGCAATATTGAGCAGGCCATTCGCGATGTCCCGACCTCGCTCGGGATAAAATGTCATGAGGAGCGGCGCCTCGGTTTTGTAGATATCCCAGAGCGTCGCGTAATCCACGTACCACGGCAGCGAACTCTCCCAAAACGGATTCTCGCCGCTGGCGTCGGACGGCTTGATGAGCGCCCGATATAACGCGGTGTAGAACAGCGTTCGCTCATCCGCAGTCCCGCCCTCGATACGAATCCGCTCGAGGTATTTTTCCCAACGGGTTCGCGCATTTCCGACCGCGGCCGCGAAATCCGTCGACGGCATTTCCTCCGTCAACGTCGCGCGAGCCTGTGCCACGCTCTTGAACGAAAACACGATCCTCAGCTGAGCGCTGTGCGTGCCGCGCGGGAAACTGAACCAGAGTCCAAACGGTTTTTCCGACAATCCATGCGGGCCCGTGCCGGGCGTCTTTTCCTCGCCGGCCCATGCGCCCGAAGCGTCCGGCGTTCCGTCGACTTCGAGATGAAAATACAGCGGCAACCCATCGATTACGACGTGGCCTTCTCCGATGTTTGGCGCGGTGAGCAGAAACTCCGCTTCGGTCGGCCGCGCGACTTTCTTCGCGTTGAAGCCGTCGTAGGCCTGTGCGAGATCGATCACGAGATGGGCCGGCGCATCGCCGGTGAAAACATAGCGGTGAAAGGCCGTGCGCCGCGCGACCGTCACTTCGGCGTCGATTCCCGCATCGGCGATTCGAGCCTGATAATAACCGGGCGATGCCTTCTCATCGGTCAGCGTGTAGCGCGGCTTGGCAAAACTCAGTTCGCCGCGCACGGGCGCAACGCGGACGAAGTTGTAATATTTCCCGATGGCTCCCGTTCCGCTCTGCTGAAAATGCGTGAAGCCGGTGCACGGTCCTCCCTCGACGCCGCGCCAGTATCCGGTCGGGTAACCCGCGCCGTAAGGCACGACCGAGACCAGGCCAAACGGAACCGTTGCGCCGGGATGCAATTGTCCATGTTTCGGTTTCAGCCACGCCCAATTCGCCGCGATTCCTTCCGCGGGCGGAAGCGCGGTCTCGCCGGTGCCGATGAAAGGATCGATCCATTCCACTGGACTCCGATCGACCGCGGCTCGGCCGGCGATGGGCACACAAACGGCCAGCAGTGCAAGAATCGACGGGAGCCTCATGCCGATGCGCGATTGGAATTGGAGACAGATTTGGCTTCGCCGCTTTCCGGCGCGTACGCGGGATCGTGAAGATGGCACGCGGCAAATCTTCCGGTGCCGTCGACGTCGCGCAGGTCCGGCCGCACGGTCGGACACGGCGCAAAACACCGCGGGCACCGCGGATGAAAACTGCAGCCTGACGGCAGGCGCGTCGGATCCGCCACTTCACCCGGCACGTCGAAATTCATTTTCACGTCCGGATCGGGCCAGGGCACAGCCGCCATCAACGCCCGCGTGTACGGATGCAGCGGATTGGAAAAAATTTGCGATGTGCGGCCCAGTTCGACCACCCGACCCGCGTACATGACGGCGACGCGATCGCAGAAATGGCGGACAACATCGAGATTGTGCGCGACGAAGAGAAACGTGAGGCGGAATTCCCGCTGCAGATCCTTGAGGAGGTTCAGCACCTGGGCCTGGACGGAAACGTCGAGAGCCGAAGTGGCCTCGTCCGCGATGACGAGAGAAGGCCGCATGATGAGGGCGCGAGCGATGCCGATGCGCTGGCGCTGGCCTCCGGAAAATGCGTGCGGATAGCGCGTGCGATGATCCGGTTTCAGTCCGACGCGGCTCAGGATGTCGACCACGCGGCCGTCGATCTCGGACCGCCGCGTGAGCCCGTGGACCACGAGTGGTTCGGCCACGATTTGACCGACAGTCATGCGCGGATTCAGCGAGGAAAAAGGATCCTGGAAGATCATCTGCGCCTGGGGCCGCAGGGCCTTCAGCGATCGTTCGCCGAGCGTCGCGAGGTCCACGATGGAGCCGGCCGCGGTCTGAAAAAGAATTTGTCCGGAGGTCGGCTGCAGCGCCCGCATGATGCAGCGCGCCACCGTGGTTTTGCCCGAGCCCGATTCGCCGACGAGCCCGAGCGTCTCGCCCGGTTGAAGATCGAAGGACACGTCCTCGACGGCGCGCACCATGCCGACGGTTTTCGAAAAGAATCCGCGGCTGCGAATTTCGAAATGCTTGGACAAACTCCGCACCGAGAGCAACGGGCCCGCGGCCGAGCCAGGGTTCGCGCCATTGGATAATTCAGACATGACTCAATGCTCCTTCCGCGACGATTTCCTCGGCCCGCACGCACGCGGCGAAATGGCCGGGGGTGAGTTCCCGCAACTCCGGTGGACCGTCCACATCACAGCGTCCACGCACTGCGTACGGGCAGCGCGGATGAAAGGGACAGCCGCGCGGGATCGCGCTCAAGGTCGGCACGGTGCCGGGGATCGACGTGAGCCGGCCTCCGACATTCGCCGAGGGAATGGAGCGCAAGAGACCCTGCGTGTAGGGATGGCGCGGCGACTTCAGCACCTCTCGCACGGGGCCCTGCTCGACGATCCGGCCGAGGTACATGACCGCGACATCGTCGGCCATCTGCGCCACAACTCCGAGATCGTGCGTGATCAACAGGACGGAGCAGCCGATCTCACGCTGAAGCGCGCGAATCAGTCCGAGAATCTGCGCCTGGATCGTCACGTCCAGCGCCGTTGTCGGCTCGTCGGCAATGAGCAACTCCGGCCGGCAGACCAGCGCCATCGCGATCATCACGCGCTGGCGCATGCCCCCCGACATCTCGTGAGGATATTGGTCAAAGCGCCGATCGGGCGCGGCGATACCGACCTTGCGCAACATCTCGATGCTGATCGCGCGGGCTTCGGGTTTTGAAACGCCGCGGTGGAGCAAAACCACTTCCGCGATCTGACTGCCCACGGTGTGAACGGGCGACAGGGCGGTCATCGGCTCTTGAAAAATCATGCTGACCAAACCGCCGCGTACGTGGCGGAGCTGCGGCGAATTTTCCGGCAGAGCGGTCACGTCGATTTGCCCTTCGCGCGCGGAACGCAGGAGCACGCGCCCGCCGACGATCCGTCCGGGCTTTTGAATCAGGCGCAGGAGCGAATAACTCGTGACCGATTTCCCGCAGCCCGATTCGCCGACGAGCGCGAGGGTGCGGCCTCGCTTAATGGAAAATGTCACGCCATCGACGGCGGGCAGCGCCCTGCCCTCTTCCGTCGCAAAATGCGTCCGGAGTTCGCTCACTTCGAGCACGGTGTCGTGAAGGTTGGCGGCAGGCATGGTCAGCGTCCGGCGTACGGATCGGCGGCGTCGCGCAGGCCGTCTCCGAGAAAGTTGAAGCAAAGCACCGTGAGCACGATGAACACGACGGGGAACAGCAGCCACGGGTAGTTCGCCACCGTTTGGATGCTCATGCAGTCCTGGAGCATCACGCCCCAGCTGACGATCGGCGCGCGCAAGCCGAGGCCGAGGAACGATAGCGACGTTTCGCCGAGGATCATGGCCGGCACGCTCATCGTCAGCACCACGATGATGTGACTGGTGAACCCCGGCAGCAGATGGCGAAACAAAATCCGGAAGTGCGACGCTCCGAGCAGGCGTGCGGCCACGGCATAGTCTTCCTCGCGCAGGGAAAGAATTTTGCCGCGCACCACGCGCGCCAGGGCGGTCCAGCCGAGCAAACTCAGGACCACGGTGATCGCGAAATAGGCCGCCAGCGGAGACCAGTCGGAGGGCAGCACCGCGCCGAGGGCGAGCCAGAGGGGAAGCTGTGGAAACGCGTTCACGATCTCGATCAGGCGCTGGATGATGTTATCCGTCGTCCCGCCGATATAGCCGGAGACTCCGCCGATCGCGACGCCGAGGAGAAACGTCACGGCAATCGCGACGAGGCCGACGGAAAGACTGATGCGCGCGCCATAGATGAGACGGCTGAAAACGTCGTGTCCGAATTTGTCGCTGCCGAGAAAGAAGAACGTCGGCTTCGTGCCATCCGGCAGCGGGCCCGGATGACGCACGCCGAAGAAATGGCGCTCGGCTGGGATCATGCCCCACAGGCGATACGGTTCACCTTTCACGAAAAATCCCAGGGAGATCGGCTGCGCCTGGTTTTCCAGGTAGGATTTCTTGAAGGTCAACGGATCGACGTAGCGTGTCATCGCCGGAATATAGAGGCCGTGCTTCAGGGAAAGGCGCGGCAGTTGAGGAGGACAATAGGCGTGCGGCAGATCGCGCCACTGCGATGGATACGGCGCGAAGAACTCGGCGAACGCCGCCAGAATATAGAGCACGATCAGCAGATAAAACGACGCCTGGGCGACGCGATGGCGCGCGAAACGGCGGCGAATCAGCGTCCACTGCGACGCGCTTGCGGCGTCGGCGGCTTCGGGCGCGAAGGGCGGTTCGGTCGATCCGACCACCGGCGCGATCACGGTGGGCACGGGCGAAACGCGAACGACCGGAGGCTGGTTTTCGGGCGATAGCGGCATGGTTGACGACCAGCCGAAGCGTTCAGGCCTTACCCCAGCGCTTGAGCTGTTCGAAGCATTCTCGGACCGCCTCGATTGGCTTCCGCTCCGAACGCTCCTGCTCGACGATATACCATTCGACGGCGCCGATCTGCTCGGCAGCGGCGAAGACGTCGGGAAAATTGACCGGCCCGGAGCCGATTTCCTTCTCGTCCTTGAGATGGATCAACGGGCACCGTTTCCCCTGCTCGCGCAGGAATTTCGCCGGATCGCCCCCGCCTTTGCAGACCCAGTAGACGTCGGGCTGAGCGGCGAGATCGCGCGGGGCGGCGGCGGAGAGAATCCAGTCCATCACGGTGCGGCCTTCGATGACCTGAAACTCACGCGCATGGTTGTGGAAACTGAACTGAAGACCGAAGTCGCGCATGCCCGCGCCGATGGCTCCGAGTTTTTCCCCGATTTTCTGGCAAGCCGCGGCCGAGGTGAAGTGTGCCCATGGCCACCAGGAGCAGACGATGTGCTTGGTGCCGAGCTGCAGCGCGTCGGAGATCGCGGTGTTCAAGTCGGTGTGCAGCATGGCGTAGCTCATGTGCAGGCCGGAGACCTTGAGTCCGGCGTTGGCGATGGCTGCCTTGAGATCTTCGAGCTTGAACTCGTGGTGAGAGGCGAGCTCGACCCCCGCGTAGCCAATGCGGCCGACTTCGGCCAGCGTGCCGGCAAAGTCCGCCTTCATTTCGTTTCGAAGAGAATAAGTTTGGAGCGAGATGGGGATTGATTTCACGGAGAAGAAAAACGGCCGAGGGCAGCGGCGGCGGCGCGGGTGCTGAGCTTGCGCGTTGCGCGACAAACGAGGCGAAGGGAATGCGCGGGTTGCGGAGTGCGCGGGATAGCGAAAAGCGCGGGATAGCGGAAAGGTACGGCGGGCTTGGGGAGGACTACGGCACGACTACGGCAGACGAATGGTAAAGACTAAATGGAAAGCGCGGGAGCGACGCGAACGGCAAAGCGTGATAACAGGAATGAAAAAAATGATTCGGTGGGCGGGAGTGGAGCGTGGGGGAAGGCGACGCGGGGCGTTGGCGGAGGCGGGGCGGCCGGCGGAGCGCGGGGGGAAGGGGCGCGGAGGATTAATGGACACGGGGATGACGGAGCGCGGGGCGCTGCGGCGCGGCGGTCAATCAATGCCGGCGAGGACGCCAGCGCTCCCAGAGGCCGACATCGGCGAGACGCCGACGCTCGGCCGGCCGAGTGCGCCTTTCCAAGGCGCAGAGGCTCTGGGAGCGCTGGCGTCCACGCCGGCATTTTCCTTCTATAGTCCGCGCCCCAGGCGCGGACGGACTCGATCGCGGCAGACGCCGATGCTCCCTGCGTGCCGCACGCCAAGGCGTCGCGACCGCGGCCTGCACGCAAACTCACGTCCCCACCGCGGGCAGCTCGAACCAGAAAATGCTTCCTCCCGTCGCAGGGAACTCCGCTCCGACACTTCCGCCGAGAGAGGAGATCAACTCCTTCACGATCGAAAGCCCGAGACCGTGCGTTTCCTCTCCGCCCGTCGGACGATTCGAAAGGCGCGCGTATTCCGTGAACAGTCCAGCGCGCTCGCTTTCGCGCACGCCAGGACCGCTGTCCACGACTTCGGCGCGTAGTTGGCATTCGGATACACGGGTGCGCACCGAGACGCGCCCGCCGGGCGGCGTGAATTTCAGGCTGTTGGTCACGTAGTTCGTCAACGCCTGATACACGTGCGAAACTTCCCCGTTGGCCGGAGGCAGCTCCTCGATCGAGTCGTAGGTCAACTCGATCTCCTTCCGCATCGCCGCGCTCAGGTTCTGGCTGACGACCGCGCGCGCCAGCGCCGCCAGATCGATGCTCTGCCGCTGCGGCTGCGCTCCCGGCGGCTTCAATTGGAGAAAGGTGTCGATGATGCCGCGCATCTGCTTGGCCGAATCGTGAATATCCTGGAGATACCCAGTCACCTCGGGCGAGGCCTTGCTTTGGCGTTTGGCCATTTCGCCGGTCATCAAAATCAAACAGATCGGATTGCGCAGATCGTGCGCGGCGATGCGCATGAAACGCTCTTTCAACTCCAACTCCTTCTTCAACTCCGCGCGCAGCCGGCGCAGAGTCAGATGCGTGGACACACGCGCCAGCGCTTCTTCGTGTTGAATCGGCTTTGTGATGTAATCCACCGCGCCGACCGAAAAGCCTTTCACTTTTTCCGCCGTGTCCGTGAGCGCGGTCATGAAAATCACCGGAATCTCTTTCGACGCCGGACGCTCGCGCAGCCGCCGGCAGGTCTCGAAGCCGTCGATTCCCGGCATCATCACATCGAGCAAGATGAGGTCCGGCGCCGTACGCCCGACTTGGGCCAGCGCTTCTTCGCCATCCTCGGCCACCATCAAACGGTAGCCGGCGTCCCCCAAACATTGGAGCAGCACGCTGACATTGGCGGGAGTGTCGTCGACGATGAGAATGGTGTCGGGCATGGAAAAATTTGAGAAAAACGCACGTCGCGGCGCGGCCTAAAGTCCGGCGGAATCCACCGCATTCGTACGCCAAGGAGCGACGTACTGGCGGATCGCTTTCATTTTGAACTTTTCCGCGAGCTCGATGATGGCCTTCGCGAACGGCGCCATTTTGGGGTTCTCTTCCACGAGCGCTGTCATGCGTTGACGGATACCAATCACGTCGCCGGCGCTCGCGAGCTCGTGGATCGCGTCGGCTTCCTGGGGCGATGGCGCGGGCGTGTTGTTTCCGCTGAAAGCGTCGTCTCCTCCATCATCGTGATAAATCCAAGTCACGCCGAGGAGCCGCTCGAGCAAATCCCACAGCGCTTCCTCGCGCATGGGCTTCGGCAGAAAATCGTTGCAACCGGCCTCGAGACATTCGCGGCGATCCAGATCGTAGGCGCTGGCGGAGACGGCGACGATGAAGAGTCCCTCGCCGTACTTTTCGCGCAGCGTGCGCGTCGCGGCCAAGCCGCCCATGCCCGGCATGCGCAGGTCCATCAGCACGATATCGGCGGGATAGGTTTCGAAGGTGGCGAGCGCTTCCTCGCCCGAGTTGGCCGTCGCGACTTCAAAGCCGATGCTGCGCAACGAATCGGAAAGCACTTCGCGGTTGGCCGGGTTGTCGTCGACCACGAGGATTTTTTTGCGCGCGCCGACATAGTCCTTGATTCGCCGCAACGCGCGGCGGCTGCGGGTCATTTCCGCGGCGGAAAACTCCATCGGCAGTTCGAAATAAAAACTACTGCCCAAGCCGGGCCGGCTATCCACGTGCAACGTGCCGCCCATTAGTTCGACGAGGCTGCGGCTGATCGCCAGACCCAGGCCGGTGCCGGCCGCCTGCGCACGAGAATCGCCCAGTTGCGTGAATGGCTCGAAAATGCGGCTGAGCTCGTGCGGCGGAATGCCGGAGCCGCTGTCGCTGACGGAGAAACGTATTCTGTTTCCTGATACGTGGCGGATGCTGAAGATGACCACGCCCTGTTGGGTGAACTTGATCGCGTTGCCGATGAGATTGAGCAGGACTTGACGCAGACGCTGCTCGTCGCCCCGCACGCCGCGCGGCAAGTCGGTCCCGAGCTCGGCGGCGAAGCGCAAGGATTTTTCCCGCGCGCGAGGTTGAAACATCTCCTCGATGCTTCGGCCGAACTCGATCAGGTCGAAGTCCGTCAGATTGATTTGCAGGCGCCGCGCTTCGATTTTCGACAGGTCGAGCACGTCGTTGATCAACGCCAAAAGATGCTCGGCGGAGTCGTGGATAATCGAGATGCCGCGGGCCTGTTTCGGTTTCAGCTCCGGGTCGCGCCGCAAAATCTGGGTGTAGCCGAGAATGCCGTTGAGCGGCGTGCGCAGCTCGTGGCTCATGCTCGCGAGAAACTGGCTCTTCGCGCGATTCGCGGCGTCGGCGGATTCTTTCGCGTCGCGTAATGCCACTGCGGCTTCGTGCTGTTGCGTGATGTCCACGGCGACGCCCTCGATCAGTCGGATGGAGTGGTCCGGATTGCGAAGCACGCGCACGGATTCCGAGACCCAAAGACGCGAACCATCTCGCCGGTAAAACTCCGAGATGAAATCGCTGACTTCGTCCGTGCTCGTGACCAAATTGAAAAATTCATCGCGGCGTTTCGGATCGACGTAGAGCTGGCGACTGATGTCGTTCGTCGCCTCGATCATTTCATTGATCGACGCGTAACCGAACATCTGGGCGAGGGCGCGGTTCACGCGGACAAATTTTCCGTCGGGCGTCGTTTGATAGAGTCCTTCCGGCGCGTTTTCGAAAATGCTGCGATAAGCGGCTTCGGCGGCGCGACGCGCGTCATCGGCTTGTTTGCGCTGCACGGCGGCAGCGAGCTGCTCCGCGACGAACGTGAGGAGCCGGAGGTGGCCTTCGTTGTAGGCGCGCGGGTTTCGATAGTCCTGGAGCACGATCGCGCCGATGGCTTTGCCAGCGACCATCAGCGGTGCGCCCATCCAGATTTTGCAGCGCAGGCCGATCGGCGCATAGCCGGCGTTGACCAGCAGGTGTTCCATGTCGGTCTCCGTCGCGAGCAGCGACTTTCCTGAATCGATCAGATATTCGGTCAACCCGCGCCCGGGCCGGCGCGAGGGCGGAGTCTCGGCCAATTCGTCGATGAAACGCGGAAACGTCAGCAGCGTGCGTTCCTGATTCAGCAGCGCGATGTAACAATTCGCCGCGGGCATCAATTCGCCGATGATCGAGTGAACTTTTTCGAAGAGCGCAGGCAGATCGGCGGCGTCGAGCGCCGCCTCGGAAATGCGATAGGTCGCGTTCTGACGCTGCTCGCGGCGGCGGCCTTCGGCGATTTCGAGTTCGAGTTGAAGATTGGCCGTGCTGAGCGCCTCGGCGCGTTCCGCGAAACGCATTTCCAGATCGACCTGCAGCTTGGCCAAACCCGCTTCGGAAAGTTTTCGCTGCTCGATATCCTGTAGGTGAAAAACGAATACAGGATCTTTCGTGTCGAGAAAAAGGCGGCAGATCGTGAGTTCGACCGGGAGCTCGCTGCCATCGCGGCGGCGGACGATGCACTCGGTGGCGCGATCGAAAAGATCTGCGCCGGCGAACTGGTTGACCGCCGCGAAAATCAGATGGTAACCGCGCTGCGCCGCGGGAACGATCAGGTCGCCAAGGTTCTTTCCCGTGATTTCCGCGGCCGTCCATTGGAGGATGCGTTCGGCGGCGCGGTTGACATCGAGGGCGCGCAGACTGCGATCCGTCGTGATCACGCAATCCGGCGAGGCATTGAACACGCCAAGCAGTCGAGCTTTGGCCGGATCTACGGGAGGCTGAGACATTGTCGGCGGAATCAAAAGCAGCTCGGTGAGGCATTCAAGCCGAGGGGCTCGTCGGGCGAGCGCTCGGCACCTGAGGAATTTTGCCCACGAATCACACGAAACTCACGAAATGGGATGTGGAATTTCCTACGAAACACACCGACCGGACGGGATGGGAAAGAAGATTTCGGAGACCATTCTTTGTGAATCGTGTGGGCGGTCAGCACGCGAGGGCAGTGCTGGATTCGAGGTCGCCGACGGCCTGCTTCGTCTCGATCGAGAGCGCGCGGAAGATTGCCATCCATGCGCCGTAGGTTTCGGGAGTGAATTCCGCGCCGAGAATTTCTTCGAGCATCCAGAAAAAGGCTGCGCCGACCGTGTGGTGATGTTCGTCGCGCAAGCTCAGGTGCGGGTGCGTGGTCGCGATTTCGCGAATGTAGTCACGCACCAGGTCGAAGCATTCCAGCCGATGCACGACCGTGCCGAGCAGTTTCACGAAAAAGCGTTTTTGCTGCTGCATGTCGCCATCCGCCGTCCGTCTCAGCACCGGGTCGAATTCGAAGAGGCGGGTGAAGAAGAGGGCAGCCGCCTCGTCCGCGTGGCGATGGATTTTGCGAAACGAGGATTCGACGAGGGCGATTTGAAATGGATTGAGAGGGTTCACGGCGAAGGCGTTCTAATTTCTATTCCCAATTTGCCCGAAAACGTTGCTCCCCGCCATGGGCCGGACGGCTAAGATCGTTTGCCCACGAATCACACTAAGGACACGAAATCATAATACCTTTTTCCCACGGAATTCACGGAAATCACGGAAAAGCTCGAACAACTGAATATCCGATTCTGAATTCTATTCCGTGCTTTCCGTGCCTTCCGTGGGAAAAAATGGATCGGTCACTTCGTGTCGTTCGTGTGATTCGTGGGCAAATATCCGTTCGTTGGGTTCGTGGGGAAATTGACGCAAGCGGCCGGATTACCAAACTCCTGCGCGCGTGACCCGAATACTCCTGATCGATGATGACGCCAAGTTGCGGCGCACCTGTGCGAATTTGCTGCGCTCGGAAGGCTACGAAATCTTCGAAGCCCCCGACGGGAAAACCGGTGTCGGGACGGCTCTGAAGGAGCGCCCCGACGTGATTGTGTGCGACGTCAACATGCCCGGCATGAATGGGCATGCGGTCATCACCGCGTTGCGCGCCGAAGAGGCGATGCTACGCACGCCATTTATTTTTCTGACCGGTGAGAGCGAGATGTCCGACTTGCGCGAGGGCATGAACCTCGGCGCGGACGACTATCTCGTGAAGCCGATCGATCCGGACCAACTCCTCACGGCGATCCGCGTTCGCCTGAAACGCGCCGAGAGCAACGCGTCGATCCCGCAAATGGCGCCTGCTTCGCCGGATCAGTTGATCTGCCTCGGACTCACGCCGCGCGAGGCCGAGGTGCTTTTCTGGGTGGCTCAGGGAAAAACGAATCCGGAGATCGCCGTAATCACGGGCGTCCAACTGACCACGGTGAAGAAACATCTCGAAAGCATCTTTCAGAAGACAGGCGTGGAAAACCGCACGACGGCCGCGGCCCTCGCGTTGGAAAAGCTCGGGCCGTTCGAGTAAGGCGAGAGGCGGGCGCAACTCGCCGAGCCCGCTTACTTCTTCGTCACTTTATAGATCTTCGCCCCGTGCCATTCGATGTCCGGGGCGAATTCGTTTTCGAACGTCCCGAGGTCTTGTTTCTCCCAGAGATCGCGGATCGCGACTTTTTCGCCGAGGCCGAGGTCGGCAATTTTCACCGGCACCTTTTGGGTTTGCTGCTTTAAATCGTCCGCGGTGAACGCGTACGCGGAAAACGTCATCGTCTCGCCGCGCTTTCGATTGCGGGCCGCGTCGTCGAGATGCGCGACACCGCGCAGAGCCACCGCGCCCTCGGGCACGCGCAGGCCGCTGACTTTTTCTCCGTGGCTGCCGTAGTCGTGCTCCGCTTTTTTCTCGGCGCCATCGCTCATCACCCAGCGCACGTCGCGCCAGATCGACGGCCACCAGAAACGATCGGAGTCACCCGGATCGGCCACCAGCACGAGCGTGTGTAGGCCTTTTGTGGATACTTCGAACTTCGTTTGCTGGCCTGCTGTTTTCGCGGAAATCGGTTCGCTGCGCCACACGCGTTTCGCGTCGGTCAAAATCCAGGGATCGCGCGTGTTGAAGAGCGCGAGATAGCGGGCTTCTTCTCCGGGCACGTCGGCGATCCAGCCGATGCGGCCATCGCTCTCGCGGAAAATTTGATGGTTGTTTTCGCTGTGCTGATTCACCGCGAGGACTTCGTCGTTCGTCAGCAAGGCGAGGGTCGGCGCGTCCAGTTTCGTGAGATCGGCGCCGAGCATCAGCGGCGAGCGCGCGATGCACCAGAGCGTCATCAATGTCTTCTGCTCCGCCGGCGTGAACCAGGTTTTCCGGCCCAGCTCGATCGTGCCGAAGGGAATCATATCCGCATCCGGCCATGCTCCGGGGCGGCGCCACGGCGTCCAGTCATGCAGGCGTTTGAACTGCGATTCGAGCAGCGACCAATGGTCCCAAAAGTCGTCGGAGATGCGCCACATGTTCGCGTGCTCGACGACGTGGGCCGCCGCCTTGATATCGGTTTCGCCCGGCGAGATGCTCAACACCATCGGCCGGCCCGTGTGGTCGATGGCGCGGCGAATCGCCTCGATCTCGGGCTCGTTGCGAATGTAAGGGCGCGCCAGATCGTCGACCTTGATGAAGTCCACGCCCCACGCGGCGATCTGCTCGAAGACCGAGTCGTAGTATTCCTGCGCGCCGGGTTTTTTCATATCGACGCCGTACATGTCCGGATTCCATTCGCAGACATTCACTTTGTCCGCGATGTCGGCGGCGTGATGAGACGTGCCCTTGATCGGCGTGTTTTGCGCGACGGCTTGGCGCGGGATGCCGCGCATGAGATGGATGCCGAATTTCAGGCCCTTGCCGTGCACATAGTCGGCGAGCGGTTTGAAACCGGCGCCGTTTTTCGCACTCGGGAATTTATTGAGCGCGGGCAGGAGCCGGCCGAATTCATCGAGGGTCAACTTGGCGTCTTTTCGATAGTCGAAACCTGTGGCGCCGCCCTCGTACCATTGGATATCGACGACGAGATATTCCCAGCCATGCGGCTTCAATTTCTCGGCGAGAATGTCGGCGTGTTCGCGCGCTTTGGCGTCGGTCAGCGTGGTCGCGAATGCGTCCCAGCTATTCCAGCCCATTGGCGGCGTTTTCGCCCAATCGTGAAAGTCTGCGCTGCGCAGCGATGTTGCGGGCAAAAACATCGCCGCGGCGGAGAAGGCGAGGGCGGGGACGTTGAGAAGCGCGGGGAATTTTTTTGAGGAGAACATGACGAGACGAATTCGAGGTATCGTGTGCGGTCGAGCGGGACGAGCAGACGGATTTTCGGCAAGACGAAATCGCGATCAACTGGAACGCGGCTTTGATTTATGCGCGCGCATCGTCATTGGAATACACCATGCCTATTCGAATCGGCTGTGGAAGTTGGGCGGACCAAGAATACGTCGGGATTTTGTACAAGCCCGGTTTGCCGGCGAAGAAACGACTTTCCGGCTACGCCGAGCATTTCAATCACATCGAGGTGAACTCGAGTTTCTACGCCACGCCCAAGGCGGCCACGACGCGTAGTTGGATCGCGGATACGCCGGACGACTTCACCTTCACCGTGAAACTCCATCGCGCGTTTTCGCTGAGTCCGGGCAAGACGGCGGAAAAGGGAGAGTTGATCGATGCTTTGCTCGAAGGCGCGGCCCCACTGATCGAGGCGCGGCGGCTCAGCGCTTTTTTCCTGGTGCTTCCTCCGAGTTTCGCGCCGGAGAAGAAACGGTTGGAGGAACTCGATGTAGTGGCGGAAAAACTACGCGGCTACCGCCTGGCGGTGGAATTGCGCCACAAAGATTGGGTGAGCGGGGCGCAGCGGGAGAAGACGCTCGGATATTTTCGCGAACGCGGGCTGGTTTGGATCGCGGTGGACATGCCGAAGATCGCCGATTCGACGATCATGCCGGCCGTCGACGAAGTGACGAACGACTCGCTGGCGTACCTGCGGTTGCATGGGCGAAATCCAAAATATCTCGAAGCCGGATCGGCGGAGGAAGGACATCGCTACGATTATCCGGCGGCTGAGTTGAAGCAGATCGCCGAGCGCGTGAAAGGCCTGGCGGAAAAAGCGAAGGACGTGCACGTGATCGCGAACAATCACTCGCACGACTACGCGCCGAAGGCGGCGCTGGCGCTGAAAGGGTTGCTGGGCGTTTGATCGGGAGGGGTAGCCCACGAATCACACGAAGTGCACGAAAAGCAAAAGGGGATGTCTTCTGTTTCCCACGGAGTGATCGGAAGAGCGGAACATGCAGAAGAGTAGGGAATTGTAATTCGTGAGGTGAAACTTTCTAAGGAATCCGCGGCGGCCGTGTCTTTCTTCATGGAGCCATGGAGCCTTTGGTTTACGAGAGCGCACTGCCCCTGCAGCCGGAGAAAAATTCCGGCGGCGAACTGGCGTCCCTACGCGTGAAAGAACCCAAACTCACGATCGCCGGATTGTTCGAGGACGAGGAAAGCGCGCTGCTGCGCTATGCGATCGGGATGGTGAAAAGCACGAGCGCGGCGGAGGACTTGGTTCAGGAAACGTTTCTGCGGCTTCATCCGATCTGGTCGGAGGTCGAGAATCCGCGCGGCTGGGTTTACCGCACGTTGCGCAATCTCGCGCTGAATCATCTGCGCGACCATCCGGCGCAGGCGGAGTTGCGCGACGATACCGCCAGCGCCCCCGAAACGCCACCACCGGACCAGCTCGAGCGCAATGAAGCCGTTGGGCTGGTCCGACTTTTTTTGGCCGAGATGAACGCGGAAGACCGCGCGCTCATCCAATTCAAATACAACGACGACCTGAAATATCAGGAAATCAGCCGCCGCACGGGGCTGAGCGTGAGCAACGTCGGCTATCGACTGCACCACCTGCTCAAAAGCCTCGCGGACAATCTCCGGCGGGCAGGCATTCAAGGAAGCGAGGGTTAGCATGAATCACGAAGAAAATTCTCCCGGAGCTGCGCCGCTCGAACCCGAACTCGAGGCCCGCATTGTCGCGTGGATCGCGGGCGAAGCGTCGGCTTTCGAAGCGGCGGAACTCGAGCGCATCATCGCCAGCGATTCTGAGGCGCGCGCGTTCCGCGATCGCATCGCAACCGCAAATCGGCTGGTCAACGAAGCCATTCGCCCGGACCCGACGCCATTGCGGATGTCGCCCGAGCGCCGTGCGAAGTTGCTCGAGGCGCTGGGGCAAAATGCGGGGCGCGCCGAAGAGAATCCTTCCGTCTTGGTCTACAATCGCAAATCGCAGATCGCGCGCCGGCGTTGGCGGCAATTCCTGGCCGTCGCCGCCGGTCTGATGTGCGGCATCGGGGTGCTGAATACCGCTCGGTATTCAGCGAGCAAATACAAGGAGCGTTCGCCTGAAATGCTCGAGCGGCCATTGGGGGAAATGGCTCGGGTGGAGTTGATGAAGAAAGAGGAGAAGAGCCGCGCGTCTGCGGACGATCAGCTTCGCCGAAGTGAAATGCCGGCGAAGGCGAGCCTTGCTGGATCCCGAATCCAATCCGAGCTCAAGGACCTTGGCTCCTCGATCACTCAAATAACGTCTTCAACATTAAACGAAGCTCCGCTCGGATTGGCGGATCGTCCGCTGCACTACGTTGCGCCAGCGCCCATCGCCAATCTGACGGGCGGCGCGAGCGGCTCGTTGCAAGGGCCCCCTGCGCCCGAGATGCACGACCTCAATAGGTTCGTCGGCGGCGTAGGAAGTGGCTCGAACCAAACGTTTACTGCCTCCCTCGGAGCGGAGCGGAACGCCTCTTATGCAGACATCGCGTCCCCGTCGAAGCGGTCGAGAAACTTTTACACCTCGGCTAGAGTTTCCGCGCAAAGTGAGAAGGTGAAAGAACGCCGCTTGGCGCCCGGCGGAGAGACGGGCTGGGGCGTGACTCAAGATTTGCCGGCGAATCCGTCGAAAGAGCTGAAGAATTTGGACGCCGCTCTGGCCTACGAGGCGCCAAAATCTTTTCCCGGGCTGGTCAGTCGGCCGGATCAAAATGACAAGCTCTCGCAGGCCCTGACCGCGTCATCGTCGTTCGACTTCTACAACGCCGCATCGGCAACGCTCGCGGCCCCGTCGCCTTCGCACCTCGGAGATCAAGTCCCCAACTCGATTCTGTTTGGCTTCGGCAGTCCTTCGGCGAGCGCGACTGAACCCGCGCGTACGGGCTCGTTCGGCGCCAGCAAACCAGCCCAAGCCAAGACCCAACCTCGCGAAAATTTCTCCGAAGAAACAAATGCGCAGCACGAGCCTGTATCCACGTTCTCGTTACACGTAAGCGATGCTTCGTTCCGCCTCGCTCAATCGGCTCTGGCTCGCGGAACTCGGCCGCCGCCGGACTCGATCCGCGCCGAGGAGTTCTACAACGCGTTTCGTTACGATGATCCGGCTCCCTCGATGGCGGAGAAAATTTCCTGCCGGATCGAACAGTCGGCGCATCCCTTCTTGCAGCAACGGAATTTCGTTCGCATCGCGATGAAGGTTCCATCCGTCGGCCGCGGTGTGAAGCAGCCGCTGCGCCTGACCGTGTTGCTCGACACCTCCGGCTCGATGGAGCGCGAAGATCGCGCAGCGGCAGTGAAGCGCGCGTTTGCCACACTGATTTCGCTCCTCGGGCCAGAGGATCGCGTGACTTTGATTGGGTTCGCCCGCCAGCCGCATCTGCTTGCGGAGAGCGTTCGCGGCGATGAAGCGAAGACGCTTCTCGATCTGCTTGCGCGCGCGAATCCCGAGGGTGGAACGAACATGGAGGAAGCGCTGCGCCTTGGCTCAGAACAGGCGTTAAAACAGATGACGCCTGGCGCGCAGAACCGCATTGTGTTGCTTACGGACGGAGCGGCCAATCTGGGCGACGCGAAGCCGGAAGACCTCACCCGGAAAATCGAAGCGCTGCGTCAGCAAGGCATCGCGTTCGACGCGTGCGGCGTCGGTTTGGATGGTCTCGATGATAACATGCTCGAGGCGCTGACGCGCAAAGGCGACGGGCGCTACTACGTCCTGGATACGCCGGAGGCGGCCGACGCGAATTTCGCACAGCAGCTCGCCGGGGCGCTGCGTCCCGCCGCGAAAAACGTGAAGGTTCAGGTGCGTTTCAATCCGGCGCGCGTCGCGAGCTACCGACTGATCGGCTTCGAAAAGCATCGGTTGCAGGAAGCCGATTTTCGCAATGACGCTGTCGACGCGGCCGAACTCGCGTCCGACGAAGCTGCAGTCGCGCTCTATCAAGTGCAGGTCCAGCCGCAGGGCGAAGGCGAGCTCGGCGAAGTCTTCGTGCGTTTCCGTGAAGCCGCGACCGGCAACATGGTCGAGCGTTCCTGGACGATGCCCTACGAGCCGCAAGCGCCCGCGTTCGATCAGGCCTCGAGCACGCTCCAACTCACCGGCGCGTCCGCCATTCTCGCGGAAAAATTGCGCGAGGACCCAGAGGCGCAGGCCTTCCAGCTGAACGCGCTCACCCCCGTGATTGTCCGGATCCGCCAGCATTATCGCGACGACCCCCGCGTCCAAGAATTCGCCACGATGTTCTTACGCTGCGCTAAGGAAGAATGAAGAAGGAAGAGTGCTCGGAAGACAAAGGCTGAAGTAAGAAGTAAGAATGCAGAATGATCGAACCTCGGACTGCGTCTGACGTGTCCGAAACGAATCGCCTCAGGGGGTAGGGCGAAGCCTCCAGGCGAGCCGCAACCGTTTGGGCTAACCCCTGGGATGAGCCACGCCAAAGGCGGCTCGGAAGGGACGCCTCGCCCTACCTCAGAGGCAGGCCAGGCAGGCTCAGAGGCAGGGCAGGCACGCTCTGATCATTCATCATTCTTCATTCTTCCTTCATCCTTAGCGGAGCGTAAGGCGCCTCGCCCTACCTCAGAGGCTGCTCAAGCGAAGTAAGTCGCGCCCATTTTTTCAAAACGCCAATTATCATGAACTCTATTTCCACTGCGCTTCGATTGATACGGCTCTGTAGTGTGATTTTCACTACGTCGCTCACTTCCGTTGTTACTCTTGCGGCGGCGAAGCCGCGGGTGCCGCCTCTTAATGTTTCCTCTGAGTTGCCCGGTGGCAGCGGGACCGGCGTCGCCGGCGCCGGCGGCGGAAGCAGCGTCACCGTGGATGTGCATGGGACGCCGCCGCCACCACCGTTGTTTTTCACCGCGACGGCTGAGCACGTGGTGGATCTTTCGAGCACTGCGGCAAACGGGGAGATCAAACTTCACGTCCACGTGCTGCAGGGAAAGCCGGAACGGTTGACGTTTGGCCTGAGCGGCGAGGGCGAAATCGCTTCCGTATCCGGATCGGCACTACGCGATTGGGCCGTGCGACAGGACATTGGCGGGAGCGAAGCCAAAGCGCCGCGCCTCCTGGACCTTCGGCCCATCACCAGCGCGTCCGAAACCGTCGGAGCCCAAGACTTCGACTTCACGATTCGCACCAAGCAGCTCATCGAAAAAATCCCGGCGAAGCTGAAAATTCTCCTGCTCACCAGCGGGGATGCGGCGGGATTCTCCTCGTTCATTTCGCTGCGTTCCTCGGCCGAGACCGAGTTTCACATCATCTCCGAAGCAGGACTGATTCCTGTCTATAACGGAGAAGGCGCGAGCGAGCCGCTGAGCCGGTTTGCGACCACCGGATCGGGAACGATGGAACTCAGCTTGGAGGCGCGCGGCGTTTCGGCGAAAGACGCCGCGCTGCTCAACCCGCGAATCACGGGCCACGTCACGCGCGATGGAACGAGCGTCGAATTCAAATTGCTTGGGCAGTTTTCCGCAAAGGTGCCGGGAGCGCGTCTGCAAATTCTGAGCGGGCGTGTCGCTTTGCCGCGCGAAGCCTCGGGCTTGGGCTGGCATGTCGAAGTCTCTGAAGACAAAAGCGCGCGCACAGCGTTCGACCTCGTCGCCGAACGGCCAGGCGGTTTCCCGGTCGAGTTTTCCTTTGTCGCGGCCGTCTCGGAAAGTTCTGGCTGGCGGCGATTGGACTTCAACATGCCGGCGGGCGCGATCGTGCCGCTGCGATTGGATGGCCTCGACGCGAGCTGGGATTTCAAGTCCGCCGCGGGAATTGTGCCGGCGTTTGCCGCGCCCAATTGGAATGGCTTTCTCCCTGCGAGCGGCGCTGCCGATTTGGCCTGGAGCAAGGCGCGCAACGCCAGTGAAAGCAGTTTGTTTTTCAACAGCTCCGAGCGAACGGAGATCGGCGTGGTGGCAGGAGTCGTGCGCGGTTCGACCCACTGGTCCGCGCGCGTGCTGCAGGGAAAACTCACCCGACTTCGCGCCCGTCTCGAGGGCGCAGGCGAGATCGTCGGAGTCGAAGGGGCAAACATCGAAGGGTGGACCGTCGCGGCGGAAAATGGAACGCGCGTGCTGGTCGTGAATTTCAGTCGACCTGTCGAGACCGAGGCATCGGTCGTGGTTCAGACACAGTCGGAGCTGGGCAACTTTCCCGCCGAGATCGAGCCGCTTAAGCTGAATCCAGAGGGTGCAATCAGGCATTCCGGATTCCTGCGCATCGCGGCCGAAGGAGGTGTGCGTCTAGAGGTGCCCGTGGCCAATGGCTTGATGCAGCTTTCGCCGGAGCAATTGCCGGGGCCACCGCCGACTGACGCGGCGCGCCATGTGTTCGCTTTCCGTTTTCCTTCGAGCGATTACCGCTATCGTGTATTGGCTTCTCTGATACAGCCCGAAGTCGCCGTTTCGGAAATCGTGACTTACGAGATGGGCGATTCCGATCGCGTGATCCGGGCCAGTGTCGAGCTGGACGTGCGCGAAGCGCCACTGCGCGAATGGACGATGCTCGTGCCGGACGACTTTGTCGTAGCCTCCGTCACGGGCGCTGGGGTCGCTGATTTCGCGACCGCGTCGGCGAGTCACGATGGCTTTCGTCCACTAAAGATCAGCTTCGGCGAAGACGTTTCGGGGCGGCAGCTCATCGAGCTTCGTCTGGAGAAAAATCAGGCGCCTTCCGCCGGTGAATGGGTTTTGCGACCGCTGAAATTCCCCGGAGCCAAGTCGGTCCGCGGCAGTATTGGAGCTTACACTACAGCGGGTTTCCGACTGAATCGCGCGAAGATCGAAGGCGTGGTGGAGGTGCCGCTGAATTATTTTCCGCAGCAGATCGCGGGGCTGCAGCAAGCGTGGCGAGTGCGCGATGCGGACTGGAACGCCGAACTGCAAGTCGACGCGCTGGCCCAAAGCATTCAGGCCGATGTTTTCCACCTCTACTCGGTGCGCGAAGGCGCCGTGTATTGCAGCGCGCTACTGAACTATTTCGTCGTCGGCGCGCCGGCGACGGAGTGGCGGTTCACTGTGCCGGACAACGCCGGCAATATCGACGTGATCGGGATGAACGTGCGGCGTGATTGGCGGCGCGAAGGAAATCAGATCGTTGTTTCGCTCCATCAACCCGCGATGGGCACGGCGACGCTGCTCGTGACCTTCGAGCAACCGCTGGGCGCGAATGGCGGCGACGTCGCACTCGGCGGTGTGCAACCGATCGGCGTGCAAGCGGAGCGCGGCTACATCGAAGTCGCGAGCGCGCTGCAGGTGAAACATGATGTGCGGATCGATCAAGGGACGTTGCTGCGCTTGCAGGCTTCGGAGTTGCCGACGGAGTTTCGTTTGTTGAGCACGGCTCCCGCGCTGGACGTCTTTCAATACACGGGCCGCCCATTTTCCGCGACGCTCTCGCTGCACTGGTATGCGCCGAGCGACACGGTCGAGCAGGCGGTGGACTTCGCGCGATTTCAGACCCGTATCTCCGCCGATGGCGAGGCTTTGACCGAAGTCCGCTACTTCGTGAAGTCGCTCGGGCGGAAATCGCTGCGGTTCACCTTGCCGACGGGATTGAAACTCTGGGAAGTGAAAGTCGGCGACGCCACGGTCAACCCGCGCACGGAAGGCACGGAGACAATCGTTCCGCTCCCGCCGAAAAATGATCCGAACGATGCCGTGATTGTCACGCTTCGCCTCGGTCAGGCCGCACTCGGTTCCGGTGGGCAGGTCGCGCTATCCGCGCCGCGTTTGACCGTGCCGCTTGTCTCCAACGAGTGGATACTCGAGCCGGACTCGGGCAGGCGTCTGATTCCCGTGAGCTCGACCGCGCAGCCGAGTCCGGGGTCGCGCTCGGAGAACGGCTTTGACTGGATCGCGAAACGCGCGTTGCCGCTCACTGCGCTGATGCTGGGGTTCATCACCTTGGCGGGAGTTTTTCTGAAAAAAGAGTCACGCATCGCCGGCTGGACCGGCGTTGTGCTGGGACTCTGCGCATTGGTCGCGGCTGGTTTGCTCGCCGTTTTTACGCAGGTTCACCGGCATCGGATGAGCGACATGCTTTCTTACACGGCGAGGCTCATTTCGCCGGGACAGGAATCCACAATCGAAGTGAGAAACGTTCCGGCGTGGATGGCGGACTTCAGTGTTTGGGGAGCTTTGGCGATCGCAGTCGGCTTCTCGGCACTCGTCGCGAGTGTCCTCCTGCGAAATCAAAGCGCACAACGAGCCGCGCGCACGCTTGCCTTGGCTTCAGTCGGTTTCGGCCTGCTCGCCCAGCCGAATGGTGCGCTGTATTTCTACGTGGCAGTCGGTCTCGGCGTTCTGGTGCTAATGGTCCGCGCAGCGTACTCTGTCTTGGGGGAAGTGAATCCTGAGAAAAAAGCGCCGCCTTCTATCGGTCCCGCTTTCGGCGGCACGAGCACGCCGCTTATGCTGCTCGTCGGTCTCGGCCTGATGTTGTTAACGCCTAAGGTGAGCCATGCCGCCGGGGCGGTCCTGGCATCCGATCAGACGTGGTCCATTCACGAGCATCGCCTGGAAGGGCGGGTGCAAATGAATTTTCGCGCCGAATCGATCGGAGACAGTTTTCTTCTGCTGAAGGCAGCGGCGGTGTTGGTGGATTTTCAGGCTGAAGGTCTCGAGATCGCGAAGATCGAGCGCGCTGGTGTGCTCGGGTACTACGCGATTGCGCAGCGCACGGGTGCGCTCCATGCCGACGCGAAATTCGCTATGCCCGTGGACATCGACCAGGGGATTGCCGTGCCAACCGGCCCCGCGGCGGCGCAAACGATCGCGGTCGAAATCGATCAGGCCGGCTGGAGTTTTGCCACAAACAACGCGATGCAGGTGACCGATGCTTCGGCGGGAAAGTCCGGGAAAAGCGCCGCCGTGCTGGTGCTGCAGCCTCAGACCGTATCCACGATCCGACTACAGCCGCGCGCGCCGGACACTGCGACGGAGGCGAAAAAGATATTCGTCGAATCGTCCGACTTGTATTTACCCGCGCCGGGCACGGTCAGCGGGGTGAGTCGGATTCACGTTCGACCCGTGCAGGGTCATGTTTCGACTTTGAACCTGCTGGTGCCCGAGGGCTGGGCTGTGGCGGATGTGACGCATGGACCGATTCGGAGCTGGCAGTTCGATGCGAAGAACCGGCGGTTGCGCATCAATTTTTCACCGGAGCAAACCCAGGAATTTCGTTTCGATGTGCAGACTCAGCTTGGAGCGGCGCAATTGCCCTTCGAGTTGTCGGTGCAGCCCTTGGTTGTCGAAGAAGCCACGGCGC
This sequence comes from Opitutaceae bacterium, assembly GCA_035765635.1. Lineage (GTDB taxonomy): Bacteria > Verrucomicrobiota > Verrucomicrobiia > Opitutales > Opitutaceae > EW11. Next base: position 64,566 of record DASTWZ010000006.1, read on the forward strand.
GCGTCGGCTCGCTGGCGATCGCGTTTGGACCTGATGCGCAGGGCGAGGCGATGCGCACGGAGAAATTGTCGCCGGTGAACGTGCGGGATTTCGACACGTCGCTGCTTCCGCAGACGAGTACCGGCGGTCAGGCTGTGGCGACAGTCCAGAACGTCTGGCGATTCACCGGTGACGGAGCGCGGTTGAGCATGAAAATTGTCGGTGTCGCGCCGGAGGTGCGCGTGGCTGCGAAGCAGGTCGTCACCTTCGATGATGAGCGCTTACTCATTGCGGACGAGTTAAACGTCGCGATTACGCGCGTTGGCCTGTTCAAACTTTCGTTCGTGTTGCCGGAGGGGCTCGAGATCGATGCGCTGACCGGATCGGCTCTGAGCCAGTGGACGGAGTCGAGCGAAGGTGGAAAACGTTGGATCACGCTTCATCTCAACGGGCGCACGCTCGGCGAACAGAGTCTGGCGCTGACGCTTTCGGGCGCGGCGCCGCGTGGTAGCAGTTGGTCGGTGCCGCATCTCGATCTGCGCGAAGCCACCCGGCAGACGACGCAAGTGCTCGTTGTACCCGGAAAAGGGATACGCCTTCGCCTCGAGGAAAAAGCCGATGTCACTCAGATCGACGCGAGGTCGATGGGAAGCGTGCAGACGGGAGCCTTGGCGTTTCGTTCGCTGCAGGAAACGTGGCGCGCGACGATTGGCGTCGAGCAACTCGAGCCCTGGATCACATTGCAGGCGCTGACCGAGATCACGTTGCGCGAGGGACAAGAGCTCACGCGCATCGGGGCGCGTTACCGCGTGGAAAATGCGGCTACGAAAAGTGTTCGCGTCGAACTGCCCGGTTTGACCGATGAGCAGGCCCGAACGGTGCACGTTTCCGGCAGCCAAGTAAGCGAGATCGTGCGAGAGTCGGAGCACGGCGATATTTGGGAGATTCGTTTCAAGCGCGCGCTCGCCGGAGAAACGGATGTGCAGATCGATTTTCAAGGAGTGGCTGATCGTGGTGCGCCGCTGCGGCAGGTTTTTGCCCCGAAATTTCCGGACGCGCGCCAAGTCGCTCAATTTGTCGCGCTGCGGACGGCGGGCCGATTCGAGCTGGAGGCGAAGGAACTGCCGAGTGGCTGGCGACGAGCTGACTGGAGCGCGGTGCCGGTCGTGGTGCAGGATCGGAGCGATCGCAGCGTGCCTGCTTTATGCTTTCGTGTGGCGGAACCGGAGCATGCCCTGACGTTGACCGTGCGAGCGCAGGAGTTGTCCGACGCTTTGAAGTTGCGCGTGCGCGAAGCGGGTCTGCTGACCCTTGTGTCTACGAATGGCACCGAGCTGACTGCGTTGGAGTTGCAGATCGACGTTTTGGAAAGCACGACGCTGCGGGCACGGTTGCCGTTGGAGGCGCGGCTCTTCAACACCTACGTTAATGGCGAGGCCGTGTCGGCGGTGCGTGATGGTGATGCGTTTCTCTTCAACGTTTCCGGCGCGAGCGCTGCGACAGGGCCGGCGAAGGTGCGCATGGTCTACGCCGTATCCAAAAAACCAGGACAAAGGGTCAGCCTGCTCGCGCCAAGCCTGAGCGTGCCGCTGCAGAACGTGAATTGGCGCGTGATCGTGCCGAATGGCTATTCGGTCACGGACTACGAAGGGGAAATGCGGCTCGTGCAGCGGAATGTCGGAGGCTGGTTCGGCGTGGACGATTACCAGTCGATAGCTGCTTCGCTGCATTCGGCGGAAGCGCAGCGCGGCGCGGCTCTCTTGCGCGAGGCAAATGCGTTGTTGGAACGCGGCGATCAGCAACGCGCTGGAGAAGTTCTCGGACGCGCGGCGTTGACGCCTGGGTTGGACGAGGCATCGAACGAAGATGCGCGCGTGCAGCTTCGGAATTTGAAAACGCAGCAAACGATTCTCGGGCTGAACACGCGGCGTCAGCGGTTGTATTTGGACAATCGGAGCGACGCGGCGCGCAACGAATCGCTCGAGCAGGCCGCGACGTTGAATCCCTTCATGCAGGGGCAGATGAATTTCGATCCGCGCAGCGTGGATCAACTTCTCCAGGGAAACACGCAGGACGAAAACGCGGCATTGCGCGGCATTGCGCGACGCATCGTCGATCAACAACTCGCGCCCGCGGCGGCGCCGGGCGCGATCGATTTGACTTTTCCCACGACTGGCGAAGTGCTCGATTTCAATCGCAGCCTGCAGGTGGACGCGAGCGCGCCGCTGACCTTGCGGCTGGAGTTGAGCAAGGCGAATGGCGCGAACGGGTGGGTCTATGTTGTCCTGCTCGCCGGCGTGGTCCTTGCTGCCTACGCCTCGTCGCGTTTTGCCGCGCCTGCTCGCGGTTGAACAAATCGACTCCCTATCGATTGCGCCCGCTAGCGATTGGAAATGTCTGCGCGACTGTGCTAGCGATAGCGTTCCATGAAATACCCTTCGCTTTTGCTTGGAGCCGCGCTCGCGGTCTTGCCTTTTGTCGCTGCGGTTAACGCCGCAGATGAGCCACTGACTGCGGTGGCGAACGAGGATGCGCATTATCAACTTCCCGCGACCGACGACGGTTTGCCGGGCACCGGCCCGATCCGGCGCTACGACTGGTTTAAGAAGTTGTGGTATGAGAAGCGTTCAGCGTGGGCGAAGAATGTGCAGAAGGACCAAGGCGCGCTCGTCTTTCTTGGCGATTCGATCACGCAGGGCTGGTGGGATGTCGGAAATGTTTTTGCCGGCGTGAAGATCGCGAATCGCGGTATCAGCGGTGACACTACACGCGGCGTGTTGATTCGGTTGAAGGAAGACGTGCTGGATTTGAAGCCGAAGGGCATCGTCTTGCTGATCGGCACGAACGATCTCGAGGAGAAAGCCAAGCCGGAGACGATCGCGGGGAATTTGAAGCTGTTGCTCGAGGGGTTCAAAAAACACGACCCCGCGATGCCGGTCGTCCTCTGTAGTGTTTTCCCGAGTTCCGACACGAAGAATCGTCCGCATGGCGCGATCCAGAAGATCAACGAACTCTACCGCGACGTCGCCGAAGAGTTTCCGCAGGTCACGCTGCTCGACACGTGGAGCTTGTTCGCGAACGCGCAAGGCGACGCGAAGCCGGAGGAAATGCCGGACCTGCTGCATCCGAATTTTTTTGGTTACGGCAAATGGGCCAATGCGCTGCGTCCCATTCTGGAAACATTGAACCTCGTCCCGACCTGGCCGGATGATTTCAAACCGGAAGCGGGCTTCACCAGCCTGTTCAATGGCCGCGATCTGACGGGCTGGGGTTATGAGGATGGGCCCACTTTCGATAAGAAAATTTCTTCGAGTGACGGCCGCTACTTGGCGAAAGATGGCCGTCTGATCGTCACCGTTTCGAAGAAGCAGCGCGATTATCGTGCGTTATGGACCACGAGGAAATATCCGAAGGACTTCGTGCTGAAATTCGAGTTTCGCGCGAGTCCGGGCGCGGATAGCGGCGTGTACATCCGGAAGCCGCAGCTGCAGATTCGCGATTATCCGGTGATCGGCCCGTTTGCGGCATTGAAGAATTACCGCTCGTCAGACTGGAACGAAGTGGCCGTCACGGTGAGCGACGGGCTGGCCCACGCGACCTGCAACGGCGAGGTGCTGGTCGATGCGTTTCCGGTGCCCGAAACAGGTCCGATTGGAATCGAGAGCGATCGTGGACAGGTGGAGTACCGACGGATTCGTCTAGGCGAAAAGACGCTCTGGTGAAGCGCACGCTGCCGATCGTGGCCTCAAAAAAAACATTGAGCGCCAACCTTAGAGCTCCACGTGTTGTTCGCCGCCGTGAAGCGGATGTGTGTTCCCGCGCCAGATGATTTCACCGGTCACGTTTTCGGGCAGAGTCACGTCGGCTTGTAGTGCGTCTCCACTCCGTTTGTAGCTGACGTGAATCATGCCGGCGGGATGCGGAATGTTGGCTTCGGCTGAAGTGAGTTCGCCGAGATGCGGTTGGATTTGCACGCGGGCGAAACCGGCCGCAGCCGGCTCAACGCCGCAGACCGTGGCGAGAAACTCGTAGCAGGGCGATGCGCTCCAGGCGTGGCAGTCGCTGCGCGTGGGGTCAGGTTTTTCCGCAAAGGTCGTGAGCCCGCGTGTCAGCATGTCGCGCCAGGGACCGAGGCGCGCGAGATATTCGTCGCCCAAGCCGGCTCGCTTCAGCGCGCGCAGCAAATAGAAGCGGAAGTAGAGCGTGCACGGAGTCAGCGACGTATCGTCGGCCACGCGCTGAATCAGATCTTTCGCGTCCGGACCCTCGATGGCGCCAGAGAGCACGGCAAGGGCGTTCGCGTGCTGGCTGAACGCAGTCTTGGCCGGCGTATCCGCCAGAACATTACGCGTGGAGTCCCAGCATTTCTCGATCGTAGCGCGTTTGAGCCGGCTCGAGAGGTCGCGATAATGTTTCGCCAGCTCGGGTTGGTCGTACCGCTCCATCAGTTCCGCGGCATTGTCCAAGGTCCAGGCGAAGTGGAGTGTCACGATGGCCGAGCCGCCTTCTTGAATGCCCTTCGGCGCGCCGCCTGGGCGGTCGTCTGTGCTGCGCGGCCAGTCTGCCGTCCAGTCGACGAAGCACCAGTAGGGCAGAGGGCCAAGCAGCCCCGTCTGGTGGTCGACGTGCTGCTCGTACCACGTAAGGACATTTTGGATACCGAGAAAATTCTGGCGCACGAAGGCGTCGTCGCGCCGATGCATCCAGTAGTCGTGCACCATCTGAACCCAGAAGAGGGAAAACGTGGGAATGATTTGCGGGCTCTCGGAAGGATAGCGGCTTTGGGTGAGTCCGATCGGGAGGCGTGAGCGATCGAAGAGCTCGATGGCGTTGCGCACCAGGCGGTCGTCGCCGCCGACGTAGAGGGAAATCAAGGCCTGTATCCGCGTATCCCCTACATATTGGAGCTGCTCGTAGTAAGGGCAGTCGTAATAGGTTTCCCCGGCGCACAGGCGAGCGGTCCGCCAGCCGACTTCCCAAATCTTCGAGAGCGAGGGATCGCTGCTGGAGAACGAGCCCATTTCCTTGAACGGGTAGCCCGTGGCGACGCCGTAGAGGTCGTCGATCTGGAGCGATTCGTCGGAGGTTTCGATGTCGGCCTGCAGAAAGCGATAGGTGCGAAAATTGAGCGTGGAGAAATCCTGTTTCGCGCCGCCGCCGCTGATGAACTCGTCTTCGACGCCCGCGATGTGGCGGCCCTCGATTTCGTCGCGCGGACCTTTTGCTCCCTTATCGTCGAATAATGCCTCGGCGTACGTGAGGACGATTTTTGCGCTGCGGCCCTGGCTGACGACGAGGTGAGGGAACGCGTTCGTCTCGAAATTCTGGTCGAACAAAATCGTCGCCTTCGTGTGTGGCGCGATGGTGATGGGCGATTGTCCGGCGACGAAATTTTCCGGCACCTGCGCGTTCTCGCTGCGGCGAACGCGAGCGAGGCGCTGCGGAATTTCCTCCATCATTGGAATGTTGCGCGGCGCGAGCCACCACGAGAGATCCGTGCCGATGCGCTCGGGCGTGCCTTGGCCGAGAACTTTCACCTCTGCCCAGTGGCTGTCGTCGAACTGCGGCGTGGTCCAATTCCAAGGGTACTTGGCGCCATCGATGTTTTCACCGGGACCCACGGCAAAAAACGAGTGGAGCTTCGCGCGCTCGACCGGGCGAGCGGTGTATGAAGCGTCGGCGAGAACGCGCCAGCTCTTGTCGGTGTTGACCACTTCGGCGCCGCGGTCGTCGCCCTGCAGAATGAACCCGGTGTTCACGCTCATGAGCGCGTACGGAGCATCGTCGCCATAATTCCACACGCTGGCGGCGATGACGTTTTTCCCGGAGTGCAGGTGCTTCGCGATGTCGACCGACTCGAAGCGCCATTTGAACTTGTCGCTGCGTTGCGGACCGAAGGAAACGGACTCGCCATTGACGTAGAGTCGATAACGGCGGTCGCCGGAAACGTGCACGAGGAACTGGTTGGGAACGGAAGCGAGCTCGAATGTTTTTCGAAAATGAAAAACCGCGAAATCGCTCGAGCCGCCGCCGGGCATCGTGATCCAGCGCGCATTCCACAGGCGCGTTTTCAGATCCGGTTTCTCGGGCGCGGACGCCGACACGTTGGAGGCGCTGGGCGTATCAGCGCCGGAGACGAAGGCTGGAGCGATGCAGAAAAACGTGAAAGCGGGTGCGAGGGCGAGGGTAGAGCGGAGCCAGGGGCGCATGAAGGCGAAGGATGAATTAAGAAGGCAGAATGTAGAATGGAGGAACGAGGAGGAGAGAATCCGTTGGCTCGTTCCGAGGGCTACATGGTTTGGTGCTTAAATGGTTTTTAAAATTTCCAGAACGCGTTTCCACGCCTCGGCCCGGGCTTTCTTGTTTGCCTCGCTGGCGTCAGGCGCTTCGCCGGCGCGCATGAAGCCATGACCGGCGCCCTCGTAGTTGACTGGCTGATACACTTTGTTCGCGCTCTTCATCAACTCGACTGTCGCCGGAATCGTCGCGCCGATGCGGGCATCGTTGCCGCCGTAGAAGCCGTAGATGGGACAATTGATTCGCGCGACGGCCTCGGCTTTGTCGGGGCCCGGTCCGTAAAAGACCAGGCCGGCCTTGATCCGGTCGTTGTTGGTGGCGAAGCGAAATGTCTGTCCGCCGCCCCAGCAGAAACCGGCGACGACGACCTTGCCGTTGCACGCGGGAAGTTTCGAAACGTAGTCGACGACGGCGTTCAGGTCGGCCGTGACTTGTTCGGGAGGCAAATCGCCGATGACTTTCCGCGCTCCATCGGAGCCGCCGAGATCGCTCGTGCCGCCGCCATTGGGCCCCAGGCCGGAGAGCAGATCGGGCGCGATCGCAATGTAGCCGGCTTCGGCGAGTTCGTCGGTCGTGCTCCGCACCCAGTCGGAAAGGCCGAAGATTTCATGAATGACGACGACCGCGGTCGCTTTGTCCTTAACTTCTGGATACGCGATGAAGGATTCGACGGTGCGCGAGTCGTGTTTGACTTTTACCCATTCGAGATGGCGCGGGGATTGATCGAGACGGGATTTAGCCCAGTCCTGGGCGGATCCGACGGTAGCTGCACTGGTGATGGCCATGGCGCAAACGATGGATTTGAACGACATACGAGAGGAGTGGTGTGCCCGGATTGAAACACCACTCCCGCTCCCTCGCGAATCCGAAAAGCGATTCTCAATGCGCGATGCCGATCGCTCGGGCCGGCAGTCCGGCGCTGAGCGATGGGGGCGGACGATGACGGTAAATCAACAGCGTGATCGTGGTGAACGCCGCGAGCGCAGAGCACACGCCAAACATTCCGCGATGGCCGACGTGATCGACCACCAGGCCGAAAACGAAGTAGCCCAGGAGATTTCCGGCGTTGAACGAATTGGTGAAGAGACTCGTGGCCAGGCCGGCCTGCCCCGGCAGCAGCTCCTGGAAAAACGGGATCGTGATGTTCGTCAGGATGGCGATCGAAATGGCCGACAGAATCTGCATCGGGTAGATGTGCCACGAGGCCCGCACGAACAAGAGGCAGAGAAAATAGATCACTGTAGTGGCTGCGCCAATACGCAGGAGCGCCATCATATGCCCGCGCGCCGCGGCGCGTCCGGCCCAAATTATCAGCGGCATCTCGGCGAAGGGTGCCACCACGAACACGTAACCGACCTCTTTCTCGGTGCCGCCGAGTTGCTCGGTGATGAGCAGCGGCAGGTTCATCAGGTTGATCGAGTGCGCCGCGAAAACGATGACGAAGGCGGCGAAGCTGAGGAGAATATCGCCGCGCGTAAGCACGCGCAGCATTGGCTCGCGCGCCGCCGTGTGAACGATCGGTGGATGCGGGCGGTTTGGGACGAAAACCAACACGCCGAAGAGAAAAACAAGGAAGAGGCTTGCCGCGCCGAGAAAGATTCCGCGGTAGCTGAAGTGATGCATCACCGCCGCGCCAATGGCTGGTCCGACGGTCCACGCGAGCGAGAAGGAAACGCGAACCAGGCTCATCAAGAACGGGACGTCGCCGGCCTTGCTCGGATTTTCCGGACGATCGAATTCCTCGCGCACATGGGCGAAGATTTGGGACAAGTTGACGGACGCGAGACCGAGTCCAAGCGAGCCGACAATCGTAAGCGCAACCGGGTTTGTCAGATAGGCGTACCCGACATAACCGATCATCCCGCCTGCGCTGCCGAGGATCAGCATCGTGCGCCGCGTCACGTGTGTGTCCGACCAGCGCGCAAGCACGGTGCTTAAGACCACGGAGCTGATCGCGGTGATCGTCATGAACGTGCCGAACACGACCGGTGACATTTGGACCTTGAGCGTTCCCCACATCGACATGAAGGGCACAACGAAGGAGTAACCCATTCCCAGGGCGAAATTGGCGGCGAGCAGCCCAGGGAAATCGCGGTTGCGAAAAACGAGACGAATGGACTCGGAGAGACGGTGCATTGGTGCAACTCCACCGCGCGGCGAAGTCGCTGGGCGCAATGTGTAGTTGCTCACTGGTATCTCGATTTCCCGCGAGTTTACCAACCTGTAATCGAAGCCGCGAAGAGCCCGCCGCAGGTGCTGGTCTGATCGCTAATTACGATATTTTTTTAGCCGCGAAGAGGCGGGCATGTGGTTTATCAAGTCGGATCGAGCAGGACAGTGAGTTTTTCTTCGATCCAAGCTTTGTTTGAAGCGTAGCCCCAGTCGCGAAGAGTTTCGCGGTGGATGCAAGAGGCGACCTTCTGCAGTTTGACGCG
>DASTWZ010000007.1:0-327056 GCA_035765635.1 Opitutaceae bacterium
TTCGCCACCTCCTCTCTCGTCCCTTCTTTCGCTTCGTACGCCGCCACGATTCTTTCCCGCAAATCCAACGAGATCGGCTTCTTCATCCCCACATCCTACCACATTTTCCTACGGCTACAACTTTATTTGAAACGCTCTAGCATTCAGACCCGTTCAGCCTTCAGCCTTCTTCCTTCAGCCTTCGCTTTCCCTCGTTCGCCAATAATCTCGCGAACCGCTTCGCGAATTGTGCGTCTACGGGCGGATGAAAGTATTCCTCTCCATCGTCGGCGTCATCGTCGCATTGCTGGTGATTGGCTTCTTCATCCTCGCATTCTCCCTCGGCTCGATCGTCAAGAAGGGCGTGAACGCCAAGGGGCCCGAGATCACACAATCCAGTGTCGTTCTTGGCGGCGCAAAAATTTCTCCTTTCTCCGGCAAAGGCACTCTCAGCGATCTCGTGATCGGCAATCCGGCGGGCTGGACCAGCGATCACGCGTTTTCCCTCGGCCAGATCGCGATCGACGTCGAACCGAAGTCGCTCCGCGGCGATCACGTGATCGTCAACTCCATCGCGATCGAAAAACCGGACATCATCTACGAAACAAGAATCACGAGCAGCAATCTGCAGGATCTCCTGAAAAATATTCAGCAGGCCACCGGCAGCTCGGGCGAAAGCAAAACGTCCGAAGGCAAGCCGGTGAAAATCGAACTGCGTGATTTCACGCTGAACGATGCGACGATCACCGTCGTCGCGGGCGATCGGAAACAGTCCGTGAAAATGCCCGCGATCCATCTTCAAAATCTCGGCACGAACGAAGGCGGCCTCACGCCGCAACAACTCTCGGTCGCGATCGTGAAGGAAATCACGACCCAGGCCGTGCAGGCCGCCGCCCAGGTCGCGATCGACAGCGGTCTCCTCGACAAAGCCGGTGCGAAAGCCACGGAAGGTCTGCGCAAATTGCTCGGCGGAGAAAAATCGAAAGACACGTCCTCCGCCCCCGCGCCCTCTTCCACTCCGGCTCCCGCCAATCCTTGATTTGCCCTCTTGTGGAATCAGTCAGCAAACACGACGAATTCGATCTGGAACTACCTGAGCCTACAGCTCCCATCACGCCGCACGGAGTGCGCGACGTGTTGAAATGGTTGCGCGCGCGCTGGGTTTTTCTTTTCAGCGGCAGCTACATCAAGCGTTCCGGTATCCGAAATGTGGTTACAATCAACGACGCGGTGCTGCATTGCTGCCGCATCGAGATTTCCGGCTCGAACAACACGCTCGAAATCCTGCCGGGCGCACGCGCATGGAATGTAGATTTCCGACTGGTGGGTGACAATCTCCACTGCCGCATCGGCGCGAATTGCCGGATCTACGGAGGAAATTTCATCCTCGAAGATTCGCGCAGCCGCTTGCACGTCGGGGATGGAACCACCCTGTACGCACCGATGGTCGTCGCCCAAGAGGGCGGCTCGATCGTCATCGGCCAGGACTGCCTGATTGCCTACGGCACCGACCTGCGCAACAGCGATGCGCACTCCATTCTCGATGCGAATACGCAGGAACGCATCAACCCGGCGCGCGACATTCGCATTCGCGATCACGTCTGGATCGGCGCCAATTGCCAGATCCTCAAGGGCGTCACGGTTGCCGAGGGCGCGATCGTCGCCGCACGCTCCATCGTCACCAAGGATGTTTCGCAACGCACACTCGTCGCCGGCTCTCCTCTGCGCGTGCTCCGCGAAAATGTCGATTGGGACGCCCGTCGCATCTAGGGTTTATTACTTTAACGGAGCGCCGGCCTCCGGCCGGCTACCCGAAAAAGTGTCCCGCTTTGCGGGACGCTAGATTTGGCTGGACCGGCCGGAGGCCGGCGATCCGTTGGCGCTCGATTGGCGACACGTGGGTGACCCGTTGACGACCCGTTAGTGACCTCGTGCTTTACGCTTTTTTGAGAAATAAGACGGCCGCTTGGCTCCGGAATATCTCAACCGCGCGGCAGAAAGTTCCGATACAAGGGGCGATCCCCAACGGCATGCAGCCCCGCCCCTTTCGTCCCTGGTCGGCTCGCCTGGCGATAGCTTTGCGCTTCGTCATCGTTTCGTTGTGCGTGGCTTGCGCTGTTTCCCCGCGGGTTGGCGCGGCGGCACAATCCTCCACTGCAACCGCGGAAGCGTCTCCCCTCACCATCACGCATCCCGAGCAAATCTGGAATCTCACCGCTGACGAAGCGCAGCAGGTTCATCCCATCGATATCGAAACCCGGGTGAACTATTTCGATCCAGATTGGAAACTTTTGTGGGTCGAAAACAACAACGCTGGCAGCTTCATTCCGGTCGCCACCACCGGAAACAATTTTCCGATCCACGAAGGCCAGCGCATTCGCATCAAAGGAACGATCGTCCCGAGCAAGGGCCTTTCGACCGACCTGGCGGAGTTCACCGTCCTGAAAGAATTCGAAGCCGTCGACATCCTTTCGACCGCCGGACGCGCAGGAGAAATTCGCAAGCTCGACCGGCGCATGATCACGGCCGACGCGTATGTCGACTCCGTCGAACAGGCGGACCTGCAACACGTGCGGCTCCAGGTCATCATCGACGACTTGCCGGTGATCTGCCAGGTGCGCACCACTGCGAACTCGGGCGGCTTTGCCCAAAAATGGACGGGAAAATTCGTACGCGTCTCCGCGCTCTATTCGGGCCGCACCGATCCAACCGGCACGCAGACCATCATCGAACTCTGGTGCGCCGACGAAAATCAGATCCGAGTGCTCGGCTCTCTCTCCGGTGATCCGCGTTTCGATCAAAAGCCTTCGCCCATCGGCGACATCACGACCAAGGAACCGGGAACATCGGTCCTGCTTCGCGGCATCGTGCAATTTCAGGAACCAGGCGTGCAGTTGGTCATTCGCGATGAGACGGGCGAGATCACGATCCGCTCCGCGCAAAAACAACGCGTGGCCGTCGGCAGCATCGTCGAGGCGATCGGCCAAACGTCGATCAGCGGCTCCGCTTGGACGATTCGCTCCGCACTCTATCGCGCCGCAGATGAGAGCGTCCCCGCTGTGGCGGCGGAGGACGACGTGATTCGCTCCATCGGGCAGGTGCGTCAGTTGAGCGTGGCGGAAGCTCAGACCGGCCGGCGCGCGGAGATTTCCGGTGTAGTGACGTGGGCACTACCGGAGAACGATTTCTTTTTTCTGCAAGACGTGACTGGCGGCGTGCGCGTGCGTTTCTCTCGAACAAAGATCGAACCGCCCGCGATCGGAAAACATCTGCGCATCGAAGGCGTGACTTACAGCAATGGGTTCGCCTCGGGACTGGAGGCAATGCGCGTGACCGATCTCGGTGCGATGGGCTCGCCACGCGCCAAGGAAATCAGCCTCGATCAAGCGCTGACCGGCAGCGAAGACAGCCAATGGGTTTCACTTCGAGGGTTTTTCATGCGCGCGGAATCGGAGGGCGACTGGCGCTGGATCTACGTCACGACTCCGGCCGGAGAATTTGTCGCTCACCTCCAATCGAAGATCAATTTCACCGCGAATCCTGGGACGCTGATTCGCGTGCGCGGCGTGGTCGATGCCATCACGGATGACAACCAGCAGATCAAAAAGATCATGCTGCGCGTGCCGTTCATTCACGACATTTCCATCGAGGAGGATGCGCCAGCCGATCCGTTTCAATTGCCCGTGCGCGCCGTCGGCAGCCTCGCGAAACTGAGTGCGATGCAGTCGCTCAGCCGCGCGCATATCAAAGCCATCGTGCAACACCATGTGCCGGGTCGCTTCGTTTATGTTCGCGAGGGCAACACCGGATTGCTCGTGCTTTCCCATAACCAGCAGTCGCTGAAACCTGGCGACACGATCGAAGCTGTCGGCCTGGTCGGCCGCGAAGGCGTCAGCACGATCTTGCGCGAAGCGGTTTATCGAAAGATCGGCGCTGGCGCCCCACCCGAACCCGACACGTTGACTGACCCGGCGCAGATTGCACTGACTCTCAACTCGCGACTCGTCCAGGTGCGCGGAACGTTGATCGATGTCCTGCGCGGCCCAACGAACGATCGGCTCACGCTGCAAAATGGACGCGCCGTTTTCGAGGCGGTGCTCGATCACAACTTCGGGCTCGATTTGCCCGACGGTGTTGTATCCGGCGCGACACTACAGCTCACCGGCATCTATCACGTCGACTTCGACGACTCGCGCCAGGCGCGCGGTTTCAAGCTGCTCCTGCGCTCGACCAACGATATCGAGGTGGCGAAACGCGCCCGCGTTTGGACGGTGCAACGCGCCCTCGCGGTCAGCGCGATCCTGGCGGGCTTTTGCTTCGCCGGGTTGATCTGGGCGGGCTCGCTGCGGGTCCGCGTGCGCCGGCAGACGAAGCAGATTCGCGCGCAATTCGAGAAGGAGATCATCTTCCAGGAGCGGCACCGCAGCATCGTCGAGAACGCGAGCGATTTTATTTTCACGACCGATCTGCAGGGCCACTTCACGTCGTTCAATCCCGCAGGCGAACGCATGACCGGCTATCGCGCCGGCGAAGCGTTGCAGATGAACATTCGCGATCTCCTGGTGAGTGACGAAGGCGCCATCGCGTCGAAACTGATTCCCGCCGAGGACGGAACGGTGACGTTTCAACACCGTTTGAGAACGCGCGAAGGCAAGGTGCTCTGGATCGAAACCAGTTCCCGTTTGATGCGTGAACAAGGCCAGGCTGCCGGTGTGCTCGGCATCGTGCGCGACATCAGTGAGCGCAAGCAGATCGAGGAAGAATTGAAGCGGGCGCGCGACGCGGCCGAGGCGAACACGAAAGCGAAGAGCGAATTCCTGGCCAACATGAGCCACGAAATTCGCACGCCAATGAACGCCGTGATCGGCATGAGTAATTTATTATTGGATACAGCACTCGACGATCAGCAGAAGGATTTCGCCGAGACGATTCGCAATGGCGCGGAAGCCCTCCTCACCGTGCTGAACGACATCCTGGACTTCTCGAAAATCGAGGCGGGCAAACTGACTTTCGAGACGATCGACTTCGGTCTGCGCGATACGGTCGAGACCACCTTTGAATTGCTCGAGATTCGCGCGGCCGAAAAAGGCATCGATTATCGCGTCGAGATTTCGCCGAGTGCGACGAATGCGTTGCGCGGCGATCCGAGTCGCCTTCGCCAAGTGCTTCTCAACCTCCTGGGGAACGCGATCAAGTTTACCGAAAAAGGTTTCGTGCTCCTGAGAGTCGAACAACGCACCGCGCAGACTCAGACCACTGGCCAGTGCGAACTCCATTTCGAAGTGGTCGACACCGGGGTCGGTTTGACGATGGAGCAACAAGCGCGGCTGTTCCGGCCCTTCACGCAGGCGGACAACTCCACCACGCGGCGCTTTGGCGGGACCGGTCTGGGCCTGGCGATCACGAAACAAATCGTGGAATTGATGGGCGGTCAATGCGGCGTCTCCAGCAAGCCCGGCTCAGGCTCCACGTTTTGGTTCACGGCCAACTTCGCTGTTCAACCGCCGGAGGCTCGGGTCGAGAGCCGCTGCACCACTCCGCCGATGGCGCGATCACAGGTCGCAACCGTCAACGCCACCGAGCCGCTGCGGATCTTGGTCGCCGAGGACAATCCCGTGAATCAGCGCGTCGCCGCGCTGCAACTGCAGAGCCTCGGCCACAAAGTGAAGGTCGTGGCCAACGGGCTCCAAGCGACCGAGGAAGTGAAACGCGCCGAATACGACCTGATTTTGATGGATTGCCAGATGCCGGAGATGGACGGCTACGAAGCGTGCCGGCGTATCCGTCAACACGCGCGATACGACCGACTGTGGATCGTCGCGCTGACCGCGAACGCCATGCAAGGCGACCAGGCGAAATGCATCGAGGCGGGCATGGATTATTACCTCACGAAGCCGCTTAAAATCAAAGAGTTGGTCGCGACGCTGAACCTGTGCCGCCAAGCCCGACTCGCGCAGGCGGCATCCGAGGGCTCACGCGAGGCTATTTCCCCCACTTTCGGTTAAGGGCGCGGTTGGGGGTTTCACGATGGGAAACTGCTCGCCGGACAAGGGGTTTCGTGGTTTCACCCGTCCTCCAAATGCCGTCGCCAGCCGTTAGTATCTGCATCCCAGCCTACAAGGCGGAACGCTATCTTCGTGAGACGCTCGATTCCGCGAAGGCGCAGACGTTCACGGACTGGGAAATGATCGTGACGGAAGACGGCTCCCGCGATGGCACCGAGCAGATCGTCAACGACTTCGCGAAAGGCGTGAGCCAGCGCGTCGTTTATCATCGCCACGACCCAAACCGCGGGCTGCCGGCGACGCGTAATCATGGGATTTCCACCGCGACCGCGCCTTGGATCGCGCTTTTGGATTCGGATGATCTTTGGTTGCCTACGCATCTGGAGGACCTGATGAGCCGCGCGGCGCAAGGAGGCGTGGATTTGGTCCATGCCGGCTCTCGACTTTTCGACAGCGATACCGGCAAGGACCTCGAGCTGCGCGTGCCGAGCGCGGAGGACATCGCGACGTTTCCCACGTCGCTTTACGACGGGAGCTACATTATCCAGCCCTCGTCGGTTCTTCTCAGCCGCGATCTTTGGAAAAAAGTTGGAGGTTTTAATCCCGAGTTTCGCTACGTGGAAGATCGCGAAATGTGGCTGCGTTGCGCTCGCGCGCTTGGCCGCTTCGCGTACACGGGAAATGTCACGATGCGTTATCGGAAGCACGCGTCGGCGCTTTCCAAGCACGCGGCCCCGATGGCGCTGGCGCTAGCCCAAGTTTGCGAGCAGCACGTCGATTGGACCGGGCTACCCAAAACGCTTCGCCACCAAAAAACCGTTGGCGCGTGGACGGCGGCAGGGCGCATTTCGTTGCGCGAGCAACCGAAGGCCGCGGCGCGCTATTTTGCGAAAGCGCTTCGGTACAGTAGACTTAATCCGCGCCTTTGGGCTTACTGGGCGACTGCCACGGTCCTGGGCTGGTCCAAGCCCTCTTCAACGAAATGAACTCCGTTGTTTGCACTCTCTTCGAAGGCCATTACCACCTCGGCGCGGCTGCGTTGGTCAATTCACTTTGGGCTTCCGGCTTTCGCGGACGCGTGATCTGCGGGCTGCGCGGAGATTTTCCACCCTGGTCCGAGCCGTCGCGCGCCGAAGCAAACGGCATCAAGGTCCGTGATTTCGGCGAAGGTTTCGAAGTCTGGTTCGTGCCCTGCTCGACCGCGATGCACTTCACGAACTACAAGCCGACTTTCATGCTGGAGATGTGGGACGGTCCCGCCGCGGGCGCGGATCGGTTCTACTATTTCGATCCTGATATCGTGGTGAAATGCCCCTGGGAAGTGATCGAACGCTGGGCGGAGAACGGCGTCGCCGTGTGCGAGGACGTGAACTTTTATCTGCCCCCACGCCACCCGCTGCGGATCGGCTGGATGCACTGGCTGAAGTCGCTCGGCATCCCGCTGCTCAACGCGGAGCGCGAGCGCTATTACTCCGGCGGCTTCATCGGCGTGCCGCGCGAGATGAAGGAATATCTGAAACTCTGGGAAACGTTGATCGCCAAAATCGGAGAAGTCAGTGGCTCGTTGAAAACGTTGAAACAAGGATCGGCCAACTCGCTTTTCCATTCCATGGACCAGGACGCCATGAACATCGCCTTCATGGCCTCGAACGTGACCATCAATGCGGCCGGTCTCGAGGCGATGGATTTTTCCACGGGCGGACACATGCTCTCTCACGCCATCGGTTCGCGGAAGCCGTGGAAAGGCGGCTTCATCACACACGCTTTGAAAGGTTATCCGCCCTCGCGTCCCGTGCGGGCGTTTTTCGAACACATCGATCGGCCAATCCAGGTCTTCTCGGCAAGCGAAAGCAAAAAGCTTCTGCGCAGCCTGCGGATCGCGTCGGTCATCGGACGTTTCCATCGCCGCGCATGAAGTTTTACTCGCACGGTTCCTGCGTGAACGCTCCGGGCAAAGCCCTGTCTCTTCGGCGCCCATGAAAATCCTTTTCCTCTGTACGTCGCTCGAACCCGGCCGAGACGGCGTGGGCGACTACACGCGTTTGCTCGCGGACGCGTGCGTCAGCGCAGGGCACGACGTGCGATTGCTCGCGCTCAATGACGAACATCTCGTCAGCGGAGGAACGGAGTTTCAAAAAGGCCCCAATCACGATCTGCGCTGCATTCGTCTGAGTCCGAACGAACGTTGGGACGAGCGGTTCGTGACGACCCAGGCGATCATCAACGAATACAATCCCGATTGGCTGAGCTGGCAGGTCGTGCCGTATGGATTTCATCCCAAAGGATTGATTCCGCATCAGGTGGCCGGCTTCGGCGAACTCGGTCGCGGTCGCAACGTGCACGTGATGTTGCACGAATTGTGGATCGGACTTTCCCGCGGCGAGCCGATGAGAAACATCGCCTATGGCACGCTGCAGAAGCGTCGGTTGATGCAGTTCCTGCGTGCGCTACGGCCCGTGCGGATTCACACGAGCAACGTCACGTATCAGACCGTGCTCGCGCGCGAAGGCTGCACCTCGCACATCCTCCCGCTCTTCGGAAATATTCCCGTGACCGAGATCGTGCCGCCGGTGCCCGACTCCACGCAGTGGGTGGGCGGAATTTTCGGAACGGTGCATCCTCAACTCAATCCGTTCCCTTGCTTCGACACTCTGGTGGAAGGCGCGCGCGCCTCAGGACGGAAGCTGAGAATTCTCGGGATTGGCCGGCTAGGCGAATATGGCGAACAGATGTTTTCCGAATGCGCGCAGGAATACGCCGGCGCGATCGAGTTCAGCGTCGTCGGAGAAAAAGAGCCCGTGGAAGTTTCGCGACTGCTGCAGAGCCTTGATTTCGGCATCGCCACGCATCCCTGGGCTCTCATCGGCAAGAGTGGAGCGGTGGCGGCGATGCTCGATCACGGTCTGCCGGTGGTCGTGCCACGCGATGATTGGGTGCTCCGCGTGCGGCCCATCGTCGTCCCGCCGATCGATCAACTGGTCTTTCAACTTTCCGAAATGCCGCCCGAGCTGATGGCTGGGCGCATGGCGCGCCGCCAGGCTCCGGCGCCTCGTCTGCCAAGCATCGCGGCCATCTACATCGACAGTCTCGAAGCGCTGTCGGCCAATCTTCAGTTCGACGCGTGAACATCCTTTTCTATGTGCCACAAATGGCGACTTACGGCGGCATCGAGCGTCACGTGTGCGTCCTCGCCGAAGAAGCCGCGAAGCGGAATCACAACATCCGCTTTCTCACGACGAGCAATTCGTTGAACGAAGCCGCGCGCGGAAGTTTGCTGGGCTACGGCGTGGATTTTCGCGAACTGCCCCGCGCCCGCGACAAGGTCACGCAATGGTCGAAGCTGCTCTGGCTGAGCCGAGAAGTGCTCGCAGCGAAGCTGATGAAGTGGGACATCATCTACACGAACGGACAAAGCTCCCTCGCCGCCGTGGTCTGGCGCGCTGCCGGCCGTCGCACCCGAATCATTCATCATCATCACACCGCCGCGGACGCCTCAGAGCGAAAAACCTGGGCGCCGGCTTTTCGCAAAGTGCTGCAGCGCGCCCCTGAGATCGTGGGCTGCAGCGTCGCCACCTGCGAAAATATCGCGGCCGCGACGGGCCGCGGAAATATTCGTTATCTGCCGTATTTCACGGCGTGCCCCGTGGCGCGCGAAGAAGTGACAAACTCGGTCTACACGCCTGGCCAGCCGCTGGCCTTCGGTTTTGTCGGGCGACTGATCGAAACAAAAGGCATCGGGATGATCTGCGAGTTGAGCCAGCGCCCGGAGCTGAGCGCGATCACCTGGCACATTTATGGCTCCGGACCCGACTACCCGGACACCTTGTTCCAGTCGTATTCAAGAATCCGATACCATGGCCCGTACCGCGATCTCGCGCGATACGGCGAAATTCTGCGCGAGCTGGATGCGATCGCCCTTTTTTCCCAACACAACGAAGGCATGCCGCTCAGCTTGATTGAATCGATGTCCGCCGGGCTGCCGTGGATCGCGAGCGACAAAGGCGGCACGCGCGAACTCGCCGGCAGTCCGGAAAATTGCGTGATCGTTCGAGATCCCAAGGACGTGGCGAAGACCGCGGAGGACACGCTCACGCTGGTCGATCGACTTTATTCAGGAAAAACTTCGCGCCTGGCCCAGCGCGCAATCTACGACGAAAAATTTGCCCCGCCCCGCGTCTCCGAACTCTGGTTCAACTATCTCGAGGGCACGCGCGCCCTCGCCTCCGCGTAATCGAACGCTGGTCCTTCGATGAATCTGAAACGCTGTGTGAAAGGGGCTGAGAAACTGGTGCGCATCGGCCGATTGCGCGCGCTTTCCGGTGCGCGCGAAGTTGCGTGGCTGCGCACACGCTTGAACTTGCCGCGCAACGACACCTTCGACCTGCGGCATTCCCGCTCGGAAAACGTGCGCGTGACCGAGGTCGATGCGCCGATCGCCTTTGATCGCACGCTCCCGTACATGCCCGGCGAACTCGAGCCGCACGAAACGTTTCTCAAGGAAAAATCCGGCGAATTTCCTGCGAGCCTTGTCGTCGAATTGAAGCGCGGGCGCTTCTGGAGTTACTACGGCGGTTCCGTGTTCACAGACGGCGGCCACCTCGTGCCGGAACTCTCGAAAGATGTGTGGGGGCCGCATCTCCACAGCGCATTTGTCCGCGCGCATCTGCCCCAGCCACGACGGCTCGCGGGTGTCACGCTTTCCCTCGTCACGCCCGAGGCCACGTCGAATTATCACCATTGGACGATGGATCTGTTGCCGCGCGCGGGTTTGGCTCAACGCGCAGGTTATAATTTGTCGGCCTTCGATCACGTTTTGATCAAGGGAGCGAAGTCCGCCTTTCAAAAAGAAGGGCTCGCGCGTCTCGGCATCGACGAGAGCCGGCTGATCCGCGTCGGCGACAACGATCTTTTCGAAGCCGAGCGGCTGGTGGTTCCGTCCGTGCGACACGACAACACCAAGGTGAATTTGCCGGACATGACTTTTGTCCGCCGCCTCTATTTGCCGGAGGAGCCGCCACCCTCCGCGGCGGTGCGTCGTCTCTACATCGGGCGGCGCGACGCGGCTTACCGGCGCGTGACCAACGAGCGCGAGCTGTTGAAAGAACTCGCGCCTTTCGGCTTCGAAGAGATCGCAATGTCGAAGATGAGCGTGGCGGAGCAGGCCAAACTTTTTTCCGAAGCGGAAATGATCATCGGACCAAACGGTTCGGCGTTGGCCAATTTGCTCTTCGCCAATCGCGCGACGCGGGTCATCGAGTTTTTCGCGCCGGGCTGGGTGGTCGGCTACAATTGGATGATCAGCGCGAATCTCGGGCATCCTTACAGCGCAATCATCGGGCGCGGTCCGCGTCCCGCGGCAGGCACCCTGCCGCATGAGATCAAGGCCGACCTCGACGTGGATGTCGCGCTCGTGAAGTCCACCGTCGAAACCATGCTCGCGCGCTGACATGATTCTGTTCTCACATCCGACCGGGAACGCGAACGTGCGCCATGCCGCGCTGGGGCTGCACCACGCCGGTTTGCTCGGCGAATTCTGGACGTGCATCAACCACCGCCCCGAAAGTCTTTTCAGCAAGATGCTGCCGGCTTCGCTCGTGAAGCAGTTCAGCCGGCGTTCTTTTCCGCCCGAGCTGCAGCCGCTGATGAGATCGTATCCGTATTTCGAACTCGGGCGGCTTCTCGCGCCGCGGTTGAAACTCGGGCGTCTCACGCGCCACGAGCACGGCGCGTTGAGCGTGGATGCGGTGTATCGCGCACTCGATCGGCGCGTGGCGCGGCGATTGCGCGAGACGGATCGCTTCACTGGCGTGTATGCGTACGAGGACGGCGCCGCCTGGACTTTTCGCGAAGCGCGCCGACGCGGCCTCCCATGTCTCTACGATCAGCCGATCGGTTATTGGCGCGCCGCCCGCGACATTCTCGTCGAGGAAGCCGAGCGCTTGCCCGAGTGGGCCTCAACGTTGATCGGCAACGACGACACCAAGGAGAAAACCGACCGCAAAGATGAGGAGATCGCGCTGGCCGACGTCGTGTACGCCGCCAGTTCCTACACCCAACGCACGTTACAACAGGCTCCCGGTCTGAAGGCGCGGGTCATCGTGATCCCCTACGGCGCCCCGCAACGCGCGTCGTCCGTCGCCCCGCTGCGCGCGCCCCGCGTATCCGGAAGTCCACTACGCGTGATTTTCGTTGGCTCATTGGGTCAACGGAAAGGGTTGTCCTACCTGTTCGAAGCCTGCCGCCAATTGGGCCGCCAGGTGGAGTTGACGATCATCGGCACTCTTCCGCTCGAGCGTTGCGCCGCGCTGGAGAAGGAATTGAAAGCAGTGCGATGGATCCCGACCTGCCCTCACGCGCAGGTCCTGCAGGAAATGGCCGGCCACGATGTCTTTCTTTTTCCGTCGCTCTTCGAGGGCTTCGGCCTGGTCCTGCTCGAAGCGATGGCCATGGGCCTGCCGATCATCACGACGCCCAATACGGCCGGTCCCGACCTCATCGACGATGGCGTGGAGGGCTTCATCGTCCCGATTCGCTCCAGTGCGGGCATCGCGGAGAAGTTACAGCTGCTTCGCGATGAACCCGACCGCTTGGGCGCGATGGGCGAAGCGGCAAAGAAGCGGGCGGCAACGTTCACCTGGGCGACCTACGGTGAACGTTTGGCGCAGTCGGTCCGGGAGGCTTGCCAAATGTCTGGTCAAAGCGGCTTAGTTTCCCGATGAGCGCGCTGTCACACGGGCAGTTCGTTTCGGAAAATTCCAGAGCATGCCACGGCGTGCCGATGCATAGTTTTTGAGCTGATGAAGCGTTACCTGAAATGGTCTATTTGGGCCTACCTTATCCTCCTTATTTTCGAGGGGGCCCTCCGCAAATGGGTCTTTCCGGGGGCGCAGGAGGCCTTGCTCATTGTCCGCGATCCACTGGTCATGCTGATCTACGCGCTGGCCCTGGGTTGCGGGATCGTGCCGCGAACGAAGTTCATGCTCGTGCTGGGCGTTCTGATCGTGGGCTCGTTCATGTGGTCATTCCTGGCCGGCCAATCCAACATCTTCGTCACGCTTTACGGGCTGCGGACGAATTACCTGCATGTGCCTTTGATTTGGATCATGGCAGAGGCGCTCGATCGGGAGGACGTGGAAAGGATCGGCACCTTCGTCCTGCTCGTCGGCATTCCGATGACGATCCTGATGGTCATGCAATTTCGCGCGCCATCGAACGCCTACATCAATCGCGGCGTCGGCAGTGAAGAAGGTGGTCAACTCGCGGGCGCGGCTGGACGCATTCGCCCTCCGGGCTTCTTCGCGTTCATCACGGGACCGACTGTTTTCTTCCCTCTGGCCGCCGTGTATTTTCTTCATCAGGCCGTGCAGAATCGGCGGCTGATTTGGCCGTTGTTGATTTGCGCGGGCGGTTGCATCGCGATCGCGCTCCCCGTTTCGATCAGCCGCGGCACCATGCTCCTGGCGGGCGCGGCGGGCGGCGTCTATATTCTCGGACTTGCTCGATTGGGCGTGATCAACGCATCAGTTGTCCGCTTCGCCGTGACGGCGGTGGTCCTGCTCGTCGGTTTGAGTTTTCTCCCGGTCTTCAGTGAAGCCCGGGATGTGTTCATGAGTCGCTGGAACACAGCCGCGGCCGAATCGCAGGGAGATGCCTGGGGCAGCTTGGCCACGCGCGTCCTTTCCGGATTCAGTGAACCGTTCATCTCCGCCTTCAACGCGCCATTTTTCGGCCACGGCATCGGCGTGGGTTCGAACGTCGGCGCGCGGCTGCTTCACGGCCGACTCGGCTTTCTCCTCGCCGAAAATGAATTCGACAAAATCTTCCTGGAGCTGGGACCGCTTCTCGGGGGATTGTTCATCGCTCTTCGTTTCGGAATCTCGATCTATCTATTTCTGATCGCGATCCGCGCTCTCGTGAAAAACCGCGATCCGCTGCCACTGGGCCTGTGGGCCGCGTGCGTGCCGGCGATTCTGCTTCACCAATGGGCTCCGCCCACGTTCCTCGGCTTCGCGGTTTTCGGCGGAGGCCTGGTCATGGCTTCGGTCAACTACGTCGACGATGAAGAGGAAGAAGACGAATTGGATGAGGAGGACGAGGATGACGAAGACGCCGATGAAGAGGATGAAATCGAGGACGATGAGGAAATTGACGCGCCCCTTTCTCCGCTCGAACAACATCGCCGTCGCATGCGCGGTCTATGAAGCCGCGCCGTGATCTGGTTCTCATCGGGAATTTTCTTCCCGACCGGCAGGAAAGCATGCAGCGCTTCGCCGGCGTGCTGTCCGACGGGATGGCGGCCCGCGGCTGGAATGTGCAGAGCTGGCGCCCTCGCGCGCGCTTCGCAAATCTCGCGGGCAAATATCGCTACGGCGGGATCCCGAAGTACCTCGGCTACCTCGACAAATTCTTTGTATTCCCGCGGTCGATACAACGCCGCCAGCATATCGCTGCCACACCAGAGACGATCTATCACATCGTCGACCACAGCAACGCGGTCTACGCAGCCTATCTGCCGCCGCAGCACCTCACGATCACCTGTCACGACCTGCTGCAAATTCGCTCCGCCCTCGGCGAATTCCCGCAGCATCGCGTCTCCGCCAGCGGCCGACGCTATCAGGAGTGGATCTTGAACAATCTGAAAAAGGTTCAGCGCGCAGTCTGCATTTCGGGGAAAACGCGCTCCGATGTGCAACGCCTCGCCGGGCTCAACGCGGAACAGACTCCCGTCATCTACATGGGTCTGAATTATCCCTACAAGCCGATGGCCAAGGCGTCCGCCGCCGACGTGCTGCGGCCGTGCTGCGACCGGCACGGCGACACCTGGGCCCGGCTTCAGTCGGGAAAAAATGGATACATCCTCGGCGTCGGCGGCGCGCATTGGTACAAGAACCGCACGGGCCTTGTTTCCATTTTTGCCGAGCTTCAGAAATTTCCGGAGGCGCCGTCCCGCCTGCTCTACGTCGGACCGCCCCTCGATCTGGAACAGACCGCGATCTTAAAACAGCACGGCCTGGAAAACGCTTTCCTCCGCATCAGCGGCGTATCCAACGAAGAACTACGCGCCGCCTACTCGCTTTCGCGCGGCCTGCTCTTTCCGTCGTGGGAAGAAGGTTTCGGCTGGCCCATCGCCGAAGCACAAGCCTGCGGTTGTCCCGTTTTCACGAGCAATCGCGAACCGATGACCGAGATCGGCGGAGACGCCGCTGTCTACGTCGACCCGGCCGATGCACCGGGCGCGGCCCGCATCATTCACGAGTCCTTCGCATCTCTCGCGCCGCGCATCGAACGCGGTTTGGCCAACGTCGCGCGATGGAGCACCGCGGCGATGCTCGACGCCTACGAGCAGCACTACGAGACGATGATTCAAAAGCGCGACGAAGGCGCTCCGGCCGAACTTTCCGCCTTGATTCAAACGCGGAAATCGAACGGTTGAACCCGTGCGCATCACCATCGTCCAGGGTGCATTTCTGCCCGTCCCGCCAATCCTCGGCGGCGCCGTCGAAAAAGTCTGGTTCAATCTGGGCAAGGAATTCGCGCGCCGCGGACATGAGGTCGTTCACCTTTCCCGCGCCCATCCGAAGCTGCCAAAGCACGAGGTGATCGATGGCGTGCGCCACGAACGCGTCTCGGGCTTCGCGTCACCCGGCGGTTTCGCGAAGCGCATGGCGATGGATCTTTGGTACGCGCTTCGCATCAAGGCCCGCCTTCCTCGCGCGGACATTCTGATCACAAATACGTTCTGGTTGCCCGCCCTCGTGCGGCGGCGGTCGCGCGGGCGCGTTTACGTCCACGTCGCGCGCTATCCAAAGCGCCAGATGTGGCTGTACCGCCGCGCCATTCTGCAGACGGTTTCGGAGCCAATTCGCCAGGCGATTCTCGCGGAAGATCCCAGCGCCGCGCCGCGCGTGCGGGTCATTCCGTATCCGCTGGCGAATCGTTATCTGCTCCCCGAAGTTTCGCCGGGAGAAAATATCGTTCTCTACACCGGCCGCGTCCACCCCGAGAAAGGCGTTCACCTCCTGATCGAAGCCTTCGCAAAGCTCGCGCCAAATAGCGACTGGCGCCTGAAAATCGTCGGCCCGTGGGAAGTCGAATTCGGCGGCGGCGGCCAGGATTACCTGAAACAACTCGAGTCCGCCGCGGCGCCCGTGAAGGATCGCGTCATGTTTGTCGGCCGCGAATTCGACGAGGCAAAACTCATCGCGCATTACGCGACGGCGAAGATTTTCGTCTATCCTTCTCTCGCCGAGAAAGGGGAAACGTTTGGCCTTGCCGCGCTCGAAGCGATGGCCGCCGGATGCTGCCCGCTCGTCTCCGCGCTTGAGTGCTTCCGCGACTTCATTCGCCCCGATGAAAATGGCCGCGTCTTCGATCATCGCGCAGCGAATCCGGTCGACCTCCTCGCTCGCGCGCTCGAGTCGTTGATCACCGATCCTGTATCCACAGAAAAACTACGACGCGAGGCCTGGCAGGACGCCCGTGCGTTCACGATGGAAGCTGTGGCCACGCGGTTCATCGACGATTTCATTGCGCTGACCGGCGGCGAAACAGGTGGAAACGTTTCCTGAAAACATGAGCGACGCGCCCACGAAAACCTACGAGCAGGATTCACCCTACGCCTCGCCCTGGACGATTGGTCAACGGGTGCGCATGATCCTCTGGTCCGGCGCCTGGACGCTCCTCTGCCGCTGGACGCCCAAGCCCCTCAACCCGTGGCGACTTTTCGTGCTGCGCCTTTTCGGCGCCACCTTGAGAGGCACGCCTTTCGTGCATCAAAAAGCGCGTATCCAGATTCCTTGGACACTCGAGATGCATCATCGCGCCTGCCTGGGTGACGGCGCCATGGCCTACAGCCTTGCGCAGATCATCATCGAAGAAGGCGCGACCATCGCGCAGGAAGCCTATCTTTGCACCGGCACGCATGACTTCGCCTTGCCGTCACTGCCGCTGAAAACATCGCCCATCCGAGTCGGTGCCCACGCCTTCGTCGGCGCGCGCGCTTTCGTCCTCCCTGGAGTCACGATCGGCCGAGCCGCGATCGTGGGAGCCTGCGCCGTCGTCACGAAATCCGTGCCCGATTCCGCGATCGTCGCCGGCAATCCGGCCAAGGCGATCGGCACCCGTTCCAGCTAGAGCGGTTACAAAAGAATTATAGCCGCAAAGAGGCAGGCACAAAAAGAGCAAAGAGGATTTCGGGTTTGCGACGTCACTCGCAATGGTCCCTCCCCCAACGCGGTTGGGGTATTGGTTCGTAACTCCAAACCAAAATACCAGACCGCTCCCGAGCGACGAATGTCTGAGCCACGTCGGCCTAACAAAATTCGCTTTGTGTATCTTGAGCCTCCTTGCGGCTAAAAAACAACCGCCGCGCGCTGGCCTGTAAATTTTTCGTCAACGGCCCGGTTTTCCCCTAACGTTTTTACAGGTCGCCCCCCACTTGCCGACAAGTTGCGTCACTATGGTTTACGGCTGCTTCGATGTGCTAGTCTTTTGCGTCGGGCAGCTCATCGCTTTGAATGCAAAGTAAACTCAATATGAATAAAATCCTCGCAGTGGCCGCAATGGCCATGATCGGCACGGGCAGCGCGTTCGCGCAGCTCAAGCCAGTACCTCCCTCGTCTTCGGTCGACGGTGTGCTCTCCCAGTCCATCGGCGTGAACGCCGGGGCTTCGCATTGGGAAAGCCTCTCCGGCATCGGAGCTTACAAGTTCGCGTCTGACTCGAACTTGAACACGCCAAACATGCACAGCCCCGACAATATCCTCGGGCTGAGCTGGTCGACGTCCGTCAATTCGACGGTCCAGACGATCATGAACAACCTCAATTCCGCCGGCGGCACGGTCCGCGTGATCTTCCTCGGCGAATCCGCTGGTTGGTTCAATGACTTCGGTTACACCTACTCTGGCAACCCCCAGGGGCCGGACTCGTACACGGTCTACAAAGACATGCAGTCCTATGGTGCGACGCCGAACATCCACTTCGGAGACAACTTCTCCGTCAACCTGAACCCGGGCGACGCCAGCACGTTCGATCTCTGGCTCAACGGCGTCGGCGTCATGGGCAACACCAACCCATCCCCGACTTCCGACGGTGGCGTCTACACCGCCTTCCACTCGACGAATAGCCAGCCGTACGTCGCTCCGGGCAATGTTCTCTGGGCTCAAAGCGCGCTAAACGTCAGCACCTGGAACACGTTCCTCGGCGACTACGCCAACACCTCGACCTTCCTGGTCGGTTTCGAAGACTGGCGCCTCAACCACAACGCGGACAAAGACTACAACGATTACGTCTTCGCGTTGCAGTTCCTCGACAAGGATGGCCGTCCGTTCTCGCCGGTTCCCGAGCCTTCGACCTACGGCCTGATCGGCGCTCTGGCGCTCGTCGGCTTCGTCGCTCGCCGCCGTTTCTCGCGCAAGTAATCCTTCTCTCGAACAGTAGGCATACGTTCGTTCTGTATAGCAAAAAGCCCTCGGAAAAATCCGAGGGCTTTTTTGCGTCACGGTGGTCGTGCACCGGGACGCTGCTGCCGAGAACGGACGATGGCTTAGTGGCTGACGACTTCGAAGCCGTCGAAGTCAGCCGTAGCCGTAGCCGTGGCAGTCGTGCTGACCGTCTCGAGACCAATGTAGGGGTCCGTCGCGAAGCTGATCGTCGCCGTTCCGACCGTGCGCCAGGTCACGCCATCGTTCGAAACCATCGCGGTCAACTTCGTGCCGTTGCGATCGAGCAACAGGTGGCGGGCCGTTTCCGTCAAAGTTTTGCTCACTGAGAAGCCGCCGGTAGACGTGCGGTACTCGAAGACCACACGGCCGAGCTGATCCAGGCAGAGCGAGGCGAACCGCGCGTTGTCCGCGAGCGACTCGCGCATGGCCAGGCCGGAGCGAAGGGCTGCAGTCGAGCGGGCCGGCAGAACATTGGTCGAGATCGCGGCCGGCTTGCCGTTGCGGCGGGCAAAGAGGGCAATGTTTTCGCGGGCCGTTCCAGCAATCAGAGAACCGGCGGCCGTCACGGAGATGTTACCCGCGCTGTCGGCATTCGCCGAAGCGGCGATGTTCGAGGCGCCAATATCGAAGAGCGTAAGACCGGCCGCGACATCCGTATCGGCGGCGAGCGTGAGCGACGGTGTTTCCGCACGCACGGTCGCAAGACGGGTCTTGTCCTTCGCGGTCACGGCGAGGCCGGCGCGGAGGGAATCGTCCCAATTGTTTTCGGTGCTGCCGAGCGTGGACCAGTTCGCGCCATCCGCCGAGTAGTAGGCGGTGACGATCTGGCCGGCGCGGCGCAGTTTCAGATAAGCGGGGAACGGCAGAGTCTTGCCGGAGGCCACCGTGGCGTTGGCGCCACGGGTCGGGCGATTGACCAGCTGCACGGTGCCGCCACCAGTCACGAAGACACCCACGAAGGCGGAATTGGCGTCGATGGTGGCACGCAGCATCAAGCCGGCGCGCGAGGACGTATTCGGGGCGCTGAAGGATTCGATCTTCGTCGTGAAGGTCGCGTCACCCGTGATGGTCGTCTGGGCAAATTGGAAGCTATCCCAGTTCGTGCCGATGTCGGAACCCGCACCGGAGATACTGAAAACATTCGTGGCGGAATCGAAGGCCGTGTGACCCGCGACACCGACCAGACCAATATCGAACGCTCTGTATTCGCCGGCGAAATCAACGGAGGGGACCGTGGTGCTGGACGGGGCCTGAGGCACGGTCGTTGGCTTCGGTGTCGGCTCGACGACGGAGATCAACGGAGGAGGCGTCGGCGCGGCGGTTGGCGCTGGCGTAGGCGTAGGAGTAGGCGTGGGCACCACCGGCTTTGGCGTAGGCGTCGGGGTGGGCGTGGCTGTCGGTGTCGGAGTTGGCGTCGGCTTAGCCGTTGGCGTGGGTGTAGGTGTAGGCGTGGGCGTTGGGACAACCGGCTTCGGCGTAGGCGTCGGGGTTGGAGACGGTTTCGGTGTCGGAGTCGGCGTAGGCTTGGCCGTCGGCGTCGGAGTTGGGGTCGGCACAGCCGTCGGAGCCGGGGTCGGCGTCGGGCTGGTTGGAAGGACGGAAGACGCGTCGTCGACCAGCTTGGAGGTCCAAGCGATGCCGTATTTCTCGCCGTTCACAGACGCTTTCACTTCCAGCGCGTATTGGCCGGCGAGCAGCGTCTTTTCATAAATATGTTCGACGTTATCGATCGTGCTGTTGCTGGAGGCTACGACGCCACCGACAGCGAAGCCCGAGGTATTATAGAGAGCCAAATCGAGATTCTCCATGCGGCTCGTCAGCACGTTCCAGATCGAGTCCGGCGTAATATGACGATACCAGGTCAATACAGCGGACAACACCATGCGCTTTCCGGCCGGGACGGAGAAATAATATAAACGACGCGTCGAGGTCGACGTGGTGTTCAGATCCCAGCCCGTTCCGCCAACTTCGGCGGTTGTCGAAGACGACTTCTTGCCGGCAACGAGCGTCTTGTAGCTGTTATAGATATTGGCTTCACCCGCGCCATAAACCGTGTCGAGCGGATGCGTCGGGCTGTGCGACCAGCCAGAAAATTCGTCTTTGGTCGCGCCGGCCATCAGGAGCGATTTGATGACAAGAGGATGGCGTGCTTCGGCGAGAGAGGCGGTGCGGTTCGTCTCGGCGATGAGGATCATCGCGCTCGAAGCGACGATGGGCGTGGCATAGCTGGTATATGAAGCGGGGGCGACCAGGTCGGGCTTGCAGCGACCATTCGTCTCGAGAGTCGAGCCGGTGTGCGGATGCGCGCCGTTCGAAACGCCGACCGCGATGGAGTTATATCCGTTGGCCAGCATCTGCGACATCGTCGCGCCGTTGTCGACGCCGGCGACCGAGACGACATTGTCGCGCTCGATGCGGTAGTCCTGCTTATCGAGAATCGCGAAGCACCAGAGATTGTCATTGCCGCCCCAGCTGTGGTTTTCCACGTCCCAGGTTGCAGCTGTCGGAGCGAGAGCGCGTCCGGCGTTGAGATTGTTGCGACCAGTGAACGTGACGGCCTCGATCGTTTTCCACGATTTGAGTTCGGGCGTCATGCTCGTCGTCGTGCCTGCGAGGTATTGGGCAACCCAATACGCGTGGTCCGAATAGCCGCCAAAAGTCGACGAAAGGTAGGTGTAGCTTTTGTCCTTCGTCTCACCCTGAGCCAAAGGCGCCCAATAGCCGTTTCTCATATATTCGACCTGCAACAAACGAACCGCGGCCACGCTGGGAATCGACGCGCCGTATTCGGCCTTCAATTTGTTGTAATCAATATCCGAGCGGAAATCTGCTTTGAGCGAAGGAGTGAGCGAAAGAGTCGCTGCGAACACCAAACTGCTGAAGAAACCGCTACCCCTGATAATATAATTTCCGTGCATATCGTGATTGCTTTGTGTTTTTCACAGCGGCTCAGATCAATGCAGCGGAAGCGCGCGGGGGGTCATTTAAACAGCTTTTACAGCGCAATCTGCAAACGCCTGTCGTTCGTTGTAACGCTTGATTATATTTTAACGAAACGTGTCAAAAAACCTTCAACGCGCGCGTATCCGGTTTCCTGATACACAGGGTTTTTTTAGCCGCGCGAACGCGAGCGGGCTGAAAAATCACCAGCGCGTATTGGAAAAACCACTACAGCGGTGCAAAATGCCTCGCGTAGCGCCAGGCGGAATGCTCGCCGGAAGGCGCACAGGCGGGCCGCAGTTTTTCATCGCCACGGCGCGGATCGCGCTGGTTCAATGGAGGCTCTCCGTGAACACAAACAAGGTCCCCGTCTCCATTCTCATTCCGATCAAGAACGAGGCCGCGAACCTGCCGCGTTGCCTCGCGGCGGTGAGCTGGGCGGACGAGATTTTCGTCGTGGACTCGCAGAGCACCGATGGTTCCATCGCCATTGCCGAGCAAGCGGGCGCGAAGGTCGTGCAGTTCAAATTCAACGGTGTCTGGCCGAAGAAAAAAAACTGGGCGCTGGACAATCTTCCTTTCCGCAACGAATGGGTTTTCATTCTCGACGCGGATGAAGTTCTTCTCCCCGGAACGGGCGAGGAATTCGCCGAGATTGTCGCCAATAATGGCCACGGCCACGAGGGTTACTGGATCAACCGGCGCTTCATGTTCATGGGGAAGTGGCTCAAGCACGCGTACTATCCGAATTGGAATTTGCGGCTGCTGAAACACAAAGCGGGACGTTACGAGCAGCTCGTCATGGGAGCGACGCAGAGCGGCGACAACGAGGTGCACGAACACATCAGCGTGAAGGGCACCACCGGACGCCTGAAGAGCGAGATGGACCACTACGCATTTCCCTCGGTCGACATCTTCGTCGAGAAACACAATCGCTATTCGAACTGGGAAGCCGCGCTGGAAGTTCAAGACACCAAGCACGCGTCCGAGCACCTGCAGCACGGCGCGACCAAATCGCGGCGCAAAATCAAACAGCTCGCTCGCAAGATGCCCTGCCGCCCGCTGCTGCGTTTTCTCTACGTCTATCTTTTCCAAGGCGGCATCCTCGATGGCCGCGAAGGATTCTATTTCGCGAAGCTGCACGGCTTCTATGAATTTCTCTCGGTCGCGAAAGCCTACGAGCTGCGCAAGAAAAACGCCGCCGCCAAAAGCCGCTGACGCCTCGGCATTTTGCCCACGCGCCGAGCCGGTTTTGCCCCCGAATTTTCCCTAGACACGCCGAGCGAATTCCGTCTTTTTCCGAATCATGGCACAGTCCGAAACCAAGTCCGTCACGCCACTCAGTGTGATCATCGATGCCGTCATCGTGATCGCGTTCTTCGCCTTCATTTACACCGTCGTGGCCCCGCACGTGCCTTCCAATGACAAGAAGGATATCGCCATCTGGGGCGGTTTGGGCGCGGCTTGCATGACCGGCGTTTTCTGGCTCGCGCTGCAGATGCTGAAAACGGTTTTCCGCGGACAACGGGCGGCCAAGCACCGCTGAGCCAACCTATTTTTCGCCGGCAAGATCTCGGCATTTCAACGTGGCCGACGATCCTTCCACTCCCTCCGCTCCGCGCACCACTGCCGCGGTCGAGGATTATCTCGAGCGCATCCGCGACCTAATTCGAACGAAGGGCTATGCCCGCGTCGTCGACATCGCCGCGGAATTGAAAATTTCCCAGGCGAGCGTCACCAGCATGATCCAGCGCCTCGACGCCGAGGGCTTGGTCAAATACGAGAAATACCGCGGCATGGTCTTGACCGGCGCGGGCGAAGAAGTGGCTCAACGCATCGCCCACCGTCACCAGTTGCTCACTGAATTTCTCGGATTGCTGAATTTGCCCGAGGGCGTGATCGCGACCGACGTGGAAGGCCTCGAGCATCACATCAGCCCGGAAACATTTCGCGCCATCGAGGCGCTCACGCATTTCCTCCAGGCAACCCCCGACGCGCGCAACGCGATCGTCAGTGCCGCGAAAACGAAATAAGCGAACTCGGCGAGCTGTCGTTCCGTGAGCGGCGTTTTCGCACGGCTCCGCTCGCTATCTGTACCGCGGCTGAAATCACGCGCGTTCGAGAGCGCGTCGACGTTCGACTCGCGCAGACGCGATGATAGCGATTTCGTACAAAATATAGAGAGGCGTCGCGAACATGAGCTGGGTGAACGGATCCGGCGTCGGCGTGACCACCGCGGAGATAATTAAGATCACGATGATCGCGTGGCGTCTGTACTTCCGCAACGTGGCGACCTGCAGCAGGCCAATATGCACGAGTAAAATAATCAGCAGCGGAAACTCGAACGACGCGCCGACTCCGAGCACGAGCCACATCAAAAGACTGTAATAGCTGTCAGGCGTCCAGCGCGTGGCAAAACCGAAGAGTTCGTTCAACTCCAGCGACACCTTCAGCGTCGTGGGCACGAGGAGAAAAAAACTGAAGGTGCCTCCGGTGAGGAACAAGAGGAACGCCACCAGACATCCTGGCAGCACCATGCGCATTTCTTTCTGAGTCAGCGCGGGAGCGACGAATTGCCCGAGGAAAAACAGGATGAATGGTGCAGCCATGAAGATGCCGCCCACGCAGCAAACTTCCACGACGACGGTGAAGCCTTCCATGATGCTCGTCGTGCCGAGATCGACATTGAGCGTGGGCTTCTGCGCCTGCACGTGATGTAGTGGCCAGAGCACTACATTGTTGAATTCCTTCAGATAGAAGCCGATGAATCCGGCGAAAATCGCGAAGGCGATCGCGCTTTTCACCAGCGTCCAACGCAGGTCCTCCAAGTGCTCGAAAAATCCCATCGGCTTCTCGCGGGGATTGATCGGTTCGGGGGAAAAGTCGTCAGGTGCTGCGCTCACGAAAGAAAAAGGGATGCGCACGATTGGTCGTTTTCCAAGCGAACGGAAGCGAGGAATTCGCGTAGCGCGGGTTTCTTGGCCGATTCACTGGTGAAATGCGGTGCATTTTTGACCTGAGCTAAAACGTGAAGAGGCGGCTTTTGAGTTCAAACAACGGCTTTTTGCCTAGGTAACACTGCTGTCCTCTGCGCCGTTGACAGGCCCGACCGGCAGCCTATTGGCTCTCTCCTTTACGTCGCTCGGCGCCCGTTTTTTTCCAACCTAGATCAATCGTTTATATGGCCGTTAAAACTAAAGCCCAGAAACCCGCTGCGAAGGCGAAACCTTCCACTAAAGCTCCCGCCTCCAAGGGACAAAAATACGTCTATTCTTGGGGCGCCGGCAAAGCCGATGGCAATGGCACGATGAAGGAACTCCTCGGCGGCAAAGGTGCGAATCTCGCCGAAATGAGCCGCATCGGTCTG
Source organism: Opitutaceae bacterium (assembly GCA_035765635.1). Classification (GTDB taxonomy): domain Bacteria; phylum Verrucomicrobiota; class Verrucomicrobiia; order Opitutales; family Opitutaceae; genus EW11. The sequence continues at coordinate 24,735 of DASTWZ010000007.1, forward strand.
CCCGTCCCGGCCGGCTTCACCATCACGACCGAAGTTTGCACCTATTACTACGCTAACAAGCGCACCTACCCGGCTTCTCTTCAGGCCCAACTCGAAGAGGGCATTCGCAAGATCGAAGCCGTCATGGGCACGAAGTTCGGTGACACCAACGCTGCTCCTCTGCTCGTAGCCGTTCGCTCCGGCGCCCGCGACTCCATGCCGGGCATGATGGACACGATTTTGAATCTCGGCCTCAACGACAACACCGTCCAGGCCTTGGTGAAAGCCACCAACAACGAGCGTTTCGCTTGGGACTGCTATCGCCGCTTCATCCAGATGTATGGCGACGTCGTCCTCGGTGTGCAGAAGCGCCCCGGTGAAGACCACGAGCCGTTCGAGACGGTCATCGGCGAGATCAAGCACGAGCGCCTGGGCAATCACGACGAAGAAGACACGAAGCTCTCTACGGAAGACCTCAAGGAACTCGTCAGCCGTTTCAAGAAGCTGGTCAAAGAACGCACCGGCAAAGATTTTCCCGCGAGCCCATGGGATCAGCTGCGCGGCGCCGTCGGCGCAGTGTTCGGTTCCTGGATGAACGACCGCGCGATCGTCTATCGCCGCAAATACAACATCCCGTCCGAATGGGGCACCGCCGTTAACGTTCAGGCAATGGTCTTCGGCAACACCGGCGACGAGTCCGGCTCGGGCGTGGCTTTCACGCGCGACCCCGCGACAGGCGAAAAGGTTTTCTATGGCGAATTCTTGATGAACGCCCAGGGCGAAGACGTTGTGGCTGGCGTGCGCACACCGGACCCGGTGGCGCGCCTCGCTGACAAACAGCCCGGCTCGTACAAAGAGCTCGAGCGCATCCGTAAGGTCCTCGAGACGCACTTCACGGACATGCAGGACTTCGAGTTCACCATCCAGAACAAGAAGGTGTTCATGCTCCAGACGCGCAACGGCAAGCGCACCGGCGTGGCCGCAGTTCGCATCGCCGTCGAGATGGTGAAGGAAAAACTCATCGACTGGCAGACCGCCGTCACGCGCGTTCCGGCCGACCAGCTCGACCAGGTTCTCGCTCCGATCTTCGATCGCACCGCGCTGAAGTCCGTCAAATCCATCGCCACCGGTCTCCCCGCTGGCCCGGGCGCGGCCACCGGCAAGATTTACTTCAACGCCGATCGCGCCGTCGAGGCCGCCGAAAAGGGCCAAAAGGTTCTTCTCGTCCGCATCGAAACGTCTCCGGAAGATCTCCGCGGCATGATCGCGGCTGAAGGCATTCTCACCGCCCGCGGTGGTGTTTCTTCTCACGCTGCGCTCGTCGCCCGCCAAATGGGCAAGGTCTGCGTTTGCGGCGCCGCCGCGCTGCAGGTCGACTACGATGCCCGCACGCTCAAGGTCGATGGTCAGACGTTCAAGGAAGGCGACTTCCTCTCCATCGATGGCACGTCCGGCACCGTCTACGCCGGCGAAGTGAAGACGGCTCCTTCAGAAGTGATCCAGGGCCTGATCCACGGCGACGCCGAGGCCAAGAAGAGCCGCACGTATGCGAATTTCGCGCAGCTGATGAAGTGGTGCGGCCAGGCTACCAAGCTCCAGGTTCGCACGAACGCCGACACGCCCGAGCAGACGCGCAACGCGATCGCTTTCGGCGCCACCGGGATCGGCCTCACCCGCACGGAACACATGTTCTTCGAGGGCGACCGCATCGACGCGATGCGCGAGATGATCCTCGCCGACTCGCTCGAGGCGCGCAAAGACGCTCTCGCGAAACTCCTGCCCTATCAGCGCAGCGACTTCTTCGGCATCTTCAAAGAGCTGAAAGGCTTCCCGGCGACGATCCGTTTCCTCGATCCCCCGCTGCACGAATTCCTCCCGCACACGAAGGAGCAGCAGCTGGATCTTTCGAAGAAACTCGGCATTTCGGTCGAGAAGATCATCAGCCGCGTGCACGAGCTGCATGAGTTCAACCCGATGCTCGGTTTCCGCGGCTGCCGCCTCGGCATCAAGTATCCGGAAATCACCGCCATGCAGGCCCGCGCTGTTTTCGAAGCCGCCGCGGACGCACAGAAGCAAGGCATCAAGGCGAAGCCGGAAATCATGATCCCGCTCGTCGGTTTCAAGAAGGAGCTCGATCTGCAAGTTGAACTCGTCCACTCCGTCGCGAAGCAGGTGCAGACCGAAAAGAAGACGAAGATCAACTACTCCGTCGGCACGATGATCGAGATCCCGCGCGGTGCCCTGACCGCCGATCAGATCGCGCAAACTGCTGAGTTCTTCAGCTTCGGCACGAACGATCTGACGCAGACCTGCCTCGGCATGTCGCGCGACGACTCCGGTTCGTTCCTCGGCGCTTATCAGGAAGCGGAAATCTTTAAGAAGAACCCGTTCGCCTCGATCGACCAGACTGGCGTTGGCCAGCTGATGCAGATCGCGATCGAAAAAGGCCGTCAAACCCGCCCCGACATCAAGCTCGGCATTTGCGGTGAACACGGTGGCGATCCGGACTCGGTGAAGTTCTGCCACAAGCTCGGTCTCAGCTACGTCAGCTGTTCGCCATTCCGCGTGCCGGTCGCGCGCCTCGCCGCCGCTCAGGCCGCGGTCGCCGACGCTAAGAACGCCGCCAAAGCGAAGAAGAAGTAATTCTTCTCCGTATTCAGAATTCCCCTACAGCCCTCGCGCCCAAAGCGCGGGGGCTTTTTGTTTGGTGCCCGCGAATCACACGAAGGACACGAAACGACCGATGCATTTTTCCCACGGAATTCACAGAAAGCACCGAAAGGTTCGAACAACTGAATATCCGATTCTGAGTTCTATTCCGTGCTTTCGGTGCTTTCCGTGGGAATTTTTTAGCTGATCGAGTTTGGTACGATTCGTGGGCAGCTATCGATTCGACGTATGGCTGGGGCAAGAGATCAGGTGGTCGTCGACCATTCCCGTGGCTTGCATGAAGGCGTAGCAAATCGTCGTGCCGACGAATCTGAATCCGCGCTTTTTCAAATCTTTACTCATTGCATCCGACTCCGGCGTGCTCGCCGGAACGTCTTCGCGCCGGCGCCGCTTGTTGATCATCGGTTTCCCTCCGACAAAGCGCCAAATGTAAGCATCAAAACTGCCGAACTCTTTCTGCACCGCGAGAAACGCCTTCGCGTTCGTCACCGCGGATTCGAGCTTCAAACGATTTCGCACGATGCCCGCGTTTGTCATGAGTTTCTGGATACGCGCCGGCGTGTAGCGCGCGACTTTCTCCACTTCGAAATTATCGAAAGCCGCGCGATAATTTTCCCTCTTCGCCAAAATCGTCGTCCAACTCAGCCCGGCCTGCGCCCCCTCGAGAATCAACATCTCGAAGAGCCGCCGCTCGTCGTGCAGCGGCACGCCCCACTCGTGATCGTGATATTCGATATCCAGCGGTGCCTTGGCCCAGGGACACCGCTGGTCCTTCGATGACGAACTCGCCACGGCTCAGGTCAGGTCGCCAGCAGCGTGTCTTCCTCGACAAACGCCGGAATGATGTGCCCGACCTTGATCAACACGCCATTTGGGTCGCGCACCGTGAATTCGCGCAATCCCCAGGGACGGTTGCAAAGACCTTCGACGATATCCGCGCGCTCCGCTTCGAGCCGCTCGTACTCGGTGTCGGCATTCGCCACGTGCAGGCTCAGCCAGAAACCTCGGCCCTCGACCGAGCTGATCAATTCAGCCGGCGCGCCATCGGTCTCCTCCTTCAATATCCCGAGCTGCGCCCCGGATTCATGAATCAGGTGCACATACACGTCGCATTCATCGACGGTGCGAAACTTCAAAAGCGAGGTGTAGAAATCCCATGTTTCATAAAACTTCGCCGTCACCAGACTAGGGAAAAACGCCGGAGCCGCTTCGCCGTCCACATGCATCTCCCCGCCGCCCAGGCGGCGCATGAGCAGGCGCATGTCTTCCACCAACGAGCTGAAAGCATTGCGGTAAACTTCACCAGGCACGCCTGACTCCTGAAAATAAGTGAGCACCACCGCTGCTCCGTGAGGGCGGCTGAGCACGCGAAGCGGGATGATGGACATCTCGTCCAACTGCGCGCCAACCAAAAGGTCCACGATGCCGGTCGCGGCATCCGATTTCAAAGCCAGGAATACCTCACCAGCCGCGCTTTGCGCGCGGTCATAGGCACCCGCATTCTGAATACTCCGGCAAAAACGGTGCAGCCAAAACGGAAGGTTGGCACGCGAAGAGACCCACTGAAAAACGTGATCTCGAGAAAAGCCGACGCTGATGCTGATAGTCTGTGTTTTCAAAATGAACTCCTTCGAAGGTTGTTCAGGGATTCTCGTACTAAACACTCGGATGTGGGGTCTGGTTACTGCAGGATATGGGCCGAATCTTACGCCCTACCGCTGACAACGTTGTGTCAGCAGTGATCCGTAAATCATCAGTTCAAGCGAGTTGCGGCTCAGTCTGATCAACGCCGGCATGCTTCTGAAACACGCGTTCAGCCAGGTCGCGCACCGCCTGCCGCAACCCCTCGGGCTCCAACGCTTCCGCTTCGCCCCCGAACGAAATCAACCACGAGGCCATCCAATCGATCGAATAGGCGCTCATGGCGATCTCGATACCCAGCGGCGTCCGCACCTCGGCCGTCATCGAAACCGATCCTTCGCGCCGCGCCCGCTCCACCACTTTCTCCGAGAAGCGCACTTTGACCGGCACCATTTGCTCGGGCGCGGAAAACGCCTGCACATGACTCGCCAGATCGAAGTCGGGTCGCGCCTGGAATGTTTCCGCCGTGACCTTGATCTCACGAATGCGGTCGAGCCGGAAATGCCGCAGGCGGTCGCGCAAGCGGCACCAAGCCACCAGAAACCAGATACCGGCGTAGAACACCACGCCCAACGGTTCGACCGTGCGGTTCGTATCCGATTCCTGCATACGCGCGCGGTATCGCAGCTCGACCGCCTTGCGCCGCACGGCCGCCTCCTGCAAGGGCAGCAGCCACTCACGGTGTTGCGCCTCCGAGTGACGAAACGACGGGGTACCGAAAATAACGGTCTTGCGATTGAGTTGATCGATGTAGTCCTGCCGATCGCGCGGCAGAATCGCTCGCACTTTCATCACGCCGGACTCGAGCGGCGAGGTCATCGATCCATCGGAAAATTGTTTGGCCAACTCCGCGCCCATGAAGAGCGCGCTCGCCTCCTCCGCCGTCAACATCACCGGCGGCAGATGATACGTTTTCAAGATGCTGTAGCCAACACCGGGCTCACCAATGATCGGCACGCCGGATTCTCCCAGCGCCGCGATGTCTCGATAAATCGTTCGAAGGCTGACTTCAAAATGCGCGGCCATGTCCTCCGCCCGCACGACGCGGCGGCCTTGGAGGTACATCACCATCGCTACGAGCCGATCCGTCCGATTCATAAACGCGTGAGCAAGTCGCGCAATTCCGAGCGCAATCGCCCGCCCTCAACAGGTCAAGTAAGCAGAGTTCCTGCCGAGCAATACACCGTACGGGAAGAAACACCCGTACATTTCCCGTATCCTCCGCAAATACAGAAGCTTGCCCGCCCGGCTGAAACGCTTCTCCGCCCCCCAACCGACCTCAATTAGGTTCGGGCAACTCCGCCGCAGGCAGGGTAAGCACGAATTCCGCGCCTGTCCCCAGCCCTTCGCTGCGGGCAAAAAGAGCGCCGTCCATCTCCTTCGCCGCCAGCGCGCTGTTGTGCAGACCAAAACCGTGGCCTTCCTTTTTCGTCGTGAAACCGAATGAGAAAATCCTCTGGAGATTTTCCGCCGCGATACCCGTGCCGTTGTCGATCACGCTCAACTGCACTTTTCGCTGATCCGCCGGCGACACGAGAAATCTGATCTGCCGCTTCGTGGCATTCGCCGCGACGACCGCATGCTCCGCATTTGTCAAGAGGTTGACCAGGATCTCCAACACGCGATGCCGCGCAGCGCGCACCTTTTCGACCGGGGAAAACTCCTTGATGACTTCGACGTTATTTTTGCTCAGCGAACTGGCCCGCATCAGCAACGTTTCCTCCACCAACTCCGTGATCGAGACATCCTCAGCCATGCTCGAAGGGTGCGCATAGCTTTGCTGCATCGCGATGACGGCTTTGATGTGGTCCACCCCGCGGCGCAGCGATTCGAGTTCGGACACGAGCATGTCGCGTTCTTTCGTGAGTTGGCGCGAGAGCTCGCTCAAGAAAACGGGCAGCTGCCGCCCCCGGGAATCCTTCGTGATGAAGTCGCCGATATCCTTCGCGTGCTCGTCGAAAAGTTGCACCACGCGCGCGAGGCTGCCGAGACGTGAAGCGCGAAGCTGATCGGCCATCAACGTGGCGGACGTGTTCACGCTGTTGAAGGCATTGCCGACATTGTGCAGCACGCCGCTCGCGACTTCCGCCATTCCGGCCATGCGTGAGGCGTCCATCAATCGCCGCTGCGATTCGGCCAGCGCCGTTTCCGTTTGCTTGCGGGCCGTGATGTCACGGGTGACACCGAACGTGCCGATCACCTGACCGTATTCATTATAGAACGGCAGCTTCGTCGTCGAAGCCCAGGTCACTCGTCCGTCGGGAAACGTTTCCTTTTCCTCGAAATTCACCAGCGGACGTTCCGTGCGCATGATCTGCTGCTCCATTTCGAGCGCGGGCTGCGCATGTTCGTCCGTGAAAAAATCGTGGTCGGTCATACCGATCAGCGTCTCCGGATTCGTCGCGCCAAACTTCATCGCAAACGCGTGACTGAAACGAAGGTAACGGCTTTGCGTGTCCTTGAAATAAATCATGTCGGGCACGTTTTCCAGGAGCGCACGGAGGAAACGTTGGTCCCGCTTCAAGTTGGCGATCGCCTTTTTCGTTTCGCTGATGTCGTGCGCCACAAGCACGAGCGACTCCGGAAAATCGGCGGTGGCATTTTGCGCGGAGACCATGACATTCACCGCGAAGTCGTCGCCGTTGGTGCGGCGCAATTCGATTTCGCCGCTCCACGAGCCCGAGCGCCATGCCGTCGGAATGGCATCGTTCAACAAGGTCCAGAGGCCTTGATTCGGCACGAACTCCATCAGCGACTTGTCACTCACATCCTCGTCGGGCGACAGTCCGAGCAAAGCGCGCCCCGCCGGATTGACGTACTCGAGCGCATAGCTCGGCTGCGCGATCACTGCGTAAAGATAGCTACTCTGTTCGGGCAGCTGGCTCCAAACATGATTCCATCGGGCGCTCCGAATTTGCAGGCCGGAGCCGCTCGGCTCGACGGAAGTTTCGTTGCCCGATCCGCTCATAAAATCACGGTGCAGGGTCCAGCCGCCGACCAGGTGTCAGCGGAGCCGAGAGATAACGAGCAAGGGCGATTCGGGGCAGTCGCACGGTCTGTTATCGGCTCCTTTTGCCAATTCCTAAGTGCCGCCCGCCCGGTGAAGTTAACCAGCCGAGCGCCTGGCCTCGAGTTCTTCCCAGCGCAACATCGCAGCGCCGAGTTCTGTTTCGATCGCGTCGAGCCGTTGTTTCACCGTGGTGACATCGGCCAGCTGGCGCTGATAAAAATTCGGGTCCGCCATCTTTGCGGTGAGGTCTTTCTGCTCTTCCTCCAACGCTTCGATGCGGGCTGGCAATGCCTCGAGTTCGCGCGCTTCCTTTTGCGAAAGTTTCTTCGCCTTTGGCGAGGCCGGCGCAGTGACCGTGGCTGACGCTGCCGCGGTTGGAGAGATGGCCGGCGTGGGGAACGCACCCGACTTTGCGGTCGACACAGTTGGCGCATTCGGCTCCGGCCTTTGCCGCAGCCAGTCCTGATACCCACCGACGTACTCCGCCAGGCGGCCATTGCCTTCGAAGACGAGCGTGCTGGTCACGACGTGGTCGACGAACTCGCGATCGTGCGAAACGAGGAGGAGCGTTCCTTTGTATTCAACAAGCAAATACTCGAGCAGCTCGAGCGTCTCGGCATCGAGATCGTTGGTCGGCTCGTCCATCACGAGCACGTTGGCCGGTTTCGTGAAGAGGCGGGCGAGCAACAAGCGATTGCGTTCTCCGCCGGACAGGACCCGAGCAGGAGTGCGAGCGCGCGTTGGTTCGAAAAGAAAATCCTGGAGATAACTGATCACGTGCCGCGTGCGTCCGTCGATCGTCACGGTCTCGTTTCCGTTCGCGATGTTGTCAGCGACGGTGCGGTTGTCATCGATCTGCTCGCGCAGCTGATCGAAATACAGCACTTCCAGATTTGTCCCTTGCACAACCTCGCCTTCGGTCGGCGCGAGTTGGCCGAGGAGAAGTTTGATCAACGTCGATTTGCCCGCGCCGTTCGGGCCGATGATACCGATCTTGTCCCCTCGCATGATGGTCGTGGTGAAATCGCGCACGATCCATGGCCCATTGCCGTAGCGAAATGAAACCTCTTTCAGGTCGATCACTTTCATCCCCGATCGTTCCGCGTCGCTCAATTTCATCGAGACCTGCCCAGCGCGTTCGCGGCGGGCCCGGCGCTCCGCGCGCATTGTCATGAGATGTTGGATACGCGCGGAGGCCCGCGAACGCTGCGCGCGCACGCCTTGTCGGATCCACGCTTCCTCCTGGCTCAGTTTCTTGTCGAACGCAGCCTGCTGTTTTTCCTCCGCTTCCAACACCGCCTGTTTGCGAACCAGGTACGTCTCGTAGTCGCAGGCCCAATTGCTCACGCGGCCGCGATCGAGTTCGATCAAGCGCGTGGCCAACCGCCTCAGGAATGCGCGATCGTGCGTGACGAAGAAAATCGTGAGTTTCGATTCCGCCAAGAATTCCTCGAGCCACGTGATCGACTCGAAATCCAAATGATTCGTGGGCTCGTCCAGCAGCAACAGACTCGGCTCGGCCACGAGCGCGCGCGCCAGCAGAACCCGTCGCTTCAAGCCGCCCGACAACGAGGCGAACTCCGCCTGCGGCGGCAGCTGGCAACGCTCCATCCATTGATCGATGCGGACATCGACCTCCCAGGCTTCTTCATGTGGATGCAATTCGCGCGCCCCGCTCGCCACTACGTCGTAAACCGTACCGGTAACGTCGTTCGGCACTTGTTGATCGAGACGACGATAGACCGAACCCGGTTGGCGAAATACCGATCCACTGTCCGGCTGCATTTCGCCGGCGATCACGCGCATCAGGGTGGATTTGCCCGCACCGTTTCGGCCGACCAGACAGACTCGCTCCCCGGCATCGACTTGCAGATTTACGTGGTCGAGAATCGGTGGGCCACCGAACGCGAGTGAGACATCGAGGAGACTGAAGACGGACATGAACCGCGCAACTTGCCGGCTCTCCGTAAGCAGCGCAAGGCCGCCTATTTCAACGGCGCGACCGGCTTCAGGTGCATCTCCAACACCCGCCGCAAGGCGTCCGGCGTGAAGGGCTTTTGCAGCACGCTCGCCACACCGATCTTCTCGTCTTCTCGCACCGCATCCTCGCCATAGCCGGTGATCAGCACGATCGGCACATTCGCCCGCAGAGCCAACAAAGCCGAAATCACTTCCGCGCCAGTCATTCGGGGCATGGTCAAATCCAGCAGAATCAAACCAATGCGGTCCGCCTCTCGCTTGAAACAATCGAGCCCTTCCGGCCCGTCGCGCGCCGCGAGAACAGGATAGCCGGCTCGCTGGATAATCCACTGCGACAACGTGCGAATCGCGTCGTCGTCGTCGATGATGAGAACGGTTTGGCCAGCCGAACTCAGATGGTCGGGCGTAACCGGAGGGGTGTGTATGTCGCTCTGAACGGCCACAGGGTGAAGCAAGGAGGGATTAACAAGTATTTATCGACGCGTTCGCGTTAGAACTAAGTGAAAAGGTGCGGCCGTATTCGCCAAGCTCCGGGCAAGGGACGCGTTCGTACTCTAGCTTCCGAATTAGTTCCTAAACGATCACCCGGAAAACGCCTGGTGTAGTTCCCCCAGCACTACAGCGCGAGCCCTGCGCTACGGCGCTTTCTTTTCTTCCTTGGGAGGAAAGAACACGTAGCCGCCCGGTTGCCAGCGCACGTTTCCGCCGTCCTTGAACAGCCTCTTCACGAGCATGTTCAGGAAACGGAGATCATCGACTGAACCCATCGTCAGCGTGGAGTTCGGCGCCACGAACGTGCCGAAGCGCGGAAAATAAACGCACAACCGCGCGCCGAAAACGAAGGTCGTCGCGGCGGAATGAATCGTCTGCTTCCCTTTTTTGAAGTCGTACTCGAAGACGCGCGCCGGCCGCTCGACGCCCAGCCAGTTCGCGACCTTCGTAGCATCCCGCACGTCCGGATTCTTGTGATAAAACAGATGCTCGATGCGCCGCTTCATCGGCTCTTGCGGAAAGTCGTCCCGGTAGAGTGGGTTCACCGGTTGATATTGTGGATAACTCGAAAAAATCGGCGGGGAAACATCGCGAATATCGCCCCGTCGATCCACCGGCACCGGCAGCAAACCAAAGCCAAAATTCACATCATACGTCCAAAGTTTTCCATCCACGGTGAACACTACGACCGCGTGCCCAGCCGTCTTCTTGTAGTCGCCGATTTCATTTCCCCACTGCAGCACGCGCGCCCATGAACGATCGCCGTCGCGCTTCTTGCGCAGGTATTCGTCATAAAAGTGCACCGACTCCACGAAACAGGAGTTCCGCACATTCAAAGGCTCGTACGAAAACGGCGGCTTCGGCCCCTTCTGACGGACGGCAGCCGGCCGGCCCTCCGCTGCGTTCCACGGGGTCGCAATCACGAGCGCACACAACAACAACAAAACGCCGGAGAAAACGCGGAGCGCAGGCCGCGTAGTGGAAATACCACTACAGAATCGGAAATCGGAATTGGAATAATGGTCGGCCCGCTCCGTCCGCGAGGCGCTACGGGCTGGCTCAAACATTTTCCAAAACCTTCCGTAGCTTCGTCTGCAGCAGATCAATGTCGTCGGCCGTCACGTTGAGATTTGGACGGAGGCGAACATTTGTGCGGCCGGCTCCGAGGAGCAATAGTTGCTCTTGCTCCAATGCTGCATCGATCACTGCGGTTTTCATGACGGGTGAAGACAGCGAAAAACCCTGGTACAGGCCGGCGCCGCGAATGTTGCTCACCTTTTCGGGAAACTCTGCCTGCAGCGCTTTCAATCGTTGCACGAGTCGCTCGGCTTTCTCGGGCACCTGTTCGATCAGCTTTTCTTCGCGCACGATTTTCAATTCCTGCACGAAGCGAACCATGTCGGCCAGCGTGCCGCCCCACGTCGAGTCCAGCACGCCTTCGTCCGCCATCGACTGCCGCATGTAGAGCACGCCCGTGCCCATTTTCTTGGCTGCGGCGATGGCCTGCGGCGGATGCGGCAGATCCAGTTGATCAGCCATAAAAAATTTTCCCGTTTGACCACCCGCCGTCTGCACTTCGTCAAACCCAAGCGACACGCCATGATCATGCGCCAGCCGGCTCAGTCCTTGAAAAAATTCTTTTTCCGCGACGCGATGCCCGCCCGCGCCCTGGATTGGCTCAACGATGATGCCGACGATCTCACCGCGATGATCCGACAAACTGCGCTCGACGCGCTGGAGCGCCTCGTTCGTGCGAAAACGATTCTCCGCCGGGTCATCGTCGGAGTTCACCGCCGGAAAAGGCACTTGGATGTTGCCGCGCACCAAGCCGTGAAAATCACGCGTGATCAGCGGATCGTGTGAAAGCTCGGTGACATTCAGCGCGAACACGGTGCGCCCGTGAAACGCCTGATCGAAATAGATGAAGCGCCGCGCCGCGTGCCGCCCGGCGCCGTCCCGGCGACGCTTCTGATCGTGCAGGTTGATCAGATATTTCATCATGTTCTCCACCGCTTCGGCGCCCGAATTCACCGCATAAACCTCGAGCTTTTCTCCGCGCATGCACTCGGGAGCGACTTCGTGAAGCGCGCGGTAAAACGCGAGGCATTGCGGCGTGAGAAAATCTACATTCGCGGTCTTGTTGTTCGCGGCGTAACCCAGCTCGCGTAGATATTCCGGCTCGAACAGCCGCGGGTGATTGTGCGCGATCCACTTAGACGCGTAATAGCCCGCCCAATCGAAAAGCCGCTGGCCGTCGACCGTCGCGATCCACATTCCCTCGCTCTTGGCGATGTCCATGACGAAGGGGTACGGGTCCGCGATCACATAACGCCGCAGTTCTTCGATCATTTTCGCACTGATCGGCCCCGGGAAAATGCGCGTGCTCATGAGTCAGGACGTTAACCAGCCGTTTGTGGTTAGTAAAACCTTCGCCAACGTTCCTGTTGCCCAGTTCTCATTCCTGGCATCGCATTGCCAACTTCTCCGCGTTCACGCGGCACCATGGCTGACTTCCTCGAAACCCGATCCAACAAACTCGAACGCGCATTTCTCATCGGAGTTCAAACTGCGCAGATGCCCACCGGCGAAGGCGCTGAACTTCTCCTCGAGCTGAAAGAGCTCGTCGAAAATCTGCGGCTGGAAGTCGTGCGCTCGACACTCGTGAATTTGCGCACGCCGACGCCGGCGTTGCTGCTCGGCAGCGGAAAGGCCGAAGAGCTGATAGCGCAGGCGAAAGCGGAAAACGCTGACGTCATCGTCATCGATGAAACCCTTTCACCGGCCCAACAGAGAAACTGGGAAAAACTCTCCGGCATCGCAGTCATCGATCGCCAGGAGGTCATTCTCGAAGTGTTCGCGGATCGCGCTCACACGCGCGAAGCGGTTCTTCAGGTCGCGCTGGCCCGCATGGAATATTCGCTGCCGCGACTGACGCGCGCCTGGACTCACCTTTCGCGTCAACGAGGCAAGGGGGCGCTCGGCGGCGAAGGTGAAACGCAGCTCGAACAGGATCGCCGCATCGTGCGCGACCGCATCGCGCATCTGCGCGCGGAGTTGAAGGATGTCGTCCAGCAGCGCGATGTTCAACGCCGCCGCCGACTGCGCGTGCCAGTGCCCACGTGTTCAATTGTTGGATACACCAACGCCGGCAAATCTTCGCTTCTCAATCGTCTCACCGGCGCGACCGTCCTGGCCGAGGATAAACTTTTCGCGACGCTCGATCCGACGACACGGCAATTGATTCTACCCAACAATCAGAAGCTGCTCGTCACCGACACCGTCGGCTTCATTCGCCGTTTGCCGCACGGTTTGGTCGAAGCGTTCAAGGCGACACTCGAAGAAGTCATTGTAGCGGATTTCCTGATACACGTGGTCGACGTGACGAGCCCGCATATGGAGAAGCACCACGCCACCACGCTTGCGGTCTTGGGCGAGCTCGGCGTCGACAAGAAAACGATCGTCACTGTCTTCAACAAAGTGGACGCCGCCACGGAGGAAATGCGGGCGCGAGCCCGGCATCTGGCGCCCGACGCTTTGTTCGTCAGCGCGCTCACCGGCGGTGGCATCGCGGGCCTCGAGCAGCGTTTTGCCGAATTGATCGCCGACGCGTTTGGCTCAACGGAGCTGTTAATTCCTCACGCGCGCTACGACGTCATCGCGAAGCTTCATTCCCTGGGACATATTCAGAGCGAAGAGCAACGCGATGACGGAGTCTTGATTCACGGCCGCTTTCCGGCGTCACAGAAAGCGGTGTTTGGGCCGTTCGTCGTCAAGAGCTGAGGCTCAGCACTGCGGGCCTGCGGGATCTGGGCTTCCCGAGCTGGACTTGCAGTGCCGGGAAGAGCTCGGGATGCCGACCTGGGCTTATTCCGCGTCGAACACCTGAACTTTGCTCCAGTATTTCTGGCAGTTCTTCACGAATTCCAAATGGATCGGGTGCTCCTGGTAGGCGTCATGCGCTGCGGCGTCCTTGAATAGAATCGTCAGCGAAAGCGCGAAGGATTTGTCCGTCACGGCTCGTGCTGGCGTGGCCGCAGGCCGGCCGATATAGATCGCCGAAATCGTCGGAACCGCCTTCAGCGACTCCAAACCAGCAACCCACGCTTTTTGTTCGTCAGACGACAGACCAGGTTTCGACCAAAAGAAAACAGAGTGTACGAGCATGATATGCCTGTTTTTCCCGCCGCTTCACCAAACCGCAAGCCTGTGGTTCAGGAGGTATTTGCCCACGAATCACACGAGGGAAGAGAAAACCGAAAACCGATTTCTCCACGGAAGGCACCGAAAACACGGAAAGTAGAGCAAAGGAAGAATGGAGAAGAATGAATTCAGAATGAGTGGGCTTCCCAATAACAATTCTTCCGTGTTTTCGGTGCATTCCGTGGGAAAATTCTGAGGGTTTTCGTGTTCTTCGTGTGATTCGTGGGCAAAATACTTCCGGCAGCGCGGTGCGTCTTTGCGGCGGAAAAATGAAGCCTCGGACTCAGCATTTGCGGCCTTGACCCACCTTTCATAAACGGCAACGTCCCACCTTCCACTGCCTGGTGGTGTAAAGGTAGCACAGGTGACTTTGACTCACCTAGTCCTGGTTCGAATCCAGGCCGGGCAGCCAACTTCCCGCCCTTGCATAAGCGCGGGTCCTTCTTTGGCTAAGCGCGATCATGGCTGTTTGTTACCGAGTGATCCGCAATGCGATCATCGCCTGTCTGCTCGCCACGGCCGGATGGCTGCCTCGCGCCGCAACCATCGAAAGCGATCAGATTTTTTTCCTTCTTCGCTTCGACTTGCAGTGTTCGGCGCGCGGCGTGACCCAAGTTTTTTTCGACGTCGGCAAGGGACTTAACGAAGCCGATTCGCGGTCGCAGGACATTCTGTCGACCACCGCCGTGGTCCACTATTCTTTCGCGCTGCCCACGAAAATCATCCGTGGACTTCGACTCGATCCAGACAATCGCGCCGGCAAGTTCCGCATCAGCAACGTCAGCATCATCAATTTTTCCGGACACGTGATTGCCCGTGTCCCGCCGGAAAAAATTGTCCCGACAAACGACATCTCCTCGAGCCATCTCGAAAACGGCGTGCTCGTCGCCGAGACGCCCGCGAACGCCACGGATCCGACGCTCGATCTCCGACTCGACCACCCTGTCGATCTGCGCCTCACCATCGGTCAACGCATTCGCGCATTCGCGCTGCCGTGGTTTCTTACCGCGCTCGCGCTCTTTGTCATTTTCGAAGGGCTGTCACTCGACCGCACCAGGCTCTGGTGGGACAAACTTGCCTCGGTCGGCGCGCTTAATCCCGTCGCGCTCACTGCATTCACCGCCGCACTCGCCGTCGCGATCCAATGTCGGCCGGTGATCTTTCAGGGGAAGAGTTTCGTCTCCCCGAACAACGGGTCGGTGATGTTCTACGAGACGTTCCCCACGCTGCCCGGATCGAACGATAAAGTCGTCGAAGACACGAAAGGCTCCGATACCGCGGCGCTATTTCACCAAAGCCTGTATTATCCGTCCATCGAACGGAAGGCCCTCGCGCGCGGCGAACTTCCACTCTGGAACCGCTACTTCACTTGCGGCGTGCCGCTGCTCGGGCAGGGCCAGTCCATGTTCGGCAGCATCCTGAATTTCATCCCGATCCTCGGCGATAGTTCCGCGACAAGCTGGGACATTCGCTTCATCATTGGTCGCTGGCTTTTTGGCTTCGGCATCGGCGTAGCGATCTGGCTGCTGACCAAATCGAAATCCTCCTCTGTTCTCGGCGCTTTTTTCAGCACATTCGTTGGCTTCTTCGAATTTCGCCTGGTGCACATGGCGCAGTTCGGCGTCGAGATTGCACCCTGGGTTTTCGTCGCGTGGCTGCTGTTACGAAACGCCGCGTCACGAAAATCGATCATCGGCGCGCTCGGCCTTCTGTTCCTCGCCAACTGGGAACTCTTCACCAGCGGCACCGTGAAAGAGGCTTATATGCTTCTGCTCACCGCGAATGCGTGCGGCGCACTTTTCATCCTGTTCGCAACGGCGCTTCCTATCCGCGAACGCCTCGCGCGCCTGCTCGCCGCGGTCATCACGGGAGGTCTCCTGCTCGGCGCGCTCGCACCGGCTCTCCTCAGTTTTGCCCGAGCGATTCAGACGTCGTCGTCACTCTCCACCTCAGCGGGGGCTTGGCAGACTCCCTACTGGACGTTTCTCGGATTTTTCGAAGATACGTTCTACTCGCGGCTCAACTCGAATGAATGGCGCACACTGCCATCGGTGAATTTCGCGCTCTTCATCGCCGCGGGTTGGCTTTTCGTCCGGCCGCGACGGCTGTATCAGGAAAACGCATACATCGTGATGCTCGTCGCATTCCTGGCCGCGGCGGCGCTCGTTTTCGGCCTGATTCCAGCGGCAGTCATCATGCGCTTGCCCGTGCTCAAAAGCATCGGCCACGTCCACAATACATTTTCATGCGTGATGGTTGTCCTTCTTTGCATCAGCGCAGGCCTGGGTTTCGAAAACCTAAAATCCGCCATCACGCGCAAAACCTGGCTGCGCGATCTAGTCATCGCGACGCTCGTCATGGCGCTGCCCGCCGCCGTCTATTTCGCCAAAACTCATAAGGCTGACGGCAGCGCTTTCTATGTCGCATACGCCACCAGCCTCGTCCTCGCGACGGCCGCGATGTATCTGGCGGTTTTCGGTGCGCGCCTCGGCGCGTCCTCGCGCGCGACACTCGTCGCCGTGATCTGCGCCTGCGCCGCGATCTTCGTCTGGCGCCACGCCCAATACGTGCACACGCCGTTCGACCCGTATGTATTCAACCCGCATCCACGCCCAAATCTGCGCAGCGTCTCCAGCGCGGTGCAGACCGTGAATCGGTTATCCAACGACGGCCCGCATCGCCCCGCCGGCATCGGCCTGGTCATGCTCAGCGGCTACAGCGAAATGCTGAATTGGGAGAATGCGTTCGGAGTCGATGCGATCTTCAACAAATATTACTACGAGCTGCTGGCCGCGGGAAATGTCACGAAGCTCTTCTGGCCCGCACCCGATCTTGGCAAATCCCTCGGCGCGGATGTCTCAAGCTGGCACGAGGACGATTTGAAAGACGTTCTTCCCATGCAGCGGCTGCTCGGCATCGATTACTATTTGATCAATCCGCAGCGGCCCGCGCCAAACGGCGTCGAGTTCGTCGCCAAAGCCGATCTCGACGTTTATCACGATCCCCACGCCTGGCCCCGCGCGTTTTTCACGAATCGGGTTCACGCCTACGCCGATGTTCGAGAGCTCGCGCAATACATCCGGCGCAACACGGACCAGCCGCCCTTTGCCGCGTTCTCTCCGGAAGAATATCACCGTCTCACCGAGCGCATGGGCCTCAGGATCGGAAGCCTGACCCAACCCGCACGCGACTACGATCTCGGCCCAAACAGCACCAAATTCACTGTCTCCGCGCCGACTGCCGGCGTCGCGGTCCTGATGGAAAACTACCTGTCGGATGACTTTCAGGTGAAAGTTAACGGCCGAGTTGCGCCATACCTTCGAGTAAACCACGCCTTCAAGGCCGTGGCCCTGCCCGCGGCGGGCGACTACGAAATCGAATTTCGCTATCGCCCGAAGTTGATGAATGTCGCGGAAGGAATTTCGTTGTTCTCATTCATCGCGGCGCTCTTCGCTCTTTTCTGGGGCCTGAACGGCGGCCGAAAATCGCAGCAGCAGCCTCCAACGTCTCTCCAAAATGCCTAAGACTATTTTCGAAAAAATCATCGATCGCGAAATCCCGGCGCAGATCGAATACGAGGACGACCGCTGCGTCGTCGTTCACGACATCCAACCTCAAGCGCCCGTGCATCTGCTGATTGTACCCAAAAAACTGATACCACGGCTGGCTGAGGCGTCTGATCAGGACGAGTCAGTGCTCGGCCATCTTCTCGTTGTCGCCGGTCAGATCGCGAAAAAGCTGAATCTCCGCAATGGCTTTCGTATCGTGGTCAACAGCGGCCCGGATGCGTGCGAATCGGTGGCTCACCTTCACGTTCACTTGATGGCCAAGCGGCAAATGACTTGGCCGCCAGGCTGAAAACGCTTTCGCCCCTTCGTCCGCCGCCGCGCCCGCCACGTGCCATCAAGGCGCCGCCGAGGAATGATCCAGCCAGCGCTTCAGCCACGCCTGCACTTCGCCATACCAGTAACGGCTATCCTCGCCTTTAGCGATCACATGGCCCTCCTCCGGAAAAACGAGGAGCCGGCTCGGCACCCGCAAGCGCTGCAAATAGTTCCATTCTTCGAGGACGTTGTTCAGTGGAACGCGAAAATCCTTTTCGCCGCCTGAGACCAGAATCGGCGTGATCCATCCGCTCTTGCTCGCGTGATTTCCCGCGAGGCGCACTGCACTCTGCGAGCGCCACACCTCGGACTGCTCCCAGACCGGTCCCTGCGCGAGGAGCTCTCGGTCATAGATCATGTCGCTCGTGCCCCATTGCGTTTCGGGATTAACCATCCCGGCATGCGCCACGAGACAACGAAACTGGGTCGTCGTGGCCTCGATCCAATTCACGATGTGCCCGCCGTAGCTCGCCCCGACCGCCGCGATGCGCTGGCGATCCACAAAGCCGAAATGCTCCGTGACCGCCGTCATCGTATCGATGACGTTCCCGGCCGGACCCTTGAGCGGATTTCCCTGGACGCCGCGCGCGAAGCTCTCCCCAAAGCCGGTCGAGCCCAGGTAATTCGTGGCCACGATCACGTACTCGGTGCCGGCAAAAAGATGGTAATTCCAATCAACGCTGAAGCTGTCCCGCGCCATTGAATGCGGTCCGCCGTGCACCAGCGCGATCACCGGATATTTCTTGTTCGGATCGAAGCCTGCCGGGCGAATGATGAGACTGTGCACCGACTCGCCCTGCGCGGTGCGGATCGAGTAGTGCTCGACCGGATACAGATCCAGCGCCGCGGCCTGCGCGGTGTTGAAATGGCTCAGAGGTTTCGGTTTGGACTGCCCCGGTAGAAAGGAAAACACCTCGGCGGGCTTTGTCGCAGACCCCCAAAGCATCACCAGACGGAAATTCTCAGCCGCGGCACCTGCGGACAAATATCCGACAATGCCGGCCGGCGGCTCGTATTCGAGCCGGGTCTTACCTTCGCCAATCGAGGCACTGTATAATTTTTCGAGCCCTGCATCCTCGACCGTGAAATAAATATGTTCACCGTCCGCGCTGAAAACCGGCTCGTTTGGCACGCGATCCAGGTCGCCGGTCAGAATTCTCCGGCGCGCCGCGTCGAAGGGCCAGGGATACCAGACGATGCGTCGCAAACTGTACTCGTGCTGCTTGTCATTGGGCGTGTACGTAACGACCAAGCTTTTTCCGTCCGGGGCGAATCTGGCCCGTCCATAGTTCCCATCCTCGGGCGTCAGCTCGACGGGCTCGCCGCCCGCCGCCGGGATCTCGAAGAGGCTTGTATTCACTTTTGAATACGCGGCAGCGTCGCGGTTTCGCGAAGCGACAAACACGATCGATTTTCCATCCGGAGACCAGGTGGTGGGAATCTCCTCGCCCGAGTCCGAAAGAAGTCCGCCGAAGCCCGGCTCGGCCGATAGCTTCGTCCCGGCCAAAAGGTCCACCGGCGCCGCGCCCGCCTGAGCCTCTTGCACGAAAATATGCGCACGCCGGTCATCGAGCCAGCGATCCCACCGGCGCACCGGAAAATTCTCGAAGGCGCGGACGTTGTATTTGCGATCTTTCGACCGCTTCTCCGCGACGCCATCGCCGTGAGTGTCCTTGGTTTCTGGATACACGTCGCTGAGAAAGACCAGGTACTTGCCGTCGGGACTCCAGGACGCGCTGCGGCCGCCAGTCGGAATCTGAGTGATTCGTTCAGCGTCGCCCCCACTCGCGAGGTCGAGCAGGTAGAGCTGCGCGACATCATCGCCCTCGCGTTTCGAGGAGAAGACGATTTTTTGGCTGTCCGGACTCCACGCAACCCCCGACTCCGTCATCTTCGTCGCAGTCAATCGCCGTGGCTCAGTCTCGGCGTTAACCGCCACGATCCACAAATCGCTGCTCTCGTCTTTTTGATCATAGGCTGGCTGCGTCACGCTGAGCACGGCCCACTTTCCGTCGGGGCTCACCGCAGGCCCGCCCAGGCGGCGAAAAGTCCAAACATCGTGATGCGTGATCGGGCGCTTGGCTGGCGCCTCGGCGCCGCTCGATTCAAAGGCGGCGAGCAAAACGCACCCAATCCACCAAAGGCATTTCGTGACGCCCGCTTTCATCTATTCCGTGCGCGCCTCGAATCGCCCATCGCTCCGCTTCGCCACGAGACGCTTCAGCTCGAGCATCATCAGCGTCGAGGAAACTTGCGCGGACGACAGACTCGTGCGCTCGGTGATGTAGTCCACAGTCACGATCGCGCCGCCTTCGAAGCACTGGAAAACGGCGTCCTCCTCCGGCATCAGCTCGCCAATTCTCGGGCGCTCCTCGTTGACCGGGTTCTTCGTGCTCGCGGGAATCGGCGCGGGCCGCAGGCCGTTCAGATAACTCAATTCCTGCAGAATGTCGTCGACCTCGGTGAACAGAATCGCGCCGTCGCGTATCAGTTGATGGCAGCCCTGGCTGGTGGGTTGATCGATGCGACCAGGCACCGCGAAGACGAGCCGGCCTTGTTCCATCGCGAAGCGCGCCGTGATCATGGAGCCGCCATCGACGTCTGTCTCGACCACGATCGTCGCCTCGCACATCCCCGCGACCACGCGATTTCTCATTGGAAACGTCTGGCGATCCGCGCGCCGGCCAAAGGGAAACTCCGACAGCACCGCGCCGCTTTCCTCGATTTTCCGGTACAGCTCCAAATTTTCCGGCGGGTAAACAATATCGATTCCGCAGCCAACCACCGCCGCCGTCTTTCCGCCCACCGACAATGCGCCTTCATGCGCGGCCGTATCGATCCCGCGAGCCAGTCCGCTCACGACGCAGAAGCCCATTTGCGCGAGTTCCGCGCCAATGTTTTTCGCGACGTTCTGGCCATACAATGTCGTGCGCCGGCTGCCCACCACCGCAACACAGGCCTGCTCGAATTCGTATCCGCCTTTCCGATACAAACCAATCGGAGGATCGTAGACCTCCTTCAGCGCACGCGGATAGGCTTTATCGGCCGGGATGATGAACGTCGCACCGCTCCGGGCCATCCGGTCCTTTTCTTTCTCCAGATCGAAGTGATTGGACCAGTTCAAAATTGTTTCGCTGATCGTCTTGCCCACGCCACGCACAGCCTCGAGTTCACTCGCGCTCGCACGAAATATATTGCGGGCATCACCACCGAGATCGGTGAGCAGCCGATTCATCGTCACCGGCCCGACGTTGGGCAGGGCGTTGAGCACAAGATACGCGTCCCGCTGACTCAGTTCCCCGCTGCTCATGATGCGTCGCCTTCACGCAGGGCCACGGCAAGAAAATCCAAGAGCTCCGTGGACTGCACCGCGACCGCCCCGCGTCGGCGCGCCCAGCAGTCCGCCGCCATGCCGTGCCATAACACGCCACAGCACGCAGCTTCGAGAGGATAACCTGGATCCTGAGCCAAAAGTCCGCCGATCATTCCGGCCAACATATCGCCGCTGCCACCTCGGGCAAGCACCGGCCCGCCCATTGCCGAAATGTAAGTTGTATCCGCCTGCGCAATACGCGTCGGCGCACCCTTCTCGACGCAAATCAAACCCGTTTCCCTGACGTAGTCCGAAAGCGACGTCTCGCCCGCCAGCCGCTTGAACTCCCCCGCGTGTGGCGTAACGATTTTCTGCTGCCTGCCGCGCGAAACGATGTCGACCTGCAGGGCATCCGCATCGAGCACCACAGGCCGATCGACCTCCTGCAAAATATCGCGAATCAAGGCCAGCGTTTCGGCCTCGCGCGCCAGCCCGGGCCCCATCGCCAGCGCCGTGGCGCGCCCGGAAACTTCACGAATGAGTCCGATGCCCTCGAGCGCGAGTCCGCCATTCGGCGTTTCCGGGCATCCGACCCACATCGCCTCCGGCACATGCGCGGCATAGGCCGGCACCAGTGATTCCGGCACCACGGCCGTGAGCAGGCCAACTCCAGTGCGGAGTGCCGCACGCACCGACATCATGATGGCGCCCGGAAATCGTCGCGATCCTCCCACCACGAGCAAATGCCCATAGGTGCGTTTGTCCGAGGTCGCCGAGCGTAGGCAGCCGAGTTCGCGCAGCATCGACGGGGCAAGTACGCGCAGCTTGTTCGGCGTTGCCGTTTTCTCCTCGTCGAAAAAACCCAAATCGAGATAGCGAATCCGTCCCGCCGCCTCGCGATGAGCCGGCTCGGTCAACTCGGCTTTCAGAATTCCCGTCGCGTAAGAAACATCGGCCCGCAGCGCGGCAGGATCGCCCAGTCCGCTGGGCAGATCGACCGCCGCGCGAAAATCCACCCGCGTGCGTGCGATTGTCTCGAATTGCCCTTTCAGTCTGGCGTCCAGCGGCGGATGAAATTGGTAACCAAACACCCCGTCGATCCAGGCGCTGTAGTGCTTTTCAACTACATCGCCGATTCGAACCGACGAAACTCTGCCGGCGGCGAATTGCACGAGTTCCCGGTAGGCTTTCTGCACCAGCGGTCGCAGCTCGCCGGAGGGAAAAACAAAAGCGACCTCCACCGTCGCTCGAGGCAACTCGCGCAGCAGCCTTTGCGCCGCGATCAGAGCGTCCCCGGCATTATGCCCTTTGCCGGCCAGCACGAGAATCGCTGCCTGCGAAGGCCACGCGCCGAACTCCCCAAAATCGCGCCAGATCGATTCGCCAACGGCATTTCCCGCGCGCTGCATCGCCCTCCATTCCGCGTCCGCGTCACCCCCGAAATACTCCGCCTCGAATGTCTTGGCCGCCGCTGCGGTCAGGATCGGATGGGAAGAGATCGGAAAGCGGACCGACATTTTCAGGAAGACGGCGTAACGAAAATCGAATCGTAGCGCACCCGCTCTTCCGGATCCGTGAAACGCAGCGGAGCGTCATGCGGAATATCGTCGTGGCTCAGCGGACGCGTTAGGTGGGTGATGTTGCGAAAATAAAAATCTTCACCGCTGCGCAGGATCTCGACGTATTCGTTGTACTGATTCGTCAGCGGATTCCAGAACGCGACTTCGGTCAGATCGTTGCGCCAGACAGCATGGCTCTGCCAGCGTACGAAGACGGCTTCGAGTTCATTGAGCGTCGCATGATGAATCTGCGGAACGGGCGTGGGCGTCGGAGTCGGCGTGGGCGCTGCGCCCTGCGCCGCATTTTGCCGGATGGCCTCGGCCGCGGCGCGGCTCTCGATCTGCTTCTTGACCGAAAGGCTCACGATGCAGCCGATCACAAATCCCAGCATGATCCACGATGGGGTGCGCGAAAGCGATTCGCGGGCGCTGGTGTTTTCGGACATGGGACGATCAGGTTTTGACGAGAGCCGCGACTGCCATGGCCGCCGTCTGGGTGTGGGAAAGCGTGATCAAAACATGCGAGGCGCCGACGTGTTTCAAGAGCGCCTCTCCTTTTTCATCGAGGCGGATGTGCGGCTCCTTGCGCTCGCCATGGTACACGGAAATCGACTTCCAACCGAGTTCGGCGCCGATGCCAGTGGTGAATGCCTTCGAGACCGCCTCCTTCGCGGCGAAGCGCGCAGCCAGATGCGGGAACGGATTTTTCATCCCCAGACAATAGGCCCGCTCCTCATCGGTGAATACACGATCGAGAAACCGTTCGCCCTGTCGCTCCATCACCCCGCGGATTCGTTCGACGTCGACGATATCGGTCCCAAGCCCAAGGAGGTAGCCGCCTTTCGGGAGATCGATCGGAAAAGCGCTCATGGATTCATGCGAGCGCGCATTTCGCGCACCGCTTCTTCGATTCCGGTGAACAGCGCGCGGCTGATGATGCTGTGCCCGATGTTCAGTTCGTGGAGATGCGGCAGCGTGCGAACTTCGGGGATGTTCGTGTAGTTGATGCCATGCCCGGCGTTCACCGTGAGTCCAAGATCATGCGCGCGCGCCGCGCCCATCCGCAGCCGCTCGTATTCGGCGCGCCGTTTTGGCGTGTAGTAACTATTTGCATACGCCCCGGTGTGAAGCTCGACCCAGGGCGCCTTCAGTTCGGCGCTCGCCTCGATCTGCGCTTCGTCCGGATCGATGAAGAGACTCGTGATGATCCCTGCTGTATTCATCGCGTCAGTACACGCTTTCACGCGAGCGCCATTGCCCACGACATCGAGTCCTCCCTCGGTGGAAATTTCGGCGCGGTTCTCCGGCACCACGCAAACCGAGTCGGGCTTCAACTTCAGGGCGAACTCGATCATCGCCGGCGTGCAGGCCATCTCGAGATTGAGCCGCGTCTGAATCGACTCGCGCAGCCGCCACACGTCGCGTTCCTGAATGTGTCGGCGATCTTCGCGCAAATGCACCGTGATGCCGTCCGCCCCCGCGCGCTCCGCCAAAATCGCCAGCAGGACGGGATCCGGTTCGACCGCACCGCCGACCGTCGATGCGGCCTGGCGATAGCGCGCCTGCCGGATCGTGGCGCAGTGATCGATATTAACGCCCAAGAGGATCATCGGGATAGCAGACCAAATTACACCGAACATTAAACCCGAAAAACAGAACCGCTCAGAATCTTCTTTCGGCTGCGCGCACTTCCCGCTTCAACCGGAGCGCATGGCTGAAGCTCAAAAGCGTCCGGAAAATCTCGTCGTCAATCTGATCTGCAACATCGCGATCCCGACTGTGATCCTGATGAAGTTCAGCTCCGACAAATGGCTCGGGCCGGTCTGGGGTCTGATCGTCGCACTGATTTTTCCGCTCGGTTACGGCCTCTGGGATTTCATTCAACGGCGGGAAACCAATCTGTTTTCGATCATTGGCTTTTTCAGCGTGCTGCTCTCCGGAGGCCTCGGCCTCCTCAAGGTCGGCGGTATTTGGTTCGCCATCAAAGACGCCGCTGTGCCGTTGGTTATGGGCGCGGCCGTCCTGGTATCGTTAAAAACCAAGAAACCGCTCGTCCGAACCGTCCTGCTCAACGACCAGATCCTCGATGTTCCGCGCGTCGAAACTGCGCTGGCGGAGCGAGGCCAGTGGCCGGCGTTCGAAAAACTCCTGGTCAACGCCAGCCTCGGCTTGGCCGCGTCGTTCGTGCTCGTGGCGGTGCTCCACTTTGCCCTCGTGTTTCACATCTTGAAAAGCCCGCCGGGCACGCCAGAATTCAACGCCGAACTTGGCCGCGTTCACGGGCTCAGCCTCGTGGTCGTAGGCATCCCGAGCATGCTCTCGCTCATGCTCGTCCTCTGGCGCGTGGTCAGCCGGCTCGAGGCCTTGAGCGGCCTGACCGGCGACGAAATTTTCAAGGGTGAGAAACCGAAAGAAAAAAGCTGAGCGGCGCAGTCCTCGAGGACTCAACCGCGCTTCTCTTTCGGCAGGTAATCACGCTTCGTCGCGCCAACGTAAATCTGGCGCGGACGATAAATCTTCAGCTTCGGATTCTTCGCCACTTCGTGCCATTGCGCGATCCAACCCGGCATGCGTCCAATCGCGAACATGACGGTGAACATGTTTTCCGGAATGCGCATCGCGCGCATGATCAAGCCCGAGTAGAAATCGACGTTGGGATACAGCTTGCGCGAAATGAAGTAGTCGTCGCTCAACGCCACTTCTTCCAACTTCATCGCGATATTGAGCAACGGGTCGTCTTTGATGCCGAGGCTCGCGAGCGCTTTGTAGAAGCTCGCTTTGATAATCTTCGCGCGGGGATCGTAATTCTTATAAACGCGATGGCCAAAACCCATCAGGCGCTCGCCCTTCCCGGACTTCGCCGCCTCGATGAACTTCGTGCCATCGTCGCCTTCCGCGTGGATGCTCTTCAGCATCTCGATCACGGCCATGTTCGCGCCGCCGTGCAACGGACCCCAAAGCGCGTTCACGCCTGCGGAAACCGAGGCGAACAGATTGGCGCCCGCCGAAGCGACCATCTTCACCGTCGAGGTCGAGCAGTTTTGCTCGTGGTCGGCGTGCAGGAGCAGGAAGAGATTCAAAGCCTGAGCCACTTCCGGCGGCGGCGTGTAATCCGCGTACGGCGCCGAGAACATCAGGTGCAGAAAATTATCGCAGTAGCCGAAATTCGGCCGCGGATAATTCAGCGGCAATCCGTGGCTCACCCGATACGATAGGGCCGCGATCGTGCGCACCTTCGAAATCGCAATCGCCGCCGCTTCCTTGAAGTGCTCGAGATCGTGTTGGTGATTGTTCGTCGCGAGATGAGGATAATACGCGCCGAGCGAATTGATCGCCGAGGACAGCACCGACATCGGATGCGCATTCGGCGGAAAGCTCTGCAATTGGTGAACGAGGCTTTCGTGCAACGGCGCGTGATGCGAAAGCAGTCCGGAAAATTCGGCGCGCTGCTTGGCCGTCGGCAGCTCGCCATGAATCACCAAATACGCGGTCTCGATGAAATCGGAGTGCTCCGCTAGTTGCTCGATCGGATATCCGCGGTAGCGAAGAATTCCCTCTTCGCCGTCGATGAAAGTGATGCTGCTTTGGCACGACCCGGTGTTCCCGAAACCATCATCGTACGTGATGTAACCGGTCTCCGCGCGCAGCTTGCCGATATCAACGGCTTTCTCCCCTTCACTGCCAACCAACACAGGGAGAGTGAGATCTTTACCGTCAATCTTGAGCAATGCGGTCTTCGACATACCGGCAATGGAGCAAAATTCCTTCCGCTTGCAAAGAAAAGTTACCCGCACAATCCACCTAACATTGGGCATTAGCCCAGCCAACACGCCTGGTTAGCAAAATTGCTGGGGGCCGCTCGGTTAAACGCGGTTCGAAGCCACTGCGACTCGCGCCGCTACATCAACGAAATTCCGATAAATCTGGAGGCCTTTCGCCTGGCTCTTTTCCGGGTGGAATTGCGTGGCAAACACGTTTCCGCGCCCAACGGCCGCCGTGAACACGCCGCCATAATCGCATTGCCCAAGAACGATCGCGTTGTCCGTCGGCGCGCAACGATAGCTGTGCACGAAATAGAAAGACTCACCCGACTCACTCAGCCCCGCCCGCAACGGTGATTCAGGCTGCACAAACTGCACGTTATTCCAGCCCATGTGCGGAATCTTGAACTCCGCCGGCAACTGAAAGCGCTTCACCGTGCCGCCGAAAATTCCCAGACCTGTGACATTCCCTTCCTCGGAAAACTCGAACAACGCCTGCATTCCCAGGCATACCCCGAGAAACGGCTGGTCCGCCGAGATCCATTCCTTGACCGTCTTGTCCAGCTCCATGCGACGCAGCTCAGCGACGCAATCGCGCAGCGCGCCAACGCCCGGCAGCACAAGACCGTCGGCCCCTTCCACATCCTTCGGCGCGTGCGCAATCTGAACAGCCGCGCCAACCGCCTCCAGCGCCTTGGTTACGCTGCGGAGATTGCAAATTCCATTGTCGATTACGGCGACGCGCGGAGCACTCATGACGCCGGGGACTATATTTTCCCCTTCGTCGATGGCAACTGCCCCGCCATGCGCGGATCGATCTGCGTCGCGGCATCCAGCGCGCGAGCAAGACCCTTGAAAATCGCTTCGGCGACGTGATGCGGCTCCTCCCCGTATTCCAATTTCACGTGCAAGTTCGCCCCGAGCGCATTGCTGAACGCGCGGCAAAATTCCTTCACCAGGATGATATTGAAATCCCGGACAAACATCGTCGGCGCATCCGCCTCATAAACCAAATGCGGTCTTCCGCCGATATCGACGACGACACGCGCGAGCGACTCGTCCATCGGCAAAAGAAAAAATCCGTAGCGGCGAATCCCGAGTTTCTCGCCCAAAGCTTTCTTGAAGGCTTCGCCGAGCACGATGCCGACATCTTCCACGGTGTGATGGTAATCGACAGCCACGTCGCCGACAGATTTCACGTCGAGATCGAACAACCCGTGCTTCGCGAACAGGGTCAGCATGTGATCGAAAAACGGCACGCCTGTATCCACTTTGCTCCTACCTTGGCCGTCGAGGGAAAGGTTTAGCGTGATATCCGTTTCCGCGGTTTTCCGCGCGATCGTTGCTATGCGTTCTTGCGCCATGCCTGGAAAGTTTCGTCGACGACAAGCATCTCGTCGTCAGTGCCGACGCTGATGCGCAGGAAGGAAGCGGTCAAGGCGTGGCTCGGGAAGTACCGCACCAGCACTTTGTGTTGATTGAAAAACTCGAACGCCGCCCTGGCCACCGCAGGCCCGGCTTCGCCTTTCGCAGTCTTCGGTTCGACGAAAATGAAATTCGCCTCCGACTGATAGACGAACCAGCCAAACTTGCGCCGCCACTCCTCGATATAAAAATCCCGCGTGGTTTTGATCTTCTCGACGATCGTCGAATAATATTCGCCATCCTGCAACGCAGCGATGGCCGCGATCTGCGACAAGCGGCTTGTGTTGTAGCTGTCCCGCACGCGATCGAGCAGGTCTATGGTCTCCGCCGCCGCCAACACATAGCCGATGCGGATTCCAGCCAGAGCGTATGCCTTCGAAAGCGTCCGCGTAATCACCAGATTCGGGTAGCGGGAAAGCAATGGCACCGCGTCTTTCCGGGCGAACAATGCGTAAGCCTCATCGACCACCAAAATCCCGCGATAACGCTTCAGCACCTCCTCGATCTCCTCTGGAGAAAACGCCACACCAGTTGGCGCATTTGGAGACGTTAGGAAAAAAATCGGCGCAGGTGACGCCGCGATCTTATCGATCGGCAATTTCATGCTCCGATCGAAATCGATCGCCTCGATGCCGCCGTGATGAATCGCCACGAGCACGGGATACAGCGAGTAACTGGGAAAGGTGTATCCAGCGTTTGGAGACGCGAACACGCGCACGAGCAGATTCAATACGTCATCGGAGCCGTTTCCGATGCAGACATTTTCCGCCTTCAAGCCGTGCAAGTTCGCCACGACTTCGCGCAGAGCGCTGCTGCGCGGATTCGGATAGAGTCGCAGCGCCGTCCCGTCCTCTCCGATCTCGCGGCGGAGGGCCTCGGCCACCCGCGGGCTCGGCGGATAAGGACATTCGTTGGTGTTCAACTTCACCCAGCCGGCATCGGTCGGCTGCAAGCCAGGTGTATAAGCGTGCAGCGCGGCGATGTGCGGCAGAGCGAGTTCGGATGGACGTGGCATAACCTCAGAAATGAGTCACCCGCTCACGCCATCAGCGCGTGCGGATCGCGGCCGAGCGCCCATGGGCATCGAGCTTCTCCATTGCGGCAAAAGCCGCCACGACTTCATTGCCCTTCTTCACGCTTTTCTCGTCGTAACGGATCACGCTCGTGCGTCGCACAAAATCGGATACACGCAGTCCGCTGAAGAACCGGCCCGTCCGGCCCGTCGGCAATACATGACTCGGCCCAGCCGTGAAATCCCCCAGCGCCGTCGGCGTGTGCGGGCCAACCATGATCGCACCTGCCGTCGTGATCTCGCGCAAAAACTTCTTCGTGAGTGAATCCTTCACCATCAACTCGAGGTGCTCCGGCGCGACGTAGTTGGCGACGTTGACTGCGTCGTCCGAAGACTCCGCCACGACCCCCAGAAACCCGTTGCTCAACACGCGTTGTGTCTTCTCCGAGCGCGTAATCGTTTTCAACTGCGCCTGAACCTCGGCGTCGACTTGGTCGAGAATCGCCTGTGACGTTGCGACCAGGTAAATTTTTTCCCGTCCAGACCCGTGCTCGGCCTGCGCCAGAAGGTCGGCCGCCACAAAGGGGATCGGCGCGCTCTCGTCCGCCATCACCATGACTTCACTCGGTCCCGGCAGCGAGTCGACGCCCACCGTTCCGAAGACTTGGCGTTTGGCTTCGCAGACATACGCGTTACCCGGACCAAAGATTTTGTCGACGGCTGGAATGTGCGCCGTGCCGTACGTCATCGCGCCGATCGCCTGCACACCGCCCACCCGATAAACTTCATCAACGCCGACCAGCGCCAGCGCTGCCAGCATGCTTGGCGCAATCCGGCCCGAGGCATCAGAAGGCGTGAAGACCGCGATTTCGGGACACTCCGCGATTTTCGCGAGCGTCACCGTCATCAGGACTGTCGAGACGAGCGGTACTTGGCCGCCCGGCACATACAGACCGACGCGCCGAATCGGATGGAAAACTTCCCCCACCTCCGCGCCCTGCTTGTTTTTTGCCGACCATTTTTCAGGCAGGCCTTTTTTGTTGAAGGCGACGATGTTTTCGTGCGCCGCCTCCATCGCGCTTCGCTCCGTTTTCGGCAGGGCGTTCAGAGCGCCGGACAAGTCGGTCGGCTTCACCCGAAAATCGCGCGCCCGCAACTTCGCGCTGTCGAATTTCGCGGCGTAGTACGCGACGGCCTCGTCGCCGCGTTGACGCACGTCCGCCAAGATCGCGGCTACGCTGTCTTGAATTTCCCTTGGAACGATCGCTTCGCGGCAAAACTCAGCCAAGTCGCTCGCGAAGGTTTTGGAAGAAGAACGAAGAAGACGCACAAAACGAAAAGAAGGTTCGGCGATCAGGGCGGCGCGAGGAGCGGCACGCCAAAAATATCGTCGGGAAACGTTTCATTCACCGTGACGGATTCGATGGTCACGGTCACGACGTGTTCCTTCCCATCTGGGCCCGTATTGGAATTTATGATACGTTTCGGGAAACGAATTCCCGCGGAAATAATTTCACCTTCCTCGCGAATTCTCACGCCGAGGTCCGTTTCCGTGCCGAGGAGGCGGCCTGTTTCGGGCTCGAAATAGCGAATATAGACGATGCCAGGCTCGTGCACGAAGCTGAGCTTGTGCGCCTTTTTCCCATCGAGATCGACCTCGCCATCATCGATCACCGTGCCGCCGACCTTTTCGATCCCGGCAAAGAAGGCCATGTTTTCCCAAGTGCTCGCGCGCAGTTGTTTGACCGTATTGCTCGAATACAATCCCGTGTTGCCCGACGCGGGTCGGGCCGGATCCTGCACGCGATGCCACGCCTCGTAATCATTCAGCGCCGTGATCTCGACCGCGTCGGCGCGAGTGACCACCAGGCGCTGTTGAAATTCCTTCTGGAAGATCATGTCGATCTTGTAGCCGGGCGACTTCTCACCCGAGACCGCTTCCTCGACGACCCCACTGTAGTGAATCGACTTCACGCCATTCAACGCCTCTTCACTGCCGAGGTAGGCGCGAGCCTTCGCGATCACAGCGTTCGCATCGGCGCGCGTGGACGCGGTGGCGGCGAATGCGATCCAGAAAAGCAAAAAGGCGCGTCGAAGCGAAGGCATCGTTGAAACTCACTCCCACTCGATCGTCGCGGGCGGCTTCGAACTGATGTCGAGCACGACGCGGCTCACGCCCCGCACTTCGTTGGTGATGCGATTCGAAATCGTCTGCAGCAAATCATACGGCAACCGCGTCCAGTCCGCCGTCATCGCATCGATGCTCTCGACCACGCGGACAGCGATGACGTACGCATAATTCCGTTCGTCTCCGATCACGCCGACGGATTTCACCGGGAGGAAAACACAGAACGACTGCCACACCTTCCAATACCAACCAGACTCCATCATTTCCTCCTGAAGAATCGCATCCGCTTCGCGCAGGATGTTCAGTTTTTCCGGAGTGATGTCGCCAAGGACGCGCACGCCCAGACCAGGTCCTGGGAACGGTTGGCGCCAGACGACTTCGCGCGGCAGGCCGAGCGCGGTGCCGACGGCGCGAACCTCGTCTTTGAAGAGTTCGCGCAGCGGCTCGAGCAGTTTCAATTTCATCCGCTCGGGGAGCCCGCCGACGTTATGGTGACTCTTGATCAGGGAGGCCGGATTGTTGCCGATCGACACGCTTTCGATCACGTCGGGATAAAGCGTGCCCTGGCCGAGGAATTCGGCCTTGCCGATGGACTTGAGCGATTTTTCGAACACGGCGACAAACGTGCGGCCGATAATTTTGCGTTTCTCTTCTGGTTCATTGACGCCCTTCAGGCGTTTCAAGAACAAAGCCGTCTCATCCGCGACACGCAGGTCGATTTTGAAGTTCCGCTTGTATAGATCGACGACGTGCTGCCGCTCGTCTTTTCGGAGGAGACCATTGTCGACAAAGACGCAGGTGAGCTGCTTGCCGATTGCCTTGTGAATCAGCGCGGCCGCCACCGAAGAATCGACTCCGCCAGAAAGACCGAGGATAACGCGCGACTTTCCGACGGTTTCGCGAATCTCGGCGATTTTCCGGTCGATAAAATTCGTCATCGACCAATCGCCCGTGCAGCCGCACACGCCCACGAGGTAGTTGCGAATGATCTCCGTGCCACGCTCCGTGTGAAAAACCTCCGGGTGAAACTGGATCGCGTAGAAACGCCGATCCGAGTTTTCAATCGCTGCGTATTCCGAGTTTTCCGTTTTCGCGACCTCGTGAAAGCCAGCGGGCAACTTGATCAGTTTGTCTCCGTGAGAATTCCAAACCTTGAGCGATTTCGGCAGGCCTTTGAACAGCGGGCTGTTTCCAAAAATCTCGAGTTTGCCGAGACCGTATTCACGGCGCTCGCCCTTCGCGACTTTGCCGCCGAGGAAATGGCCCATGAGCTGGAGCCCATAGCAAATGCCGAGAATCGGTATCCCCAAATCGAATACACGCTTGTCGGGATGCGGCGCGGTCTTCGCGTAGACGCTTTGTGGACCGCCCGAGAAAATGATGCCGATGACGCCGTCAGCCTTCAGTTGCTCCGCTGTCGTGGAGTAATGATAGATTTTCGAGAAAACCTGGCACTCGCGAATGCGCCGAGCGATGATCTGCGTGAACTGGGACCCGAAATCAAGGACAGCAATGGTCTGAGGCATGAGACGTCGTGGAAAGGTTCAGCAGAACCGATTGCCACAGGGGTCCGCAAGAGTGTTTGTAGTTCGCATGACTGACACTTCCTCCCGGCGCTCCTGGAGTATCCCAACCACGTGTTGGCTCTGGGTGATTGCCGCGTTCCTGATCGGTTGGTATTTCTCCCAGTTCCTCTCGAAGATCGGCTGGAACGCGATCGAACTCATCATCGCGAATCATATCCTCGGTCACGGCGCCTATGTAACGGGCCTCGACTATCAGACAGCGATCGCCTGGCGGCCCGTGGTTCCGACAGGGATCGTGACGATCGCGCGGTTGTTTTCGGATAATCCGCTGGCCATTTACCGCTCTATTTGCGGCCTGGCTTTCGCTGCGATGGCCGGGACAATGTTTCTCGCCGGCCGGCGGCTCTGGGGGACGTTTGCCGGTCACTGCGCGGCAATTCTTACGCTGGCCTGCCCAGCGCTGACCACGGAACTGGTTTACCACACCCATTCCTACTCGCACATCGGCACGCTGATCGTCTTCGGGCCCACCCTCCTTGTCGCTCTGAATTTGCTGCGCGAAGATCTGCCGGACGAAGCGCGTCGACCGCGCCGATATGTGCTTTGCGGCGTGCTGTGGGCGCTGTCTTACCTTTGCCGCACCGAGCTGCTCCTCTTCGCAGGCGTCCACTTTCTCGCCCTCGCGATTGTGCATTGGCGAACAAAGGTGCGGTGGACGAGAACCTTGTTTGCCGCGGCGCCGTTCGCGGTGATTTTTTTCGCGTTCAATGCTTATGCGAACTACGCCTGTGCTCGCGACGGGATCCTGATTCGCAAGCCAATCTACGGCTTCTACATGAGCCAGGGCTGGGTCGACCCCGCTCCCGGCGGCCTGCCGGACATCGAGGGCGAAGGCTACCGCTATGCCATCAGGCTCTACGGCACGCCTGAGGAAAACAAGGAAAGCATTCCGCGTGCGATCATGCGCAATCCCCAGGCCTTCGAGCGCCGCGTGAAGCTCAACGTAGGAAATTTCTACGGGCACTTCTGGAACGACTACTTCTTTCCCCGAGCTTGCACCGTGCTCGCAGCCGCGGGAATCTTGCTTTTCTGCGTCCAACTCGTCCGCAAGCGGGTGCGCGATCCGCTCGTCGCCCCCTATCTGGCGTCGATGTTTCTTCTCACGCACTTCGTGCTGATCTTCCATATCGACCCGCGCTATCTTTCGATCGCTGCACCGAGCTTGATCCTTCTCGCGACCTACACGCTGGCTTCGGTCCCGTGCTTGATCGAAAGAGCCTGGTGGCGCTGGCCGATGCTCGCCGCTGCGGTATTCGTCATCCTGATACAGGTTCAGAGGGAAAAACGGATTCTGCAGGCGCACTCCACCCGCAACGACAGCGGAATGATCGCGATGAAGGCTTTGGGCGACCACTTCACGTCGCTCGGTCTGCATGGCCTCGCCTCCCATAATCGCGAGCCGCATATTGGGTTCGTCTTCCCGACGCCCTCGCCCATCGCGCCAGAAGATGAATTCCTGCTGGCCTACTATTGCGACACGTCCTACGTGAACGCCGGCGCGGAAGGCAGTTTCCCACGCGGCCGCTTCTACTCGTACAAGGACTCGCCGATCGATTTTCGCTACGTCCCCGCCGCAAAAATGAGAAATCCATATCTCACGGACGGCATGAGAATCGTCTCCGACTGCGAGAACCCCATTCTGGGAAAATATTATTTACTGCAGGCCGTGGGGAATCGCTGATCTCACTCACCGATCGCGCTGAGAATTTATCGGCGAGACCGCGGACAAAATCAGAAGCGCAACTTGGAGTTTTCGTGCCCGCATTTCGGGCACTTCCACACATCCGGCTCGCCCGGCACGCCATAAAGATGATGGCAGCGCACGCAGCAAAACGTGGACTTCCGCCTCGCGTGTTCGAACAGCGCGTAGTCGCGCCGATCGTAAAACATCCAAAGCGCCAGGAATACCGTGGCCACGGCCAGGCAGAACAGCGTTACGGCGGTGATGATATCCATCAGCTCCGAACGTGCCAAAACCCTTTGCCAAAACAACGAAAAGCCGCGGGCGTAGTTGCGATCTGAATACAAACAAAAGCGCCGGACGATTGTCCGGCGCCTTCGTTAGGAGGACCTGGATTAAACCTTAAGCTTTCGGCTGACCTTCTTCAGGGCCGGGAGCCGTTGCTTCAGCGGCAGCGGCTGCGGCCGGAGTGGCCTTCTTGCCTTTGCCAGATTTACGACGGCTCTTCTTGTAGCCCTGGTCATCGGCCTTGACGAACTCGATCAAAGCCAGCTCGGCCGCATCGCTCACGCGTTGCGCACCAAGCTTGTAGATGCGGGTGTAGCCTCCGCTACGAGCGGTGAACTCCTTGACCTTCTCGTTGAAGAGCAGGGTCACAGCGTTCTCGTCGCGCACGTCACGCAGGGCGAGACGACGCAGATGAAGGGCATCTTTTTTCTCGGAAGCCGCCGAAGCCTTCTTGGCCTTCGTGATGACTTTCTCGATGAAAGGACGCAGCGCCTTCGCCTTGGTCAGAGTCGTTTGGATACGGCCGTGAGTGATGAGCGAAGCTGCCAAATTGGACAGCATCGCCGCGCGGTGCTCACGGGTAACCCCCAGGGAAGAATGATGTTTGTTATGACGCATGTTGCTTGTCGTTTAGAGCGCAGTCGCGCGATTAGGCATCCTTCTTCGCGTCGAGCAGGCGCTCGTCGAACTTCATGCCGAGAGAAAGACCGAGAGCCTCGAGCTTCTCTTTGATTTCGTTGAGAGACTTCTTACCGAAGTTGCGGTATTTGAGCATCTCCTGCTCGGTCTTCATCGCGAGCTCACCAACGGTGGTGATGTTCGCGTTGTTCAAGCAGTTCGCCGCACGGACGGAGAGCTCGATTTCGTTGACCGACATATTGAGCAGCTTGCGGAGCTTGTTCTGCTCCTCGCTGACTTCGCTCTGCTGGCTCTCGAATTCGTAGTTCTCGTCGCTGACGCGATCGAAGACATCGAGATGATGCTTCAAGATCGATGCCGATTGCTTGAGCGCATCGTCCGGCGTGATGCGGCCATCCGTCCAGACTTCGAGGATCAACTTGTCGTAATCCGTGATCTGGCCGACGCGGGTGTTCTCAACCGCATACTTCACGAGGCGAACCGGGCTGAAGAGCGAGTCGATCGGAATGACACCGATGGCTTGGTCTTCTTTCTTGTTCTGCTCCCCAGGATAATAGCCGCGACCGGTCTTGATCTCGATCTCCGCTTCGAAAGCGCGGGACTTGTCCAGTGTGCAGATGACTTGATCCGGATTGACGATCTGAATGTTCGCATCGGCTTGAATGTCAGCCGCCGTCACCGGGCCCTCGCGATTGACGCGGATGGACAGAGTGATCGGGTCGCGCTTGGTCGAGACGATGAGAATCTTTTTGAGATTCAGGACGATGTCGGTGACGTCTTCGACGACGCCGTCGACACTTTGGAATTCGTGGTTAACGCCTTCGATCTTGATCGAGGAAATGGCCGAGCCTTCGATCGAGCTGAGTAAGACGCGGCGGAGCGAATTGCCGACGGTGTGGCCGTAACCGGCCTCGAACGGCTCCGCGATGAACTTGGCATAAGTCGGCGTGGAACCCTCCTCGACTTTGGTCAGCTTGGAAGGGAGTTCAAACTTTCCGAGACGTTTGGGCATAGCGATAGCTCTAGGTTGTATTTTTTAAATGGATACGTTGAACAGAGCTTAGAAGCGCGAGTAGAACTCCACGATCAACTGCTCGTTGATGCCCGGCTCCATCTCGTCGCGCGTCGGGAGACGGGTGACGGTGGCCTTGAAGGCATCGGCATTGAGGGTCAGCCAGCCTGGAACATTGCGGCTGCGGTTTTCTTCGAGATTGCGGGTCGCGACCTGGCGCGAGCTCGGGGTGTTCTTCACCTCGATCTCATCACCGGGCTTCACGTTGTAGCTCGCGATGTCGACCTTGTGGCCGTTGACGCGAATGTGTCCGTGATTCACGAATTGGCGGGCCGCAGCTCGGGACTTCGCGAAACCGAGAAGATAGATCACGCTGTCCAAACGCGTTTCGAGCAATTGCAGGAAACGTTCGCCGGTCACACCGCGCTCCTTCTTGGCGTTTTCGAAAACGCGGCGGAATTGGCGCTCGAGCAGTCCGTACATGTAACGGAGCTTCTGCTTTTCGTTCAGGCCGACGGCGTATTCAGAAAACTTGCGACGCAGCTTGGGGCCGTGCTGACCCGGAGGATAATTGCGCTTCTCGAACGCCTTGGTCGCGCCGAAAATCGGCTGACTGAAGCGGCGGCTGATGCGGGTTGTTGGTCCGATGTAACGAGCCATGAGAGGATGATTTTAAATTTTTGAACCTGTATTCGGTTTCCAATTACACGCGACGGCGTTTGCGCGGACGGCAACCGTTGTGCGGGATCGGCGTGACATCGATGATCGACGTGATTTCCAGACCAATTGCCTGCAGCGCGCGAATGGCGGAGTCACGACCCAGACCAGGACCGCTGACGTGGATGACGATGTCCTTCAGACCGTGAGCCATTGCATTGCGAGCAGCGTCTTGAGCGACGACTTGCGCAGCGTAGGCCGTGGACTTGCGGGAACCGCGGAAATTGCACTTGCCGGCGCTCGACCAGGAGATGACCTGGCCCTTTTGGTCGGTGATCGAAACGATCGTGTTGTTGAACGAAGCGAGGATATTCGCGACGCCCGATGAAACGTTCTTCGAGCCTTTGGCTTTGCGAACTTTGATCGCGCCCAGCTCTTCTTTGAGCAGGTCTTCCGCCGTGGGTTGCTTGGCGACACCGCCAACCAACTCGACTGGCTTTTCCGGAGCTGGAGCAGCGGCCGGAGCGCCTGCCGGAGCAGCGGCGGCTTCAGGAGAATCTTTCTTGGCAGCCTTGTCGGCAGCAGCCTTAGGGGCGCGAGCCGGCTTTTCAGCGGCAGGAGCCTGGGCGCCAGCAGCAGCGGCGGGAGCAGCTTCCTTCTTCGGAGCTTTTTTCGGAGCGGACTTTTCTTCAGCCATGGCGGAAATTATTCAGCTTTCTTGGCCACGCCGACGGTCTTGCGCGGGCCTTTGCGCGTACGCGCGTTGGTGCTCGTGCGCTGGCCACGAACGGGGAGACTGC
The DNA here is from genome assembly GCA_035765635.1 of Opitutaceae bacterium. Classification (GTDB taxonomy): domain Bacteria; phylum Verrucomicrobiota; class Verrucomicrobiia; order Opitutales; family Opitutaceae; genus EW11. The sequence continues at coordinate 62,452 of DASTWZ010000007.1, forward strand.
GACGGTGACGGATGCCACGGTAGCAATTGATCGCCTGGAGGCGCTTCAGATTGCCCGCGATGTCACGGCGGAGGTCACCTTCAACGATCCATTTGTGCTCGGTGATGACCTGCAGGATTTTGTTAAGCTGCTCTTCGGAGAGATCCGAGGCGCGCATGTTCGCATCGAGGCCGGCCTCAAGGACGACCTGGTCGGCTCGGGCAGGCCCGATGCCGTAGATATAGCGGAGTGAATACGCGACTTTCTTTTTCGCGGGGATTTCGACACCGAGGAGACGTGGCATAGATTAAGAGACGAGTGTTAAAAAATGTTAGGAAAAAACAGGAAAAGAATCAGGCAGCGCTCGACCGTTGGCTTTTCGCCAAAAGGTCAGCGCGAGGAAGAGTAAGAATTTCTGGACCGCTTTCGGTCGTGAGCACGGTGTGTTCGAAGTGGGCGGACGGCGATCCATCGACAGTCACCACGGTCCAACCGTCTGCGAGCGTCTTCGTGCGATGGCCGCCCATGTTCACCATGGGTTCAATCGCGAGGGTCATGCCGGGCTTTATCACATCCGTCTTCGATTTTTTCCGATCGAGGAAATTGGGGATCTGCGGCTCTTCGTGCATCGAAACACCAACGCCGTGTCCCACCATCTCTCGGACGATTCCGAAGCCGTGACCCTCGACGAAGCGTTGAATCGCTTCCGAGATATCGCCGATCCGGTTACCGACCGTCGCTTCACGAATGCCAATATGCAGGGCTTCTTCGGTGACCCGAAGCAGCTCCTCCACACGGGGAGAAACCTGCCCTACTTTCATCGTGTACGCGTTGTCGCCGATGTATCCGGCGTACTCGATTACGACATCCAACGACACGATATCGCCTTCGCGAAGGATTCGCTTGAGGGAACCAATTCCGTGAACGACTTCTTCGTTCACCGAGATGCAACTGTAAGCGGGAAACCGGCGAGAGCCGATTTGATAACCAAAACAGGCGCTACGTGCGCCGTAGCTCGCGATCAATTCGCGGGCAGACTGATCCAAGTCGTAAGTCGAGATGCCCGGCTGCACTTGCTCTTTCAAGCGCTGCAGTACCAAGGCCGCTATCGCCGAAGACTCACGCATCCGCGCGATCCCTTCCTTGTTCTTGATCGGGATCATGACGTGACAGTGGTCAGAGAAACGGTCTGAAGCAGGCCGTGCATGCGATAGTGTTCGGAGATGGTCATGGACGCAGAATCTTCAGCGGCTATCACCGCATCGAGAGATTCATCGCGCGCCTCGAGCCATTCATCAAAAATCTTAGCTTGGAGCAACGTAGCCGGGAAACCAATTAAGGCAAAGCCCGCATCGGGTTTGCGCGCCCAAAACCACCGCCGCAGGACCGCGACGACAGTCTCCTCATCAACGGGTTTGCCGTTGCGAGCCGCTCGCTCGACCAGATGGCCGAACGGCGTTTGACGCGAAATCTCCTGCTGCATCAGTTCAGCGAGAGAGACGTGCTCAATATTCAAAGAACGGGTTCGACTCAAAAGAGCCTCCAAGGAGGCGTCAGGTGAACCGAGTATCAGCAGCTTTGTCCTGGCGTTACCGCCAAACTGCGAAAAGAGAACGGAAATGGCAGTCGAGTCTGCCAAAGTAAAGAAGTTTTTAGTGGGCCTGAAAATACTTGGCCGCCCAGGCAACCAAACCGACCAGCAGGATGGCGCCAACCGTGATCCACAGTTTGCCCACCGTCTTCATGTCGGCCGCATCGCCGAGCGCGCCGACGGTCGCTGCACTTCTGGAGCGAACCCGTCCCTTCTTCAAGAAGCCGTCGTAGTGGCGCTGCAGCAGGAAGGTTTCGACTTGGCGCATCGTGTCCAAAATGACGCCCACGGTGATCAGCATACCCGTGCCGCCGAAGAAGGCGGCAATACGCTGCGGAACGTTCAGCTCGAAGAGCAGCACATCAGGCGTGACTGCGATAATCGTGAGGAAGATCGCGCCAGCCAGCGTCAGACGCGTCATGATGAAATCCAGGAAGCTCGCGGTCGGTTCACCCGGACGGACACCTGGAATATAGCCGCCGTATTTCTTCAAATCATCCGCGATCTGGATAGGTTTGAACATAACCGATACCCAGAAATAGCTGAAAAATAGAATCAGGACGGTGTAGCTGGCGTAGTACGTCCAGTGGCCGCGAAGGAGATTGCTCGAGAATTCCACGAGCCACTTCCAGTTCATCACCGCACCGAGTTGGGAGAGAATCTGCTGTGGGAACAGCAGAATGGCGCTCGCGAAGATGACGGGCATGACGCCGGAATAATTAACCTTGAGCGGAAGAAACGAACTCTGGCCGCCCATGACTTTGTTTCCGACAACCCGCTTGGCATACTGGACCGGAATCTTTCGCTGACCCTGGACCACCATGATGATGCCGATTGTCACGATAAGGAAGAGGAGCACCATCGCGATGCCGACGGGAGCGCTCAAACGGGCGACGCCGATCGGTGCGAAGAACAGTCGATACGTCGAGGATGCGGCGCCTGGAATGTCAGCCAAAATGCCAACCGTAATGAGCAACGACACACCGTTTCCGATGCCGCGCTGCGTGATCTGTTCACCCAGCCACATGAGCAGCAGCGTACCCGCCGTCATGAAAATGACCGAGGTGATCAAGAACCACGTCTTGGAAACAATGACTATCGATCCGTATTGCTCGACCGAATACCCGGAGAACAACCGCCCGGGATTTTCCAGTGTGAAAATGAGCAGCGCACCTTGTATCAAACAAATCAATACAGTCGCATAACGCGTGTACTGAGTCAGCTTCTGGCGGCCAACATCACCCTCTTGTTGGAGACGGCTGAGAGCCGGCACCACCGCCGTCATGAGCTGAAAAATAATCGACGCGCTGATATACGGCATGATGCCGAGCGCGCAAACCGCGCCCTTCACGAGCGCGCCACCGGTGAACATGTTGTACATGCCGACCAGTGCGCTGGATCCCGACGCGCCATTCGCCGTTTGAGCGGCGAAGAAGTCTTGCAGCGGTTTCGGATCAATTCCCGGCAGTGGAATATGCGCACCAACGCGCGCGATAAACAGCAAGGCCAGCGTGTAGAAAATGCGGGAGCGCAGCTCCGGAATCTTCAGCGAGTTAGTGAAAGCAGAAAGCACAGGGAAAAACGTGAGGAGTGATGCTACGTCCGACAGACCGCAAGACGCGAATCGCGGCCTTGCGGGCCGCGATTCGTCTTGGAGACTTATTCTGCGACGAGTGCCTGACCGCCGGCCTTTTCCAATTTGGCCTTGGCGGACTCGGTAAACTTCGTCGCCGTAACCTTGAGAGCGCGGCTCACTTCGCCGTCTCCCAAGACTTTGATCTGGGTCTCGCCGCTACGGATTAAACCGTTCTGCGCCAAAACCTCGGCATTGATTTCAGAGACCGAAGCATCGAGTTTCGCGAGATCACCGACGTTCACCGTGGCGTACGACGTGCGATAATTCGCGTTGTTGAAACCGCGGTGCGGGAGCTTGCGGTAAAGAGGCATCTGACCGCCTTCGAATCCAGGGCGAATGCTGCCGCCGGAACGAGCCGTCTGGCCCTTGCCACCGCGGCCGGACGTCTTGCCGTGGCCGCCACCTTCGCCGCAGCCGACACGCTTCTTGCGATGCACGGCACCGGGGACGTTCTTGAGTTCGTGAAGTTTCATAGTGTTTCCTAAAGGCGCCCTGCCCTCTCGTTGGAGAACAGGACTCGGATTTATATTAAGAGCTTAGGTCTTGCGGACTTCTTTGATCTCCTCGGCCAGGCGAAGCTGGCGGAGACCATTGAGCGTCGCATGCACGACGGCGATGTGGTTCTTCGACCCCATCGATTTCGTGAGAACATTCTTGATGCCCGCAGCTTCGAGAACCGCGCGCACGCCGCCACCAGCGATCAAGCCGGTACCGGTTGACGCAGGACGGAGCAGCACTTTGCCACCATCGTAAACGCCGAGGACATCGTGGGGGATCGTGTCGCCCTTGAGCTTCACGTTCACCAGGCGCTTGCGCGCATGTTCCGTGCTCTTGCGGATCGCGTCCGGCACTTCGTTCGCCTTGCCGTAACCGATGCCGATGTTGCCCTTCTGGTCACCGACAACGGCGAGCGCAGAGAAGCTGAACCGGCGACCACCTTTGACGACCTTGGCGCAACGATTGATGAAGACGACTTTCTCGACCATGTCGGAACCGCCCTCTTCATTTTGAGAACGATTGCCGCCATCGCGACGCTGACCTTGGCCACCACGGCCTTGAGACTGATTGGAAGATGTGCTCATGGATTAGAATTCGAGACCACCTTCGCGAGCAGCGTCGGCGAAAACTTTGACTTTGCCGTGATACGGAGCGCCCGAGCGGTCGAAGACCACCTTGGTCAAACCGGCTGCCTTGGCCTTGGACGCGAACGCCACACCGAGTTGTTTGGCGCCAGCCAAGTTCGAGGTGAGCTTCGTCTTGCGGAGTTCGGCATCGAGGCTCGAGAGGAAAACCAACGTGGTGCCGAGATCATCATTGATGGCCTGAGCGTACACGTGCTTGCCGGTGAAACGAACGCTGAGACGCGGACGCTCAGCGGTGCCCTTGACCTTCTTGCGAATTCTCCAGCGACGTTTCTGGAGGAGGTCGGCTTTGCGGATAGTATTCATTAAAGACAAATTTAGAATTAAGAATTGAGAATGAAGAATGGGGATGTGAGGCGCAGCACTTGGACGTTCAGTCTGTAATTCTGCATTCTTACTTCTTCATTCTTCCTTAGCCGATAGGCGTTAGGCGACCGTCTTGCCTTCCTTGCGGCGGACGCGTTCGCCAACGATGCGAACACCCTTACCCTTGTAAGGCTCCGGCGGATAGTAGCTGCGGATCGTGGCGGTAACTTGACCGACCATTTGCTTATCGGCGCCTTCGATCTTGAGCTTCGTGCCTTCCGTGACGGTCACTTTGATGCCGTCTGGAATGTCGAAGAGGATCGGGTGGGAATAACCGAGCGCGAGATCGAGCTGCTTGCCCTTCAAGTTGGCTTTGAAACCGACGCCCTGAATTTCAAGATCCTTGGTGTATCCTTCGGAAACACCTTTGACCATTCCGGCGATCACGGAACGGGCCGTGCCATACATGGCGGCCGCGAAACGTGTCTGCTCGACGGGAGCGACCGTGACCTTCTTGTCCTTGAGCTCGATCTTAACAACCGGATCAAATGACTTTGAAACTTTGCCCTTCGGTCCTTCGACGGAGACGGTGTTGTTCTTCACATCAACCTTCACCTTGTCGGGGATCGTAACTGGAACTTTTCCGATGCGTGACATTGTATTCGCTTTCCGGTTACCAAACGTTGCAGATGAGTTCGCCACCCACCTTGTTGCGGCGGCAATCCTGGTCCTTCATCAGACCTTTTGAGGTCGACAGGATGCTGATGCCGAGGCCGTTCAAAACGCGCGGGATCTCGGAATAGCGGTAGTAGAGTCGGCGGCCCGGAGTTGAAACGCGCGACAAGTTGGAGAGAGCCGGGGCGTTCGCGACATACTTCATCTGAACGATGAGCGTCTTGTGGCCCGCAGCGTCAGCGCCGTTCGAGTGATCGACGATGTAGCCTTCGGCTTTAAGGATCGCAGCGATGCTCTCCTTGAGTTTGGAGTGCGGTGAAACGCACTCGGCGAGACCGGCCTTGCTGGCGTTGCGAAGACGGGTCAGGAAGTCACTGACAGGATCAGTCATGGTGGATGTTTTGTTTAACCCGCCGGGTCATATCCGACTCCCGGCGGCAAAGATTGATTTATGTCGAACTCGTCGCTTACCAGGAGCTCTTCGTCACGCCTGGAATCTTTCCAGCCAGCGCGAGCTCACGGAATTGAATACGGGAAACACCGAACTTGCCGATGAAAGCGCGCGGACGGCCGCTCATGGAGCAGCGATTGCGGACGCGTACGGCGGAGGAATTGCGGGGAAGTTTGGCGAGCTTCTTCTGAGCAGCGAAGAACTCGTCGTCGCTGGTGGAAGGATTCGAGAGGATGGCCTTGAGCTCAGCGCGCTTGGCTTTGTGTTTCTCGACGAGCGCAATGCGCTTCTTGTTGCGTTCGATGGCGGAAGTTTTCGGCATGGCGAATCGTTGTTAAATTAGGCGGCCTGCGTTTTCGTCGGAGCGGCCGGTTCAGTGCGGCGGAACGGCATGCCGAGCAGGCGCAGCAGTTCGCGACCTTCTTCGTCATCCTTCGCGGTCGTGACGATCGTGACGTCGAGACCCATGCTCTTCTTCACGTTTTCCACGGTGATTTCGGGGAAAATAGTGAAGTCGGCAACGCCGAGATTGTAATTGCCTTGGCCGTCTAACTTCGGAGATACGCCACGGAAGTCGCGGATCGTCGGGAGCGCTACAGCAAGCAAGCGATAGAGGAATTCCCACATCGAGTCGCCGCGAAGCGTAACGAACGCGCCGACCACTTGGTTTTCCTTCAACTTGAAATTGGAAATCGCCTTCTTGGATTTCGTCAGAACGGGCTTCTGACCGGCAATCGCGCCGAGGTCGCGAGCTGCGTCAGCGATCTGGTTCTTGTCGGCATCAGCGTCGATACCGGTGTTCAACACGACCTTCGTGATCTTGGGGATCTGGTGTGTATTCTTGTAGCCGCGGTTCTTTGTGAGCTGCGGAACGACCTGCTCTTGATAGAGCTTCTTTAAGACGGGAATATATTTATCGCTCATTGGTGCAAGGCCCCCGGATTACCGACCCGAGGGCATCTGAGTGAAAGTGTGGAGGGAAAAGAGAAGACCGTAACGAACCGGTCCCGGAATGATCAAGCGTTCTTCTTGCGTTTCGACGAATCGAAGTCCGCCTGCTTCATAAGATTCGAAATATGAACCGAACCTTCGCGCTCGACGATGGCGCCGTTGGGATGCTGCTCGGACTTCTTGGTGTGGCGCTTGAGCATCGCGACGCCTTCGATCACCGCGCGCTGCTTGGCGGGGCGGATTTCGAGGACTTTGCCGGATTTGCCCTTTTGGGAACCGGCGATGACGACGACTTGGTCGCCGCGTTTGATGTGAAACTTCTGCATGGCTTTATTTAGAGAACTTCAGGCGCGAGGGAGATGATCTTCATGAAGTTCTTCGCACGCAGTTCGCGCGCGACCGGGCCGAAGATACGAGTGCCCTTGGGATTACCGTCGGCACCAATGATGACGATGGCATTGCTGTCGAAGCGAAGGTAGCTGCCATCCGCCCGGCGCACTGGCGCCTTGGTGCGAACGACGACGGCTTTCGCGACTTCACCTTTTTTCACAGAGGCATCCGTGCTGCTCTCCTTGATGTGAACGGTGATAATGTCGCCGACCGCCGCGGTGTCAGTGTTCTGACCCTTGCGGCTGATGAAGGCAGCGCGGCGCGCGCCTGTGTTGTCGGCAATTTCTAGAATGGAACGCAGTTGAATCATGACGCGAATCTCCTGGGTTAGGCCGAGGGAGTCTCGGTGGTCTTGGTCGTCTTCGTCGGGACTTTTTCCGCGACATCGGTCTCAGTCACAGCGGCGCCAGCAACGACGGCGCGCTCGAGCACGCGGATAACGCGCCAGCGCTTGAGGCGGCTGATCGGACGCGTTTCCATGATCTCAACTTTGTCGCCAACGTGAGTCTCGTTCTTCTCGTCGTGAACGTGCACGACGGTCTTGCGATTGATGACTTTCTCGTAGCGAGGATGCGGAACCTTGAAAGGCACCGTCACCTTGATGGATTTGTCGCCGGAACGGCTCGTGACGAAGCCGATCAGGTCTTTGCGCTTATTACGGGTCGGAGAGGACATGGTCTTGATCTGTTGGAGGCCTCAGCTCAGGCGGCCTGAGTCTTTTTGGCGTTAGCGGCAGTTTCGAGACGGGCGATGTCCTTACGGATCGTGCGCAGTTCGTGCGTCTTCTCGACCTGACCAGTTTGTTTGCGCAGACGGAGCTGCAGGAGTTGTTCACGAGCTTCGCGCAGCTTGGTTTGCACTTCAGCCGGGGCGAGATCGCGGATTTCTTTGGAAGTCATGGGCGTATCCAGTTAGTGGCTACGTTTAGGTTGTGCTGCCTTCGCGCACGATGAAGCGGCAATGGAAGGGCAGCTTGGCGTCAGCGAGGCGGAAGGCCTCCTTGGCGATGGTAGCTGGAACGCCTGCGAGTTCGAACAGAACAGCGCCAGGCTTGATCTGGGCAACGTAGTACTCGACTGGACCTTTACCGTGACCCATGCGGGTTTCGGCCGGCTTCTTCGTCACAGGTTTGTGCGGGAAGACGCGGATCCAGAGCTTTCCTTTGCGCTTCAAATGGCGCGAGATGGTGACGCGAGCCGCTTCGATTTGCTGACCGGTCATTGGTCCGCGCGTGAGCGACTGCAGGCCGAAATCACCAAAAGCGAGCGTATTGCCACGCTTGGCGTTACCCGTGAGGGTGCCCTTCTGTGATTTGCGGTACTTAGTGCGTGAGGGTGAAAGAGCCATGGTCGGATAACTTAGCTGTTGTCGGCGTCTTTTTTGCAGATCCAGCACTTCACGCCGATCTTGCCGTAAACGGTTTGAGCTTCAGAGAAGCCGTAATCGATGTTCTCGCGGAGCGTGTGCAGCGGAACGCGGCCTTTGCGCTGCCATTCACGGCGAGCGATATCGGCGCCGCCGAGGCGGCCCGAGCATTGAATACGGATGCCTTCCGCGCCGAGGGTCATGGCCATTTCAACGGCCTTCTTCATCGCGCGGCGGAACGCAATGCGGCGTTCGAGTTGGAGTGCGACGTTTTCGGAAACGAGCTGAGCTTCGATTTCCGGCTTCTTGACCTCCTGGATATCCAGCAGGATTTCCTTGCCGGTGAGCTTGGCCAATTCCTCTTTGATCTTCTCGATCTCCTGCCCCTTGCGACCGATAACGATGCCAGGGCGGGCGGTGTAGATTTTGACGCGAACGCGGTTCGAGGCGCGCTCGATGAAGATGCGCGGAACGGAAGCCTGCTTGAGCTTCTCCATGAGCTTGCTGCGGATCAGTTGATCTTCAGCGAGGAGCTTGGGGAAATCTTTCTTCGTCGCATACCAGCGAGACTGCCAGTTGCGGCGGACAGCGAGACGGAAGCCGACGGGATTTGTCTTTTGGCCCATGGAAGTAATTTAGTTGGTTTCGCCGTCCGAGAGGACGATGCGGATGTGCGACATCTTCTTGCGGCGGGGCATCGCGGTGCCGCGTGCGCCAGCCTTGAAGCGTTTGAGAACCGGACCGTTTTCCACGATCGCGCTCTTCACGACGAGAGCGTCGGCGGAGAGGTTCTTGTTGTTTTCCGCATTCGCGATGGCCGACTTCAACGTCTTGACGATGAGACGAGCCGATTTGCGCGGGATGAGGGTGAGGAGATCGACCGCTTCAGGAGCCTTGCGGCCTTGAATCGTCCGAGCGACTTCGCGCACCTTTTTGGGAGACATGCGCGCGTAGCGTGTGAGAGCTTGAACTTCCATTTGTTTGATTCCGTTTTCGGCGACAGCAACCCCGCTGCGGGAGCGGGACCCTGCCCTTTTATATTTTCTGATAAGTGAGTTGAAAATCGTAGCGCGTCGCGCGTATCGAAGAAATGAATACAGCAACGATGCTGCCCACTTCGAAGCGCGGCGCCGCGCCGAGTCGATTTGAGATTAGACGGCCTTCGCGGTGTGCGCGCCGTGAGCTTTGAACACGCGAGTCGGCGCGAATTCGCCCAATTTGTGGCCGACCATGTTTTCCGTCACATAAACGGCGACGAACGCTTTGCCGTTATGAACGTTGAACGTGTGCCCAATGAAATCGGGCGTGATGGTCGAGCGACGCGACCACGTTTGGATGGGCTTGCGGCCACCGGACTTGTTCGCCTTCTCGATTTTTTCGAGAAGGTGGTAGTCGACGAAGAAGCCCTTTTTGATCGAACGTGCCATGGTACTGGTTCCTTAAGTGATTATTTCTTGCCGCGAGGTGGGCGACCGTTCTTGCGAACAAGAATGAGGCTGTTGGAGGTCTTCGCACGACGGCGGGTCGGGAAGCCCTTGGAGAGTTGGCCCCAGGGAGACACGAGGTGCTGACGGCCGCCACCGCCCTTGGACTTACCCTGACCACCACCGTTCGGGTGATCGACGGGGTTCATCGCCATACCGCGAACGCGGGGACGGCGACCGAGCCAGCGGCTGCGACCAGCCTTGCCGAGCGATTCGTTGATATGATCGCCATTGCCCACTTCACCAATCGTCGCGCGGCACTTCGCGTTCACCAGACGGGTTTCGCCGGAAGCGAGGCGGATTTGCGCCTGGCCATTTTCAACTGCGACGAGTTCCACGGACGTTCCTGCCGTGCGAGCCAATTGGGCGCCGCGACCCGGCAAGAGCTCGACGCAATGAAGCTTCGTGGCCGGAGGAATGATTTCCAACGGATAGTTATTACCCACGATGTAGTCGTTCGTCGTGGCAGCATTCGAAGCGACGATCTTGGCGCCGACATTCAGACCTTGCGGAGCGAGAATGTAGCGCTTTTCACCGTTGGCGTAAGCGACGAGGGCGAGGTGCGCGGTGCGGTTCGGATCGTATTCGATCGCTTGAACCGTGGCCGGCATATCGAGGATATCGCGGCGAAAATCGATCAGGCGATAGAGCTGCTTGTGACCACCGCCGCGGTGACGCGACGTGAGACGGCCATAGCAGTTGCGACCACCGGTCTTCGATTTCGAGACGGTCAGCGCACGGAGCGGACGCTCCTTGGACAAACCCTCGGGGCGATTCAGATTCGTGAATCGCTGCGCGGGCGTGAGAGGACGGAATTGTTTGAGAGCCATGTTGGGTTTTCTCCGCGTTAGACGAGCTCGATTTTGTCACCGGCCTTGAGGGTCACGATGGCCTTCTTGTAGTCGGACGTCGTGCTCGGGCGGCCCGTGCGGCTGCGTTTGTTTTTGCCGCGATAGTTCTGCACGTTCACGCGGGTGACCGTGACCTTGAAGGCCTGCTCGACGGCGGCGGCGATCGTGTGCTTCGTGGAATTCTTGCTGACTTCGAACGTGTACTGACCGAGTTCGGCCGAAAGCTTGTTCGTTTTTTCGGTCAACAGGACCTGTTTAAGTACGGTATCGGCGCTCATGAATTAGCTCCTCCAACGCGAGCAATGATTTTTTCGAGCGCAGCGCTCGAGACGATGATCTTGCGGTATTGCGCCAGATCGAGGGCGTTGAGCTTGGAAGCTTCCTGCATGCTGACGCGTTGAATGTTGCGGGTCGCACGAGTGGCCTCGGCTGAAAATGTATCGTCGACGACGAGAACTTTGCCCTGTGGAGCGATGAGACCGATGACCTTGTTCATCGCGGCCGTTTTTGCGGCAGGGACTTCAAAGCGTTCGATCACGTCGATTTCACCAGCATTGGCGCGGTCAAAGAGAGCGCGGGAGAAAGCGAGAGCCTTCACCTTTGCGTTGATCTTCTTCGAGTAATCGCGCGGCTTGGGGCCGAATACGACGCCGCCACCGACCCAAAGGGGCGAGCGGATGGAGCCCGCGCGAGCGCGGCCAGTGCCTTTTTGACGCCACGGTTTCTTACCACCACCGCGAACTTCGCCGCGGGTCTTGGTGGAGTGGGTGCCGAGGCGGTTGTTCGCGTTGATCGCCACGATGACTTCCTTCACCGCCTGGAGACCCTTGTCTCCTTCGAATGTAGGAAGGCCGGCGAAATCTTGTTCGCGCGAGGACGCGCCGTCGGGAGAAAATACTTTGAGCTTCATATCGATGTCTCCGGGTTAGGCTTTCTTCGGCTGACCCTTGATCGCTGAGCGCACGATGACGTCGTCGCCATTGGCGCCTGGGATCGCACCCTTCACGAGGATGATGTTCTGTTCGGGAAGAACTTTGACGATGCGGAGATTCTGCACCGTGCGCCGTTCGCTGCCCATGTGGCCAGGCATCGCTTGATTCTTCCAAACGCGGCCGGGAGTTTGACGCATACCCACCGAACCAATGCGGCGGTGAAACATCGAACCGTGAGAGGCCGGACCGCCGGCGACACGCCAGCGCCTCACGACACCCTGAAAGCCTTTGCCCTTGGTCACGCCGATCACATCGACGAACTGACCTTCGGTGAAGGCTGCGACGGTGACAACGTCACCGACCTTGAGCGTGGGTTCTGCGTCGAGGCGAACTTCGCTCAGTACGCGAGGCGTGTTCTCCAAGCCAGCTTTCTTGGCGTGGCCGAGTTCGCCGCCAGAGGAGTTCTTCTCCTTCTTCTGCGAGAAACCGAGTTGAACCGCGTTATAGCCGTCGGTGGCCGTGGTCTTGACTTGGACCACCGGGCAGGGACCGGCTTCTACGACCGTGACCGGGACTAAGACGTTTTGAGCGTCATAGACCTGGGTCATGCCGAGTTTTTTGCCTACGAGAGTAGAGATCATGGGCTAAGTGGTAGGTGGAATTAATTCCGTTTAGACGACCTACATTAGAAGAACTCAGAGGTGCGCGTGAGGCGCACTTGAGCCGCTGCTATGTATGGAAGATTGGGATACGAATTAGACGTTGATGGTAATGTCGACGCCGGACGGCAGGTTGAGCTTTTTCAACTCATCGACCGTTTGAGCGGTGGGTTCGATGATGTCGATCAAGCGCTTGTGCGTACGAGTTTCGAACTGCTCCATCGACTTCTTGTCGACGTGCGGAGAGCGATTCACCGAAAGCTTTTCGATGCGCGTTGGCAGAGGAATTGGGCCGGAAACGCGGGCGCCGGAGCGCTTTGCCGTTTCCACGATCTCCAAGGCGGACTGATCGATTACACGGTAATCGAAACCTTGGAGTTTGATGCGAATGCGTTGGCCTTTCATGGCGTATAAAAAGAACGAGGAGTTTAGCTGCGCGCAGGAGCCTTCGACGAAGTCTCAACGATCTTCGCGAGGAGAGAATTTGGCACCTGTTCGAAGTGCGAAGGAGTGATGCCAGCGCTCGCACGTCCTTTGGACAGAGAGCGAATGTCGGTCACATAGCCGAAAAGCATTTCGAGGGGGACGAACGCGTTGATGATACAAGCGCCACCCTTGTTCTCCATGCCTTGGATCTGGCCGCGGCGACGATTGATGTCGCCCATGAGATCGCCCTGGTACTCTTCCGGCGTGGTGACTTCCACGCCCATGATCGGCTCGAGGAGGATCGGATCCGCCTTCTTCATCGCATCCTTGAAGGCGAAAATGCCGGCCATCTTGAACGCGAGTTCGGACGAGTCGACTTCGTGGAAGGACCCATCGACGATGTGAATCTTGACGTCGACCACCGGGTGACCGGCGACCGTACCGTTGTTCGCACCTTCGAGAATACCTTCCGTGGAAGGCTTGATGAACTCCTTCGGAATTGCGCCACCGACGATCTCGTTGATGACTTCGACGCCCTTACCTTTTTCGTTCGGCTCGATCTTGATGACGACGTGGCCGTACTGACCTTTACCACCGGACTGGCGGATGAATTTACCTTCGCCATCGGCGGGCTTGGTCACCGTTTCGCGATACGCGATCTGCGGTTTGCCAGCGGTCGCCTCGACCTTGAACTCGCGCTTCATGCGATCGCGAATGATGTCGAGGTGCAGTTCACCCATGCCGGCGAGAATGGTTTGACCCGTGTCCGGGTCGGTCTTCACGCGCAGCGTCGGATCTTCCGCGACGAGACGTTGCAGAGCGGTGCCCATCTTTTCCTGGTCGGCCTTCGAGTTTGGCTCGATCGACATGGAGATAACGGGCTCTGGGAACGACGGTGGCTCCAGACGGATGTCGAAGTTCTCGTCACACAGCGTGTCGCCGGTGATCACGTCCTTCACACCCACGAGCGCGCAAATGTCGCCCGAGTAAGCCAGATCGATTTCCTCGCGATCCATCGCGCGCATCAAAACGAGACGCGAAACGCGTTCGGAGCGGCGGGTGCGCGGATTGTAAAGCGACATACCCTTCGGCAGCGTGCCGGTGTAGACGCGATAAAAAACAATCTTACCGACGAACGGGTCGGTCCAAAGCTTGAACGCCAAACCGGCGAGCTTCGACTTGTCGTTGACAACGGCTTCCACCGGTTTGCCGTCGCTGTCCTGGCCAACCATCGGCGGGACGTCGATCGGGCTCGGGAGATAGTTGACGACGCAATCCAGCAAACGCTGAACGCCCTTCTTCTTGAAGGCCGATCCAGGGATGACGCCGGTGAACTGAAGAGAGATGGTCGCCTTGCGGACGCCGAGCATCAGCTCGTTCGTCGTGATCTCTTCGCCGCCGAGATACTTTTCAGCGATGACGTCGTCGAAATCGGAGACGGCTTCGATCAACTTGTCGCGATACTCCTTAGCCTGCTCAGCCATTTCGGCCGGAATCGGCATCGTGACAGGATTCAAACCGAGAGGATCTTTGTCGTCGAAGCTGTAGGCGACGTTCTGAACTAGATCGACGAGACCAGAGAAGTTCTCTTCTTTGCCGATCGGGAGGAAAATAGGATGCGCATTGGCCTTCAGCTTCTCACGCATTTCTGAAACCGCGCGGAAGAAATCGGCGCCGGTGCGGTCCATCTTGTTGATGAATGCAATGCGCGGGACGCGGTACTTGTTGGCTTGGCGCCAGACCGTTTCGGACTGCGGTTGAACACCGGCGACGGCACAGAAAACAGCGACCGCGCCATCGAGAACGCGAAGGGAACGCTCCACCTCGGCGGTGAAGTCCACGTGTCCTGGCGTATCAATAATGTTGATACGCTGTTTTATGCCCTTCCACGGACCGCAAGAGGCGTTCCAGGCGCAGGAAATAGCTGCGGCAGTAATCGTGATGCCGCGTTCACGTTCCTGCTCCATCCAGTCGGTGACGGTCGTACCTTCGTGCACCTCGCCCATCTTGTGAACGGCGCCGGAGTAGAAAAGAATACGCTCAGTGGTCGTCGTCTTGCCGGCATCGATGTGCGCGGCGATACCGATATTGCGCGTCCATTCCAGCGGGAAAGGACGTTCCTTCGCGTTAACGGGCGAGACCTTGTTCTTGTCTGTGACGACAGTAATCGTGGGAGCGGCGGAAGTGGCCATAGGAACAGGCTGGACTGATTACCAGCGGAGGTGAGCAAAGGCGCGATTCGCCTGTGCCATTTTGTGGGTGTCTTCTTTCTTCTTAACGACGCTGCCGGTGTTATTATAGGCATCGACGATTTCGGCCGCCAAAGCGTCCTTCATCGGAACACCTTTGCGCGAGCCGGCAGCATCCACGATCCAACGCAGGGCCAGACTTTCCTGACGTTCGTACGAAATTTCCACCGGCACTTGGTACGTGGCGCCACCGACGCGGCGGCTCTTCACCTCCAAGCGAGGACGGGCATTCTCCATCGCGCCGATCAGCAGATCCACCGGATCACCCTTTTCGAGTTTCTCAGAAACCTTCTCAAAGGCACCGTAAACGATGCGCTCGGCAAGGTTCTTCTTGCCGCTCTTCATAATGACATTGACCAAGTGCGCAACCAGCGCGCTGTTGTAGCGAATATCTGGCTCGACCTGACGTTTATCGGCTCTGTGACGGCGTGACATGGCTAAATGGGTTGTGGGCTATGATTACTTGGCGGCCTTCGGACGTTTGACGCCGTATTTGGATCGACTGCGGCGGCGCTTTTCGACGCCGGTCGCATCCAAGGTACCACGAACGATGTGGTAACGAACACCAGGCAAGTCTTTCACACGGCCACCGCGCACCAATACGATCGAGTGTTCCTGAAGGTTGTGACCTTCGTCCGGAATATAGGAGATCACTTCGTTGCCGTTCGTGAGACGAACCTTCGCAACCTTACGGATAGCGGAGTTCGGCTTCTTAGGAGTACGAGTCATCACTTGCACGCACACGCCACGGCGAAACGGGTTGCCAGCCAAAGCCGGAGATTTCGACTTGGCGCGCACCTTGCGACGTCCTTTGCGCACGAGTTGGTTGATTGTCGGCATATCGAAGAGAGGGTCAGAAAATGAGGAAAAGGCGCGAAACCTACCATCGAGGAAAACCTCGGCAAGATATTTTTCGCGAAAATATACTGGGCCGCAAAATTCTCCGAATTTCGAAGGAAGTTTTGCGGATAAAAAGTACCACCGACTCACGTCGGCGTACGCGGAAGCTGGCGAAAAAAAGGGAACGGATACCTGACCATATTCTTCCTCTGTAGCGCAAGCGGAATTCGGCGCGGTCGGGCGTTAATTTTTATGTGCAAAATCGCGGAACCTCGAAGCCAAGGAGTCAGATTCTCACGCGTATCAGAAATCCGGATACACAATCAGACGCGACTTTGATTTTTACACGCGAAACCCAGCGTGCCGAAAAACTCACCCGCAGACCCAACACATTGTGGCAGGTTAGCTCTTCGACGCCGAAGGAAGTGGACAAAGCCCTCTTGAGGACGGCGATTCGGCGGCTCGTGCGAAGTCTCCAGCCGAAGGGCTCAAAAGCAAACGCGCTGCAACCCTCTTCTAGGCGATCACTTATCGAACTTTTTCACATCTCACCCGGCGTTTTCGAAACCGCGCATATTTTTAGGCGCAACTAGCCATTGTGAGGCCCCCTCCCGCCCTTGATTATACCGTTCGAGTTGGCCGCCTCGCGCCGCGTGACGCGCACGTAAAGGGCGAACCCGGAGAAATCGAGGAAACGCAAAAAATTGGATGAAAGCAAGCGATAATTAGCCCTTTTTTTAGGGGGAGTATGGTCGATCGGTTATTTCATCTGTTTTCGGAGCCCCGGTCTGCTTTATCCCGGAAGATGTTGGAAAAAAAAGCCGCGTACCCGAAAGTACGCGGCTTCGAAATGTGAGATGATCTGATTGGCTCAGCTCAGCTGGCGCTCGCCTCGGTCTTAACCTCTTCGAGCATCGGGATGTCGTCACCGAAAGGCAGGGAGATCTTCAGCTTCTTGTAAGCCGGGAGGCCCGTGCCTGCAGGAATCAGATGACCCATGATGACGTTTTCCTTGAAGCCTTTCAGCATGTCGACCTTGCCGAGTGTGGCGGCGTCGGTCAGCACGCGGGTGGTTTCCTGGAACGACGCGGCCGAGATGAAGCTTTCTGTCTCGAGCGAAGCCTTGGTGATACCAAGCAAGATCGGCTCAGCCTCGGCAGGCTTACCGCCCGCTTCCTCGATACGTTTGTTATCGAGCAAGAAGGCAGTGCGATCGATCTGCTCACCCCAGAAGTACTCGCTGTCACCTGGATCGGTGATGCGAACCTTGCGGAGCATCTGGCGAATGATGATTTCAATGTGCTTGTCGTTAATCGTCACGCCTTGCAGACGGTAGACTTCCTGAACTTGGGAGATGAGGAAGTCGTACAGCGCTGACGGTCCGAGGATCTCGAGGATTTCGTGCGGATCAGCCGCGCCTTCAGTGAGGTGCTGGCCTTTGTGCACGACGTCGCCCGGCTGAACGATGATGTGTTTGCCGGTCGGGATCAGATGTTCCTCTTCCTGAGAGGTCTCTTCGTTCTTCACGACGAGCTTGCGCTTGCCGCGGATTGATCCTTCGAACGAAACCACGCCATCGATGCGGGCCATTTCGGCGGCATCCTTCGGACGGCGAGCTTCGAACAGCTCGGCCACGCGAGGAAGACCACCGGTGATGTCCTTCGTCTTGGACGCCTGGCGCGGAGTCTTCGCGAGAAGAGCGCCTGGCGAGATGATGTCGGATTCATTCACGGCGATCTGCGCACCGACTGGAATCGAGTACGCGGCGAGGGGCTTGCCCTTGTCGTCGCGAACTTCGATCTGCGGATTCAGATCTTCCTTGTGCTCGATGACGACGGTCGCGATGCGGCCCGAGCTCTCGTCGAGCTCACGCTTCACCGTGACACCTGGTATCATATCTTTGAATACAAGGTGACCGCCCTTTTCAGAGAGGACCGGAATGTTGTACGGATCCCACTGAGCCAACACTTGGCCCTTTTCGATCTTCTCGCCATCGCCAATCGGCAGGTACGAACCGACAACAATGTTGTACGATTCGAGTTCGCGATCTTCGGCGTCGATGATCTGGATCGTGCCAGTCTTGTTCAGGACGATACTTGCACCGTCGGCGGTCGGCACAAGGCGCAGGCCCTTGTACTTCACGATACCGCCGGAGCGGACACGAATTTCAGGAGTCTTGAAGCCGCCCGACGCGACACCACCGATGTGGAAGGTACGCATCGTGAGCTGAGTTCCTGGCTCACCGATCGATTGAGCGGCGATGATGCCGACGGAGTCGCCGACTTTGGCCACGCGATTCGTCGCGGGGTTGATGCCGTAACTTTTTCCGTCGATGCCGTATTTGCTAGTCGAAGTCAGCGGAGACATGACCTTCACGCGTTCGAGACCGGAGTCTTCGATGCGGGAGGCGATTTCCTCGGTGATAAGTTCGCCGGAACCGATGAGGAGTTCGCTCGGATTGAGCGGATTGTAGACGTCGTCGCTCGAGCAACGGCCGATGATGCGCTCGCGGAGGCCGACGATTTCGTCGTCTCCTTCGAAGATCGCACGCTTCCACACGCCATCGCGGGTGCCGCAATCGTCTTCAGCGATGACGACATCCATGGCCACGTCGCAAAGCTTACGGGTGAGATAGCCGGCGTCAGCGGTCTTGAGCGCTGTATCCGCCAAACCCTTACGTGCACCGTGCGTTGAGATGAAGTACTCCAACACGGTCAAACCTTCACGGAAGGAAGACAGAATTGGGCGTTCGATAATTTCGCCGGAAGGCTTGGCCATCAAACCACGGGTACCGCACAGCTGGCGGACCTGTTGCTTGTTACCACGAGCACCGGAATCCATCATGATGTAGACCGGATTGACCTCAGGGCGGCCGTCGTTGCCTTCGAGCTTCGCGAATACTTCCTTCGCGATCTTGTCGGTGGCGCCGGTCCACAAGTCGATGACCTTGTTCTTACGTTCGCCTTCGGTGATGATACCTTTGTTGAACTGGCCTTCGACTTCCGCGATCTTCTTACGCGTGTCGGAAACGATATCTTTCTTCGCCTCCGGAATGATCATGTCGTCGATACCGATCGAGATGCCAGCCTGGAAGGCGGTTTGGAAACCGAGCTCCTTCAGTTTGTCCAACGTCTCAACCGTCATCTGATCGCCAGCGACCTTGTAAGTGTTCAGAATCAAATCGCCCAGTTTGCTCTTTGGCACTGGGAAATTGATGAAGCCGAGAGAAGACGGCCAAATCTGATTGAAGATCACGCGGCCAACCGTCGTACGCAGAGCGCGACGGTCTTTGTTACCGAAGACCGTCTCGCGACCGAAGTCGGGATTCGGGATCTCCACCCAATCGTGCATCTTCAGCGCACCATCCGCTTTCGCGAACAGCACTTCTTGAAGACCGCTGAGAAGCGGAACGCGGGTATCGGCAGACGGCTTTTTGCGAGGCTCGATCGTCAGGTAATAAGCACCGAGAACGATGTCCTGCGAAGGCGTCAAAATCGGCTTGCCGGAAGACGGCGAGAAGATGTTCGACGTCGCCATCATGAGGAGTTTGCACTCCATGATCGCTTCGAGGGAGAGCGGGACGTGAACGGCCATCTGGTCACCGTCGAAGTCGGCGTTGTAAGCCGTACAGACGAGTGGGTGAACGCGAATAGCCTCACCTTCGATCAAGACAGGCTCGAAAGCCTGGATCGAGAGGCGGTGCAACGTCGGAGCGCGATTCAGAAGAACCGGGTGGCCCTTGGTCACTTCCTCGAGGATGTCCCAAACTTCAGGGGACTTCTTCTCGATCATCTTGCGCGCACCGCGGACGGTGTGCACGAAGCCGAGCTCTTTGAGACGGCGGATGATGAATGGCTCGAAGAGAACCAGCGCCATCTTCTTGGGAAGACCGCACTGATTCAGCTTCAGCTCGGGACCGATCACGATGACGGAACGGCCAGAGTAGTCGACGCGCTTACCCAGGAGGTTTTGGCGGAAACGACCCTGCTTGCCCTTGAGCATGTCGGAGAGCGACTTCAAGGGACGATTGCCTGCGCCCGTAACGGGGCGACCGTGGCGACCGTTGTCGAAGAGCGCGTCAACCGCTTCCTGCAGCATGCGCTTTTCGTTGTGAATGATCACATCGGGCGTCTTGAGCTGCATGAGGTTCTTCAACCGATTATTGCGGTTGATCACGCGGCGATAGAGATCGTTCAAGTCGGAGGTCGCGAAACGACCGCCTTCGAGAGGAACGAGCGGACGCAGGTCCGGCGGAATCACCGGAAGCACTTCGAGAACCATCCACTCCGGACGGGACTTCGAGTGGATGAAACCTTGGATAACTTTGAGACGCTTTGAGAGCTTCTTCTTGATCTGCTTCGAACGCGTCGCGCGCATTTGCTCCTGGAGCTCGGCCACCGTGGCTTCCATGTCCATTTTGGACAGGCAGTCACGGACGGCTTCGGCGCCCATCTTGGCGACGAACGAATCGTCACCGTATTCGTCGAGAGCCTGGCGATACTCGACGTCCGTGAGGAGCTGCTTGAGCTCGAGCGGCGTCTTGCCCGGATCGACGACCATGTAGTTCTCGTAGTAGATGACGCGCTCGAGCGAACGAGCCGTCATGTCGAGTAAGAGACCGAGACGGCTCGGCATGCTCTTCAAGAACCAGATGTGCGCCACCGGAACGGCGAGCTCGATGTGGCCCATGCGCTCGCGGCGAACGCGAGCGATCGTCACTTCGACGCCGCAGCGATCGCAGACGACGTCTTTGTATTTGATGCGTTTGTACTTTCCGCAGGCGCACTCGTAGTCGCGCACCGGGCCGAAGATCTTTTGGCAGAAAAGACCACCCGGCTCGGGCTTGAAGGTGCGGTAGTTGATCGTCTCGGGGTTTTTGACTTCGCCCTTCGACCAGTTGCGGATCGTTTCGGGCGAGGCGACCGTGATCGAGACGCAATCGAATGGGTTCTCGTCGAGGCCCAATGCGGAGCGGACTTCTTCACGTGCAGAGGACGCGGCGGTTTCTGCTGGTTGAATACTCATTTAGGATTCCCTGTTTTTGTTAAAGGCTAAGGAGCGCGAGCCGGCGCATTAAGCGCCAAGGCTCAGCGCGTCGCGCTTGTTCAGCTTGATATCGAGGCCGAGGGATTGGATTTCCTTGATCAACACGTTGAAGGATTCCGGCGTGCCGGCCTGCAGCGTGTTATCGCCCTTGACGAGCGATTCGTAGATCTTGGTGCGTCCCTGGACGTCGTCGGATTTGACCGTGAGGAGTTCCTGGAGCGTGTGCGCTGCGCCATAGGCTTCGAGCGCCCACACTTCCATTTCTCCGAAACGCTGACCACCGTATTGGGCTTTGCCGCCCAGAGGTTGCTGAGTGACCAAGGAGTAAGGACCGACCGCACGAGCGTGAATCTTGTGCGAGACCAAGTGATTCAGCTTCATCATGTAGATGTAGCCGACAACGACCTCTTGATCGAGGCGTTCACCGGTGCGTCCATCATTCAGCACGCTCTTACCCGATGAGGGGAGCTTTGCTTCCTTGAGGTACTCACGGACTCTCTTTTCCGGAATTCCGTCGAACACCGGAGTGGCGACCTTCAGACCCAGCTTCTTACAGGCCCAACCAAGGTGCGTCTCGAGAACTTGTCCGACGTTCATGCGCGAAGGCACGCCCAGCGGATTCAAGCAGATTTCGATCGGCGTGCCATCCGGCAAGAACGGCATGTCTTCTTCAGGAACGATCTTCGCAACGACACCCTTGTTACCGTGGCGTCCGGCCATCTTGTCACCGACTTCCAGCTTCTGCTTGGTGGCAACGTAGACCTTGACCTGCTTGATCGCGCCTGTGCCGGCGTCTTCACCAGCCTCAATGCCGGAGATCTTGCGCTCACGATCCTGCTCGAGTTCGTCGAACTTCGACTGATACGAGCCGATGATCTCCATGATCTTGATGCGAACCGGAGACGGGTCGATTTCGACGTGCTTGGAGACGGCCGCGAGTTTGCGGAGGAGCGTCTTCGTGATCTTGCGGTTGGCCGGGATGATGATTTCGCCGGTTTGGCCGTTGACGACGTCGAGCGGAATTTTTTCGCCGAGGAGGATGTTGGACAGCGCTTCGGTCAGACCTTCGCGCAGTTTGTCCATCTGCGTCTTGTAATCTTCTTGGATCTGCTTGCTCTGGCGGCGGCGATCGGAGGGAGAGAGTTTCTCCTTCTCGAAGTCCACACGGCTAGAGACCTTCACATCCATGATGATGCCGGCGACGCCCGACGGAACGACGAGCGAGGTGTCCTTAACATCAGCGGCTTTCTCACCGAAGATAGCGCGGAGCAGCTTTTCTTCAGGAGCGAGTTCGGTTTCCGACTTCGGCGTGATCTTGCCGACGAGGATGTCGCCTGGCTTGACCTCGGCGCCGACGCGGATGACGCCGTTGTGATCGAGATTCTTCAGCGCTTCTTCACCGACATTCGGGATGTCGCGCGTGATTTCTTCCGGCCCGAGCTTCGTGTCGCGGGCAGTGACTTCGAATTCCTGAATGTGGATCGAAGTGAAGATGTCTTCCTTCAGCACCTTTTCGGAGATCAGGATAGCGTCTTCGAAGTTATAGCCGTTCCAAGGCATGAACGCGACGAGCACGTTACGGCCGAGGGCCATCTCGCCGTTGTCCGTGGAGGGACCGTCTGCGATGATTTCACCGGCTTTGATCTTTTGGCCCTTCTCGACGATGGGCTTTTGATTGAAGCAGGTGCCTGCATTCGAGCGCATGAACTTACGAAGTTCATAGACAAATACATGGTTCTTCGAATCGGTCTTCGGCGTGCGATCGAAGTTGCGCGGCAGTTCGCCGTCCTTCGTGATGACGATGCGCTTCGAATCGACGGAAGCGACGATGCCGGCTTCGTCGGCGGTCACGACGATCTTGGAGTCACGAGCGACGCGCTCTTCGATGCCGGTGCCCACGAAGGGAGCTTCGGATTGGAGAAGCGGCACGCCCTGGCGTTGCATGTTCGAACCCATCAACGCGCGATTCGCGTCGTCGTGTTCGAGGAACGGAATCATTCCAGCAGCGATCGAGATGACCTGCTTCGGAGAGACGTCCATGTAGTCGACTTCTTCCGCCGGAACTTCGAGGAACTCCCCGTCCTTACGAACGGTGACCTTACCGACGAAGTGACCCTTTTCATCGATCTCGGCGTTGGCCTGAGCGATGATCTTGGCTTCTTCCTGGTCAGCGGTGAGGTACTCGATCTTGTCGCTGACGCGACCATCACGAGCCGTGCGGTACGGCGTTTCGATGAAGCCGAATTCGTTCACTCGAGCGTAGGTCGAGAGTGAATTGATCAAACCGATGTTCGGACCTTCAGGCGTTTCGATCGGGCAAATGCGGCCGTAGTGCGACGGGTGAACGTCACGCACTTCAAAGCCAGCGCGTTCGCGATTGAGACCTCCAGGTCCAAGGGCGGAGAGACGACGTTTGTGCGTCACCTCGGCCAAAGGATTGATCTGGTCCATGAACTGCGACAGCTGGCTGCGAGCGAAGAAATCGCGGATGACCGTGGTGAGCGCCTTCGGGTTGATCAGCTTTTGTGGTGTGATCGAGTCGACGCTCTGGTCGTACATCGTCATGCGCTCGCGAACGAGACGCTCCGTGCGGGAGAGACCCACGCGGCACTGATTGGCGAGCAATTCGCCGACTGTGCGAACGCGGCGGCTGCCGAGGTGATCGATATCGTCGACGACACCTTCACCGCGCTTCAGGCGAACAAGATATTTCGTCGCGGCGACGACGTCACCGGACTCGAGAATGCGTTGTTCGAGATCGACCTTGAGACCGAGCTTTTGGTTGACCTTGTAGCGGCCGACGCGGCCGAGGTCGTAGCGCTTGGGATCGAAGAACAGACGCTTGAGGAGAGCCTTGGCATTGGCCGTGGTCGGCGGCTCACCCGGGCGGAGACGCTTGTAGATTTCCTTGAGCGCTTCTTCTTCGTTGCGCGTCGGGTCTTTTTTGAGAGCGCGGATGATCGCGCCTTCGTCGGCCGAAGTGTCGATGACGCGCAGCGTCGCGATCTCGTGCTTCTCGAACGTGCGGACGATTTGCTTCGTGAGCGGTTCAAACGCCCGGGCGAGAACAACGCCCTTTTGCGCGTCGATCGCGTCTTCGACGAGAACGAGCGTGGAAACGTTTTCCAGATCGAGCGCTTTCGAGACCTTCAGATCCTTGATCTCGTAGAAGAGGTTCAGGATATCGATGTCGGAGCTGAAGCCGACGGCGCGAAGCAGCGTCGTAATGAGGAATTTGCGGCGACGGCGGCGGCGGTCGAGGTAGACATAGAGCAGGTCGTTATTGTCGAACTGCGTCTCGAGCCAAGTGCCGCGATCCGGGATGATGCGGAACGAATGCAGCGGCTTGCCGTTCGGGTGCGGCGTGACTTCGAAGGCGATGCCGGGCGAGCGGTGTAGTTGAGAAACCACTACACGCTCGGCGCCATTGATGATGAACGAACCGCGGTCCGTCACCATTGGGATTTCTCCCATGTAAATTTCTTCGTCCTTGATGAAGTCTTCTTCGCGGAGGCGGAGCTTCACGTAGAGCGGAACCGAGTATGTAATGCCCTCACGGATACACTCGATCTCGGTGTTCTTCGGATCGCCGAGCGTATAGGAAACGTACTCGAGGACCAACCGACCATCGTAGGATTCGATTGGGAAAACTTCGCGGAAAACGGCCTCGAGGCCTTGAGGCTTGCGCTGCTTCTCGGGCACGCCCTTTTGCAAAAAGTCCAGGTAGGACGTGATCTGAATCTCGATCAGATTCGGCGGTTGAATGACTTCTCTGAGTTTACCGAAGTTAACGCGGTCGGACATGAGTTTTCCCAGTTAGGATGAATACAGACACAGCGCGGCAGGATGCGCGCTCAACACAGCACAGACGTCACCCGTTGGGCGGGGCGAACGCTGGGAGGAAATACAAACAAAGAACAAAATGAAAAAAGGCAAAGGACAGGCCGCGTCAGAGCACGGCCTGTCCTGGAAAAATAGGAGAATGTGCGACAGTAATCGCCAACTCTTACTTGAGTTCGACCTTCGCGCCGGCCGCTTCGAGCTTCTTCTTGATGTCTTCGGCTTCGGCCTTCGCGACGTTTTCCTTGACCGGCTTCGGAGCGCCTTCGACGAGGTCCTTCGCTTCCTTCAGGCCGAGGCCCGTGATAGCGCGGACTTCCTTGATGACGCCGATCTTGTTCGCGCCAGCTTCCTTCAGGACGATGGTGAACTCCGTCTGGGCTTCAGCAGCAGGGGCTGCAGCACCAGCGGCAGCGCCACCTGCAGGAGCAGCGGCAACCGCAGCGGCGGCGGAAACGCCCCACTTGGCTTCGAGGTCTTTGACGAGGGCGGCGAGGTCGAGGATCGACTGGCCGGACAGCCACTCGATGACTTGGTCTTTTGTGATGTTGCTCATGATTATCTTCTGAGGCGGCTAGCGATTTCGAAAGGTGAAATGCGTTTAAGGGACGTATCCCCTAGCCTGCCTCTTTTGATGTTATTTCGGACGATCGACGAAAGAGGAGCCGATCGGCCAAAAGGGTTTAGGCGGCGGGTGTTTCCTCTTTCTTAACCTTGGCGTCGAGGACGCGGACAAAAGCAGCGCCGGTCTGCATGAACAGCCCGAGAAGCTGCGAACGAAGCGCATCCATCGAGGGCAAGTCGGCAATCTTCGCCAAGTCAGCAGCGCTGATCAGCTTCTTGTCCATCACGCCGACTTTGACTTCGAGCTTCTGCTTTTCTTCGAAAAACTTCTTCAGAACCTTGGCGACACCAGCGGGATTTTTTCCGCCAACAACAACCGCGGTCGGGCCCGTCAGGGAACCTTCGACATCGGGCAAGCCCATCGCCTTCGCGGCAACGCGGAGGGAGCTGTTCTTGACGACGTGGAATTCGGCCTTTTCGCCAGCCAAGCGGCTGCGGAGTTCGGCCACATCAGCGACGGTGACCTTGGTGAAGTTCGCGAGAATGACGTAGTCGCTCTTCTTGAGGTGACCCTCGACTTCCGAAATCAGATATTGCTTTTCAACTCTCATGGTCGTGGGTGCTTAGAAACGGTTGAACTCAGTCGAGGCGAGACGCACGGACGGGCTCTGGCTCGAGGAAATAGCGACGGTCTTGATGTACTGGCCCTTGAAGGAAGCGGGCTTGGCTTTGCCAACCGCTTCGATGACAGCGCCGACATTCTCGACGATCTGCTCAGCGGTGAACGAGCGCTTGCCGACGCCCACGCCGATGTTGCAGGCCTTGTCCATCTTGAATTCGACGCGACCGGCCTTAACTGCCTTGATGCCGCCGGGGATGTCGTCGGTTACCGTGCCCGACTTCGGGTTCGGCATCAGGCCTTTCGGACCGAGGACGCGAGCGATCGTACGAACGGTCTTCATCGCTTCGGTCGTCGCAATCGCGACATCGAAATCGAGCCAGCCTTCATTGATCTTCGCCATCATGTCTTGAAGACCGGCGAAATCAGCGCCAGCGGCGAGAGCGGCTTGCGGATTGTCGGTGAAGACGAGGACGCGGACCCTTTTGCCAGAACCATTCGGCAGCGGCGTGGTGCCGCGGACCATCTGATCGCCCTGGGCGGGATCGACGCCGAGGCGGAATGAAATTTCGACGGTTTCGTCGAACTTTGCTTTCGGGAATTTCGCGAGGATCTGAACGGCTTCGTTCAACGAATAATCCTTCGCGAGGTCAGCGACCTTGACGGCGCTGCGGTAGCGTTTGCTGTGTTTTTCCATTATTACTCCTTGCGGTGCGAACGTCTCGAAAGACTCCCGCGGTGAGTGGTTACGAGTGAAAGTTAGTCGACGACTTCGATGCCCATGTTACGGGCAGTGCCGGCGATGATCTTGACGCCAGCTTCCTCGTCTTTGGCGTTCATATCCTTCTGCTTGATCTTCCAGATCTCAGCGAGCTGCTTCTTGGTCACCTTTCCGACCTTGTCCTGGTTCGGTTTGGCCGAGCCGGAAGCGATGTTTGCCGCCTTCTTCAGGAGGACAGACGCCGGGGGCGACTTGAGGATGAAGGTGAAGCTCTTATCCGAAAAGACGGTGATAACCACCGGCAAAATCATGCCGGCTTGATCCTTTGTACGAGCGTTGAACTCCTTACAAAAGGCCATGATGTTGACGCCTTGCGCACCGAGTGCGGGACCGACCGGAGGAGCCGGATTTGCTGCGCCAGCGGGAAGCTGGAGGCGAATGTAACCTTGAATCTTCTTAGCCATGGTGGCGGATAATCAGTGAACGATACGGGTGGGTGAACGGCGGTTGCAAAGAGGCGTCGCGTCAGTCGGTGAGGCGTTGCACCTGCCAGTATTCTAGTTCGACCGGCGTAAAACGGCCGAAAATGGAGACGGAAATCTTGAGCTTTCCGCGTGCTGGATCGATCTCGTCGATACGACCCGTGAGGTTGGCGAATGCGCCATCGGTGATCTTAACCTCTTCACCGATTTCGTAGGAAACTTTCGGCACTTCCTTGCCGCTTGCGGCTTCGATGCGGGAGCGGATCTCGTCGATTTCCGCCTGCCGCAAAGCTGCCGGACTATCGCCGCCGACAAAGCCGATCACGCCGGCGACTTCCTTGACGAAGTACCACGGCTTGTTGATCAGCTTCTTGTCGTCTCCGTAGAGACGCATGTTGATGAAAACGTAGCCCGGATAAAGCTTCCGGGTTTTGGTGCTCTTCTTGCCGCTCTTAACCTCGGAGACGACCTCGGTCGGAAGGAGAACTTCGAAGATATAATCATCGAGCTCTTCTGCCTTCTTAAACTTTTCGATGTAGGTCTTCACCTTGTTCTCCTGACCGGAGAGCGTGTGAAGCGCGAACCACTGGGCGCCTGGATTCGAGGTTACTTGAGCGGACATGGAAAGAGCTTAGCTGACCCAGGAAGTGAAGAGGTCAACGACTTGATAGAGAGCAAAGTCGCTGATGGACGTAAAAACGCCGAGGATGACGGCCGCGATGATCACCACGACCGTTGAATCACGCAGCTCGGTACGCGTTGGCCAGGTGGCCTTCTTGAGCTCGTCGATCATTTCGCCGACGAAGATACGAGTGCTGCGGAACGGGTTTTTCATTAACTGTGAAATTTGGCAGGCGCGGAGGGAATCGAACCCCCAACCAACGGTTTTGGAGACCGCTACTCTACCAATTGAGCTACACGCCTGTGATTTTGTCTTTTAGACGACGCAGCCGAGGCCCCAGGAAGAGGCCTCGGCGGTCGAATCTAAAGAGACGAGAACTTACTTGATGATCTCAGTGATACGACCGGCACCGATGGTGCGGCCGCCTTCACGAATAGCGAAACGCTGAGTCTTCTCCATTGCGATAGGAACGATCAGGTCGATTTCAACGGAAACGTTGTCACCTGGCATGATCATCTCGACGCCCTTCTGGAGGTTGACGATACCGGTCACGTCCGTCGTGCGAAAGTAGAACTGCGGGCGGTAGCCATTGAAGAATGGCGTGTGACGGCCACCCTCTTCCTTCGTCAAAACGTAGATCTCGGCCTTCGCCTGCTTGTGCGGCGTGATCGACTTCGGAGCAGCCAAGACCTGGCCGCGCTCGATGCCTTCTTTTTCAATACCGCGGAGGAGGATGCCGAC
The DNA here is from genome assembly GCA_035765635.1 of Opitutaceae bacterium. Lineage (GTDB taxonomy): Bacteria > Verrucomicrobiota > Verrucomicrobiia > Opitutales > Opitutaceae > EW11. The sequence goes on from DASTWZ010000007.1 coordinate 91,014, forward strand.
GTTGTCACCGGCTTGGCCGCTATCGAGCAGCTTGCGGAACATTTCGATACCCGTGACAACCGAGGTCGTCGTATCGCGGAGACCGACGATTTCGACGGTGTCGTTGACCTTGATCACACCGCGCTCGATACGGCCCGTCGCGACGGTGCCGCGGCCGGTGATCGAGAAGACGTCTTCGACAGACATCAGGAACGGTTTGTCGTTTTCACGAACGGGTTCCGGAATGTCGTTGTCGATCGCGGCCATGAGTTCAGCGATGGCCTTTTCACCTTCCGGCTTGCCTTCGAGGGCGGCCGTGGCGGAACCGCGAACGATCGTGGTCGTGTCGCCTGGGAATTGATATTTGCTGAGGAGCTCGCGGATTTCCATCTCGACGAGGTCGAGGAGCTCTTTGTCGTCGATGAGGTCGACCTTGTTCAGGAACACCACGATCTTCGGCACGCCGACTTGGCGGGCGAGGAGGATGTGCTCGCGGGTCTGCGGCATCGGACCGTCAGCCGCGGAGACGACAAGGATAGCGCCGTCCATCTGCGCCGCACCCGTGATCATGTTCTTCACGAAGTCAGCGTGACCTGGGCAGTCGACGTGAGCGTAGTGACGCTTGTCGCTCTCGTACTCAACGTGCGCGACCGAGATGGTCACGATCTTGGATGCGTCGCGAACTGTGCCACCCTTGGCGATATCGGCGTAGGTCTTAACTTCGGCGAGACCTTTGCGGGCTTGAACCGCGAGAATCGCGGTCGTCAGCGTGGTTTTACCGTGGTCGACGTGGCCGATCGTGCCTACGTTGACGTGCGGTTTTTTGCGTTCGAATGTACCTTTAGCCATGAGTGTGAGACGTTGGGATTGAGATGTTTGACTCCTAATTTAGCGTCGCAGCAGTCGCCGACGTGACCTGGAGCCCAGAACCGGATTTGAACCGGCGACCTCGTCCTTACCAAGGACGTGCTCTGCCAACTGAGCTATCTGGGCAGACCAAGGGAGGGTCAAAAAACAGAAAAAGAGTGGAGAACGTGAACCGCTGAAAATTCTCCGTCAACTGAATTCCTCCCGAAATCTGGAAAATCGCTAAGGGCCTACGTGAACGGTATAAAATCCCGGCGTCAACTTCGCACCGAGACTAAATTTCCGCGCGAGGAAATCTCCAAAGAAGCTCTCAACATCATCGGAGCTGGAGGTGGTGGTCAACACCGGAGAGCCCACAATTCCAGCGGCGTCCACGGCCACCAGGAAGCCGATGGGAACCCAATAAGTGGAAGGCGGTTTCACGTCCAAGGATGATGGGATTTCCTCGGAAAGCACGATCCGACCCGTCTTCGCATCGGCTACTTCGATGAATGCCATGCGCCCGATCAGCGGCGGCACATAAACGTCGGCGCGGCCCACTTCGTTGAACTTCGGCGGCGGCGTTCCGAGATTCAAAACCTCCACGGGTCGATCGGGGACGGCGACGGTTTCGGCGATGGCTACCCCGCCCTTCGATTCGAGTTCGCTCAACTTCGGCGGGAATACGAACGACATCGAACCCGGCTCGCGCCGCACCTGAGGGGGCAACGAAAGCACGCTGGTGTTGTGCGAGGTCGGCAGAAACAGCGGATCGAGGTCGGTCAATTCGCGGCGCTCGCGATCGTCATTCTCCGAAGTGACCAGCACGATCGCGGGTTTTTGCGGTGCGACAGCCGGCGTCGGTGGAGGACGCAAGCGCACATACGCGACGCAGAACCAGACCATCAGTCCAAGCAGTCCTGCGCCAACCAGGATCGGGATGACCCAGCGGTTAATGGCTTTTGCCAACGGCGGGGCTCTCCTGCGGGCGGTCCAGGCCGCCCAATTGAACTTTGATTCCAACCGACTCGGCGGCGTCTGTGATCTTGCTCAGCAACTCAGCCGAATTCGATGGATGAGCCAGGACGAGGAGCGTGGCCCCTGGATTCTGTTTGGCCTGTGTGGCGAGCCATTCCCGGAGTTTTTCGAACGTGACAAAACCGGTGTCCACGTAGAGCTGGCCGCCTTGCGCGATCTGCAGAGTCAATTGGGTCGGAACCGCCCCGCTCACCGCGTTGGTGAAGACCAGCATCTTCTCGCTCTTCCCCATGGCGACGCCGGGCGACAGAACGAATCGTGAGCCGAAGAACGTGAAAAACAGCGCGATGATCACGCCGTTGATCCAGTACAAATAATCGAAATTGCGCGGCTCACCACGCAAGCGCGTCGAAAGATCCAGCGGACGAGTGATCACGACGAAGCGACCGGTTTACGCGCGCCAGCGCCCGAAGCAGAGCCGAGCGGCGCATTTCCCGAAGTGGAGGCGGACATCGGGGTTGCAGGCTGCGGCTGCGCTGCAGCGCCCGGGCCGCTTTCCGCGGCAGCGTCGGTCGCGTTGTATTCAGTTAACAAATACCGCATGATTTCGTTGCCCGCCCATTCGACGTCGCGGACGATCGCGCGCACCCGGCCGCTGAGAAAATGATAGGCGAGATGAGCGGGAATGCCCACCATGAGGCTGCCTGCCGTGACGAGCAGCGCCTGCCAAAGGCCTGCCGCCAACGCGTGGGCCGTGGCGTACTGGCCTCCCTGCATGAAGGCATTGAAGGTCGTGATCAGCCCGAGAATCGTGCCGAGCAAGCCGACCAGCGGCGCGATCTGGGCGATCGCCGCAATCGATCCAAGCCGGCGCTCGAGCGAGGGCACCTCCACCACAGCCGCTTCCTGCACCGCATAACGCAGCTTTTCCGCGTTCTCGTGCGCATGCAGCAAGGCTGCTTTGACGACCGCCGCCACCGGGCCGGGTGTCTCCTCACAAAGGGTCAACGCTTCGACTATCCGCCGCTTCTCCAGGGTGTTTTTGATGCCTTCGAGAAATGGCTTCGAACGGATCTGTCCGCGATGCAGATACAGTGTCCGCTCGACGAACAAAACGACGCCCACACCAAACATCAGCAGCACGACCAGCATCATGGGTCCGCCTTTGGTGAGGAGTGAGAAATCGAAAGCCGACATGCGCGTGAGTCAGACTGGTTTGGACAGCGAAGGTAAACCCAGAAGTTCCGCTCAGCGAGGGAGCGGAGGTTGAATGGTGGCGATGTTTTCCTGCGCAATACTCGCGCCCGGCAAACCCGATTTCAGGATCAAGTCATATGCTTCGCGTGCCTCTTCCAACTTGTTCTCCCTACGCAGCAAGTCGGCGAATTCGATCAATGTCCGTGAAAGCCAGTAACGCCCTTCTGCCCCGAAGCTCTGCGGGTCGATGCGGGCGTCCGCCAGAAAATTGATCACGCTGCCCCACACGCGAGTGGCTTTGTCGGGCTGGCCGTGGCGCGCCAAGCTCAGGCCGAGCTTGTGACCGGCCTCGATGCGCAACGCGATCGGTGCCGACGGCAGGTCGAGCAGTCGCTCGTAGATTCGGTGCGCGGCCTCGAGATGCGAGGGATCATTCGCCGCTTGCGCGGCGTGCGTGTCGGCCAAAGCCAGCTCCGCCGCGGCTCGCCCGGGGTGTTCGGCAAATTGTCGATTGTTGTCCAACTCCTCGTAGACCTGCTGCGCCCGTGCGAACTCGGTCAAGTTGCGCAACAAGTGACCTTGCCGCAGACGGGCGTAGAAAACCAAATCGCTTTTCGGATACGTGGTCACGAGCCGCTCGATCAGATCGTTGGCTTCGTGATAACTCGCGGATTGGCCGCGCTGCTCCGCGTATCCAGCGGCTTCATACAACGCAAACGGCGCGTAGGGACTTTCTGAATACTTCGTCACGAGCTCGGTCAGCAGGCCTTGCGCTTCGACCAGACGCCCTTTCCGCGCGGCGGCGTCCGACTCCACGATGTACGAGTAAACCGCCGCATCCGTCGTTGGATATTCCGCGCGAAGTCGTTTCAACAGATCTGTCGTCTTGTCCGAAGGAGCATTCGCGTTCATCGCGAAGTTGGCCTGCACCTGCAGCAGCATGGTCGTGCTCGCGATGTCGGCCCGCAGAGAGGGTTCGATGTCCTGCAAGCCGCTCAAGAGCGATTCCGTCAGCGCGAAGGTGCGCTTGAAATCGCCGGCGTCATAGGAAAGTCGCGCCTGCAGCCAGCGCATGCGGGCGCGCAGCTCGGGCGGAATCGAAGCTGCCTCGGCGGGTGTCTCGAGCAGCCGGTTCATCCGATCGTAAGCCACGGAAATTTTGCCACTTCCCTGGAGTTCACGCGCGAGATTCCATTCGGCTTCCCAGCGATTGGTCGGATCGAAACGCGGATTCTTGCTCTGTTCGTCGAGCAACTTGGCGGCCTGATCCAAACGCAGCGCGCCGATCTCGGAGAGGACCTGTTGAAAAATCAGGTCCCCCGGCTTCACGCCTTCCGGCACCTCGCTCGAGGCTGCGCGATAAGCGTTGGCAGCGCTGACGAAATCGGCGCCGCGAAAATAGGCTTCCGCCAGAAGCACGCCGAGTTGCGCGCGGGTCTCGCCAGCGGGAAGCGACTCGCGCGCTTTGGACGCGAGATTGGCGGCGTTGCGGTACTGGCCGCGCTCCCAGGCCGCGTCGGTCAGAATGCCGTAGGCCAGGCCTTTCAACTGCGAACCGGGAAAGCGTTCGAGAAGCTGATTCGCGTCTTCCTCCGCCCGCGTGAGATTCGATTGCCCCTGATTGCGATCGGTCAACGCGAGTTGCGCGCGAAAGAGCAACAATTCCTCGAGCAACGGGTGCGGTTTGGGCGCGGCGATCAATTCATCCAATTTCGCCCGGTATTCGTCGCGGCGCGGCGACTCGGTCGAGGTGCGCGCGAGCAGTTGCAGGGCCACGCGCTGCTTGTCGCGATCGGCGCCGTTGCTCAACAGATTCCGCAGCGCGTTGCGGCCAACTCCTTCCGCGGGGCCCGAGATCAATCCGAGGAGCAGCGACCATTCGTCGGCGAACGCATGCTGCTCGCGCGGGAGCCCTTGTAGTTGAGATTGCAATACGTTGATCGCGCCGGACCGATCGCCTTTCGCGCTGAGGGCAATCGCGAGATTGCTCACCGCGCGGTAGGCGATGTCTCGGCCGGGAAACTTCTCGATCGTCTGGCGAAACGCGTTGATCTGCCCATCCGTCGCCTCGCCCAAAACCATGCGAGCCTGCTCTCGCGCCAGAACGAAGCGCGCGCGCTGCACGGCGCCACCGGCTTGATCGACAGCTTGTTGATAAAACGAGGAAGCGCGGGGGAAATCGTTGCCCGCCTCCGCCACGACGCCTTGCAAGAATGGATACCAGCCGCGCTCGGCTTCGGGCAGCGCGTCGGCTTTGAAAGCGCCGAGTTCAGATTTCACCGTGTCGATGTGATGGCCTCGCGCCGCGACCAACGCGACGTGCAGACGAAGGCTCGGCGTGGGAGCGCCGGAAAATTGTTTCAACAACGCCTCCGCATCGGCCAGGCGCCCCAGGTCGAGCAGCGCGGCTGAACGTTGAATCAGCAGATCGTTGCGGGTCTGCGCCGAGAGGTCATGGCGCGTCAGTAGTTGTTCCAGCACTACATTCGCGACGGACGGAAAGCCGAGTTGCAGCGCGCGCGTCGCGGTTTCCTCGGCGAGGACGATTTCACTCGCGGGCCGGTTTGCGTCGGCCGGCAAAAGCGGCACTGGAACCGAGAGCGCGTCGGCGCGGATCGAGCCCGTCGCGGCCAAGGCCAGCAGGCTGAGAAATGCGACGCGGCGCAGGTGAAGGATCATGAGCGGCGAAAAATTGAAAGACGCCCCAGGGCGAAGCACGCTTATTTTCCGGAAGGTCCGTGGTGCTGCAGAGGCGTGCGATTGGTCGGAACTTCTTCGGACACCGCCGCAGGCCTCGGTTTCAAAAAACTGATCGCGATCGCGACGGCGATGGAGCCGAAGACAAGGCGGCGAGACCAACGTTTCCTCACCAGAGGATCCGGCACCCACTCTTCTTCACGCTTCGCGAGGAAACCGAAAATCAGCGCTGGAAGAATGAGCAACAACAACCACGGGGCGCCAGCCGCGGCCAGCAGATGCTGCAGCACGCGCACGACCGACAAGCCCAGCAGGGTCAATGCGAAGAGCGCCGCGAACACGACGCTCTGGCCGCGCAATGCACGCCAAAGCCAGGTTGCGCCGGAAAAGGGATTCATCGTGGAGCAATGAAAGTAGATTACGGTTACCACGTCAAAGGCTGGTCAAACCAGCCGGTTTGCCGGCGATAACTGGACATTTTCGCTGGGAGCGACAGCAAATGCCGGCGCTCCCCCATGAACTACTCCGGCTACGCATACCTCGTCGGCTACATGCTCGTCTATTTCGCAGTCGTCGGAGGGATCTGGATGTGGCGGCTCAATCGGCGTCAGGAAAAACCGCCCGTCTCCGAAAAGTTGATACGCGGCCCGGGCGAAGCGTTGCGCCGGAAGATCGAGGCATTCGACGACACGCTGCTCTTCCACTTGGTAGGGAGCGCATTGGTGCCCCTGCTGGTCATGGTCACGGGACTGTGGATTATCGATCGTCTGTCGGCGACAGCCCGGCCCTGGGCGTTGGGAGGGCTGATTCTCGTGCTCGGCGCGGTGCTGTATTTTTCCGCGCGATGGTTGATGAAAATCCTGTCGCGCCGCCGCGACCATTACCTCGGCTATTTCGGCGAACGCGTGATGGGCGAGACGCTGGACTCGCTCCGCGCGAAAGGCCTTCGCGTTTTCCATAATGTGCCGGCCAGCGAAGCGACGCCGCCCTTCGACATCGACCACGTCGTGGTCGGCTCGCATGGGATTTTCGCGATCGAGACGAAGATGCGGCGAAAGCAAAAAGGCCGGCCGGGCTTCGAGGAGCACAAGATCATCTTCAACGGCCAGCAGCTGGTTTACCCTTGGGGCGAAGATTTTCACGGGCTCAATCAAGCGCGCGATCACGCGAAATGGCTGGAGACCTGGGCGTTTCAGGTGCTCGGCCGCGGCGCGACGGTGACACCGATTTTGGTGTTTCCAGGTTGGTGGGTCGAAGAGCACGCCATCAACAGCGTGCGCGTGGCAGCGCCGAAACAGGTGCCGGCGATCATCCTTAATCACGCACCCATGCTTACCGAAGAGCAGGTGGAAATTCTCAGTCGCCAGCTCGAAGCGCGTTGCCGCGACGTGGAATTTTGAGAAGCCCACGAATCATACGAAGGACACGAATCTCAGAAATATTTCCCACGGAATTCACGGAAAACACGGAATAAATCCTGTCGGTCGAGTCTGTCCAAATTCCATTCTGTGTTTTCGGTGGATTCCGTGGGAAACATTTCTCCGGTTTGATTTCCTGGGTTTCGTGTGATTCGTGGGCTCACAAAAACGCGTGAGCATCGCCGACAAAGAGAACGTCCTCTTCGAGAAATTTGGCCACATTCCCGATAGCCAGGAGCGGCTGAGCGTGGTCGTCGATTGGGCGCGGCGCCGGCCCAAGCCCCCGCCGGAGTTGCGCACGGCAAACAATCGAGTGATGGGCTGCGCGTCGCCCGTCTGGATCAACGCGGAATTGAGCGGTGAGCGGATGAATCTGATGAGCGACGCGGAGTCTCCCATCGTGAAGGGGCTGGTTAGTTTGCTCTGCGACGTCTACGACGGAGCGACGCCGGCGGAGACGCTCGCGGTCGAATCGACCATCTTCGAAAAACTGGGCCTTGTGCGCGATCTTTCCACCACGCGCCGCAACGGCCTGGCCGCCGCCCGAGCCCGCATCCGCGGCCTGGCGAGTGAACTGCTCACGAAGCCCTAACGTTGGTTATGAGCCACGACGCGGCGGCTCCGGCAGCGAAGCGGGTGCGGTATTTCGACGCGCACAATCATCTGCAGGACGAGTGGCTGAAACCGCATCGGGACCGAATCGTCGCGCAGCTCACCAGCCTGCCGGTGCACGGAGTCGTGGTGAATGGAACCGAGCCACGGGATTGGGACGACGTGGCCGCGCTTGCTCGGGAATTCTCCTGGGTGATCCCGAGCTACGGTTTGCACCCGTGGCATGCAGGAAACGCGGCTGACGTTGCTGCTGGTGGCAACAAAGGATGGCTCATAACGCTGCGCGAAAAACTCGTCTGCGACCCGCGCGCTGGCGTGGGCGAGATCGGACTCGATCGGTGGATGCTCGAACGAGCTCGAGCCGATGACGCGCGACTGGCCGGACTGCGGCGGGCGGGGCTCGATGAGCAGCTCGACGTATTCAGAGCGCAACTACACCTCGCCACGGAATTGGAGCGTCCTGTCACCATTCATTGCATCGATGCCTGGGGCGCACTGCTCGAGGTGCTGCAATCACGGCCTTTGCCGAGACGAGGCTTTCTTCTGCACGCGTACGCCGGATCAGCGGAGATGTTGAAACGATTCCTGCGGCTCGGCGCGTATATTTCGTTCAACGGTTATTTCCTTAACGAACGAAAAGCCCGGGAGCGCGACGTGTTTCGCGACGCTCCGCTCGATCGGCTATTGGTGGAGACCGATGCACCGGCCATGTCGCTGCCCGCGCCGTGGCGCACGCATAAGCTGCCTCCCACGCCAAGCGGTGAGACGATCAATCACCCTGCCAACATCGAAGCCGCCTACGCCGGTCTCGCCGCGCTGCGCGGAATGTCTGTCGCGGATTTGTGCGACGTGACGGAGCGGAATTTCAAAGCACTTTTTTCGCCCACGAATCACACGAAGGACACGAAACCGAACCGATGAAATTCTGTGAATGGATTCATCAAGGAAGGTCCAATCCTGACTTTTCCGTGTGATCCGTGTTTTCCGCGGGAAATTCAGTTGTTCCTTTCCGTGTTCTTCGTGTGATTGTGGGCAAATTCGGTGATTCGGCTCACAGCGCGATCGGTTCGACGATCCAATCGACGGCGGCGTTGGCTGCGGCGAAGCCGAAGGAACCGGTGACAAAGGCGGCGTTGCCAAAGCCGCTGTTGCAATCGAGACGGGTGTCACTCCCGGGCTCGGGCTTGGAGGAGCACGTGCCATCTTTCCATGGGTAGACCGGGTGCTCCGGCGAATAGACGCACTTCACGCCGAAGGTGATTCCTTCGCCGTGCGGAAAGCCATGCTCGCGCCGCAGGCGCTTTCGCAGAATCCGCAGCATGTCGTCATTCGTCGAATGAGCCAGGTCGCTCACACGTACCATCGTGCCATCGCGCTTCCCACCCGCGGCCCCGATCGTCACGCATTTGAATTTTCGCTGCACGGCATCGGCCACGAGGCGCGCTTTATTGGGCATGTTGTCGATTGCATCGATCACGACATCGTAGCCAGGATCGAGCAGGCGGGCTGCGCTGCCAGCGGTGAAAAATTCCTGTTCGGCCACGACATTCACCTCCGGATTTATCGCGCGTATCCGCTCCGCCAATACGGCAACCTTGGGATGGCCAAACGCCCCTTCGAGCGCGGGAAGCTGCCGGTTCACGTTGCTGACACAGACATCGTCGAGGTCGACGAGCGTGATCTGACCGATGCCCGTGCGCGCGAGTGCTTCCGCGGCCCAGGAACCGACACCGCCGAGCCCGAACACGGCGACGCGGGCGGCCTGCAGTCGTTTGAGATTGGATTCGCCGTAGAGGCGGCCAATTCCGCCGAAACGATCGAGATAAGCTGAACTGAGCGTCACGCCGACGCTTCTGGCTTATCCATCGCTGCGATGAAAGCCTCCATTGACTCGCGCGTGATAACGTGGCGCGCGCCGCAGCGCGGGCAGCGGATTTCGATCGCGTTCTGCTCTTCGAACAGCGCCTGGGGATCGGCCTTCATGGTCGGCGCGAGCACCTCCATCATGCGCACCTGGTTGCAGCCGCAATGCCAGCGATAGACGCGGCGCTCGAGGATCGCGAGGGTTTCGCTGGAATCAAGTTTGCGCACAGAATCAACCGTGAGCGCATCGAACCAGGCCTGGTCGCAATCAGGATGAGCGCTGACCATGACGAACTCTTCTTCCTCGATTTGAAAATAGCGCGCCGGTCGCTGTTCGCTTTTCGCGTAATAAGCCTCCACGGCGGTGATCGGGTCCGCGCCCTCGAAGTTGACCGCGCTGCGCCGCTTCGGTTGGCCGGGACGAACCACGTCGCAGTAAAACACGTTGCGCTCCATCTCGCGTATGTTGTCCGTGAATACACGCCCCACGACGGCGCCATTGCTGTTGTCGCCGGTAAGGAAGACATTCAGGAACGGTTTCTGAAAATGGATCGTCCAGGCGATCATTTCGTTCCACGGGCGCGAGGCGCAGTGCAGAACGAAAGCGGCCAGAGCCCGCTTGAAAATCGCGTCGTGCTCCGGCTCCACCTGAATCTTCTGGTCGCTCAGATGGAGATAGTAATCGACGTAGAGTTCGCTGAAAGACGCTCGCGCGACGAGGGCATTTCGCGCGCGAACGAAATAGGTGCGCACTTCATGGCCGGAGTCAGCGGTGTTGACGGGTGACGATTCAGGCATCCCGCAACGTTTGTATCATTTCCACAATGTAAAGCGGGGCCTTGGTCGCAGCCCCGCCGCGCCCTCAATGCGCTGCGCTCAGCGTCTTCTCGGCCTTCTTGATCTTCGGCTTGATCACGTACTGACAGTAGCCCGCGTACGGATTCTTTTTGTAGTAATTTTGATGATACGCTTCGGCCGCGTAGAACGTTTTCAGCGGCACGATTTCAGTCACGATCGGATCGGAGAACTTCGCTTGGGCCTTGGCCTTCGATTTTTCGGCGGCATCTTTTTGGGCGTCGTTCGCATACATGATGGTCGAGCGATACTGCGGCCCTTCGTCATTGCCCTGGCGGTTGAGCGTCGTGGGATCGTGAATCGTCCAGAAAAAATCGAGCACTTGATCGAGGCTCACCTCCTGGGGATCGAACTCGACCTTCACCACTTCGGCGTGACCGGTGTCATGCGAACAAACCTGCTCATACGTGGGATTGGCGACCGACCCACCGGCATAGCCGCTGACGACGGATTTCACCCCGGGCATCAAGTGATACGCGGCTTCCGTGCACCAGAAGCAGCCGCCGCCGAGAACGATGGTCTCGGTTTTTGCGCCGTCACTCGTCGGATTCTTGGCGGCTGCGGACTGCGATGCAGCGGTCGTGAAGAGAGCCATAAGAAATGCGTAGAGAAAAATTTTCATGAGTAAGGGATGCAGATCGGACGAATTCGCAACGCGCACAGGTGCGCTCTGGCGAGGCGCTCGAGTTGTTTGCAAGTGAGAGCAGTTCGCGGCGGAATTATTCCGCTCCAGATTTGATTTCCCCACGAATCACACGAAGCACACGAATTCAGAAAATTACTTCCCACGGAACTCACGGAAAACACGGAATAGAGCTCGGAATCCGATTTTCTGAAGTTCGAGCCCTTCCGTGTTTTCCGTGCATTCCGTGGGAGAAAATGTTTCGGCCGCTTCGTGTGATTCGTGTGATTCGTGGGCAGCTAGGCTCGCGTCAGTTTGCGGTACTTGATTCGGTGCGGCTGCTCGGCGGCTTTGCCCTTTCGGCGCTGATAGTCTTCGAGATAGCTCGAGTAATTGCCAGACCACCAATGCACGTAGCTGTCACCCTCAAACGCGAGGATGTGGGTCGCGACGCGATCGAGAAACCAGCGATCGTGTGAAACAACCACCGCGCAGCCGGCGAAATTCTCGAGACCTTCCTCGAGCGCGCGAATCGAGTTCACGTCCAAGTCGTTCGTCGGCTCGTCCAACAGTATCAAATTAGCGCCACTCTTGAGCAGCCGGGCGAGGTGCACGCGATTGCGTTCGCCGCCCGAAAGGATGCCGACTTTTTTCTGCTGGTCGGCGCCCGTGAAACTGAACTGCGCGCAATAAGCCCGCGAGTTCACCTCACGCCCGCCGAGGTGGAGAATTTCTTCGCCGTCGCTGATTGCCTGCCAGATCGTCTGGTCGTCCGGCAGCGAATCACGCGACTGATCGACATGCGCAATCTTGACCGTTTCGCCCACGCGCAGCGTGCCGGCGTCCGGCTTTTCCGCGCCGACGATGAGACGAAACAACGTGGTTTTGCCCGCGCCGTTCGGTCCGACGACACCCACGATGCCGCCGGGCGGAAGAGAAAAGGTGAGGTTTTCGAAAAGCAGTTTGTCGCCATAGCTCTTGGCCAATTTCTGCGCTTCCACCACGAGCGTGCCGAGGCGCGGACCCGGCGGGATGATGATCTCGAACTCCTTTTCTTTTTCCGCGACGTTCTCTTTCAACATCGACTCGTAGGCGTTGATGCGGGCCTGCGATTTGGCCTGCCGCGCCTTGGCGGACTTGCGAACCCACTCGAGTTCGCGCGCCATCGCTTTTTGCCTGCGATCTTCGGTCCGCTGCTCAACGGCGAGGCGGCGCTGTTTCTGTTCCAGCCAGGAGGAATAGTTTCCCTTCCAAGGAATGCCGTGGCCACGCTCCAGTTCGAGAATCCAACCCGCGACATTGTCCAAGAAATAACGATCGTGCGTGACCGCGATGACGGTGCCCTCGTAGCGCGCGAGATGCTGCTCGAGCCAGTGCACGCTTTCGGCGTCGAGATGGTTGGTCGGCTCGTCGAGGAGAAGAACGTCGGGCTTTTGCAGGAGGAGGCGCGCGAGCGCAACGCGCCGGCGTTCGCCGCCGGAGAGTTGATCCACGATTTGTTCGGGTGGCTGGCAACGCAGCGCGTCCATCGCCATGTCGACGTGGGCCGCGACATCCCAGGCGCCGAGCGCGTCGATTTTCTCCTGCAGTTCGCCTTGCCGCTGCATGATTTTGTCCTTCTCGGCCTCGTCGGAGGCGTCGTTGATTTCGTCCCACGTGGCGTCGTAGGCGTTGACCAAATCGGTCAGGTGCTGGACGCCTTCTTCGACGCAGGCGCGCACGGTTTTGCCGGCGGTGAGATGCGGTTCCTGCTCGAGCATGCCGACGCGGTAGCCGGGCTCGAAGTGGACGGAACCGTCGATGTCCTTGTCGCGTCCCGCCAGGATGCGCATCAGCGAAGATTTGCCGGAGCCATTCAGACCGAGGACGCCGATCTTCGCGCCGTAGAAGAAAGAAAGGGAGACATCGCGCAGGATTTCTTTGCGTTCGATTTTCTTCGAAACGCTGATCATCGAAAAAATCACCTTGGGCTCGTCGGATTTCGCCATGGCCTGAAGGCAAACGCGTGCGTCCGTGGCGTCAATGACCGTGGAATTTATTGCCCACGAATCACACGAAGCACACGAACGTCGAAACTCGATCCACGGAATTTTTTCCCACGGAAGGCACGGAAAACACGGAAAGGAATTCTGAACATGGGCGTGATCTTCGGCTCCAAATTTCTTTTCCGTGACTTCCGTGCTTTCCGTGGGAGATCAGGTATTCATTTCGTGTAATTCGTGTGATTCGTGGGCCCAATAAGGCCAAACTTCGCTGTAACATTATAGCCGTCCGTCGTGTTTCTATAAGCGGAAAACTGACTCTACAATTCGGCTGCTCTCGCTAGGTTTCGGCAATTCGGCGCGCGTCGCGCCGTCATTTAAACACGTTTCTCAACATGGGCCTCTTCGATTATCTCAAGACACAGTTCATCGAAATCATTCAGTGGGAAGACGACTCGCGCGACACACTCTCGTGGCGTTTTCCCGACGAGGACAAAGAGATCAAGCGCGGCGCCCAGCTTATCGTGCGCGAATCGCAGGCGGCCCAGTTCCTCTATCTCGGCCAATTCGGCGACACGTTCGGCCCGGGGAAACACACGCTCACGACGGATAACATTCCGATTCTTTCGACGCTGAAGGGCTGGAAGTACGGCTTCGAGAGTCCCTTCAAGGCCGATGTCTATTTCGTCAACACGCGCCTCTTCACCGGAAACAAATGGGGCACGAGCAACCCGGTGATGTTGCGCGATTCGGATTTCGGGATCGTGCGCGCGCGAGCGTTCGGCACGTACGATTTCAAGATCGTGGACGTGAAAACGTTCCTCAAGGAAGTCGCCGGCACGGACAATCATTTCCGGCTCGATGAATTCGCCGACACCATGCGTTCGCGCATCGTCAGTGTTTTCAGCGATGCGCTGGCTTCGGCAAAGATCCCGGTGCTGGACGTGGCGGCGCGGTATTCAGAACTTGGAGACGCGCTCCTGCCGTTGATCAATCCGATCATCACGGTCCGTTACGGTCTGCAGATGACGAGTTTCATCGTGGAAAACGTTTCCGTTCCAGCGGAGGTCGAACAAGCGATCGACAAACGTTCGAGCATGGCGGCGATCGGAAATCTCAACGACTACGTGAAGCTGCAGATGGCGGAAGGCATGGCCAAAGGCACCGGCGGTGGTGCGGGTGGCGCCGCGGCGGAGATCGCAATGGGCTTCGGCTTGGCTCAACAAATGATGAATCAGCCCGGAGGCATTCTCGCGCCGCAAGGCACGCCGGCGGTGGCCGGCGGTAGTGCTTCCGCGAATACAGCGGCGAATTCCGGCGCGGGCGGAGCAACGCCCCCTCCCCTGCCGGGCAATCCCGAGCTGCTCACGCCGGCCGACGTGGCCAAGATTCTCAGCGTGAGCGAAGCTGATGTCGTAGCCACGCTCACGGACGGTTCGCTCAAGGGGAAGAAGATCGGCTCGAGCTGGCGCGTCACCCGCGCCGCACTCGACGAATTTTTGCGAAGCTGAAGAAGACGAAGGATGAATGAAGAAGGCAGAATGCAGAATGGTGAATGTAAGCGTGGCCAGCCTCAGTGGGTAGGGCGAGGCGTCCCTGCCGAGCCGAATTCGGCGTGGCTCACCCTGAGGGTTAGATCTAACGATTGCGGCTCGCCAGGGACGGCTCGCCCTGCCCCCGGAGCATCATTCTACATTCTGACTTCTTCCTTATCGTAGCGTAATATGTCTGACGTCATTGCTCGCGGAAAATTTGCGTGTCCGGCTTGCGGCGCGGAGGCCGTTTGGGATCCGGCGAAGAAGGCTTTGGTTTGCCAATATTGCGGTACGGTTTCTCCGGCCTCGGTCGAGCTCAGTCCGGCCGGCGAGGCGACGATCATCGAGCACGATTTAGTCGCGGCGCTGCGCGGAATTCCGGACGACGCCCGAGGATGGAACGCGAGCAAGGTCCAGGTCAAATGCCAAAGCTGCCAGGCCATTTCGGTTTTCGATCCGAACCGAGTTGGGCAGCGTTGCGACTTCTGCGGCTCGGCTGCGCTCGTGCCTTATGAAGAAGTGAAGGAGGCCTTCCGACCCGAGAGCCTGTTGGAATTTCGCGTGAGCGAGTCACAGGTTCGCGAATCCATTCGCAAGTGGTACGGCTCGCATTGGTTCGCGCCGAACGCGCTGAAAGCACGCGCGATGACCGACACGGTGAAAGGGATTTATATACCGTATTGGACATTCGACGCGCAGGTGCACGCGGATTGGACGGCGGAGAGCGGCTACTATTATTGGGAGACGGAGGAATTCACCGACTCCGACGGCAAGCGCGCGCGGCGGCAGGTGCAGAAGATCCGTTGGAAATACAGTTCCGGCGCGCTCGATCATTTCTTTGACGATGAGCTCGTCGCCGCATCGCGCGGCGTGCAGGCGGACTTGTTGCGGCAGATCGAACCGTTCCCCACGAAAGAATTGAAGCTCTACAATGCCGGCTTTCTGTCCGGCTGGGTCGTGGAGCGATATCAAATCGATCTCGTCGCCGCGGCGCAGCACGCGCGTCAGCAAATGGACCAAAGCCTCGCGCAGCTCTGCGCGGCGCAGGTGCCGGGCGACACCCACCGGAACTTGAACGTCGATGCCGATTATACCGGTCAGACCTTCAAGCACATCCTCGTGCCGATTTGGCTGCTCACTTACGATTTCCACGGCCGCAGCTTTCAGGTCGTGATCAACGGCTACACCGGAGTGATCGCCGGCCGCTATCCTAAGAGCTGGATCAAGGTGACGCTCGCTGTGGTGGCGGTGTTGATACTGATTCTAATCTTCATTTCGCTACAAAATCGTTAAATTGCCCTCGCCTGATGTGCGAGGCACGGCAGTAGCGGTTGACGCAGTTTACTGTCCGAATTTCTCGGCTTTGTGCGGTTGGGAGCGGAATCGTACGTCTGAGGCTACTGCTTTTCTGGCTTCAGCCGCTGCCCCTTCGCCTGATTCCTGCGATGTCTTAATGTTCCGCGCTTCCTATTCTGCTTGGCACATGCGCATGCGTGTTCTCGGCAGGCCTCGTCGCATTTCCATCAAGCGTTTTTGACCCGCGGAAAATTTACCCACCACCGTAACTCCCTGAACAACATATGAACCCTACCAAGCAAGATCCATTGCCCTCGAATTGGGCGATGCTGCGCGCCGGGTTGCTTGCTGCGATGACGATCGCGGCGGCAGTCCCGACCTTCGCGCAACAGGCCAAAAACCAAACGACATCAGCGAACGATTCCGCCGACAACGGCGAGACCGTGGTGCTGTCGCCGTTCACCGTCGACGCCACGAAAGACAAGGGCTACTTCGCCGCCAACACCCTGGCGGGTAGTCGCATGAAGACGAACATCGCGGACCTTGGTTCCTCGATCTCCGTCGTGACCAAGCAGCAGATGGTCGATACAGCCTCGCTGGATATCAACGACGTCTTCCGCTACGAATCGAACACGGAAGGTTCGAGCACGTACACGCCATCTGGTGCAGGTTATGCCACGATGCGCAACGACGGCATTGTCGACGCAAATGGCGGTGCGACTCTCGGAAGTTCGACGACTCCCTTCACGAATGCTACGGCAAATCGCGTTCGCGGTATCGGCGTTCCGTCGACGGCAATAAACTACTATCCATCGATCGGCGCAGTTCCATTCGACGCCTATAATGTTCAATCGATCGAAATCAGCCGTGGCCCTAACTCGATGTTGTTCGGCATGGGCAGCCCAGCTGGTATCGTCAATCAGACGACGGCGCAGGCGACGGTTAACAAGAACAACGCCAATATTACTCTTCGTTTCGACGACAACGGCTCTTATCGCGGTAGCTTCAGTTTCAATCGCGGCCTGATTGAGGACAAACTCGCGATTTATGGCGCATTTCTTTACGACAACCACCAGTTCGAACGTAAGCCGTCTTACGATCTGACGCGCCGTCAATATGGCGCGATCACGTACAAGCCCTTCTCGAAAACAACGATCAGAGCGAATGTCGAGGGATACAAAAACGATAATCGTCGTCCCAATTCCCTAACTCCTCGCGATTTTGTCACTCAGTGGAATCTGGCGGGACAGCCTACCTATGATCCAGTGACGAAAACCGTGACCGCAAATGGGCAGGTATACGGGCCTTATATCATCAACAAATCGTCACCTTATGCGGACCAGGCCCGAGCATACATCCAGTCTCTGCCAAACTACAATCCGGCTCTCTGGAACGCCGACAAAACCAGTTACAACGGAAATCCGATTTTCGGCACAGCAGCTCTGACGACCGCGGGCGGCTTTGTCGCCGGAAGTAAGGCATCCAGTAATGCCTTGTTTGTTCCTGGATTAACTTGGACAAATGAAGCACGCAGCTTGATGAAGATCGCGGATGGTGCGGTACAAGACTGGTTTCAGCCATTGGCCGGCCAGCGGTATAGAACGCAATTTGGTACAGCGACCAACCCCGCGGCAAATGCTGATCTGTTTCCGACAGAGGCTGCAATTTGGGCAAATCCAACGTGGGCAGATTATTACAATCGAGATATTACAAACTCGACGGGCTGGACGGCCATCGGAAATAATATTGTCGGGTATAAATACCCCGGCGTGACCGACAAGAGCATCTATGATTGGGAGAAGATTAACGTTAACGAGATGAACTTCGGCCGCGATAAAAACGCGACCTACAACGTCGAATTAGAGCAAGAGATTCTGCCTAATCTGTTTTTGACCGCAGGGTGGATGCGTCAGGATTTTGATTCGGTCACGAACTATACCGTGGCTCAGTTGAATGTCGCCACACTGTTCGTCGACACCAACAAAAACAATATGGATGGCACGCCGAATCCATATTACGGTAAACCCTTCGTGGAAGATCTCGATCCAGACCGTTATGTAAACAGCGAGAAGGATGACCACTATCGCGCCATGCTCGCCTGGACTCCTGATTTTCGACAGAACAAAGGTTGGCTCCGCTGGTTGGGTCACCACCAGATCTTGGGTCTCTGGTCGATGGATAAGTCCGACATCACGTCTTTGCGTCAACGCCTAGAGTACGTCGGTAGCAGCACACCGGAAGGCAAGTACCGCTACATGAACAATCCGAACAATAATGCAGATGGCACACCAACGGGTTGGAGCTTTCAATCAACGTCCTTGCATCGCCAATTCTACTTGGCCGATCCCAGCGATCCCAACGGTGTCGTGACCCATTCGTCGGGCACCTGGGATGCGCCGAGCTACACCGGCGACATTCGTGTATACGACTATGCGAACAGTAAGTTCACAACGGTCAACATGGACACGATATTCAATACGTTCGATGCAAGTACCGGTCGCAGTCAGCGCCAGGTCAGTTCGTTGAGCACTGGGATGACCAACTACCTGTGGGATGACCGCCTCATAACCACATTCGGTGTCCGCAAAGACACTTACAAAGCCCGCGGAACCACGAATGATATTATCAGGGACGAAGAGGGCAACACCGTGGCTCCAAAGATGACCAACGCCGAAAAGTGGACGAATGGTTACTACAACACAGACGTGATATTGAACCGCTTTGATCGCTGGGACAGACTCGAGGGAACGACCCGCACCCTTGGCGGTGTTCTGCGGCCCTTCCGTGGCTGGACCAGCATTGAGGATCGCGCGAATTCCGGATCACCTTTGTTTCAATTCATCCGCGATTTCGGTGTAAGCTATAACAAGTCCGACAACTTTAATCCGCCCTCTTCGGCACAGGTTGATGCGCTAGGCAACCCGCTGCCAAAACCGACGGGCGAAGGCAAAGACTATGGCTTTCAGTTCTCGTTATTTGATAATAAACTCTTCGCGCGCGTTACATGGTTCGAAGCCAGCAATCAAAACGAGCGCACGAACGCTGGAACATCCATTAGTCGTTTGACTGACAACATCGATCAAACGCTGTTCAGAAATTGGGCCCGCACGATCGCGATGATAAACATGGGAATGGATCCCACTGCCAGTGGCTTTGGCGAAAATCTGACTCCGGCTGTAGAACAGCAGGTGCAAAACGCCGCAGAAGTAATCTGGGGACAACCTTACACCTATTACACTGCCATCGGTTCTTTGGGAGCCACCCGCAACGCCAAAGCCAAGGGCGTGGAAGCTGAAGTAAATTACAACCCAACTCCAAACTGGACGATGAAGTTTACGTTTGGCAAACAGGCCACGTATTACAGCGGCGTCCTTAAGGAATACGATATTCTGTTTAACTACCGCAATCCGGTCTGGCAGGCAGCGCAGGCCAGCAAATACCTACTGCCGCAATACCAGAGCCTGGCGAAATATACCACGAGCGGCGGCCGCGAAGTCGATCTAACTAACTTTTGGACGAGTTATGGCTACAACACCAACGTCAGGTTAGACGAGCCCAACGGTTACACCACCGTCGAAAAATATTATACCGGCGTCGTTCTTCCTCAGGCATTGCTCGCTCGCGACCTCGAAGGCCAAGAGGCTCCAGGGCAGCGCAAGTACCGCTGGTCTTATCTGACCAGTTACAACTTCAGCCGTGGAGCATTGAAGGGCTTTTTTGTTGGCGGTAGCGAACGTTGGGAAAGCAAGTCCGTGATCGGCTACTACGGCAAAGCCAGCGGAGCCAATGGTACTCAACTCGACATCTCTGACACTAACCGGCCGATCTATGATGACGCGAACTGGTATACTGATCTCTGGGTCGGCTATACGCGCAAAATCATTGGTGGCAAAGTTGGAATGCGCATCCAATTGAACGCCTCGAACGTGTTTGAAAACGGCGGCCTCCAAACCGTCGCAGTCAACTACGATGGATCACCTTACGCCTTCCGTATCGTCGATCCGCGCCAGTTCATCCTGACGACCTCGTTCGACTTCTAAGGAGGTCTAGCATTCGGTTCGGAACGACACCCAGCACTTCGAAAGTGCTGGGTGTTTTATTTTGGGATTTCCGGCGTCAGTTAAACCAAAACACGCTTGCGGGAGACTCTAACCGGTTCGCGGTTCGTGGGCTGGTCGGTGGACCCAGAGCAAATACATACACATGAAACACTGGACAAAAATACTAGCAGCGTTGGCAGTCCTCGCCTTCGCTTCGAAAGGTTGGGCAGGGTCAGATGCGTATTCGATCGGTCACTCGAACAATGGTACCATCAGCGTAGAAATGAGTTTATATAACTCTATTTATATCAGCGGAGCAGTTACTATTTATCAAAATGGCGAGATGGTGGCCGTGGCCGATACAGACGGAGTGACAAGCTTGGCGACGGGAGTGACCTATACCGGATCGGACGGATGGTACACGTTTTACGGAGCACCCGCTGGGGACTACACAGCGACCTTCTCCGTCTCTGGATCCTCAGCTGGTTACTATAGCTACAGTTATAGCTGGAATTCCATTCATTGGGCTGGGGATTACGGCGATAGCGCGGATGCGGTATTCTATGTCGACTGACTCAAAACTCCCTGCAGCAGGAAACTGATAGATTAAACTCCCTTAACATTCACGCCACGGGACGCCTCCCGTGGCGTTTTTTTTTAAAGCGCAATTCTGTTTGGCGGCCGGCCGCGCAATGCACATTGACCCGGTTCCAGATCGTCCTCTGCTCAGAAAACCCAATGCAGCACACGATGACTCCAAAGCAAAAAAGTCACCTCCCCCTCGCTGCGACTCCAGCCCAAGGGTACGAGGCCTCTTGGATCGGATACTGTCTGCTGATCGTGGCGGTCTTCGTCGCCTACTCCAACACCCTGCACGCGCCGTTCGAGTTCGATGATTATGGGGCGATTATAAATAATTCCAGCTTGCGGGATTTTTGGGCGCTGAGGTGGCTTCATCCGACTGCCGGAGGCGGGTCGACGGCGAGTGGGCGACCGGTTTTGGCGTTCACGTTGGCGCTGAATTACGCTTGGGGCGGGCTCAATCCAGTTGGGTATCATATACTCAATATCGCGATCCATGCGCTCGCGGCTCTGGTCCTTTTCGGGATCGTGCGCAGGACGCTGGCTCGAGTGGTGTCCGGAATCTCCGAAACGCAGGTAAATTTGATGGGCTTGGCTGCGACAGCGCTGTGGGCGCTGCATCCGCTGCAGACAGAAGCGGTGACGTACATCGTCCAACGCGCCGAGTCCCTGATGGCGCTGTTTTACTTGCTCACGTTCTATTGTTTTCTGCGTTCCCTGGATTCGCCACGTCGCAAGTCCTGGCAGGCGGGAGCCATCCTGGCCTGTCTGGCGGGAATGGGAACGAAGGAGGTGATGGTTTCAGCGCCTGTCATGCTCCTGCTCTTCGATCGAGCTTATATAGAAACCTCCTTTCGCAAAATTTGGCGCGAACGTCGCGGATTATATATTGGCCTGGGGGCGACTTGGATTTTCTTGGTCTATCTGGTGCTGAGCCTTGGCGGAAATCGCGGAGGATCGACGGGCGGGCTCAGCGTGCAGGCCGCGGCTGCGCCCTATTGGCTGACGCAGTTCGTCGCCTTCGTTACATATATTAAACTCATATTCTGGCCGAGCCCACTGGTTTTCGAATATGGACCCGATGTATATAACGGTATTGCACCTGTCATTGCGTCGGCGGTTGTGGTGATTGCTCTATTTGGCGCTTCGATCGTGGCCTGCCTTCGTTGGCCCAAGCTGGGGTTCTTGGGTTTGTTCTTTTTCGCGATCCTCGCCCCTACTTCGATCATTCCGGGAACACTCCAGGCAATCGTCGAACACCGGCTTTACTTGGCATTAGCGCCCGTGGCCGTGCTGGTGATTTTGCCGCTTTGGCGCTATTTGGAGAGTCGGGCAACATATCCGCTTCTGGCTATTGTCGCGGTGCTCGGCGTTGCGACCTTCCAACGCAACGCGACCTATCGTAGCGCGGTGGATTTATGGAGGGACACAGCGCTCAAACGTCCCGGAAATTCCAGGGCGCACCACAATTACGCGGAAGCGCTCGCGGGGGCGGGCCAGACCAACGATGCTATCGCCGAGTATCGTCGAGCGATCGAGATTCAGCCCGATCACGCTTTTGCCCAAGAAGGCCTCGGCCGTCTTCTCCTTGAACGAGGTCGCCCCGACGAAGCAGCGCAGCATTTTCGGGCGGCTTTGCAGGCGGATCCATCGCTTGCGGTAGCTCGGGTGAATCTCGGGCGAGCGCTCACGCAGCTTGGCGACGCTGATGGAGCGATGAAGGAATATCAGGCTGTTCTCGCGACCGAGCCCGAGGCGATTGATGCCCGAGTGAATCTATCGGCGCTGCTCATTGCCAACGGCCGCGTTGCGAAAGGAGAAGCCATGTTGCGCGCCGTGCTGACGGCCCAGCCAGAGTTAGCGGAGGCGCATTACCATCTGGGAATCGCGTTGGAGAAAGACGGTGACGTTTCCTCCGCGGAAAAAGAATTCGCCGAGGCGCTCCGGCTTAAACCCGGCTTCGCCCCCGCGCATCTCGCGCAGGGAAACGTGCTCGCCCGCCGTGGCGATATGACCGGCGCCATTCATTCCTACGAAGAAGCCATTCATCTTGATCCGCGGTCTGGCGATGCGAGGTACGCTCTCGGAAACCTGTTTGCAAAGGCGCGTGATTTCGAACGCGCGATTCAACAGTATGAAGAAGCCTTGCGCCTGGATTCCTCCTTGGTCGAAGCGCGCAATAATCTCGCGAACTGCCAGCTCGTGACGGGCAACTTCGCGAAGGCGATTGAAAATTATCGCGCCGTGTTGCGCGCGCGACCGGGCGACGAGGCGGTTCGAAAAAATTTGGAGCTCGCTGAAGAAATGTTGCGGCAGGCGCCGACGGGAACTCGCTGACGTTGTCGAAAAGCGAATGAAGCGCGGGCCGCTCGAAAGATGTTTCTCATTATTTCGGGACAAACGAACAAGTCGCACAGCAGTCGTTAAACTATCGCGGGTTTTGCGAATTCACGAGGTAAGTACGAAATCTCGCGGCACCGACACACCTCGGTTTCTTCGTGAAATCAGCGACGCACTTGCCAGCTATCGTCTACGCGGCTCCTTCGCGTTCATCGGACGCCGGAGGTTTCTCGCGCGTTGCTGCAACAAATTGCGGCGGCGCTCGTCAGGCTGCCGAAATACCGCGCCCATCTATGAAGTCCATTCCCGCCCAGCATCGCATGCTCGCCCCCGCCCTGCTGCTCTCCTTGTTCGCTGTCCTCACAGGCTGCAAAGAAGATAAAAAAGCGCCGCCTCCCCCGCCGCCCGCGCAGGTCCTCGTCGCTCCACCGACGCAAAGGGACGTGCCGATTTCCACGGAATGGCTCGGCACACTCGACGGCTTCGTCAACGCCGAGATCCGTGCGCAAGTATCCGGTTACCTACTACGCCAAGCTTACACCGAGGGCATGCCGGTCAAGAAGGGCGACCTGCTCTTCCAAATCGACGATCGCACGTTCAAGGCGACGTACCAACAGGTGAAGGCGAATTTCGACAAGACGCAGATCGACCTCGATCGCATCACCAGACTTTCCCAAGGCAACGTCGTCAGTCAGCAGGAGGTCGACAATGCGCGCGCGGCCAATCTCATCGCGAAAGCCGCGCTCGAAACGGCCGAACTCAATCTCGAATTCACAAAAGTTGTTTCGCCGATCGACGGCGTGGCCGGCATCGCGCTCGCGCAAATTGGCAACTTGGTCGGCCCCAGCACCGGCGTGCTCACGACGGTTTCCACCCTTGATCCGATCAAGGTCTATTTCACGATCAGCGAGCAATCCTACCTCGAATTTCGGAAAGATCATCCGGACCCGGCGCAGTTCGAAAAGGAACTCGAGCTGAAACTAATTCTTTCCAACGGCACAATCTATCCGCACACGGGAAAATTTTATGCCATCGATCGCCAGGTCGATGTCCGCACCGGCGCCCTGCGTCTCGCGGGCACGTTTCCCAATCCAGATCTGATCCTGCGGCCCGGACAATTCGCGCGGGTCAGCGCCGTGGTCCGCACGGAAAAGGGCGCTCTTCTCGTGCCGCAGCGCGCCGTGATTCAACTTCAAGGCAGCTTCCAGATCGCGACGGTGGACAATGAAAACAAAGCTCACCTTCGCGCGATCAAGGTCGGCGAGCGCGTCGGCACCGAGTGGATCATCAAGGAGGGCCTCAAGCCTGACGATCGTGTAGTGATCGAGGGGATACAAAAAGTGCGCGAGGGCGCGACCGTCGATCCCAAGCCCTACAACGCTGCCGGCGCGACCACGCCCGTGCAGAAAGCCTAACCGACCGCCGCGTCCGCCATGTCACGTTTCTTCATCAATCGCCCGATCGTGGCGATGGTCATCTCGATCATCACCGTGCTGGTCGGCATCGTTTCGATGCTCCAACTGCCGATCGCGCAGTTTCCCAAAATCGCGCCGCCGGAAATCCAGGTGCGCACCGCCTTCGTCGGCGCCGACGCGCAAACCGTCGAGCAGTCTGTCGCGACGCCGATCGAGCAACAGCTCAGCGGCGTCGATCAGATGAACTACATGTATTCGATCAACGCGAACAATGGCTCGCTGCGTCTGACGACGAATTTCGACGTCACGACCGATCCGAATATCGACCAAGTTCTCTCACAGATGCGTGTGGGGCAGGCGCAAGCCCAGCTTCCGACCGAAGTCACCAACTACGGGGTGCAAGTGATCAAATCCTTGTCTGCCCCGCTGATGCTCGTCGCGCTGCATTCACCGAAGGGAACGTACGACAATCTGTTCCTGGCGAATTACGCGTACATCAACATGAACGACCGGCTGACGCGCGTGCCGGGAATTTCGAACGTGACGGTGTTCGGCGCCGGCGAATACGCGATGCGCTTCTGGGTTCGTCCGGACCAGCTCGCAAAATTGAATATTACGGTTCCGGAAATCATCTCGGCCGTTCAAGCGCAGAACACCGTGAATCCCGCCGGACTGATCGGTGGCGAACCTTCGCCCAAAGGCCAGGAGTTCACCTACTCGATTCGCGCGCAAGGCCGTCTCAGCACACCGGAGGAATTCGAAAATATCGTGGTTCGCGCCGGGACGGATGGCTCAATTGTGCGGTTAAAAGACGTCGCGCGCGTCGAGCTCGGCGCACAAACGTATGCGCTGAAAGGTCTCTACGCGGGCAAATCCGCCGCGATTATGGCGATCTATCAGCTGCCGGGCACGAACGCGATCGACGCGGCGGATGGCGTGCGCAAGGCGCTCGCGGAGTTGAAGCAGGCGTTTCCGGAAGACCTCGATTACACGGTCGCGCTGGACACGACTGCATCGGTCCGGGCCGGCGTTCAGGAGATCACGCAAACGCTTTGGGAAGCTCTCATCCTCGTCGTGATTGTGGTGTTCGTATTTCTCCAAGGTTGGCGGCCAACGCTGATTCCGCTGCTGGCGGTGCCGGTCTCGTTGATCGGCACGATGGTGTTCTTTCCGCTCTTCGGTTTTTCGATTAACACACTGTCGCTCTTCGGTCTCGTTCTGGCGATCGGCCTCGTGGTCGATGACGCCATCGTGGTGGTCGAGGCGGTCGAGCATCACATCGAGCAGGGGATGTCGCCACGCGATGCGTCTCTCAAGGCGATGGAAGAAGTGTCGGGTCCGGTGGTCGCCATCGCGATCGTGCTGGCCGCTGTGTTCATTCCGACCGCCTTCATTCCTGGCATCACGGGGCGGCTCTATCAGCAGTTCGCGCTGACGATCGCGATTTCGGTTATCATTTCGGCGTTCAATGCGCTGTCTCTCAGCCCCGCCCTCTGCGCGCTGCTCCTCAAACCGCGCCGCCCGGTTCGCGGACCGCTCGGCGCTTTCTATCGCTGGTTCAACCGCTGGTTTGGCCGGGCCAATCGGGGCTATGTCGGCGTATCACGTTTCCTGATACGCAAGAGCGTAGTGAGTTTGTTGATACTCGCGATCTTCGCGGGCCTGGCGTATTGGTCGGGCACCAAGCTGCCGCGCTCCTTCCTCCCCGAGGAGGACCAGGGCTACATGTATCTTTCGATGCAGCTTCCCTTGGGCGCCTCGCTGCAGCGCACGGAAGAAGCGGCCAAAAAGGTCGAAGCCGTTCTGAAGGAGACTCCCGGAGTGAAGGGCTATGTCTCGGTCCTCGGCTTTAGTTTGTTGAGCACGGTGCAGAGCACCTACAACGCGTTCTTCTTCGTCACGCTGAAGCCGTGGGAGGAGCGGACAAAACCAGAGGAGCAATATGCGGCGATTCGAGCGCGCCTGAATAGCCAGCTTTCGAAGATCCCCGACGGCACGGTGTTCGCGTTTTCACCGCCGGCGATTCCGGGCGTCGGCACCTCGGGTGGTTTCACTTTCGTGCTGCAGGATCGATCCGGCGGTGACGTCGCGTTTCTCAGTGAAAACCTCGCGAAGTTCCTGGAAGCCGCGCGCAAGCGCCCCGAGATCGCGAACGTATCGACGACGTTTTTGCCGAGCGTTCCGCAGATGTTCGTGGACGTCGATCGCGACAAAGTGCTGAAGCAAGGCGTCGAGATCAGCCAGGTCTACAAGACGCTGCAGGCGTACATGGGCGGCACATTCGTGAACTACTTCAATCGATTCGGTCGACAGTGGCAGATTTACGTCGAGGCCGAGGACGAGTTTCGGCGAAACCCGGAAAACTTGGGCAACTTCTACGTTCGCAACAGCGCGGGCGGCATGGTGCCGCTTTCCGCGCTGACAAAAGTCGAGCAGCGGTCAGGCCCGGAGTTCACCATGCGCTACAATCTCTCGCGCGCCGCTCAAATCAACGGCGCCGCCGCGCCCGGCTACAGCTCGGCGCAAGCGATGGATGCTCTCGAGGAAGTCTTCAAGCAAACCATGCCGCGCGAGATGGGATTCGGCTACCTGGGCATGTCGTATCAGGAGCAACAGGCGAGAAACGGGATTTCACCAGCGGCGATTTTTGGCCTGTCGCTGTTGTTCGTCTTCCTGATTCTCGCGGCGCTGTATGAAAGCTGGTCGCTGCCGATCAGCGTGCTCCTCGGAGTGCCGATCGCGGTATTTGGCGCATATGCCGCGCTGATCGCGCGCGACATGGAAAACAACGTGTTCGCGCAGATCGGCCTCGTCATGCTCATCGGTTTGGCAGCGAAGAATGCCATCCTGATCGTGGAATTCGCGAAGATGAAATATGACGAGGGCGCCGACTTGATCGACGCGGCTCTCGAAGGCGCCCAGCTTCGCTTGCGGCCGATTCTGATGACGTCGTTCGCGTTCATTCTCGGCTGTCTTCCGCTCTTCCTCGCGCAGGGCTCTGGCGCCGTCGCGCGGCGCGTCATGGGCACCGCAGTGATCGGCGGCATGCTCGCGGCCAGCGTGCTCGCGATCTTTCTAATCCCAGTGACGTTCTACGTCGTGGAAAAACTCGCGCGGGCCAAACGCCATCCCGCGCCGAAAGCGACGCCGTAAAAGTTAGACGTTGGTGCCCACGAATCACCCGAAGGTCGCGAAACAACCAAGCCATTTACCGCGTTCGATTTCGATTTCGTGACCTTCGTGTGATTCGTGGGCCGAAAAATTCCTCCAGCAGAAACTCATTTCAACTGGAGCGTGACGCGGCGCTTGTCGGTGCCGAAATCAGGCGCGACGTCGATGCGGTCTGGTGCAATGCCTCCCTTGGACAAGAGGTATTGCCGGGCCGCCTCGACGCGACTGGCGGCGAGTTGCTGAAGCTCGCGGTCGTCAACATGCATCGTTTCCTCGAGCTTGGCGCGCATCTCGGCCAGGCTCGGCGTCGCCTCCGCTTTGATTGATGTCGCGAGAGTTTCGGACGGTTGCGGTGCGGGTGAAGGCCGAACGGGCGGACGATTTTCTTCCTTCGGGCGCTGCTTGTTGTGTGAAAACCAACGGAAAAGAAAAAAGCGCCGATGCTCCTCTTCTTGTTTTGGCTCAGGCTCCAGCGTTGGCGGGGGTGTTGGCGTGGGCCGGCGGTTGAACTGCTCTTGATAGAGCGCGGCGATCTTCTGCTCCTCCGCCTCCGGGTAACCGACGATCTGATCGGCCGAAGTGATGCTCGGGCTTAAACGGCGAACGTCTTCGAGAACGGATTCCCGGAGTCGCTGTTCGAGCAAACGCGAACGGAGCGTCGCTGCATCCGACGCCTTGTCGGCCGCGCCGTTCAACCCGAGGCGAAGACCCGGCCGTTCCTGTAATGCTTTGGCCACTACATCGAGTTTGCGCTGCTGATCTTCCGCCATTGCGGCTTCACCGGGCGCAAAGTCCACGAACGACAGCTCCTCGCCCGATTTTCCGCCGCCGAACATCGCGCCGATCAAATTGAAGGGCGAGGTCGCGGCCTTCACGATGATGTTCTTGATCACCTGCATGACCACGCCGCCAATGGCAAAACTCGGGTCATCGAGACTGCCCTGCACCGGCAAATCGAGAGTGATTTTCCCCTGTGAATCGCGCAGCAGCGCGAGTGCGAGGTGAACCGGAACATGCGGTGCATCGGGACTGTTGGTCGCATCACCTAACGCCAGTTGCGTGACCACGACGTTGCTGGAGCTATCGAGCTTTCGCTTTTGGATCTTCGCATGCGCGTCGAGCGTGACCGCGCCGGACGAGAGCCGATAGCCGATGAATTTCCCGACGTACGGACTGAGAGGAACCAAGTTGGAATTTTTCAATTCGAGCCGGAGATCGGCCGAGAGATCCGAGCTGAGCACATTTGCCTTGCCGGTGATGGCGAGCGGCGCGGCTTGATTGACCAAGCCCTTGAGATTCACGTCTGCGCGATCGATCTCCGCGGAAGTCGCTCCGGTGATTGTGCCGTTCAGCTGAGTGACAGTCGTTCTGACCTGCGGCTGAATTGACTCATCGGTGAAGTTAACCACGCCATCGTTCAGGGTGATGCGGTCGACCGCGATAAAACGCTCCGCTGGGGGCGTCGCACTGACCGTCGAAGAAGGAGCGGCCTGCGCCGGCGAGGAACCGGAGGGTTGTCGCAGAATTGTGGATACGCTGACGATGTGATCCGGTGAAATCGCGACACTGACTTCCGGGCCGGTCAGTGCGACTTCCGTCACCGTGAGGCGCTCGGGTTGCGAACTGTATTGCAGCCCATGTACGCCGAGGGACCGCAGCTTCATCAAGTCGCCGCCTCGCGCGTCGGTTGTGACGAGAGAAGTAATGTCGGCGTCACCCGAACCGCCGAGCGCGAGTGCATTGGAGGCGGAACTTGCTTGCGCGCGGAGCCGAACTGTCGCGGCGCCTTGGGAAATGCGCAGATTCGCGAATGCCTCGGCCCAAGGACTCAGGGGGGCGAGCGCCACATTTTCTGCGGCGACCTGCACATCTGCTTTCAGCGGCTGCGGCGCCACAGTGCCGCTGACGGAAATGTGGCCGCCACCGGGCCCAAGATCTGTGGAAAACTCGATAGGCACGCCCGTGGCCAGGTCGCCGGAATTGATCCGCTTCGCATCGAAGGTGAGATTCTTGATCTGCAACTCGCCTGGACGTGGCGTGGAATGGTCGAGGATCGTCGCATTGAAGTCCTTGCCCGAGAGATCAGCCAATTTCACCGTCCACGTGGAAGCCGCTGGTGTCGTCGGAGCTGGCGTCGTCGAGGCGGAGTTCGATGAGTTCGATGAGTTCGATGACGCTGCGAGTGACGGCGCGGGGGCGGTGGAGTTCGATGCGGAGTTGTTGCGCGGCGAAGCCGGAATCAGGCGCATGAGATTGATGCCCTGGGCATCACGACGGACGACAACGTCGCCGCCGTTGAAAACCGTCCGGCCGATCTCGACCGACATTTTCTGAAGATCAGCCGCGATCGGCGCGATCTCGATATCGCGCAGGGTGATCAGCGGATCTTTTTGGCCGCGTTCTGCGATTTCGACGTGATGAACTTGGACTCCGGCGTCCGTGATGCGCAGCTGCGGTTTGTTGTTCTCGATCGTGAATTCGTATGGCAGCTGCACGTCCACGGTGCCGTCGAGCAGATCGAAGGGCGCGTACTCTTGATAATACGGCGCGTACTTTTTCATGGCGAACTGGGTGACGCGCAGCTCGCCATTGGAGCGCAGCGGCGCGAGGGAAATGTTTCCCGTCCATTCGACCGATTCACTCGATTCCGTACTCGCGCGGAACACACCGGGAGCGCCGCCTCGCAGCGTGTGAAATTCGCGGAGGACAAAAGTCGTGGGCCCGACGTGAGTGCGAAACACCTCCGGCCGGCTCGCATCCACATATTCGATTTCGGCGCGGCTGACGGAGAGCCGGTCGATGGACAAGCCCCATTCGCTGCTCGACTGTGAGGGTTTCGCGTGCGAGGGCGGGATGATGTCGGCGATATTGAGGACGCCGTCCTTCGAGACGTTCAGCCGCCCGGCAAAACCGTCGAGTTCGAGTTCGGAAAAATGGATGTCGTGCTTGGTGAGATCGAAGAGCTGGAAATTGACGTGCAACTTGGCCCAGCCGACCAGCGGTTCGCCATCATGGTCTTTGACCAGGAGGCGCTCGATATCCAGCGCGAGAATGAGCGGATTGAAACTGACGTGGCCTACGGTTACGGGGCGTTTGAGTTGTTCGCTGGCGCGTTTCTCGATTTGGCTGCGGATGATGGGCGGAGCGACGAAGAAGCCGAGTAGGACGTAAATGACGTACAGGACGGCCAGACCGATCAAGAAACGGATCCAGAGGGGTAAACGGGTCTGACGGCGCGCTCGATCGCGGCGCAGTTGTCGAATGTTCGGGGTGCTCACTTCTGCCCAAGTAAATGCAGTGTCGAACACGGGCAAGCTAGTGATGCAGAGGCTCGCGCGAGAATTGGCGGGTCCAAACACACCGCTTTCTTTCCCATGTGAATTGCCCAGGCGGAGTACGCCGTGAAAGGAAAGCTCTCGCCGGTTCCCTGGAGCTCATACGAGTCGTGAACCGAAACCCTAAATGTTCTGCTTCAAAGGCCTGTAAAACAAGCAGGATGCCACATCGCGGCTTCCAGAGCTTTGACGAGTTCGGCAAAACTCATCAACTTGCCCCGGAATTGAAGATGGAAGTCAAAGCGCCTGGCCTCGAAACGTTCTTGCACGAGATGATTCCTCTCGCGCGAGCGATGGGCGTGCGGATCGAAGTGAGCGACGAGAACAAGCTCGTGCTCATCGCGCCGCATGAACCCAATCGGAATTCGCTGAACACGGCATTCGGCGGCAGCCTCGTCGCGCTCGCGACATTGGCCGGTTATGGCGTGGTCTGGGAGCTGATGCGCAACGAGCGCGCCGAATGGCACATCGTCGTCAAGGACAGCAAAGCCGCGTACCGCAAGCCGGTGCTCGGAGAACTCCGCGCGATTTGCGAACGGCCGACCAAGGCCGCGCTGGAAGAATTCAAGATGGCTCTGGCGCGTTATGGAAAAGCGAAATTGAAACTGCGCGCCGCGGTGATCGAAAAGGACAGCGTGGCGGTGGATTTCCAGGCGGCGTTTGTCGTTTCGCGCCCAGCGCTGACGCCGATCTAACGCGCGACCTGAGCCACGAGAATTTCGCGCAGCGACGGATTTTTTTTGGGGCCGCGAAGAGGCTCAAAATTCGCAAAGAGGATTTTTGTTAGGCTGACGCGGCTCAGATATTCGTCACCCGGGAGCGGTCTGGTATTTTGGTTTGGAGTTACAAACCAATACCCCAACCGCGCGGAGCGCTGGCCTCCTGGCCGGCAACCTAACGGATCGCCGCCTCAGAATCCTCTTTGCGTTTTTTTGTGCCTCCTTGCGGCTAAAAATCTGTCCGTCAGGCCTGTGGCGGGCCCAGGTGGCGCCTGAGCATTTGTTTCACTTCGGAAAAGGTTTCCGCACTTCGAAAACCGCGCTGCGGGAAAATGTGAAACTGGGTCGGCGCGTGATAAACGAGAATCACGTTTTCGTTATCCTTCCACTTCCGGAGCAATGACCAGGGCGCTTTGATTTGGCGGCGCACACTGTCGAGCAGCAGGCCCTCCTCGGTGAAGGAGACGATCAAGGGATCCGACAGATGCGGGTTGGCTCGAAAAATCCGCGAGACGCGCCAGGGCAGAAAAATGAAAAACAACAATGCGCCGTAAGCGACGCCCGCGGGCAGAACCCACCATCCCCGCGGCAAAACTTGTCCGCGAATGATCATCCAGACCTCCTGGCTCAACCCGACGACGAGGCAGAAGGCGAAGAGGTAGAGGACGATCCGCCCGAAGATTTTTGGGCGAAAATGCAGCCGCTGGGCCGCGAGGAAATCCGCGACGCTGAGCGCGCACTCGAACTTGATCGGCGCGCGCGGCTCCTCGTTCGATGAGCTTCCGGCCATCTCAAATGTGCCGCGAATCGGTTTCGTCCTTCTTGACGTAGCCGCTTTCCTGGCGCGCGTGATTGACCTGATTCTTTTTGACGTAGGCCTGGTAAACGTCATCCGCGGTCATGCCGAGCGTCTGGGCGAGCGACACGAGAAAATGAAAGAGGTCGACCACTTCGACCTTCGCGTTCTGTTCGTCGAATTTCTGGTATTTGGCCCACCATTTCCACGGCACCGAGTCGATCAGCTCGGCCGTTTCCTGCTGGAGCGCGCGGGTGTAGTTCAAAATCCACTTGGCCTTCTCCTCGTCCGTTTGCGGCGGGAGCGTCACGCCGATGCGCGCGTTCAGAGCGCCCTGCATGCGAAAGATTTCCTCGAGTTTATCCATAAGGGATCGTGGGTACGTCGAGGCCGGGGGAGTGGCAAGCCTCCCGTCTTCGCTCTTCGAGCTTCGACGGGGCAAGCCCGTGGTTGGGTTCTTGAGCTTCGACGGGGCGAGGCCGTGGTTGGGTTCTTGAGCTTGGACGGGGCGAGGCCGTCTTCGGGCTGGGAGCTTCGACGGGAAAGGGGCGTCTTCGGGGTCTTCGGTTGCGATGAGGTGGGGTCCGTCTTCGCTCTTCGAGCTACGACGAGACAAGCGGCTGCTCGGAGATAAATGTTGCTGAAAGCGGTCGTGTGACGAATGTTCTACGACTGGCGTGCGTCGAGCGTGACGTTTCTTTCCGCTCCGCGTGCCGAACAACCCTTGGCGCCGCTCATTATTCAGCGGGCGCCATCAACTAAAAACAAACATAAGTCATGTCTGATTCAGAAACGTCCGGCGAGCCGAAGGTGGCTTCCGCCGAGACGAATAGCGCGCCTCCTGCCGCGGCGAATTCCGCGCCCCAGGAAAATGCCGCCACGCCCGCCTTTGGTTTTGCGGGAACGCGCGGTTCAGGTCTCGCGCGCGGAAAACGCGGTTCATCATCCGCGACAGCCACCTCGAGCAACGCCCCGAAGGGCGATTACAAACCGACCGCCATCCAGGTGGTCACGGCGGAACGCGAGTACAAAAACCCGTTCGCGCCTGAGCAGCCTGCAGCCGTCGCCGAACCCGCGACTCCCGCGAGTCCAACGCCCGCCGCAGCCACGCCTGCTCCTGTCAGCCCCATCGCGAGTGCGCCCGCCGCACCCGCTTCCGTCAGCAATCCTCAAAGCGTCGAAGCGCAGCCGCAACCGAAGCCTGCGGCGCCTTCGATTCCCGAACCTAAGGCCGAGCTCAAGATCCTCCCTCCGGAAGATCGCGCCCGTCCTGCCCAGAGCTGGGAAAGCAACTCCTTCCCACAAGGCGCGCGCCCTGAAAACGCCGCTCCTTCAACCAGCGAAACCCCTCCGCAGCCACGCCGTGAAGAGCGCGGCACCTTCCGACCGGAACGGCGCGAAGGCGGTCCACGTTTCAACGAAGCTCGCGGCGAACAAGCACCGCGGGACGTTCGAGAAGGCCGTGAGCCACGCGAGTTTCGTGAGCCTCGCGAACCGCGTGAACCCCGCGAATCGCGTGAACCTCGTGAGCCGCGCCAGCCGCGCGAGGGTCGTGAGAATCGCGAAGGACGCGACCGCGGTGAAAATCGCGGCCAACGCCAATTCCAGCCGCGCGAACGCTCGTTCGAATCGCGTCCGATCCCGGCCGCGCCCGAACCGGCCAAAAAAGGTTTCTTCGGTTGGCTGAAGGGTCTCTTCAGCGACACTCCGGAAACGACCACGGCAGCATCGACACCCAGCACGCAGCCTGGCGAGCGCCGTCCATACGATCCAAACCGCGGACAACACCGCGGCGGCGGTCATCGCAATCGCGGCGGCTATCGCGGTGAAAACCGCGGCGGCGAAAATCGCGGACCTCGCGAAGGCGGCCAGTTCGCCGACGAAGGTTCCCGCGAGGGCGGCGAAGGCCGTTTCGACGGCGGACAGCGCCGTCGGCGTCACCGCGGCGGTCGCGGACGCGGCGGTTTCCGCGGCGAAAATCGCGGCGGCGACCAACGCTCCGGCGAGGGCGGTGGTCCGAGCAACGGATAAAACCGATCACTTCAGGCGCTCGCGCAGGCGGGCGCCTTTTTTTGTGCCGTGAAATGCCGGATAAAACCGCTTTCGCACTTGAGTGCGCACGCCACTGAGACGAACTCTCGCACACACTTTCACTGCGCTTTTCATGGCTGATCTCATCGTCAATGGCGGTAAGCCGCTCTCCGGGACGATCGTCCCGTCCGGCAACAAAAACTCCGCGCTTCCCATCGTCTGCGCCACGTTGCTGACCAACGAACCGGTCACGATCAACAACGTCCCCGCCATCACCGATCTCGACAAGATTGTCGCGTTCATGAGGCAGCAGGGCTCGAAGATCGAGTGGGACAAAGCCGCCGGCGTCATGCACGTCGACCACTCGACGTTTCGCAACGAGCTCACCGACGATCAACTGCCGCAGGACATGCGATCGACCGTCCTGCTCTACCCCGGTTTGTTGCATCGCCTGAAGCGCATCGAAATCCGGGCCGACGCGAAGGGCTGTTCCCTCGGCATTCGGGAAATTGATCCTCATCTGGAGATTTTCGCCAAGCTCGGCGCGGTCATCGACACCGGCGAACCGCTCGTGATCGCGTTGCCCAAGGGTTTCGAAGGCAATCGTCACTGGTGCGACTACATGTCCGTGACGGTGACGGAAAATTTCCTAATGGCGGCCTCGCTGGCCAGCGGCACGTCGACTTTGATTAACGCCGCAAGTGAGCCACACGTTCAGGACCTTTGCGCTGCGCTCATCGCCCTCGGCGCCAAGATCGAGGGTGTCGGTACCAGCATGCTGAAAGTCGAGGGCGTCGGGAGTCTCGGCGGCGGTAGTGTGTATGTGAATACAGATTACCACGAGGTCGTCACTTTCCTTGCTCTCGGCGCCATCACGGGCGGCGAAGTGCGCGTCCAGAAATCGCTTCCCCAGCACTTCGATCTTATCACGCGCGCCTTCAAGAAGCTCGGCGTGATCGTCGAGCACGAAGGCGACACGGCGATCGTTCGTCGCAACCAATCGCTCGTGATCGAGGAGCCCTACACCTCCAACTTGCTGCCGAAAATCGAGGCGGCGCCGTGGCCCTATTTCTCGGTCGACCTGCTGCCGCTGATGATCGCCCTCAGCACGCATTGCAAAGGCACGATTCATTTCTGGAACAAGGTTTACGAAAACGGTTTTTCCTGGATGCCCGAGCTCGCGAAGTACGGAGCCCATGTGGTCGTCAGCGACCCGCATCGCATCATCGTTTTCGGGGACCGGCCGCTGCGTCCCGCCGTGGTCGACGCTCCGTATGTGATTCGCGCCGCGATCGGCCTGTACATGGTGGCCGCGAGCATTCCGGGTCGAAGCATCGTAAAAAACGCGGACACGATCAAACGCGCCCACCCGCGGTTTGTGGAAAACCTCCGGGCGCTGGGCGCGGACGTGGAATGGAAATGAGGCGCTTTCGATTCATCATCCCGCCGGTCCGCGACTCGCGCTTTGATTTGCGATGAACGATCGATGATCTGGTGCTGCAGCTAATCTCTCTAAATTCTCAATGCCCGCCTCCGACCCGTCTCCGAAGGGTGTGAACTACGTCACTTCAACCCTAACGTCTCCGATGAGCCAGGCGGAGGCGGCGCTTCGGCCGCTTTCTTTTGGCGACTTCGCGGGGCAGCCCAAGACGGTCGAACGTCTGCAGGTGATGGTGGGCGCGGCGAAGCGCCGGGGCGAGCCGCTCAATCACATCCTGCTCAGCGGCCCTCCCGGTCTCGGCAAGACCACGCTGGCTTTCATCCTCGGGCACGAGCTCGGGAAAAACGTGCGCGTCACATCCGGACCGGTCATCGAAAAGGCCGGCGATCTCGCGGGATTGTTAACCAATCTCGAGGAAGGCGACCTTCTTTTCATCGACGAAATTCATCGCATTCCGAAGACCGTCGAAGAGTACCTTTACTCGGCGATGGAGGATTTTCGGCTCGATATCATGATCGACCAGGGCCCGAACGCGCGCAGCGTGCGACTCTCGATTCCGAAATTCACCTTGGTCGGCGCGACGACGCGCGCTGGCCTGCTCACCGCGCCGTTGCGGTCGCGCTTCACGCTGCAGACGCGGCTCGACTATTACGATATCAACACGCTGGTGAACATCGTCCGCCGCAGTTGCGCGTTGCTCAAGGTCGAGGTGGACGAGGCCGGCGCGCGGGAAATCGCCACGCGTTCGCGCGGCACGCCGCGTGTTGCCAACAACCTGATCAATTTCGTGCGGGACTTTGCCCAAGAGCGAGCCAACGGCAAAATCACCAAGCCCATTGCTTCGTCCGCGCTCGAGTTGCTCGAAATCGATGCGGCGGGGCTCGATGAAATGGACAAGCGCATGCTCCGCATCATGGCCGAAAATTACCGCGGCGGCCCGGTCGGCATGAACACGATAGCCGTCGCCGTCGGCGAAGAAGCCGAAACGCTCGAGGAAGTTCACGAGCCCTTCCTGATTCAGGAGGGTTATCTGCAACGCACTCCTCAGGGCCGAATGCTTACGGCGAAAGGATATCAAGCCATCGGCCTGACCGCCGCCCCCGGCGGCGGAAGCCAGCAGACGCTGCTGTAGGGAAAGCGGGTACCGCCAACGGAGCGGCCACCAAAAAAACGAAAGCGCCCGGCGAGAAAACCGGGCGCTCGATGGAGAACGCGGACTGAGTTGTTTGGTACAGTAACTTTGTTGGCCGCGAGGGCTTAGCTTGCCGATAGGCTTAGGCCGATTGAAGGGCGCCGGACGGCGCGGGTGCGGCAGCTTGCGGAACAGGAACAGCCTGACGGGCAGCAACACGGGCTGCGGACGCAGCGCGATACGTGCTGACCGAATCGCGGATCAATTTGCTGCCACCGAGGATGCTGATGAACATCCCCATTGTGTGCAGCCACAGGGCACTACCCGTCAGGTCAGCAACAATGATGTTTCCAGCAACAAGAGCAGGGGCAACGACCGGAAGAGCGTTCATCAGGGAGCCCAATGCGAGAAATCCGATAGCGTTCGAAGAGTTCATATCTTTTTGATCTGCCCTCTTTGTAGCGTTCGTCATGCCAAGGATGTTACGGCCCCTTTAAGCTGCTGTTTTTCAATAGCATAAGCCCGACCACGCCATTGAGTCGCGCTTTCCTTTCATGCAATCGGCAAGACGGCCCAAAGTCAGCACATGCACCCTGCAAGAGTACCGCCGCTTCGGCCGACTCCTTAAGCCATTTCTTTGCGCGCCCGTTGCAGAATGCGCCGGGATGCCCGCCCGTTACAAATCTCCAAGTTGCGGCCGCAAAACGATTTCCTCGACGACCGTACGTTCGCTGAGCTTGAAAGCGTCCACAAAAACGCGAGCCGCGTCCTTGGTAGGAATCATGCGCGAGGGCTCGACTCCGCTGTTCGACCAAGAGGGCGAAACCGTCGCTCCCGGACACACCACGGTTACCCGAACCCCGTGCGGTTTAAGTTCTTCGCGCATCACCTTGCTCAGCCCCACCACGCCGAACTTCGCCGCACAATAGGCGCTGGAGTTCGGATACGCATCCAGCCCGGCGATGGAACTCATATTGAAGACATGCCCGTGTCTGCGTTTCACCATCGCAGGTACGAACTGCTTCGAGACCAGGAAGGTGCTGCGAAGGTTGGCGGCGATGAGTTCGTCGAACGTCTCCACCGACGTTTCGAGAAAAGTCGCCGGCTGGAAGCTCCCGGCGTTGTTGACCAGAACATCGGGCACGCCCAACTCGCCGAGAATCGCCTTCGCCGTTCGAGCGACCGCCGCCGCATCCGAAACATCGCAGGGAAACGCCCGGGCCATGCCGGCGCCGGCACGCTCACACGCTTTCGCCACCCGGCGCAGGTTGCCCTCGGAACGCGCGATCAGCGCGAGACGTGAGCCGCGGAGTTCTTTCGCAAATGCGCGCGCGATGGCCGCGCCGATGCCTTGAGAGGCCCCCGTCACAACAATCAGCGGCTTCGGCATGGCGACGGCGCGATGCGCTCAGCAAATTAGCGAACGGAAATCGGTGAAGTCCGCTGCGAAGCCTCCAGGCACGCCCTTGGCGATCACGGAGACTGCATCATGAGAATGCAGCGACTCCAGATGCGCGCAGGCCACTTGGAAATCCTTGATGCGCGCGTCGGATTCTAGTTCGCGATAAAGCAGACGCGCCGCGTCCTCGACGAATTTGATGTGCGCCCCATTCAGCTCGGCGAACGCCTGCTCGTCCTCGCGCTTCACCATCACCTGCGTCTCCGTGCGCAGCGCGCGCAATGCGTGGGCCTGCAGGTCTTCGATGAAGATTTTTTTGCCGTCGGCCAATTCCACCTTGATGCGCGCTTTGCTCCGCTGATTGTGCGCGATCGCGTACACGCCGCGTTGGTCGCGCGCATGCTCCGCCAACTCCGCCGAGCACGGGCAGGCCGACGAGTAGACGAAATCCATTTCAAGGAAACGGCGATACACGCCCGCGCGGTCCAGCGTGCCCTCGAATGTCACTTGATAATATTGATAGCCCGACAAGCCGCTGCGCAGGCTCCTCTGAATGATCGGATAGGAAAACGAAACGCGCAGACGCGCCTCCATCGCTCCGACAGACTTTTGGTATCTCGCCAGAATCTTTTTCAGAAGATCCAACGTGAACGTCTCGTCCTTGTGCTCATAGAACGAGCGGACGATTCGGCTCATGTTGATGCCCTTCAAATTGGCATCGAGCGACACCGATCCCATCACGCTCGCCTCGACGGTCACGGCTGGACCTTTTTTCGCGGCGATCTTCAGCGGTAGTTTGAAATTGGATACACCGACCTGCTGAATGGAAACGGGCGCGCCCTGAATGGCGTCCACCGCTTCCATCATGTCGGGCAGCGCCTCGCGATATTCGTCGGTGACGGCAAAACGCTCGTCGTACTCGCGCGCGAATTTTGGCTTCGTCCCTCCTGGTCCGTGGTGCAGGTACATGGCCTTCTGCGCAGACTTGCGCGGTCGGGCGGCGAGGACGGAGCCTCCGGTTGCTAATGATTTCATGGTTCGTTTTTTTGATGCTCAGGCCAGGCGGTTGGTTACGATAACTCCGTAGGCGGCTCCTCTTGTGGGGGGCCGCTTAGCTGGCTGATGGTTTTATGTTTCTCCTAAAAACTCGGCGTAGTTCCTCTCGGTTTCGTAGAGGCGAACGGAATGAAGTTTTCCCGAGGTGATGCGCGGCTCGATCTGTTTCCAAAACGCGACCACCAGGTTTTCCGTCGACGGCAAAATTCCCTTCAAGAACTCAACTTCCTCGTTGAGATTGCGATGATCGCACGGGTCGATGACGGCCTCGTTGATAACCTTCTTCAATTCCGCAATATCGATCACGTATCCGGTTTCTGGATGCGGGCGACCCTTGACCGTCACTTCGATCATATAGTTGTGGCCGTGCCACCGCGGGTTGTTGCACAGGCCAAACTGTTGGGTGTTCCACTCCTGCGAGAAATCCGGGTTGTGCAGCCGATGCGCGGCGTTGAAGTGTGCACGCCGCGTGATGTACACGATCCCGTTGAGCGAACGGGACGTGATGCCGGCGGAAACCGGCTTTGACTGATCGGTGTGCATGAAGGGTTGAATAGAGAGCAGTTAAAGTCGCAGGTCAACGCCCCGACATGGTTCGAGTCCTGCGAAGCTTACGATGCAGTTCGGCGCAAAGAGTTACACGCCTCGCCGCGCAGAGGAAAATGTTCGCGGCAAAAAATGCGTTCGCGCGGCGTCGAAGCTTGCACTGGAAATTCCGCGAGCGCTTGATCCGATCGAGATGGCGATGCGGTTTTCTATTCTCGGCAGTGGCAGCTCAGGAAACTGTGCTTTCTTGCAGACGGAAAACGCGCGCATCCTCGTCGACGCGGGATTTTCGGCGCGAAAAATCTGCCAGATGCTCGAGGCGATTGGAGAGTCGATCGCGCAGATCGACGCGATTTTTCTGACCCACGAGCATGGCGACCATTCGGCCGCGCTCTCTGGATTGGCGAAACATCCGAAGATTCAGGTTTTCGCGAATGGATCGACGGCTCGCGTCTTGCAGTCGTCGCTCGAACACCGCCCGGCGTGGCAGGTTTTCGAGACAGGTTCGCGGTTTCGCTTTCGCGACCTGGAAGTGCACAGCTTCAGCGTGCCACATGACGCGCAGGAACCGGTCGGCTTCCGCTTCAGCCATGGCTTCGAGGACGATTTGTTTTGCCCGGAGCGTTCCGTGGTTTGGCTGACCGATCTCGGTCACGCGCCTCAGCACGTTCACGAGCACGTGCGCCGCAGCGACGTGGTCGTCGTCGAGTCGAATCACTGCAGCGAAATGCTGAAGGCCGACACGCGCCGCCCCTGGCCGGTGAAGCAACGCATCGGCGGACGCCACGGCCACCTCTCGAACCAGAGCACACGCGAGCTCCTGCAGGCCACCGTCTCGACGCGCTGGCAGCACATTTTTCTCACGCATTTGAGCCGCGACTGCAACAGCCTCAGCGCTGTGCAGGGCACGTTTGGCGAAGCGACGCCATGGCTGCGGTGCCCAATTTCGATCGTCGCCCCCGGCGGCAGCGCACCGTTCTTTAACGTGCAGTAACCGTGGCGGCGCCGGCTCGACGGTGGCGCGGATCGCGCAGCAAGACTGTCACGTTCTAATGGCGTGGCCTGTGCAGGGTTGCCGCGATAGTGCCAACAGAATCGCTTTATCCCCATGGTCTCGCTCACGTCATCGTTTCGCCGCACGAAAATAATTTTCACGCTCGGTCCCGCGACCGAGAGCGAAGAAATGCTCGAAAAGCTTTTTCGAGCAGGAGCCGACGTGGTTCGGCTCAACATGGCGCACGCGAAACATGATTGGACGCGCCAGGTGATTCGCCGCATCCGCGATGTTTCGAAAAAGCTGAATCGCGAAGTCGCGATCATGATGGACATCAAAGGTCCCGAGATCCGCACCGGCGACGTCGCTGCGCCGATCGAGCTGAAGCCCGGCGAAATTTTCGATTTCACCGTGCGCGCCACCTCCGGACCCGCCAGCGAAGAGATTCGGTCGGTCGACGTGAACTACAAGGACCTCGCGAAGGACATCAACGTGGGCGACACGGTGCTCGTGGACAACGGCCTGATTCAACTCGAGGTGCTGGAGAAAAAGGAGTCGCACATTCGCTGCCGCGTGTTGATCCCGGGACAACTCACCTCGCGCCGGCATATCAATTTGCCCGGCGTGAAAGTGAACCTCCCGTCATTCACGGAAAAGGACCGGCTCGATACGTTGGTTGGCCTCGAAGAAGGCATCGATTTCGTCGCGCTGTCTTTCGTGCGTGAAGCGTCCGACATCGAAAAGCTCCGCGAGTTTTTACGGGAGCACAAGTCGAGCGCACGCATCATCGCCAAAATCGAGGATCAAACCGCGATCGCGAACCTCGAGGGCATCGTCCAGGCCTGCGACGCACTGATGGTGGCGCGCGGCGATCTCGGCATCGAGTGTCCCTTCGAGGAGTTGCCCATCATTCAGCGCCGCGCCGCGCGCACCTGTCTCGCGCACGGCAAAGCCTTCATCATCGCGACGCACATGCTCGAATCGATGATCACCTCCCCCATGCCCACGCGGGCAGAGATCACCGATGTGGCGAACGCCGTGTACGAGCTCGCGGACTGCGTCATGCTTTCCGGCGAAACGACAGTGGGCCGCTACCCTAACGAGTGCGTTCAGATACTGGATAAAATTTCGCGCCGTATCGAAAACGAGATGGAGTCGGAGGCGGTCGAATCGCCCGAGTTCGCGCAGGAAAAAATGAAAGTGCTGCAGGCCGCCGTGGTCATGGCGAACGAGGTCGCAGGCGGCAACCTGATGACGTTCACGCGCCAGGGTTTCATGGCTCGCGGCCTGGCTGCGCTGCGTCCGCCGCGCGCGCCGATTTTGGCCTTCACGCCTTCGCTCGACACGCTGCGACAACTGCGACTCCTGCGCGCTGTGGAAGGATTCCTCATGCCGTTTCAATCGGATCCCGATGAAACGATCACCCACGCGATCAACGTGCTGCTCAGCAGCGGGCGTCTGCGCAAGGGCGACAAGCTCATCATCGTCACCGACATCCTCTCGGAAGATCGCCTGATCGATAGCGTGCAACTGCGCACGATCTGAGGCGCCACCAAAGACACGGGCGATACCCACGAATCACACGAAGGACACGAAATCAGAATACCATTTTCCCACGGAATGCACGGACGGCACGGAAAACGTGGGTTTTTAGTCCGTGTTTTCCGTGTATTCCGTGGGGAAAATCAGGAAATTGATTTCGTGTGATTCGTGGGCACCGTCTCGCTCATGGCCTCCGACGATTCAATTCCAGTCACCGTCCTCACCGGCTTTCTCGGCGCGGGCAAAACCACCCTGCTCAACCGCATCCTGACCGAGCAGCACGGCAAGAAACTCGCGGTCATCGAAAACGAATTCGGCGAGGTCGGAGTCGACAATCAACTCGTCATCCAAAGCGAAGAAGAACTCTTCGAAATGAACAACGGGTGCATCTGCTGCTCGGTACGCGGAGACCTTATCCGCATCCTGGGCCGTTTGATGAAACGCAAGGACAAGCTCGACGGCATCCTGATCGAGACCACCGGCCTCGCCGACCCAGGCCCCGTGGCCCAGACGTTTTTCACCGACGATGAGATGCGCAGTCGCTTCCGCCTGGACGGCATCGTCACGGTGGTCGACACGAAGCACATTTGGCAGCACCTGGACGATTCGCCCGAAGCGCAGAAGCAGATCGCGTTCGCCGACGTGCTCATCCTCAACAAGACCGACCTGGTCCCCGCAGGAGACCTCGATAAACTCGAAGCCCGCATCCGTCGGATGAACGCGGCCGCGCGCATCCATCGCACCCAGAATGCCACAATCGATCTCCAGCACGTGCTCAACGTCGGCGGCTTCAATCTCTCGCGGGCGACAGAGCTGAATCCGTCGTTCCTCGAGCCGGAATATCCCTTCGAATGGGCGGGAGTCTATCCGCTCCCCGAGGGCACGCACGAACTCGTCATCGGCCACACCCATGACGAGCACGGCCATGATCACGATCACGGCCACGAGCACAGTCACGACCACACCGAGCACGATCACGCGCATCACCACCATCACCACGGCAATCCCGACGAACTCGACGTGGTGATCGTCCCGGCGAAAAGTCTCTCGGAGAAAGATCTCAACGAAGCGCGCGACGCCGCGGTCGTGACCTTTTCCGATTGGGAAAACAAAGTGCCAGGCGGCGAACGTATCCAAGTTGGCCCTACATTGAACCGTCTTCTCCTCGAGCAGGGGCACGGCCACTACAAACTCGAGGTGCCGAAAACGGGCAACTATCTCGTCTTCGAAGGCTGCGGCGAAGACCCGCTTCACATCCACGTCAACGGCGACGTGGTGAAGCCGGTCTGGCAAAAAGATTTTCAGCACACGCACTCGCACGAGGACGAAGTCGCTTCCGTCGGTCTGAGCATTCCCGGTGACCTCGACGGCAAACGCTTGAACGAGTGGATCAGCACGCTCCTGCGGACGAAGGGCAACGACATCTACCGGATGAAGGGTGTGCTCAGCGTGAAAGGTTCGGACAAACGACTGGTCTTCCAAGGAGTCCACATGCTCTTCGATGCGAAATTCGATCGTCCGTGGGGCACCGACGCTCGCACGAATACTCTCGTCTTCATCGGCAAAAAATTGGATCGCGCCGCGTTGACCGAAAGCTTCAAGGCCTGTCTCGCCTGAACATGCAACTGACCAAGCATTGGGCAGCTGCGCTCGACGACTACGCCATCGACCTGGCGTTCTCACCCGATGGCACGAAGATCGCCGCAGCCTCCGCGGCAGGCAACGTCACGATTTTTCAACTGAACGACGGAGCAAAGCTGCACGTCTTGGAAGCGCACGACCAGGGTGCCAACTGCCTGAGCTGGGCGCCAACGTCGGCGACGCAGCTTCTGGCCACCGGCGGCCAGGACGGCGCCGTCAAGTTTTGGGACGCCGGCGCAGGACAGCATCTCGCCACGGCCAAACTCGGCAACGGCTGGGTGGAGCACCTCGCCTGGCGCCCACGGGCAAAAACGGGAGCGAGCGCGGCCCTCTCTAACGCGTCAGATGAGCCACTCCTCGCTGCCAGCGCGGGACGGCAGTTGGTGTTCGCGAAAGCGGACGGCACGATTCAACACACATTCAAGCCCGCGCCGAAAACGATCTCCGCGATTGCGTGGCAGCCCGCCGGAGGCTGCGTCGCGGCCGCGTACTTTGGCGGGGTCTGTTTGTGGGACGCCAACGATTTTCACGTTCAGAAGGAGTTCCCGTATGCCAATGGCATTCACGCTTTGGTTTGGTCTCCCGACAACAAATGGCTCGTTTCAGGCAACCAGGATCCGAGCGTCCATCTCTGGATTCCCGACACCGACGTGGAACTGCACATGAGCGGGTATGAAGGCAAGGTGAAGGAGCTTTCCTTCGATCAAACGGGCCGCTGGCTCGCGACGGGAGGTGGTAAAGATGCGTGCCTTTGGGACTGCTCTGGCGAGGGACCGGAGGGACGCGAG
Organism: Opitutaceae bacterium; assembly: GCA_035765635.1. GTDB lineage: Bacteria > Verrucomicrobiota > Verrucomicrobiia > Opitutales > Opitutaceae > EW11. The sequence continues at coordinate 135,862 of DASTWZ010000007.1, forward strand.
CCGCTCATGTTTCCGCATGACGCGAAGGTTTGCGCCGTGGCATTTCAAAACAGTCACAGCCTCCTGGCGACGGCCTCGCAGGATGGGGCCGTGATGCTGTGGAGTCCGGACCGGAAACAACCCCTGCGCGCCACGATCAAGATGCCTCACGCCGCAACGAAATTGATCTGGTCTCCAGACGATCGCTATCTGGCCATCGGCAGCGAGCAAGGCGCAGTCTACGTGCTGAAGTGCGAAGCCTGAGAGCTTTCGATCGCTATCTTTTTTTTAGCCGCAAAGAGGCATAGCGCGGCGCGCTAAGTAAGAAGTAAGAATGCTGAATGAAGAATGAAGGCATGGCCAGCCTCAGTGGGTAGGGCGAGCGGTCTCTCGCGAGCCGCAACCGTATGGCCTAACCTCCGGGTTGAGCCACACGTCAAAGCGGCTCGCGAGGGACCGCTCGCCCTACCTCGGAGCCCGCATCCATTTGCAAAAGAATCCTCGCGGAATTGAGCGATTCTGCGGGACAGCAGTGCAAGATACGCAAAGAGGACTCTTACTAGGCCGACGCGGCTCAGGCATTCGACGCTCGGGAGCGGTCAGGTATTTTGGTTTGGAGTTACAAACCAATACCCCAACCGCTTTGTGGACCGAAAAGTTCCAACGACATCGCCGACTCAGAATCCTCTTTGCGCATTTTGTGCCTCCTTGCGGCTAAAAAGGCTTTCGAATTGTTCTAGCTGATCGATTCCTTCTGCCACTGTTGAAAGGCGTGCGTGAGCGACGGCGCTACGGTGTAGTTCTCGATCGGATACACCGCTTCGTCCACTCGGCTCACGGGCATGATCCCGAGCAGGACGTTGGTGACGAAAACCTCGTCGGCATTGTGGAGCATCTCACGCGTTAGAATACCTTCCATCACTGGAAGTCCGCTCCGTTCCAGTATCTGCCGCCGGGCAACGCCAGGCAGAACTTCATCGCGCAACCGCGGCGTGCTCAAGGTGCCATCTTTAACCAGAAACAAATTGGACACGGCTCCCTCGAAAAGCTGCCCAGTCTCGCTGACAAAAAGCGCCTCGTCGAAGCCGTTTTCCTGCGCCTTGGCCCGTCCCACGCGGTTCTTTTCGTAGTTCGTCTTCTTGTGTCCTTCCCCTTCGCTGCCGCGCGCATCGATCATCGTCAGCAGACGGAAACCGAGCTTGTACTGCGCGGAGGTGTAAGGATGGTGGCGCGCCACGATCAATTCGCTCACGCCGCAGCCGTCGTCATCGAAGAGCATCAGCCGAACGTTTCCATTCTGCTCCGAGGTCGCCTGAGCCAGCTTCCTGATGCGTTCGCGCAATTCGGCTTCGGATGAGGTCAGCGCAAACCCCAGCTTGGCCGCGCTCTTTCCTAACCTCTCGTAATGAGCCGCGAAAAACACCGGACGCCCCTCGATCAGGCGGACAGTTTCGAAGAGGCCGCGCGGAAAAGCGAAAGCGGGCGCCAGCTGGCCAAAAGCGGTCTGTTCGATGGGCAGAATTGCCCCATTAAGATCGACCAAGGTGTTCATGGCATCTCACAGCGACGACAGCACATCAGGTGTTTCCTTTTTGCGAAGCAAACGCCGCCTGCAAGGCGCGGCCTTTGATCAACGTCTCTTCGTATTCGCTCTCCGGATCGGAATCCCAGACGATGCCGGCGCCAACGTGATACGACGCTTCCGTTCCGCGCAGGACCACGGTGCGAATCGCGATATTGAAATCGCAGGCGCCATCGAAACCGAGAAAGCCGATTGCGCCGGTATACACGTCGCGCGGAGTCCGCTCCAATTCGCGAATAATCTCCATCGCACGAATCTTCGGCGCGCCCGTGATCGACCCGCCGGGAAACGTGGCGCGCAAGAGATCGATCGCATCGAGTCCCTCGCGCAACTCGCCCCGGATAGTTCCGACAAGGTGCAGCACCGTCGGGTGCGTTTCGATTTCGTACAGTTGCGTCACCTTGATCGAACCCGGCCGGCACACGCGGCCGAGATCATTACGCTCCAGGTCGACGATCATGAGCAGCTCCGCGCGCTCCTTCGCACTCGCGAGCAACTCCGCTGCCATCCGACCATCTTCTTCAGCCGAGACTCCGCGACGCCGGGTTCCCTTGATCGGCCGGGTCTCCACTTTTCCGTCGCTCAGGCGGATGAATCGCTCCGGCGAGCAGCTCAGGATATGCCCAAACGAGGTTGTCAGATACGCGGCGAACGGCGCAGGCGTTTGTGCGCGCAAACGCGAAAACAGGGCAAGCGCATCGCCGCGCCATTCCCCGCGGAAGCGTTGGGCGAGATTGACCTGATAAACGTCTCCCGACGCGATGTATTCTTTGATCTTCCTAACGGCAGAAATGTACCACGCCGCGTCAGCATCCGGTGCGGGTAGCGCGCCACCTTTGGGTTCACCAACTTCGGTCACTGGATCCTGCGCCGCCATCGAATCTTCCTGCTGCACCGCGTCTAAAAGTCGCTGCCGGATCTGCTCCGCATCGGCCCGATGCACGGGATTCACCACCAGGTGCCATTGTGCCGCCGCGTGTTCGAAGGCCAACAGGCCGTCGTAGAATGAAAATTCAAAGTCAGGCACGCTCACCACAGCGCCGTGGCCGGCCGGGCCTTCGCGCAACGGAACACGCTCCCAGCTGGCGCCGTATTCATAAGACAAATACCCAACGGCTCCTCCCGTGAACGGCAGCCGTGGATCCGCCTCAGCCCGATAGCGCTGGAGCAATCGTCGGAGTGTTTCCAACGGCTCGCCCGCGACTTCTTCGCTCGCCCTCCCCTCCTCTTCGATCCGACAGATGCCGTTTCGTGCGACAACGGTCAGAAACGGCTCGAATCCAAGAAATGAATACGCGCCGAGACGGCCAACCGCCAATCCGCTGTCCAGGAAAAAGCTCCGCCGGCGAGGCTTGATTCGGCGAAACACCTCCGCGGGCGCCGGCAGCCCGTAAAGCTTTTCGACGACCGAACTCATGACTCAGTTCGCGCCGGAGAAACCGGGGACTGGTCCAATGCGCTGAATGCCGCGATCCCCGAAACCAATCGCGCGCGAGGCTGCGCTCTCGCCCTCGAGCACGAGCCGGGGCGCGATCTCGGCCAGCGGAATCATGACGAAGCTGCGTTCCAACATGCGCGGATGCGGCAGCGAGAGCGTTTCCGAAATGATCCGCTCCTCCTCATAACTCAGCAGGTCGATATCGATCTTTCTCGGCCCCCAACGTTCGCGGCGAACGCGACCGAGTTCCGCTTCGGTCGACAGGCAGTAGGTCAGCAAATCCGCCGGCGGAAAATCCGTCTCGATCTGAGCCGCAATATTGTAGAAGTCCGGCTGCTCGACCGGCCCCACCGGCGCGGTTTGGTAGATGGAAGACACCTTGACGACCCGCAGCCGTCCGTCCGAGCGGTCGCGCAAAGCGGCCAAAGCGCGGGCGAGATTCCCCGCGCGATCTTCGAGATTACTGCCGAGAGCCAGGAACGCTGTTTTCACGGGTCTTGATCAATTCGACGGAGACGTAATCCACCGCTCCGCGAAGCGGCACCGCTGGCTTTTTCACCACGATGTCGACCTGCGAAACGCGCGTATTCACGGCCAGGATACGATCGGCCAGGCGCGACGCGAGCGCCTCGAGCAGATTGAAGCGCTCGCGCTCGATCACCTCGCGGCACAGTTCATAGATGCCGACGTAATCGACGGTGTCCTTCAGTTGATCCGTCTTCGCACTGAGCGTCAGGTCGACCGTCAGCGTGAGATCGAGAATGAAGCGCTGCCCCAGTGTGCGCTCCTCCGGCAAGTCGCCGTGGTGCCCGTAGAAGACCGCGTTCTTCAGAAAAATTTTCCCGTTCATGGAAGTATCGTCGCGCGAATCGCCGCGATCATTTTCGCCGTGCGCACATTGGGCTGCACGTCATGCACGCGCACCATCTCCACGCCCTGCCAGGCCGCCACCGATGTCGTCGCGAGCGTGCCCTCGAGGCGTTGTTCTGCGGGGAGATCGAGCACTTGTCCGATGGACGATTTGCGCGAAGCCCCCAGCAAAACTGGAAAACCCCAGCGGCGAATTTCGCCGAGACGCGCGATGATTTCCAAATTCTGCTCGAGCGTTTTGAAAAAACCGATCCCGGGATCGAAGACGATTTGCTCCGAAGCAATGCCCGCCGCTTCCGCAATCGCCACGGAGCGGTCGAAAAATCGGCGCAGCTTGTCGAGCGTGTCGCCCGCCTCTTCGCGGAATGTTTTTTCCTGGTGCATCACAATCACCGGACATCTGAAATGCGCCGCGATCTGCGCCAATTCCGGATCGCCTTGCAGGCCGTGTACGTCGTTCAAGATGTGCGCTCCGGCCTCGAGCGCGGCGCGCGCCACAGCAGCCTTATAGGTGTCGATCGAGATCACCGTGCTCGTCTCGCGGCGCAAGCGTTCGATCACGGGTACCACACGCTCGATCTCTTCCGCGGCGGAAATTTCAGCGTATCCCGGCCGCGTCGATTGACCGCCGATATCGATGGCCGACGCTCCTTCCGCGATCATCCGCAGCGCATGCGCGACGGCCGCGTCATGATTTAGAAATTGTCCGCCATCGGAAAACGAATCCGGCGTCACATTCAGTATTCCCATGACCAGCGTCCGCTCCTCGAAACGCAGCAGTCGCTCTCGGCATTCCAAGACGCAGGATTTTGGAGCGGTGCGATTCACGGGAAGGCGCATCATCGCCCGCCGGCGAGCGATGGGGCAAGCTTCGGCTGGAAGGATCGAGAGCTATCATAGAATTGAGAGGTCCTCTCAATTCCAAGACCGCTCCTAGTTCCCTGACTCGCGAATACACGACCCACCGCTTTACGGCGTATTCGTCTATCGTAACGTGGAAACGTCGATGCACCGCTTTACTGTCCTGCCTGAAGACAAACCCGAGGTCGGCACCATCTCGAGTCGCCTCGAGCAGACACTCGCGATCAAACGCTGGACGCGTGAAGTCCTTCGCTTGCCTGAAGATGCGGTCGTCACTGTAAACGAATTTTGCTGCGCCGATCCGGGTTGCCCGCTGCTCGAATCGATCGTCACCGTGCACGACGAAAACGCCACTCGCACCTGGCGCCTCACCCGCCCCGCCGCCGCCGTCACCAAAATGATGATCCAACAAAGCATCGGCGCATCGAAGGGCGAAGTGAGAACGAAGAATGCCGAATGATTCCCGCGCTGCCCTCCTCCTTCTTGCGTTTTTTCGCGCCTCTTTGCGGCCCAAAAACCAAACCGTCGCATTTCCCTCACTCACCTTACGCTTTCGCCAAGCACGCCTGCAGCTCCGCTCGCAGCGCGGGCTCGTCTAAATTGATGCCGATGAAGACCAGCTCCTGACGGCGGTCGCCTTGCGGCTCCTCCCAGATCGCATCGAGCTGAGGCGGCACTTCCGAGCGGCGTGCTTTGCCATTTTCCACCAGCGAAGCCCACCAATAACTCAGGAAATCGATCCGCACCGTTCCACCCGCAACCGATAAAAATCCCATTTCGTCCGGCCGCGCATCGCTCCAGAAAAAGCCCTTCGCACGCAGAAGCTCTGGCCGCCGTTTTTCCAAAAACGTCATCAGCGCCTCCTGCCGAAACGGACGTCGCGCCTGAAAAACGAATGACCGAATGCCGAAGCGTTTTTCATGGCGAGCGCTGACCCGCTGAGCCTGAGGCTTCTTCACCAGCTCCGTTTTTCCCGCACTCTGCGCGATTGTATTCAAAAACTGGATCCACGTCGCGCCTCCAAGCGTCGCCTTCGGATCGAAGCGCGCGCGCTCCAACAAATATTCCGACGCGATTTGGCTCTGCTCCGTGCGCACGACCTCCGCATGTGCATTCAATCCGCGCACGAGCGCCTCGGCTTCGTCGACCTGCTCGTTTTCCAGCAGATCGCACTTGTTCAACACGACAACATCGGCGCATTCGATCTGCTCGACGATGAGTTCGAAAACGGGACGCAGCCCTGGGGTGTCCGCCGGTTTGGCGGGTTTGAATTTCTCTGCCAGCAGTTGCGGCGTATCGACCACGCTGACGAGGGCCGAGAGGCGCGCGAAGTCATTCAAGCTCCGCCCAAACGGATTCTTCTGGAGAAACAATGCCGCGATGCCGCGCGGCTCGGCCACGCCTGTCGTTTCGACGAGGATATGCTCGTAAACGCCGCTCGCCGCCAAACGCGCAATCGATTCGCCAAGTTCGTCACGACTCGAGCAGCACACGCAGCCGTTGCCCAACTCGACCACATCGCCCGCGTCGGCCCCGGAAGACTGTACAACGGCCCCATCGATATTGATCGCCGCCACGTCGTTCACCACAGCGGCCCAGCGACGCCCCTCGGCTTGGCGAAGCAAGTGGTTCAGCAACGTCGTTTTGCCCGCGCCAAGAAACCCGCACAGCACCGTGACTGGCGGCTTTTCGGCGGTCGCTTCGCGCGTTTCGTGTGGATCGAGCATGCCGATCATGAGAGTGACGCGAGGAGCCTTCGCAAGCTGCCGCACCACTGCTGCTCTCGCTCGTTGAAGCCGAGGCTTGCCATGAGCAGTCCCGTCAATACCGTCCGCTTTCTTCAATGACGTCTCTCGTCCACAACGCCCGCGCCATGATTATCGGCATGATGATGATTATTCGCCGCCGGCTCGGGCATGGAGACGTTGCGTAGTCAAAAATCAACTACACGACACTTTCTAAGCCCCGGGCCGAAAAGCCCGGGGCTTTTTGTTTTCAAAAATCTCCTCATGAATGCCACACCGCTTACTCTCGAATCCGTCCAGGAGGCGCGCGCGCGCCTCGACGGCGGATTGCGTCTCACGCCGTGCGCGTACTCCGCGCCGCTCAGCGACCTCTGCGGCATGTCGATTTTCACCAAACGCGATTTCGAACAGGTGACCGGGAGCTTCAAGGAGCGCGGCGCGCGCAACGCTCTTCTCTCGCTGACTCCCGCGCAACGCGCCCGCGGAGTCATCGCCGCGTCCGCCGGAAATCACGCGCTTGGACTCGCCTACCACGGTGGGCTGCTCGGCATCGCTGTCACCGTCGTGATGCCGAAATCCGCACCCAGCGTTAAAGTGTCCCGCTGCCGCGCTCTCGGAGCCAATGTTGTTCTTTCGGGAAACACGTTCGACGAAGCCGCGCGTTTCGCGGTCGATTGCGCGCTGCGCGAAAACCGCACCTACGTGCATCCGTTCGACGATCCGAATGTCGTCGCCGGTCAAGCCACGCTCGCCCTCGAAGTGCTCGAACAGGTGCCGGGCCTTGACGCCATCGTCGTGCCGGTCGGCGGCGGTGGTTTGCTCGCCGGGGTTGCCACCGTGATAAAGGCGCTTTCGCCAGAAACCCTGGTGATTGGCGTCGAACCCGCGCACGCGACGAGCCTCACGGTCGCGCTGAACGCAGGCCGTCCGGTGCGCGTGCCCACCTCGAGTTCCGTCGCGGATGGTCTCCTCGTGTCGCAGGTTGGTGAATACACGTTCCACCAAGCGCGAACGCGAGTCGACGACGTGGTGACCGTCACCGAAGATGATTTGAGTCGCGCCATCTTCGAACTGGCCGAGCGCGAGGATGTGCGCGTCGAAGGCGCCGGCGCGGCCGCCTTGGCTGCGTGTTTGTCAGGAAAACTTGGATACCTCCAGGGGCGCCGCGTCGTGCTCCCTCTCACCGGCCGCAACATCGATCCCGCGGTCCACTCTCGCGCCCTCTGGCGCGGCTGGACCGACCGCGAATTGTCCCACGAAAAACAATCCGCAGAAGTGGCCCACTAATCACACGAAACACACGAAAGCAGAACGCCGTTTTCCCACGGAATGCACGGAAGACACGGAATGGGAATTGGTTGATTTCTGAAACTTGGCTCTCTGGTTGATGAAATTATTCCTTCCGTGCTTTCCGTGTATTCCGTGGGAAAGATCAGAAAATGGGTTTCGTGTCCTTCGTGTGATTCGTGGGCCCAATCCACCCAATCCAACCTCCGCCTTCACTTCTCGATGCCGAAGACTGCGTTGACGTAATTCTCGATCGAGAAGGGTTGCAGGTCCTCGGCTTGCTCGCCGAGACCGAGAAAGAAAATCGGCAGCTTCAACTGGCGATAAATGCCGACGAGCGCGCCACCGCGGCTCGTGCCATCGAGCTTCGTCACGACGAGGCCGGTGAGCCCGAAGGTCTCGTGAAACACCTTGGCCTGCTCGATCGAATTCGAGCCGAGACTTCCGTCGACCACGAGCCAGCGATGCTGCGGCGCACTTGGATCATGTTTCTGCAACACGCGCCGGATCTTGGCCAACTCCTCGAGCAGATTGCTCTTCGTATGGAGTCGTCCCGCAGTGTCGACGATCACGTAATCGCGGCCACGCGAGTTGGCCGCTTGCCAGGCGTCAAACGCCACTGCGGCCGCGTCGGCGCCGGTATGACTCGCGACGATTTCCAAATCCAATTTTTCCGCCCAGGTCTTCAGTTGCTCCACCGCCGCCGCGCGAAACGTGTCGCACGCTGCCAGCGTCACGCTCTGACCTTCCTGCTTCAACTTCCACGCAAGTTTCGCCGAGGTCGTGGTTTTGCCCGAGCCATTCACGCCGATCATCGCGATCACGATCGGCTTTTTCCCGCCGGCGGCATCCGGCCGGTTTGTTTCGAGCACGCCCTCGGAGCCCGCGAGCACGCGCTTCAAAACAGAGGCGCCGATTCCGGCGGCCTCCTGTCCGCGCAGGGTCTTGTCCTTTTTGTAGGCGCTTTTGATTTCCTCCAGAATTTCTTCGGTCGTCTCTACGCCGAAGTCTGCCGTGTAGAGCGCTTCCTCGAGCGTTTCGAGGGACGAGGCATCGATCGGTTTCTGCCCAAAAATCGCCGCCGTCTTCGACGCGATCGCGGAGACCGTTTTCGCCAGACCGTCTTTGAATTTTTTGAAGAGACCGAACATGCGATGCGATGGAATGCGATCCGCTGCGAAGCCGTGCGCGCTTAGCTCGCGTCGTTTCCGGCTTTGCGCGCGTCGCGCCCCAGCTGATCCTTCAAACGATCGAGGATGCCGTTGATGAAGCGCTTCGCATCGGCGTTGGAAAACTCCTTGCTGAGATCGATCGCCTCGTTGATCGACACGACCGGCGGGATGTCCTTGCGGTAAATCATCTCGAACATCGCGAGCCGCAAAATCCCGAGATCGATTTTGGCGATGCGGTCGAATTCCCAGTTGTGCGCCAGCGCCTTGATCCGTGTATCAATTTCCTGGATATGCTCGAGCGCACCGTGGATCAGTTCCTCGCCGAAAGCGTAATGCTCGCGCGGCTTTTCCTGATTCTCGAAAAACACGCGGAGGTCTTCCGCCAAATTTTTCGGAGGATTGATGCTCCAGGAGAATAAATACTGGAGAGCCGCGACGCGGCCGTCACGACGCTGGGCAAATAGGGCTTTGCTCATCAGGTAAGGCGTTCCTTCAACGCAGCCATTTCGATCGCTGCTCGAGCGAACTCCGCGCCGCGATTGATTTTACCGCGGCAGCGCGATTCGGCCTGCTGGTAGTTTTCCGCCACCACGACGCCGTTGATCACCGGGATGCGCGACTCGAGGGCGACGCTTTGCAAGGCTTGCGTAACCGCATCGGCGATCAGCTCGTAGTGAATCGTGTCGCCGCGAATGAGGACGCCCAGCGTGACAATCACGTCGTAGTTTCCCGTGTCCGCGAGGAGCGCCGCCGCGACCGGAAGTTCGCCGGAGCCCGGCACGCGCTCGACCTCAATCTGCGTGTCGGACACGCCCGCGCTTTTGATTTGGGCGACCACTTGATCGAGAAGCGCATCGACGAGTTCCGCGTTGTAACGCGCGGCGATGATGCCGACGGAAAACGACGAGGCGTCGATGGAAAGTTGACCAGGTGCGTCGAGGCTCATGCAGGAAGTGAGATTGCTAACGGGTCATATGGGGGCAGACACCCGCCCCCACGCAAACCGGAAATTTTCACGATTTCGCGAGGGCGTCAGAGCCCGACTTGCTCGACGATTTCGAGACCGTAACCATCGAGGCCCACGACCTTGCGAGGATTGTTGGTCATCAACCGAATCCTTCCGAGCCCGAGCGCACGTAAAATTTGTGCGCCAATTCCGTAATCGCGAAAATTCATCGGGAGCGTCGATTCGCCCGGAGCCGCGCTCAGTCGCTTCACGATGAGTTCGCGAGGATTCGACGGCTCCATGTAGACCACCACGCCGCGGCCCGCTTTCGCGATCGCGTTGAAGGCTGCGTTCAGATCGCGACTGCTGCGCATGTTCTTTCCGCGAAAAACATCGCTCAACAAATTTTCCGAGTGCACCCGCACGAGCGTCGCGTCGCCGGAGAGTTCGCCCATCGACAACGCGATGTGGTGCCGGTTGTCGAGCAAGCTGCGAAAAACATGCACCGTAAACTCGCCGTATTCGGACGAAAACGGTTTCGAAACCACTTTCTCGACGAGGTGATCGCGCTGCACGCGGTACTCGATGAGCTTCGCAATCGAGATCATCTTCAGCCCGAACTTGGCCTTGAACTGAATCAGTTCTGGCAACCGCTGGACAGTGCCGTCGTCGTTCACGAGCTCGCACAAAACGCCGCTCGGCGGCAGCCCGGCGAGAATGGCCAGATCCACCGCCGCCTCGGTATGGCCGGCGCGTTCGAGCACGCCGCCGGGGCGCGAGCGCAACGGGAAAACATGCCCGGGCTGCACGAACTGCTCCGGCTTCGCTTCGGGATCGGCGAGGCGCCGGATGGTTTCCGTGCGATCGGCCGCGCTGATGCCCGTGGAAATATTTTCCGCCGCATCGACGCTCACGGTGAAATCCGTGCGATGTGATTCGCGGTTCCGCGCCACCATAGGACCAAGACCCAAGCGGCGCAGTTGGTGCTCGATCATCGGCACGCAGATGATGCCGCTGCAGTAGCGAATCATCATGTTGACCGTCTGTGGCGTGGCCTTCGCCGCCGCCATGATCAGGTCGCCTTCATTCTCGCGGTCCTCGTCATCGGTCACGATGACAAGTTTCCCGTCCGCAATATCCTGAATGGCTGATTCGACGGAATCGAAGTGATCGGTGGCCGGCGTCGTCATAAAAATAAGGACGGCCACCCTCTCGCTCCCGCCCGCTGCTGTCAACTGGACGGCGGCCCGGCGCCGTCTGCGATCATCGCCGTGAGCTGCTCATCTCAGGTCGTCGCGCAAACTTAGGCCCCGCTCAGGGTCTGAAGTTGAAAACAAAATTTTCGGTGTCGACGCCTTGCTCGTTCAGCAGCGTCACGTAGACGAGAATCGGGAAAGGTGGTTTGACGAAACGAGAACCTTTTAGCGCGGCATTGTCTTCTACGGGCAGCAGAACGGTGCGGTCCTCGCCAAATTTCGCCTTCGGATTCCAGCGCGCCGCGGCTTTCGACGCTTCGGCGGGAACAGCCTGCTTCTTGGCATCGTAGAACGTGAGACGGAAATTGCCGTGGTCCAACGTGAGGCTCACGAAGCCGCCGTTTTTGCGCGGAAGAACGGTGCCAGGAATGACGATGGCGTCTGGGTCCACGGGAGTCGGCGTGGGAGTGACCGAGGCCGCCGGCGTCGCCTTTGCTGCCGTCGCAGAATTGGCCGCCGCCGCGCCAGAGGCGCCCTGTTTTTTTGCCGGAGTGGGCGTCGCGCCCGCCGACAAGTTCCATCCCACCGAACCGACAAGCAAAAGTGTGCAAGCAAAAGCAGCGCTGGACTTCATGCGTCAAATCTAGCGAAAAACCGAAGACTTACGATTCAACTTTTTCCAACCAACCACATCCCGCAGCCAACCTTCGTCTTCCGTACTCAGCCTTCAGCCTTCGTCTTCCCCATTCTGCATTCTTCCTTCTTCATTCATCATTGGTTTGCCGCAGCCTTCTTCTTCAGCTCGCGCCACCGAGCCAATCGCTCGGCGATTTTCGCCTCCGCGCCATTGGGCTTGGGTTCGTAGAGCGTGAGCGGTTTCTCGAGGTAATTTTGACCCGATATTCCCTCGGGAAACTCGTGCGAGTAGACGTAGCCCTTGCCATGGCCCATGCGCTTGCTGGCCTGGCCGCCCTTGTCGCGGAGCGCGATCGGAACAGGCTGGACGGGCTGCGTGGTCAACGCACTGCGAGCCGCGCCCAGCGCCATGGTGGCCGAGTTGCTTTTCGGGGCGAGGGCGATGTAGAGCGTCGCATGGGCCAAGGTCAGCTCAGCTTCGGGCAACCCGATGAAATCACACGCATGATGCGCCGCGACGGCCATCGGCAAGGCAAGCGGGTCCGCGAGGCCAATGTCTTCCGACGCGAGAATCACCAGGCGTCGCGCGATGAATCGCGGGTCCTCACCACCGACCAACATTTTCGCCAGCCAGTACATCGCAGCGTCGGGATCGCCACCGCGACAGCTTTTGATGAAGGCCGAGATCGTATCGTAGTGCTCATCCTCGTCGGCGTCGTAGCGAATGCGCCGCTCGCGCGCGAAAATTTCCAACTCCTGCGGCGTGATCTCGGCGCCTTCCGGCAAGCTCAAGGCAATCACTTCCAGTGCGTTGAGCGCACGGCGCAAATCGCCGTCGCACAACACCGCGAGATCGACCAGGACATCGCGCTTGGCCGTGTGCTGGCGCGCGCCAAGGCCGCGCTCCACATCTTGTAGGGCTTTTTCCAATACGTCGGCGACCGATTCCGGCTTCAATGGCTCGAGCCGAAACAAATGACTCCGCGAAAGCAGCGGCGGGTTAACGTAAAACCCAGGATTGTGCGTGGTCGCCCCGATCAAACGCACGCTGCCCTCCTCCACGTCCGGCAGCAACAGATCCTGCTGCGATTTGTTGAAGCGGTGCAGCTCGTCGATGAAGAGCAGCGTCGGCGTCGCCGTCAGCCGGCGCGCCGTGCTGAGGATATCGCGCAGTTCAGCGACATTCGACATCACGGCATTGAGGCGCACGAAACGGCTTTTCGTTTCCCGTGCGATCACCTCGGCGAAACTGGTCTTACCGCAGCCCGGAGGCCCATAAAATATCAGACTGCCGAAGCGATTGGTGGAAATCAGCCGTGGCAACAGCGCCCCGGGCGCCGTCAGATGCTCTTGTCCCACAATCTCGCTCAGGGTCCGCGGACGCATCCGCGCGGCGAGCGGTTGATGAGCCGGCTTCGGCGTTTCCATTTCGCGCGGGCCGTGGGTCGTCGGCTCGTTAGCGTCTCCAAAAAGATCGGGCTGCTCGGCGGCGGGCATAGGCGAAAACCATACACGGCAATTGGCTCACGACAACTGCCGCATTTTGTACAGTTACATTGTCATCGGATGTTTTTTATCATGCCATTGACCCATGCTAAACCCCTCGACCCGCCATCGCGCACCCATCCTTTGGGTTCTGCTGCCGATGATTGCGGGCCTGTCGATTGGTCACGTCTTGAGCACGCCACTTTCTGTCCCGGCGTTGCTCATCGCAGGGGCAATCGCACTCGTCGCCGGTCTTCGGTTGCGTGACTCATTCCTCGCGTTAATCGCAATGGTTTACGCGCTTTGCCTGACGAGCATCGCGTATTTCGAACTCCGGAAGGCCCGCTTCGACGCCTGGGCGGATCGCCCACCGCGTGAAATGCGCCTGATTCTGCGCATCGATCGACTCTTCGCCGCGACCCATGGCAAGCCCACGATCAGCGGTTTGGCGCAGATCGTTCACTCGGAAACGGCGCGTGAACTCGAAGGGCAGCAAACGTATTTCTCCCTGCGTAAACCGAAGGCGACGATGTCGACATCGACCTCCGTCGCTGCGTCGGCCGCACCGCTTCCCACGGCGGAAATTTTGGTCAGCGGCGTTTTCCAACCGATCCCGCGTAGTGTCGCGGCGAATACATTCGACGGTTTTCTCCTCAACTCCGGCGTGAACTTCAAGCTGACGCCCGGTCGAGTGCTCCGCGAAACCCGGCCCGCCACGCGATACAGGAAACTTTGCGCCGCCGCGCAAAAGCATTTCGCGGTCATTCTCACGCAAGGACTCGAGAGTCACCCCGACTTGGCGGGGATCATTCGCGGGATGCTGTTGGGCGAGGTGGTCGATCTGTCGCTGGTGCAAAAGCAGCTCTTCATCGAGAGTGGGACATTACATCTGTTTTCGATCAGCGGGCTTCACATCGCCGCGATCGCCATCGCTCTTCATATGCTCCTCGGAGTCGTTCGCCTGCCGCGGCCAGCGATCTTCGCGCTCAGTTCCACGACGCTTTGGTTGTACGTCGACATCACTGGCAGCAGTCCGTCCGCCGTCCGCGCCGTCGTGATGGTTATCCTCCTGGAGCTGGCCTTTCTGCTGCGCCGGGCGGTGAATCCGATCGCGACCTTGGGCTTCGCCGCGGTGACAACGCTCATCGCGAATCCGATGGAGCTCTTCAATGCGAGCTTTCAGATGTCGTACGGAATCGTCGCGGCGTTGCTGTTGATGGGCCTGCCGTTTGGTGAGTGGCTGCAGGCGCGCACGGCGCTCTTCCCCAATCTCCCGAAGGTGACCTGGCGTTGGTGGCATCACGGGTTCAGCGCGGCGCAACGTTGGTTGACGACCGCGTTGGGTATCGGCGCGGCGACATCGCTGACCAGCGCGATTTGCGGCATCATATATTTTAACCTCTTCACTCCGGGCGCCCTGCTGGTGAATCTCATTTTGATTCCCATTTCATCGCTCACGCTCTGGTCGGGATTCCTTTCCCTGCTGTTCGGTCTGCTGGGACTGCGGTCCGCCTCCGTTCTTTTCAATCATGCCGCGGCGCTGACGCTGCTCGTGATGGAGAAAGGCATCGAATGGCTGATGTGCATTCCAGGCATGTTTTGGAAAGCGACGTTCACCGTTCCTGCGGCGGGTTTCCTCAGCCTCGTGGCCCTGCTCGCTGTAATGTTTTTTGGATACGCGACGCATTGGGATTGGCGCCGCGGCGGATGGCTCCCGCCGTTCGCCATCACCGTCATCGTGATGATCTTTGCGGTGCGATTTACCTGAGCGACTTGAAACGCCTGAGCGGCCGCGATGCCGTTTGAGCACTTGAAGGAAACCCTTCGGCGCACGAAGATGGCGCATCATGAAAAGCGCCTACGAACTCGCGATGGAACGTCTCGCCAAATCCGATCCCGATGCGGCCACGCCGCTCACGTCCGAGCAAAAGGACCGACTCGCGGAGATCGATCGCGTCTACAAAGGCAAGATCGCCGAGCGCGAAATCTTTCTAAAACAGAAGCTCGATGAAGCGATGGCCAACGGCCGTCTCGAAGAAATCGAGGAAGTCAGAAAACAAATCGCCAGCGAACGCGCCCGTCTAGAGGAAGAACGCGAGGACGAGAAAGAGCGCGTCCGCCGCAGCTCACGGTGATTTTTTTGGGGCCACGAATCACACGAAGAACACGAAAGGCAGAAAATAATTTTCCCACTGAACTCACGGAAAACACGGAGGCGGAATGGTTTTATTCCGTGTCTTCCGTGAATTCCGTGGGAAAATGGATCGAGGATCGATTTCGTGTTCTTCGTGTGATTCGTGGGCCAAAATAGAACACTATCTCACTCGGGCTCGGCAGTGCCTTCGACGACCCAGGCTTTCGCTTCGGGGACTTGTTTGAAAAATTCTCGGAGGGCCGCGCTGAGGTGGTCGGCGTACCGGAAATGCGCGCCCATGCCGGTGCGAAGCTCGGCTTCGTAGATGAATTTGTCCGCCTGCGTGCTGTGCTCGAACGGCGTCTGCGCACCGAGGAGCAGCGAGTAAACATACGCCGGCGAGCCGCGCTGCATCAATTCGCGGGTCAGTTCGAGTTGGTCCTGCAGCAAGGCCGCGTGATCGGCGTGTGCGATTTCGTTGGGCAAATAAAAGCCCGCCTGAATCAGCGGCGTGTAACGATTACCCGTGCGATGCCGGTTGAGATCGCGCAGCTCGGCCAGCGCCATGTTGTTCCAGGCAAACGTCACGCGCATCCGCCGTGTGGCCGTGCCGTGCTGGCCGTAGCGATTGGTGCGATGCTTCAACGCTTCTTCGACGCTCTGCGCCTCGGCTAGAAACGGCGGCGTCGCCCGATCGACATCGACCCAAATTTCGTCCTTCAACGGCGCACTCGAAAGCCGTTCGAGTCCGAGACGCAGGCTCGTCGCCAGCTCCTGCCGAGCTTGTTCCTCGAACGATTTTTCGGCGGAGCTATAGCGCATGAGCCGCGGTGACTGTTTCAACAATTCGTCGCGGATGAGCTTCGCCGCATGCTTCGCTTCCGGCTGCGGAAGAGAATCGAGATGCTTCACCGTCTGAGCCCACATGCGCGAGCTTTGGACGAGGCCGAGATTCGTCCGCGTGGCGAAGGGAATGAAATAGCGCGCGCGGTCGAGGGCGTAATTTTTGCGCAGACGCGTGACGACAGCCGGCTTCGCATCCTTCGGCACGCGGATCAACTCCGGCTTCTGCGTCGCGAGCGCGTCGAGCCGGTTGTATTCAGAATTATATGACGCAAAGGCGCCGCTCATCACGCGAGCCCAGCGCTCGCGCAAATCCTCCGGAATTCCGAGCTCTTCCGCAGTCGGCAAGTTCGCCGGATCCATCGTGATGTAGCGCGTGCTGGACTCCTGGCCATCGGCCATTTGCGCGAGCTCGAAAATTTTGTACGCGAGCCACATCGACACGCCGTCGAGGGCGATGGCGAGTCCGCCCGTGAGCCCGCCGATCGAGGCATGGCCGTAGTCGACGAATTTCAGGATGCGGTCGATCGACGCATCCGGATTGTTCAGGTCGACCTTCGAAAGGATGGCGCCAAGGCCTTCGTTGCTTCGCGAGTAACGCGCCAGCACGGAGGCGAGCAATTCAGGCGTGACTTTGGGGAGGTCGGCCGCGGAAGGCGGCGGAACGAGGGCGAGGCCAGTGACTTTCATGCGATTTTCTGCCACGAAGGGGCGCAGAATACGCAAAAACTCGCGAATCCTTTCCGAGTGTTTTCTTCAGACCTCTTTGCGATTTTCGAGCCCTTTTGCGGCTAAAAAGATTTCAATGCAGCGCGGCCAACCACGCCGTGATCGGCGCCTGATAAAAACCGAGCACGATCGAGGCGAGTGCAATGGCGCCGAGCAACACGCCCATCGGCGCGGCCACAGGCGTGCGCGCCGGACGCGTCTCCGGCTCGCCCTCGGTGACGGGCACCTGCCAGACCGGGAAGAAGGCCGCCTTTATCCAACCGAAATAGTAGTAGATCGAGACGACCACGCCCGCGATCGCGATGAACAGCAGCGCGTTCAAACCGGCTTTATACACGGCGACGAAGACGAGCAGTTTCCCGATGAATCCGGCCAGCGGCGGGATGCCGGCAAGTGAACCCAACCCGATGGCCAACACGCCGCCGAGAAAAGGACGTTCCCTAGCCAGGTCGCCATAATGGTCGAGTTGCTGATCCGCATCATCGACGCCGGCGACATGCACCATCACGCCAAACACGGCGAACGATGCCAGGAGGTACACGAAAAGATAAAAGTGAATCGCGTTGATCGCCTGGGGCTGTGTGAACGACGCAATCACGCCGAGCATCAAGTATCCGGCATGCGACACGCCGGAGAGGCCGATGAGGCGCTTCACATTCTGCTGTCCGAGAGCGGCGACGTTTCCGAAAATAATTGTCGCAGCTGTGAGCACGCTCAGCAGCGGAATCACGAAACCCGAATAGGGTTCGAAAACCGTGCGCGCCAACAGCAGGAGCACGCTCACGCCAGCCGCCTTCGATGATACGGCGAGCAGTGCCGTGATCGGCGTCGACGCACCCTGATAAACGTCGGGAATCCAAATTTGAAACGGCACGGCGCCGACCTTGAAAGCCACGCCGCACAAGACGAAGGCCACGCCCACGCTGGCTAGAAAGTTTCCGGGATTCGCCGCGAGGAACGTGTGCAGTTGCCCGAAGTTCATCGAGTCGATCTGCGATTTCCCCGCCACGCCATAGAGCAGCACGATGCCGAAAAGCAAAATCGCCGAGCTGAGGGCGCCGCTGATCAGGTATTTCAGGCCTGCTTCGAGGCTGAGCGGATTCGTCCGCACGTAACTGACGAGAATGTAGAGGCCGACGGTGAGCGTTTCGAGCGCGACGAAAAACAGCACGAAATGATTGCTCTGAACCAGCAGCATCATCGCGCCCGTGACCACGATCACGATGTGAAAGAACTCGATCTTCGGCATCCGCTGTTTGGCCAGCGCAATCACGCCGAGGATCGAGACCAGGATCGACGCGATCACGAAAAAGATCCGCATGAACTGCGACTCGGCGGTTTGCCGCACCATGCCGCCGAAGAGCGAATCATCGCCGATAAAATCGGAACGATAGGTGAAGATCATTCCGGCGAGGACGACGATCTGACCGAAGATCGCGAAGATCGGGATGATCTTCTGGTCGCGTTTCGGCAGCACGATCTCCAGCACGAGGAGCATCAGCGCCAGACAACCGAGGACCACCTCGGGCAGGATCGCTGCCCAACGGTTTTGCTCCGCGGCCAGACTGAAAGCTTTTACGAGATCCGGATTCATCGAAAACTATTTGAGGGCGACGCTGGACGCGGGGACTTCGGCGGGCTGATACACGGCGCTGATGGTTTCGTTCAACGAGGTCGAGAACGTGCGAGGCCAGAAACCGACAGCGAGCAGACCCGCGAGAAGCAGCATCGCGGGGATGCGCTCGCTCCACCGCAGATCCGACACCGGCGTTTTCTCAGCCGTCCGCGCAAACTCCTCGGAGGGCTGTCCGAAGAAAATATTGGCCGTGGCCCGAAGACCGTAGATCGCGGAAATGATCACACCGGCAATGGCGCACGCCGTGACGAGCCAGGAAATCTTCCAAAGCGCGATGAAGATCACGAGTTCGCCCCAGAAATTCGCCAGGCCAGGCAAGCCGATGCTCGCCATCGTGCCCGCCACAAAAAGCGCGGCCAGCACCGGCGCCTTCATCGCGAGACCACCCATCTCCGACATGTCGAACGTCTGCGTGCGGTGATAAACGCTGGTCGAAAGCAAGAAGAGGAGCGCGACCGACAAGCCGTGCGCCACCATCATCAACACGACGCCCCCAATGCCGACGTTCGAAAGCGAGGCAATCCCGAGAAACGCATAGCCCATGTGCATGACCGAGCTATAACCGATCATCTGCTTCAGGTCGCGTTGAGCGATCGTGACGAAACCGATGATCAGCACGTTGCCAATCGCCAGCACCGTGAGAATGCCGCTCCAGTGACCAGCGCCCAGCGGCAGCAGCGGCAGGGCGATTTGGATCAGTCCATACAGACCGAATTTCTTCAACACGCCCGCGTGCAACATCGCCGCCGAGCTTGGCGCCGCGCCGTATCCGAGCGGAGCCCAGGTGTGTAGTGGCCACAAGGATACAAGGATGCCGAAGCCGAACATCAGCAGGCCGAAAATGTTATTCTGCACCACCGCCGAGAGTGGCGCGGCTGCGAGGGCCTTGCGCAATTCGATCAGATCGAAGGTCTGCGCCGGGCTCTTCACGTACAAGGCGATCAATCCGATGAGCGAGAGCATCGCGCCCAGCGTGAGATAAATCGTCATCTTCATCGCGGCGTAGCTCCGATCGCGACCGCCCCAAATGCCGACCATGATAAACGTCGGGATCAGCGCGAGCTCGTGGAAGAAGTAGAAAAAGAAAATGTCGATTGACGCGAACACGCCCATCAACCCGCCCTGCATGATCAGCAAGAGCATCAAATAGGCTTTGAGACGCTCCGCGGACGATTGAATCGCGTACAAGCCCGCGGCCAAACCGACGACGCCCGCCATGACATACAGCGGCAGCGAAATGCCGTTCAGGCCGAGAGAAAGCTGAATCCCAAAACTGCGCAGACCCGTGTCGTAGGCCGTGCGAAACGCATAGCCATCGCTTTGCGGCGCGGCGCCGTATTGACTCCACAAATACAGCGCGATCAGCGCCGGAACGCCGAAGCCAAGATATGCGAGCTTGACGGAAAAGCGTTTGGGCAAGCCCAGCGCGATCGCCAGGGCGACGACGAGAGGCGCCGCAATGGAGAGAAGCAAAAGGTGTTCAGAATTCATCGCGTGCTCGCTTTAGAAAATCCCCGAGGCGAAACCCCAAACCAGCAATACGCCGATGAGGAACCAGTAGACATAGGAGTGCAGACTGCCGACGTGCAGCGCGCGCGCGCCCATGCCGATGAGGCCGACAAATCCGGCCAGGCCTCGCACGATCAGCCCGGAAACAACGATCTGATCGATGCCGTTCAAGAGCATGGCAAACCGTTGCTGAATCTTCGTGACGTACGCGTTGTAGATCGCGTCGAAGGATTCCTTCAGTGCGCTCAACGCGCCAAACGCGCCAGGCACATTTCGCTGCAGGCGATCGCTGCCACTCGGTTTGTAGAAGACGAATCCAATCACCGCGCCGATCAGCATCACGGCGATACTGATGAGAAGAATCGTCATGTGCTTCTCTTCCGGCGGATGCGGTATCTGCGACCAGACACCGTCGAAAGCGCCGCGGTAAATCGCGACGTACCCGCCGGCCACGGACAACACCGCGAGCACGATCAAGGGCACCAGCATGGACGCGCCGCTCTCGTGCGCGTGATTGGCCTCATCGCTCTGCCCTTGGCCGAAGAAGACGATGCGCCAGAGGCGAACCATGTAGAGCGCGGTCAGCACAGCAGTGAAAGCGAGAATCGCGAAGACCGCGGTGTTCTTTTCCAACGCGAGATAAAGGATCGCATCCTTCGAGAAGAAGCCCGCGAGAAAGGGGAAACCGATGATCGCCAGTACGCCGACAGAAAAGGTGACGAACGTGATGAACATCTTCGAGGCGAGCCCGCCCATTTTGAAGATGTTCTGCTCATGGTGCATGCCGTGAATGACGGAGCCCGAGCCGAGAAACATCAACGCCTTGAAGAAAGCGTGAGTCGTGAGATGGAACATCGCGGCGCCGACGCCGGCGGCGATGACAACCGTTTTTCCTTCGTGATGACCGCTCAGTTCGCCGAGGCCAAAAGCCGCGACCATGTAACCGAGCTGGGACAAGGTCGAGTAGGCCAGGATCTTCTTGATGTCGTTCTGCACGATCGCGCAGAGCGCCGCATAAATCGCCGTGATCGTGCCGATCCACATCACGACGTTGAACGCTACCGGATCCGCCGCGGCAAAGAGCGGCTCGATCCGGCACAGCATATAAATACCCGCCGCGACCATCGTCGCCGCATGGATCAAGGCCGAAACGGGAGTCGGGCCTTCCATCGCGTCGGGCAACCAAACCTGCAGCGGCATCTGCGCAGACTTGCCCACCGCACCGCAGAAGAGCAGCAGCGGAATTCCAGCGGCGATCACCGCGCCCGCACCGTGCGCATGATTCGCAATTTCCGTCAGGTTAACCGTGCCGAGGGCGTGATAACACCAGATGATTCCGAGCAGAAAGCCCCAGTCACCCACACGATTCGTGATGAACGCCTTCTTCGCCGCGTCCGCCGCCTGACGACGTTGCAGATAATGATTGATCAGCGTGTACGAGCTGAAGCCGACCAGTTCCCAAAACAGGAACATCATGAAAAGATTGTCGGCAAAAACGATGCCAACCATCGAGAACATGAAGATCGAAAGGCCGCCAAAGTAGCGGGCCCGCGCACCATCCTCGTGCATGTATCCCAGCGAGAACACGTGAACGCAGAGGCCGACCACCGCGACGATCGCGAGCATGAGCGCGGCGAGATCGTCGAATTTGATGCCGATGGAGAGCGTAAAATCGCCGACCTGTAACCACGGCATGGATACAGCGAAGCGATGGCCGCCAAAGCTGAGCATCAGTGCCGCGACGGCCAGACCGGCGCAGGCCGCGACCGAAATCAGCGAGGCCAGACCGCCTTGTCGCCGAAGAAACAGCGCGATCAACGTGGCTGATCCCAGCGGGAGCAGGAAAACGAGAAGGGCAAGTTGGACGGACGACATGTCAGTTTTTCAAAGCGTTCAGTTCTTCCACTTGCACCGTCTGCCGCTTGCGGAACAACGCGACGATGATGGCAAGGCCAACTGCGACTTCCGCCGCCGCGACCGTCAGGATGAAGAAAACAAAAACGTTGCCGTCGACCGTGCCATTGAAGCGGGAGAACGCGACGAGCGCCAGGGTCGACGCGATCAGCATCAGCTCGAGGCACATGTAGATCACCAGGGTGTTCTTGCGCAGCAGCACGCCGAAGAACCCGATGGCGAAAAGCGCCGAGCTCAGCGCGAGGTATTCGTTGAGACCGACGGTCATTTGATGTCCTCCAAACCTTCGAAACGTTTGCTCAACACGATCACGCCAAGCATCGCGATCAACAGCAGGAAGCCGACGACCTGAACCGGCAGAAGATACGTCGTGAACAGCTTCGCCCCGTAGATCTTCAGGTCCGTGTTGAAGGAACCATCGATCAAAGCCGGCGCCGCGGCAGCGACTTTTCCATGCGCGTAAAACGAGCCGACCCCGACCAACAGCAGCACGCCGGCGATGGCGCTGGCGATGCTCGATCCCAATTTGAAGGGCCGGCGGTTGCCACCCTGCATGTCGAGCAGCATGATGATAAACAGGAAGAGCGCGACGACGGCGCCCGCGTAGACCAGCACCAGCAGGAAGGCCAGCAGGTAGGCATCGAGCATCACGAAGAGGACGCCGGTCGTGCAAAGGCTGATGAAGAAGCACAGCGCCGCCGCAACGGCGTTCCGGGTGAACACCACGGCGAGCGCGGAGAACACCGTCAACGCGGCGAAGAGATAGAAAAGCGTATCGGCCATGAGGGTCGGTATCGATTATGCGGCTCAGTGGGCGTTGCCGTGTTCCTCAGCGTCCTTCTTCTTGTCCCACTTGAAATGCTTGTCCGGCAGCGTGCCGCCGAGCGCGTAGAGCTTCTCCTTGTCGTTCACCATTTCCTCGCGGGTGTATCCGGTCATCGAATACACCTCTTGCAGCCAGATCGCCTCCTCCGGGCAAACCTCCTGGCAGAAACCGCAGTAGATGCAGCGCAGCATGTCGATGTCGAAGGCCTGCGGCGCCTTTTCCACATGGCGATTGGTTTCGCCTGGGGGAATTTCGCCCGGCGTGATGCGGATCGCCTTCGGCGGACAGACGAATTCGCAGAGCTGGCAGGAAACACATTTTTCCCGCCCATTCGGGTCTTTGACCAGCGTCGGCACGCCGCGGTAGCCCTTTGGAATCTCCGGGCGTTCCTCGGGGTACTGCATTGTCACGTTCGGCGAGACCAGATGTTTAAACGTGGTCTTCAAGCCCGACAGAAGCTGCGGGATGTAAGTGCGCTCCGCCAGGCTCAGCGGTTTGCGTTCGACGGGTACGAAGGCCATGGCGGTTATTTCTGAATCCAGGAGATCGCGAAGGCATACGCGATCAGGTTGGCGATGGAAAGGGGCAGCAGCTTTTGCCAGCCGATCTTCATCACTTGGTCATAGCGGAAACGCGGCACAGTCCAGCGCACCCACATGAAGACGAAGATGAAGAAGATCACCTTCCCGAGAAAAATCAGGACGGACATCACGCCCGCGAGAATCGCGTTCGAGAGGAACGGAAGATGGGTCAAATGCTCCAGCCAGCCGAGGAATTTACCCAGCGGCAGGTAGGGCAGCGGATTCCAGCCACCGAGGAAGAGCAGACAAAATACCGCGCTGCCCACGATCATGTGCGCGTACTCCGCGACGAAGAATAACGACCATTTGAACGCGCCGTATTCGGTATGGAAACCGCCGACCAAATCCGCCTCGGATTCCGGCATGTCGAAGGGTTGGCGATTCGTTTCCGCGAAGAGCGCAGTGAGGAAAATGAAGGCCGAGATCGGCATGATGAAGACAAACCAGAGGCCGCCGAATTTTCCGTCGAGGCTCTGAAATTCCACCGCGCGAGCCAAGCTGAGCGAACCGCTCATGCCCGGCGCATTGATCCAGAGAAAGACGGGCAAAACCGACAACGTCATCGAAAGCTCATACGAAATGAGCTGCGCCGAAGCGCGAACGCCGCCCAGAAACGGGTACTTCGAATTCGAGGCCCAGCCGGCGAGAATCAGCGAATAAACGCCGAGCGAACCGATCGCGAAGATCGCGAGGATGCCGATGTCAACGTTGGCCAGCGCAATCGGAATGGCAGTGTGAGCGTCGACGAAATATGCGCCGAACGGAACCACCGTGACCGTCGTGAACGCCGGAATGATCGCGATGATCGGCGCGAGGATGAAGTAGAACTTGTTCACGTTTCCGGGAACAGGATCCTCTTTGAAAAGAAACTTCGCGCCGTCCGCCATCAGGTGAAACGCGCCGAGTTTTTGCAGCAGCGGGCCCAGCACTGGAATCACCGCGAACCACGGTGGGATCGCGCGATTCGGGCCAGGGCGACCCTGGATCCAGGCGGAAACTTTGCGCTCGGCCATGGAGCAGGCTCCGGCCAGCGGAAAGATCACGCCGATGACCGCGAGGCCTTTCAGCACCGCCAATAGAAGAGGATGGGCGAGGAGAAATTCCATGAGTTAAGCCGTCGCCGTCGCTACGGGTTTTGTCGCGGGTTTGAAATGAAGCGTCTCGCCTTCAGGGAATTCGATATTCGCGAAATCCGCGCTGTTCAGCACCACGCCCGTTTCGGGAAGCGCCGCGCCATTCACGCCATTCAGAATCGAAATCTCCTCGGACAGTTTTTTCCAAACGCTCGGTAAGTCTGCGCCAATCGTCGCGCCGCCGACTGCCGTGAGAAGCTTGTTGAGCATCACCAAATCGTTCGCCGTGCCCGCGAGCCCCGGGATCGCTGCATTGAACTTTTGGATACGGAACTGTTGGTTGATGAACGTGCCGGATTTTTCGAAAACCGTGTGTGCGGGCAAAATCACCTTGGCCGAATCACTCGTCGCCCCGGCGTGTGTGCCGAGGTAAATCACGGCAACTTTCGCCAGCTGGGCTGGCGTCAGACCGGCGTCGACGAGGTCTTCATTCATCGTCAGCACGGTTTTCACTTGGCCCGCGTCGATCGCCTGCGCGAGCGCGGTGAGCTTTGTTTCTGGAAGCTTGTTGACGAGACTCGTGACCAGCGCGCCGCGAATATTTGGATTTCGGTCCGCGGAAATAAGGATCTTGTCGCCCTGCCCCACCCGCGCGACCGCGTACGTCTGAGCTTTGACGGCGTCGGCGATTTTCTTCGTGAGGAATTGTTCTTCGACCGAATTGCGACCCGAGCCGACTACGGCGACAGAGCCGCCCTTGAGCAGTTGCGCAGCGGCGTTGATCGCGATGTCGAGACCGGACACCTGACGGTCGACTTGCACCGCGGTGAGGCGATTTTCCGCGCGAACTTGTTTGTACGCGAGACGGCCGCTGTCGGCCATCCACGTGTCGTTCACCTCGTCATTGCGACGCGGGGTGATCCGATAAATGATGCCCTCGCGGCTCCACACCACGGTGTTCGCGCCGACCGAGGATTCGGTGTCGATGCTGTTCGTCTGCTTCAAAAACCAGACGCGCATCTTGAAACGGAAATCGGTGCTGGTGAGCGCGCCGACCGGGCAGATGTCGACGGTGTTCAGCGAGTAATTATTCGACAGTTCCTTCCCCGGATAGCACGTGAGCGTGGAGTAGCTGCCGCGATCGATGAAGCCAAGGACGTCGTCCTTGGCGACTTCCTTGCAGAAACGAATGCAGCGGGAACACAGAATGCAGCGCTCGTCGTCAAGCGTGACCCGCGGCCCGAGTTGGGTGCGCTTCGGTTTGACGTTCTTCTGTTCGACGAAGCGCGAATAGCCGCGGCCATAACCGAGTGACTGCTCCTGCAGGCGGCATTCGCCGGCTTGATCGCAAATCGGACAATCGAGCGGATGATTGATGAGGAGAAACTCCATCACGCCCTCGCGGCAGTCTTTTACCAGCGGCGTGTTGGTGCGGATGTGCAGACCTGGCGAGGCGTTGGTGGCGCAGCCAATCGTCGGGCGCGGGATCCAATTGATCTTCTGCTTGCCCGTCGCCGGATCCATCACCGGCTGTTTCGTCGCCGGATCAACCGCCGGCATGCCCATTTCCACCAGACACATGCGGCAATTGCCCACGACCGACAGCTTGGGGTGATAGCAATAGTGCGGCACGTCGACGCCCGCGAGTCGCGCGGCTTCGATCATGTTCGTGCCCTTGGGAACTTGGATTTCCCGGCCGTCGACATTGACGGTCACCAGGTCGGGTTTTGCAGGCTGGGTCATCGCGAAAAAGAAATGAGTTAAACCAACTCGAGCGTGCCATCCGGCTTCGCTTTGTCCTTGGTTTCTGGATACGCTTTGAATTCGTCGCCGAACTTCTGGATGAAGCTCTGCGTCGGCCAGGAGCAGGCCTCGCCGAACGCGCAGATCGTGCGGCCGGCAATCTGGTCCGCGACACTCTTGAGCAGCGCGCCGTCTTCGGTGCGGGCCTGGCCGTGCACCATGCGCGTGGAAATTTTCTTCATCCACAACGAGCCTTCGCGGCACGGCGTGCATTGGCCGCAGCTCTCGTGGGCGTAGAAGGCGTTGATGTTGGCCAGCGCTTCGACCATGTTGACGGAGTCGTCCATCACGATCACGCCGCCGGAGCCGCCCATCGAACCGATCATCGCGAGTGAGTCGAAGTCCATCGGCACGTCTTCGATTCCCCAATCGTAGTCGATCATGTCGGCTCCGACTTTGCGCTTACCTTTGTAGCGCTCGCCAAACTTCAGAATCTTCGCCGACGAACCGCCGGGAATGACGGCCTTGAATTTGCGGCCGGGCAACGGTCCGCCGCAGACTTCGTTCAGCAGCTGTCCCATCGTGATCTTGCCGACTTCATACTCGTAGTAGCCGGGGCGCTGCACATGACCCGACACGCAAAGAATGCGCGTGCCAGTGTTGTTCGGGGTGCCGATCTGCGAGTAAGCCTGCCCGCCATGCTCCGCGATGTACTTCACGTGGCAGAGTGTCTCCACGTTGTTCACGATCGTCGGACACATATAGAGGCCGAGCACCGCGGGGAAATACGGAGGCTTGATGCGCGGATATGGGCGTTTCCCTTCGAGCGACTCGATCAGGCCGGTTTCTTCGCCGCAAATGTAAGCGCCCGCGCCGCGGTGCACGTAGATTTCGCAGCCGTATTGAGTGCCGAGGATATTCGGACCGCAGAAATTCTTCTGCCGCGCTTCCGCGATCGCCTTTTCCAAGATCCGCGCGCCTTCCGGAAATTCGCCGCGGATATAAATGTAGGCCTGCTTCACGTTGTTCGCGAAGCACGTGATCATGATCCCTTCGATCAATTGATGCGGATCCTGGTGGATGATGTAGCGATCCTTGAAGGTGCCAGGCTCCGACTCGTCTGCATTGACAACCAGGTAGATCGGTTTGCCGCTCTTGCGATCGAGCAGCGACCACTTCACGCCGCATGGGAAACCCGCGCCGCCGCGCCCGCGCAGGCCGGATTTCTTAACTTCGTCGACGATTTCTTCCGGTTTCCGCTGTATTGACTTTTTCAATACCTCGTAGCCGCCGTTGCGGATGTAGCAGTCGATGTCGTTCGTGTAGCCCGGCTCGTCGATGTGCTGGAAAATGATGCGGCGTTGTTCTGGAGCTGGCATGGCTTAGACGGCGGCAGGTTTCTTCGTTTTGGCTTCGGCTTTGATCTGCGCGCTGATTTCTCGCGCTTTGGCCGCGTCGACTTTCTCGTAAAGCTTTTCGTCGACCATGATCACGGGCGCGGTGCCGCAGCTGGCGAGGCACTCGACAAACTCGACGGTGACTTCGCCATCCGGCGAGACTTCGTTGAGCTCCGTGTTGAACTCTTTCTTGAAGGCCTCGCAGGTCTTGTAGCCGCCCATCAAAGCGCAGGACAACGTGCGGCAGACGCGAATGTGACGGCGGCCAATCGGCTTGCGCCGGAACATCGGATAAAACGTGACGACCTCGTAGACGTTGATCGGCTGCAGTTCGAGCTTCGCCGCGACCCACTCCATCGCCTCATCCGAAATGTAGCCGGCGTCCTCCTGAATGAGGTGCAGCAACGGGAGCGTCGCGCTCCGTTTCGTCGGATAGTGCGTAATGACTTCGTCGATACGCGAAAGGGTTTCAGGCTTAAGATTCATTCGTCACTCTCACTTCTTCATTCTTCATCGGCGCGCGCGTCAGCCACGCGTCATCTGTCGCATTCGCCCATCACGAAATCGAGCGAGCCGAGGATGGAAACGACGTCGGAAATCATCTCGCCGCGGCAGACTTTCGGCAGGATGGAAAGATTACAAAACGAGGGACTGCGGATCTTCATGCGCCATGGTACGCCGCCACCTTTGCTCACGATATAGAAGCCGAGCATGCCCTTCGGATTCTCCGCTTCGAAATAAACTTCACCGGCTGGAATCTGCGGACCCTCCGTCACGATCATGAAGTTCTGGATCAGCTCCTCCATCGAGGTGAGCACCTTATCCTTCGGCGGAGCGAAAATTTTCCTCGCGTCCTTCGCGTACCAATCGCCGCCGGGGAACTTCGCGATCGCCTGTTTCACGATGCGGACAGCCTGCTTCATCTCTTCGCCGCGCACCAAATAACGGTCGTAGCAGTCACCGTTCGAACCGACCGGAACGTCGAACTCGTATTGTTCATACCCGCAATACGGACGGTCCTTGCGCAAATCTAACGTCACACCTGAGCCACGCGCATTCGGACCGGAAAGGCCGTAAGCGATGGCGTCTTCCTTAGAGATCACTCCTATGCCCACGGTGCGATCCATGAAGATCTTGTTGCGCGTCAGCAGCCGCAGAATCTCGTCGAGAATCGGCAGAAACTGATCGCAGAACGCGTTGACCCTATCCGTCCAACCTTCGGGAACGTCGCGCGAAACTCCACCGATGCGGGTGTAGCTCGTGGTGAAACGCGCGCCAGTCAGCTCTTCGAAGAGCTTGTAGAGTTTTTCGCGCTCGGTGAACGAATAGAGAAACACCGACCACGCGCCGACATCGATGCCGTAGGCGCCGAGTCCCATCAGATGCGAGGAGATGCGGGCAAGTTCGCAGCAGATCAGGCGGATGGCCTGGCAGCGGGGAGGAACCTCGAGCTTGGCCAAACGCTCCACCGCGATGGCGTACGCGACGTTGTTCGCCAAGGGCGCCAGGTAGTCCAATCGGTCCGTGTAAGGCACGAACTGATTGTAGGTCATGTTCTCGGCGATCTTCTCGTCGCCACGATGAAGATAACCCAGGACCGGATCGCACTTGGTCAGTACCTCGCCGTCCAACTCCATTTGCAGGCGAAGCACGCCGTGAGTGGACGGATGCGATGGCCCCATCGACAGAGACATTTTCTCTGTTTCGAATTCTTGAGCGGCGGCGGCGCTTCGGGCGCTCGCATCGGGAAAAGCAAACTCAGTGGCCATGTGTCAGGGCTTGGTCGTTGCGCCGGGTTTAAACGTTCGGCTCGTCGGGTTTCTCGCGACGCTCGTTCCAGCTTTCGTCTTTCGCGCGAGGTTCGGCGTCGGAGGGATTCACTTCGCCGCTCGAAGCGACAAACGGTCCGCCGACCATTGGTGCGGCGATGACTTTGGTTTTGGTTTCTTCGGCGACCTCGAGGTCGGGCAGCGCCGTTTCGATGCCGGCGAGCGGGAATTCCTTCCGCAACGGATGGTAAGGATATTCGTCCCACATCAGGATGCGGCGCAGATCGGGGTGGCCGGTAAACTTGATGCCGAGGAGATCCCACGTCTCGCGTTCGTGCCAGTTCGCGCCGGGCCAAAGATCGACGACCGTCGGCATCGATGGCTCGGTGTCGCTCGAGCAATTCGAAGCCACCCGAAGGTACGCGTGTGTCGTGCTCGAGTAGAGATGCCACACCACGGTAAAACGAGGCGAAGTGCCTTCCGCCCAGTCGATCGCCGTGACGTCCGTCAGAAAATCGAACGCGAACTCGTCACGCAGGTACTTCAGCACCGCGACCACATCCGCATTCGGAACATTGATCGCCGGATGATCGGCGGACGGGCGAGGCGTGATCCCTGAAAATTTCGCCTGCAAAGCGGCGGTGACATCGGCGGGCGCGGTCATCGTGGAAAGGTTGATCAGCGTTGGAGGGCCGCTCAGGCCGACAGACGTTTGGCCGAGGGTTCGCGTCTAACTTTGCCCTGCAATTTCATGAGGGCATCGAGCAGCGCTTCGGGACGTGGCGGACAACCGCTGACGTAAACATCGACCGGTACGATGCGATCGACGCCCTGCAAAGTCGCGTAGCTGCGGTACATGCCACCGGAGCTGGCACAAGCGCCCATGGCGATGACCCATTTGGGAGCGGCCATCTGGTCGTAGATGCGGCGGAGGTGCGGGGCCATTTTATAGGTCACCGTGCCTGCCACGATCATGCAGTCGGACTGCCGCGGAGAAAAGCGCATGACCTCGGCGCCGAAACGAGCGATGTCGAACCGCGCCGACGCGACGGCCATCAGCTCGATCGCGCAGCAGGCCAAGCCCATCGGCATGGGCCACATCGAATTCGTGCGGACCCAGTTGATCGCCTCGTCCAACCTCGTGACGACGACGTCGCCTTCGATCTTACGGTCGTAAGTGAGTTCGTTGTTTGCGGAGACCATTTTTGTCGTCGTTGGTGAAAGCCAAGGAAAGCGCAACGTGTACCACCCGACCCCTCGCAGGCAAGAGGCTTTTCGGGGAAATTTCCCGAGGTTTCTGTGCGCAAAGAACGAGCCCTGTAGGAGAACGAGAATTACAGACGGGTGAGGCGGGATGCGCCGTAAACCAAGCGAATGAAGCGTGGCTTTTCAGGAGGTGAAGCACCGCTTCACTGCGCGAGCTGGCGCGCCTGCTCTGGACCACGCGGCGCTGCTTACCTGGGCTACCTGCGCCAGTTTTCGGCACCGGCGGATTTTCCATTGACCCGTTCGCGAACGCTGCCCTTCTATCGCCCCTCGCACGTTGACTGACTGTTGCTAAGACACGTCGGACAGCACACCTGGAGAGGTGACAGAGTGGTCGAATGTGCATGATTGGAAATCATGTGAGGTCGAAAGGCCTCCGGGGGTTCGAATCCCTCCCTCTCCGCCATTACGCTTCGCTAAGGAAGAACGAAGAGTGCAGAATGCTGAAGGGTGCACCGAACTTCCGGCGGAGGGATTCGGACCCCGGGGTTCGACGACCGAAGCGAAGCGCAGGGAGATGGGGCGCGCGCAGCGCGAGTGCGAAGCACCGGCCGCAGGCCGCCAATCCCGACCGGACGTGAGAAAAATAGCACGCCGAAGGCTTCGACTGGGCAAGCCGACAGCGCGCTTCGCGCAAGGATAAGGTTGGCCGGCCGGGAGCCGGCGCTCCGTTAGCCGACCGGCGAGGCCGGGGAGCTTCGTTGGCCTCCCGCGAGGGCAGGCGCTTCGTTGGCCTGCCTCGAAGGCCGGCGGTCCGTTGGCCGATTAGCAGGGCCAGGGGTCCATTGGCCAGCCAAGAGCTTTTGCGCTCCACTTGGCTGGCAGAGATAGGGAAAACTTACTTCGCGTTCCGCAAGCGGGCGATCGCTTCGTCCATCAGCGCGAAGGGCCAGGCGCACTTCTTCGGGTTGATGTCGACCCAGACGTTCCAGATGAGCGCGTCCGCCAGTTCATCGTTCGTCAGGCGGCGAGCTTTCGCCGTTTCTTTGAGGTACAACGTGCTGACAATCTGATCGACCGTCAGACCACAGTCGGCAGCCATCTTCTCAATCTCTTCGATGGGGTAAGGCAGATCGGCGCCCTGATGGTTTTTTTCCATAGCCCAATTATCGGCAATGCGCTCTGCCCTCTTAAGCGAGAGTAATGCAAATTTTTCGAAAAAAGTACCCTCGGCCCTTGCGCGTGTTTGTATTTGGAAAACGACTACGCCCGACGCCTGCCGGCTCGACCGGCCGTACCGGCATACCCCACTGTAAACCATCCTCATGCCAGCAACATCCCAGCGCACGAGCCGCTTCACAGAATCTCTCATTCGCGAAATGAGCCGAGTGGCCGCCCAGCACGGCGCCATCAATCTCGCTCAAGGCTTTCCCGATTCCGACCCACCGCCGGCCCTCGTCGCCGCCGCCAAAGAGGCGATGGATGCAGGGCGTCATCAGTACGCCGTCACCTGGGGCTCGGCCGAGTTGCGCCAGGCGCTCGCAGCCAAACTCACCCGCTTCATGGGCCTGCCCGTGAACCCCGATCGCGAACTCGTCGTCACCTGCGGCGCCACCGAAGCGATGATGGTTGCGATGATGACCGTTTGCGACCCGGGCGATCGCGTCGGCCTCTTCTCGCCGTTCTACGAAAACTACGCGGCCGATGCCATTCTCTGCGGGGCGACGCCGGTCCACGTTCCGCTCGCGCCGCCAAGCTACCGCTTCGACATCGACGAACTCCGCCGCGCTTTCGCCAGCGGCCTGAAGGCCTTCGTCCTGTGCAACCCGAGCAACCCTTGCGGCCGTGTCTTCACCCGCGACGAATTGCTCCAAATCGCCACGCTCGCCGAGGAATACGACGTCTTCGTGCTGACCGACGAGGTCTACGAACACATTGTATTCAGTCCGCACCTACATACCTATTTCGCCACGCTGCCCGGCATGGCGAAGCGCACGCTGTCCTGCTCTTCCCTTTCCAAGACGTTTTCGATCACAGGATGGCGGCTCGGCTACGTTTTCGCGCCGCCAGAAATCATCGCGCAGGCGCGCAAGGTCCACGATTTCCTCACGGTGGGCGCCGCCGCACCTTTGCAGCACGCCGTCGTCACCGCGCTGAAATTTCCCGACAGCTACTATCAATCGCTGGCCAACGAATACGCGCAGCAGCGCGACATCCTGCTGTCCTATCTCGATCGCACCGGGTTGCCCTACACCCGCCCCGAAGGCGCTTATTTCGTGATGGTGGACATCTCCTCTTTCGGCCGCGCGAGCGACGTCGAATTCAGCCATTGGATGGCTCGCGAGATCGGCGTCGCGCCCGTGCCCGGATCGAGTTTTTTCGCGTATCCGGAAAATCGCTACGTCCGTCTGAATTTCGCCAAACGCCCTGCCACCCTCCACGCCGCGGGCGAACGCTTGCTGAAGCTGAAACGCGGCTGAACCTTTCGGCCCTGGAAAAACGTCGTTCGTCTGCAGTGGACGCCGCGCACTTCCGCCGCTATCTTTCGCCAACTCTTTTCTAGCCATGATGTATTCGTCGACCCAATCCCTCGCTCCCGTTGCCGAAGCTCTACCCATCGAGCGCGCGCAATTTATCCGTCGCACCTACCTGCACCTCGCGGCCGCGATCCTCGCGTTCACTGGCCTGGAAACCGTGCTGCTGCACACGCCCGGCGTCGAAGGCCTCGTCAACATGATGCTGGGCCGCGGATGGCTGATCACCCTCGCGTTGTTCATCGGCGTTTCCTATCTCGCCGATCGCTGGGCGCGCTCCGAAGCGTCGAAGACCATGCAATACGTCGGCCTGGGCCTGTATGTCGTCGTCGAGTCGATCGTCTTCCTGCCGTTGCTCTACATCGCGGCCTACTACAGCTCTCCAGAAGTCGTGCCGATGGCCGGCATCATCACAGGTCTACTCTTCGCCGGCCTCACCTCCACCGCCTTCATCACGCGCAAGGATTTCTCCTTCCTCGGCGGCATCCTGACCATCGGCGGCTTCATCGCGCTGGGCGTCATCGTCTGCAGCATTCTCTTCGGTTTCCAACTCGGTCTGCTGTTCTCAGGCGCGATGGTGTTTTTCGCGGGCGCCTCGATCCTCTACACGACCTCGAACATGATCCACCACTACCGCCCCGACCAATATGTCGCGGCATCGCTCGCGCTGTTTTCCGGCGTGATGCTGTTGTTCTGGTACGTGCTGCGCTTCGTGATGGGCTCGCGCCGCAACTGAGACCGCCCCGCCGAAATAATTCCTGTAAACAAACTCAAGCGCGAAGCGTGCAAGCTTCGCGCTTTTTCGTGTTCCGATTTCGCCGAATGAACTCCGGCCGAATCAGGAGCCCAGTCGATGTAGTTTCAAAAGCACTACACCGTCGCCAGGGATCTCGAGAGTCAGCGAGCCCTTGGCATCCTCCAGATCTTTCTGGCGCCATAGGTCCCGCACCTTCACCGCGCCGCCGAGTCCGAAACGATCGAGTTTGTTGAAGGTGGTCTTCACCTCGGCTTTGCCGCGATTGAAGAAACCGAGCGCCGTGCTCCCGTCTTCGAGCGGTTTCAAATAAACATCCACCGCGCCGACGGTCGCCACGCGCGTGGCTTGTTTACCCAACGCGTCGTACTGGAGCGCGAGCACTTCATCGTTCGTCAGAAGACTCCGCGTAAACTCGTCGAGTTGCTCCAAATCGCACCCGATCAGCAACGGCGCCGACAAGAGGCACCACATGCTCATGTGGGAATATTGCTGATCCGGTGTGAGGTGCGTCGCGTGCAACGTCGGACCCCAGCCGACTTGGCCGAGTACCATCATATCGGGATCATTCCAATGCCCCGGCCCGGAATGCGGCGCCCACCGGTCCTGCGAAAACGCGATCTCGGAAACCCCAAAACGCCACGACTGATCCGAGTAATCCCAATAGTCCCAAATATCTCCCGTGGTTCTCCAGCAATTCGCCAGTCTCGCCCAATCCGCGGCGTGTTCGAAGGGCGCCGAATTCGACAAACTCAGCACGATGTCACGACCCGACGCGCGCAGCGCTTTGCTGATTTCCTCCACATGCGGGACATCGATCGTGTGCCAATCGTACTTCAAGTAATCGACGCCCCACGCACCCCACTGCTTCGCATCCGCCATGGCGAACGCATGCGTCCCAAAACGTTTTCCTTTCTCACCGCCGTCCTTTTCGCGATCCCATTTTCCCTCCGGATCGTCGCTCGAGCCGCCTGCGTAGTTGCCGTACGAGGTCGTCCATGGCGTCGAGTACACGCCGAGCTTCAATCCCATGGCGTGCACTTGATCGCAGAGCGCTTTGAAATCGGGAAATTTCTCATTCGCCTGCAACGCATGGTCCGGTCCGGTTCGTTTGCCCTGCCAGCCGTCGTCGATGTTGATGTAGGTCCAGCCGTGCTGAGCCAGGCCAGAATCGATCATCGCTTTGGCCGAGCGGAGAACTTTCTCCGCGCTCACGCTGGCGCCCCAGCAATTCCAGCTGTTCCAACCCATCGGGGGAGTCAGGCAGATTGTATCCCCGCAGCGGATACGCAGGCTTTTCTCCGCGGTGCCCAAGGCGTTCTTCGCGTGTAACGTCACCACATATTCACCGGGCTCGACCAGCGCGCCGCGAATCAAGCCGGTCCGCGAATCGACCGACAGGCCGTCGGGCAAGCCGGTGACGTTGAATTCCATCGGGCGCTGGCCCGTCGCCGGAATTTGATATTGAAACGGACTGTTGGGGCGGACGCCGAAGACCGTCGGGCCGTTCACGCGTGGCGTTTGAGGCGCCGGCGGTGTCAGAATTTTTGCTGTGTCTGCGGCGCGTGAATCCATGACTGCGAGTGCGGCAACGATGGCCAAGCCGAGACGGATGACGCGGGAATACGTTCTCAGGTGATGGGACAACATGCCCGCACCTTACACGATTTCGCTCAATCCGCCCCGAAAAATTTCACGATCCGTCGCACGCAGGTGACGAGCGCGTCCACCTCCTGCTGTGTGTTGTAAACGTAGAAGCTCGCGCGCGCCGTGCTCGGAAGCCCGAGTTTTTTCATCAGGGGTTGGTTGCAATGATGGCCGCCGCGCAACGCGATGCCATCTTGGTCGGCGAAGGTCACCACGTCGTGCGCGTGCGCATCCGCCAGCGCAAAACTCACAAGGGCGGCGCGCTTGCCAGTGGGGCCCAGCAAACGAATCCCGTGAATTTCGCTCAGCGCTTGATACGCATGTTGCGCGAGCCCGTCGTCATGCGCCGCGATTGCCGGGCGCCCGAGCGACTCCAGGTAGTTCATCGCAGCGCCGAGCCCGATCGCATCGGCGACATTGGGTGTCCCAGCTTCAAAGCGTTCCGGCGACGGCTTCCATTTGCTTTGGAAAAAATCCACCGAGGTAATCATGCCGCCGCCGCCCTGCCATGGCGGCATCTCATCGAGCAGCGCACGGCGTCCATACAACACACCAATACCGGTGGGCCCCGCCATTTTATGTCCGGAAAACGCGAGAAAATCGCAGCCGAATTGTTGCACGTCGACCGGCTCGTGACCGATGGATTGCGCGGCATCGACGACCGTCACCGCGCCGACGTCGCGCGCTTTCGCGCAGAGTTGCGCGACGGGATTGATCACACCGAGCGTGTTGGAAACATGCGTGAAGGCGAAAAGCTTCACCTGCGGCGTGAGGAGTTTTTCGAGTTGTTCCAGATCGAGACCGGCTTCCGCGTTGTATCCAGAAATTGGAACATATTTCAGCGTCGCGCCGGTGCGCTGCGCGATCAACTGCCACGGAACCAGGTTGGAGTGGTGCTCCATCTCCGTGATCAAGATCACGTCGCCGGCCTTCAAATTCGCGCCGCCCCAACTTTGGGCGACCAGATTTATCGCCTCAGTTGTACCACGCGTGAAAACAATTTCCTCCGGCGCCGCGGCATTGATGAATTTCGCCGCCGCGACGCGCGCCGCTTCGTAACCATCCGTGGCGCGCATCGAGAGCGCATGAAGGCCGCGGTGCACGTTGCTGTTATCGCGCTCGTAATAAGCCGTGAGCGTGTCGATGACCGCCCGCGGTTTGTGCGTCGTGGCGGCATTGTCCAAATAGATCAATGGCTTGCCGCCGACGTGCTGGTGCAGCGTCGGAAAATCGGCGCGCACTTCATCCCAGCCGCGGGTGGGCAATGCGTAAGGTGCGATCAACGTGCTCATGAATTCGTCTCCGGTTTATTCAGTGCATCGAGCGCCGCATGCCAGGCGAGCGTGGCGCATTTGATGCGCGCGGGATAGGCGTGAACGCCGGCGAACGCCGCGAGTTCGCTGAATTCCTCCGGGCCATTGCCGGTCTTCACGATTTCCTGAAATTCGCGAAAGAGCGCCTCGGCCTCACCGGCGGTTTTCCCCTTCAGCTGCGTCGTCATCAACGAAGCCGAAGCCTGCGAAATGGCGCAGCCGGAACCTTCGAAACCGATCGCACCGATGATGTCGCCTTCCGTCCGAATATAGACCGTGCACTGATCGCCGCACGTCGGATTGTCGCCGGACGCGACGCGATTTGCGTTCGGGACTTTGCCGCGATTTCGCGGGCGCTTGTTATGGTCGAGAATGACCGACTGATAGAGATCGGTGAGATCGCTCATACGACAAGCATCCTAGGCTGGCCCTCGCGAAACGCAAAACCCAACACCGGTCCGGCCAAGCCTCTCACTGCATCATTGCGGGATTTTTATCTCCACGCCGATGCGGAGGGGATCGTCCTTGGTGCGCAATATGTCGTGGTTGGCCTCGAGAATGTCGCGCCAACGCGAACGCGTGCCGTAATATTTTTGGGAAAGCGAATACAGCGTGTCGCCCTTGACCACGACATGGCGCCGCGCTCCTGCGGTTTGGCGCGACGGCGTTGTCGCTGTAGTGCTGGCGGCACTACCACTGGCATTCGAAGGCGCTCGGACCGCCGGTCCTGCGAGCGGCCCGGTGAGTGTCGTGTTCACGGTCGCGGACGGACGCGAGGGCGGCGGCAAAGCTTGAGCAGATTCGATCGCTGCGCCCTCGCCTTCGAGTGGACTCGGGATGGGAGAGTTGGCCGGCAACTGAGCAGGCCCGCTCGTTTCCGTCATGTTGTCATCTGCTTCCGCCAGCGAAGCGGATTCGTTCTTGAATTTTCCGCCGAGTTGCGCGCGCAGACGCCCCACCTCTGTCTTGAGTTGTTCGTTTTCGCGCTGAAGACGTTGCACGACGTCGCTCATGTCGAAGCGCTCCATGTTTTCCAAAGGTTGTGCGGGCAGCGTGCGCGCGAACTCACGCGTCGCAGCGTCGATCCGCTGTTTCACCAAATCCGCCTGCGGCTTCACGTCGGGTTTCAACTCGAGATAGCGACGATAATGATAAATCGCGGCGATCGGATCGCGGATGTGATTTTGATAAAGAAGGCCGAGTTCTAGATGCGATTCGGGCGCGTTATTCAGCCCGCGCTTTTCGATCACCTTTTGAAACTCGGCGAGGGCTTCCTGGTTGCGCCCTTGGCGCAGCAACTCCTTCGCACGGCGGTAGCCCGACTCATCGATTTCCGCGGTGAAAGGCGTGTTGTCGCTTCGTTCGCAACCCGCGGCAAAAAACAATGCCAGCGCGGCAAAAATGATGAGCCAGAGTGCACGACGACCTATCTTCACGGAAAAGGATTTGAATGAAAAAGAGTTGCCCTTAACTCTCGCAACCCAATCTCCGACTCAACCTATTTAATGGCTCTCGATCCGAAATCCGCGCTCAGTCGTGCACGTGCCTGCATCCGCATCGAAATGGATGCGCTTGATGCGACCGCGAAAGGATTGGATCGCGAATTCGTCGCGGTGGCGGAAGCGATTGACCAGGCAATTCGTTCGGGGAAGAAGCTCATTTTCAGCGGCGTCGGAAAGTCCGCGCACATTGCAAAAAAACTTGTCGGCACCTTCAACAGCACCGGCGCGCCGTCGTGCTTTCTGGACGCGACACAGGCGCTGCACGGCGATCTTGGAATCTGCAGCGAAGGCGACATCGCGATCGTCCTTTCGAACAGCGGCCAATCCGAAGAAATCCTTCGTCTTGTGCCCGTGTTGAAGCGCTTCGCGGTGCGCATCGTCGCGTTGACGAGCGAGCCGCAATCCGACTTGGCGAAGCACGCGGAATTCAAACTGATCTATCGCGTTCCGCGGGAAGCTTGCCCCCTGAAGCTTGCGCCCACGGCGAGCACCACGGCCGCGCTCGCGCTCGGTGACGCTCTCGCGATGGTGCTGCTCGAAACCCGTGGCGTCACGCGGGAGGATTTCGCGCGCTATCATCCAGCAGGAAATCTCGGGCGGCTTTTGCTTCTCAAAGTAAAAGACATCATGCGCACGGGAGACCGCCTGCCGGTGATGGACGACCGCGGCACGCTGCAGGAAGCGATTCTCGCGATGACGAAAGCGAAGTCCGGCAGCATCGCATTGACCGCCGGACGCGGTGGAAAATTGTCGGGCATTTTGACGGACGGGGATTTCCGACGCAGCGCGTTGACTGGACCAGATTTTTTAAATCGGCGCGTCTCCGAATTCATGACCCGCACACCGAAAACGATTTTTGAAGACGCGCTCGGCGTCGAAGCATTGCGGATGTTCGAGCAGTACAAAATCGACGACCTGATTGTGCTAAACCGCAAAGGTCAGCCGGTCGGCTTGGTCGACGGCCAGGATTTGCCGCGGCTGAAAATCGTTTAAGCTGCGTCGTCTCGTTTTTTCATGGCAACGCCCGCGTTCTCCTACGAAAACCCGTTTCCGGTTGGTCCGGACGAAACAGAATATCGACTGCTTTCGAAAGAAGGCGTCAGCACCACGACATTCGAAGGGAAAGAAATCCTGAAGGTGCAGCCGGAGGTGCTTTCGTATGTCGCGCAGCACGCCATGCGGGACTGTTCCTTTTTGCTTCGGCCGAAGCATCTGAAGCAAGTCGCCGCGATTCTCGAAGACCCCGAAGCATCGTCCAATGATCGCTATGTGGCGCTGACGTTGTTGAAGAACGCGGAAATCGCCGCGGAGGGAATACTGCCATTTTGCCAGGACACCGGCACGGCCACCGTCGTGGCGAAGAAAGGCCAGCAGGTTTGGACTGGCGCCGATGACGCCGAATGGATTTCGCGCGGCATCTACGAAACATACACGAAGGAAAATCTGCGTTACTCGCAGACCGCGCCGATCGACATGTATAAAGAAGTGAATACAGGCACGAATCTGCCAGCGCAGATCGACCTGTATGCAACGAACGGTGCTGAATATAATTTTCTGTTCGTCGCGAAAGGCGGGGGTTCGGCGAACAAGACCTATTTGTTTCAAGAGACCAAAGCGCTGCTCAACCCGAAGAGCCTGGAGGCGTTCTTCGCTGACAAGATGAAGCTTCTCGGGACGTCGGCCTGTCCGCCATATCATCTCGTATTTGTCATCGGAGGAACGAGTGCGGAAGCCTGTCTAAAGACGGTGAAACTCGCATCGACAAAGTATCTCGACGCCTTGCCTACGAGTGGAAGCGAGCAGGGCCGCGCCTTCCGCGACGTAGAGTTGGAGAAGAAAGTTTTGCAGATAGCTCAGCAATCCGGCGTGGGCGCGCAGTTTGGCGGAAAATATTTTGCTCTCGATGTTCGGATCATTCGCCTGCCGCGCCACGGCGCGAGTTGCCCTGTAGGGATGGGCGTGTCGTGCAGCGCCGATCGCAATATCAAGGCGAAGATCACGAAGGACGGCATCTTCCTCGAGAAGCTCGAGACGAATCCCGGTCAATATATTCCGGCCAGCGAGCGCACGCTGAAGGACGACAAAATCGTCCGCATCGATCTGGACAAACCGATGGAAGAAATTCGCGCTGAGCTCGGTCGTCATCCGGTCACGACGCGCGTTGCGTTGAACGGCACGATCGTCGTGGCCCGCGATATCGCGCATGCGAAGTTGAAGGAGCGTCTCGACGCAGGTCAGGGCCTGCCGGATTATATTAAACGCCATCCCGTTTATTATGCCGGTCCGGCAAAGACCCCGACCGGCTACGCTTCAGGCAGTTTTGGCCCCACCACCGCCGGTCGAATGGACAGCTATGTCGATCAGTTCCAATCGCACGGCGGCTCGATGGTGATGATCGCAAAAGGCAATCGTAGTGCCCAAGTCACTACAGCCTGCCGCAAGCACGGCGGATTTTATCTCGGCAGCATTGGCGGCCCCGCCGCGATCCTGGCCAAGGAAAACATCAAGAAAGTCGAAGTCTTAGAGTACCCCGAACTCGGCATGGAAGCCGTCTGGAAAATCGAGGTGAAAGACTTCCCCGCCTTCATCCTAGTCGACGACAAAGGCAACGACTTCTTCGTCAACGCCTGCGGCGCCTGCGTGCCAGCGGCTGGGAAGTAAGTCGCAGCCTCAGTAAGGAAATCGCAAGATCAGTATGTGAAGAACGTACCACGATAAGGGCGACGTTTACTCGGAGCACCCTTGGGATTTTGTTCAGCCAATGCTGGATCAAATTGAATATTGCGCTGCGGTGGGCCGTAAACTCCGGCTGTACCAAACGGCCGAATGAAATAACGTGATTCAAAAAGACGGCCAATAGAGCCGGTAATATTCACCTTTCTGCTCTGTGGATTTCCATCCGCATCGAAGTAGTTAAACTTTTCGAGATACCTAACTAGATTCTGGGCGCCGCCGCTCGATGCGCCCGGCCCAGCTGGTGTGTCCGGAGTAGCTGCAGTACTGCCGGTCAAAATCGCTGAATTGATCGTAATATCCGAAGCAGCGGCCACTCTAGAGGTCAATGGCCGGGTATCTGCTGAATCCGTCCAGTTGTTGGAAAGCACAGTTACGGCATCGCCCAATATAACAGAAGGATTGTCGGACGTTGTATCATTGTAGTTCCCTTGAATGTAGACCCCGCCGTTTGTTGCCACAGTAAATCCTTTTGATCCGTTCCTTGGTGTCGACCCACCATTCAATAAGCGGATCGCAGCCGGTGTATCACTCGTGGCGGACGTTTGGTTGACGTACACAACACCGTTGAACCAGTTCGCTCCCTCCAATGTCGACAGGGCCCCCACGTTTATATCGCTCACACTGATTTGACGCTGCTCGCGCTCATCGTACAGAGTATGCCCACCAGTAATTGCCGCAGCTAAGGTAGTATCGGGAACCCAGTCTCCAGCTTCATCTTTCCTTTGGACGGTGATGTTAGCGCCATTTACAGTAACAATGACGGTGGCGACGTTGTAGACACGAACGCTCGAGATATTTTCATTATCACCAGCGATTCCTCTCGTATAATCGGCTGTCGGGTATTCATGAACATTATGGGTACCGTCGACTAATGTCGGCGGAGGAGCGACGACTGCACGATAAACATCGTCGACTGACGTAAAGAGATCCGGGCGCTGATCTAAAGCTGCGGCTGCTTCAATTCCGCCGAGAAAATCCTCTGGGGCATCCATGTGCTCATATTGCGTAGCTTGCGAGGTAACAAACGTGGGAGGGTCCAATCGCGTGGTAGGTGATACCAAGGTTTGATGAACGTCGGGTTTCAAAAGCGTCGAGTTCCCAGCAGCATCCTGATTAAAAAAGCCTGTCGCGCGCAGCTTTGCGAATAGGTTAAGATGGTAATTTGATGCAGATGTCTGCTCATTGCCGTCAGCGTCGAAGGTTTGGATCGAATTTGCGACAGCAAGGTAAACGCTCCCGTTGACCGTAATATCGCCTCGAATATCAAAATCAGTACCGGTCAACATTTCGAGGTCACCTTGGTAGAACAGTCCATTCTGCAAGATTGAGGTCACGGCACACACCATCCTGCGCCCTTCGTGGACTTCTGGCACACCGAAATTCGTATAACTCGCCGGCGGGATGACTTCAACGCGCGCCGTAACGTAATATAAGTGGCCGGTCTTGTTGGTGCCCGGGATGGAGCCATAGATATGATCTCCGGCCGTATATGTAACGCCCCGACGAACCTGCCAGGCGCCTTCGGGCGCGTGCTGGTTGGAATAGGCAAATGCATTCCTCACTGTGGTAGGCATACCCGAATCCCAAAGAGCTGGAACTGCGGTTCCCATGTCTTCCACAGAAGTATTTTTGATTAACTGCGATCGAAAGTTTGTGAAGATCGCCTCGAGTTCTCCTTCAGCGATAGCCTTCGCTTTATTGCGGCCTTCATTGCGTTTGCTCGTTCTGTAAGAGTTTAAGCTAAGAACGATGGCTGCGGCGGCGAGCGCAGCCATCAAGGCGGATAATATAATCGTCGTGACGAGAGCGCTGCCGGATTTTGAACGACGCATTTTCATAACAGGTAAGGGAGGGCAGTTGCTCTAACCATCCAAGATGGAGGTGGTGGCTTTCGTAGTACTGGCCTTGGTTGTCGGTGCAGTCGTCGTTGAGGACGTTGTAGAGGTGGTGGTTGACGTCGTTGGAGCGGTCGTGGTCGAGGACGTCGTCGGAATTGTTGTTGATGCCTTCGTGGTTGTCGTCGTGAGCGAGGTCGTTGCCTTTGTGGTCGGGACAGAAGTTGTTGTCGCAACTGAGGTCGTTGCTTTTGTCGTCGACGCGGACGTCGTCGAAGAAGCCGTCGTGGTCGCTTTCGTCGTCGAGGGAGACGTTGTGGACGCCGTTGTTGAGGCCTTTGTCGTTGACGCGCTGGTGGTGGCCTTCGTCGTGGACGCTGTGGTGGTCGCCTTCGTTGTCGAAGCCTTCGTCGTGGACGCGCTCGTAGTGGCTTTCGTCGTGGACGCCGTAGTGCTCGCTTTCGTTGTCGAAGCTGTCGTACTCGCCTTCGTTGTCGAAATCGTGCTCGTAGACTT
The DNA here is from genome assembly GCA_035765635.1 of Opitutaceae bacterium. Taxonomy (GTDB): domain Bacteria; phylum Verrucomicrobiota; class Verrucomicrobiia; order Opitutales; family Opitutaceae; genus EW11. Next base: position 179,256 of record DASTWZ010000007.1, read on the forward strand.
GCTCGTCGTGGCCGAGCTCGTGACTGAGGAGGTCGCTTTAGTAGTCGACGCAGTTGTCGTCGCTTTCGTCGTCGAAGCGCTCGTGCTCGCTTTCGTCGTGGAAGCGGTAGTGCTCGCTTTAGTAGATGTAGAAATAGAGGTCGTCGACACTGTCGAACTCGCTTTGGTGGTGCTCGCCGTCGACGTAGATTTTACGGAAGTAGATGTGGCCGTAGTCTTCGCAGTCGTGCTAGATGACGAGGCCGTCGTTGGAATCGTCGTCGTAGTGCTCTTTGAAGTCGTAGGCGCCGAGGTTGACGTGGTGACTACAGTCGTGGGAAGGGACGTCGCAGCGGTGGTCGTCACAGTAGTTACCGGACTTGATGTCGTAGTCGCTTTCGTGGTGGTTACGCTCGACGTACTCTCAGTTGTGGGAGCTGTTGTGCTGGCAGCCGTTGTAGTCACTGAAGTGGGTGCGACAGAAGTAGTCACACTGCTCACGGTCGTAGTCGCCGTTGTGTTCGCCGTCGTACTGGCCGACGTCGTAGCTGATGTCGTGAATTGTGTAGTGTGGAAAATGCTTGTGGTCGATGAAGCCAAAGCTTCGTTTGCCTCGCTCTTCGGCACAAGAGACCCTTCGGCTACCAGCTTCGTATATACCCCTTGGTTGCCCTCGAGAACACGGCCTACGGCCGTGTCTGAAATCGTCAGGTAAGCGTAGGACCAACCAAGCTGGTGAGCGAGTCTCGGCACCGTTCCCGACGTTTGGTCCTCAAACATGTATGTCCGCGCGGGATCGATATTCCTTGATATAAGGGAGTAGGTTGGGCTCGCTGTGTTCTCGTACCACCGCAATTCACCTGGTTGATTTGCCACGGCATTCGGAACCACTTGATATCGCCGGACGCGTTCGAAGTACGCGACCGTCTGGTCCGGAATGACCGTCACGCTCGCAGCGACAACAGATCGTGGGGGTGCTTCGAGAGTCAGATGATAGCGCCCGCCACCCAGCGCCTGCGGATCAGCAGCAATGCGCAATCCATCGTTTCCAAAACTTGGGTTGTCGATTCGAAGATAATCGCCCTGCTGCGGCACGACGTCCTCCGGACAAATGACATCAATGTCTTCAGTATCACCTGCCGCTGGCACGGGGCGCGGTCCCTCCACGCGCGAAAGACTGGTCCCAACATTTACGCGATATTCTATCGTACGGTAACGTCCGGTTCCAGATGGATCCAAGTCAAGGTATGTGATGGGATCAGGATTTACGTCGGCAGCGATGTCCACGACTGGTCGAGCGGCAGCCATGGATATTTGCCTAGTAATATGCTCCTGGAAATGCCGTGAATTTCGAATCGCATCATCCGCATGGCTGTTGCGAAGAACACCCCGCGTAATGCTCAAAAACAAAGTTAATACACCGGCCACGACGAGCACACAGACCACCGTCGCGACGAGTATTTCGACTAGAGTGAAGGCACGGAGATTTCGCCGTTTTATGTTCATGGCGCCGGAATCTCCCGAACCACTGTCAGCGACTGAGTTTTCAGCTCGTTGCGAAACGTATAATTAATCGAAAATGTGGCCGAAACTAGGCAGTACTCGTCGGCTGGAGACGGATTCACCGTCGAAAGCGTGCCGTCACTCTTACTGACAAACTGCACGGTTCTGAAAACGTGAGCCTTGAGGCGCGTAGATTGTTCGTTACCTAAATATACGGCCAAACCGTTCGCCGCGTTGAAAGCTTCGTCGGTAACCGGCTCCCAAGTGGTATCCCAGGTTAGGCCATTGCCTGTGGGCGTGTCGCCTATTGCGAAAAACGCAGTATTATCCGGCAACGTTGGATCAATGCGCGCGAACCGGTCTGCATAGGAATTCAAGATCGCCATCGCACTATCGCGGTGACGCGTCATCATAGTCAGCCGATTTGCCTGAATCAAAACTCCAAAAATGCCGGCCAATGCAGCGGCAAGAAATACGACGGCAAGCAGCACTTCAACCAGCGTCATTCCGCGCCGCAGGCGAGTCGATTTGGGGCCGCAAAATCGACGCCTCGGGGTGCGGAAAACCGGGGTGAATGTGTGGGAATTGGGCAGCATCAAACTGAAGCAAGGACCTTGCAAACATCAGGAGTAACGTCTTGTCGCTCGCAACGCTAAAACCTTTATCGGGCACTTTGATTAATTCTTTACCAGTAATGTAAAAGAAAGGCTCGAATGGCTTAATGACTCGAAGGATCGTACCGCTATAGATTCATATTTACGATTGTCATCGCAATGAACTACCCCCCGAAAAAAGTCAGATTCGGCGAAGGAGAACGCCTGTTCGTTACGCTGCGCGCGAAAAGAATGCTGCAGCGTGCAGAAATCAGTCTTCACGAATTCGAATCAGGTCCGGACGGTCCAGATCCGCTGGTGACAGCGATCATACCCGCACGTAATGAAGAAGCGACCGTCGGAGATGTTATCCGAGAATGCCTCAACTATGCGGGTAAAGTGCTCGTCGTGGAAGGCGGTTCGTCCGATCGCACTGCGCAAGTTTCAAAGGAAACTGGCGCAGAAGTTATACGCGACCCTGGCTTGGGAAAGGGAGCGGCCCTTCGGCTGGCCGTTGAGCATGTGACGACGCCGATCTGTGTGTTTGTCGACGCGGATGGCTCTCATGACCCCATTGATATCCCGATTCTCGTCGCACCAATAAAGTTGGGCCATGCCGATCATGTAACCGGGTCTCGTCTACTGGGCGGATCGGATGAATTGCACGGCGGCGGTGACGAGTTTCTTCGCTTCGCCGGCTCAGCGCTCATTACTTACCTGATCAATCGGCGGTTTCACACTCGCCTCTCTGATTCACAGAACGGCTTTCGCGCCATTCGCACGGAAGTGTTCAAGAAGCTCGAGTTAAGGTCGGTTCATACCACGATCGAAATGGAAATGATCATGGCCACCCTGCTAGCTCGTTTCCGAATGTATGAAGTGCCAACCCACGAAAGGCCGCGTGCTGCGGGATATTCAAAAATTTCACTTCATAGTCCGTCGATCTGGCTTTCATACGGATGGCGACTGATCGAGGGCCTTTGCCGCCGACAGCGGCCCATGGCCTCCGCAGCGCCAGTGCCGGCTCAGGCGCGCGGGTAGCTTCGATCAAAATATAATATCGCTTCAATGACTTCGCAGTACGACGCTGTAATTGGCGTATGGGATGGCCACGACGCCGGCGCTGCCCTTGTCGTCAATGGCAAGGTCGAACTCGCTTTAAACGAAGAGCGGTTGAGCGGCCGAAAACTCGATGTGGGAATGCCCAATCGAGCGATAAAAGCCATGCGAGATCTCGCCGGCGGGCGTAATGTTGCGTGGGCCGTGACTACGTCTGATTTCGCGAAGACACTCACGAGGACATTTCCGGTGATGAAAGAGAATTATTATGCTCTTCGCCGGCGTTTGGTGCCGCCTGGACCTTTTCACGCGCTAAAGCTTCGCTCAAAGTATTCACTCACGCAGTGGCCGACCAATCGCTCGTTGAGGACATGGGCGAGACTTCATTTCGCCTCAAAGCTGGGCGTCCCCAAACAAGACGTCTATGTAGTCGATCATCATGCTGCGCACGCAGCTTCTGCGGCATTTTGGCCTGCGTGGGATGGTTCCGCGAATATCATTACCCTTGACGGAATTGGAGACGGAGAATCGGGCAGCATTTGGGAATGGTCTGAAACGACGCGTAAACTGAGAAAACTTGTTTCAATACCGGGACGAGCGTCATTCGGTCTATTTTTCGAGCATGTCACAAACGAGCTTCAGATGCGTCCGCTCGAAGATGAGGGCAAGGTCATGGCCCTTGCGACTTTCGCAGCCGAGATCCCAAACACCATCAATCCTTTCCTGAAGTGGTTTTCACTTGAGAAGAATAGCGATGGACTGCCGAAGCTGAGCTGCGCGATCAAGCCGAGTGCGATGGCAAAAGCAGTCGCTGACGTGATATATTGCACGCCTCGCGAACAAGTCTGCCGCATGGCTCAACAGACATTGGAATATTTCGTGCCTCGAATTTTCGAAATGACGGCAGCGGCCACCGGCTGCGGACGTTTTGGGTATTCCGGCGGGGTTGCTTCAAATATCAAAGTCAATCGCCTGATTCGAGCCACCGCCGGAATAGCAGACCTTAAGGTGTGTCCGGCCATGGGGGACGGCGGTCTGGCCCTCGGTGCTGCCTTGTATGCATGGAATGACCTAACGGAGAGCAGACCTGCGTCTTTCGAGGACTTTAGGCTAGGCACAGATCACGGCGACCTAGCCGAAGGTGTTGAAAAGTTGCCTCAGGTAAATTCGGCAAAAATCGAATTCCCCAAGGACATACCATTCGCCGTAGCACAACTTGTGGCGGCCGGAGAAGTCGTAATGTGGGCCCAGGGCAGGATGGAGTTGGGAGCTCGTGCGCTCGGGGCGCGAAGTATTATTGCTCGCGCAGACAGTATCACGGCTCGTGACGATTTGAATCTTCGTCTCAAACGCCGCGTCTGGTTCCAGCCATTCTGCCCGTCAATGCTGCTATCTGAAGCGCCACGATTGCTCGCCGATTTCAGGAGCGATTCGGATATCAATCTGCATATGACAGCCGGATTTATGACCACCCAAGAGGGGCGAATCGCACTAGCCGGCGCAATTGGTCCCGATGCTTCGTGCCGCCCTCAGATGGTACGGGATGATGCGAATGAACGGTGGGCACGTATGCTACAGCACGTCAAACGCCTGACCGGTACTGGGGCGGTCATCAACACAAGTCTTAATATGCACGGAAAGCCGATGGCTGATAATGCAGCCGGCGTAGTTGAAGCTTGGGTGGAAAGCGGCGTGAAGTATCTCGCCTTAGGGTCTGCGCTTCTGAGCAAGCTATCCTGATCTATTGTTATGTTTTCTACAGACAATAGTAACCCCGATGGGCTGAAAATGTCTTTAACACTGCCAAAGAGGTCCAGTGCCTGGCTCGGGTTCGTAGCCCTCCTTATCGCGATCGCCTACGCTCTGTTCGTGATCATGTCCTATTCGGGGGATCAGCAAAGATTGCTCGCTGCAACTTTGACTGTGCGCGCACTGAACTGCTGCCTAATCGTCGGAGGCATTGGTCTGGCCCTGGTTCTGATCCCTGTTCTAAAATCGTTGGAACGGAGAGTGAAACTCACGACAGTAGGTTTTTTGGTATTTGGCTTCTTGATTTGCGGACTAGCCCCAAAAACCAACCGAATATTCTTTGATGAACATATTTATATGCACGTGGGCCAATCGATTGCGCACACCGGACGCGCCGAAGCACCAAATTATGCCCGCGTAGAATATGGCGCATATGAGTCGTATAGCAGCTGGGTAAACAAACAACCTAACGGCCATCCATATGTCCTTTCATTGGTGTATAGAATATTCGGAGTTTCCTCGAGTATTTCTTTCGTCGTTAATCGCGTTTGGGTCGGCTTGGCTGCTGCTTCTATTTTTCTGGCATTACATTTGTTGCCTTGGTCTTTGCCCAAAGGCTCGGCCTTCCTAGCGGCGGCGCTATATTGTTTCACTCCGCTGGTTATTTGGTGGGGCCACACTGTCGCTGTCGAACCCGGGGCGTCAGGCTCCGTCGCGGTGGCGTTCTTGATGATATGTTTGCACGCTCGATTCCGATTTTCCGCCGAGCCATCGCAAAATAGCGCCCCCACTTGGATCATTATGGCTGCTGCGGTGGCATTCTCTGCGTACTTTAGACCGGAATCTCTCCTGGTCTACGGCGTCTTTGTCGCTTTCCTTTGGGCGTCGGACAAGCGATTCGTTTTTGATTTTTCGACATGGGCCAGTCTTGCCTTAGCGATCTCTCTTACCATTCCTACCCTGCTACACCTTTGGTCGGTGCGCACTGAAGACTGGGGCGCAACCGACGGAAGACGCTTTGCGAGTGATTTCATCCCGGCAAATCTGGCGAGCAATGGCGGCTATTTTTTCAATGGGAAATGGTTCCCCTTTGCGGGGACTGTGCTCGGTCTCGCTGGCTTAGTGTGGTTATTTCGAAAGCAACCCAAAGGGGCGCTTGCGCTGCTAGTATGGCTTGGCGCGTCGTGGGGGATCTTTATTCTTTTTTACGCTGGCGGATATCATTACGGAGCGAGTTCACGATACGCGGTGGTCTCGACGGCACCGATAGCGATCGCGATGGGAATCGGCGGAGCATATCTCTGGTTCAGTTGTAAGAAGGTTCCTGCTATACGCGCGTTTTTGGTCGGCCTGGGTGCCCTGAACTGGGCTTCAGCGATGCATTACGTGCCCACCATCGGTCGAGAGTCCGCAGAAGCACGCGCAGACGTCACATTCGTCGAGCGAGTTGCGCCAACCCTCCCAGAAGGAAGCTTGGTTATATCGAGCAACCCGTGCATCTGGAATATCGAAGGGGTCAATTCCTCTCAATTCTTTACTATAGAAAACATGGTGAGGACGGAGTTGATAGAGCTTCGCAACCAGTACCCGGGTGGAATTTACGTACATTGGAATTTTTGGCACAACGTAGAGCCTACGATGGCAGACGACGCCCGCCGATTGATTGCCGATACCGAAGCAACTCGTGTTGCAAGTATGACGTCGCAAGATCACGAGATGGCCATTATGCGGGTCGATACCCCGGCAGCGATCGCGAAATTCGGCGGTCACTCTAAACCGTCGACGCGTATCAATCGCATGGTTCTACCGAGCTCTTCCGCCCCTAGTACGACGCCATGAGCCGAGTATATTCATGGACACGGTTCGCGCTGCGCACTGCGCGAGCAGCGATAAACTTCGAAAGTACTCCGACAAAACTCATGTTCGTCGTGACCAAGCGCTGTCATTCCAAGTGCGTGTATTGCGACATTTGGAAGGCGAAGGATTCCCCCGGCGGCCTGGATGGCGAACTGACTCTGGAAGAAATAAGACGCGTTGCGGCTGCGAACCCGTTTTTTCAATGGATCGATTTTACCGGAGGTGAGCCCACGGACCATCCCAACTTTGCTGAAGTCGTTCAGACATTCGCAGAGACATGCAAGGATCTGCTATTAGTTCACTTTCCAACAAACGGAATCGCAACAAAGCGCATTCACTCCGTCGTTACGCAGCTCAAGCGCACGATTCGCCCCAGGCTTGTAGTGACGGTGTCCATCGACGGACCTTCCGAGCTGAACGATCGGTTGCGCGGAATTCGCAACGACTTCTCCCATGCTGTGGATACATTCTGCGCCGTACGCCGAGAGCTTGGAGCAGACAATGTATTTGTAGGATTAACGCTTCACGCGTTTTCAAAGACGTCATCGATCACTTCTACGCAGCTCGTTCAAGAGACTTACAGTGCGGTTAACCGCGCGCTTATCGAGCGTGGCGAGGATCCCATAGCTTGGAGTTCGCTGCACCTAAATATCCCTCATCTTTCGCAGCACTATTACGGAAATACAGCACCTAAGCAGGATTCCGAATTCGGCGGTAAAGACCACCGCAAAGAAATCGCTGATGCTTTACGCTACGCAGCGAATCAATGCACCGGAACGGGCTCGATTCCAATGCGTGTTATAGAACGCATCTATCGCTCCGAGGCCATGGGTTATTTGTCACAAGGGCGCACAAATATTCCATGCTCGGCATTGCTCTCAACGGCATATTTGTCCGAAAAAGGTGAAGTCTATCCGTGCACAATTTGGAATCGCCCACTAGGCAACGTAAGATCGTCGAATTTTCGCCTGATGCCAATTATTGAGCAGGCGCGTTCTGCCGGCGTTCGAAAAGCCATTACGAAACAGAATTGCCCAAATTGTTGGACCCCCTGTGAAGCCTATCCTGCAATCGCGGCCGCCCCTTTCCGCTCAATGGTTTCACTCGTTCGCGGCACCTGATTGGAGCCAAGCCGCGTCGTGAAGCAGCCATTCCCGGTCTTGAGATACGTTGCCTGGATTCTGATTCCGCTCGCTTCATTGTTATCGTTTTCAATTCAACCTCTGCTCGGGAAACTTTTGCTCCCCGCCTGCGGAGGAACTGCAGCAACCTGGCTGGGAGTCATGCTATATTTCCAGGCAGCTCTGCTCGGCGGGTATTTTCTCGCCGACCGGCTGATCCGTCTGCATCCGAAGACTCAGGCTCTTGTTATTTCCACATTGGCCGCAGTCGCGCTAGTGTCTTTGCGAATTAATGCTCCTGAGAGCGCATCGCCTACAATTGTCTGGATTTTTGGTTATCTTGCTGTGCGAACCGGTCCGGCAATTGTCCTACTGTTTTGTTTGTCGCCCTTGCTTCACGCATGGGCACCTGCGCGAGACGGAAAAGTACCTTACTTTTTGTATGGCGTCTCAAACGCCGGAAGCCTGAGCGGTCTCTTGCTCTACCCTTTCATTATTGAACGGCATTCTGGTCTTAAGGTACAAATCGCTAGTTGGAGCATTATGTTCTGCATCGCAGTCCTGCTCTCAATCGTGGCAGCCTACTTATATTTTCGGGGACCGTGGCTCTCTGTTTTCCGGCCCGGCCCAACCGAGAAGGTGACCTGGACACGAAGGTTTTGTTGGACCGCGTTATCGATGTTGACGTGCGTCAATATGCTCAGCGCCACTCAGTATATTTCCGGCGAGATTGGCTCAACACCACTGACTTGGGTCGGCCCATTCGGTGTGTACTTGCTAAGCTTCATTCTAATTTTCGCCGGTTTCTGGCGGACCGCCTTTAGTCGGTTTGCGACCGGTTGTCTGGCCGCAGCGACTATCGCCTACATTGTTAGCAAAGGAATGACAGCAACCACTGTGAGTGGCCATACGCTCCATCTCCTGCTCCTTGTTACAGGTATGTCATGCTTCGTCGGCAACTCTATACTTTATGCATTAAGGCCAACAAACGCGTTTTCAGTATATTACCTGTGCTTGGCTTTCGGAGGAGTGCTAGGCGGAATTCTGTCCAGCGTGGTCTTGCCGGGGCTTTTTACCCAGCCGTTCGAATTCATTCTGACGTCAATCTCGCTTTTGGCGATCGGCGCAATCTGTTTTGGCGCAGGCGAGCGCTTAAGCAGTCGCATCTTGACCGCATTTGTCGCAACATTCGCGCTGTGTTTCTTGACCTGGCGGCAAGTCTTTCCCGATGAGCAGCCAGAAAGTCGTTTCGAATACTTTAGGAACATATACGGGTTCTCTACGATAAATACGACGGAAAACGGCGTTATACTCTCAAATGAGACTACGACACATGGCACTCAGGTGACAAAATCCCCAGAGGGACGGAGACAGCCCACAATGTACTATTCTGAGAGTACCGCCGCAGGTGTCGTTCTCGAGCGGCTTAAACAAACTCGTGCAAGTTTATCGATTGCGGTCGTGGGACTCGGGGCCGGCACGTTGTCTGCCTACCTGAGACCGAGCGATTCACTTCATTTCTGGGAGATTGACCCTAAAGCGATCTCGATTGCGCAAAGATATTTTAGCTATATTAACGACAGCGCGGGCAAGGTTTATATACACAGGCAAGATGGACGTCGGGGCATTAACGAAATCAGCGTCGATTTTGACGTTATTATTATCGACGCATTTGTCGGCGACTCGATTCCTTCGCACCTCGTCACTTCTGAAGCGCTTGCTATTTATAAGTCGAAGCTAGCAAAGAGGGACGGCGTACTTCTTATCCACGCTTCAAATCGTTACTCCAATCTGTTTCCAGTCTTGAGCGCAACCGCTAGACTCAACAATCAAAGCGCAATCAACATTCAAACAGACATTACCGAGTCGACGCCAACTCGTGATTACGACAAGACGCCCACGCAATACATAATGATCATTGATCCGCAAAGAGCTGGCGAAGCTGTTCTGTGGTTCCCTGTTGAAGAAGACGACGGCCGAGTAAAACGCCGAATTCTACTGGATCAGAACATCGATGACAGCACGATTGTATCAAGCGGGTGGACCGATGATCGTTCCTCAATCTTAGATGCTTTGGATTTTTCCAAGTACTGGAAGTGAGGCTATTCACCGATTAATGTAATAATAACTGAGCGGCAGTGGGCGCTTTTGCGGTGCTCCCATAGGTACACGCCCTGCCAGGTGCCGAGTAGAAGTTGACCGTGCTCGAAGGGGACGGTCTCACTTGTTCGCGTGAGTGCCATCTTGATGTGGCTCGGCATATCGTCGGCTCCCTCCAGCGTGTGCTGAAAGTGCGGATCATTTTCCGGCACGAGACGATTCAGCCAATTTTCCAAATCTGCCCGGGCTGTCGGGTCCGCGTTTTCCATGATCACGAGGCTGCAGCTCGTATGCTGGCAAAAGATCGTAGCAATCCCGCGATGGAGGCCGCTTTTCTGCACGGCCTTCGCCGCCAAATCCGTGATTTCAATGAGCCCCTGCCGGCGTGTATGAACTTCGTGGATACTTTGGAATACCATCGCGCCAAACCCTGTGATTTTCCCGGCGGGACTTCAACCCCCGCCCCCGCCTAGCCCACTCCCGCCGGGCTTGGTCATTTCCGATGGGTCCAATGCTCGGTCGAGCGCGTCGGCCGTCATCAATCCTTTCGCCAGCACGACTTCGCGCAGCGTCTGACCTGTGCGGTAGGCTTCTTTCGCGACGGCCGCGGCTTTGTCGTATCCGATAAATGGATTCAAAGCCGTCACCAGCATCAATGACCGGTTGACGAGTTCACGGCATCGCTCCGCGTCCGCTTCGATTCCACTCACGCATTCCTTAGCGAAGGTTTGCGCGGCCTGAGCGAGGCAATGGATCGATTCATGCAACGCATACGCGATGAGCGGAATCGTGACGTTCAATTCGAAATGCCCATCTCGCCCGCACATCACGACCATGTTGGCGAGGCCTTGGGCATAGATCGCCGTCTGCACCATCATCTCGCTCATCACCGGATTCACTTTGCCCGGCATGATTGAACTTCCCGGCTGCGTCGCTGGCAGGCGAATTTCCTGCAAGCCACTGCGCGGGCCGGAACCCAAAAGACGAATGTCATTCGCGACCTTCGTGAGACTTGCGGCGATCGTCGCAATGAGTCCGGCCACCTCGACTGCGTCATCGCGTCCTCCCTGCGCCTCGAAATGGTTTCTCGCCTCGCGAAACGAAATTCCCGTCTCCCGTGAAAGGATCTCACAAACCTTCGGAGGGAATTCGATGTGGCAATTGATTCCCGTGCCGACGGCTGTGCCGCCCACCGCGAGGTCGCCCAAAGCTTCGATGGCTCGGTCGACGCGCTCCACCGATTTTGTGAGCTGCATCGCATATCCCGAAAATTCCTGCCCCAAGGTCAGCGGCGTCGCATCCATCAAATGCGTTCGACCAATTTTCACCACGCCCTGGAATGACTCTGCCTTTGCCGCCAGCGCGGCTTCCAAGCTTTGCAAGGCCGGCCTCAACTTCTGCTTCAGAGCCATCGCCACCGATACATGAAGCGCCGTCGGAATGATATCGTTCGAGGACTGGCCATGATTCACGTCGTCGTTGGGATGCAGCGGTTTCTTCGAGCCGATCGCATTGCCGGTGAGCTGGCTGGCGCGGTTCGCGATGACTTCGTTGACGTTCATGTTCGTCGACGTGCCAGAGCCGGTTTGAAACACATCGATCGGGAAATCGCCGGCCCATTGTCCGCCCTGAATTTCTTCGGCCACGCGCACGATCATCTCAGCCTTGTCGCGATCGATGAGGCCGAGCTCGGCGTTCGCGAGTGCACAGGCTTTTTTCACCAGGGCGAGCCCACTGATAAACCCAGGCGGCATGCGATGGCCGCTAATGGGAAAATTGAGCACCGCACGCTGTGTGGATGCGCCATAGAGCGCATTATCCGGAACCTGCATCTCACCCATGGAATCCCGTTCGGTTCTCATGCGTCCGAGCCTAATCGGGATACCCTAAAACGCAAAAGGACGAGCCGCAGCTCGTCCTTGAAGAGAACCCAAACGAAGAAACTCAGAACTGAATCGAAACCAAATTTCCTTTGAGCCCCAAGCGATGAAGCGAGTCGTAGAGAGCTTCTTCGTTAAGATGACTCGTGATGCGTTCGCGCGAGCGAACAACGCTGGTCGAATCGCTGTATTGCGGAGAGCGATTATCGACCGTGCTCGTAAATGCCAGCAGTCGCGCACGGCGGGCATCGCGCGGCGCCGTCACTTGAGAAAGAGGTTCAACGACCGATGTTTTGTCCTTCGCCGAAGATTCACCAAAACTGCCCAAGGCGCGATCGAAGTAGGCGCCGATCGCTGAGACAGAAGGCGTTTCGACTTCGGTGACCGAAGCAAACTGGGCCGTCGCGGCGTCTTGCGGTGTGTGAGATTCCGAGACGATACCGGCGATTTGTTCGGTGACGCTGCCAACCTGAGCCGCTGCTGCGGCAGTCGCAACGGCAGCGTCAGCACTGTGAGCAATCGCGGATTGTACGGCAGTATTCACGACGGCAGGCGTGTGATGTTCGGCGACGGTGACTGTCGCCGGAAGCTCATGCTCATGCGAATTCGTGGAAGCGACGAACGTCTCGGTCGCGACAGCAGGAAGCGCAGGAGCAGCGGGCTTTTGCGCCTGCTCAGTCTTCGCCAGATCGACCGATTTGGGAGCGCCAGATTGAGAGCGATTCAAAGCGACGAAGCTGATCGAAAGTGCCGCTGCGGCGGCGCCGAGGGGCATCGTCCAACGCGAGAACGTGCCGAATGAACGCCACCACGAACGCTTCTCGACAATCGCAGCCAATTGCTTCGCGCGCAGACTGCGCTCGAACTCGACCCAGAACTCCGCCGGCGGGCGTTCTGCACGCTTGAGTCGAATGAGGTCTTCAACGGAAACGCGAGAGGTCTGAGGCTGCTGCGAATCGATCATGGGCGCGTGTATTTCTGAAGTTCTGACTGGAGAAGCTGTTTAGCGTAGTGAAGTCGCGAGCGGACCGTGCCCACCGAGCAATTCATGACCTCGGCGATCTCTTCATGGCTCATGCCGTCTATTTCGAATAAAGTAACCACGGTCCTGTGCTTGATAGACAATTTCTGCATGGCCTCGTTCAATTTTTCCTGCAGCTCCTTAACAAACAGTTCCCTATCCGCCCCTGTTTTGTCGGTGAGCTGAGCCAAGACTTCGGCGCTTTTGTCTTCTTCGCTTATTTTCTCGAAACTGAAAAAGCTACGCAGCTTCGCCTTCCGAAGATGAGTCAACGTCGAGTTGACCGCGATGCGATAAAGCCAGGTGAAAAACGACGATTGCCCCTGAAAGCGGTGAATGGATTGAAATGCCTTGATGAAGGCGTCTTGCGTGAGATCCGCGGCGTCTTCGCGATTGGACGTCATGTTGTAGATGACTCCGTAAACGCGCTCGCGATATTTTAGGATCAGTTGATCGAACGCAGCGACCGCCCCACCCTGCACGGCTTGAACAATGGTCCAGTCCGAATCCGCCTCTTTTTGACGTTCGGGCGACGCCACGATCGTCTTCTCGAGGGCTTTGGATCCGGCGTTCATCGCGATGTGCACTTTGCTAAAGGGCTTCCGGGCTGCAAATGCATTTTCCGAAACAGCCGAGGCAAAAATTGACTACACGCGAAGGCGTTCGACTTGCTGACGAAGCACTTCACAAAGTTTTAACAACAAAGCTGTCGGCGGATAATCCGGAAACGGCGCCAGCCGCTCGGTCGCAGACTGCAGTTCGCGGTGAACCGCGGCGGCTACGGAGGAAAAGATCCCGAGCTCGCGCATCTGTTTAATGTGTTCCGCGAGTTGATGCGGACGCTCGCCGCGAATTTCCTGCAGGAGGGCCTCACGCTGTTCGGTTCCCAAGCGCTCCAGCAGCGTGAGCATGGGCAGCGTCAGTTTTCCGCTGGCTAGATCAGTGCCCAGCGTCTTGCCGATGTTCTTTTCGTCGCCAAAAAAATCGGCGAGATCGTCGTAAATTTGGTAGGCAATGCCGAGGTGTCGCGCGAAATGCGATGTGGCTTCGACGTAGCGGGCGTCAAACCCGGCGAGATGACTTCCCAGGAAACAGGAAACCCGGAAAAGCTCGGCCGTCTTCAGGTCGATCACGCGGCGATAATCGTCGAGAGTCACGTTCGTCGTGCCGCGGCGAAGGGTTTGAATGATTTCACCCGCGCAAACGCGGCGGGTAGATTCCGAAACCGCGCGGCAAACATCCGTCGTCGGAAACTGCGTAGCCAAGTTCAGAGCGTGCGAGAACAACGCATCGCCCAGCAGGACGGCGGCGGCGGGACCGTATTCGCGGGAAGCGGTGCGACGACTGCGACGAACGTCCGCCTCGTCCATAATGTCGTCGTGCACAAGGGTCGCGAGATGGATGATTTCGACGACGGCTGCGACGCGAACCAAGTCGGGAGAGATTTCCTTTTCGTTGCGCCAGCCGCTAAGAAAGACAAGGGCCGGGCGAATGCGTTTGCCGGACGTATCGATGCAGTAGTCTGCCATCGAGCGAATTTCCGGTTCGAACGAAGCGATTTGCTCAGCGAGAAATGCATCCAGACGCGCCATGTGCGGGCGCAGAATCGCGAATACCGCGGCAAAATTCAGTGACGGCGGAGCTTGGTTCTGGACGGTCGGACTGGCGGCCATAATCGTGATGGAAATTACGCGAACCTCGTTAAATGGCTAATCAATAGTCGCGCTTCGTCATGCAAAATAACCCCCTGGCAATTCTAGTGATGATCGGCGTCAGTGCGTACGTGATCCGACTCTGGTTCGCCGATCGCAAGTCCGCGGGAAGCGGCACGCCGAACCGCAAAGCTCTACCGGGGATCACGTCGGCGCCGTTGCTAGCCCATGTCATTGGCGCCGTGGGCGCGCTGCTCATAGTGCTGGCTGAAACGAAAGGAGAAATCTGGCTAGGTGTCTCCGGCGAGCAATCCACCATGACCTGGCTGTTCGCGGCGTACACGTTACTCGCCGCCTTTGTGGAGGAGATCATCTTTCGCGGCTTTCTCGTGGTGACACGTCGTGGGGCGGCAGTGCGGTGGGCCTCCGCAGTGCTGGCGTCGATACTTTTCGCGGCGTTGCATCCCTTCCTTTGGGACTGGAAAGAGGACACGCTTGTCTGGCATTTCGACACGAAAGGCTGGTTCAGCTTCGGTGCGGTTTTCGTCACTTCCCTGTGGTTCTACGTTGTCCGCTTCGCGCGATTCAATCCGGCTTGGTCGCTCGCGCCGTGCTTCACTGCTCACGTGACCAAGAACGCCGCAGTTGTAGCGATTAAGTTGCTACAAGGGCACTTGGTTGGTTTATATTAGAGAAACTCGAGATTCGTCACCGAATCGCAGAGTTCACGAGGAGCAGGAATTCAACAAAATCATTATGACCGAACGCGTGCCAGAACTCGTCGTCGTCATCCCCGTATACAACGAAGAAGATTGTATAGTTCAAGTTCTGGAAGAGTGGCGGGACGCGCTCCGCGCCCACGTGCCAGATTATACCATTCTGGTTATCGATGATGGATCCACGGATAATACTCTTCATCGATTGCAAAGCCTGCAGTGGGCCGAACTCAAAGTTCATTCCCAAGTAAATAAGGGTCACGGACAATCGTGCCTAGTCGGCTACACACTGGCGTTCCAATCTGGCGCACAATATGTTTTTCAAATCGACTCCGACGGTCAGTGCGATCCGGCAGGATTCCCCGAATTATGGAGCAAACGCAACGAAGCCGCAGCAATATACGGCCGGCGCATAAGGCGCGACGATGGCGTGGCCAGAAAGGTTATTACTGTAACACTGCGCGCTTTTCTCAAAGTTCTCTGCAGAACAAAACTGAATGACGCGAACGTTCCATTTCGGATTTATCGCGCAGAGCTGGCTGCTAGCACTGCCGAAAAAATTCCCAAGACCTTCGATTTGGCGAACATCGCTGTCGCACTATTAATGGAGCCTTTAGGATTTATCGAGGTACCGATTCGTTTTCGAGACCGCCTCGGGGGTCACCCGTCGGTGAAATGGTGGGGGTTCGCGCGTAAGGCTCGCAGGCTGCTGGCAGATCTACAGAACCTGAGAAAGTCGCAGACCGCTTACGGTCGATAAGCACTTGCCGTTACTCTTTCCTCGTCCAAAACCCCACTTTTTTCCCGTCTGGCTCTTTGTATATTTCGACCCAGGTAAATTCGGGCGACAAACTTTCGTTCATCTTAGGCCAAACTGCGGCCGTATCGTCCCCCTGGTACCAAAGAATATAATCGACCATCTCTGCGGACAGCCAGGATCCGTCCTGCGCCTGAGGCTCTCTATATAACCTGAAAAGACGCTCTTGGCGTTGCGCAAGATCCTCCCGATATCCGCGCCACAATTGCTCGTGACCCAGCCACCCAAGCCACATATGGTGGCCCGCAAAAAGGGGAAGACAGGCGGAATTCGTAAATGCATTTTGCGTCGGACGTTCAACGACCAGTCCAGGTTTCTCCATGCGCAGTCGTTCCAGCATCAATTTCGATGCCAAGTCGCGTTCTAGAAAACCAGTGCCGGAAAAGTTTCCAAACGAAGGTTTGTCGTTACGGATCCAAGCTGAAGCTAAATCGAACGCATACAGGCTCGGGTAGATAGCTACAATGAGGCCGACGACTCGCATCCATTTCGTTTTTCCCCTCTCGATAAGCTGGGGAGCGCACGTAAGTAAAATTATGGTGGCGACCCAAGGCCACCACTTGAGGGTGGTGTTGAACCGCTCGTACATACCCGAGTAGATATCATCGACGTAAACAAACTCGGAGATGACAAGAAGAGCAATCGCTCCGAAGCCCGCGACTCGGAGCTCTTTTTGGCCCGCAAAAAGTGAAAGTATCGCCAGGACGATCGTCGGAAACAAAAAGACGCAAAACAACAAAGGAGGGGTGTGTTGGTCAGCGGCAACCAGTCTGAACGACGTGTGGTAGCCAGCGGTCGCTGCACTGAAGTAGCGCAAATAAACGAAAGTCGCTACTCCCACCAGAAGCGCACCAGCCGCAACACCCGAATATAAGCTTTTCCAATCCTTTCGCCGGACCACAAGCCACAGAAACACAGCAACTCCCTGAAGCGGTAGCGTCCATGTGTTGGCCAAAATCGACCAAGTGAGAGTAGCACCAACAATGCCGGCGTAACGCCTCTTGCGGGTACGTTCCCACAGCAACCCTGCGAGGATGCCGAGGCTCATCAGATAGTAACCGGAGAGCGGCGCATGATAATCTCCGAGATAGATTGAATATGAAAACGGCTCCCCGGGCATATCCATCTTCTGAAAGCCGTCGGCGTATGACTTGAGCCAGGGACCGACAGGCTCTCGATCGTACGCGGCGCTTCCGACATAGCGCATCGCGCTCCACGGCTGAATGGTTTTCTCGGTAAAATGCGCCAAAACAGTTGCGCCGGTACCACCGAAGACAAAAGCGGCGATCACAATCACTCGGGTCACGTTTTTCGCGGCCAAATGAAATACCACACCAGCGACAGCCGCCACATTCAGCGCCACCAATAGACAAAAGGCCAAATTGTAAGTCGTGCCTGGATCGCAATGCACGAGCCGTCCCATCAACGCAGCGGCGAAATGCTGAAAGCTATAGTAGTGGGTCGAGAGATACGGAAACAACCAAGCGTCGTGAGCGGGCAAGTTCTCTCCCGGCAAATAGCTGCTGATATATGCCAAGTCGGCGATCTTCTCAGATGAACCATCGATATCGGGGAATGCGAATCTCCACAAAAACGCGTAAGCAAATGCGCCGAGGGAAACACAACCTACGCCAAGCAAGCGACGCGGACAAAATGTCTTTGCCCATTCGGCAACGAACGGCCTGTAGGGCGCAAATAAAGCAGGTGGAATTTGTTCAGCGTGGGCCGAAAGCAGTATCAAACCCACCGACACGAACGTGCCGAACAGGCCGAGGCCAACGAGAGAGCCAAGTCCATGAATGCTCTCGATGCAGAAGAATGCAGTGGATAACAGCCAAGGCGCGGCTACTAACGCCAGCCAACGGTCGCGCAGAAAGAAGCCGCAGAAGAGCATCAGGCCCCACAGATTGATAAACACGATCAGTATCGTGAAAAAAAGCCCGACGTGTTGCATGCGGTTCCAACCAACTATTCCGCTGGAAGAAGGCAAAAAAAATGCGCGGCCTTGCAGCCGCGCACGGGAATGTCTCTAGCCTGTTGCCTTACTTCTTTTCGGCGGTGGCTGGAGCCTTATAAAAAGGATCAGAACCATCTCTATAACCAGGCAGCTCGTCTTTCGAAATCTTCATTTCACGTATCATACGAGGATCGAACACCTCACCAACGGAAGCGCCGTCAGGTTTGAGCGTCCGCGCCGTGATGAACACGATCAGGTTCCGAGTTGTCTTGTCGTTGCCGTCTGAACGGAAAAGGCGGCCGAGACCAGGAATGTCACCCAAAAGCGGTACCTTTGTCTGATCTTTGATTGTCGTATTTTCAACCAAGCCGCCCAGGCCGAGCGTGTACCCATCTTTCAACGTTACTTGAGTCTTGGTCTTGCGAACGCCAATAATGGGAATTTCAGCACCTCCAGCACCGCCAAAGTTCACCGTGCCATTTCGGCTGCTCACTTCAGGTTCAACCGTCAGCTTGATAAAGCCCGCGCTATTTACCTGTGGAGTGACCTTCAAATTGACGCCAATCGACTTGTACGCAAAGCCACTGACCTCGAAGCTTCCGCGCTCTTGATTGTACGTGTAGTTCGGCACCGGATATTCTTCTCCGATATTGATCGTCGCCTCATTATTGTTGAGGGTTACAACCGTCGGATTCGAGACCAGCTTCGTGTCATTCAGTGTTTTCAGGGCGCTAACGATCAAACTAAAGTCATCGGCACTGAACACCGCCGACGTGACTTTATCGAGACCGCCCGAAAACGCTTTGCTAAGAAGAGAGCTTGGGCCGATGTCCGAAAACGTAACACCCGTATCGTCATCGACGGTGTACTTTGGGCCAATTCCATGCGCCGGATCAGTGTTCGGACCAAATACGTTGCGCGAGGCCAAGGTATCGGCCTTTTCGTAGCCTTGCTGCATGAATGGGACGTCGGTATTGGCCTCTGAACGGCTATAGCCGTCGGTCCTGTTTTGAGTATCCTTATAGCTGCGCTCAATTTTGGCTATGCCTACCGAGTAGTTGTTCAGGGACGACCAGTTTACGCCGATGTTTTTCACATCGCGATCCGTGACTTCGATAAATTTTGTCTCAACCATGACCTGCTCCGTTGCATGGTCGAGGTTCGCAATAATTGGACGTACCCGTTGAATGGCCGAGGGCCGTTCCGTCACCACAAGTGCATTGCTGCGCGTGTCTACGACAATCTTGCCGCCGAGCTTCGTATCTACCAGCGCATCGAGACTCGGTTTGATATCGGCGGCCCTAGCATAGTTAAGAACAAATACCTCGGTCGAGAGTGGCTCGAGATTCAAAGACTCAACCGTGACCACCTTGATGATGTTACCATCTTCAACGAAAGTATAGTTTACCGGTTCAAGTACTACCTTGTAGATTTGGCGCCACGTTACATCGCGTAGTTTGACCGACGTCTTACCTTGCAAGGTATCCGGGATCACGAGGTTTAATTCGAACAAATCGGCCACGTTCCGAAGAACAGTGCGAATCTCTTCATCGGGGAAATCCACCGAAAGCGTGTCCTTCGCCTTGGTTACAGACGACTTCGGTTGCTCGACCGCAACCGTTGCCGCCGGTGTAGGCGTTGGAGTGGGATTCGCAGTATCAACTGCGGTTTGCGCTCGTGCATGCGGAACTGCGGCCGCGCAGAGAATAAGGAGGGAGCTGGCGATACGAGTTCTCATGGGGTCTTAGCTGGCTTTATAGAACGGGTAGTCTGTTCGTTATTAAGTTTGATAGTGAAAGCGGTACGACTAAGATCGACGAGTTCCACGTCGTATGAATCCTTGTCAAAAGTAATATGTATTGATTCGCCGACTTTGACCTTCTTTTCACCGAACAACAGAAACGACTGGTCCCCCATCATTAACACGCCAGTCGGGATCAATTGAGCCGCAAGCGAAGCCAATAGTTCGTGATCAGACAGCGGAACCTTGCTCTTGGGATCGATTTTCGCGACCGCTTTTTCTGGCGCAAAGGGGTTCACGATCTCATCTGACGCAATACTGTATTTAAATACACGATCAGAAGAGAGCTTTTCAGCATTTGATATCACTGCGGCGCGTGCCTGGGGCGTCGGGATATCCGCCTTCGCAAAAAGGCTCCCACAAGGAAGCATCAATAAACACGAGGCAAATAGATATTTGCTATCAAACTTCATCAGAGTGCCCCCACAAATTCGGCCGTGATGCTCATTGTTAGTTCAGTCGGAACTCCATCTTTTGCCGTCGGAGTGCTTAGATTGCCCGCAGTAATACGGCCCAAGCGAGTACCCGCCTCAACGTTCCTAAGAAAACTTAGCACCTGCGTAAAGGTACCGTTTACCGTTATCAAATAAGGAACCGGCGCAAACAGTGTTGGAGCAGCATTTTTCTTTTTCTTGGGCAGCGCCACCTGGCGCAGATCGGAGATCTTCGCTCCAGTAGCGGCTGCGATCTTATAAAAATATTGCTGATTTGATGCGAGGTCATCCGGGGCGGTAAGCCTTAAAGAGAGCTCTTTGTTTAGCTCGAGTAGCTGCGTATATTGCGCATCGAGTTTCTGTCCGTAACGGATGTTATCCGTCAAACGAGTTGCTTCGTTTTGTTTCGAGGCCACCAGAGATTGAAATTCATCTCGACTTAGGGATCTCCAAAAACCAGCGGAACTCGCAAGGATGGCGACGATGCCGCCAACAACAACAATCGGGTGGGTTTTTAAACTAATTTTGTTCAAGGGTGATCCTATTTCTTGAATTTGAATACCATCTCGAACGTCATGAGTCCGCTCGTCGCGTCCCGTGAAAGCGTCGACAACGAAATCGAATCGAAACTAGAAGCAATTTCGGTCGTATCCCTTAATTTTTTTTCATACCCAGATGCCGCGCCGCTGGCCAACTCGGGCGCGCCCTTAACGGTTCCGCGAAGTACGACATCAACGTCACGATATGTAATCCCGGTTATCACTAAGTTGTCGGGAAGGCTCTTCCCGATCGCTATGATAAAGTCCGACAGCACCAACTTTTCCGACGCGCGGAATTTGACTAATTCCGTAGCACGCGCTTCCTCGTCTTTAAATTTTTTGTATTTGGCGACGATTTCTCGGCTCGGCTTGGCGTCGCGGTCGATCTGCTGCTGCCAGCCGGCGATCTCCTTGCTCAGGCCGTGCAGGGTGTATTCGGTGTAACAATAATATAGAATGGCAGCCGCGGCGAATACCACAGCGGCGGCGTTCACGAAGAACTTCGTCCGGACGGTCTTGGTGTCCGGGAGCTCCGCTGTGTTTCGGAAATTGGGATGCCAGGCGGTGAAGTCTGGGCCGCTGGAACCGCGCTTTTTATTATTTAGCAGCTGCATGGCTAGGGGCTACCATTAAACTCAGAACACCGAGGGCAGTGTTGTCG
Source organism: Opitutaceae bacterium (assembly GCA_035765635.1). Lineage (GTDB taxonomy): Bacteria > Verrucomicrobiota > Verrucomicrobiia > Opitutales > Opitutaceae > EW11. The sequence goes on from DASTWZ010000007.1 coordinate 200,695, forward strand.
TTCTCACCGGGCAAGCTCGCCGCCAGAGATATGCCGCGACCTTTCAACCAGTTTATATAATCGATCTTCAAGGAGTCCACGCCCAGCTGGCCCGCAATCGCAGCCTGCATCCAGGCGAGTTTGCTCGGCAGCAATGTGCAAACCACCTGGCCAATGGACTGACCGGTCTGCACTTCATAAAAGCCGATCGATGACTGAAGCTCTTTGATCAGCTTCTTCGTCAGCGCCGACGCCATGCCGGTGAAATCGAACGTGTTCGAATAAAACAAGCGCCGCGCCGACTCCTCGTCTTTCAAGCCAAGCTCTTTCTGCACGAGCGGCACCATGGTTTCGACGCCCTGCGGGATTTGCCGGGAGGTCGCCAGTCCGGCATCGCTCACGACAAACGATTCTGTCGTCGTATCGCCCATTTCCAGGACAAGCGTGGGCGTGCTGGACTTTACGAAAGTCAAATAATCCACAATCGCGCCAATGCTGGAAAGGGTTCCGAGTTCCAGACGCTCCGGAAAAACGCCGAGTCGCAAAAGGTGCTTCTGCGTGGCGGAGATTTCCGCCTTCGCCATGCCACAAAAGATCACGTCCTTCTCGGGTTCTGCCGGAGGATGCGCATCGCGACCGGAACCGGCGGACACGACCGCCAAGAGATATTCGTCCGGCGTGATCCGACATTGCGAGGCCGCGGACTCATCAAAATAGTTCGGCTCGGAATACTTCTTCGGATCCAGCGTCGCCCGGCGCACCACCCGCTTTGGCGGATACACACCACAAGTCGCAGGCAGATAGTTTCCGGTACCCGTCCGCTTTTGCTGAAATTCATCGAGCATCGCCGAAACCGCCTCGGCGTTTCCCGCCGGACACGACTTCAACTCCTCGACGAGCAACGCACCCGGCGCACCCGACGTCCGGGCGACAGTCATCGTGTGATCGTTGAGGTCGACGTAAATGCCCTTGGCCTTTTTGGAGAACAGCATCGTGAAGCTCTTGCTACGGTTCGATTCGGAACATCTTTAGGAAACTGAATCGTAAAGATTATGGCCGTCTGAGTTTTTTGTCGTTGGAGTAACGGCACTAACGCTGCGTTCGCCCGCTCTTGATACACAAGTGCAAACGCCGCCTCTAGTCCCCTGATATCAGCTATTTACCGTTTATTTAGCCAACAAACTGCAAAACCTCGTTTCGGGAGGATCTGATCTCCACGGGCGTAAAAAAACCCGCTCGGTCGAGGAGCGGGTTGCAGGAGAAAATCGTCAACGGGTCACTTTTGCCACGTACGTTTCTTGTGGCGATTAGCCTTCAGGCGCTTGCGGCGCTTGTGCTTCGACATCTTCTTAATGCGCGTCTTCTTCAGGTTTCCCATTGTGGTGCTTGAATTGTTTAAAGGCTCACCGTGCCGAGACGTTTTTCCGCTGTAAAGTCCAATTTACGGCTGAATCTCGATCAACTCACCGCTGGCCGTCGCGTACAGCGACAAGCTGCACGTGTGATCGGGGAAGAACACAGCAAGGCTGCGTGCGTAGGCAGCGAGTTGCGGCCGATACTCCACACTCAAGCGCGCGGCAAACGCCTCGTTGCTCTCGTTGTTTCGCCGCCGATTCGTCTTCCAATCCACCACCCGCAACTCACGGCGTCCGCCATCTTGTAGTGCCAAATCCACTACGCCGTCGATCCAGTCCGCGGAGGTTGCAGGCGCGAAAACGCCCAGCTCCGCTAATCGCGTCCAGCGCGGGTCATTGATCAGCGCCCAAGTCGGGCTGGTGCGCAACCGCGCGAGATCCGAGCGCGCTCGTTCCCCAAAACCGGCCGCGTCGGCCCGCTCGAGGGATGACTCATTATGGAGGTTAACCTCTTCCGCGGTTCCACCCCAGGGCATGAACTCCATGGTTTCGTGCCACCACAAACCGTACTCGATGGCATCCTCCGCCGCGCCGATCAGGCCAAACTCCGCCACACTCGTCGCTTCGTGTTTCGAGGTTCGGATCGCATCCCCGTGTCCGAGTTGATGCGGCAAGACCCGACCGGGCAGTTCGGGAAGACGATTCAACGAAAACAATTCCGCCTGTTGCGCGCGCAGCACCACCGGAGACTGCTCCGTGACCTCGAGCGGCAGTTCGGCCGGCATCGGACCAAGTTTGGGCAGGCTTTCGAGAAGCTCCCGACTGCCCCAGAGTTCGGCGAAGCTCATTCCAGGACGCTGACGGCCGCCAAACTCCGCGGACCAAGGAATAATCAAATGCCGGCCGACACGCGTAAGCGTCACATACATCAACCTGACCAGCTCCCTTAATCGCTCGCGGTTGCGCGCCTCCTGCGTATCCGCCGGAATACTACGCGCGTCGATAAACACCTCCACCGCGCCGTCGCCGAGCGGCACGATTTGCACGCCACGCTCCGGCGGTTTGCTCACGCGCCGCCACAATCCGAGCGGAATGACCACCGGCCATTCGAGGCCTTTGGCCGAATGCGCCGTCAACAAATTGATCGCATCCGGCTCCGCCTTTCCGACCGCCCTGCCCTCGTCGCGCGCGAGCAGCAATTCGCGCAACCAATCGCGCAGCCCCGCTCCGGTGCGTCCGAAATCTCCGGCCAAGGCAATCAGGCGCGCCAACTCCTCTTCCTGGCCGCCACTCGGATCCAGCGCCGCCAGTTTTTCCCAAAAACCACACGCGAGGACGACACTTTCGACAAAACTCGCCAAGGGCTTGCCCCCGTCATCCACCCTCAAGATGAACGGCCGCAGGGTTCGCAAGGCCGCCGCCAAAGGCTCGGCATGCACGTCCGGCTGGTCCCAGTGAAAACCAGTTCGCTCCCGCAGCTCGATCGCGAGCAACGCATCGCTAACGCCGAAGACCTCGCGCAGCACGCCGAAGAATTCGAAGGCGTTTTCCGGGTCGGCCAACACGCTCAGAATTCCCGTGAGCCACGCGAACGCCGGATTGTCCCGCTGCTTGTGACGCTTCACCTGCAGCGCCACCTTAAGCCCGTTTTGCTCCAGCACGCGACGGGCAATGTTCAACCACTCGACGCGCGGCGCGAGCAAAGTCACTTCACCCCAACGCGAAGCGCCGAGCGAAGAGGGGCCATACTTTACCAGGAAGCGAGCAAGTTGCCTAACCTCCTCGATGAGCCATCCTTCGACGCTGGAAATTCGTCCAGCCGGTGGTTCGAGGGCAAAAAGCGAGGCCGCGCCTTCGACGTTTTTCGGCGAGGCCGCCAGTGGCTCATAGCGCACCTGCAAGATCGGCGGGGCCATCCCTTCGCTCAATGGCAGCCCGAGATTGTGTTCGCGCGCCTCTCCGAACGCGTGCGGCAGCCCAGCATTGAGCCACGTGACCACGCGGCGTGGCGCGCGAAAAGTCACGCTGAAGCGCAAGAGTTCTCCGCCATCGCCGCGCTCGAAAGCGTTGAGATGTTTCAGGAAATTACGGATGTCGGCGCGGGCCCCGTAGATCGCTTGTTGCCCATCGCCGACCATGCAGAAATGTCCTGCCCGCGGCGCGGCCCCGCCCCCTGTCGGCCATGTGCCGAGCTCGGCGCCGACGGGACGGGTGATTTCCGCAAGCACGGCGAATTGCTGCGCATCCGTATCCTGCGCCTCGTCCAAAATAATTCTCCAGCCCTCCGCGCGAATGCGCTCGAGCGTTTCCCGGTCGCGCAGCACCGCCATCGCCGCCTCAGTCTGGTCGGCGTAGGTTTGCACGCCGCGATCCAGGCGAAACGCGCGATAACGCAAAGCCAGCTCGGCGGCGAGGACTGCGGCCGTTTCTCCGAGCCAGTCTTTCAGCGGTTTCATCCAGCGTCGGACGATCTCCACCAATCCCGCCGAACTTCCGGTTGGCTCAAATGGAGGCAGAAACGCTGTCTTTTCCTCATACAGAGCGAACCACTCCCGCGCCGCCGCCTGCGTCACTTCCACGTTTTCTTTTCCGCGGCCTCTCGCCGGATAACTCAGAATTTCCTGGAGCGCGACTTCGCTCAAATTCTGCGGCAGTCCGCGCGGTTTTCTGCGGAGCAGCCGCTCGGCTGTATCCGCGTCAAGACTACGCGCGAGTTCGAAAATATCCTCGATCGCGACGTGGCGCAAAAATCGCTCCACCTGTTCCGAGGTCAGCTGGGTAAACTGCATTTCATCCTGCTCGATGAATTCCTCCCACCACGCGTCATCGTGCTCGGCGATAACCGTAGGGTTTAAGTGGATACCGAGATTCTGCCCGTAACGTTGGGCGAGCAGTAAACAGAAGCTGTGGATGGTGCCGAAGAAGGCGCGCTCGAGTTGATCCAGCGGATTCAAATCAACCGCGCCGTCGTTCGTCAGTTCCTTGAGCAAGACCGACCGAGCACGCTGTCCAATCTGTGTCGCCGCTTTATTTGTGAATGTGACCACGGCGGTCTTCGCCAACAAGGTCGAGGCTTCGGCTGACTGCGCCATCGCGGCCAGGCGGGCGGAGATCGCGGTCGTTTTTCCGGAGCCGGCATTCGCGCTGACCGCGAAATTCTGGCGCCATTCGAGACGGAAGCGTTCGCGATCGAAATGATCGATCAATGGATCACTCAAAGTCCACCTCCTCGTCCGGCGGAAAACTTTTCGCGTACTTCGCCTCCAATATCTCCTCGGGAATCGGCACGCAGGCCAAAGGCCACGCGCGGCCTTCCGGCGCGTACTCGGAAGGGTCCGGCGTAAGCGCGCCGTAAATTCCCGTCCGCAGATATTCACCAATCCGGCGCAGCGCGAAGAGCGCCTTGGGCAGCTCCGAAATATCCATGGTGCTCGCGCCGCCGACCTCGGGTTTCAACATCGTCACCCGTCCTTCGCGCACACCCAAAGAATTCGCGGCGGCCAAATATACGCCCAACTGAAGAGCGAAGCCTTGCGCCGCCATGCGCTCCGGCGAAAGCGCGGCATCCGCGCCTGTCTTGAAATCGATGATGTCCACTGTCGCGCCCTCCCACTCGGGCCGGTCGAAAAACGCCAGGTCGACACGCCCGCTGACGTGCAGCGTTTCGTCCCGGCCGATGGGCACCGTCGCCGACCGAGGCAGGGGCAACTCCGTCGCGACGAAGCCGCCCACGGCCATGGCCTCGACGTTGCCGAGCAACCGTTCGCAGTAGCGGCTCAGCTCGAGGAAAAAAGAATCCCAGTAACGGTTCAGCGGCCAGTTCGCGCGCAGCCGTTCCAGCTCCTGGCGCAGCCGAAGCCTGACATCCTCGGGCTCACGCTTCGCCCCGAGCTCACCCGTGTGTTCGCCTGGTTGTAGTGCGAAAGACAATACACGATGCGCCCATTGCCCGAGAGCTTTGCGGCGTGCGCGCAGGAGCGGTCCCCACTCGACCCGCGCCGTCTTCAACACCGCATCGAACCACAGCTCGGCAGGATCCTTGACGGCGCGCTCGATCAATCGGGCGGTGAGCGTCGTCGGCCGTATCCGTTCCGCGGGTACGCTGAAAAAATACTCGTCGAACGGTTCCTCGGGATTTCGGCGCGATTGCCAGATGCTCAGCCATTCCCCGACGCCCAGCTTCGCGGCTGGCGTCACTCGGGGAAATGCGACGGCCAGTTGGGAAAAAATTTGCTCGATGTCTCGATCCGCAGCGCGCAGGTCCGGATCGGACCAGAGCGCACGCTCGACCCAGCTGTTCGGAGCGAGGCGTTTGTCCGGCTCGTTCTCGTCGAAGAGCGCGGCGGAAAAAATCACCTCGGTCGATGTGTCGCGCATGAGCGCCGCATAGCTGCGCTTCTCCAACCAGACCCGATCGTCACTGGTGAAAACACTCAGCGTGAAACGCGAACCCGTCTTCAGCGCTTCACGATGTTCATCCGTAAGCCACGGACTCGCGTCAATCCGCCGCGGCCAAACGCCGGCGTTCGATTCGACCAAAATCAAATGGGAGAAATTCAGGCCCTCGGCTCTGCGGCGCGTGAGCAAGGTCACCCGTGCGAAGCTGCTCTCGCCGCTTTGCTGCGCGGCGACACCTTCCGGAATGAGCGAGAGCAACGTGCCGAGCAAAGCCGTCGTGGGGAGACCCCGCGTTTCTCTTTCGCCGAAAGCGCGCAGCGTTTCCAAGCTCGAAGGCGTGGGCAAATCGAGCGCAAGGCACAGCGCCTTGTAGCGTTCCACCAACTCCCGAATCGTGATTTCGTCAGGAAAATTCGGCAGAAGAGTTCGCGCGATGCCGGCAACCAACTTCCAGTCGTTGCCTTCGTTCTGCTCGAGAAGATCCAGGCAGGCCGCGAGCGAGTGGTTCTGTTTCTCGTCGAAGAGCCGTTCGACAATTTTCCGGGCGCGGCCGAGAGGCAGCCCGGCTTTGCCAAGCTGTTTGAGCAGCGGCCAAAGTTCGACGAATTCCTCGAGCCGGGCTCCGCGTTGATAAAACCGGATAAGCGCGCGCTGGGTTTGCGTGTCGAGGTCCGACGTCCCGGCGAGGTCGATCGTCGTATGAAACTGGATACGCAATTCGGCGAGCCGCTCGACCAGCGTCGCGTAGGCGAAATCGCCAGCGGGAAAAATGACGCCGACGTGCTCCGCGCCGTGCTGCAGGGCCGAATCGATTTCTTCGGCGACTTGAAACATCTCGTCTCGGCGCGTGCGGCCGACCACCACGCGGCAAGGCGGCCGGGCGTGGCGGTGTCCTCGTAGTGGTTTATCAACTACACCGCCGAGAGCCGCCACGGCTTCGCAGTTGGGCAGCGTTTCTTCGTCAATCGGCCGAGCCTCCGTGCCGAGCAGCGCCTGCCAGAGTTCGATCCAGTTTTCGTCGAGCGCCTTTTTTCCGCGGAATTCCGCGTCGGGCAGCAGAGCAGTGATTTCGGTGAAGCGGCGCGCGAGCGCGGCCACATTGGAAAACTCCGTCCAGATTTCCGCGGTCAGCCCATAAATCAAGAGTCGTCCGCCGACGCGTTTTGCCGTGCCGGCAATGGGCTTCAGCGCCGCGCGTTCGCTTTGCAGCGCCGCGAAATCATAGCCGAGTTGTTCGACCCATTGACGGAGATCCCGGAAAAGTTCGCGCAGCAGCGCGAGAGAGAAGTCGTTTTCGCGAAACCCCGCCTTGAGGAGTTCATCGAAATCATCGAGCACGCGCTCCGGGTCGCTTTGCACGCTTTTCCAAAAACCCCATGGCGCATCTTCAGAGGTTAGGTTTTTCAGGCGGCCCTCGATCAGGATGCGGAGCCCGAGCATGAGCAGTTCGCGACCGATTGACGACCGCGGTTCATCAGGGTTTTCCGCGAGGTGCAGCGGGAGCCATTTCTTGCGGGCGAGGCCCGGCGTGAGGAATTCGACGCCCAGCAACGGAACGCCATCGCGGAGGCAGCGTTGTTTCAACCCGTAGGCCTGACCTCGTGTGGCCACGACGACGTAGCTGCGAATCAATTTGCCGTGGCTGCGTTCGAGCCACGGTCTGATTTCCTGACGCCACGCGTTTTCGGCCTGGCGAAAAAGAAGCAAATGGGCCTGTGCGTGCGGGGCGTTCGCGTTGCTCATGGTAACTCGCCCACGAATCACACGAAGGGCACGAAATCAGAAGACATTTTTCCTGCGGAATGCACCCAACTCACCAAACCATTTTTCCCACGGAATACACGGAAGGCACGGAAACAAAAATACCTTCCGTGTTTTCCGTGAATTCCGTGGGAAATTGGTATTTGGTTTCGTGCCCTTCGTGTGATTCGCGGGCAAAAAAAATCCCCGACCTTTCAGTCGGGGAGCAGGAGAAAAAGAGATTCGCTGCGGCTTATTTGGCCTGAGCGTATTTTGCGGCGTGGGACTTGGCGCGGGCCGCGGCGTTCTTGTGCACGACGCCAGACTTCGTGGCGCGATCCATGGCAGAAGCGTATTCGATCGCGACGGCCTTGGTCTCATCGGCCTTGCCAGCTTTGATGGCGGTTTCGAGCTTCTTGTGGAGAGTCTTCAAGCGCGTCTTGACGGCCTTGTTGCGGGCGGTGAGGCGGGCGGTTTTGCGGGCTGCTTTGATCGCTGATTTAGTGTTGGCCATCTGAGAGTCGGTTGAAAGTTGGTCAAAAACTCAAACTGACGACGGCGAGTCAAGGGTTTTGTCCATACCTGGGATGAGATCAAGTTGCCCACGAATCACACGAAGGCTCACGAAAATCACATGCTTATCCACGGAAGACAGGATTAGACGGAGGAAAAGGAGTCCTCAGTTTTGGAGCCATAAGCCGGATTCTGTTTCGCGCCTTGCGGCGCGGTGATCGTCATTTCTCTCGAGTGAGCTTGCGCCCGCTCGTCGCGCTGACGCTTTTCGAAGAATCGAATCGCGCGAGCGTGATGCGACATACCCGCGGCTATTGGACGGGCCGCCCAGCCGCCTATTTTGTCTTGCACCGGATTGGGTTTTTCGTGCCGCCGCCCTTGCGGGCAGGCGCGGTGGGCTCTTACCCCACCTTTTCACTATGACCTGGCGCGCCGCCTTGCGGCGATGCGACAGGCTACCTGTTTTCTGTGACACTGTCCGTCGCCATCGCTTGACCAATGGCGCCCTGGCTCGAACGGCGACGCGCGAGCGACCTTTCGATCGCGCGAGCATCGCGGCCTCTCGACAGGAATCCTGCCCTGCGGTGTCCGGACTTTCCTCTCCACGTTCTCACGGGCGCGGCATTACCCGCGCCTTGGGATCAAAGAACGAGGAGCGATGATCTAGCTCCAAAACTGAGGATGGTCACTTTGCCGCGAAGCAGGCCGCGGCCGCAAGAGTGGTTTTTTTAGCCACAAAAAGGCTCAGAAAACCCGCTCAGCTCTCCCACCAGACAATGCGGCCGCATTGGTCGCAGGTAGGGAGATTTTCGCCGCGGCGGGCTTCGCTTTCGACCTCGCTGGAAACTTTCAGGTGGCAGCCGCTGCATTTCGACCCGCGGATGGCTACGACGGCCGGTTGGTGGCGTGTTGCGGTCCGGTCGTACAGACGCAGCACGGGCTGTTCGAGGGGAGTGCGGGCCGCGGCGAGTTCTTCGAGGGCTGTCTTGTGCTCGGCGGCGAGGTTCACCTCGCGCTCGTGGAGCGTGCGGATGCGTTCTTCGTGGCCGTGAATGTTTTCCCGCAAAACCTTTTCGGCGTCGGCAAACCGCTTCTTCGCTTCGTCGATCTGCAGCATGACACCGATTTCCTGTTCTTCGAGCGTGTCGATGGCCGTCTGCGTGTGCTCGATTTCGACGCCTAGCGCCTGAAACTCGTCGTTTTTGCGCACGCTCATCTGCTGCGTCTTGTATTTTGCGAGCTTGGTTTCGGCGCCGCCGATCTCGGTTTCCAGGACCTTTTTGTTGCTCTCGAGCGTGCGCAGCTCGGTCTTGGCGTTTTCAATGGCGGCTTTTTCGGCCGCGATCTTTTGCTCCACGGCGGCGATCTCTTTCGGGACGGCTTTCAATTGGGCTTCGATGCCCAAGCGCTTCAAATCGCGATCCTGCAGAATCAACAGCCTATCCAGAGCGGGGTGACGCATGCGCGCAGCGAAACTCGCGCGCCGCTTTGGGTCAAAGGAGATTTACCGCCCGCGATGTCCGCACACCAAATCGGCTGCCCCGAACTCGCTGCGGTCCGAGTATTCCGTGGGAAAAGGAACTACGATTTCGCCCCGACGCTCAGATATAATACATCCCCTCGCCTGTCCGTGAGACGAGTTTGTCGAGGGTGTAGCTCTTCACTTTCGTTTCGAGCGCGGCGCGGACCTCCTGCCAGACCTGCGCGACGCGTTTGCCGGATTGTCCAGCGCCGGCGGTGGTGATTTCGAGAAGCTCGCCTTCGATGACCTTCACGATTTCGAGCAGCGTGATTTCTTCGGGCGGGCGGGCGAGCGCGTAGCCGCCCTGTTTTCCTCGACGACTTACGATGAGGCCTCCGTTGCGGAGTTCGCTCAAGATCTGGACGAGGTAATTCGCCGGGACAGCTTCCGTGTCGGCGAGCTCTTCGATGTGCGCCAAGTCCTCCGTTCCGTGCAGGCGCGCGAGCTGGGCGAGGACGCGACAAGCATAATCAACTTTGACGGACAGCTTCATTCGGGCGGACGCTAAAAAATTATCTTAGGTCGGCAACCTAAAATAGCCCCTCCCGCCTAGGGAATCCTACTTTCCCGGAAGGCGAAAATGAGTGTTGTCGGAGCCCCGGAATTCCGAATGATTTTCCCTTTAAAAACCTTCGTTCTTAGACATCGAAAATATGGCTGATCTTCCCGACTCGAACAACCTCACAAAAGCTGAAGCCGGCGCGGCGGATTACGATGCGTCAAAGATTCAAAAGCTAGAGGGGCTCGAGGGTGTCCGTAAACGACCGGACATGTATATTGGCGACACGAATGAGCGCGGTCTTCACCACTGCGTTTTCGAGATCGTCGACAATTGCATCGACGAGGCCCTGGCGGGCTTTGCCAGTGCCGTAAAAGTCACCATTCACCTGGATGGCTCCTGCTCGGTTGAGGACGACGGCCGCGGCATTCCGGTTGACCCGCATCCGACCTACAAAATTCCCGCGCTGGAGCTGGTGCTAACCAACCTCCATGCCGGCGGCAAATTCGGCAAAGGCGCCTACCAGGTCTCTGGCGGTCTGCACGGCGTGGGTGCGAAGTGCGTGAACGCGGTTTCCGAATGGTTCGAAGCCGAAGTCCGGCGCGGGGGCAAAGTTTACCAAATGCGTTTCGCCCAAGGCATCACCACGCAGAAAATGACGGTGATCGGCGACACCAAGAAGACGGGAACGAAGATCACGTTCAAACCGGATCCGGAGATCTTCAAAACCACGCGCGAGTTTCAGTACGAGATTCTGGCCAAGCGCCTGCGCGAACTGGCGTTCCTCAATCCCGGCATCCGCATCGAACTATCGGACGAGCGTTCGCAAAAGGGCGACGTTTTCTATTTCAAGGATGGCATCACGGAATTCGTGCGCTTTCTGAACACGAATAAGAACGTCGTTCACGATAAGCCGATCACCTTCAGCGACACGGTCGCGAACGAGGAAGACCCCTCGAAGCCGCCGATCGCGGTCGACGTGGCGATGCAGTACAACGACAGCTACAACGACCAGGTTTTCGCCTATGCCAACTCGATCTTCAATATCGAGGGCGGCACGCACCTCTCCGGTTTTCGCACCGCACTCACCCGCGTGATCAACGGCTTCGCCAAGGCGAACAACCTGATCAAAGAAAAAGATCCGGCGATCACGGGCGACGACGTTCGCGAAGGTCTCGTGGCCGTGATCTCCGTGAAAGTGCCGGAGCCGCGTTTCGAGGGTCAGACCAAAACGAAGCTCTCCAACGGCGAGGTCGACGGCATCGTGCAAAAAATCGTCGGCGAGAAACTCAAGTTTCACCTAGAGACGACGCCTTCGATCGCGAAACGCATCATCGAAAAGACAATCAATGCTGCTCGCGCTCGCGAAGCGGCGCGGAAAGCCCGTGAGACCGTGCGCAAAGGCGCGCTTTCCGGCGGCGGACTTCCCGGCAAGCTGGCGGACTGCTCAGAGCGTGATCCGGCCCTCACGGAGCTGTATATCGTCGAAGGTGACTCGGCCGGTGGTTCGGCGAAACAGGGTCGCGATCGCCGCTTCCAGGCGATTCTTCCCCTGCGCGGAAAACTCATTAACACCGAGAAAGCTCGTTTGGACAAGGTGCTGTCCAACGAGGAAATTCGCACGCTGATCACGGCGATCGGCACCGGCATCGGCGAAGGCGAGACGGATGGCTCCTTCAACGTGGAGAAAGCGCGCTATCATCGCGTGATCATCATGACAGACGCCGATGTCGACGGTTCGCACATCCGTACGCTGCTTCTGACTTTTATATACCGGCAGATGCGCGGCCTGCTGGATCGCGGTTATATCTATATCGCCCAGCCGCCGCTGTATAAAATCAAGCGGAAGCGCCGCGAGCAGTACATCGACAACGATGAACAGCTCAACCGCATCCTCCTCGAGCTCGGTTCGGAAGACGTGGCGTTTGCGCGTCTGAACGACGGCTACGTTTTCCCGCCGGCTACGGTGGACAAGGTCGTCGAGTCGCTCGCGGCCCTGGAGAAGCTCGGCGCGGGCGTCACACGTTACGGCGCATCGCTCGCCGAATATCTCGACCAGCACGATCGCGAAACTCACGCCTTGCCGCGCTACGTCGCGCGCATTCGCGAGGGCAACAAAGAATCGCACGAATTCCTCAAGGACGAGGCGGCCCGCGCGGCTTTCACGCAGCAACACAATCTCGACGCGGATCTTTTCGAGCAGCCCGAAGGGGCGACGAAGCTTCCGCAGAACAATAAGCGCATCACGATCCACGAAATTTTCGAGGCGACCGAGATGACGAAGTTGTTGAAGGCGCTGATCACGACCGGCATTGACGCCACGCTCTTCGCGCCGAGCAGCACTCCGCGTTTTTCGGTGACGGAAAACGTCGGCCAAAAGAGCGAGTTGAAAACCGAGCTCGCCACGCCGCTGGAGGTGCTCGCGCACATCCGCTCGCTTGGCCGGAAAGGTCTCAGCATTCAGCGCTACAAAGGTCTCGGTGAAATGAATCCGAAACAGCTTTTCGAGACCACGATGGATCCAGAGAAGCGCCGGCTTCTCCGCGTCTCCGTGAACGATGCCGCCAAAGCTGACTCATTGTTCACGTTATTGATGGGGGACGAGGTCCCTCCCCGCCGCCAATTCATCGAAGACAACGCGCTGAATGTACAATATCTGGATGTGTAAGCGCGCCATTCGCGGCGCTGGAGCGCCGTCGTTCTACATTCTTCCTTCTTAATTCTTCATCAGGCGCGCAGCGCCGTAAGCAATGTATACAGCATCTGAGAAACTCTCTTCGGCCAATATCACGGACATCATGCAGACGGCCTACATCGATTATTCGATGTCGGTCATCATCTCGCGTGCCTTGCCCGATGCACGTGACGGCCTAAAGCCGGTGCAGCGCCGCATCCTTTACGCGATGTTGCGCGAAGGCCTGCTCCACAATCGCTCGTACGACAAGTGCGCCGGCGTCGTCGGCGAAGTGCTGAAAAACTACCATCCCCACGGCGATGCTTCGGTCTACGACACGCTGGTTCGCATGGCGCAGACCTGGGTGATGCGTTACCCGCTGATCGATCCGCAGGGTAATTTCGGCTCTGTCGACGGCGATCCTCCGGCGGCTTATCGTTATACCGAGTGCCGTCTCAGCGCGATCGCAGAGGAACTGCTGCGAGACATCGAGGAAGACACCGTCGACTTCGTTCCGAATTATAAAGAGTCGACGACGGAGCCGTCTGTATTGCCCGCGGCACTACCGAATTTGTTGATGAATGGCTCGACCGGCATCGCGGTCGGCATGGCGACGAATATTCCGCCGCATAATCTGAACGAAATCATCGACGCGACATTCGCGATCATCGACCGCCCGAATATTTCGCTCGATGAAGTCGTGAAACTGATCCCCGGTCCCGATTTTCCGACGGGCGGCACCATCGCGGGACGCGAAGGCATCGACAGCTACCTTCGCACCGGCAAGGGCATCGTGCGCATCCGCGGCAAAGCCCATACCGAGGAAATGAAGAACGGGATGGAGCAGATCGTGATTACGGAAATTCCGTATAACGTGAACCGCGCCAATCTCGTCACGCGCATCGCGGAATTGGTCACGGACAAAGAGATCGATGGCATTCGCGACGTGCGGGACGAGTCCGACGAAAACACGCGCGTCGTGATCGAACTCAAACGCGGCGAACAAGCCCGCGTCGTCATCAACCAACTCTTCCAGAAAACCGCGCTCGAGTCGTCTTTCGGCGTGACGCTGCTGGCTCTCGACAAGAAGCGGCCGAAGCAGATGAACATCAAGGAACTGATCGAGTGCTATATCGATCACCGCCGCGATGTCGTCACCCGCCGCACGCGTTTCCGCCTGCGCGAAGCCGAAGACCGGGCGCACATTCTCGAAGGTTACAAGATCGCTCTCGATAATCTCGACGACTTCGTCCGCATCATCCGCAGCTCGGCCAGCCGCGAGGAAGCGAAGCAGAAATTGATGGCGAAATATCCGCTGTCGGATCGGCAGACGGACGCGATTCTCGAGTTGCGTCTCTATCAACTCACCGGACTCGAGCGCGACAAGATCGAGGCCGAGTACCTCGAGCTGCTCAAGAAAATCGAAGAACTCCGCAGCATCTTGGAAAACGAATCGAAGCTGCTCTTCGTCATCAAAACCGAGCTCGGCGAACTGCGAGACAAGTACTCGCAACCGCGCCGCACGGAACTGGTCGGGGCCGCCGGCGAATTCCGTATGGAAGACGTCATCCCGAACGAAGGCTGCGTCATCACGGTCTCCCATCTCGGTTTCATCAAGCGCACCCCTGTTGCCGAATACCGCAGCCAGAAGCGCGGCGGCAAAGGCATCATCGGCACCGAGACCTACGAAGATGATTTCGTGGAGCAGCTCTTCACCGCGAGCACGCACGATTACATCCTGTTTTTCACCAACGGCGGCCAGTGCCTGGCCAAAAAAGTCTATGACATTCCCGAAGGCGCGCGCACCACGAAGGGCAAGAGCGTATCCAGTTTCTTGAGACTTTCCGACGGCGACAAGATTGCCGCGATGATCTGCGTCGAGCAGTTCAGCGAAGACTTCTACATCGTGATGGCGACGAAGGCAGGCGTGTTGAAGAAAACCCGTCTGTCCGAATACGAAAACGCCACGCGCGAAGGCGGCATTGCGGGTATCAAGCTCGCCGCAGGCGACACGCTCATCGGCTGCGTGCTCACGAACGGCCAAAACGAACTCATTCTCGTTTCCCACCAAGGCCAGGCCGTGCGGTTCTTCGAAGGCGCGTCCGCGACTGTGCCCGACAGTGAAACAACGCCGCCAATGGACGGCACGACGCCTCCGGCCGGCGAAACGAATGCTCCGGTCGAAGCGAGCGAGAAACCCGAGGGGCTTCGCGCGATGGGCCGAAACACGGTCGGCGTCACCGGCATGCGTTTCAAAAAATCAGGCGACTACCTGCAAGCGATCGAAGTCTGCGATTCCGATGCGCGGCTGCTCGTCGCTCGTGAAGACGGCATCGGCAAACGCACGCCGTTCGAAGATTATCGTCTCACCCGCCGCGGCGGCACGGGCGTGATCGCGATCGATCTTCCGGAAGATGGATCCGTCAAAGTCGCGGGTGCGCTCAGCGTTCACGAGTCCGACGAAGTCATGTTCCTCACGACCAGGGGCCAAAGCATCCGCACACGCGTCAAAGAAATCCGGGAAACTGGTCGCGGCGCAAAGGGCGTGAAGCTCGTGAGTCTGGCCGAAGGCGATCGATTGATGAGCGTCGCGCGCATCGTCGAAACCGCCGCCGAACTCGACGCCCAGTCGGGCAGCACGCCGCCGATCGCAGAGTAATAACTGCCTGCTTTTTTTCCCACGGAATACACGGAAACCACGGAGGCGAACTCTTCGATCTCCGTGTCGGCCGTGTGATCCGTGGGAATTTTTTTGGTCGTTTCGGGGATTTCGCTGAAGCCGCGGAGCGGCCTTCGCGGTTTCACCCAGGCTTTACCAAGCGGGGCTTGCCAAACGCTCGGACGTGCGTGTTTTTTCCATGCCCCCGGGCGTCCTCCGCATGGCAACCCTGTCAAAACTTCTCCTGCCGGACCTCGTTACGCTCGACGTGAAAGGCACGCGGCGCAGCGACGCGATCAACGAAATCGCGCGGCGTTTGGAGAAGCATCCTGAACTCGCGAATTTCGAGGCGTTCTACAACGAATTGCTCGCTCGCGAGCGCATCGACACGACTTGCTTGGGTAACGAAATCGCCCTCCCTCACGCTCGTACCGACAGCGTGAGAAACATCGTCCTCGCGATCGGCCGCAGCACGAAAGGCATCCGCTTTGACGACGACCAGACGGTGCGGCTCGTGTTTGTGCTCGGCACGCCGAAATCGAATCCGACCGGCTATCTCCAAGTCGTGAGCGCGCTCTGCAAGATTTTGAAAGAGTCAGACACGCGCGCCGCGTTGATGAAGGCCGACACGCCCGAGGCCTTCATCGAAATTCTGACCACCGCCGAGGCAAAACTCGGCGGAAAACCAGCGGCCGTTGCCGCAAAGTAAGAGCGCGTGCCTGGCGCTCAGCGGCTTTTTTTTGGCCGCAAAGCGCTCACTTCTCCGCGGGCATGCGGACGGCGCGCGGCGCTTCTGGACTGTAGCGCGCCCAGAGGGCGAGATAGACGCCGTTCGTCCAACCGAAGCCGTCCTGAGCCGGATATTCTCCTCCGCCCGCGGTGAGGTTTTTGTCCACGACGTCATATTTTTCCATCATCTTGCCGGTGCGTTCGTATACGTCGCGGTTGAGTTTCAGCCAGCGCCGCGCGATCTCGGCGGCGAGGTCGTGGTATCCATAGTGCTCCAGTCCTTGAATCGTCATCCATTGCAGCGGCGCCCAGCCGTTCGGCCAATCCCACTGCTGGCCCGTGTTGACGAGCGAGGTGACCACTCCGCCGTTTTGGAGAAACTTCTCGCGGATTGTTTTGGCGACGGAAGCGGCCTGCTCGTCAGTCGCGAGTTCGAAAAACAGCGGCGCGATTCCGGCGAGAGTCAGCGATGACGTGGGCCGCTTGGTTTTCAGATCGTAATCCGTGAAGTATCCATTTTCTGGAGACCAACATTTCGCGAGCAGCGCGGCCTTTCGTTTCCCCGCCAGCTCCGCGAAATGCTTCGCACCGGCCTCGTCGCCCGCGAGTTTGCACGCCTTCGCGAGCGTCGCTTCCTGGTGTTGCAACAAGCAGTTCAGGTCGACGGGCACACGGTTGATCGTGTCGATCGTCTCGAGTGTTTTTCCATCGGTGAACCAGCGCGAGCTGAAATCCCAACCGCTCTCAGCCGCGGAGCGCAGATTCCGGTAGAGCACGTTTTTCGGCTGAGTGGATTTTGCCGCGACGGCTTCCTCTTTCGCGAACGCCTCGGGCCGAGGCGTATCTCGCAAATCGTAGTAGCGACTGAGTGCCTGGCCGTCTTCGAATTCGACCACGTGATGGGTCGGAAAACTCTTGTCGCTCCAATACGCGTGCTCCGCCTTCAGCGTCGGCAGATAGTCGACGTAGACATGGTCGCCCTGCTGCTGAGCGAGCACATCGAGCATGAGCGAGAAAAACGGGGGCTGGGAGCGCGTGAGAAAATACGTGCGGTTTCCATTGGGGATCACTCCGTATTCATTCTGCAAATACGCGAAGTTGCCCACCATCGAGGCAATCAGGTCCTCGCGGCCCGACTGGCGCAGGCCGAGCATGGTGAAATACGAATCCCAATAATAAATTTCCCGAAAGCGCCCGCCGGGCACGATGTAAGGCTTCGGCAGAGGCAGGAGAGACGAACCGGGAACGGGAGTGTCCTGCTCGCGCCGTAGTTTGCCCCAGAGGGTGTTGATATGCTCGGTGAGATTTTGGCCGGGCGGAATGGCGACGGCATGTGGCTCGGGAATCAGAAATTTTTCCGCCACGAAGGCCTTCAGGTCGAAATGAGGTTCGCCCCGCCGCGCATGATAGGCTTCCAGAATTTTGGCGGCCGGCTCGCGCGGCACGCAGTCGACAAACGTTTTCTGGTCTTCGAACACCCCGCTCCGCTGCACATCCTCGAATAGATCGCCAAAGATCTGGTCCGGGCTGGGCGGACGGGAGGCCGCAGAAGCCAATACGGCAAAAATGAGCAGGAAAACTGTCGTGAAGATGCGGCGTTGCATGTTCTTACGGAAACGCGCCGGCAGCGGCAGTTCCGTCTCAAGACCAGCTCGCAGCGTGCCGATATTCAGGACTCCGCCGGCCGTATTATCGATCGCTCATGAAATTATCTTCCACGCTCTCCTGGTTCGGTCGAAAGCCCGACCAGCCCGTGAAGAAGCAGGTAGACGCGCGTGTGGCACAACTGCACACCAACATGATGGCGGGCATTAATGAAAAGACGGACCAAATGTTCGCCGTCCTGCTCGTGCTCGAGTGGATCGCGTGCGTTTGCCTGGCGATCTGGTTCACTCCGGGAATCTGCACGGCAGTCCCCGGCATTTTGCCCTACCGCGTCGAGACGGCGCTTTTGGTCGGGGCTCTGATGACGCTTCCCGCGCTTGGACTGATCTGGTTGCGGCCGGGCAAGGCACTAACCCGCCACGTCATCGCGATATCGCAGATGATCGCGTCCGCGCTGTTGATCCACGTCACAGGCGGGCGTCGCGAAACCCACTTCCACGTTTTTGGTTCACTGGCATTCCTCGCCTTTTATCGCGATTGGCCCGTTCTGATCACGGCCAGCGTGTTGGTTGGTTTGGAGCACTTGGTGCGCGGAATATATTATCCTGTTTCCGTTTTCGGAACGGTCATCGTGAATAATTGGCGGTGGGTGGAACACGCCGGCTGGGTGATCTTCGAAGACATTTTTCTGATCTATTCCTGCGTTCGCTCGCAGAATTTCATCTTGGAAAACGCCAGCCAGCGCGTGCAGCTCGAGCGCACGCAGGAGAGCATCGAGCGCACCGTCGAAGAGCGCACGCGCGAGCTCGCCGAGACCAACATCCGACTTCGCGCCAACATCGAGGAGCGCGTTCGCGCGGAAAAAGATTTGTTTTCGGCCAAGGAGGCGGCCGACGCGGCGAATCGCGCGAAATCCGAATTCCTGGCGAACATGAGCCATGAGATTCGCACGCCGATGAACGGCGTGATGGGAATGACGATCCTGCTGCAGGAGACTCAGCTCAGCGAACAACAACGCGATTTCACCGAGACGATCCGGCAAAGCTGCGACTCGCTGCTCGTCGTGATCAACGACATCCTCGATTTCTCCAAGGTCGAATCGAACAATGTGGAGATCGCGGAAATCGATTTCGATCTGCGTAGTTGCATTGAGGATACACTCGATCTTCTCGCGCCGCGAAGTTCCGCGAAACGACTCGATCTCGCCTACTTGATGGATGAAGCCGTGCCCACGCAGGTCGCAGGCGATCCGGCGCGTCTGCGCCAGATATTGGTCAACCTTCTCGGCAACGGACTGAAGTTTACGGAAAACGGTCATGTTTTCCTCTCCGTGAGCAGCCGGCCTCTCGGCCAGGCCGAGCCGCGGGCAAGTGCTCCGCAGGAAATCTGGCATGAAGTGCTTTTCCGGATACAAGACACCGGCGTGGGCATCGCGCCCTCTGATTTCGACCGGCTCTTCAAACCGTTCAGCCAGGCTGATGGATCGATGAGCCGGCGCTACGGCGGCACAGGTTTGGGCCTCGCGATTTCCAAGCGGCTCGCCGAGGTCATGGGCGGAGGCATCTGGTTCGAGAGCGAACTGGGCAAAGGATCGACGTTCAGTTTCAGCGTCCGACTGCGTTCCGCCGATAGCGCGGCCATCAATCCCGAGCCGCAAACGCTGCACGGGAAAAGTCTGCTCCTCGTCGAAAGCGACCCGATGACGGAGCGCGTCATCCTCGAGCACGCCAAGCGCTGGGGCATCAAGACGCATCGCGCCAACTCTCTGATCGCCGCCGAAACAGCGTTGCGCGAAAACTTGAGGCCGGACGCGGTTTTGATTTCCACCCAGTGCACCAAGGTTCCTGAGGTCACGGAGGAAATCGATCCGCTGCAGGCGCTCTCCGAATTTCCGGATGTACCCAGAATCTGGATGCGCGACGCAAGTGATATTGCCAGCTCCGAGAACACCGAGAACAACACGCCGGTCCACATCCGAAAGCCGATTCGGCCTCAGGTGCTGTGGCGCACCCTCGTTTCGTCGCTCGGCGCGAAAACCGCTTCGCCCATGGCGAAGGCCGCGCCAAAGAAGACCGCGAAACTGGCCCACGAATTTCCGCTCAAGCTCCTGCTGGTCGAGGACAACGCCGTCAATCAGAAGGTGACCAGCCGCTTCCTTGAAGCGCTGGGTTATAGCTGCGACGTGACGGAAAACGGCCAGCTCGCCTACGACGCGAACCTGCGGGAAAATTACGACGTGGTCCTGATGGACCTGCAGATGCCGGTCCTCGATGGATACCAGGCCACGCGCCTCATCCGTGAAAATCCCGCCGCGACGCACCAGCCACAGATCATCGCGCTTACGGCGCACGCGAGCACGCAGGACCGATTGCTTTGTCTCAGCAGCGGGATGGACGACTACATGACGAAGCCTCTGTCTTTGCCGATGCTGACGCAGAAGTTGCGCGAGTCGGCGTTTCGCCTGGGGAAGTTGCCGGCGCTGTCGTAGTTGCGGCACGGATACACGAATACACGCCGCGCGAAACAGCGAGCAGCCCGAGAGATTGCCCTGAAGCAAAACTCCGCGCTTGTTCGCGTTCGTGTGGAGGGTTGAGTTTGCACTCATGCGTCTTCCAGCGGCCGTAAGATTTCTCGCCCTTCCCATCATGACCTTGGTCGTTCCGGCATTTGCCTCCGCAGCGGAAGTGAAGCTGCTGCAGCCTGCCCGAGCTTGGGAGATGGCGGAATTCCGCCTCGAGAACGCGCCTACGGCCGCAAACAATTTCGATCCCGAACAAGTTCGGATCGACGCGACGTTCACGACGGCCTCTGGCGCCACCACCAGCAAGGTCCCCGCGTTTTGGTACGAAGACTTTTCACGCGCGCTCGTGAACGGAGCCGAAGTCCTGACGCCGCAGGGCAAGGGCGAGTGGCGGCTGCGCTTCACGCCGAGCGCACCGGGCAACTTCGCCGTGCGCGTCACCGCGCAGCTCGGAAACGATGCACCCGTCACGATCGCCACGTTTTCCTTTCATGCGGACGACGCCGCCGAGGCGAAACGCGGCGGTTGGGTCCGGCTTTCCGCGGACAAGAGCGGTTTCGAAACCTCTGAGGGAAACCGACTGCCTCTGAGCGGAGAAAACGTTTGCTGGAGCGCCGGCCAGGGCACCTACGACTTTGAACGCTGGTTCGATCACATGCAGCAATCAGGGCAAAACTACGCGCGCATCTGGCTCTGCCCGTGGTCCCTCGCGATCGAGCACACGCCCGATGCGCTGACGAAATATCATCAGGACGCGGCGTGGCAGCTCGACACCATCATGCACGCCGCTGAGGCCCGCGGCATCTACATCCAGCTCTGTTTCGATCATCACGGCATGTACTCGGTGAGCAGCGAGCATTGGGGCGGAAACAACAATTTCTGGACGCGAAATCCCTACAGCAAAATCGCCGGAGGCCCGTGCGATGGCCCGAACGATTTCTTCACCAACGCGAAAGCCCGGGAGATTTATCAAAAGCGGCTGCGCTATCTGATCGCGCGCTACGCCTATTCGTCGCACCTGCTGGCCTGGGAATTTTTCAACGAGATCGACAACATCTATCAACCCGAGCAGTCGCTGGTGCCGAAGGACGTGATGGAGTGGCATCGTGTCATGGAAAAATGGATACGCGAGAACGATCCCTTTCACCATCTGGTCACGAGCAGTCTGACCGGCGGCAGCGATCGCGCGGAGTTTTGGACTCTGCCGGAGATGGATTTCGCAGCGTATCATTCGTACGACGATTCCGCGCCGGCGCGAATGCTCGCCCATCTCTCGCAGGATTTCGTGACGCGCTACAAAAAGCCGGTAATGATCGGCGAATTCGGCACGAGCGCGCAGTCCTGGCACATCGCGGGCGATCCGCACCTGCGCGGTTTCCGCCAGGCCCTCTGGGGGTCCACCCTCGGCGGATCGACCGGCACGGCGATGCCTTGGTGGTGGGAAGACATGGAGAAGGACAACGTCTATCCGCTGTATACGGTGTTGTATCAGGTGTTGCGCGGAGCCGGGTGGAGCGAAGCCGGTTGGACGCCGATCGCGATCGCAGCCGAAGACTTTGCGCCCAGTGAGGTTGGCGCGCCGCTGCCGAACCAGGGTCCATTCACAGCGCAAATCGCGCTCGCCGACTTCCGCAGAATTCCACTCTCGGGCAAATTGGCCCTGGCGAATCCGCTCGCGGCGGAGCGCGCCACGGAGCAGCTCAGCCGTTTTCTCATCGGCAAAAGCGATCCAGCATTACACCGGCCCATCCAAATCGCGGCGAACGTCGGTGCAGACGCGAAATTTTCCTTCAACATCAACTCGGTCGCGGGCCCTGCGCGAATCGTGATCGACGTCGACGGACAGGAAAAGTTGAACCTGCCGATCGCGGATCGCGACGGGAAGAAGACGGTCAATCACGAGATCGACCAGCTCGTCTCCTTCGATGTGGCTCCGGGCAGGCATGTGATCACGATCTCCAATGAAGGAGTGGATTGGGCCCACCTCGAAAACATGACGTTGAGCGCAGTGCTTCCGAGCGAGTTCGCGGGTGGCTGGACGTTTCACGCGGAGTCGGTGGCGCTGCGCAATGACACGCTGAAGCGCGGCGTCGTGTATTTGAATTCTCCCTACGTCGCCTGGCCGGCGGGCGCGTTGCGCTACAATCCGCCGACGCTGGAAGGCCAGCAGGTGAAATTGCCCTCCTGGCCAGCGGGGACGTTCGACGTGCAATGGATCAACCCGGTCAACGGAAACACGGTGGCCACGGCGCAGGCGACGACGGTCGATTCCATTTTGACCCTGGCTGTCCCGCCGATGAACGACGACGTTGTCGCCGTCGTGCGGCTCAGCGCGAGCCGTTAGGGTCCAGCGGGGAGATCAGCGCAGCAGCGCTTCCTTCAACTCCGCGAGGCGGGTCGGCTTGGCGAGGTAATCGTCCATGCCGGCCTCGAGGCATTTTTCGCGGTCGCCCTGCATCGCGTTCGCCGTCATCGCGATGATCCGAACGTCGCGGAAGCGTTCATCGCGACGGATGGCCCGGCTGGCTTCGTAGCCATCCATGTCGGGCATCTGGCAATCCATCAAAATCACGTCGTACTCTTTTCTCTCGAGAGATTTCAGCACCTCGCTGCCGTTCGTGGCGAAATCGGGATGATAACCGAGGCGCTTCAGTTGCAGATGAACCAACCGTTGGTTGACCGCATTGTCCTCTGCCACGAGCACGCGCAATGGCCGGTGAACAGCAGTGGCGGCAGCTATTTTTGCCGCGGCGGCATCGCCGATCCCCGCGGAAACGACTTCGATGGTTCTCGCTGCATGTGCTTCGGGCGTCCTCGCTCCGTCGCCGTTTGCCTTCTTTGCGTTGGCGCTTCCATTCGTCGAAGAACCTGCGGTTCTGATGGCGGCATGATTGGCCTCGGTCTGTCTTGCGGCCCTTGACGCAGCTCGACCGACCAGGCGGGGAGCGACGGCTTTCTTGATCGTCGCGAGCAACTCGTCCGTGTGTATCGGTTTGGTCAATACAGAATGGAGACCGTGCTCCGCCATTTCTTCGACCGAGAATCGGCGATCGACGGACGTGAGCATGATGATCGTCGTTTCCCGAAGAGTGTCGTCGTTGCGAATTTCCTTCGCGAGCCGCAGGCCATCCGCCTGGGGCATGTGATAATCGGTCAAGACGAGTTGATAGGGTTCGCCCGCTTTCGCCGCAGCACGGAGCGCGCTCGTTGCCTCTTCCACCGATGAAACCGAATCGCATTTCATGCCCCATGCGGACGTGTACGCCGTGAGCACACGTCGATTTGCGTCGTGATCGTCCACCGCAAGAACACGCAGATCGGCCAGTTCCTCTGTCTCGAGATTGCGCGCATTGTGAGTGGGCGGAGGTTGAATCATGAGTTGCGCGGTGAACCAGAACGTCGAGCCCTGGCCAACCTTGCTTTCAACGCCAATGGCGCCGTGCATCAGTTCGACGATCTGTTTGCTGATCGCTAGTCCGAGACCGGTGCCGCCGAAGCGTCGTGTGGTTGAAGCGTCCGCCTGGCTGAAAGGGCGGAAGAGGCGCGCGACGGTTTCTTCGGAAATTCCCACGCCGGTATCGCGCACTTCGAAGCGCAGTCGGGCATTCCCGTTTTCCACCCCGAGCAAGGTCACGTTGACCGCCACCTCGCCCGCAGAGGTAAACTTCAGGGCGTTGCCAATCAGGTTGACCAGCACTTGGCGGAGGCGCCCCGGATCGCCCCGCACATCACGCGGCAAATCCGGCGGAACAAAGAGCGTGAGCTCGATCCCCTTCCCCACCGCGCGCGGCGCGAGCAGCTCGAGCGTTTCTTCGAGCACATTGATCAGATCGAAATCCTGAATGTCGAAATGGAGTTTGCCGGCTTCGATTTTCGAGAAATCGAGAATGTCGTTCAGCACCGTGAGCAATGCTTCAGCGCTGTTGCGAATCGTCTGGGCATACTCGTGCTGATCATCATTCAGCGGCGTATCCAATAAAAGATTACTCATGCCGATCACGCCGTTCATCGGCGTGCGGATCTCGTGGCTCATGTTGGCCAGGAACGCGCTCTTCGCCTCGGTGTTCGCCTGAGCCGCGTCGCGGGCCCGCTTCAATTCTTCCTCGATCAACTTCCGCTCGCCGATATCGCGGGCCACGCCGAGCAAGCTCAACGCCTGACCATCCTGCTGCACAAGACACGCACTGACTTCCATCCAGATGCGACGGCCGTCCTTCGTGAGAAAACGTAGTTCGAAGCGCGCCGCGCTTTGATTCAACGTCGGCAGCGACGACACGATGGCGTTGCGGCACGCCTCGTCTTCGGGCGCGACCAGATCGCGCAGCGTCATCTTCATCACTTCTTCGCGCGTGTAGCCGAGCAGGCGCTCGCCGGAAGGATTCAGCGAAGTGAAATGCCCGTTCAGGTCCGTGGTGAAAATCACATCGCTCGCGTTCGAGACAATCGCGCGATGATGCGCCTCGAGCTTCGCTTCCTTCAAAAGTTGCGAGCGAATCAGATCCGTCTGGCGCGTGACCCGGCGGCGCAGCACGACGAGCCACGTGAGGCCCAGGCCGATGCAACTTGCGAGTACGCCCGTCACGGCGAAGGCGCGGCCGGGTGTCCACCAGGAAGCTTCTTGCAACACCCGAACGTCGGCGAGCGAGCGGAGGCGCAAATGAAAGCCGCGGGCCTGGCGACGTTCGTCGCGCACGACTTCGTACAACCCCGTCAGGCGAACCCGCGTTCCCGCGCGCCAGATCTCCGTCGGCAGAACTTCGTCGCGAGCGAGCAAAGCGGAAAACACGAACCGATCGGCCTCCACCGTCATGTTCAAATTATCCCCATCGATCGCGGTGCTCATGACGGTGCCAGAGACGGCGGCGAGACGGCTGTCGAGATCTTCGACGACGCTCGACGGATGCTCCAGCTCGACGGCTGGTGGCTCATCCTGGCGGTTAATTTCCCGGAAAACCGCTTCGCGCAAAACCACGCGGCCATCCTGCAATCCCGGCAAGCCGACAGCTTCGATCTGGTCGCCGGGCTCGAGCGGCGTCGTGCGTTCGGTCAACAACAGCATGCCGTCCGATTTATCCTGAATGAAAACGAAACGCCCCGGCACGTAATAAGTAACCACGCCGCGAACGCGCGCCCAGTAATTCGTCGCGAGATTCGCGTTGTATTGGCGCAGCGAGGAAATTTCCCGGCGCGGAACGGCGAACAAATCCTGCGGCACCGGCTGCTCGATGCGGATGTCGCTGCGCAGCAGACCAAGCACTTCGATGCCGGTGAGCTGCCGCCGTGAATTCGCCGTCGCATGACAAAGGCCTTCGACGGAAACGATCGATCCAGTGAGCTCCTCCAGCGAGTCGTCGCGCTCGACCACATAGGTGAAGGCGCCGGTTTGCGTCGTGATCGTCAATCGCGACCAGTCGCCGTCGGGGGTGACGCGCTGCACGTGTCCGCTGATGGCGACGCGCTGACCTTCCTCGAGGCCGGTCATTGCCTGGTCGAGGGTGATCACGCGCGCCTCCGGCAGGAGAGCCTGACCAGTCTGCTCGATCTGGAGCGCGTGTATTTGCGGAGCGAATACGCCGGCGTCGGTCACGCCCGTGACGTGAATCTGCTCGCGAACTTTCGGACGCTGCCGCTGCTCCGCGTCGCTTGCCAGCTGCACCCGGAGAGTGCCGCTCGGATCTTTTAGATAGAAAAACGAGGCCTTGGGATGCGCCCAAACGACAAGGCCTTTGACGTCGACTGGTCGCTGCTCGGCGGCTTCCGCGGCGGGAAGTTCGAGAATCTCGTCGTTCAAACGCAGCGTGCCCGAGGTGTTGCTCAATTGAGCCAGGCGGCTCGCGATGAGCACGGGCGATGCCTTGCGCACGGTAGCGTGGCGCAACTGCCAATCGGCTCCGCCCGTGAACGGTTGCCCGACCGCCTCGACGGCGTCGCCAATTTGCAGGGGCAAGGTTTGTAGTGTCTGCACGAATACCTGGCCGGTGCCATCGCGCAGCGTCACGGATTTTCCGGGTGTGTAGGCGCGAACCCGACCAAGAATGTGCGAACGGTCGGCGTGCTCCATGTAGTTCACATTGAGCTCGTCGATCGGGACGATCGGCTGGCCGAAACGACTATCCTCCTCGATGTCGTTCAGGAACACGATGTCCGCGGCGTGCGCGACCCAGATGTCGATCTCCAGCGTCGATGTTTGTGGATCGTGGTTGCCGTTGTAGACGCCGGTGAGGCGGACGCGGGCGCCTTGTTTGAGATGAAGCAATTGCGGCGATTCGCTCCAAAAGAAGACATGGACCCGCATCCCTTCGGCGACGCAGTCGAGTTCGAGGTGGCCGTTATCGGAAATGCGTTCGCGATCGAAAATCGCCTCGAGGGTCACGACGTGAGTCTTCAGTCGGGCGGATTCGGCGAGAATGCCTTTGGCGTCGATCGGCGTGACGGGGACGTCGCGCTCGAGGACGGTGACTTTGACCGAGTCGGCCCGGAGGCCGTCCTTCGCGATAACCGTGCCCTCGATCAAAACGCGATCGCCCGAACGAAAAGGCAGCTTCGTGGCGGCCGGCAGGTAGCCACCTTCACCGTTCACTTCGACCCAGAGATTTCCCCAGCCCTGATCGTAATCGTAGACCAGTGCCTCCATCCGGATGGGGCGGGAAAGGCTTCGTATCGGCAGCGCCCAATAATCGCGCAAGCTCGTGATGATGGACGGCGCGCTCGGCGAGATTTCAGCGGCGAAGCCCGAAAGCCAGAGGCACGAGAATGCGAGCGCAGTGCCAAAAGCGCAGCGCAGGCGGCTTCGGCCAATCCGAAGTGAATCTAACATCGAAGATAACTGCCTCAATTTAGCTACTTATCCTATCGCCTCCGTGCGGCGGTTTTTAAGCGCATAAATACGGCTGATCGCAGTTAATTAAACCGCCAGAGGCGTCGGCCATGGCCGTTCCTGCGTCTCACTCCGGATTAGCGGGCAACGGGGAGAGGTTTTCGCTGGCGGTCGCACGCTGAGCCGCGGCTTTCCGCGCGCGGTAGGCGCCGAGCGACCAATGACCGACCGCGATACTAGGTTTTTCGATAAGAAAATACGAGAGCGCGGCCACGACCAGAACGATAGCAAACAGCACCGTGCAAAGGCCGATCCAGATACGGATCGGTCCCGATGACGCCACGGTATGAGCGTAATACGAAACGATCCAGTGCATCATCGGCTGATGCCAAAGATAGAGCGAGTAGCTGCAAACGCCGACCAGCGCTGCGCCGCGGGCCAGTTTACCGACCGGACGCGTGGACCAAACACAGGCTTCGACCAGATAAGCAAAAAACAGGGGCGGCATGATCCAGCGCAGAACGGCCCAGCCCGAATAGAGAACAGCGTAGTACGTCAGCGCGGCCAGTCCCACGCCGACCCAGATGCTGTTGGGAAAGAGTCTCCGTCGATCCGCCCATGAAGCAGCGATGAAGACGCCGATCGTCCAGTCGTACCACCAGCGGAACGGCAGATTTTGCACCCAGAACGGAGCGCCCCAAACCGGCATGTAGAAACGAAAAACCGCGGACACGATCGTCGCCGCGACGAAGGCTTTCACCGGCCCGAAACGCAGGAACATCCAAAGCACGAGCGGATACGCCAGGTAGAGTTGCCACTCGACCGCGACGCTCCAGAACGACGGATTGATCTGGAAAAATTGGCCCTCGATCAGGGTGTTTGTGAGCGCGAGATGCGGCAGGAGATTCGAGAGATGTTCCTTGTTGAAGGGCTGAGGCGTCTTGACGAAGTAGAAGCAGAGCAAGGCGATCAGATAGGGCGGGACGATGCGCCAGAATCGACGATGAAAAAACCCGCGGAAAAACTGGGGAACGGGCCGCCCCGGGGACCGCTTTTTCCAGCTCAGAAAAGAATAATGAATACAAAAGCCCGAGATGACGAAGAACAGCGGAACGCCGAGCACGCCGATCTTGTGAAAGTCGAGGATCCACGAAAGCGAACCGGGCAGGACGGAATCACTCGCGAGACGCGAGTCGCGCTGATGCACCGTGAGCGAGAAATGAAAGAGAAAGACCATGAGGATCGCGATGCCCCGCAAGGTATCGATCCTGAGGAAATGAGCTTTCTCGGCGCGCATGGGAGTTCCTGACATAGGTTCAGAGGCCCTGTTCGTGGGCCGCGGAAACCCGCAGCAGCTTGAACGCCGCACCCCGCGCTCGAGTTGGCCAGCCAAATTTCATGGCACGTCGGTAACGGCCTGCCGAAAAAACTCCAGAATCAAAGCCGGGAGGTGGCTTCCCTGAGGAGATACCCCTGGACGCGAAACGGTTGGAAACAGGGTGGCCGGCCATTTGCCGCTGCGCGCGGGGATGGCGACGTTGGTTGCATGACACTCCCACGCATTCTTTTGATGGTTCTCGCGGCGCTGGCTTTGATCGGCGCGATTTATTTCTACATGATCCACCTTGCCGTGGCGGCGATGGGTTTCTGCATCGCGGTGCTGCTCTGCCTGGCGCTCGCCGCCTTCATCAAGGGAAAGATGAATTCGTAGCGAAGGAAAAGTTGGCCGACAAAACGCGGGAGATGCGTCGCGCTATTGTGCGACCGAGTTGCTCGAACATGAGGGCGGACATTTTATCGCGCCCGGCAGTGAAAGGTTTTTGCTTCGGTCTCTCTCGATCGTTTTCCGAAAAAAAGAAAAACCTATCATGAAAAAAGCCCCGCTACCCCGCCGGTCGTCAGCGCATTTCGTTTCAGCACTTCTGTTGCTCGCGCCATTTTTCGCACCAACGCTGCCGCGGGTTCTGGCGGACGACGGCAAAAACGCGTTTCCGCCGATCTCGAAAAAAGAATATCAACCGCCGACGCTGGGTCCGCACGAGCCCGAGTTGCAAGTGGACTATCCAGGCGCGGCCACGGCGAAATCGATCACCAAGGGCAACGCCATGGTGGATGTGCTCGTCGGAGCGGACGGAAAATTCATCGACGCTCTTGATGTCGGCTACAGCAACAAAGCCTTCGGCAATGCGCTGCGCGAAAAAGCGAAGACCCTCGACTACGCTCCGGCGAAATTTCGCGGCGTCGCGATTCCCGCGCGTCTCGTGTTGAGTTATCAGTTCGAGTCCCACTCCGGCATTTCGAAAAACGCGATGGATGAAGCGGCGCAGAAGTTCAACAGCGACAGCGCGATCACGATGGCCGTCGCAGAGGACAAGCTCGACGCGCCGCTCGAATACACCGACCTTGCGCTGCCTCGTCTTCCGGTGGGCTATAAAACGAAGGGCGATGAGAAGGTCCGTGTATTCGTGACGTTCTTTGTCGACGAAGAAGGCAAAGTGCGCGTGCCCAACGTCGAATCCGCGGCCGCCCCAGAACTCGTCGCCGGCGCGATCCGCGCAATCCAACTCTGGACCTTCAAACTTGGTCTCGTGAAAGGAAAGCCCGTCGTCGCTTATGCTGGGCGGGCCGTGCCGTTTATTCCGCGGGACTTGAAGGTCAACCAACCGGCGCCGTCATCCAGCAGCGCCGCGCCGAGCGGGCAAAACGCGAGCGCCGCAAAGAAGTAGTTTGGTCGGCGGGAAGGGAGCTACTTCGCGTTTCCTGAGGCAACGACAGGAGTGGCGGCGGCTTCGAAAATGACGCCGCCATTGCTTGGGGTGCAGGTGGTCGCGCCAATCGTGTTGCGACCAATCGCGACGGATTGGCCGGTGAGATCGTAGATCGTTTCGGTTGTTTCCCAAGCACGCCGCCCATCGAGTTCGATGACGATATCGGCGCGGTCATGCTCCCGCGGGGAAATCGAAATGTTCACTTGATGCGGTTGATTGGGGACGAGCTGAATCGCGGGCGATTGCGTGGCGTCCTGCGACCAATGATCGAAGCCAAAGCGGACGATGTCCGTGGTCTCGTATTTGAGAAAAATAATATCGGCCTTCGGCGGCGCGCCGAAGACAAACAGCGGATCGGCGTGTCCTGCGCCGTCGTTGTTGGGAAAAAACTGGAGCGCGAAATTCATCGCGGCGGCGAGCTTGGGTAATGGCTTCGTCACTCCGATCAGACGCACGTCGAAAACCGCTCCGCTGAATGCATCCTGGCAGGTGGAGAGGCCGATGGAATTGCGCGCGAACTCCACGGGCTGCGGGCCACTGAACCGCTGCGGAATTCTCGTGTGCCACACGGGCTCTCCGTCGAGTTGAAGGTAAACGGAATCGCCTCGCGCGTCATCCGCAGGCAACTCGACGCCCAGCAATGCGGGAGAGAAAATCGCCAGCGTGTGCTGTCTTTTGGGGTTGAACGAAATGACGTCGCTTTCGACTGCGCCGTATCCCCAGGAATCGATGCCAAACCTGAGTTTACCTGGAGAAATATATTTTGCGTAGAGCGCGTTCGCAGCCCCGGGTTTGCCGCATACGAGAACCGGCTCGACGCGCCCATTGGCGTCATCGGGAAAATAAATCTCCATCGCTATGGGCCCGTCGATGACGCGCGGCATTTTCCACTTGTTCGCCGGTTCGCGCGAGACACCCAGGATCTCGCCAGTAAACTTCTTTCCGAAAATTTCGATCGGATGGCCGCCGCCGATCAACACGCTTTCTGGCGCGGAATCATAGAATTCCTGAGCGCGCCGCAAGACGGTGACACCATCGAGGGAGACGGACAGCCAGTTCGCGATCGAGGTGGCTGCCATCGGACTCAAACGATCATAAAAGGGATGATATCTCGGTGGATATAATGAGCCCATCTGCACGATGAGCGTGTGCTCCCTGCTGAAATCGATCTCGAGGGGGTCGCTATACGAAGCCGCATGGCTGACATGCTCGAAGCCAATTCGAATGTGATGATCGTCCAAATAATAAACAAAGAGATGATCTGAATAAAATTCCCATCCCGTGGCGACGATCGGTTCCACCGCCCCCGCCCGATTTGCGGGAAATCGAAGACGGATTTTCAAGGGGCCCGGTTTATATTCAAATGCCTTTTCCCAATAATGCGCGGGATAGTTGAACCAACGCGCCACGCGGGCATACGACGCAGGCGCCACGAATTTATAAATGCCGTGCAGCTGAAAACTAATCATCGCCCCGAACAAGGCGCTCCAGCCCACGAGACCGCCCATCAGGACGAACAGCACTAATCGCCACTTATTCAGAACGCGCGCCAGGCCAGCTTCGGCAATCAACAAACCTGTCACGGCCAACAGGCAGAGCGCCGGGGTGAAATCGGCCATGTACCGCTGCGCTCCAGTGACAAAGCCCAGCAGAAACAGCGCGACCCCCACGTAAAACGTCACATTCGCCAAGACGAAGCTCTTGAGGATCGGCTCGGTCCGGCGTCCGAAACAGGCCGCTGCCGCAGCAACGAAGGCGAAGCACAGGCAGGGCATGTTGACCAAAACACCGTAAGGAAATTCGAAACCGTAATATCCCTCCGGCGCCTTGGCCGGCGGCGTGATCAATTGAAAAAACGGAAAATAACGCCCCAGATGAGCCGGAGCCAAATAGTATATATAAAAATTGTACGGAACGAACGTCAGTGAGAAATGCCGCACATGCGCTTCATATAGCGCGGTCAATTGGTATCTCAGACCGAACTCGAGCGGATTTCCGAAGCGGAAATAATTATATAGAAACACGCAAATGAGCGGCACGCCCAAGCCAGCCGCGAAGGCAGCGACTTCCCTCCACCACCCCCAATGGCGGAGAGCCGAAAAGAGAGTTGGCCACGCGCTTCGCGCACGCCGCCAAAGCACGATCGCGATCAAGCCGACGCCAGCGATATATACGGGGCGGCTGCCGATCGCGAAACCGAGACACAGGCCCGTCGCAATCCACCAGCCCAGTCGATTCCGCGGGGCATGAAGGCCCGAATAGCAACACGCGAGGCAAGCCATCGCGAACATATAACCCGCCGCAATTGGCAGCTCCCAAACACTGGGTCGTCGCAGCACGGCCAGCGTCATTGCGCAGAAGCCCAGCGCCAGAATTCCGCCAATTCCGACAATAATGCCGCTTTGAGGAAAATATCGCCTCCGCAGCCGCAGCCAAAGCAGCGCTGCGATCACATATCCGAGCGTGACAAAAATCAGATTTCCATAGGCCTGCGGCAATGCGCACCCGGTGAGCAGCTTGAACGGGATGAATAAACAGACTACCGGCGCCGCTCCAAAATAGAGATAATAATGACCACGGTAATACGACACATCGTGCATACCGGCGGAAGGCGGGCGCTTGGCCGGATCGTACGGATCTTCCGCATTCAGCAGCTCGGCAGGCACCTCGCGGTTGAGATAGAGATGCCCGTCGAGAAATCCTTCGGTGAGCAAATTATAATAATCCGCCTCGTGCCGGGAAAGTTTCCCGACGGGGAAACTCGACGTGCTGATCGTCCAAATTTGAAACCAAATGACGGCGACGATTCCGAGTGCAAGGACGAGACGTTGCAAGCGCATGCGGGGCAGAACGCGTGTTGATGAAGGCTGCCTCTTCGTCTGACAACGCAAACTCGCAAAGCCGCACTTGCGCAGATCACAATGTCCGAGAACCTACGCCCAATCAGCGCGACACCAACGACAACCGATTCTGCGTCAGGCTCACTTCTCGATCGGTTCTCCCGAAATGCCACGCCTGCGATCTGGAGATAACCCTGTCGGCAGTTCTTTGGCTTATGCAAAATTCACCGGACAGGTTCTGCAAGTGACCCGAAGCGGACTGTCGCAACCATGAAGCGGCGAGCGCCATAAAATACCGCGACGAACAGACCGACCATCGCCGTCCAGAAGGTCACCTTCATCGCGAGCGGTGCCACATAACAAACTTCCACGGCATTTTCTCCCGGCGAGAGCTTCACCGCGACCAGGTTTTCCGGAGAGCGCTGAATCATTGCCGCCACGCCATTCACTTTCGCACAATAGTCCGCCTGGTAGAGTCTCGGCGTTTCCAGCCAGGCGGACTCGGCTACATTGAGTTTGGCTCGATAGGGCAGCCAGGAGGTGACCTGAATCGGAAACTTGCCCGGATCTATTTCCTGAAGCTGAAGACTGAAGGTATTCACCACAGCCGAAACTGTGCTGGGATCATTCGCAATGAAGGTGGCTTTCACCGGTTCGGCCTCGGCTTGCGAAGTGAAGATGGAGACATACGGCACACGCTCGCCGCCAAGCCCAAATGCCTTGGCCTCGCCCGTCGCAGGCAACGCATAAATCCGATCAAATGTGCGCCCCTTCAAAACGAGCACCCCTTCGACCCTCGCTCCTTCGTCGACGACAAGCCTTAAAACATATCGGCGGCCAGGTTGCAGCATGATCGGCCGCTCGGAAACAAGTTGAGTTTCCGCCACTTTGAATGCGATCGCTTCGGGTTCGCCTCGGGCGGCAGTTTTCTCGCCCGCAATAGCATAATTACTCGTCAGCACACGGCTCATGTCAGCCGTTAGGATTCGATTCTCGAACGATGAATCCATCACGCCATGGCTAAAATACTTGGGCCGTCCTTTGAAAAGATCATAGGAGTATCGAGTCAGCGGGACATTTTCCGGCGCCATTTGCGTAAGCGCGGCGGGTCCCCGCGGCGCCGGCGGAGCGTACGCGGTGAATTTCAGGCTCTCCAACAGACTCCATCCACAAGCCAGGACCAGGATGAGATGGAACCAATTTGCCCGATCGATTCCTCCAATGCCAGAGGCCGCGCGGGAATTTGTTCTACGCAATGAGGCCGCTGTTGCCGATCGCGCCAGCAAGATCGCAATCGCCATGACTGTCGTCGCGCTGAGAATCAAATAGAGCCGCTGCATCGGCCAGCTATTCGTGACACTCAACATCACCGATGGAAACGCACCCCAAATCGCCGCGTTCAATTTCGGTATTGGCAAAAGCAATACAAGGAGTCCGCCGATCGCCATGAAAAACGCCAGTGCTCGCACTCCGGATTTCCTCCAGCCGTGAACAACGGCTATCACAAACAGCACCGTCAGCCCGTAACCTAGCTGAAAATCGGAGAGCTGGCGCGCGCCCTCGCTGAGGGGAAGCCAGGCTTTGGGAAACGCCGCGGCAAGGTTTCTGGTCACGTCCCATACTGGAACGGTGAACCCGCCTGCGGTGCCCAAACGGACGTCCGCCGGATAACCAATGGCCGATACCAGCGGGTAGGACGCGATCACGCCAAAGGACAATGCACCAGCAGCAACTTCCGCAAATCGCGCGCTCAATCCTCGTTTGACGATCAAGTAACCAAAGCGAATCAAATGAATCCCGCTAACGACCAGACTGAGCCACATCGCGATTGGCGTGTGCAGCCACCAGATCGCACCAAGCACAAATCCCACGATCAAATAGAACTTCGCTCCACTTCGCTCAAAACTTACAGCCGCCAAATACACACTCGCGACAACCCACGGCAGCGTCACCCATGACATGAAAAGGTCCATGAAGACAACCGCCAGTGACCCAGGCCCTGAAATCAGCAACACGGCCAGGCACCATGCCAGCAGTGATGAACGGGAGATTTTCCTCGCACAAACGTAGGTCACTGCCGTCGCGGCGAAGCCCGTCAACGCAAGGACAAGATTCAGCACTGCTGAAGGCACCAGCGTATGGAGAGTCAACAAATCGAGCAGGCTTCCCAAATACGAAATGCCGGGCGCGATCCGGATCGGGAAGACTGCGCCATTGAATTGATAGATCGATCGGCCGACGAAGACTGGAAATTCGCCGTGCCGGAGTTGTTCGATTACGTCAGCCAGCACCGTCGCGTACCAAAATCCATCTCCACCCCCAAACACTCGGGCGCGAAAATACGGGAAAAATTCACGGGTGACGATCAAGCCAAGCGCAATCCAGCCGACGACTTCTTTCACACCGCGCTCACGGTTTTCAGATGGCCCACCGGAATCAGGATAAAATCCCCACGTTCGCACGAGTCGCCGAAACATCCAAAGCGCGAACGCCAGCCAAAGCGTGAATACTAAAACCGCGAGCGGCGCAGCCTTCAACGAAATCAGCCAGCCCAGTGCAAAAGCCAGGGGCATCGCGAGCGACACCAAACGCGTGTTGGCTCGAAACCCGGTCTCCGTCGTTAAATCTCCCCCTAACCGTTTCGATTGAGTCACAACCCAAGCCGTGCCAGCGGCTCCGAGCAGATAAAGATTGGGCGGCGGCAGATTGAGGAGCCGCGGCAAAGCGAAAGCGAAAAGGCCCACGATCCCAAGATCGCCCAAGGTCACGTCGAGGCGCGTTCGCACGATCCATTGCCGCGTCTGCGTGGACGAACCCAGCCAAAACCGGCTCAGCGCGGTCAGCACGAGCCACACCGCCCCAAACCAGGCCCCTGGCAAGACCGGCGGATAGAATTTATAGAGGCAAAAGACTCCGACGGCCACGGCTCCCACGAGCCGCGGAAGCATGCGAATGTAGCGGCGCCAAATTCCCTCGACCAAATGAAGTTTTGGCGGCGTGAGAAAGGCCAGCGCGAGCAGCGTTGCCGCCTGCACACCGAAGGAGACGTGAGGCAGGCGCGCCAAGGCCGGCCATAGATTTAGCGCGGCAAGCAAGGTCGCTGCGTCGATCAGCGTCTCATGATGCCTGGTGGCCCATCCGGCGCTCTCGGAAGTTTGCAGACTCATCGGCGAACTTACGGCAGCGCGAACGCCACGAAGCAATCTCCCTTTGGCGTGTCGAGTTTCGTGCCACCGCAGGCGACGACGACATACTGTTTGCCGTTGGTCTCGTAGGTGCAGGGGGTCGCGAATCCCGGGGCGGGCAGTTTTGTTTCCCACAAGAGTTTGCCGGTCTTGCGGTCGAACGCGCGGAAATAGCCATCCTTCGTCGCGGCGATGAATATGACGCCACCCGCAGTCACGACAGGTCCGCCGTAATTTTCAGCGCCCGTCGGAGGAATGCCTCTGGCCGAACTGATCTCCTTGAAGTCGCCCAGCGTCACTTTCCAAAGGTACTCGCCAGTATTAAGGTCAATCGCGTTGAGCGTGCCCCAAGGCGGATTGATTCCGGGGAAGCCTTTGCTGTCGACGAACTTCACGTATCCGTCGAATCGATACGGCGGCGGCGGGACGGCGGACTTCGGCTTCACCTGCTCTCCGCCCGCGGCATTGGCGCTGCCTTCCTTCTTTTCGTCCCCGATCAGAAATTCCACCACGGTCTGCTGCTCGAGCGGTGTCAGTCGCGTGAAAGCCGGCATCATGCCCTTGCCCGTGGACACGATCTTCGCGATCTCCTCGCGCGAGCGGCGCGTGCCCACATCGACGAGCGATGGATAACCGCTCGTCGGATTGCCTTTGCGCTCCGGTCCATGGCAGCCGATGCAGTTCGCCACGTAAACGCGATGACCTGGCGTGAGCTCGGCCAACTGCTCGTCCGTCGGCGTGTCAGTCAATCGCGCCACCCAGCCCATCGTCGTCTCGTTCACATAGAGAATGCCGTCGGGATCAGCCGCCGCGCCACCCCACTCCGCGCCGCCATCGAAGCCAGGAAAGATGATCGTGTATTGCTTGCTGAAGGGCACGAACGTGCCGGTGCGGCTCTCGCGGAATGTCTTCAGCAGTTTGTCATGCTCTTCTGAATACGGGTTGATGTCCTTCTCCGTGAAATTCTGGCGCGCGTACGGGGCCGGTTTCGTCGGGATCGGCTGAGTCGGCCAGGCTTCGTCGCCCGAAAGCTCCGTCTTGGGAAACGGTTTTTCCTCGATCGGAAAAAGTGGCTCGCCCGTGACGCGGTCGAACACGTAGACGTACCCTAACTTCGTGACTTGAGCCACGGCATCGATCGTACGGCCGTCGCGTTTGATCGTAATCAGATTGGGCGGCGCGGGCAGATCGCGGTCCCACAGGTCGTGATGAACGAATTGAAAATGCCAGAGGCGTTTGCCCGTCGCCGCGTCGAGCGCGAGCAGGCAGTTAGCGAAGAGGTTTTGGCCGATGCGATTGCCACCCCAGAAATCCGGCGCGGCCGAGCCGGTCGGCACGTAAAGGATGCCGCGCTTCCGATCGATCGACATGCCGGACCAATTGTTCGCCGCGCCGACATTGATATTCTTGTACGTGTCCTTGGACCACGTCTCGTAGCCGTACTCTCCGGGCAATGGAATCGTCCGGAAGGTCCACACGAGTTTGCCTGTTCGCACGTTGAACGCCTGGATCGTGCCCAGGGCCGCCTGCTCGTTCTCCTCGACGCGGAAAGGCATGACGATGATGTCGCCAAAGAGCGTGCCGGGCGTGGTGGAAACCACATAACGATCCTTGGCCGTTTCGCCGAGGCCGGCCCGCAGGCTGGTTTTGCCGTTGTCTCCGAATGACGCGACGAGCTTGCCGGTGCGCGCATCGATTTCGCAGAGATTCGCGTCGAGGGCGAAAATGATCCGCTTGTCGTCTCCACTTTCCCAATACGTCACGCCGCGGATCGTGCGGTTCGGCACGCCCTTGCCCTCGGAATAACGCCATTTCTCGAGACCCGTCGCCGCGTCGAGCGCGAAGATTTCCGCCGACGCGGTCGCGCCGTACAGGACGCCATCGACCACGATCGGATTGCACTGCATCTGGCCGAAGTCCCCGGAATGATAGGTCCAGGCGACCTGCAGCTTGGTCACGTTTTCCGGCCGGATCTGATCGATCGTGGAATAATGATTTCGGTCGGGCCCTCCGAGGTACTCCGTCCATTCCGACTGGCGATGCGGGTTGGCGTTCGAGGCGTTCGCGCGAGACAACGACGTGACCAGGGCGAGCGCCGTGACGAGGGGCAGAACGTATTTCATACGGCGCGCCCAAATTCGCAGGGCGGATCGGCGCGTCAAACTTCAACACCACTGGTCTCCAGAATGATCCACCTGCTTTCGGCAAAGGCCTCAGTCTTCCGTGCCATGCAAGAAAGCGCCCGCGATTTGTCGCTTCAGTTTCTCCCGCGCCGGGCGATGCTGGGATTTGCGGCCCGCCGCTTACCCTGAATTTCCCCGATGAAACGCGCGCTTTTCTGGCTCGTGCTGATCGCCGTCATCGTCGCGTGGCGCTATGAGCCTCGCGCGCATTGGCGCGGCATGCCCGCCGCCCATGAGCCGTGGCAAACCACCGATAACCTTCCGCCTCCCTTCCGCAGCGGCGCGGTGACCATCACGCCTCTCGCGCGCTATCAGATCACCGCGGTGGTCCTTTCCAGAGACCGGTATCTTTTCGACCAATCCGCAGATATTGCGCCCGTCGATCTCGCCCTCGGCTGGGGTCCGATGAGCGTCGCAGGCACCATCAACGAACTGAAATTCAGCCAATCGGGCCGCTGGTATTTCTATCAGTGGAACGGCGAGCCCCCTCTCGAAACGGCGGCCATCGTCTCGCATTCCGCCAACACTCACTGCCTCCCCGCCGACGCGAAAGTCCGCCGCAAGTTGCTCAACGTCAGCCGGCATGACCTCGTCACGATGGAGGGTTTCCTCGTCGAAGTGCACCGCGACAATGGCAATGTCTGGCGCTCGTCGCTGACGCGGGACGACTCCGGAGGAGGCGCCTGCGAGGTTTTTTGGATAACGAAGATCGACGCGCACTCGCTCTGACCGAGGCAGCCGCGTTTAGGCAGGCCCTTCGATGCAGGTCCGCTTGCGCGACGGCGCGACCCGCATAAAACTCTGCGCCTCGTTCTCGTTTTTTCTCCCGGGCTCAGACGGTCATGCGGCTTCGCTTCATTCACTCGTTTCTCTTTCTCGCCGTTGTCGGTGCGGTGACGCCGCGCGCCGCGCGGGGCGAGTTCATCAGTCCGCTGGTGAATGTGCAGAACGAGATGCTCGTGATGTCGAATGGGAAACCGGCGCGCCTGCACAACAATCCAGCGGCAAGGGATCGCTCCTTCGCTGAGGTGCTGGCCTTTATCACGAAAGATCACACCAACCGCATCGCTTATCGCTCTGAACGCTTCATGTGCACGGAGTACGCCGTGCGATTTCACGACCGCGCGGAAGCGGCCGGATTTCGCTGCGCCCTCGTCTCGCTTTCATTTTCTCGTGGCGTAGGACACGCGTTAAACGCCTTTCGCACGAGCGACCGCGGTCTGATTTATGTCGATTGCACCGGCTCGTCCGCCGGCGACGCAGCCGACCTATACGACACCTTTGGCTACATCAAAAAAGGAAAACCGTATGGCCGGCTTCACGTGCGCCTGGGCAAGCGCGCGCCGAGCAATTATCGAAAATACGAGGACGCCGCCGTGATTTTCCGGAATCTTCACGCCTGGGACAAAGAGATCGCCAGCGAACAAATCGCGCTCAATGCGGCAACCAAGACGCTGGAGGCCCGCGCCGAAAAAGCGGCCGACGAGCGCGAGGCGAATGCGGTTGTCGCCGCCTCGGCCGCCCTGCAGGAGCGTGTGGCAAAGTTCAACCGCAAGATCGCGTATCGAAACGACATCGCGACGACGTTCCGTCTCGAATACGACGAAAACGACGCGCCCGTCACGCGGGTGGATATTTTCTGGTGAACCGTCGGGACGCGTGTCCCTAGGCCAGGCGCGCGGCCCACCCGATGCCGCGGAGCAAGATCTCCAGCTGCTGCGGCACGTTCACGAAATCCTCCGCGTGGTGCCCCAGCGCGAGATAGAAAACGCGCCCAGCGCCGTGGCGTTTTTTCCAGGCCACGGGCATGATCGAACCTTCGACCCACGGCGCGCTTTCCCGCGCGCCGAAAGTCGTCTGGGCCAGCACTTCGACCGCAGGGTCGACCAGCATGTAATATTGCTCGGTCTGCACATCGAAATCGTCGATGCCCGCGACGACGGGATCGTGCGGCTTCACGATTTCGACGCGGTACGGAATGATGTTGTCCGGATGCGCGGCGAAAATTCCGCCGACCATCCACTGATATTCGACGCGCCCGCGAAACGCATCGCCCATGCCTCCGTGAAAACCAGCCAAGCCCACGCCGGAGCGAATCGCCGCCGTGAGATTTGCCTCCTGCGCATCGCTCAGCGCACCCATGGTCCAGAGCGGGATGATGACCGCGTGCTGCTGCAGCGACGCGCCGTCGTCGAGCACGCCGAGATCGGTCTTCACCACGACCTCGAAGCCTCGCTTCGACAACTCAGTGCGAAGCATCGCGGCACAAGCTTCGGGTTGATGGCCCTCCCAACCGCCAGCCAGAATGAGCGCGGTCCTGGAATTTTCGATGTGACTCATTTTAGAGGTTAGGTGATGGATTTGTTGGCCGGCCACGCTGTCAAGAGGGCCGAATTTGATGCACGCTCCATATTTTGTGACGCAGGCTCGTCGGACAGTGAAGCGGGCAATATCCACGCTGCGCGCGGTTTAGACAATCCGCTCCTTCGCACTCGACTGATTGCATGAATGCGCGACAGCAGACTTCGCGCGCCAACGGAAAAACACCTTGCAACTCTAACGTCAGGACTTGTCGTTTTCTCGCGCGCCAACAAGCTCGCAACCTCCCTGTCCGCCTGCGCGCGACGACGCGAGCAAGCTCATCCCCCACCCTGCGATTCCCGAAAAGTTATGGCTGTAGTCACTCCCGATACGTTGAAAGACAACTACGACGTGATCGTCGTCGGTTCCGGCGCCGCTGGCGGACAGACCGCTTACACGCTGACGATGGAAGGGGCGAAGGTCCTCATGCTCGAGGCGGGCCGTGACTATGATCCGGTGAAGGAAACGCCGATGTTTCAGCAGGCGTTTCAAGCGCCGCTGCGTGCCGCCGGTACGACGGACAAGCCGTTTGGCTTTGACGATGCGACCGTCGACGGCGGCTGGGAAGTGCCCGGCGAACCCTACACCAGCGCTTCCTCGGATCCGGACAGAAAATTTTGGTGGTGGCGCGCGCGCATGCTCGGCGGCCGCACCAACCACTGGGGGCGTATTTCGCTCCGCAATGGACCCTACGATTTCAAACCGCATCGCCGCGACGGCCTCGGGTTCGATTGGCCGATTGGTTATGAAGATGTCGCGCCGTACTACGACAAAGTTGAAATGTTGGTCGGTATCTACGGCACGAACGAGGGCTTGGAAAACACGCCGAATTCACCCGAGGGCGTCCTGCTGCCCGCGCCGAAATTGCGCGTCGGCGAACTGCTCGCGAAGCAGCGCGCCGCCAAGATGGGAATTCCGGTGATTCCGATTCACCGCGCGGTGCTGAGCACACGCCAGGATCACACGACGCTTCCCCAGAAAATCCACCCGAACAATCCCAAGGCCCAGCGCGTCCTCGCCCAGGCCATGCAGGGCCGGGCCGCTTGTTTCTGGGCGACACCCTGCGGCCGTGGCTGCTCCATCAAGGCCAATTATCAATCGACGACCGTCCACCTTCCTCCGGCGCTCGCGACGGGAAACCTGGATATCCTGCCGAACGCGATGACCCGCGAGGTGATGCTCGGCAAGGACGGCAAGGCCAACGGCGTCGTTTTCATCGACAAGAAAACCGGCAAGGAACGCCAGGCTCGCGCCCGCGCTGTGGTGCTCGCCGCGAGCTCGGCCGAATCCGTGCGCATTCTGCTCAATTCGAAGTCGAGCCAGTTTCCGAACGGCCTCGCCAACTCCAGCGGCAAGGTCGGTAAGTATATTATGGATACAGTCGGCTCCTCCCTCGGCGGACATGTTCCGTTGTTGGAAAACATGCCGATTCACAACGAAGACGGCGCGGGCGAACACGCTTACGTGCCCTGGTGGCTCTACAAGGAACAAGCCGCGGGCAAGATGGATTTCGCCCGCGGTTATCACATCGAATTTGGCTCCGGCCGCCAGGCTCCGAACGCCTACACCGGCCGCGGCATGGAGTCGCTGACGGGCGGAACCTACGGCAAGAAATTCAAGGAAGAGATGCGCCGCTACTACGGGTCGTGGATCTCTTTCAGTGGCCGCGGCGAGATGATTCCCAACGAAGATTCCTTCTGCGAAATCGATCCCTCGATGAAGGACAAATGGGGCATCCCCGTCCTGCGCTTCCATTGGAAATGGTCGGAACATGAGACGCGCCAAGCCGCCCACATGCAGCGCACGTTCAAGGACATCATCGAAAGCATGGGCGGAACCGTTCCCGCCCAGGTCGGAGTAAAGAGCGGCCGCGTCATCGCGCCCGGCGGTTATATCATTCACGAAGTCGGCGGCACGATCATGGGCGCCGATCCAAAAACATCGGTGACAAATCAGTGGGGCCAAACCTGGGACGTGAAGAATCTCTTCGTCACGGATGGCGGCGTCTTCTGTTCGAACGCGGACAAGAATCCGACGCTCACGATCATGGCGCTCGCGTGGCGCAGTTCGGACCACCTCCTCGACGAAATGCGCAAAGGAAACATTTAACTCGGCGAAAAAAAACATGGACCAAAAAGAAACCCCAAGGATCAGCCGCCGCGTCGCGGTGAAATGGATGCTCACCGCCTCCGCTTCGCTGCCTTTTCTGCGTCATCCCTCGTGGGCCGCGGAAGAGCCTTCCAGGGCGGGCAAATCACCGAGCTTCCCCGAACCGCCCGTCCCGCCATCCGCGGTCGAGCCGGGCAAAGCCGTCAAAGCCGTCGGCTACGGAACGGATCCCGATCTGACCAAGACCTACAAACCAGGGGATCTCTGGCCGCTGACGTTCACGGACGAGCAGCGCCGCACGGCCGCCGTGTTGTGCGACATCATTATTCCCGCCGATGAAAAATCACCGAGCGCGTCCAAAGTGGGCGTGCCCGACTTCATCGACGAATGGATCAGCGCTCCTTACCCGAATCACCAAAAGGATCGCGAGGTGATTTTGCCCGGTATCGCCTGGATGGATACAGCATCGGAAAAGCGCTTCGGCAAAAAATTCGTCGACGCGACCGAGGCGCAGCGCGTGCAGCTTTGCGACGACATTTCTTTCGTCAAAACTGCAAAGCCCGAGGACCTGGAAGGCGCTAAATTCTTCGCGCTCTTCCGCGACCTAACCGCCGGTGGTTTCTACACCACGCCCGAAGGCATGCAGGACATCGGCTACGTCGGTAATCGCCCTTCCGCCACCTTCGACGGCCCGCCCGAAGAAGCGCTTCGTAAAGTCGGTTTGATTTAAGCGCCAGCTTTATTGAAGCCCACGAATCACACGAAGCACACTAAAGCTGAAAGAAGGTTTTCCCACGGAATGCACGGACGACACGGAACCGGAATGTTTTTATTCCGTGTCTTCCGTCCATTCCGTGAGAGAATCTTCTCAGATTTTCGTGCGCTTCGTGTGATTCGTGGGCCCAAAAATCATTTCGCCTTCGCGAAGGCGATGGCCACGGGCTTCGAAAGCTGAAGTGAGCTGCCTTCGACGCGCGTCAGCGTGCCTTTCTCCGGATCGATGCGAAACGCGTAGATGTCGTTCGATTGCTGATTCGCGGCGATGAGGAACTGGCCGGAAGGATCCAGCACGAAATTGCGTGGCACGCGTCCGCCCGTGCTCACGCGCTGAGCGAATTCCAGTTTCCCGTCCGCCACGATGTTCAGCACCACGATGCTGTCGTCGCCACGATTACTCGCGTAAACATGCTTTCCGGCGCGATCGATCTGAATCTCCGCCGCGGTGTTCTCGCCTTTGAAATCTTTCGGCAAAACGGAAATATTCTGAATTTCCTTCGAAGCGCCGCTCGCGCCATCGAAGGTGAAGACGGAAAGATCCGAGCCCAATTCGTTGAGCAAATAAATGCGGTCTCCTGCCGGATTGAAAACGAAGTGGCGCGGCCCGCGGCCCGGTTGCCCAATGACATCGCGCTCAGGGGCCGCCGTCAGCGTCCTGTTCTCGGCGTCGTACGCATACGCCTTGATCCGATCCAGACCGAGGTCGACCGCGTAGACGTATTTTCCATCAGGACTCGTCTGAATTTGATGAGCGTGCGCAGCGTCCTGGCGCTTGGGATTTTT
Source organism: Opitutaceae bacterium (assembly GCA_035765635.1). GTDB lineage: Bacteria > Verrucomicrobiota > Verrucomicrobiia > Opitutales > Opitutaceae > EW11. The sequence continues at coordinate 244,712 of DASTWZ010000007.1, forward strand.
TCCTTTGCCGGTGTGTTGGATTTTGCTCGTGGCCGCCACCAGCGTGCCATCGTTGCGAATGGGCAAGGCAGCGATGCTGCCACCCGCGTAATTGGCGACGAACAGGCAATCGCCTGCTGTATCCACGCTGACATGACAAGGCCCCCGGCCTTCCGAGGACTGCTGATTCAAAACGCGAAGCGTCGTGCCATCGCCCACGACCTGAGTCGCCGTGACGAAGCCGGTTTTCTTGCCGCCGTACTCGTTCACCTCGTTGCCGGCGTAAACGAATTTGCCATCCGGTGAAATCGCGAGCCACGCGGGATTGGCGGTCTTCACCGCAATCTTCAAGTCGCTCATCTGGCCGGTGTTCGTGTCCAGCCGAGCACTGTAGATACCTTCGGCTGCTGAACCCGTGTAGGTGCCGATGTAGAAAAGTTCACTGGCCGCGCGCCCAATCGAGAACGCGGAGAGGGCCAACAACGCCGCGCCGACGGAGCGCGTGAAACGAGAGAAGGGCATGAGTTGCAGATTCATAAGGCAGGGGATTCCAAGCTGAGAGGCGACAGGGGCGGCGAACAACGCAAGAATGCAGAACCTGACTGTCCAGGCAGGTGCCATGCGCTCGTTTTAGCACACGACCAATCACACGGCGCGGTGCAATCCAACAGCAGGTAACCGCCCTGTTACTAACGCCCATTTTGGGAAACGGCCGTGCCGGCTTAAACTCGGCCCGTCCGTTATCTCAACCACATAGAACTGTGAATCAGCATCACCTCAGAAAATATATCTTCGCGCCAGCCATCCTGGCGCTCGGGATCGCTTCGGTTTGTAGTGCTGGCACGAATACGTTTCGCGAGATCGACCTGGTCTCGGACATTTCGGGCCGCGCGTTGCGCACCGATCCGAACCTCGTGAATCCTTGGGGAATCTCCGCCGGGCCAGCTACGCCCATTTGGGTATCCGACGCGGGCAAGGCTCTGGCCACCGTGTATAATACAAGTGGCACACCTCTGCCGTTAGTCGTTTCCATTCCAGGCTCGCCCTTCAGCGAGCCGACGGGGCAAGTCTTCAACAGCACCACCGCCTTCAACGGCGACCGCTTCATCTTCGCCAACACCAACGGGTCGATCAGCGGCTGGCGTGGAGCTCTCGGCACCACCGCCGAGATCATCTCACCGAGCGATGGCGGCGCCTACACGGGTCTTGCGCTCGGCACGATCGGCTCGGACAGCTATCTGTACGCGGCCGATTTCAAGAACAACAAGATCGATGTCGTCGGCAGCACGGGCGCGCCGTCACTCACGGGCGGCTTCGTCGATCCGATGGTGCCCATGGGTTTCGCGCCGTTCAATGTGCAGAATCTCGCCGGCCAGATCTACGTCACGTACGCGAAAGTGGGCGATGACGGCGAAGACGAGCCCGGTCCTGGCAACGGCTTCGTGAGCGTCTTCGATCTCAATGGAAATCTGCTCAAGCGTCTCGCGACCGGAGGCGCCTTGAATTCTCCGTGGGGCTTGGCGATCGCACCCGCCGGATTCGGCAACGTCGGAGGCAATCTACTCGTCGGCAATTTTGGCGACGGCACGATCAATGCCTACGATCTGATGACCGGTGACTTCGTCGACTCGCTGCGCGACAATTGGGGCAACCCCATCGCTATCGATGGGCTGTGGGGTATTCAGTTCGGCAACGGCGGAGCCGGCGGTGATCGCGACAAGCTGTATTTCGCCGCGGGCATCGAAGACGAGACGCACGGTCTGTTCGGTGCGATCACGCCTGTTCCCGAAGCCAGTACGATCTACGGCGGCGCCGCGCTTCTTGGTTTCTGCGGCGCGATGTTTTGGAAGCGCCGCAAGGCCGCCAAAGCTAAAGCCGCCGCTTGAGTTTGGGTTGGTTCGTCCGCCCACGAATCACACGAAGGACACGAAATCGAACTATTGAATTATTCCCACGGAATGCACGGAAAACACGGAATAAAGAAAATCCGTTTCCGTGGTTTCCGTGGGAAAATTGACTGAAACTTTAGTGTGATTCGTGGGCCATTTTCCGTGCGGGACTGCCGACATAATCGGCCGTCGCCGACGTCAGGCCGCGGCCCAGGCATTCGGCGCAAAGTCGGAAATCGGGATTTGCCGCGATTGCCTCGGGCGCGACCAAAAGGATTTTGTGACACGGATCGTGCAGGCAATTGACGACGTTGCGCGTCGGCCGGCCCGTGTGCTCGCAGCGCCCCACCGGCTCTTTCTCCGCGGACGATCCGACGGGCACCATCATGCGCTCATCGAAGACGAAACAATCGCCCTCCCAATGCGCGTCACCCACCTGCTCGCCGTACGTCACGATGCCGCCCTCGAGTTGAAAGACTTTTTTGAAGCCGGCTTCGCGAAATAGAGCCGAGGCCTTTTCGCAGCGAATGCCGCCCGTGCAGTACATCAAAACCGTTTTGTCCTTCAGCGATTCATACTGCGGCAAGATAGCCGGCAGCTCGCGAAAATTTTCGATGGGCGGCGTGATCGCGCCCTTGAAACGCCCGACCTCGGATTCATAGCGGTTCCGCACATCGAAGAGCACGACGTCGTCCTCTTCGATCATGCGTTTCCATTCGAGCGGCGAGAGATGCGGCGCCGTGTCGCGCGTCGGATCGAGTTCTTCGCCAGCGCCGAGCGTCACGATCTCGCGACGCACCTTGATTTCGAGCCGGGGAAACGGAATCTTCTCCGCGCTGCTGACTTTGAAAACGACGTCGCCAAATTCTGGATACGTGCGGAGGTTTTCCTGATATGCGTCGGTCGCCGTTTGGACGCCCGCGACCGTGCCATTGATGCCTTCGGCGCCGATCAGGATGCGGCCGCGAAGCCCCAATGATTGGCAAAGCGCGCGTTGCTCCGCCGCGAGTTTCTGCGGATCGGAAACACGGACGTACTTGTAATAGAGAAGGACAGTGATCGGAGCGGACACGGTTGCCCATCAGGGTGCGATTCGCCTCGGACCGGTCAAGAGCGCCCACCGGGGAACAGTTTTCGGTGTTTTCGGTGCATTCCGTGGGAAGCTTCCGAGGTTTGTTTTCGTGCCCTTCGTGTGATTCGTGGGCAAAAAACAAACCGCGAATCCTCAAGCGAGTTTGCGCGAAGCCAAATCACAGCCAAACCTGCTTCCCTCTCATTCTTATTGCCGCATGAACCCCACCCTCGATCGCCGCGATTTCATCAAACGTTCCACTCTCGCCGGACTTGGCCTTGGTCTGAGCGGATCGCTCGCCTCCCTCCTGAAAGCTGAAAACGTTTCCCCAGCATCCGCTGCAGCTCCGGCCGTCGGCCAAAGTGGCAGCGCCAACAATCGCGTTCGTCTCGCGGTTGTCGGCACGAACGGCCGCGGCCTCGCTCACATCGATGCGCTCGGAGGCATTCCCAACACGGAGGTCGTCTATGTCTGCGATGTCGAGGATGGCGCTCTCGCGAAGGGAATGGACGCCGCGAAAAAGGCGAATTTCACGGCCGCGAAGGCACTGAAAGATTTCCGAAAAGCACTCGAAGATCCTTCGATTGATGCGATCACCGTCGCCACCCCCGATCACTGGCACGCGCCGATGGCGATCATGGCGCTCGCCGCGGGCAAACACGTTTACCTGGAAAAGCCCTGCAGCCAAAATCCGTACGAAGGCGAACTACTCCTGCAGGCCATCGCCAAGCACAAGAAGCTCGTGCAAATGGGGAATCAGCGACGCTCGTTCCCCAATATGCACGAAGCGATGAAAGCGATCCACGAGGGCGCGATCGGCAAGGCGTACTACGCGCGCTGCTGGTACGCAAACGATCGGGTGAGCATCGGCCGCGGCAAACAAGTTCCCGTTCCGGCGAATCTCGACTACGATCTCTGGCAAGGCCCCGCGCCGCGCCGGCCCTACATGAGCAATCTCATTCACTACAATTGGCATTGGTTCTGGCACTGGGGCACCGGCGAGGCGTTGAACAACGGCACGCACGAACTCGACGTCTGCCGCTGGGCGCTGAATGTGCGCTATCCGAAGAAAGTCACTTCAACCGGCGGCCGGTATGCCTTCACCGACGATTGGGAAACGCCCGATACGCAGGTCATCGGCTGGGAATACGACGGCAAAGCCATTTCCTGGGAGGGCCGAAGCTGCAACGGCGCACACGACAACGGCCTCGGTCGCGGCTCGCTGATCTATGGCACGGAAGGCACCGCGCTGCTCGATGGAAACAGTTACACACTCTACGACGCGAAACGGCGTGTCGTGAAAGAGGTGAAGGAAAAAGCCGAAGCTGAAGGAACGAACACCTTGAGCGCCTCCGGCATTCGCCTCGACCGACTGCACGTCGAAAATTTCATCTCGGCGATCCGCGACGGCGTTCCCCTCAATTCACCGATCGAAGAGGGTTCGGTCAGCGTGACGACCCTTCACCTCGGCAATATCGCTCAGCGCACGAATTCGACGCTGCACTGCGATCCTCAATCCGGTCACATTCTAAACAACGAAGCCGCCATGAAACTTTGGCGGCGTGAGTACGAGCCCGGCTGGGAGCCCGCGATTTGATCAATCCAGGTCCGCGCCAAACTCGGGCGCGGAAACATTGCGGCCAACGTCAGGCTCGCGATCAGTTTTTCCCCATGCTCGGCGGCCTGGAACGTTTGCCCAGGCCAAACGATTCGACGGCGGCCTTCGCGGTCTCGCGTGAGATCTCGGGGTTCTCCTTTTCGAGGTGCTTGATCGCGAAAATAAATTTGCCGCTCTTCGCGAGCTCCATCGAAACGGCCATGCCTTTGAGTTTCGAATAATCCATGCTTGGAGGTACAACCGGCAGTCCCCGGAACGTCCAGCTTGAAAGGGCCCGCTTCCGAGATTGCGCCGTCATTTGCCATCGGCTAACTGGCGGCATGGGACGTCAATGGCTCCACGCAAAACGCGCCGTCGTGAACCTCAAAAAGGGTCAGGCCGTCGGCAAAATCGTCAAAGAAATCACCGTCGCCGCGAAGCTCGGCGGACCGGACATCGGCGGAAATGCCCGCCTTTTCGCGGCCGTCGAGAAGGCGCGAAAGCAGAGCGTGACGCGCGACGTGATTGAGCGCGCGATCAAGAAAGGCGCCGGTATCGGCGACGAAAAACTCACTCTCGAGCATATCGTTTTCGAAGGCTATGCGCCGCACAAAGTGCCGGTGATCGTCGAAGTCATGACGGACAATCACCAACGCACCGCGCCGGAAATTCGAGTCCTTTTTCGTCGCGGACAACTCGGCGGCGCCGGCAGCAACAAGTTCCTTTTCGACCACGTGGGGCTGGTCGAGGCGCACACAGCCGAAAAGAATGTGGATCTCGAAGCCGCCGCCATCGAGGCCGGCGCGAACGACTTCGAGCCCCTGACTCACGCGCAAAACGACGACATCCCGGAAGATCACGCCGGCGCGCGCTTCATCACGGATCGCACCTCCGTTCACGCGGTGACGACCTGGTTGACGAGCCACGGCTGGAGCGTCGTTACGAGCGAAATTGGCTACACGGCGAAAACGTTTCCCGAGTTGGACGACGCGCAGCGCGCCGACGTCGGCGAATTCCTCCAAGCCCTCGAAGATCACGACGACGTGCAGCGTGTCTGGGCCGCCGTGAAGTAAGCAAGCAGCGTATCGGCTGCTTGAATACGCCGCGCGGCTCATTTTTGCCGTTAGGTTTTTTCGGATAAAAACAACGAGAGCCGAAGCAATTCGCTTCGGCTCTATTCTTTTCGGTCGAAAGACCGACCGATCAGTCGGTCAACCAATCGATCCATCAATCAATGCCGGCCGTGGTGATCATCGCGGCGCGCGTCCCGATGATCCCAATGCGCATCATGCCGGACTATGACCTCGCGACGCGGAGCGACGTAGACGACACGGCGCGGGGCCGGGACATAGACGACGCGAGGCGCCGGAGCGCGGTAGACGACCGTCGGCTCGCAAACCGGCGCATAAACCACCGGGGCGGGAGCAACCACGGGAGCACAAACAACCCTGTTGTCATAGCGGTTGGCATCAATCGCACCACCGATGATCCCGCCGGCGATCGCACCGATCATCGCGCCTTCGGGAGCGTGATGACCGCCCGAGTTGTTACCGATGATCGCGCCCGCCGCGCCGCCAATGATGGCGCCAGGGACAACGCTCGGGGAAAAGAGGCCGGCGTGAGCCGAACCGACACCAGCCGTCAAAGTAGCGAGGGCAAACAATAGAGTTTTCATACATTGCCCGAGACGATTGCGCCTGAGCCGCGTTTCACGGTTACGGTTCCAATTGCGCAGGAGCTTTCCACTCGCCGGTCGGCCCAATAACTGATCGCAAGACGCTGTGCTTCCGAGGCTTATTCGGAAGGCCGCAGGCCCAGCAAGCACCTGCCCAGCCTAGTTCCGGCCGGTTTTGGGCGTCTTCTCGGTCACGACGCGGAGGATGTAGTAGGTCGCGTCTTCCGAACTGGTGTTCTTGATGCCGTGTTCGTCGTTCGAACTGAAAAACGCGATCGAGCCAGGACCGATCCGCTTGGTTTGCCCCGCCGCGGACACCTCGATCTCCCCCTCCTTCACGATCACGAACTCTTCGTCGGGATGATGGTGCGGCGCGTGCGGTGCATTTCCGGCATGAAGCGTCGTCGCATGACATTCGAGGTTCGCGCACGTAACCGTTGGCGAATCGAAGAACTCGCGGCGGGCGCCTGTCTTCGTCGTTTTCACCTCGGCCTTCGACCAATCGAAAACGCTCGAACGCAGCGCGCTGGCCGGAGCGCTTTTCGCGGCCTCCGTTTTCGGAGCTGTCGCAGTCGCATCGGTCGTAACGTTGAGGACAAGATAGGTCGCGGGTTGATCACCGACGTTCCTCACGTTGTGAAAATCGTTCGACGCGAAAAAGAACAGCGAACCTGCGCCGACTTTTGTAGTGCTCCCGTTGATACTGACCTCCAGCACGCCGGTCTTGAGAAAGATCAATTCCTCCTGCGGGTGCTGATGTGGCGGGTGCGAAATCTCGCCAGGGTTCAGCGTGCTGATGTGGCACTCGAAAATCTTCAACGTTCGCGTTGGACGATCGGCGACATCGCGGCGCTCCCCGACCTGCGTGGGTTTCGCGGGCAGCGCATTCCAGTCGAAGATCGAAGACGGCAGCGGAGCAAGTTCCATGGCGGAATGAGTCGAGTTGACGTGAGAAGCAGACGTGGCGGCCGCGCCCAAGGATGCGGTGGGCGTGGCGATGACGGCGGTCAAAACAGCAGTGGCAAGTAATACGCGTTGCATGAGGTGTAGGGGTTTTCCGAATACAGCGCCGAGCCGCTGCGTCTAGGGTTGTTCGGCGAGCATTTCGTCGATGAATCGCAAGATCTCCGAACGTCCGGCCTTGGTTTCCGCCGAACTGTTGAACATCGGGGGAAGGTCGGCGCCCCAGGCTTCGGCGAGCGTTTGGCGAAAGCGCGCGACATTCGACTCGGTCTGGCTGGCGGACTGCTTGTCGACCTTCGTGAAAATAATCGCGAACGGCGCCGGAGTTTCCGAAAGCCACTGCAAAAACTGCAGGTCGATTTTCTGAGGCGGCAGCCGGGAATCGATCAGCGCGAAAACGCAGGCGATATTCTCGCGATTCTCGAGATAATCCGCGACCGCGCGATTGAACTCTGCCCGATCCTTCCGACCGACCTTGGCGAAACCGTAGCCTGGCAAGTCGACCAGGTACCAGGACCGGTTGATGAGAAAAAAATTCAACAGCTTGGTCTTGCCGGGAGCGTCGGAGGCTTTCGCCAGGCCTTTCTTCTGCGTCAGCATGTTGACCAACGAAGATTTGCCGACGTTGGACCGACCGATGAACGCGAACTCGGGCCGAAGCACTTTCGGACACGAACGCAGGTCAGGGGCGCTCACTTCAAACTCAGCCGTGTTTATATTCACCGTTGGAGCGCGAGAACTGACCTTCAGCCCGCCTGGTGTCGACCGCGAATGATTGGCCGGAGCACGCGCCGCACCTCAGCGGAAATCTCTTCGTATTTTTGCGGAAAAAAGCCGCGGCAGGCCGCGAAGAAAGAACGCGATGCCCAAGCCGGCGCGAGGCGTTTGCCGGACGTGTTGGAAAAATATTCCCGACGCAACTTGCCGTTGGAGCGCAGCCGCGAGGCGGTCAGCTGCAGAGCGGGCTGATCGAGCGCCGTCGGAATCTTCGAAGCGACATAGTGCACAAACGTCTCCGCATGCATGCCGGCCCCGACCTCCGTCAGAAACGTATCCATGATCTGGATGCGGTGACCATAGGCGCGCGCCGCGTGACTCCCGAGCACGGCCATGCGATCGTTCAGTCCGCCAAACGTCGCCCAAAAAGGCGTGAGGAAAAGATTCGGTCCGTATTTCTGAAATGCGGTCAAAATATCCTGCAGCGGAAGCGAATCGTGATAAATCATGTCCGGGCGCAGGTAGACGAAGACGGTCTCATCGACGTTGGTTTCGTTTTCCTCCCAGAGCGTGGTGACAGCGTCGAGGGAGACCAAGGCGCGGCAGGCGTTGCGCACGCTGGTGTAGTGATCGCCCCAGGGATCGCGTGAGCTGAACGCCTTCGACTGATCGAGCTGTTGGTCCGCTTTCGTCTGATCGATCATCACGATCTTTTTTGCGCCGAGGAGCTGTTCGCTGCCACGTTCGGGCGCGCACCCGACTTCGCCAGAACGATAGTTCGTAAACGTTTCGCCGGGATCCATGAAGGCAGCGTACACCGCGAATTCGATTCCCGCCTCGCGGACCGGCCCGAAGATGCGCTGCTCGATGGACGCGATGGTCTTCGAGAGACTCCGGTTGAGGCCGAAAAAACAGAAACAACACTTCATTCCAGGAGATGATGGCGGAGGCGAACGTACAGAAGCTAGCGCAGATTGCTCTGAAATATTCGTAGTCTTTTCCTGCACGTAGCACGCCTTCTCCGTGGCGACGGCCCTTTCAGACCGTGGCCGCAAAGAGGCACGATAATGACGCAAAGAGAGTTTTCGGCGGCCAAGAATGGTCGGACATTCTTTGCTCAACGGTAGGCCTGTTTTGGTTTGGAGCTCCAAACCAAAGAACAGCCCATTCAAAATTCAGGGACGCTAAAGTCGTTCATATAGAAAAATCCTCTTTGCGCCTTTATCGCGCTTCTTTGTGGCTAAAATGGATTTTTGCGGCCGTGCTTTTGCTTGGCTCCCTGAGGGGCGCTGCCACTTTGCCTCCACGGCTTCGTCCCGCAAATTCGCAGGTAATCGCGAACACATCTGACCCCAATACAACTCATGAAACTATCCAAACTCGTCCTCGCTTTCGCGCTGATCGCGCCAACGTGCTGGGCTGACAGCCAGGCTCTCGCGGAAAAATTACTCGATCTCACCGGTACGCAAAAAGCGATGTCGTCCGGCTTCGAACTCGGTTTCAAACCCGTGCTCAATCAAATGAAAGCGCAGGGCATGCCGGACGAATTGCTCAACCAAATCGCGGATGCGTCCCACCAATTCTTCGCGGAAAATTTCAAGTGGCAGGATATCAAACCCGACATCGTGAAGATGTACGTGCAAACGTTCTCCGAAGCCGAACTCGGCGATCTCGTGAAATTCTACGAGTCTCCCACAGGAAAAAAAGCGGCCTCGTCGATGCCATCCTTGATGCAGCAAACTTCGGCTATCGCGATGGGGCGCGTGCAAAACAAGATGCCCGAATTTCAGAAGCACGTCATGTCTCTGATCAACGACTACCGCGCAAAGCATCCGACGCCGGCACCAGGCGCCGCAGCGCCGGGCGCGCAGGACGCACCGGCCGCGAAGCCCTGATATGCTCGATGAGCTTCGCGTGAGTGTCGGGCGGTGGCGCCAGATGATCAAAGAACGGATCATCTGGGGCCGCACAGGCAAGCCCTTGCGGGCCGGCCTGCTTCTCGACGAGCCGCCCGTACTCTACGTGAAGTTCAACGACGTGGCCTGGCGCTGGCAGATCGTCGAGCTCGGCAGAAAACTCCAAGGCCCAGGCCTGCTGCTCGTCGGTTTTCTTTGGCTCCAAAACGAGCGCACCGTGAAATGGATGCGCGAGGTGAAAACCCTCTGCGCGAAACATCTTCCGGGCTGGGAAATCGTCATCCTGTGCAATTCGGAACCGGAGGTTTCGCTCTACGCCAACAGCGATCTGCGCGCGGAGTTGTTTAACCAGAATTCGTTGCTCGATGAAACGATCTACAAAATCGATCCGAGCGTTCCGAAGGAATTCGATGCGATCTACGACGGGCAACTGATCCGTTTCAAACGTCATCATCTCGCCTACGACGTGCGATCCCTCGCGCTCATTTCCTACAAATACGACATGAACTACGATCCGAGTTACGGTCGAAAGGTTGTCTCGGATTTGAGTCACGCGACCTGGATCAACAATCCTCTCGATCCGAACTACAGGAAATTGACGGACGCGGAAGTGGCGCATCAGTACAATCGCGCTCGGGTGGGACTTTGCTTGAGCGCGGAAGAGGGGTCGATGTACGCGAGCACGCAGTATCTCTTGTGCGGCTTGCCGCTGGTCACGACAAAATCTCGCGGAGGGCGCGACGGGATGTTCAACGAAATCGATTGTATCTACGTTCTGGATACGGCGTCAGCCGTCGCGGCTGCGGTAAAAGAGGCGATCTCGCGCCAGCTTGATCCCGCCGACGTCCGCCGCCGCGTGCTCGAAAAAATGGAGCAGCATCGCGCGAGGTTGATCACGATCGTACAGGACTATCTTCGCCGCCGCGGCAGCGAAAAAAATTTCGCCGAGATTTTCTCCCGACATTTCACTAACAAACTCCTTGCCGTGAAACCGATGGAGGAACTGAAGATGTTTCCCGCGAAGAATGCGGCGTTCACCCTATGAAGCCGGCCAGGTCGTGAGTCGTTAATGGGATATGTTAGCTTCTTCTTCGGTCGGCTCCGCTCGCAGTAATCTCTTTGACCTCGCGGCCTCAGGGATGAACCGCGCGTTTTCGAAGGCGAATGCGGCCGGCGCACAAATCGCGAATGGCGACATCGAGCCGCAACCTTTCGTCGATTTGATCGAGGCGAAAGCGAGTCTGAAGGCCAACGCCGCCGTCATGCGTACTGCCGACGAAATGCTCGGCACGCTGCTGGACGAAAAAGCCTGAAGGACGCGCTTGAAGCGCGCCCCATTTGAGGCGGCCTCGGCCGCGCTCAATAGTATGACCTGCCTCGCTTTCGCGTCGCGCGCAGCCACGCCCAACGGTCGGACAAACCATGAAATTTTTCCCGACCGCCTTCACGTTTCTCCTCTCCACCTCGGCGATATTAGCCGCTAGCGCCCTGGGGGACACCCAAGCTGCCGGCGCGATTACGCTCAAAGAAGCCGCGCGTGGAAAATTTCATGTCGGCGCAGCGATCAACACGGCGCAAATCACCGGACGGGATAAACGCGGCGACGCGCTTCTGCTCGAGCAATTCGACTCCATCTCGCCCGAAAATTGCCTGAAGTGGGAAAGAGTTCACCCGAGGCCCGGGCACTACGACTTCGCGCTGCCCGACGCCTACGTGAAGTTCGGTGTCGACCACAAGATGTTCGTCGTCGGCCACACGCTCATGTGGCACAATCAAACGCCGGAATGGGTTTTCAAAAACGACAAGGGCGAAGCCGTATCCAAGGAAGAACTACTGAAGCGGCTGCGCGAACACATCGCGACCGTCGTCGGGCGCTATCGCGGCAAGATCGGCGGATGGGACGTGGTGAACGAAGCAATCGATGACAATGGCCAGCTTCGCCGCGACACGCCCTGGTACGGCATCCTCGGCGAGGAAGGCGTCTTCGCCGCGTTCGAGGCCGCGCATCAAGCCGATCCCGACGCAGAACTTTACTACAACGAATACAGCCTGGACAACGTGCCTAAGCGCGACGCCGTTTTGAAGTTGGTGAAAGCCATCCGGGCGCGCGGCCTGCGCATCGACGCGGTCGGCCTGCAAGAACACTACCTGCTCACCGAACCGAGCGCAGCGGCGATCGACGGCTACATCAGCGCGTTCGCGAATGCGGGCTTCAAAGTCATGGTCACCGAACTCGACGTTACAATGCTGCCTCGGCCGAACCAGTATTTCGGGGCGGATATCAAGCAGCACTTCGAACGGCGCGCCGAGTTGGATCCGTACGAAAAGGCTTTGCCGGCAGATCGGCAACAGGCACTGGCCGATCGCTACGCGAAGGTTTTCGCCATCTACGCCAAGCACCACGCGAACATCAAACGCGTCACGCTCTGGGGCGTCTCGGATGCGCAATCGTGGTTGAACGATTGGCCGATTCTACACCGCACCGACTATCCCCTCCTGTTCGATCGCGACTACCGGCCCAAGCCCGCGTTCAACGCCGCGGTTAAAGCGCTGCAAAGCACGCAATAATTTTGAGAGCAGGGCTCTGCGTTGGCGCCGTTCGCCGCACGCAGAATTCCGCTCGCGCCAGACGCGCGATCGGAAGAACGTCGGCGTGCTTGAACGCACCCTCGCCTCGCCGCTGGATCGCGATTGCCGCCGCGCTCGCCGTCGTCGGCGTCGGTTCGTTTTTTATCTGGAGACACGTCGTGAAACCTGGAGTCGCGATTGTCGAGCTTCCGCCGGTCAAGACTTGGCCTCAGCCTTTTGTTTCGCGTCTGAAAGCGGCTGATTCCGACGCTCGCGCCGGCTCATTCACCGCCCTCGTGGAACTCAGCCGGCTCTATCACGCCAACGCGTTTTATCCGCAGGCAATCGACTGTTACAAGAAGCTGATCGCGCTCGAACCGAAGAACGGGCGCTGGCCTCGTCTCTTGTCGGTGGCCTCTTCCGCGTACGGTCAACTCGACCACGGCACAGCGCGGGCTCCCGATTCCGAAGAGTCCTGGAAAAGCGATCTGATCGATGATTGCTACGACATCGATCGCCTGACGTCGGCGGCAGCTGCCTACGCATCACACGGCAACATGAGAAAAGCCGAGGATCTCCTGCGCCGCGCGATCAGTTATCGGCCAGATAACGACAGCACGCACCGCACACTCGGGCAACTTCTCGATCAAACCGGCGCCTTTCCGGAAGCAGAAAAGGAGTTGCGGCGCGCCCTCGAACTCGCGCCGCGGGAGCCGAAAAATTTCCTTCAGCTCGGTCTGATGCAATCGCACGCCGGCGACGATGACGCCGCAGAAAAGACGCTGCGGCAGGGCGTGACGATCGCGCCCGCCGATTACACCCTCCGCTACGAACACGGATCGCTGTTGCTTTCGTTGGATCGCTTCGACGAGGCGATTCCCGAGTTCGAAGAAGCGCAAAAACTTCGCCCCGAAAAAGCAGACATCCACTTCGCGCTCGCCGGAGCATTGATCAAATCGGGCCGGAACGAGCGCGCTGCTGAGGAGCTAAAACGCACGCTCGAGCTTCAGCCCGATTATCCGCTCGCGTTGCTGACGCTCGCGCGCGTGGCGGTGATGGACGGGAATGAAGCCCTCGCCCGCGAGCTTTATGGGCGCGTTACAAAACAAAGCGGCGTTCCCAGAGATGCCCGGGAACGCCTGCGTGAGCTGTTTCAACAACGGTTTCACCGCGCGCCGTGAGCGATGGCGGACCGCCTCTGAAATGAACGGACGTTACATCGCTTTTTCCGTCGGAGCGCCCGATTTCACCCAGCCCTGAATGCCAGGGGCGAAGTGCTTGATATTGGTGTAGCCCAATTTCTCCGCAGTCTTCGCGGCGGCTTTGTAAGCGGTGCATTGTTCGTTGCCGCAGTAAGCGACGATCAGCGCGTCCTTGTTGGCAGGCAACAAGTTGCCGATCTGCTTTTCCTGCGCAATGAAGTCGATCGCGCCAGGGATGTGAGCTTCGCGGTACGAATCGCTGCCGTTGGCATCGAGCAGCACGACGGACTTCGAAGCGATCGCGGCCTGCAGATCCTTTTCCGAAATGTCTGGGTATTTGGACGCGGCGAGTGCGAACGCGGCGCAAGACAGAAACAAGAGGAGTGATGCGAGTTTTTTCATGGCAGGCGGAAGCTATTTCTCGAAAAACATTTTTCAACTTGCGCCGGCCTCGCTCGCTCAATCACTCCGCGCGCAGGGCCACCAACGGATCGACTTTGGTTGCCCGCCTCGCCGGTAAGTAACAGGCGAGGATTGCGATGATGACCAGCACGAGCGTGGCGACGAAAATCCCCGGCACATTTCCGCCCGCCAATCCAGGCATCGTGCTGCTGAGAAAACGCGCCAGAAAATACGTGCCGCACAAACCCAGCGCAGCGCCGAGCAGCGCCATCTTCAAACCCATCCCGAGAATCAATTGAACGACATCGCGGGCTCGCGCGCCAAGCGCCATGCGTACTCCGATTTCACCGGTACGCTGGAGCACGATTCGCGTGATGACGCTGTAGATTCCGAGGCCGGCGAGAAACAAACCGAGAAACGCGAAACCAATCAGCAGCTGATAAACGAGTTTCATGTCATCGAGATTTCGCTCGATGAATTTCGGAACGGGCCAGAGTTCCATGACGGGCATGTCGCCGTCGAGTTCGCGCACCACCGCCTTGAACGGCTCGACCAGCGTCGCGGCGCCCGACTTCACTTTCGCGGTGATGTTCACGTAACCCCAAGTCTCCTGGGTAAGCGGCTCGTACATCTGATTCCTGATCGGCGACGGCGCGATATTCAGGAACCGCACGTCATCGACGATGCCGACGATCTGCGCCCAAGTGGTATCTTTTTCGCCCCACCGCGCGATGCGATGGCCGATCGCATCGCCATCCGGGAATAACGACTGCGCCATGGTCTGGCTGATGATCACGACCGGTGGCGAGGTGCGTTTGTCGTTTTCGTCAAAGCCTCGCCCGGCGCGCAGGTGCGTGCCGACTACGCCGAAATATTCCGGCGTCACCGCGTTAACGAACGCGATGGTCTCCTGGCCGGCGACCGGGGGCGGCCGGCCTTCGATCATGTAGCCGCGCGAAATCGGAAATCCAAATACCGGAAGATCCAAACTGACTGTCGTCGCCTCGACTCCCGGCAATGCGCCGAGACGTTCCTGCACCGTCCGGTAGAAGCGATACATCGCATCCTGGCTGGGGTACTTTGTGCTGGGCAACGAAACGACACCTCGGATCAAAGGCGCGGGATCCCAACCGGCTTCGCTTTGAATCAGGCGATTGACGCCGCGGACGAAGAATGCGGCGCCGGCCAGCAGGACCAAAGCCAGCGCGAATTGCCCGACAATGAGAATCTGCCTGAAGCGATGATGCGACCTGTCGCCCGTCGATCCGCGGGCCCCGGACTTGAGCGTTTCGTTTATTCTAACGCGTGAAATGAGCCACGCCGGCGTCACGCCGAAAAAAAGACCTGTCAACAACGACGCAACCAGGGCGAAGACCATCACGCGCCAGTCGGTGTGAAACTGAAATTGAAGTCCGTCGTCACGGCTGAGGCGCGCCGCAATCCACGCGTTGGTCCAGATCGAAACGACGATGCCGAGCGCTCCGCCGATCAACGCGAGCAGCGAGCATTCCACCATCAACGGTCGGATGAGCTGACTGCGCGATGCGCCAAGCGCCGCGCAGATGGCGAACTCGCGCGAGCGGGCCATCGCGCGGGCGAGCAGGAGATTCGCCAGATTCGCGCACGCGATGAGCAGCACGAAAGTCGAGAGGCTCATCAGCATCGAAGTGATGTGCTTGCCGACATCGCCCAGTCGCACGGATTCCAGCGGAACGATGCGCAGACTGCTGTCGCCATTTTCCTTGGGAAAATCCGCCGCGAGGCGCTGTCCGATGGCGGCGAAACGCGACGCAGCTTGCTGTTCCGTGATGCCGCCCTTGAAGCGTCCCAATACTTGAAGCGAGTTGTCCGTCCGGCGCGTGCGTTCTTCGGGACTCAGGCCAAGCGGCCGGTACACTTGCATGTTTCCGAAAATGAACGGCGACGCCGCGCTTTCCGGGAGCACGCCGATGACTTCGGTCGGCTCGCCGTCGATCCGCAGCATGCGCCCCACCACGCCGCGATCGCCGCCGAAGCGTGAGACCCAACAACTATGGCTGAGCAGGATAACGTGATGGCGACCGGCTTCCTCCTCTTCGGGAAGAAAGTTGCGGCCGATCTCCGGAGTGATCCGAAGCACGTTGAAAAAATTCGAGGAGACCCGCAGCGCATTCAGCATTTCTGCCGGACGATCTGCGCCCGACAGCGTGAAACCCCAATGGCGATAGGTGGCGGTCTCGGCGAAATCCACCGATTCCTGCTGAATGCGTTCGATATTCGGCGCCGAGTGGGACTCGTCCCGTTGCCGGGCCGTCGAGCGCTGGAGCTGAAACAACTCCTGAGAAGCCGGATAGGTGAGCGGCTTGAAGAGAAACGTGTTGATCAAACTGAACATCGCTGTGTTCAGTCCGATTCCCAAAGCCAGGGTGATGACGGCGACCGCTGAGAATCCGGGCGACCGCAGCAGAGAGCGAAAGGCGTGACGCAGCGCGTTCATGCACGAAAAAATGGGTTTCGGGGCATAAGCCCAAAACCCATCGCTCCGTACAAAGTTACAGAAACTTCAGCGGCGGCGCTCGCCGCGATTGCTCACCAGACGTCCTTCTCTTCGTTCTTCTGGCCAAACTCCCCGCTGACGCGGTCGCGTTCGCGCTTCACCAGTTGTTTGATGACATCGCTCGAGTTCGCATTCGACGCCTTCTCGGCCACATCAGCTTGGGCGGGCGCTGTCGATGATACAGACGTGGGCGACAACGTCACACGTGCGGCATAGGTGTTCTTCGGAGAATTCATGTCCTTTCCGAGATATTCGCCAGCGCTGGCGGCGAGCGATGCAACACCCTGATGCATCGACGTACTGGTCTCCTGCGTGCTCACGGTCGTGCGCCAAAGTGGAGCGGCCTCGGCGCCATTTGTGATGTTGGATTCGTACGCGCTGAAGACGACGAAGTAACGCGCATCGCGCGCAAAATCGATCGCGTCTCGCCAGTTCGGATGCATGAGAAAACTCCCCGTCGAGAAATTCGTCACGCGGCGTGTCACAATGTCATCCTCGATATCGCTCACGGTTTTCCACGGTGCGACGAGCGAGAGTCGCGCTTTCAGATTTGGAGCAATATGCGATCCGCTCACCGTCGGCTGCCACTGCGGTCGCAATGTGCCCCACGTATAGACAAGGATCACGCTGGCGGATGCGGCATCCGGCGCTTGCTGGAAGTTGGCGTTGTGCAGCGCTTCGAGAACATTCGATTTTACAGTGTCAGCCGAAGGCGGCTTCTCGCCCGCGATTGGATCACCGCCCTCGATGTAACCGCCGTCGACGAGGAAAACCGTCGGCTTGGTATCAGAGGACTTTTTGGCCAGTTCGGCGCCGTTCTTCGACTGCTCCGCTACGACCAGCATATCGATGCGTTGATTGCGCGGCAGATTCGCCGCCGCGTCCGCCGCGAACAGAGCGGCCGCAGGTTGAAAGACAGAGAAAGCTAACAAAGCGAGGTACGTCGGGGTGTTTTTCATGACTGTATAACTGTGACTCCGTAGCTCGGAGGAAAGTTGCCTGAATATACTGGTGCACCCCAAGCGAGCGAGCAGCCTGCGATGATTTTCTCCGCCAGGTTGCGAGCGATGGTGCTATCGCGATTCTCCTTTATCCATCCACTGGCGACTCGGGGGTCGGCAGGATCAGTTGATACAATTCCAGATCCAACCATCGGCCGAACTTGAATCCGGCTTGCTTGATACTCGCGCATTTTTCGAAACCGAGCGTCTCGTGCAGGCGAATGCTCGGCGTATTCGTGGCGTCGATACCGCCGATCATCGTGTGATAATTCTGCCGGACCGCCGCCTGAATGATTTCCTCGAGCAGTTTGCGACCGACCCCTTTTCGCCGAAACGGCGTCGCGACGTACACCGAGTGCTCCACCGTGTATTTGTACGCGGGCCAGGCGCGGAAGCTGCCGTAGCTGGCAAAACCCATGAGCTCGCCCTTCTCCGATTCGAAGCCGATGACGGGAAAATTGCCGCTCCATTTCGCGGCAAACCAAGTGTCCATCATCGCCGGGGTCCGCGGCTTGTAATCATAAAGCGACGTGCTTGTCAGAATGGCTTCGTTGAAAATAGCCAGGATCTCGGGCGCGTGGCGCGGTTCGCAGTCGACGAGTTTCACGACGCCATGACGCTATTCCGAAAAACGCGGCTGGCGAGAACGCGTATTCAAAATGTGAGAACGATCGTCGACATTGTGGCGTATATCAGGCGTTATAGAACGCTCTCCTTCATTTGCTTCCTATGATAATCCGCAAACTACTCCTCCTCGTCACCGTCGCACTTCTCGGCAGCAGCGCCGCCTGGGCCGAACAGTTCAACGTGCTGCTCTTCTCCAAGACCGCCGGGTGGCATCACGACTCGATCAACGCAGGCGTCACCGCGATCCAGAACCTGGGAAAACTGCATGACTTCGGCGTCTTCTGGACAGAGGACGCGAGCCGGGTTTTCAACGACAAGGAACTCGCGAAGTACAAAGTCGTGATCTTCCTCTGCACCACCGGCGACATCCTGAACGATGAGCAACAAGCCGCGTTCGAAAAGTTCATCAAGGGCGGCGGCGGCTTCGTCGGCATCCACAGCGCGACCGACACGGAGTATGGATGGCCGTGGTACACGAAGATGGTTGGCCACATGTTTCACATTCATCCCGTGGTCCAGACCGCCACGATAAAAGTGGAGGACCCGAATTTTCCCGGCATGGACCGCTTCGCGAAACGTTTTCTGTGGACCGAAGAGTGGTATCAATTCGATGCCTCCCGTTCGGACAAGTTGCACTATCTCCTCTCCGTCGACGAAAAGACCTACAAACCAAACGCTGACTGGGGTGCCAAGAAAGGCAGCGGCATGGGCGCTTTTCACCCGCTGAGCTGGTATCAGGAATACGACGGCGGACGCGCATTCTACACCGCGCTGGGCCACTTGCCCGCGTCCTACACCGACGCGAATTTTCTCCATCACATCTACGGCGGCATTTACTGGGCCGCGACCGGCAACGGCTTCAAGGCCGAGTGATGTGAAATCTCACGCAGCCGGCGCGCTGACCGGCTGCACTGTATTCGCGGCGCCACTACGCATGCGCTGCAAGACGACGAACATCGCGGCCGGCGTGACCGCCGCGGTGGCCAAGCCCCAGCGAAGATCGCTCGCGTCGGCCACGATGCCGGCCAGCCACGGCATCACGATGCCTCCCGCATTTCCCAGCGCGGCCAGCGCGCCAAACATCGTGGCGCCACCATTCGGGTAGCGATCCGCCGTCACGGCGAGCGTCGTCGGCCAAAGGCAGCTTCCCGTGAAACCGACGAACACGCAGCAGAGGAGGGCCACGCTCGGCACGGGGAAGAACGAGCCCAAGAGGAATAAAATCGTCGAGGTCACGCACGCCCACATCATCACGGAGATCGCACTCCAGCGTTTGCCAGTCGCCCCCACGACCATACGGCCGAGCGCCATGGCCACGGAGAAAAACAGAAGCGCGACACTGCCGATGGTGGGCGTGAAATTGAGTTCGGTCTCCGCAAAGGCGGGCAACCATTGCGCCATGCCCATCTCCGCCGCACCGCCGAGAAAGATCGCGAGCAGTGCCAGCGCGAACCAACGCTCCCTTACCAGCGCGCGCAGAGGCGTGCGCCGTTCCGCGTGCGCCATCGGCGGAAAATGCAGGCCGGTGAACCACGCGATCAGCACGAGAGGGAGCGACATCAACGTCAGACACGCTCCGCGCCAGCCGAGACCAATCTGGGCCGCGACGATGCCGACGAGAATTGTAGTGGCCGCGCCAATACAATAAAACGAGTGCAGCCAGTTCATCGCCGAGGAGCGATTGTCCGGGTTCAGCACGGACACGACCGGGCTCAGCACCATGTCGAGCAATCCCGCGCCGAGTCCCAGAAATGCGAAGCCGACACAGAGCCAGTCATAGCCTGGCGCATAAGCGAGACCAAGGAGGCTGAGGGCAACCAAGGCGTTGCCCAAAACAGCGAATATCTTCGCGCCCCAACGGTCCGCGAGCGGCCCGGTGATGAGAATGCCCACGACCAATCCGCTGAAGAGGAAAGCCCCGAAACGCCCGAGTTGCTCATTCGTGAGCGTCCCACCGTTTTCACCGTAGAGTTTGCCGAGTGCGGTGAGATAGACCGGCAGCAGGTTCATGCCCATCGAAAGGCTGATCATGGCCGCATACGAAAGGCGCGTGAGCAGCCGGGCATGAGGAAACGAATTCATAATGAAAGAAACGAAGAAATGTGGGCACAATGCGTACCCCGGGTTCACGGTTTAGCGAGTCGTACCTCACGCATCGCGAAAACGCCGGGGCGGCCGTTATGTTCATGGTCGTGTTTTCCACCGGCCGGAGGATCGACGTCAGAAACGAAATTTTTCAAAACTGTCCCGATCAACGTATGAAAAAACTACTCCTCGCCCTCGCTCTCTCCACCGCGGCCTTTTGCCTGCCCGCCGCTCGCGCCGCCGACACCGCGCCGAAGTCCGTGATTCACGTCGTCACCATTGCTTGGAAAGCCGACGCGAAGCCCGAACAAATTCAGGCCGCGCTGGACGCGGTGAAAGATTTGCCCGCGAAATTTCCCGGCATCACCCGCGTCTGGACTCGCTCGATCAAAGTCCAAGGCGGAAAAAAGAACGCGCTCGTGATGGAATTCGCCGACGAAGCCGCTCTCAAGAAATACGCCGGCAGTGATGCCCAAAAGGAATGGTACAAAGTTTACCAACCCGTCCGCGAGGAAAGCACCACGTTCGACATCACGAACTGACCTTCCAAACCAGCGCCCGTCAGGAAACCCGAAGATAAACGCTTTGCGCGCGCTTTGACTTCGACGGGTTGATTCTGATGGTCCGGGGATGCAGCAGCCCTCCAGCTCGGACCAGTGGACTCACAAGGAGATCGTCGATTCGGCTCGGACGGGACTGCTTTTTGAGCTCGGGATCGAGGACAGCGATCTGGGTCGCGCGTTCTTGACGCTGCCGATCGGGCCGCGCGTCAAAGCCGGCGGCGTTCGTGCGAGCTTTGCGCGCTTTATTGCAGACCGGCTCGGCTCGGATGCCCCGGCGTTTTCCTTCGGTCAATTCATCGACGAGGGCGACACGCTGGTGCTGCACGCGCGCACCCAGCTCGCACCGCGGGACGATCTGGTGTTTCCGGTCAAGGCTGCCGTATCCGTTCCTTTGATACCCCTGGTGCGCGCCATCGTGGACAACGATGACGTGAAAATCCGGCAACTGATCGAGCGCACCTTGCCCGAAGTCACGAACGTCACGCGAAAACTTCGGGAAACACCGCCGACCTACGCGGGCTACGACCGGCTTGCGCCGGATGATGTCGACCGCGCGTTCCTGCCCAACGTGCCGCTGCTCTCGGATCGGAAAGACCTTTTTCGCCGTATCCAGTTGGCTTGTACACATGCCATCGATCGCGAATTGATCGACAGCCTGGCCCGCCGCAATCCGGGCATTCTCGATTATCTGCAATGCTTTCCCATCGCGCGCGCCATGAAGCGAAAGGTTGTCGCGTGGCTGGGTCCCACCAACTCCGGCAAAACACATCGCGCCGTGCTCGAACTGAGCCGCGCGGCGAGCGGCATGTATCTCGGTCCACTCCGCCTTCTCGCCCTCGAACAACGCGATCGCATTGTCGAACTCGGCCAGCCGTGCTCGCTCATCACAGGCGAAGAGCGCGACGAACAATCTCCCACCCACTCTGCCCGGACCGTCGAGATGACGGATTTCTCGCGCCAGATTTCCGTGGCCGTCCTCGACGAGATGCAGCTCGCCTTCGATCGCGAACGCGGCTGGGCCTGGATCGCGGCGTACTGCGGCGTCGCCGCGGAAACGCTCATTATCACCGGGCCCTCGTCCACCGAAGCCGTCATCCGGCGTCTCGGCGAACTCTGCGGCGACGAAATTGAAATCAACCATGTCGAACGCCATGGCACGCTCTCGTTCGAAGGCGTGCTCGACTGGCGGCATATTCCACCGCGCTCCGCGGTGATTGGATTTTCCCGAGCGATGGTGCTCGAGCTTAAAGCGATGTTCGAGTCGCGCGGTCTGCGCGTATCCGTGATCTACGGCGGCCTATCGCCCGAAGTGCGCCGCAACGAAGCGCGCCGTTTTCGCGACGGCGAAGCGGACATCGTGTGCGCGACGGACGCGATCGGACTCGGCCTCAATCTCCCGCTCGATCGCGTGATCTTTTACGAGACGGACAAATTCGACGGGGAAATCAATCGGCGGCTCGAGGCCTCCGAGATTCTCCAGATCGGCGGACGGGCCGGGCGCGGGATCGGCTCGCATGGTTGGATCGCCGCGCTTTCGACGCGCGATGCCCGTCGCATCCAGGCCGCGCTCGCCGAATCGCCAGTCGCCGCCGAGCCCGACTTGCTGCCAGCGGCCCCGACCGCGATGCACGTGCGGGCCATCGCGGATCACCTGGGCCTCGACCGCCTCCAACCGATTCTCGATTTTTTCCGCACGCGCCTCACGTTTCCCGGAGGAACCTTTTTTCCCGAGGTGCGGGACGATGTTTTTGCCGCGGCGGAGTTGGTGGACACGTACGCCCCTAACCTCTCTGTTGAGCTACGATATGCGCTGGCTTGTACGCCGATCGATTTGGAGGAGCACGCATTCCGCAATATCTTCGCCGAGTGGCTGGAAACACTCGCGGCGGGCCGCGCTGTGCTTTTTCCACGACGGTTGGATTCGGCGGCGGGTCTCGAGGGACTGGAGGAAATTCTGCACCTCATCACCATCTATCGCTGGCTTGCGCTGAAATTTCCCGAGGCGTTCACCGACCTTGTATGGGTGGAGCAACTACGCCGCGAATGCATCGAGCAGACGCAGGCGATTCTGCGGCGCACCTGGGGCAAACACGGCCTGAAGCGCCGCGAGTGCGCGCATTGCGGACGCGCCGTGCTGCCGAGCTCGCCGCACCGCACCTGCCGCGAATGTTACTCCGAAGGCTACGCCTGAGCCGGCTGCGCGGGGCGACGAAGCTTGAGGCGCCGGCGGACTTTTTGGTCGAGACGACCGACGCGCTCCATCAGCCGATCGACCGCCGCGAAAACCCGCTCGGGCAACACGCGCGCCGCTTTGATCGAAAGCGCGTTTTCCACGAGGTAGTTGAAATACACATCCGGAGCGAAAAATCGCAGGTGCGCCTCGCGTGCGTTTTTGCCACGCTCGAGAAATTCGTTTTCGTGTTGGGCCACGATGCGGATCCAATCCGCGGCGTCCCGTTCCTTGATGAAGATCGCAAAGCTCGGCCAATCGACCCCGCTGGGCAGAATGAAATCGTCCGCGATGATCACCGGCGCAATGCCCATTTTCAGCGCTTCGAAAAGACGAATCGAATTTGGCCCGGCCCCGCGCGGACAGAGCAGATAGCGCGAGCGCAGACAAATGTCGAAGTAGCGCGCCTGCGCGTCGGCCTTGCGATCTTGGCCATGGGAAAACGCATCGAACCACGACGTATCCTCGATCAAAATGTCTGGGCGCGTCGTGCCGGCGGCGAAAATTTTCGCGCGCACCGGATGGCAGTCGCGGCCTAAAAATGACGCGAGCAAATCGCGTTTCTCCGGCGGCAGCATCTGCGAAGGTTCGAAGGCGTCCACCAGCTTGTTTTTGAAATCCTGATGGTGCAGCGCGTAGCTGCCGGTGCGAAACCGCTGGCGCCAACCGAGCTTGCGGGGCGCATTCGCGTAGATGCCCGCGGCGTTGAACGGCGGCTGCCATTGTTCGCTGAGCACGAAGGTTTTTTCACGATAGGCGCGCAGCACGGGATGATCGCTGATGTCGCTCTTTCCCGGCTGCATGACGTTGCACAGGAAAATCACGTCCGCCTCCTGCGGTGTGCCGACCCACTCATGCGCCTTCACCCGCGACTGCGAGAACAGCTCCCAGAGCTTGTCGCGTTGGTGAGTCCATGCGCCGGGACCGGTGGCGCCCGTGGTGACGTGAATCTTCATTGGTGCGGAGGGGACCAGGCGCCGCCGTTTGAGTTCAAGCCAACAAACTCCGACGCGACGAAATATCGGCAAACACTCAATGCATATTCAGGTTTTTCGCCAGGTTCCCGCAGGAGACCACTGGAGTTATCCGCGTGATGCGTGATCGAGGCATCTTTTTTCCGCGCAATGCGTCTAACTGAAATCCATGAACCCCCGCGTTATTCCGATCGCACTTCTCCTCACGTTGTCCTGCTTTTTCGGCGCTTGCAGCGAAGGTCCCCGCCAGCACGCGGGTGACGGCGGTCCGATGGGCGGCGCGGACCGGCCGCCTCCACCCCCGGCCATGCACGGACAGCAGACGTTTCTGGACGGCTCTCTCATCGTCGAGGCGACACTCGGCGCCGGTGGAGGTTTCCGCGGCGGCAAAGGTGGCCCAGGAGGAGGCGGCGGGCACGGGGGCGGACATCATCGCGGACGCCGCGGCGGAGGCGACGAAGGTGGCGGCTTCGGGTCCGGCGGAGGCGGAATGGACCGCGAGGATCGTCCCTCCACGATTCACGAAAGCAACATGCCCGCGATCGTGCTGCAGCTTCATCTGACAAACAAAACGTCTGCGCCAATCGAAGTCTCCGTCACGCAATGCGACTCGGATCTCGGCAACTTCGTCGTCATGCCGGAAAAGATTACGATTCAGCCCAACGAAACTGCGGACACGGAGCGGATGACCTCGCGCCTCGGGTATCTCGGCGGCGATCTGCCGGTCACGGTTGGCGTGAAGGCAAATGGCAAGCGCGACAAACAAGTGATCACATTGAAGGCTATTCCTTCGGAAGCCGCGCCCGCTCCGGCAAATCCGTAGTCTCGGAAGCCGGGGCGCCGGCACATCGCAACGCAGGTACCCCTTCGAGCTGGCTTCAGCGTTTGTAGGCCTCGGAAACTTCGTCGCGAAACTCAGCCATCGCGCTCAGCACCGCATCGGCCGACGTGCGAATCGTCTTCGCGTCCACGCCCTCCACCCAGATCTTCTCGTCCAAGGCCGAGCGTACATCCTTTTCCAAATCCGCCAGGCAATCCTGCACAAACCGAAGCCGGTAGCGCTCGTCAGGATTGCGGAGGTGCATCTGCCACAGGCCGTCCAGCTTCTTTTCCTGCGCTCCGATGTCCGCGATAATGATCCGCGTCATCGCCACCCGATCATCGCGCTTGTCGGGATCTACTTTCGGCGTGACCGAATCGAGATAGCCGCGAAATGCACTCGCAGCCGCCACCACGGCGCTAGGCGAGGCGTGTATCCACGGAGCGGATGCGCCGATCAAGACGATCAGCCACAGAAAGAAAATGGAGCGGCGTGGAGCGATCCGGCGCATGGTTTGACAGGCTGATTCGACAAAGATTCGGCCGCCTCGGAGGTGTCAACTTCATGTCTGAAATGCGCACGGCGGCTTATTTCCTATCCCGCGTCTCAACAAATCAGCAGGAACGCGGCGTCGGCGCGAGCAGTCGATCAGGCCATGAAACCGTCGATCATTTTCATTCACGGAATGTTTTTGAATCCCAAGAGCTGGCGCGACTGGCGCCAATACTTCGAAGCTCAAGGTTATCGCACGAGCGCCCCGGCCTGGCCGCTGCACGATGGTGATCCGTTTGATTTGCGTAATAATATACCCATGGACCTCGGCAAACTCACCCTCGAGGAGGTCGTCCAGGAATTCGCCAATATCGCCGCGAGGGAAAGTGAACGTCCAATATTGATCGGCCACTCTCTGGGCGGACTGATCGTACAACGGTTGGTCGACCAGGATCTCGCTTGCGCCGGTGTCTGCATATCTTCCGTCGCACCCAACGGCATGATGTCGGCCGACTGGCATCTCCTGAAAAATACGATGAGCATAACGAATCCGCTCAAAGGTGATCGGCCTTATATAATGACCGAGGAAGGCTTTTATCAAAATTTCGGCAACTCCATGTCTCGCGAAGAAAGCAATCTGGCTTATACCGAGTTCGCCGTCCACGAGAGTCGAAATGTCCTGCGCGACACGCTCGGAAAAGCGGGACGAATCGATGTCAGCCTGCCACACGTGCCGCTGCTTTTCATCGCCGGCGACCAGGACCATATTATTCCGGACAAGTTAAACAAAAAGAACGCCGAGGCTTACACCGACACAAACAGCATCGTGGAATTCAAGTTATTCTCCGGACGCAGCCATTTTATCTACGACGAGGAAAATTGGCAGGAAATCGCCAACTATACCAACGATTGGCTGTCTCGCGTGGTCGCGCCTAAATCGGCTTCAATATAATCTCTCTCTATCTCGACGACCTGGCCTGGGCCGTGGCACCAAACCATCACGGCGTCATTGGCCGGATGGCGCCGTCTTCGTTGTAGAAAAGCTCCTGGACTTTGACACAACGCTTGTGACTGGTGCCACCGGAAAGGGAGGCGTCATGGTAGTAGAGCCACCAGCGTCCTCCATGTTCGATGATCGAGTGATGCGTGGTCCAGCCAAGCACGGGGTCGAGCAGCCGTCCGCGGAAGGTAAACGGACCTTCCGGGCTCGCGGAAGTCGCGTAAACCAGCGTGTGCGCATCGCCGGTCGAATATGAAAGATAATATAATCCGTGGTACTTATGCATCCACGGGCCTTCGAAATAGCGACGTTGGATATCGCCGGCCCTAAGCAGAGCTCCTTTGTCGTCGACGATCTGAACGTCGCGTGGAGCGGCAGCGAATTCGAACATATCGTCGGTCAGCCGCGCCACCTTGGGCAGGAGCGCGAGTTTTTCCGGCGACGGCGGCGGAGCATCTCTATCAAATTCACCGTTGGCCCAGCACTGTAATTGGCCGCCCCACAGTCCGCCAAAATACATATAAAAAGCACCGTCGTCGTCGCGGAACACGCACGGGTCGATGCTGAAGCTGCCTTTGATCGGAGCGGGTTGAGCTACGAATGGGCCAGTAGGACTCGCTGAGGTCGCGACGCCGATACGAAACACGTCCTGTTTATCGCGGGCAGGGAAATAAAGATAGTATCGGCCGTTTTGATAGGCGGCATCCGGCGCCCACATCTGTTGACTGGCCCACGGCACATCTTTCAGGTGAAGAACCTGGCCGTGATCGACCGCGGGCGCCTCCGGCCGCTCCTGCGAGAAGACGTGGTAATCCGTCATCCTATATTGATCTCCCCGATCGTTCTCCTCTGCTTCCTCGTCCAAGTCGTGCGAAGGATAGATATAGATCTTTCCCTGAAACACGTGAGCCGACGGATCGGCCGTATATAAGTGCGTGATCAGCGGATGCTTTTGCTTGGACGCAGGAGAAAGAGTCGGGATGGAGGCCATCTATTCGAAAAGTACCCCGACTGGTGGCTGCACGGGAAGGCCATTGCTGGCCGAGCAAATACTAACTATTGCGCGAGTGGCGGCTGTTCGCACGGTGCCGGGCCACTCGCGCAGAGCGTTGGCAACGGGCTAGTTCTTCGCCCTCAACCACCCCGAAGACCGGAGCCAATCCGCAGCACGGTCGGGCCACGTCGTGACGAGATTTTCCGTGCGCCGCAATCCATAGCCGTGTCCACCGGTTGGATACAGATGCATTTCCGCTGAGACACCGGCACGTTTGAGTTCCAGGTAATACAAGACGGCATTCTCCACGTGCACAGGATCGTCTTCGGCCATGACGAGAAAAGTCGGAGGCGAAAACTTCGGCACGACCTCGGGCGCGATGGCGAAGTTCTTTTCGCTGAGCGCGAGATAACCTGGGTAGATGAGGAGTGAAAAATCAGGATGGCTGCTGAGTTTGTCCGCTTCGTCGATAGGCGGGTAGGTCCGCCCTTCCAGCGGCTGATTGCCCAGAACCGCCCCGAGGTGGGCACCGGCGGAGAATCCGAGAACGCCCACGCGGTTCCGATCGATTCCGAGTTCAGCGGCGCGGGCGCGGATCAGGCCCATCGCGCGCTGCGCGTCCTGCAGCGGAGGCACGTGTTGCGCCAGCCCTTCGCGCCGCGGCACGCGATATTTGAGCAAAACAGCAGTGACGCCGATCGAGTTGAGCCACGAACAAACGTCGGTCCCCTCCAGATCGATGGCCACAATGGAATAACCACCACCCGGGCACACGAGCACGGCCGTGCCGTTGCGCTTCGCCCTTGGCGGCGAATAGATCGTGATCGTCGGCACCGCGACATTGCCGATGCGAACCACCGGACGCCCATCAACAAGGCGGTCCTTGGCCGTGGTCATGTCCTTTTCCGGAGGTAAGGCGTGTGTCTCGCCAGGCACCTGACCGGGCCAAAGCGGAATGGCTTCTGGGTCCGCGCCAAACGCGGCCGAAACGATCACGACGGAGACGATCAGCCATTTCACCAAAACCGATTTCATACCCGAAATGCTCGCGCGATACCCGACCCGCCGCAGCCACTCAGCCATTCATTCAATAGGAAAAAAGCGCTGCGGCCAATTTCCGCAGCGCACACACAACCAATGGCTCATCTCAACAGTTAGGCCGGCGTCGAGAAATGGGAAATAATATTGCGATGAGGCTCGTGAACCAAATCCTTTGCCACGCTGTTTCGCAGTCGCGTTTTCACTTCTGGAGAAAGCTCGGCGAGAATGCGGTTGATAATCGCCGGGCCAGCGGCCAAATCCCAGGTGGCCTCCGGCTTCTGTGTAAGAAACGCCTCGATTCGCCCCGCTACATCGGCGGCGTGGCGGCGCTGTTCTTCGTTTTTCATCGGCAGGCGTTCGTCGATCGACATTCCTGTCCGCGCCGTGGGTGATCCGGACGCCCGAGATGCGTTGCGTGACCCCTGAAAACGACCGGCAACGTCGGTGTTTTCCTCGGCGTAGCTCTGGATTCCGTGTGGAAAGTCCAACGCGTCGACCTGGGTAAGGCTGGCGGAGATCTGCCCCGGTGACTTTCGCTGCTGCAGAATCTTCAAATGACCGTCGTCCGCGAGAATGACGTAATGCTCGCTCATGGATGTCCTTTCTTTGAGATTATTGAGAACCGCCGGAGGATGCCTCCGCCGAGCAGCTTCGAGCGTGAATCCATTGACCCAAGCCCATGCGACGCGTTCCGAATGCGCGCAAATATATCGATCAATGTATCCAGTCGACCGCTACGGATTATCAAGCGGCGAGCCGCAAACGCGAACGCATCGCGCCGAGCGTTACCTTTGCGCTGCCGCGCAGGTAACTCCAGAATACATGCAAGCTGAGTCGCATTTCACGCCACGGACCGAAATAATATTTCACGCCGCGATGGAACGGGCTCGCTTTGCGCAGCAGGGTCAGCAGTCCGCCTTGTAATATCAATTCGACCACCTGAGGAAATAATACAATGACGCGCGAATCGTCCCGCGGCTGTTGCAAGGTTGCCCTGCCTTCGATCAGCTCGAGAATCGCGCGGCCGAAATCCACGCCAGACAAATGAGCGACGGCGCCCGGTGGCGTACAACGGCCGATATGCGGATCTATCACCACATACTGCCCCGGGGCGATTTCCATCCAATCGAAACCCGTGAGGCCGGTCACTTCGCCAGCGGCCGCCATCTGCTGCGCGATTCGGCCGAGCTCCGGATGCGCGTGAACCCGGCGCACGGCAGAGGGGCCGATGCCGTCTTTGAGCGCTATATACTTCTCCGAGGCAACCCAGGCGGCGACCTTGCCGCGCAGAGCCACGAAGGCGGTCGAACCCACCGGCCCAGAAATATACTGCTGCACCATCACGCGCGTGGAGGAGGCCAATTGTATAAAACCGTTTCTGAGTTCCGTCGCATCTTTGCAGATGATAACGGCAGCGCCACCCATCCCTGTCGTTCCTTTCAATACGACAGGGAACAGCCACTCCTCGGCCCACTGTAGAGCCTCGCCGGGCGTTTTCACAATGCGCGAAACGGGCACAGGAATGCCGTGGCCTTCGCACCAATTTTGAAATCTTTCCTTGTCGGTGAACGCGTCCGCCAGCGGATTGGTTCGCAACACGGGAAGAAACGACTCGATCGCGGGATCGACCGTCTCCCGATTATACATCAAACCACGGCTCGGTTCGTCGACCAGAAGCAGGAAACCATATTCCCCGCTTTTTAAGCGGGCCACCACGAGCTCGTAAAATGACTCGTCGGTGTCGTCCGCTATATAGACATGGGAAAGCGAGCGCGACCGGCGGATTTCGTGCTTTGCCCCGCATACGACGTCGATCTCGAGTCCCGCGCGAGAAAGCATCCAAGGATAATATATAAAGCTGCTGGTGAACTTACGATAAACAAGAAGCACCCGGCGCGCGGTGTTCTGCAGCGGTTTCTCGGCGCGGCTGGCGAGCTCGAGTGGGGCGGCTGTTTTGCTCATTGGGCTGCTTGAGTATTACGAATTAAAGCCGGCCTGTTCGCTCGCGGCGAGCCTCGCCCCCTCCATGAAACGACGGATGCGCTGTAAGGCATTCCCCGGCAGCCGCCGAGTCTCGTCGTCTGATGAGGTTTTCCGGCGTGACGAGCTGGAAGTCGGCCACGAAAAAAGCCCTTGGATTGCTCCAAGGGCTCGGGATTCAAATTTCCGAAAACTTAGAGGGCCGGGAAATTGACGGTCAAAGCGACATCGGTATCGCCCGTCTGATTGGCTCGCGGCTCGAACTTCCAAGCGCGGACAGCGTCCACAACGGTGAAGGTCCGGACGGAACCGACCTTATCCAGCACTTCGACACCGTGAACGGCGCCGGAGGGCGAAACTTTGAACTGAATGCGCACGCTGCCGGTGTCGCTGTGGTTGCGGTAAGGCGAGACGACCTTGATCGGACGCGGAATGTCGGTCCGATTGGCATATTGCGCAATATAAGCTTCTTCCACGGTTTGGGCAGAAGCGGTGATGGCGAAGGCTGCGACGAACGCAGCAATGAGAGCTTTCTTGTACTTGTTCATTGACGCTGACGGGTGCCCTTTACGGGCGTTATTTTCTTAAGGAACTGGCAGCTGGGGATTAAGTCGCGTTAGCGAACCAGCCGCTCGACCGTATATCGGCCGACACCCTTAAAAACGACCGGCCTGCCATTAACTTTATGCCGATCCTTTGCATCGGCATTTTCATTCCCCGAACTAATATGGGGTATTCCCGCCTACCAAATGCCCCAGACTGTAGCCGCTCGCTATGTTACGTGTTTTCAACGGGTAATGCTTTCCCGTGCAAGAACGCCAGAGCATGGTATCATATGAGGCTTTGGCCCCTCACCCTCCCCGACTCATGAAACTGCAGCTACGTCGTCAGATCACAATCGCCCTCAAAAACGAACCGGGCCAGCTCGCCAAGGCATGCGACGCGTTGGCTCGTAAAGGTGTGAACATCGACGCGATCTCCATTCTCGACACGATAGAACAGGGTGTCATCCGGCTGCTCACCAGCGACTATGCGACGGCGCGAGAAATCCTCACGGCCCAGGGGTGCCACGTAGTCGAGGCCGAAGTTCTCGAGATCGAAGCGAAGAACCATCCCGGAACTTTAGCCAAGTTGGCGCGAAGTCTCGCCGATGCGGGCATCAATATCGAATACGCTTACGGCACGGAGGGATCGTCAAGTGAGCTCATGCGAATTTGTCTCCGTGTGTCTGACCCGGCCAAGGCGCTAAACGTTCTAGGCGGTTAGTCATTCGAGTTTCCCGTGCCTTCACTGCGCTCCGACTTGATTGGCATCGCGCCCACCGGGGCGCTCGGCACCGCGTTCTTTTATTATTTAACGTCTGAGCTGAGCCACGCCGAAGATAGCTGTGTCTTTCTTTCGCGCTCAGGTTCACACAGCAGCGAGGCCGTGCGACAATCCGGTCAATTGCGTTTCCAGACCATGCGCGGAGAAGTGCGCGTCGCGTCGAATAAGGTCTGGGCCGGAACTTTCACCGATGCATGGAACGCCGGAATCATGCCTCGCTGGGTGCTCATTTGCTCGAACACCGACCAAATACTCGATTATATATCCGAGTGGATCGACCTGATCGTCCTGCAAAACGAGCAGAATTTATTATTCCCTTCTGCGAGCGAAGTCCCTGCCCTGGTTTTGACGGCAAATGGGATATATTTTCAGCGCGTTCGCCAGATATTGATCGAGAAACTCGAAGAGGCCGAACTGCTCGGAAAACTGCCCGACCTCTGGCCTGACGTGATGCCCAAGGTCGTGTCGCGACTCATTCGCGGCGTGACAATGCAAACATCCGTTCGGCACGGCGAAGGCGCCGATGCCATCTATTGTCCAGGCCCTTCGAATATCACGACGCTCGCCGGAGGCGATCGTGGCTTGCGCCGCGGGATTTGCGCTGACGCAACACGCCGCGGAGCGCGCTTCGAGGACGCCGGAGAACTTCCACCGACGCGGGTGGAGTTTCAAAAAGCGTTCATGAACCTGAACTCCAATCTGCTCGGTTTGATCAGTGCCATCTCAAGCGATGGAAGCTTTCGCCCCCTCACGCTAAAGGAAATATATACTGCCGATTTTTGCATACGAGGCGCTGAGCTTATTCGCCACGTTCTATCCATCGGCAAAGCAGTTCACGCGTTCGCTCCAGAAGAATCGGCCGAGCCGATTATTGCGCATGTCTTCGAAGTCGCGCAGCGCTTCCCCGACCACGTGCCCTCGAGCATTCAGTGGATCGAGCAGCAAGTGCGTCATGGAAATATCTCAAACGAAATCCCCCCAACCGAAAAGTGGCTCCTAAGCCCACTCCTACACTACGCCAAAAACGCCGGCCTGAAAAAGGAACACGACTTTCTCGAAGCCCTGCAGCAACAGCTCCAACAGAAACTCACCTTGGCCAAAACGCACTATGACACGAAGCACACACCCGGTGCGCGGGCTCCTTCACCCTCATCTTCCGAGGATGCATCGCAGTCCTGATAACAATTATTGCGCGGCTATTGCGTGACTCGAGTGCAGAAGCTTGCGAACATCCAACACGACAACTGATTCCAGCTGCCCAGGCTCGCCCGCCTGAAATGCAACCACACGTTTATTTTCGACGAAATGCCTCCATAACGGATGTAGCTTGTATCGGAGCCTTTCATTTCTCGATATATAGACGTATCTGACGTCTAGTTTTCTCAGAAGATCCAGGCGCCCGTGCTCATAAATGGCCGGGATATCTTTTTCGCGATTCACCTGACGGTATGGATTCGAATCCGCGTATATGCCCGCCGGAGTCGGCAAGCCCGCAACTGAGGCAACTACATTGAAATCGCTGCATGCCTCGGTTAAGACGATAGCCTTCTTTTCGGCATTTTTCTTAAACCAATTCGCTGCCGCTATGCCGTTGGGATGGAAAAGGAGCACTTTTCCGCCAGTACGGATAAAAAGATCTTGATAGACCTCGTAGCAGGAAGGCGCCACGCAAAGAACTGCGAAGAACAAACAGAGTGTACGGGCCACTCCTTTCCAGCGGGTAGCTCGCATGGTATTGAGGCCGGCGACGATCAAAAGACTTATGGCGAGGTTCAAAAACAAAACGAACTTGTTACTGTCGCCCCAAGCGAAGCTATAGCGGTATACATTGATGAATATGAACGCAGCAACGACGACGACGAAGTACCACCACCATGTCTTGAGCAGGCTGACATCTTGGCAAAATGCGGCTCCAGTATCCCGCTTACGTAGCACGCGCCAGATCGCGATAGCTCCGAAGACACATCCCCATATAAGATAGTCGCCATTCGCGAATATCCAAAACAGCACTCTTCTCGCCGGACCCCCAACTTGCCCGAACTCCGCGAGAGGAATCGCTGTTGCAACGTCCCAAGCCCCAAATTCCTTTTCTATAGGCGGGCCAAAACAGAAGATATACAAAAGCTGGAGCGCACAGAGCAGGGTGAAGCCAAGGATTGGCAGCCAATACTTGGCCAAGACTGATCGGAATCGAATGATGCTCTGGAAGGAAGACGCAGCCAGCACTGCAAATCCCACAATATGCGCAAAAGGCATCAGACAAACCAAGCACATCGCCTGCACCAACCGCTGCCCTTGGATCACTGAATCCTCAACTTTTGTGAAGAAGGCATTCAATGCCAGGAGTATGATGGGAAAGCTGAATACCAGTCCCCGCTGGGGTTCGAAAAGATTCGTCAGAGTCGACTCAAAGTTGAAATACGGAAACGCAAGAAGTCCTTCAAAGAAGTTTTTTGTATTATAGTATGCCGGTCGAAACGTGAGGTAATGAACAACGTTCGTGATCGCCGGGTTCAGAAAAAAGAAGAGAGTAAATGCCAGAGCAATCCAGCGTCCCTCCAATCGGAGCCAGCGTTCGAGCACTGCCCAAGTGGTTCCCACCATGCACAGGGCGCCGATAATGTTCATCACCCTCAATGCGGTCAAAGCCGACAGACCGAATTGATACAAGTAAGCGACGTAGAAGTCCGCGAGAAAATGATACTTAAGAGGATACTCCGCCACATTTAGGCTCATTGGCGGAAATGCCTGTGAATTCAGGAATGAGCGAACAATCGAGAGGTGGAAGGCTGTATCGACGAAATTGTAGTTGGACCATACCCCGCCGGAATCGTCTTTATACACGCCGGTCGCAAAGCGCACCATGACCAGAGCGGCAATCGCGAGAAACCACAGATTCGGCCTACGCAGCCAACATTTATCCGCGACGTCTATTGGGCCCTGGGTACGCCGAAGATAAAAGATCAGCAGGCTCAACAAACCAAGATTCGTGATCGCGTACCCGTTTCCCCAGCCAATCAACGCATACACAAGAAAGCCAATCCAAGCGTTCAGAAAAAACGCAAGAGCAAGCGATGCAAGGAAACGTGGAACCCCGATCAGCTCTCTGAGAAGCAAACCGTTTCCGGCCAACTGCCATGACAGACAAAGGACGAGCGCAAAATTGAGTACGAGCAACATAGCTGGACGACAGCGACTTATCGCCAAGCCATTCGAAGCGATTTGCCGCAGAACGACTCATCGTCACAGCCTCCCCGATGCCTTATAATCTCGGCCGGCAGATCAGGCTCTTTATCTTTTTTTTACTCAGACGAGTAACGCCAGAGCTGCTGCTGCGCTGCAGATGCAGCAAGGCTGCGGACGCTGGAAAAACAGCGGTCACGCAGCCAGGACAGAAAGAAGAATACGGGCGATTACTGACAGGCTTCGCACTCGCCACCGTTGCGCATGGCTTCGATGGAGCAGGCTAGCTTTTCGGAGGCGGTGTATTCTTTTTTCGCAGGCTTTGCGTCGAGATTGAGAGGCTTCGGCTCGGCGGTCGCGGTGTTTTCCGAGACGGCAGCAGCCACGGCGTTCGCCATGCCGCCGGCGAGGCCGCGGACTTCCTTCTTCACCTGAACCGTCGCCTTTTCGATATTCGAGGCGCCGAGAGAACGCAGATAATACGTCGTCTTCAAACCGGCGTGCCAGGCATGGCGATACATGTGGCTCAGAGTTTTTAGATCAGGCGTTTTGATCCAGAGATTCACCGACTGCGATTGATCGATCCACTTCTGACGGCGCGCCGCGGCTTCGACGATCCATTTGGCATCGATATCAAATGCCGTGAGATACTTGGCTTTGAGATCAGTCGGGATCGAATCGATGTCTTTCAATTCACCATCGAAGTATTTCAGATTATCGATCATCGCCTGATTCCACAGGCCGCGAGCCTTCAGGTCCTTCACGAGATACGGGTTCAATACAATGAACTCGCCCGAGAGATTCGATTTAACGAACAGGTTCTTATACGTCGGCTCGATGCAGGGAGACGTTGCGGTGA
This sequence comes from Opitutaceae bacterium, assembly GCA_035765635.1. Lineage (GTDB taxonomy): Bacteria > Verrucomicrobiota > Verrucomicrobiia > Opitutales > Opitutaceae > EW11. The sequence goes on from DASTWZ010000007.1 coordinate 280,403, forward strand.
TATTGGAAATCGTCGCGGTCGGCGCGATGGCGAGCACGTTGCTGTTGCGCATGCCCTGCTTCGCGATCTTTTCGCGCAGCGGCAGCCAAGCCATCTTGGCGGAGCGAGGAACCTCGATCGGAACGCCGCGCTCCTCTTCCAACATGTCCAACGTATCCTGCGGGAGGATGCCGCGATCCCACTTCGAACCCTTGTACGTCGAGTAAGTGCCGCGTTCCGCCGCCAGATCGGAGCTGGCTTCATAAGCATAGTACGCTACCGCTTCCATCGCTTCGTCGTTGAACTCGACCGCGGCGTCCGACGCGAAGGCGAGGCCCTTTATATAAAGCGCGTTGGCCAGGCCCATCATGCCGAGCCCGATCGGACGATGACGAAGATTCGAGCGCTTCGCTGCTTCGGTCGGATAAAAATTAATATCAATCACGTTGTCCAACGCGCGCACTGCGGTGCGAATCGTTTCGCGGAGTTTTTCGTGATCGATGTTCCCGTTCTTATCGAGATGCGATTCGAGGATGATCGAACCGAGATTGCAGACCGCAGTTTCGTCGTTCGACGTATTGAGCGTGATCTCGGTGCAAAGATTCGACGAGTGAATCACGCCGCAATGATCCTGCGGTGAACGGATGTTGCAGGCGTCCTTGAAGGTGATCCAGGGATGGCCCGTCTCGAAGAGCATCGAGAGCATCTTCTTCCAAAGTTCGAGCGCTTCGATCTTCTGGCCATGGACTTTGCCCTGCTCGGCCAGCTTCTCGTACTCGAGATAACGCTCTTCGAATTTCTTGCCGTAGAGATCGTGCAGGTCCTTGACCTCGTTCGACCGGAACAGCGTCCACGTACCGCGGCTCTCCATGCGCTTCATGAAGAGGTCGGGAATCCAATTCGCCGTATTCATGTCGTGGGTACGGCGGCGGTCATCACCCGTGTTCTTGCGGAGCTCGAGGAACTCGAAGATGTCGTTGTGCCAAGATTCGAGATAGGCGCAGCCGGAGCCCTTGCGTTTTCCGCCTTGGTTGACCGCGACGAGTTGGTCGTTGTGCAGCTTCAGGAACGGAATCACGCCCTGCGATTCGCCATTTGTGCCTGCAATATACGCGCCGGTGCCGCGCACCGCGGTCCAGGAACCACCGAGGCCGCCGGCCCATTTCGCGAGAAAAGCATTTTCCGCGATGCCGCGGTACATGATGCCCTCGAGCGAGTCGTCGACATAATAAAGATAGCAGGACGAAAGCTGCGAATGCAGGGTGCCGGAATTGAAAAGCGTCGGCGTGGAGCTGCAAAAACGGCGACTCTTGTAGAGACTATATAACGCCGCGGTTTTGCTTTCGCGCTCCGGAATATCATCGATGAACAAACCCATCGCGACGCGCATCCAGAAAAATTGCGGCGTCTCGAGACGGCGCGAAGGCTTTACTGTCTTGTCGATGATCAGATAGCGATCGTACAGCGTCTGAATGCCGAGGAAATCGAACTCCAGATCCGCCGACGGATCGAGAACGGCGGCGAGCTGTGCGATATCATAATTCAGCAGCTTCGGGTTGAGGCGTTTGATCGCCACGCCGTGTTCAAGATATTTTTTGAACGCCCGTTGATGCGCATCCTTCAGTTTGCCGATGCCATCGCGCACGATGTCCCAGCCGAGCACTTCTTCGTAGATGAAAGTCAGCTGGATACGGCCGGCGAATTTCGCGAAATCCGCGTCTCGCTCGATCAGCGTCTTCGAATTGAGAATGATGGTCGCGTCGAGATCCTTCTGGCTGATCTGATCGAAGACAGAGCGAAGTAGTTCGGCTTCGATTTCCTCGTTGCTCAGGCAGAGATCGAGGCCGATGCGGCCGAACTCGATGCGCTTTTGCAGATCGACTCGGTCCCACAGGTATGTTTCGCCGTTGGCCTTCTTCACCATGATCATCGAGCCCTGCTCGACGGCGGGGACCGGGATCGGCGACGTGGACTCGCTGGTGCCCTCGGTCCGCGAAGCGGTGCGAAGGGCGCGGTAGAGAATGTATTGCTCGGCGACCTTGAAATAGCCGGCCTTCATCAACTCTTCCTGCACGATGTCCTGAATCTCCTCGATGTGGACAAACGACTGCTTCGAAGAGAGCACGCGCGTCGCGACGGCTTTCGTGATTTCCACCGCCGCTCCGGAGTCTCGATGGAGCGAAAGAAACGCTTTGCGCACGGCGATCTCGATCTTCTGTTCGTTGAACGGAACGATCTGATGATTGCGCCGGATCACTCGCACTGTGGCGGCCGAGCCGGCTGCGTTCAGTTTCTGCGACCGATTCAGGAGAAGGCACTTCGCGACATCGTAGGCGTTGTTGTCGACGAGCGTCTTTTCAATCAGTTCGTAGAGTGAATTGAGCGAGAGGCGCAGGGGGGACTGGCGGAGTGCGGCGCTGGCGAGATTGCCCGCCACTTCGCGCAGAATTTGCGCCACGAACGCACGATTTCCATCGGTGAAAATATTCGACTCACCGCGCGCGAGTGAAACGTGGGTCAGCGCCTTGCCAATGGTGTCCGCAACTTCTGCGAGATCAAAACGCTCTTCGCCGCGAGGCGTGAGCACAAAGGTTTCGGGAACAAGCGGCGCGTCGGCCGGGACGACATCGCGCCAGGCGAAAGTGGGTTTCTGGTCCTTGGGGGTTTGGATCGAACGTTTGAGAGCGAGGTCGTGGGCAAGTGACGGATTCATCAGTCGGGCAGGTATGGTGTGCGAAGGCGGTGTGATCGTCCCCAGAAGATTTGGGACGTGGTTCTTGCGAAAAAAAACTCCGAGGCGGTAAGCGTGTGCGTGAAGCTCCCGGCTTACGGCAACTGGGTTCGACTAAACAAACGGAACGGAGCGCCGGCGTAAGTCAGCCGGCGAAAATTGACTCAGAAGTTACCTTCTTCGGCGTTTTCGGAATCGGAAAACGAACGCGCGAAACGGTCGCGCGAGATCGCGAGGCGGAACGCAGCGAGAAGAGCAACGAGCAAAACGACAAACATGGCGGGTGCGAAGGTTACGCGAGAAAGGCGCTGAAGTATTCTCGCGAGCTCAGAGTTCGTCGTCGCTGGCGACGTGGAGACTCGACGCTTTTTGGTATTCGGTGACGCGACCTTCGAAGAAGTTCTGCTCCTTCTTGATGTCCATCATCTCGGCGAGCCACGGCAGCGGATTCTTGATTCCAGCCGACAATGGAGCCAGGCCACAGCCTTCGAGACGGCGGTCGGCGATGAAGTCGATGTACATCAGGAACTCGTCCTTGCGGAGTCCGACGGAGTCGACGGGGAGACAATCGCGAATAAATTCTTTCTCGAGGTTGACCGCTTCGGCCATCGTGGCCCGCAGCTCTTCCTTGAACTCGGCGGTCCAAATCTCGCGATTCTCCTCGACCAGATCCATGAAGAGATTGCGGAAGACTTCGATGTGGTTCGACTCGTCGCGCAGCGTGTAGCGGAACATCTGACCGATGCCGGGAAACTTGTTCTGGCGGTAGAGCGACAGGATCATGCCGAAAAGGCCGTAGAACTGCGTGCCCTCCATGCACTGACCGAAAACGAAGATATTTTTCGCCAGCAGCTTCTTGTTTTCCGAAAGGGAAAGATCGAGATCGCGGCGCAGATTGCGGGAGATGCGCGTGACGAATTCATTCTTCCGAACGATCGTCGGAACGTCCTCGAACATCGCTTCGCACTCGTGCGGGTTGATGCCGAGCGACGCGATCATGTAGAGCAGCGAATCCGCGTGGATGTTTTCTTCGTGCGCGTGGCGGCCAAGCACGAGTTTCAACTCGGGCGCCGTGACCAATTCGCGAACAACGTGCTGAATGTTGTCTCCGACGATTCCCTCGGCCGCAGAAAAATAGCCGATACCCATGCGGATGATCCACCGCTCGATGTCCGAAACGACCTTTTCGTCACGCCATTGCTCGATGTCTTTGCCCATCGGAATGTCCTCAGGCTCCCAGTGATTGGCCTTCATCGTACGGTAGAGATCGTACGCCCACTGGTACTTCAGCGGGAGCAGGTTGAAGGTCATGGATTGGCGGCCGTTGATGACACGTTTGTCCGCAAAAGCGGCTTCGGCCTTGGCTTGGTCGAGGATGAAGGTTTTGGAGCCTACTTGAAACGATTTCTGCATGATGTGACGGGAGTGCCCGGGCGGGACTTTTTGGGGTTAAAAATACGCCGGAACGAGTGACCTAAATTGACGCTAACGAAGGCGGTGCGACCTAAAGTTGTTAAAACTTATTCACGCCTTACTGACCACAACGGGTTGTGGTGCCGTTGGCGAATGGCCACAACATGTGGGAAGCCGAAAAAGTTTCGTCAATCTCCCATTCACCAAATTTCCGTAATAAATTTGTAATTTCTGGCTTGCGCCAAGCAGCTTCGTTTTACCCCGACCGATAAAGCGTATTTGCGACCGCAGAAATCGCGTAAAGCGAGCAGACGAAGGTCGCCAAAATTGCCGGAAAATGCCGGCAAATTACGCGAAAGTGGAACCATCCCCGCAGGTCTGGGGCCTGACTCCCGATCCCCCATGGCCGGTCGACCGGCCCTAGTTACCACCAGCGGCTCGTCTCAGCCGCGCGCAGGGCGCCTTCCAAAGGCCCCAAATCCGGATGCCAAACCTTCTCCCACTCCAGACTGACGCACCCGTCGAATTCCGCTGCGAGCACCTTGCGGAGCGGAGCGATGGGAAACGCACCGGCGCCGGGTTCGACGTAGGTAAAACCGAGCGGCGCCTGTGAATTGCTGACGCTATCCTTGACGTGGACATGAACAACGCGGTCGCGGATCGAACGCCAGGTTCGCACCGGGTCCTCCCCTCCTTTTTTCCAGGTGTGATGAGCATCCCAGAGCAGCGCCACAGGCAAGGCGCCCATCGCCGTAGTGAAAGTTTCAATACGCGCGGCGTCGAGCAGCACGTCGTGCGTTTCGATCATCAGATCCACCGATATCCGACGCGCGGCCGCGGTTTGGCGCCACCACTGCAGATTCTCTTTTGCCTCGGCCAGCACGGCGGCATCGAGCGTCGCGCCTCCGTCGAATACGCGCAGCCAGCGTGCGCCAATCGCCTCGGCCCAGGGAATGAAAGCGAGGAGCTGCGCGCGATCCGCCGCGGACGAGCCGATCAATTTGAACGACGTATCCAGCGCGATGATACGCGGAGTATCCGCCAAAGCACTACGCAGTTTTTCAGGGCTGCCGTAGCGCTTCGTGAAATAGTCCGGCAGATTCAACTGCCCCTCGAGCGCGCGCAATTCGACCGCGTCGATGCGGAAACGCCGGCCAAGTTCGATGACTTGTTCGAGCGTGAGATCAGGGCAGCCGAGCGTGGAAAATGCCTTCGAGTACACGCTCGATCAGAAGTCGATCCGCCGCGCGCCGTCACCGTGAAAATTTCAGCTCGCGCGAAATCGCTCTAAACGAAATCCGCAGGCCCGAGCTCGCACAATTTTCGGCCCGGCAGCAGTCCATCGATCTGACGCCCAATGCCGCCCCGGCGCGGCCCCGAAAGAAGAGGAACGGAGCCGATTCCCGCATCAGCGCGATCTCCCGCCCCGTTCCTCTCGCCGTACGCCAACGGCACGAGCCGCACAGCACACCAGACGCCGTTCAAGAAAACGCGCGCGTCGACCACAGACGCGCCAGACACTGCTCGTTCCTCTTTAATCGTCGCCGCCATGCTCTCGTCCTCTCGTTTTGGATTTTGCCGTTCCCGCGGCAAAGCAAACCGAGCCAAACGAGTCCGCACCCGCGGTCAACACATTAAATAGTTTTGTCTATTTTTTATGACCGCGCCTTATCGCGCGGAGCGCTCCGTCATCAATTGCTGAAGCAGTTGGCGGAGTTCTTCCATCGTGGGAAATTTCGCGAGAAACGCGTCAGCTCCGAGATCAGCGGCACGTTGCTTGTCCTTGGGATCGTCGGACGTCGTCACGATCACAACCGGGCGGCGGGGCCGGGATCGCTCACGGATCCGCTGCAAGACCTCGAAGCCATTCACTTTCGGCATCTTGATGTCGAGCAACACGAGAACCGGTTGGACCAAATCCGAATCCGGCGCCGGATGATCCAACTCCTCGAAATAATTCAGCGCTTTCGCACCGTCGTTGAGATGGAGGATGCGAATCGGCAGCTCCGTCTTGCGCAGCAAACGCCGCAGCAAGAAAGCGGCGTCAGCATCGTCCTCCACCATCAGCACCAAGGGGGCGTTGTCGGGTAGATTCGCGTCGGCGGGAAGCGTTTCATCCATAGTTTTGATCTCGAAGGAAAGCGGCTGGCTGAAAAGTTGATGAGGAAAAAACACGCATCAGGGTAAACACCCCATGCGGACACGGCGCGATCTGCCGCGACTCATACCGCGACCCGTTTCCCAGTGCGCGCCGCCTCGTAAATCGAAAGCAGGAGCCGCACGTCGCGACGGCCCATTTCCCCGGGAACGATGTTCGGCTCGCCGTGAAGGAGCGTCCGCGCGAAGCCGTCCATCTGCAGCGCCTGCTGTGTAACTCTGGGGAAATTCATGGCTCCGCGACTCGTTTTACCGCCGACTCCGCGGTAGGAAAACGCGGGCGAGAGTTCAAACCAGCCATCGGCGGCGTCGACGTGAAGGTAGTTAGCCTCCTCGTTGTAACTCGTTCGACACTCGGCTCTCGCGCCGCTGGGAAATTCCATTGTCCAACTGATCGTCTCCTCCACTTCGGCGAAGCGCTCGGGGTCGGTCTTGGGCCATTCCTTCGCTGTGATCCCGACGGGCTCCTCGCCCGTGACGTAACACGCGGCCTGCAAGCTGTAGATGCCGACATCCATCAGCGGTCCGCCGCCGGCGAGTCTTTTGTTGAAGCGCCAGGTGCCGCCACTGCCCACGAAGGAGTGCTCGGATTTGATCGTCTTGACTGGGCCCATGGCTTTGGAGGTGCCGAGGCGCGCCGCCTCGATGTTGTAGGGTTCGAAATGGAGCCGATATCCGATCGCGAGCTGGCGCTTGGCGTCCTTGCATGCCGCGATCATCGCGTCGCAGTCCTCGACGGTGGTCGCCATCGGCTTCTCACAGATCACGTGTTTGCCGGCCTTCGCCGCACGAATCACGAAGTCGCGGTGCAGCGCGTTCGGGGTCACGACGTAGACCACGTCCACGTCCTTGTTGTCGGCGATGCGATCAAAGGTTTCGTAACTGTACACGGCGGACGCTGGCAGGTCGTATCGGCGCTGCCATTTCTCGCCCTTGCTTGGCGTGCCCGTCACCACCGCGGCGAGGCGGCAAAGTTTAGTTTGCTGCAAGGCCGGGGCCAATTGTCCGCCCGCGTAACCGCCGAGGCCCAGAAGGGCGATGCCTATCTTGCGTTGAGGCGACTTGGCTGACGCATCCTCGGCGGCGCGCGCCCAGTTTGCCAGCGAAGGAGCCGCGAGTGCACCCAATCCTGCCGCAGCCAAAGTTCGGACGAAAGAGCGCCGGGAAGACGCCGAAAAGGAAGGATCGCGATGCGGATCTGAGGCCATGGGATTTCAGAATTTGAGGGTTTCCAGAGGATTTTATTTCAACACCAACACGCCGCCGGCGTCTTGTTTCGTCGCTCCCGGTTTTGTCAGAGAGCCGCTGAAGACGGCGACTTTGTCCCGATAAAACTGGAGCGTGCCCGTCACCGTGTAACCACTGGCGGTGACGCTTACATTAGAGAGAAAACCACTGGTCGGGGTGTAAGTGTAGGTACCGGCTGTGCCTGTATTCACCGTGGCACTACCGCTTCCGATGAAGGCGAGGTTGAGCGAGTCGGGCGTGGAACCCGTGGAAATCGCGAGAGTGCCGGTGCGGTCGATCAAATTGGCCGGTGCAAACGTGATGTCTTTCAACTGGCGCACGTCGTCCACTTCGGGGAGCGCGATCCCTTGCTCGCCATTCGCGCCAGTTACGACAGCAGTGTAGTTGCCCGGCGCGAGATGCAGCCAGACCGCCGCTTCGAGCGGATCACGGGGCGAAGCACCGGTCTTCGCAATGGTTTCGAAATCCGGCGAATCGATCCAATCGTCGGATTCCGCGATCTTCGTATTGCCCGAGAAAATTTCGATTTTCGAGTCCGTCAGCACGTCGTTCAGGCCGTATTCCGCGAGCGAGCCGGCGATCGCCGTCACAAGAATGTCACGCGGAGCACTGCCTCCAATGATGAAGCCCATGATCATCACGCTGTCGCCGGTCCCTACGCGACCACGCGTGGAGAGGTTGATCGTGCGGCTTGAGTTCAGCCCGTTGTTGTCGCGGGCATCGAGATCATCGACGGTCAGCAAGACCACGCCGGTCGTATCGTTTTTGCCGCGAACCACCGCCGTGTAAGGCCCCGGATTCAGAGTCATCAACACGGCCGATTCCGCCGCGGCGCCAGGAGCCAAGTTGATGTTTCTCAATGTTTGCGCCGTTGCTGCGTCGGACTGCCAGTCGTCGTTTTGGCCGATGACGGTATTGCCTGAGTTCAGCTCCAGCGTTGGGTTCGCGAGAACACCATTCACGCCAAATTGGGTCAGCGAAGGGCCCAACACCCGCACCGCAACACGCCGGGGGGTGGTGCCCTGAATGATAAAGCCGGCGATCAACACGTTTTCGCCCGTGCCAACCGCGCCGCGCGTGGCAACATTTATCAAAGCAGGCTCCTCCTGCGCGAAAACGCTGGTGCCGAGCAAACCGAGGCAGAGCACGCTCAAAACCGCGCGCCTCCGGGAAGAAATGAGAAACAAGCTGGATTGCATGCGCGGTATGACCCCAAAACTGCGCTCGAGTGCGGCCGCCTGCTAATGTCCGAACCGAGTTTTTCCTTCATGCAGAACGTGTTCGCGCCCATCTGCGAAAGTTCGGTTACCCTGCGGCCGCCCACCACCTCTGGGCTTGCGGGAATCCTATTACTTCACTCGATTCGTGCTCAATTCGCATGCCCGATCCGCTCATTGCTCGACTGAAGCGTCTCATCGTCGACGCGCTCAAATTAGAAGATGTCTCGCCTGAAGATATTCCCGACAATGAGCCCTTGATCGGCGCCGGACTGAATCTCGACTCCATCGATGCCCTCGAACTCGTCGTGCAGCTCGAGAAGGAATTCGGCATCAAGATCAGCAACAGCGAAGAATCACGCTCGGCCCTGGCCAGCATCGAAAAACTCGCCGCTTTCATCCGCCAACGCGCCGATCCGGCCCGCATCGGCTGAGAGCCTGCAACCGCCTTTGCAGTGGAAAACACTTCGATCCGCCTCGCGGCTTTCGACTGCCTCACCGCTTTCGGCGACGTCGGCGAGACCTATCGCGCCTTATGCGAGGGCAAACGCGCGGTCGAACTGCGCCCAGTCCTGGGCTCACGCGGCGGTGATCTCGCGCCGCTCGCCCTTTGCGCTGGCCGCTCGCTGGACGAGACCGCGCCGCCGCAATGGATCGGCTATGTCAAACGTCTCGCGCGGACCATTCCCTCCGCCGATTGGGGTTCGCCCAGGCGACCGGTCTTCGTAACGAGCAGCAATTTCGGCGTGGGCAGTCTCTACGCCTATCGCCAGACGCGCGACGCGTCTCACCTCGCCTTCGGGACGCCGAGCAACTGCATCGAATGGCTCAGCGCGCAACTCGATTGGGGGCCGAACGTCACCACGTTCTCTCATGCCTGCGTCTCCGCGCATCTTGGATTGATGCAAGGCACGAGGCTCCTGCGGGAAAATCTGGCCGACGAAGTCCTCGTTTTCTCATTCGATTTTCTCAGTCCCTTCGTGGCCGGGGGCTTCAACGCGCTAAAAATTCTAAACTCGGATTTTCCGGCGCCGTATGAGGACCGTCCAACCGGTTCGATTGCCCTGGGCGACGGGTTGGCTTACGCGGTCCTGTCGCGCGACCGCGGCGATTTCGAGATTTCCGGTCAGACGCTGCACAACGAGATGTATCATTTCACGGCGAACCAATCCGACGGGCTGGGCTTCTCCGCTTGCATCCGAACTGTGAAGACAGCCGCAGCCGGTAAACGCGTTTGGCTGAAGGGACACGGCACGGGAACGCTCGATGCCGGGCGCCTCGAATCGAAGGCCTTGTGCGACGCGTTTCCCGATTCGCCGCTCGTCGCCTGGAAAGGCAGCCTGGGCCACACGCTGGGCAGCTGCGGGCTGGTTGAACTCGCGATCGCGGCGCGCGCCATCGCCGCCGGCACAACGCCGGGAACGATCGGCAGCAGTTCCGGCGGGTTCAGCGAAAACGTGGCGTTTTCCGCGTTTCCGAATCGTGATTTCGACGGCGCGGTTTGCACGAGCAATGCGTTCGGCGGAGCGCATGCCGCGCTGCTTCTCACGCGCGCTTAGTCCTCGCTGTATCAAGAAATCCATTACAGCGATGCTCACCGCCTACATTCAGCAGGTCGTCACGGAAAACAACGGCCTGGAAGAGCCTGCCGCCACGCGCGATCGCCTGAAGGACAGGTTTCCAAAGGGAGCCACCCGCCGGATGACCCAGCTCGGCATGGTGATCGGTGCGGTGCTCGAACCGCTTTCTCCCAATGAATCCGACACGCTGGTCTACGCTTCGGAATACGCGGAGAGCCGCGCTCTCGAGGCTTATCTCGACAGTTTTCCCACCGCGAGCCCCACGCTTTTCCAGACCTCGATTCACCCGAGCGCGGTCCAGCAATTTTTGATTCAGCGCCAGCAGCCTGTCGGGAGTCTCTTTCCGATGACGGGCCGCAGCCACCTCGGCGGACAGGCGCTGCAGGTCGCGCTGCTGGCGCCCACGCCGCGCGCGATTGTTTGCGGCGGCGAAGAGCGCGGCACATGGCTGCTCGAGGCAAACGCGGCGAGCGCCCGCACCTTCGCGTTCGCCTTGTCCATCACGCGAAACGCGGAAGGCGCGATTGGCCAAATCTCGCTCGATCCGGCGTGCGTCGGCCGCGAGGAACTCTCCCTGGGCACGTTGTTCGAAGCGTTGCACGCGCGGGCTTCACTCCTTCGCGAGAGCGAGGGCCGCGCCTGGTTTTCGTTGCGCTGGTCATGACCGACTCAAAACAGTCGAACGCTCGCAATCCGGGGCCTTCGTGGGGCTACCGATTTCTCTGCGGCTGCGACCGAGTTTTGCCGGAATTTATTTTCAAACCGCTGCGCGCCGCCGGCACCTGGATCGCGCTCGCCGGCATGGGGAAACAGCGCCGCCATTCGCGCGAGTACCTGCGGACAATTTTTGGACGCGAGCCCAGGACGCTCGAGGTGTTTCGCCACTTCTTCGCTTTCGAGGAATCGTTGATGCTGAAACTGCGCACGGCGAACGGCGCACCGCACGAGACGTTGCTCGCGCCGGGCTCCCGGCATTTCAAAGAATATCTTCAGGACAAGAAGTACGCGTTCCTCGGCACGTTTCATGTCGGCAATTCCGACCTGCTCGGCTTTCTCCTCGGGCCGCGCGAGCAGCATCGCATCTTCATGGTGCGCCACCGCGTGGGCAACTCGCACGACACGGACAAACTCGCCGCGCTGGTCGGACAATGGCTCACCTTCATCTGGGTGAACGAGCCGAACAACATGCTCTTCGCGTTGAAGGAAGCGATCGCGTCCGGCGGATCCGTGGCGATGAAATGCGACCGCGTCGATTTCAGCTCGAAGACCGAAGCATTCGACTTCCTCGGCGCGAAACGAATTTTCCCGTTCACGATCTATCATCTCGCGCTGATCTTCGGCTTGCCGGTGCTGCTTTCGATCGGAGTTCCGGGGGAAAACAACAGTACCGTGCTGCACTGCGCGCCGCGTTGGACTCCCGATCCGGATCTTTCGCGCGCCGCGAATCTGGCTTCCGCGCGAGAACATTTTCAGGCCTTCCTCAACGTGCTGGAGGGAATCTTGCGGACGAATCCGTACCTTTGGTTCAACTTCATGGAATTGAATCCCGTCGCGACGGCCGCGTCTGCCGCCGCTCCTTCGCCTGCGCCCAGTCCACGCCTTCTCCGCGCCCATTCCTGAATCGATGCGAGTTCTCCGACACAGTTACTACGTCGGTGCTTATTATCTTTGCTGGGTTTGGTTCGGGTTGGGCGGGCTGCTGCTGAATTCCGTCTGCGCTTTCTTGCTGCTGATCCCCGCCCGCCGGCAACTCGCGCCGAAAGTGCGCGCGACGATTCGCTGGATGTTCGCGTGGTGGGTGAAATGGTTTCACGCGTCGGGCGTGCTGAAGATCACCTGGGAGGGTTTCGAAGATCCGCTGGAGGCCGGGACGATTTACATCGCGAATCACCCGACGTTGATCGATGCGCCTGTATTGCTGGCGCAACTACCGAACGCCATCTGCATTTTCAAATCCGCGCTGCTTCACAATCCATTCGTCGCCCCCGCGGCGATCATGGCCGGATACGCGGCGGGCGACACCGGCGTGGACTTGATTCGCGCCGCCGCGGAGAAAGTCGCGAGCGGATGTTCGCTCCTTATTTTCCCGGAAGGAACGCGCACCACACCTGGAAATGCCCTGGATCCGCTGAAGCCCGGCTTCGCGCTGATCGCGCAGCGAGCCCAGGCGCCGATTCGCATCATCACCCTGCGCGCCAGCCCCGGCCTCGTCCCACGCGGCCAACGCTGGTGGTGCCCGCCGCTGCAATTGCCGGCGACCTTGGAAATAAAATTGGAAAAAGAACTCGCGCCCGAGACGTACGGCACGCCCGCGGAAATCACCGCAATGACACAAGAGCGTCTCGCCAGCCTGGCTCCAATTGTTCCAACGTTGTCGTGCCTATGCCCCGTTCCGCCAGCCACCTCGTGCTGATTCCCAGCTACAACTCCGGCCCACGGCTGCTGCCGACGGTCCTGGAAGCGCTGAAGCACTGGCAGCCTGTTTGGGTCGTGGTCGATGGCAGCACCGATCGGAGTTTCGAACCGGTTGAGAAATTGGCCGCCGAACGCGACGATTTGCGTGTCATTCATCGGCCAAAAAACGGCGGCAAAGGAGCGGCGGTCCTCACCGGCGCCGAAGCCGCGATCGCCGCGGGATTCACCCACGGACTTGTCATGGACTCGGACGGCCAACATCCGGCCGACCACATCGAAAGGTTCATGGCCGCATCGCAAGCCGCTCCCGCGGCGTCGGTACTCGGCGTGCCACAATTCGGCCCGGAGGTTCCGCTCGAGCGCCTGCATGGTCGCAAACTCAGCGTGGGCTTGGTGAAATTCGAAACGCTCGGCGGTGGCGTCGATGATCCGCTGTTCGGATTTCGCGTGTATCCTCTCGCGCCTCTTGTCCAATCGCTGCGCTCTACTCGCCACGCCCGCGGTTTCGATTTCGATCCCGAGGTGGCGGTGCGAATGTTCTGGAACGGCGTGCCGACGATCAACCTGCCCGCGCCGTGCCGCTATCTTTCGAAAGCAGATGGCGGGGTGTCGCATTTTCATTATGTGCGCGACAACTTGAAAATGATTTGGCTGCACACCCGCTTGATCCTGCAACTTCTCCTCTGGCGCTGGCCAGCGGCACGGCGCGCGAAACGGAATCGACTGCAATCGGTCTCAAACATCCATCCATGAAGGGTCCAAGTTTCGCGAAACGCGTTTTGAAATCCGTCGTCTCCTGCGCGCTGCTGGCCGCGACGCTGAGTATCCTTCCCCTCGCCCGAGCCGCGTCCGCGTCCACGGGGTTGCCGAATCCGCCGGAAAACCTGCTGACGTCCGAGCACAAGATCGACCCCGAGCACCTCGGCGAACCGTGGAGCAAACTCATCGGAACGCTGCAGGAAAAAGGAAACATCTCCGCCAGATTTACGGAGAATCGTTACCTGCCGCTGAAAAAAATCCCGATCGTTTTCACCGGCGAAATTCGTCTTTCCGCGGACCACGGCCTCAGCCTGCACTATCTGACACCAGAGGACCGTCTCATGGTTGTGGATACAAAAGGCGTCTTCATGCGCAATGAAGCCGGTCGCACGCGGGAGATGCCCGCCGACCCGAACGCGCTCGCCGCGACTAACGCCCTGCTGCAGGTGATGCGCTTCGATCTCCATTCGCTGGCCGAACATTTTTCGCTCTACGCGGCGGGCGACGAGCACCTCTGGTTCTTCGGTTTCGAGCCAAAGGACGATTCGGTTTCCAAGACGCTCAGCCGCCTCGTCGTCACGGGAGAAAACGAAAAGGTTAAACGCATCCTCATGCGAAAATCCGCGCTGCAGAGCATCGAGATCCTGATCGAGGAAGAGCACGCGCGAGTCGATTTTAGCCCGGACGAGTTGAAACGTTTTTTCCGCTGAGGAATGGAGCCGCGCGCGCAAAAATTTTTCGCGGGTCTCCTTCTTTTCAGTCTCACCGCGCTCGGACTGCTCTGGCTCAGCCGCATCGATTACAGCGAGAAAATTTCGACCAACGTCATCGACTTGATCCCGACCGATGAACGTTCGCCGGAGCTGTCGCTCGTGCGCTCGCTGGTCAACGATCGCCAGTCCCGCACGATGCTTTTCGTCCTGCGCGCAGCCGGGGCGCCGGCCGGTAGTGGCGTGACGAATACATTCGCGGACTCGCTCCGCGGCAGCGGCCTCTTCGACGACGTGGTCGTGCTTTCCGACACCAAGAATCGCGACGAACTGGGCCGCTTCATTTACGAGAAGCGTTTCGAGCTGCTCTTGCCGCGCTATCTCGCCGCAAAGAAAAAAGCCTACGAGCAAGCCAAGCCGAAGGACATGGTCTTCTCGCGCTGGCTCGCCGAATCCGCGACGGACGATTTGGAAAAATTCCTCGGCCGACCCGAGAGCGTGGCGTTTCAGGAGTTGTTGCCGCGCGATCCGTTTCTCCTCGTGCCAACGCTGGCGGAGCATGCCCAAGGCCTCGGCTTCGGCGGCGGCGGATCCACTCCGCAGACTGGTTTGGTTTGGGCGCTGCTGAAGCCATCGCCGTTCACGGAACAAGGACAGGCGCCGGTTTTCAGCGCGGTCGAAAAAGCTCGCGCCGCCGCGACTGCGCTGGAGCCGAAACTCGAACTCGAATGGAGCGGCGTGAATCGTTTCGCCGCGGACAGCCGCGAACGCATCAGCAAAGAACTTTCCTGGCTGAACACGCTTTCACTCATCGCCGTTCTCGGCGTGACCTGCGTGTTCGTGCGAAAGATTTGGAAGGTGATTCACCTCGTGCCGGTCGTGCTGTTTTCGATCCTTGGGGCGTGGGTCATCTCGACGATGGCTTTCCATCGGCTGCACATTCTCGTGTTCGTCGTCGGCTCGCTCCTGTCGGGCGTCGCGATCGATTATGGTTTCTATTTGTACATGCAGCCGGCGCTGCGGCCGGATGAAACCTATCGCGAAAAACTCGGGCGGTTGATGAAACCTCTCCTCGCGAGCTGCCTGACGACCGTGATCGGATTTTCGTTTCTGCTCTTTTCGGAGCTTCCGCTGATTCGGCAACTCGGCGTGTTTGTCAGTGCGGGCCTGCTGAGCGCGTTGCTCGGCGCGATCTTGTACTTCGCGCTGTTGACCCGGCCCTTCCTCGAAACGCGCTCGCTGCCGCGGCCCGAAACCTCTGGCTCGAAAAAAATCATTCACGGTCTCGGGATTATCGCGGCGATCGCGGCGGTGTGGGGCATCTGCCACCTCACCTGGCGCGACGACGTTCGCCAGCTGGAGGTGCCGTCGCCCGAGCTGCGCGCGAACGACGAAAAGGTGCGTAGTTATTTTGGTGATACAGAGGCGCGTTCGATGTACCTCACGCGTGAGGCGACGCCGGCGGCAGCGCGCGATTCGCTGGAAAAATTTCTCGTCTGGCACGACGCGAAATATCCGGAGGCCGCGGGCGCGAGCCTGGGCTGGCTGATTCCGACCTCGCAGGAATGGAACGCGATGGCGGCGTTTCGGAACGAGCTCGAACGTTTTCCGAGCGACTTCCGATTTTCCCTCGAGCATCACGGCTACAATCCGGGCAGTTTCGAGCCCTTCTTCAAGGCATGGGAAGATGATGTCCTCGCCGCGAAATCGGGCGACTACTCAGGCGTAATTCCCGAAGTCCTGGCGCATTTGTCTGGGCCGCTCAGTCTCCTCGCGTCGAGTTCGAAGGAAGGCACCTGGTTCATCACGCTCGCCAATCACGATTCCAACCTCACGCCACCGGTGGAGCTGCACACCTTCTTCGTGAGTCAGCTGGAAAGCCTGAACGGACTTTTCACCCGCTATCGTCACTCCGCGGCGCGGCTGAGCGCGATGGGCCTGGCGCTGGTCGGCCTCAGTGTGTTCGTGCTTTACGGAATCAAACGCGGCGTGCGCATTTTCTGCATCCCGGCCGGCTCCTGTGTATTCGCTTTTGGGATACTCGGGCTGATGGGCCAGCCGTTGAATCTCTTTCATCTGCTCGGCGCGTTTCTCGGCGTCTGCCTGAGCCACAACTACGCGATCTTTTCCGCCGAAAACGCCGGACGGCGCGAGCCTCCGCCGCCTTCGATCCGACTCTCCGCGCTCTGCACGGCGGCGTCCTTCAGCGTGCTTGCCTTTAGCAAGATCCCGGTTGTTTCCGCACTCGGAACAATCGTCTCGATCACCGTCCTGACGGCGCTTCTGATGGTCGAGCTCGAGCCGATCACGGCTCGGTCTTTGGACATCGAATGAGCGAAGATCGCAACGACCTGCTTTCCACTTGGGCCCGCCTGGTGGAAGGCGAACCCAATGCAACCGCACTCGTGGAAGCGGCGGAAAACCGCGTTTGGACGCGCAAGGAACTCGACGAAGCGTCGCGCGAGTGGGCGGACCGCGTATCCGATCCAGCACTACTCGAGGGCGCCGGCGTCGGCTTCGCGCTGCCGAACAATGCGACATGGTTTGCCGCGTACCTTGGTCTGCTGCGCTGCGGCGCGGTGCCGATCCCGCTTGACTCATCCGAGCCGTTAGAAAACCAGCGCGCGCTGGCGGCGGCCGGCGGCGCGCGCTTCGTCTGGAATGGCGCGACCCTCGAAACGCTCGAGGGCGCGGGAACGCGTTTTCCCGCCGACACCTGCGTGGTGAAGCTGACCTCCGGCACGACCGGAACACCGCGCGCCTTGGCCTTCAAACACCGCGAGATGCTGGCCGATGGCCGGCAGATTTGCGCGACGATGAGTATTCGCCCTTCGGATACAAACCTGGCGATCGTCCCGTTCGGCCATTCTTACGGTTTGGGAAATCTGGTTGTGCCGTTGCTCGATCAAGGCACATCGGCGATCTGTGTTTCGGCGCCGCTGCCTCATGCCATCGCGGCAGACGCGGCGAAATGGAAGCCGACGATTTTTCCCGCCGTCCCGGCATTGCTCAGGGTGCTGGCGCTATCGGCGCTTGATCCGAAAACGTTCGAGAGCGTTCGCACCGTCGTTTCCGCGGGTTCTGCCCTCTCGGCCGATGTCGCGAATCAGTTTTATCAAAAATACCACGCGCCCGTTCACGGCTTCTATGGTTCGAGCGAAACCGGCGGCATCAGCTACGACCGCAGCGGCGAAGCCACGCTGGCTGGCCGGAGTGTGGGCCAGCCGATGGAGGGCGTTCGAATCGTGCCTGCGGCCGGCCAGCGCTTTTGGGTCGAGAGCGCCGCGGTGTACACGCGCAAGAACGCCGCGCGCCGCACCGCAGGGGGGCATGGACGTTTTCGCCCGGCAGATCGCGGAGAACTGGATGCGCGGGGCGAACTCGTGTTGCTCGGCCGCGCCGGCCGCATGCTGAAGATCGCCGGTCGCCGCATCGACTTGACGGAACTCGAACAATCGCTGCGCAAAATTTCCGGCATACGCGACGCCTACGTCGTCCCGCATCCGCACAAAACCGAAGAGCTCGCCGCCGCGCTGGCCACCGATTTTTCCATCGAAGCGGCGCGCACCGTCATCCGCGCCGCCCTCGCCGCCTGGAAAGTCCCGCGACGCATTCTTGTCTTTCACGAATTTCCTCTGACCAGTCGTGGAAAAACGGATACAGCGTCTTTGCGCGAGGCGCTTGGAAAAACTGGCCTCTGAAAAATTTGCCCACGAATCACACGAATCGATCCTCTGAAAGATTTCCCACGGAACACACGGACGGCACGGAAGAAATCAAACTTCAGAATTCGGATTCTGAATTCTATTCCGTGTTTTCCGTGTATTCCGTGGGAAGATTCTGGGGATCGGTTTCGTGTATTTGGTGTGATTCGTGGGCCTAAACCTTTTTCACCAACGTCGCTTCGATTTCGATGTTCAGCGCTGCGCGGCAGATGTCGGAGCGCAGCCAGGTCACGCGGTCGGCGGGTTGAAGGAGCGTCCCTTCGAGCAGTGCCCGGGCGGGGAGCAGGTCGGCGGCGTTGCGCAGGTAAACTTTGAAGTGACGCGTCCAGCGGTCCTTCGCACCGAGATTGTCGCCGATGCCGGTCGCTTGGGAAATCAAGCGGAGGTTGTCTCGCGTGGTCGCGACCTGTCCGGCCAGATCGCCCGGAATCGTCGCGTGGCCTTTGATCGCGGCCGTGCCTGAAACGAAAACGTAACTTTGCCCATCCGCCGTCGCGATCGTCGCGCGCGAGAAGCTGGGCGAACGCGGTCCGTGCTCCTCGGGATAATCGTAAGCGGGGACTTGTTCCGGATTCTCGACGTGCTTGGGCAGCGCACTGCCCGCCACGAAAACCACGGCGACACGATCATCGTCGGAACCCACCGCGCTCGCGGCGGGCAGCGCGCGCTTGTACTCCGTGCCGAGCGCGGTCTCGAAGCTGATCGAGCGTCCGCGGCAGAACGCGCGATAGTGCTCCAACTCGGCGGTCACGGCATTGATGCGGGAAACGTAGTTCCACATCCGATACAAATGCCGGCCCTCGACGGCGTGAATGATGCGTTGGTAAAGCCGGCGCGTGCCGCCTTCGAGCAACCCACCCGCAGCTTTCTCGAAGCCGCATCCGATCAAGAGGTCTCCAGCGCGATAAAGGGATAGTCCGTTTTCCTCGCGAAACAGCGTGGCCGGCGGAAAAATTTCCTCCTCCGCCACCCCGGCGAGAAAAGGCACGTCCACGGCGAAGACGTACGCGTTTTTCGAAGGCGCAACAGCCGAACTGAAGGCGATGCGCAGCGGCAAAGCACTTTCCTGCGCTGCGATGAGGTTGGACATTCGCGTGAAAAACACGGCGGGGCGTCGCGGCAGACAAGATTAAACCATACGAGCGAGAGAAACCGCTTGCTTCCTCTTCCGTGCTCCTCGAACTCGACCGCCGCGATGACGCCGTTCGAGCTGTCCGTTCATTTTTTCCTTCAACTCGTCTGTGTGCTCTGCGTTTGCCGGGCCGTCAGTTGGGCGGCGTCGAAGGTCGGCCAGCCGCCGGTCGTCGGTGAGATGATTGCCGGCGTTCTCCTCGGGCCATCGCTCTTCGGCGTCCTCGCGCCGGAATACCAGGAGTGGCTTTTCCCGAAGGCGTCACGGCCGATTTTGTTTTCCGCGGCGCAGATCGGCTTGGCTCTGTATATGTTTGTCGTGGGGCTGGAATTTCGCGTCGACCTGATCAGTTCGCGCGTGCGCAGCGCGCTGGCCATCTCGATTTCCGGTATCATTGCTCCGTTCGCGCTCGGATGCGGATTGGCGGTCTGGCTCTGGAAATCCTCGGGGTATTTCAACCCGGGCATCACGCTGAAGCAGGCCATGCCCTATATGGGCGCGGCGATGGGCATCACGGCTTTCCCGATGCTCGCGCGCATCATCGTGGAGCGACGCCTGACCGCCACGACGGCTGGCGCGCTGGCGTTGGCAGCGGGTGCGATCGACGATGCCGCAGCCTGGTGTGTGCTCGCGCTCGTTCTGGCCGGAATCATGGGCAAACCCGCACTGGCGCTCAACGCGGTAGGCGGCGGAGTGATTTTCCTCGGTTTGCTTTTCACGGTGGGCCGCGTGCTGCTTCGCAAAATGACCGCGCAAGGCGAAAAGGATGAAGAGTCCTGCCGCCGCATGATGGGATGGATGTTTGTTCTCCTCATGATCGCCGCGTGGTTCACCGATAAAATCGGACTCTACTCCGTTTTCGGCGCGTTTTTCCTCGGCGCATCGGTGCCGCGCGGACGCCTCTGCAACTACATGATCGATATGATCGAGCCGCTCACGACCATGCTGCTGCTTCCGATGTTTTTCATCTATTCGGGCCTCAACACGCGCATGGACCTGATGACCGGAGCGACGATGTGGTTGGCCACCCTCGGCGTGCTGGCCGCCGCCATCATCGGCAAAGCCGGCGCATGCTACGCCGCCGCCCGAGCCTGCGGCGAAAGCCATCGCGAGGCGATCGGGGTGGGCATGCTGATGAATGCCCGCGGCTTGATGGAGCTAATCATTCTGAATATCGGATTGGAGCGCGGCGTCATAACGCCGGTCCTCTTCTCCATCATGGTGCTCATGGCCATTCTCACGACGGTGATATCGACGCCGCTCTTCAATCTCACCTACGGCAAACCGACGGAAGGCGTAGTGATTTAGCCACTACAGAGAGTTCGCGTGTCGATGCTGACAAAAGCCGAAGTCGCCCGTCTCCGCTCGCTGCACGAAAAGAAGAATCGCGAGGCGGAAAAGGTCTTCGTTGTCGAAGGCGAAAAAGTCGTGCGCGAGCTGCTCGAGGCCGGCTTTCCGTTCCTCGAAGTCTACGGCACGAGCCAGGCGGTCGCGGCGGAGTTTTCCGGCAAAGTTCGCCTGATCACGACACTCGAGATGGCGCGGATCAGCCATTTTCCCACGCCTTCATCGCTCTTCGCGCTCGGGCGTTTGGAGCGTCACACGCTCGGCGAAAACGAACTGGATACGGGCCTTACCCTGGCGCTGGACGGCGTGCAGGACGCAGGCAATGTCGGCACGCTGCTGCGGCTCGCCGATTGGTTTGGAGCCACGCGCGTGCTGCTGTCTCCCGACTCGGCAGATCTCTTCAGCCAAAAAGTGATCAATGCGAGCATGGGATCGTTTGCTCGCGTGCGTGTCGTAACCGCAGAACTAGCCGATGCGCTCGAACGCGTGAGAGTGCCGGTGCTCGGCTGCGATTTATCCGGCGACGACATTCACGGCGTCGATGTGGGATCGAACGTCGTGGTCGTGATCGGCAGCGAAGGCCGTGGATTGTCCGTCGCGACGCGCCCGCGCATCACACGTTTCGTCACTATCCCCCGCCGCGGCGCCGCCGAATCCCTAAATGCCGCCGTGGCCGCCGGCATTGTATTGGATAATCTGATACGCGCTGCGCGCTAGAGCGTTTTCAAAAAACCTATAGCCGCAAAGAGGCACAAAAAGAGCAAAGAGGATTTCGGGTTTGCGAAGTCGCTCGCAATGGCCGCTCCACAACGCGGTTGGGGCATTGGTTTGTAACTCCAAACCAAAATACCAGACCACTCCCGAGCGACGAATGTCTGAGCCGCGTCGGCGTAACAAAAATCCTCTTTGCGTATCTTGTGAGCCTCTTTGCGGCTAAAAATAGTCGTGATCGATACCCTGAGACTTTGCTTCGCTGTACCTTTCGCGGCTACAGTTTCATTTTATATGCTATAAGGAAGAAGTAAGAATGCTGGATGATGAATGCAGGCGGGCCCAGCCTCAGCGGGTAGGGCGAGGCGTCCCTGGCGAACCGCGCTGAGCGTGGCTCATCCGGGAGGTTAGTCTGAACGATTGCGGCTCGCCTGGAGGCTTCGCCCTATCCACTGAGGCGATTCGTTTGGGACACGTCAGACGCAGTCCGAGACTGCGCGTTCGATCATTCTGCATTCTTACTTCTTCCTTCATCCTTTGCCTTCTACCGCCGCCCACCGCGGTGCAGGCGGCTGGCGGGCTTCTTTTCGGCGGCGGCGTCCAGGGCGTTTTCGTCGAAGAGCGCGGAATAGATGTAGTTAAAATTCTCGATCTTCTTCCGCTCGATCGACGCGCCGATATAGCGCTCGATCGAACGCGCGTCCCGCACGTCGTCTTCCGTCACGAGCGTAAAGGCGTCTCCCGTCGCTTGCGCGCGCCCCGTGCGGCCGATGCGGTGCACGTAGTCCTCGGGATTTTCCGGCACGTCGTAGTTGATGACGTGCGACACGCCCGCGATATCCAAACCGCGCGCGGCGATGTCCGTCGCGACCAAGACCTCGTATTTGCCGCTCTTGAAACCTTCCAGCGCCTCGACGCGCTCGCGCTGGCTGCGATCGGAATGGATCACGCCCACCTTGTGCTCGGCCTGGATCAAACGGCGCGCGATCCGATCCGCGCCGAACTTCGTCCGCGAAAAGATGATCACGCTCTTGTAGTCCGTGCGCTCGAGCAGCGCTTCCAGCAGATCGAACTTCTGCGAATTCACGACGGGATAAAACGCGTGCGAGACCGTCTCGGCCGGAGATCGGCGGTGCCCGATGTTCACCTCGGCGGGATCGCGCAAGGCCCAGCTCGCGAGCGAAGCGATTTCCGGCGGCAAGGTCGCGGTGAAGAAAAGCGTCTGCCGCGTCTTCGGGCACTTTTGCACGATGCGTTTCACGTCCGGCAAAAATCCCATGTCCAGCATGCGGTCGACCTCGTCTAAAACCAAAATCTCGATGTCGGCCAAACTCGCATCGCCCTGCTCCAAGTGATCGAGCAAACGGCCTGGCGTCGCCGCGAGCACGTCCATCCCCTTGGCCAAATCCTCGCGCTGTTTGCCGTATCCAACACCTCCATACACGACGGTGACGTCGAGGTCGGTGTATTTGCCGTAATTGCGAAACGCTTCTTCAACCTGCAACGCGAGTTCGCGAGTCGGCTCCAGCACGAGCACGCGCAATTTTCCGTGTTCTCCGAGTCGTTGCAAAATGGGCAAGGCGAATGCCGCCGTTTTTCCAGTTCCGGTCTGAGCGGAACCGATCAAGTCGCGACCGCTGAGCACCACCGGAATCGCCTGCGCCTGAATCGGCGTGGGCTCTGCATAACCTTTCTCCTGCACCGCGTAGGCGATCGCATCGCCCAGGCCGAGTCTTGAAAAAGCCGTGTCCATTTTCGGGACCTCGGGCTTCGGCCGCGGAGCGCGCGGCGCATGCGCGGGTTTGCGAGGCGAGTCGCGATGCTCGCCGAATTCATGGTGTTCGTGCGAACCATGCGACTCGTGACGCTCGCGATGTTCGCCGCGAGCCGGACGTTTTTCGCCGCGCGAAGAACGTTCGCCGTGAGCGTGGCCTCGCTTCTCTTGTCCGCGTCCGGATTTTTCCGAGCCACGACCGTGACCGGCCTCGCGGGATTTTCCCGAGGCGCCCTCGTGGCCGGCGCCATGCGGTTTATCCGCTTTGCCTTCGTGACGTCCACGACCGGCGCCGCCTCGCTGGCCTCCGCCTTGATGAGTGCGCTCGGATGACGCCGAGGGATGTTTTGAACCGCCTGCCGCGTGGGCCCGGCGTGTCGTCGGGTGCTCCGACCTCTCCGCTGAAGGGGCGGCCTTCTCGCCCGAACCTAATGACTTCCGCAACTTAGAAATTAACTTCCGCAACATGTATTACACCGCAGCTTTCCGCATGGTGCCGCATTTGCAAAGACAAAGGAAAAGGCGAATGAAGAATGAAGAAGTAAGAATGCAGAATGAGAGAAGGCGAAGGCGGAAGGAATACGAAGGCTGAAGGCTGAAGGCTGAACGCTGAAGGCTGAAACGGAAACACGGATCGCGGATCGTGAGCCCAAAAGCTCGAGCACGTTTTCTACGCACAGCGGCTTGTTTCAGCCTTCAGCCTTCTCCCTTCAGCCTTCGTTTTCTAGGTAACGTACCCCAGGAAAAAGCGCTTCGGTATTCCCGGGCGCTGCCGATGAAGGAATGACGACTTTGCATGAATCACGACGTCCAATGGCTGGCCCGATTGGGCGTTGATCGAGGGCTGTTCACTCGCGCCAACTGCCTCGTGCTGCGCAAGGTGCTCGGCGACGACGTCGCACTCGTGGACTTCGCGCAGCGGTTGATCGACGAAGGTTTCGTCGAGGATATCGAGCAGCTGGAACAACTGGCCGGGAATGCGGCGGAATTTGCCGCGTCCGGCGCGCCATCGATCGACCCTTTCGCAGACAATCCGGCCGATGCCAATCCCATCGGAAATGCGTCGCTCGGTTCCGCAGGCGCGCCCTTGCCCGCTTTCGATTTGGAGCAAACGCTCGCGTTGCCCGATGCCGAATTGAAAGACGCGTTGTCCGAACTCCTGCGCGCGGGCGCTCGGTTCGGCGCGAGCGATCTCCATATTTCTGCCGGCGCGAAACCGTTTCTGCGCAAGCACCGCCAGCTCGTCGAACTCGGCGAACGTGCACTGACTTCGGACGAAGCGCTGCGGCTCAACACCGTTTTGCTCCAGCCCGAGCAGCAACAGGCGTACTACGAAAAGCGCGATTTCGACTACGCCCTGGCACTCGGTCCGAGCAGCCGGTACCGGGTGAACTTGATGTTTCACCGCGCCGGCGCCGCCGGGTCGTACCGCATGGTGCCGTCGCGCATTCCGCGCCTGGATGACCTCGGTCTCCGAAATCTGGATACAATTCGCCGCCTCCTCAGTTTCCACAACGGACTCATCCTCGTCACCGGTCCGGTCGGCGCGGGAAAAACCACGACGCTGGCCGCGCTGGTTTCCGAGCTCAACGACACGCGTTCCGATCACATCATCACCATCGAGGATCCGATCGAGATCGTGCAGCCGGCTCGCCGCTGCAACGTCACGCAGCGCGAGGTCGGCCCGCACACAAAATCATTTTCCACCGCGCTGAAGGGCGCGCTTCGCGAAGATCCCGACGTGATCATCGTCGGCGAACTTCGCGACCTCGAGACGATCGAGATGGCCATCACCGCGGCAGAAACCGGCCACTTGGTCATCGGCACGATGCACACGAGCGACGCCGCGACGACGTTGAACCGGCTGCTGGATGTTTTCCCCGCGGCGCAACAGCCCCAGATCCGCGCCAGCGTGGCGGAGAGCCTGCGCGGCGTGATTTGCCAGCGCCTTCTTCCCGGCACCGAGGGCGGACTCGTCCTCGCCTCGGAAATTCTCGTGGGCAACGCCGCCGTCGCGAACCTGATTCGTGAAGGAAAAACCCAGGGGCTGCGCAATGTCATGGAAACGGGTTCGCGCGATGGGATGTGTCTGATGGAGGCGGTAATTTTCGAGCTCTATCAGCGCGGAAAAATTTCGCCCGACACGGCGCGCGCCCAGATCGGATCGCGCGTCCTTCGCGCCAAAATCGCTGCCTGACCATGGCTGAAATCGACACGCTTCTTCAAACCATGTTGAGCCGCGGCGGCTCGGATCTTCACCTCACCGTGGGCCTTCCGCCGAAAGCACGCATCTCGGGCGGCCTCACCCCGCTGAACGACACGGCAGTGACGAGCGAACAAATGGAAAGCTGGTTGAAAGAGATCTGCCCGGCGCGCCGCTGGGAAGATTTCCTGCAGCGCAAGGATCTGGACCTGGCCCATGAGATCGAAGGCGTGGCCCGCTTCCGCGCGAATTTTCTCTACAACCACTGGGGTCAGGGCGCGGTGTTTCGCCAAATTCCGTCGCGCATTTCTTCCCTCGAGGACCTGCGCCTGCCCGAGACATTGAAGAAGTTGTGCGACCTGACCGAGGGCCTGGTCCTCGTCACCGGCCCGACCGGTAGTGGAAAGAGCACTACACTGGCCGCGATGATCGACTACATCAACACGACCTACTCGCGGCACATCGTCACCATCGAGGATCCGATCGAGTTCGTGCACCAGAACAAGAAATCGATCATCGTGCATCGCGAAGTCGGCGAGCACACGCACGCGTTCGCGGACGCGCTGAAAGGCGCAATGCGGCACGATCCGGACATCATTCTTCTCGGAGAATTGCGCGACCTGGAAACAATCCAGCTCGCGCTGAGCTGCGCCTCGATGGGCATGCTCGTTTTCGGCACGCTCCACACCAACAACGCGCCGAAGACGATCGACCGCATCATCAACGCGTTTCCCGCGGATGAACAAAATCAAGTTCGCACGATGCTCGCGAGCTGCCTCGCCGGCGTGGTCTCCCAGCTCTTATGCAAGCGCACCAGCAAGGGCCGGATCGCAGTGCACGAGATTCTCCTCCCCCACGAAGCGCTGCCGAACACGATTCGCAGCGGGCAGATCGCAAACATCCGCCAACTGATCGAAGGCAGCGGCAGCGAAGGCATGTGCACGATGGACCAGACGCTGATGGCCCGCGTCAAAGACCGCTCGATCTCACCCGAAGAAGCTTATCTGAAGTGCACGAACAAGGCACTCTTCGCGGGAATGGTTAAAACCTCCTCATCGTCTGCGCAGCCAGTGGGCTTTTCGAGCGAGTAGGATCAGGGCGATTCCGCCGATGAAGCCGCCGACGTGCGCCCACCAGGCGACGCCGCCTTCGACGGCTTCATTGCCCAGCAGCGAGCCCGCGCCGCTCATCGCTTGAACGGCGAACCACACGATCAGAAAAAACGCCGCTGGCACGGGAACGATCGGCACGAACCATGGCACGAGTGTGAAGATCCAGGAAAACGGCAGCAGAATAAAATAGGCGCCGAGCACGCCGGAAATCGCGCCGCTCGCGCCAATCATCGGAACGGACGCGCCGGGAAACACCGCCACTTGCAGCGCCGCGGCGGCCACTCCGCAGAGAAGGTAAAACACGACGAAGCGCATCGAGCCGAGGCGGTCCTCGATGTTTTTGCCGAAGACCCAGAGGAACCAGCAGTTTCCCACGACGTGCATGACGCTTCCGTGGAGAAACATGGACGTTAGAATCGTCAGCCAGGCGCGCGGATCGTCCGTGTGAGCGATGAGCCGTTGTGCGCTCAACGCGTTTCCCATGATAAAGCTCTGCAATGCGCGGTAGCTTTCCGAGGCGAGCAATGCCTCGTACGCAAAAACGGCAAAATTCAGCACCACCAGAATCGTCGTGGCGATCGGCACGCGACGACTCGGCTCGGCGCTCCAGAGCGGAAGCATGCCTTGAGGGAGCCGCCCACGCCGCATGGGTCAATGCACATCTCCGCTTCTTCGAGATTGCTCTGGCGGCCGGGCTCCAACACGTTGCCGTCCGTTGCCACCGCCTGGAAACGCGGCGGTGTGCGCTTTGGTTGTCGCTTTGATAAAACCCCAATCCTCGCTTGTGACGACGTCACTGAAGACTTGGTACTCCAGCCTGATCTGCGCCCTCGGCTTCGCCCTCGCCCTCTACCTTGGGCTCCTGAAACTGTACGCCCTGCCCTGCTTCGGCGGACATGGTTGTGACTCCGTTATCCACAGCCAATACGGCTCGGTTTTGCGTCTTCCGGTCGGATTTGTCGGAGCGCTGATCTGGGCGGGCGCGATTCTCAACTCCGATCGGACGAAGCGGCGTGCGCTGCTCTTCCTGCTGGCCCTCGGCTCACTCGCGTTCATGGGCATCCAGTTTTTCATTCTGCGGAGCTTCTGTCTTTATTGCACGGCGCACGCGATCACCTGCTGGCTCGCCTTCGTCGCCTCGAAGGAAGCGCCCTTCCGCGCTTCGGTTTTGCTTGGCGCAGCTTTGGCGTTAGGTGGATTTTTTCTGGCGCGCACGACCGCGCAAAATCGCGCTGCACATTTCACGCCACCGGCAGCGACGGCGGTCGCGTCGTTGCCGTTGACCCGCCAGCCTTCGGGTGTCGCCTGGCTTGCGCCGATCGATGCGCGCAGCCCGGCGCTGGTCGTGAGTTTGAATTGCGCCGCGTGCCTCGATCTCCTCGAGGAACTAACGAAATACAATTTCGCCGACGTCCACGCCGGGCCCGTGATTTATTTCAAGGTCACGGATGAAAACCGCGAACTGACGACGAATTTCGTCGCCGCGGTGCTGGCGCAGCCCACGTCGAAATCGAACGCGAAACGCGAAGCATTTCTGGCTGCGACGGCGTTGCTTCTCTCGATCAAGGATCAAGCGCTCTCATCGCCGCAAATCGCCGCCACTCAACTCGCCGCCTTCATGCCCGCCGCAGCGAGTCAGCGCGACGCCGCCGCCGAACTTCTCGCCACGCAAAACGAGGTCCTCAGCGAGCAGCACCTGTCCGACACCACACCGCTACTCGTGCCCAACGTTGGAAAGCCACGAGCAATCTTCAAAGTGGACGAGTTGTTTCCCGAGTAGCGCCGCGGTTTATTTGGCCGCTAAGAGGCGACGACGAGTTCGGATTTAGCCGCGAAAAGGCTCAAGAAGCGCAAAGAGGATTTCGGGTTTGCGACGTCACTCGCAACGGATGCCCCACAACGCGGTTGGGGTATTGGTTTGTAACTCCAAACCAAAATACCAGACCGCTCCCGAGCGACGAATGTCTGAGCCGCGTCGGCCTAAGAAAAATCCTCTTTGCGTTTTTTTGCACTGCTGTCCTGCAGAATCTCACAATTCCGCGAGGATTTTTTGGTACGAATGGATGCCGGCTTCCGAGGTAGGGCGAGCGGTCTCTCGCGAGCCGCTTTGACGTGTGGCTCAACCCGGAGGTTAGGCCATACGGTTGCGGCTCGCGAGAGACCGCTCGCCCTACCCACTGAGACTGGCCAGGCCTTCATTCATCATTCTGCATTCTTACTTCTTCCTTAGCGCGCCGCCGGCGTAATCTTTGGTTGCGGCTTCGCCGCGCTATGCCTCTTCGCGGCTAAAAAAACCAAACCGCAGCATCACTCACCGCGAATGATCACCGGCACCTCGGCTTCGAGATCGTTGCCGGAATAGATGCGCAACAGGCGCGTTGACGTGCCGGGACGCGTCGCGGTCACTTCGAGGCTCAGCAGCACGTCGCGGCCATCGCGATCGCGTTGGATTACCTTGCCGCCATCGATGTCCCAGCGCGGGTCTTCTTTCGGCTCCCAGCCAGCGATCGAAAAGGGCATCGAAATTACCTCGCCCACTTTTCCCGCGGGCATTAGCAGTGGATTCGGACGCACATCCAAGGTCGAATTCACCTGCACGAAGGTGCCAATGCTTACCTTCGGCTCGTGGGCATCGCTCGTGACCACCGCGATCTTCGGCTGATGGTTTCCGCCGGGCGCGTTCTGCGCCTTCGTGATTTTGATTTTCCAGGTGTTACCCTTCTGCTCCGCGACCTCTGCGGCGAGCCAGGTTACTGCAGGCTTGAGTTCTTTCACCTCGACAGAGCCCTGGCCGACATAGCTCAGATCGATGGTGGCGCTCGTGCTCTCACCGCGATTGCTCGCCGGCAAAATCGCCAGCGGCGCGCTCATCACCCAGTCGTCGTACATGCTCACCAGCGCTTGGACGGGAATCACCAGATCGCCTTCCGATGTTTGCACGAGGATCCGGCGATGCACCTCACCCTGGTAACTGCGCGTCTCGAAACTCACATCGAGATCCGTGCTCTCTCCGGGCTGCAACGTCGTCTTCGAGGGTGTAGCCGCCGTACAACTACAATCCGCTGCGACGCGCACGATCTCGAGCGGAGCCTTGCCGTCGTTGGTGAGCTTCACTTTTTCGGTGATCGTGAGTTCCTGCCGGCGCTTGCCGAAATCAACCGCGGCCGGTGTGGCCTTAAGATTCGCCCAGACATTCCCCGCCGCCGCAAAAAACGTGACGACGAAGCCGAAACAAAAAACAAAAACGCGAGAGGTCATGGAAGTACTTTCGGAGGTCTTTTGCGCGAAGAGTGAAACACGAGAGCCGAAAACGCATCGCGAGCGAAAGACGCGCCGCCGCATTTGACAACGCATCTGTAACGTTGTTTTCCCAGAGCCGCACGCACCATGAGCAAAACCCCTCTCGCGCTGCAGTTGTACTCTGTTCGCGACGACACGAAACAGGACTTCGCCCGTACGGTGGCGGAAGTCGCAAAAATCGGATACGCCGGCGTCGAGCTTGCCGGCTACGGCAATCTCGATGCCCGCCAGGCGCAGAGCGCGCTGCGCAGCGCGGGCCTCGCGGTGGCCGGCATGCATGTATTGAGAGAAGCACTACGCGACAATCTCGAGCAGATCGCCGACGAAGCCCTGATGCTCGGCACGACGCACGTTATTTGTCCCTGGTGGACTCCCGACGCGTTCACCTCGGTCGCTTCCGTCGAGGAGGTGGGCCGCGAACTCGGCACGTATGGTGAACGGCTCCGCGAACGCGGATTGCTGCTCAGCTTCCACAATCACAAATCCGAGTTTCGTCTGCTGGAAGGCCGGCCAGTGATGTCGTGGCTTCTCGGCTCGGCCGCGCCGCGCAGCCTGGGTGCGGAACTCGATGTCTACTGGGCTCACGTGGCCGACTATCCGCCGGAACGTTTTCTCTACGAACAGGGCCAGCGCGTGCGCCTGCTCCATTTGAAGGATGAAAAAGTGATCGGCGATGGCCCGGTTAATTTCCCGCCGATTTTCAAAGCGGCGGAAACAATCCGCGGCATCGATTGGTACGTCGTCGAACAGGAAAACTACGACGACACCCCGCTAAATTCCGTCCGCCAATGCTTCGAACGCGCTAAGTCTTGGGGCTTGGTTTAATTCAATACCGTTTTGCCCACGAATCACACGAAAGGGCACGAAATGACCAAACCACTTTCCCACGGAAGACACGGAGGACACGGAAGGGAAATTGCTTCTTAACTCCGAAATTTGGTTCCGGTTTCCGAATCACTCTTCCGTGCTTTCCGTGTATTCCGTGGGAAAAAATGTCTTAGGTTTTTGGTGTGATTCGTGTGATTCGTGGGCAAAAAAAACCTCAGCGATCGGCCATCACGATGCTGATCGTCCGCGCTAGGTCGGCGAAGCGATAGGGCTTCGGGACCATTCCGCGAAAACCGTGGGCGCGATAATTCGATAAAACGGGATCGCTCGAATAGCCGCTGGAGACGATGGCCCGCACGTGCGGGTCGATCTTCAACAGTTCCTGCATCGCTTCGCGTCCGCCCATCCCGCCGGGGACGGTCAGATCCATGATCACCAGTTCGAAAGCTTTTCCCCCGTCGCGCGCCTCGCGATAATGTTTCAACGCGGCCTCGCCGTCCGGCACCGCCGTCACTTCGAGTCCGAGGCGCATGAGCAGCGTCGAGGCCATCGTGCGAATGGTCTCCTCGTCGTCCATGAACAGCACGCGCCCGGAAACTTTCGCGACCACCTCAGGCGTTTCCGTGCGCTGCGGCGCACTGTCCGGCGCGGCCGGCAGCCAGAAAATAAAACGCGTGCCCTTGCCCAACTCCGACTCCACCTCGATGTGCCCTTGGTGCTTGCGCACGATCGAGTACACCGTCGCCAAACCGAGTCCGCTGCCCGACTGCTTCGTCGTGAAATACGGATCGAAAATGCGCGCGAGATGCTCCGCGCGGATGCCCATGCCGGTGTCCCCGATCACCACTTTGATGTAACTTCCCATCGCGAGCGGACGCCGCGAGTCCGCGCCTATCACGTCGTTGCTCAGCGAAATATGCACCACGCCGCCATCCGGCATGGCCTGCACGGCGTTGATGACGAGGTTCTGCACGACCTGCCCGATCTGGCCTTGATCCACATCGGCAGGCCAGACGTTCGGCTCCTGCGAAAATTCGCAGCGCACTTTCGAGCCGTGCAGCGCGAACTGCGCCGCCTCGCGCACGACGTCGGGCAACTGTACGGCTTTGCGCACGGGCTGGCCGCCCTTGGCGAACGTGAGCAACTGCTGCGTGAGATCGCGCGCCCGCATCACCCCACGCTCCGCTTCGTCGAGCCATTTGCCCGCTGCTTCCATCACGACCGAGTCGAGCATGGCGAGCGTCACGTTGCCCATGACAACGGTGAGGATGTTATTGAAGTCGTGCGCGATGCCGCCGGCCAGAATGCCCACCGCCTCGAGCTTCGAGGAGCGGAGCAATTCCGCTTCGAGGCGGGCCCGCTCCGTCACGTCGCGGAAAACCACCACCGCACCTATCGCCTGTCCTGAGCCATCATGCATCGGGGCGCAGCGGCCGTCGATCAGACAGGGCAAACCGTGCCGGTTGAGCAGTGACGTTTGTAGTGGAAAATCAATGACACGATGTTCCGCGATGGCTTTGCCCACCGGAATCGAAACATCCGCCTTGGTCTTCTCGTGCCGCAACACGCAAATCTCGTCCACGCTGCGGCCAATCGCCGCGCCGGCGGTCCAGCCCGTCAGGCGTTCCGCGGCGTCGTTCATGAATTGCACGACGCCGAAGATGTCCGTGGTCATCAGGCCTTCCGCCATCGCGCGCAGGGTCACGCGGAGACGTTCGCGCTCAGCCGCGAGTTCCGCCTCTGCGCTGCGCATGTCCGTCATGTCGAGCAGCACGATCTGCGTCCAATCGGACGTTTCTGGTCCGTCGAGTTTTGGTAGCCACCACCGGAAATACGTGCGGCGAATCGAGCCGTCCACTGCGCGCACCGTGAGTTCGCCTTCGATTTCCTGCCGCCCTTCCCAGACGGCGAGGAATGCCTGCTGCCGCGCCGCGATTCCGTCGGGCAAGAAGATGCGATCGAAGCGCTCCATCAATTCCCGCTTCGAACCGCAGCGCGTTAGGCGCACCGCTTCTTCGTTCACGCCGACGATCGGGAAGCGCTCGAAGCCGATGCCGACTTCGTCCGGATGCGCCTTCATGTATTCCTGCAGATCCTCCACGCCTTGATCGCGCAGGCGTTTCATCCAAATCGCGAGCGGGCGGTAATCGTGTTCGAGAATCGCGACGGGCGAATGCTCGAACAGCACGCGATAGCGCTCTTCCGATGCGCGAATCGCCGCCTCGGCGCGCTTGCGATCGGTGATGTCGGAGACGAAGCCTTCGAAGTGGGAAATCTCGCCGGCATTATCCCGGACCGCGCGCACGTTTTCCGTAATCCATTTCACGCTGCCGTCGAAACAGCGCACCTCGGACTCGAAGCCGGTCACGGAATTGTTCGAGCCGAGCACTTGGAAAAATTCCTCGCGCCGCTTCGGGTTGAAATAGAAATCCCGCGCCGCGGAATGGATCGCTTCAATCAGATGCTTCGGACTGCTGTAGCCGAGCATGCGGGCCAGCGCAGGATTTGCGGCGAGGAATTTGCCCGACGCATTCGTGTCGTACACGCCTTCCGCGGCGTTTTCGAAGAGATTGCGATAACGTGACTCGCTCGAGCGCAGCGCTTCCTCCGCGGCCATGCGCTCGCTGATATCCGTGTGCGTGCCGATCAACCGCTGCGGATTTCCCGTGGCGTCGAACACCGCGCGTCCGCAGGCCGAGATCCACTTATACGAAGCGTCGCGGCAGAGCATGCGATACTCGACGCGGTAAAGATCGTTTTCTCCGCGCAAGTGCGCCTGCAGTTCCGCCAGCACGCGCTCGCGATCGTCGGGATGAATCCGCGACTGCCACTCCTCGCCGTCTTTTTGAAAATCCTGCGCCGCGTAACCCAGCATCTCCTTCCAACGATCCGACAGATAGGTTTCGCCGGTCAGATAATTTTTCTCGAAAATGCCGACGTTCAGCGCGCGCACGGCGAGCTGCCAGCGATCCTCGACTTCGCGCAGGCGCGCTTCGGATCGGCGCATCGCAGCTTCCGATTCGAGGCGCGGACGAGAATCGCGGAGAATGGCCTGAAAATATTTTTTCCCGCCTGACGTGACGAGCGAGGCGCGCACCTGCACGGGTATGATCGTGCCATTGCGATGCTGCACCGTGCTCTCGCGCTCCAGGATTTCGCCGCGGCGCGCGTGCTGGATGAATTTTTCGCGCATCACCTCGCGCTGCGATTCGGGATGCAGAATCGTGTGGCGGCGCCCCACGAGTTCCTGCTCCGCGTAGCCGAGCAATTGGCCGGCCGAGCGATTGACCTGCAGAATCAGACCGGTCTCGGCGTCGGCCACGACGATCGCGTCCGTCGACTGTTCGAGCAGCAAACGATAGCGCTCCTCCGACATGTCCACCGCGCGATCGGCGCGGCGCAACTCGGCGGTTAGGCGACGACGCGACCATTCCAGCAAAACTGCGGTAATCACCGCGGCGATGGCCACGCCGCCGATCGAGGCCTGTGCGGCCGGAGAGAGCCCTGCCGAAAGGGAACCACTGCACCCGCCCAGAGCGAGAACGCTCGCGCCGAGAGCGCCCGAGCGCGCAATCACCCCTGACGGAAATTTTCTCGAACTCGACGGATTCAAATGTGCCCAAAAAAAATCGGCCGCCAACATCGTTGTCGAGGCGCAATCGGCCGCTCGCCCAACCAAGGGGCTAACTGTAGTCTTCACAGGGCGAACGGGCATTTCGCTCCCCGTTCTGTCCACATAACAGTTTTAGTTTTACGAAACTGTACTGGTTTCAATACTGCCGGGCTGCAGCTGATGCGGGAAGTCCGCGTCTGCTACAAATTCTCCTGCTATGATTCAGCCACTTACCAAGCCCGCCACAGCTCCGCTCTACGTCGAGCTGGCCGACTCGTTGCAACAGCTCGTCGAACAAGGAACCCTGCGCCCCGGTCATCGCGTGCCATCGGTCCGCCGGATGGCGATGCAGCGCGACGTCAGCATTTCCACGGTGCTGCAGGCTTATACGATGCTCGAGAATCGCGGCTATCTAGAGGCTCGCCCGCAATCCGGCTACTACGTTCGCCCGCGGCTTCCGCTCGATGTGCCGGAGCCGCGCATGGCGCGTCCGATGGCGAAACCGAGTTATGTCGGCGTGAACGATTTGGTGGCCGAAGTGCTTTCGAATTCGGTCAACCCGGCCGTCGTCTCGCTCGGCGCGGCGTGTCCTGCGCCCTCTCTTTTTCCGGCCAAGAAACTCGCCCGTGTCCTCGGCTCGGCCGCGCGCAATGATCCGTCGCTCATCGGCAAGTACGCGATGAACTGGGCGTACGAGCCGCTCACGCGCGAAATTGCGCGGCGCTATCTTCAAGCCGGCGCGACGGTCGCGCACGATGAGCTCGTGGTCACGATCGGTTGCACGGAGGCGCTCAACCTCGCGCTGCGCGCCGTGGCCAAGCCCGGCGACACCATCGCAGTGGAGACGCCGACGTACTTTGGCATTCTCCAAATGGTGCAGAGTCTGAATCTGCGCGTTCTGGAAATACCGACCGATTCACGCGAGGGCCTCTGCCTCGACGCATTTCGTGACGCGATTCGGCAGAACGACGTGAAGGCGTTGTTCATCATGCCGAGTTTCCAAAATCCGCTGGGCTCGTGCATGCCTGACGCGAAGAAGGAAAAGCTCTACGAAATCCTCACGGAGTTCGATATTCCCGCGATCGAGGACGACATCTACGGAGACATCCATTTCAGCGAACGTCGCCCGAAGCCGCTCAAGGCGTGGGACCGCGATGGTCGCGTGCTGCTTTGCAGTTCGTTCAGCAAGACGCTCGCTCCCGCCTTCCGGGTCGGCTGGATCGCTCCGGGCCGCTATATGGAGCGCGTCCGGCGTCTCAAGTTTACGAATACACTCGGCACGCCCGTGGTGTTGCAGAAGACCGTGTCGGACTTTCTGCGCGACGGCGGTTACGATCACCACCTGCGCTCGATTCGGCGCGCGTACCAGAATCAGCTGCATCTCTTCTCGCAGGCGATTCTGCGCCACTTCCCGGCCGGCACGCGGCTGAGCCGACCGCAGGGCGGCTTCGTTCTGTGGATCGAACTTCCCGCGAAGGTCGACACGCTGAAGCTCTACAACGACGCGTTGAAGCAGAACATCAACACCGCGCCCGGCGTGCTCTTCTCTTCGAAGGAGCGCTATCAAAACTGCCTGCGCTTCAACTGCGGTATCCCCTGGACGGATACGCTCGCTCAGGCCGTGCAGACGATCGGAAATCTCGCCAAGCAACAGCTGGCGTGAGCTGAAATTCCGATCACCGTTTCAACATGATCGCCGTCGAAAAACGTCCGCCGCCGTCCGCATTTCTGCTGGCTTTCGCGGCGATCTATTTGATCTGGGGCAGCACGTATCTCGGCATCCGCGTGGCCGTGCAAACGATCCCGCCGTTCTTGATGGCGGCGGCTCGTTTTTTCTGCGCGGGGCTGCTGCTGCTGGCGTTTTTGAAAGCGAAAAAGGTCGCCTGGCCGACGCCGAAGCAGTGGCGCGACAACGCGATCGTCGGCACCTTCCTTTTGCTCGGCGGCAATGGTTTGGTCGCGTGGGCGGAGCAGACGGTGCCGTCGGGAATAACCGCGCTCGTGATCGGCGTGCAACCGGTGTTCATGGTGATGACCGAATGGGCCTGGCCGGGCGGTTTGCGCCCGAACTGGGCGGTCATGGTCGGGATGGCGCTCGGCTTTGTGGGCGTCGCGTGGCTTGCCGCTCCGTGGGAAACGGGCGCGGCTCAACCGCTCAGCATCGCCGGGCTCGTCGGCATCTTGTGCGCGTGCGGATTTTGGGCCTTCGGCTCGATTTATTTGCGCCACGCGAAACCATCCGCGCCGCCGTTCATGGCTTCGGCCGTGCAGATGCTCATGGGCAGCCTGGCGCTGGCCTTCGTCGCGGCCGTGCGCGGCGAGTTCGGCCTCGTCGATGTATCCAGAATTTCAGGACATTCCTGGTTCGCGTTCGTTTACCTGATCCTGATCGGATCGCTCGTCGGTTTTTCCACTTTCGCTTGGTTGATGAAACACAGCACGCCGGCACGCGTCGCGACTTACGCTTATGTCAATCCGGTCGTGGCGGTGATCCTCGGCTATCTGCTGCTGGATGAACCGATCTCGCGCCGCACTGTTTTCGGCGCGATCATCATCGTGGTCGCGGTCGTGATCGTCACCACGCAAAAGACCAAGGCGAAGGCCCTCGCGCCACCGGGCGGACCAGGCGCGGATGCCGCGCCGGCTCGCACGCGCTGACAGTTGCGCCGAGGCAAACTCGGGGCACGTTTGGAGGAAATCTCTCACCTTTCACCATGCCCTCCCGTTCACGCTTTTCCCTCGCCCTCCTGCCGTTGCTGCTCGCCGCGAGCCTGCTGATCACTGGCTGCAGCACGGTCAAGACTCGCATCGACGAAAAATCAGCGCTCTTTAATTCGCTCCCCGCGGAAGTGCAGGATCATCTGCGCCAAGGCCTGATCGATGTCGGCTACACCGAAGACATGGTCTACATCGCACTGGGGAAGCCGGACGAAAAACGCGTGTCGACCACCGCCGAGGGCACGAAGACGACGTGGATCTACAACACCTATTGGGAAGAATACGAAGGTACCCAAACCCTGGGCTATCGCCGTCACATTGTATACGATCGCCGGATACGCGCGTACCGAGTTTATCTACAACCCGTCCGCCAGGATATTTATCAGGCACACGTGGATGAGAAAACCCGCGTGATCTTCAAAGACGGCAAAGTCGAAGCCATCGAGCAGACGAATAATTGAGGAGGAGCGGATTGCGGATTAGCCCACGAATCACACCAAGGCTAAGACATTTTTTCCCACGGAATGCACGGAAAGCACGGAAGGGAAATTGCTTTTAAATTCTGAGATTTGGTTCTGATTTCTGAAATCATTCCTTCTGTGCTTTCCGTGTCTTCCGTGGGAAAATGAATTTCAGTCTTTCGTTCCCTTTCGTGTGATTCGTGGGCAACAAAACCGCTCACATTTCGCGTATCAGCGAACGCAATACAGGGCGCATTTTCCTTGCGAGCGTCGGATTGGCGTAGGCGACCCAGCTCACGGGAGACGTCGTATCGAGCGGCGCTTTGATCGGTCCGCCGAAAGGAGCTTCGACGATGGCGCCGGCTTCGTGGGCGATCAGCGCGGTGCAGATGTCGTAGGGATGACAGACCAGCGACGACTGCAGTTTTAGTTTCGCAAAAGCTTCGGGCCGGATGTCCGCCACGAAGCGATCGTGTCCAGCGAGCACTTCGTAGAGTTGCCCGCCCGTGCAAATATATTGGTCGTCGAACACCAGCGGCGAACCCGGCGCGATGCCGGCGTGGAGTCTGGCCCACAAGGCTTCCTCGAGTTGCGAGAGCAGCGTTTTCCCGTCGGGGAAAAAACGCGCGAATGACGAGAACCCATGTTTGAAATCCTTCGCGGCGCTGGGTCGCAGCCTGAGCGCGCCGCGTTCCGCCCTCCGCGCGCGCACGTCGGTCCAACTGGCGTGCACTCCCTTGGGTCCGGCGCCTCGCACTGCGCTGACTTGATCCGCGCGCCATTGCTTGCTGGTCGGCAGTTCGGTCATCGCGGCGACGACGATGTCCGAGACATTTGTCCGCGGCCCTCGTTGAGGGGCGAGTCCGGCCAGACTCCAGGCCGGGCGCTTGTCGTACATGATTCCCCGCGTGCCATCGATGGGATCGAGAATGCATTTCCAAATGGTGCGGGAAACCGGTGTGCCTTCCGGAAACGTGACGGCCTCGCCCTCGATCCCTTCCATCACGAGTTCCACCGGCCATTGCTTCGGCCACTCCGCGGCGAACCACGCGAGGATCGTTTGCTCACTCACTTTATCGATTCCGTAAATCGTATCCGCCTCGGTCACGCTCTCCACTTCGGCAAACTTTGCGGAGGAGCGTGCGCGGGCCGCAACCAGGTCGTCGCGAATCTTGTCCTGCAGTGAGCAAAGCAATCGGCGCGCGCGATTGAGCTGGGCGGTCGTCATGCAGAGGCCGATGCCACGCCCTCCGCCCTAGGTCGAGCGTGTTTGAAATGTAACGTTTTTCCTCCGGGCTTGCTCCGGCCCTCGTCGCTCGCAAGCTCCCGGCTTCATGCCGGACCCTACCCTGCCCCAGGATGACCGCGTGCACAGCGAGACGTTCTTGAGTTCGCTGATGCGGCGCCAACTTCAACTGTCGATCGGATGCGCCGCCGCATTCTTGATCGTTTTGCTCGGTTTGCCTTTGGCGAACTACTTCGCTCCCGAACTCATGGCCACGCGCGTCGCAGGCTTTACCCTGACCTGGCTGGTGCTGGGCGTGGTGTTCTTCCCGTGCGTCTGGATCATCTCCTACGTTTTCATCAAACGCTCGATCGGGCTCGAGAACGACGAAGTTCGCCAAGCCAAAAAACCCTGAACGCGCTGTAACATGAATTTGAATACGATTCTACCCCTCGCGCTTCTCGGCGGCGTCGATCCCTGGATTCTGACGTTCTCTCTCATCACCGTCGTAGTGACGATCTGGATGGGCTTCCGCTCGGCCAGGAGTTCGAAAACCGCGAGTGACTTTTTCGTGGCGGGCCGATCCGTCTCCGTCGGTTGGAACGCGTCCGCTATTTCCGGAGAATACCTCTCCGCTGCATCGTTCATGGGCATCGCCGGCATGGTGATGTCTTCCGGTTACGATGCGTTGTGGTATCCGGTGTGTTATGCCTGCGGTTATCTTTTTCTCCTGCTTTTCATCGCAGGGCCGCTGCGCCGCTTCGGCGCCTACACGATTCCGGACTTCGCCGAGGGTCGCTTTGACTCGCCGATCTTCCGAAAGATCGCGGTCTGTTTCGTCCTCTTCATCGGCTTTTTCTACACGATGCCGCAGATGAAGGGCGCGGGCACGACCCTCGCCTACATTTTTCCGGGCATGCCGTACTGGGCCGGCGTGCTCGTCGTCGGCGCGGTTATCACGCTAAACGTCGCGCTGGGCGGCATGAAGGGCATCACGCTCGTGCAGGCGTTTCAGTACTGGGCAAAGATGTTCGCGATCAGCGTGCCGATTTTCGTTTTGATGTCGGTGCACGGTTTCTACGGCGCGCATGTCGGCGCGAATGCCGATCACGTGGCCGCTCTGCACGCCGCAAATTCGCCGGCCGCGCAGGTTCAAACGGTGGAGCGCAAGCCCCTCCCGCCGAAAGCGCCGACCGACGCGGGATGGGTCTCGCCTTTCGGTCCGCTCACGACGAAAGCCGCGAAAGCTGCCGGACTTTCCGCGGCGGAATCGCGCCCTTATTCGCTGGTCTACACGTATTCGTTGATCATCGCGCTGGTCTGCGGCACCGCGGGGTTGCCGCATATTTTGGTGCGTTTCTACACGAATCCGGACGGAGCCGCGGCGAAGCGGACCA
This sequence comes from Opitutaceae bacterium, assembly GCA_035765635.1. GTDB lineage: Bacteria > Verrucomicrobiota > Verrucomicrobiia > Opitutales > Opitutaceae > EW11. The sequence goes on from DASTWZ010000007.1 coordinate 320,158, forward strand.
CGATGTGGGTGATGATTTTGATCGGCGTGTTTTATGTCTTTCCGCCGGTCTTCGGCGTGCTCGGTCGAAATCTGTTGCCCGAGCTTTATGCGGCGACCGGCGCGAAGGGCACCGACAAGATCGTGCTCGAGCTGCCGCGCATTCTCAATGAACGCGGCGGCGTGCTCGGCTCGATCCTCAGCGGCATCACCTGCGCTGGAGCGTTCGCGGCGTTCATGAGCACGTTCAGCGGCTTGCTCGTTTCGATGACCGGCGCGCTGGCTCATGATGTTTACGGCCGGATTCTGAAACCCAACGCCACGCAGGAAGAGCGCCTGCGCATGTTCAAGATTTCCGCCGTCATCATCGGCGCGATTTCGGTCATTCTCGGCGCGCAGGTCGAACAGCTCCAAATCAACTTCATGGTCGGCCAGGCGTTCGCGATCGCGGCCGCGAGTTATTTCCCGCTGCTGTTCATGAGCGTGTGGTGGCGCGGCATGACGATGAAGGGCGCCGCCACGGGCATGCTGGTCGGCGGACTCGCCGCGCTGGCGTGCACGACGGTGATCAATTTGAGCGACCTCAAGATCGTCGACATGAACGCATTTTGGATCGCGCATCCGATGCTGCGCATTCTTTCGGAGCAGCCCGCCATCTGGACGGTGCCGCTCGCGATCGTGATGATGATCGTGGTTTCGAAAGCCACGAGCGTGCAGGTCCCAGCCGATATCCGCATGAAGATGCTCGTGCTCCACGCGCCCGAAAAACTCGGCCTGAAGCAAGAGTACATCCAAGAGCACCAGGCTGGCATGGGCCACTGAGCCGTCCTGCTGCTGCGGCTTTTTTTAGCCGCGAAGAGGCACAAAAGGCGCAAAGAGGATTTAGGGCGGACTGGCGCCGTTCAGACATCCCGATCCCAGATGCGGATCGGGATTTTTATTTGGAGTTTCAAACCCTTCTCGACCGAGTTCGATCCGCGAACCTGCTCGTTCAAATTGAACTCCTTAGGGCCCGGAAAAAAGTTTCCTGCCACCGTCTGCGTTCAATCCTCTTTGCGACTCTTGTGCCTCTTTGCGGCTAAAGGTGGATCGGATAAAACCTCGGCAACACGAGCAGCACGAGCGTGACCAGGACCAGGGTGAGGCCGCCGCCGACTTTCACGAAGTCGCGGAATTTGTATTTGCCCGGGCCATACACGAGCAGGCAGGACGGCTCGAAGGGCGTGATCATCGAAAGCGAGGCGGACAACATCACCGCCACGGCGAAAAGCCGCGGATTCACATGCAGCTGCTGCGCGGTTTGTAGTGCTATGGGCAATACAACCAGCGCGGCCGCGGCGTTCGACATCGGTTGAGTCAGGCCGATCGTGAGCAAACAAAACGCCGTCAGAATTCCCATCACGCCAAGTGGCATGGCGGCGTGCACCACTCCTCGCGCGATGAGTTGCGCCGCGCCGGATTTGTCCATCGCCACTCCAAACGCAGTCATGCCGCCGATCAAAATCAACAGCCGCCACTCGATGGCCGCGTAAACCCGTTCCATTTTTATCGCGCCGACCAGAATCACGCCGAGGGCCGCGGCGGTGAACGCGATCGAGATCGGCAAAACCCCCGTCGCGGTCAGCGCCACCGCAACCGTGAAAAATCCGACGCTCCACCAGCCGTTTCGCGTGAGGCGCCGGCTCGCTTCAGATTGTTCGAGAAAAATGAAACCGGGCGTGTTGCGCAAATTCTCGAGATGCTCGCGCGCCCCGCGCAAAAGCAGCACGTCGCCCGTGCGCAGATTGATCGCACCCAATTTCACTCGCAGCGTTTGCCCAAAGCGATGCACCGCCAGAACTGCCAGCGAGAAGCGCTCGTGAAAACGCGTCTGCCGCAGAGTGCGGTTCACCAAACTCGACTGCGGCCCGATCAACACTTCCGCCACCAGCACGTCGTCGTGCTGCAAACTCTCATCACCCAATTCCGCGTCCGCTTTGATTTCGATGCCGTTGATGCCAATGACTGCTTTGAGCGTTTCCTTGTCACCGGAGACGAGCAGCGTGTCTCCGCCCTCGAGCAAGGTGTGGGGATACGGAATGAAGCGGACGCCGTGCCGTGTAATCTCCAGCACGCGAATCCCGAGCGCGGCGACCGCGGAGTCACGCAGCGTTTTGCCCACCTGGGCGGAATCGGGCGAGACGACGAGCTCGGACAAATACGTGCGAATCGAAAGGTCCGTCTCGTCGGCGACGTTTTCTTTTCCCGAACTCAACAACCGCGATCCGACGAACTGCATGTAGATCGTGCCGATGACCAACAGCGTCAGGCCGATCAAACTGAACTCGAAAAGCCCGAGCGGTTCGAAACCGGCTTTCTTCAAATACGCGCTCACCGCCATGTTGGTCGATGTGCCGATCAACGTGCAGGTGCCGCCCATCATCGATCCGAAGGCGAGCGGCATCAACAGGCGCGATGGACTGATTTTCAACCGGCGCGCCGCGCCTACCGTGGGATTGATGAACAACGCCGTGGCGGTCGTCGCATGAATGAACGCGGCCATCGCGCCGACGCCGAGCATCAGCATTGGCCGCAGACGTGATTGGCTTTTTCCCGCCGCGCGAATCAACGCGCCGCTCACGACATTCAATACGCCGGAATCTTGAACTGCTCCGCAGAGCACGAAAATGCCCGCGAGCACCACGACCGTGTCCGAACTCAATCCGGCAAATGCTTCATCCGGCGTGAGCACTCCCGCGAGCACGAGCCCGATCAGAAGGAGCAGCGTGACGACATCGACCGAAACCTTTTCCGAAACGAAGAGCGCGATGCCGAGAGCAAGCAGCGAAAGGACAACAGCGATCTGCATTGTGGGCGGACCAGCTTATGCCTCGCGCTTCAACTCTCGCATCATCAGGGCGGCGAGTGCGTCGCCCGGTTTTTTCCCTTCGTACAAGATACGGTAAACTTCGCTCAAGATCGGCGCGTCGATCCCTTTGCCGTGGCAAAGACCGAGAAAAGACTCTGTCGTCTTGTAGCCTTCGACCACGGTTTTTCGGTTGGCCAAGATTTCGCCGACGCTGCGTCCCTCGCCGATGCGCTGCCCAAATTCCCGATTGCGGCTCCAGGCGCCGTAGCACGTGGCCATCAAATCGCCCGCGCCGCTGAGGCCGTAAAACGTTTCTGCCTTGGCGCCGAGCGCCTGACCGACGCGCGTCATCTCGGTCAAAGCGCGCGTGATCAGTGCGGCCTTCGTGTTGTCGCCCAGGCGCAATCCGTCACAGCAGCCCGCGGCGATCGCGTAGATGTTTTTCAAACAGCCGCCGAATTCGGCGCCCGCGAGATCATCGCTGGTGTAGACTCGCAGCGAGGGGCCGCTCAGCGCCGCCTGCACGTTTGTAGTGAAATCGTCGATACGCGACACGGCCAGGACCATTGCGGCGGGCAGGCCGCGCGCGACTTCGGCTGCGTTGGTCGGCCCGGTCAGAATGCCCCCGCCATATTGCGGAAGGACCGACGAGATAACTTCACTCGTGCGCAAATGCGTGCCGCCCTCGAGTCCCTTCGCGAGACTGACGACGAGGCGGAGTTGTGTGGCGAGGCCGAGGTTGTGCGCAAGATTTTGGCAGGTCTCGCGCAGCGACTGCGCCGGGCACGCGAGCAGCACGACCTCGGTTTCCATCACGACGGGCGTGATTTCATAACCGATCTGCAAACTCTGCGGCAGCGGAACACCCGGCAGATATTCTGTGTTTTCTCGCGCCGACGAAATCGCCACGGCTTGTTCGAAGCGACGCGGCACCAACGACACCGTGTGATTCAAGCGGCAGAGATGAATGGCAAATGCGGTGCCCCAAGCACCCGCTCCGAGAATAACGAAATTCATAGGATGGAGTTTGCCCACGAATCACACGAAACACACGAATTCAGAAAATTTCCCGCGGAATACACGGAAGACGCAGAAGGCATTTTTAGTTTCCGTGCCCTCCGTGTGTTTCGCGGGAATATGGTCGGGTCGTTTCGTGTGCTTCGTGTAATTCGTGGGGAAAATAGGTCTGGTTGCGGCTAAAATTCTGCGGTTCGATCAGCTTCCCGGAAATGTCCGTGCGCGGACAGCTTCGGCGTAGGCGGAGAAACCTTTTTTGTATTCTTCGCCGGCTTGCGCAAAAACTTTGGCGAAGCTGGGCACGTAGCCGGGGGTGAGCCCGAGCAGATCGCTGCACACCAGAATCTGCCCGTCGCAATCCGGCCCGGCGCCAATCCCGATCACCGGAATTTTGACCGCTTCGGTCATGCGCTTGGCCAGGCCAAAATCGATCATCTCGACGAGCAGCGCGAAGGCGCCGGCCTTCTCCAGAGCCTGCGCGTCGGCCATCACGCTGTCAGCTTCGGCCGGCGTGGTCCCGAATTTCTTGTATCGGCCGAGCGAATACACCTGCTGCGGCTTCAATCCGACATGCCCCCACACCGGCACGCCAGCGTCGGTCAACTTCGCCACTTGTGGCGCGAGTTCGGCGCCGCCTTCGATCTTCACCGCTTCCGCGCCCGCATCCTGGATCAATCGCTGACATGCCTGCAGCACGCGCTCGAAGTCATAGTGCGCTTCGGCAAACGGCACGTCGGCCGCCACGAGGGCGTTTGGTTTCGTCCGCGCGACCGCCGCCGTGTGGTGGCAGATCATGTCGAGCGTGACGGGAATCGTGTTCTCGAAACCGAGGAAGGTGTTGCCCACCGAATCGCCGACCAGGATCAGATCGACCTCGGCTGCGGTCGCATAACGGGCAGTGATCGCATCGTACGCCGTCACCGCCACGATCGGGCGCTGACCTTTCAATTTCCGCAACGTGTGAGTGGTGGTCTTCAAGGTCAGCGGCGGGGCTGGGCCCACCATACCCTATTTTTTCAAAAACGCCGGTATGCGCTCGTTGGCTACGATCGACTCGAAGGTTTCGCGCGCGTTGATCAGCTCGAAGGTCGAACCCTGGACCAGCACTTCCGCTGGCATCGAGCGCGTGTTGTAGCGGCTTGCCATCGCGTAGCCGTAGGCGCCGGCGCTCATGAAAGCGACGTATTCGCCCTCGCCCACTTCCTGGAGTTGGCGCTCCTTCGCGAAGCAGTCGCCGCTTTCGCAGATTGGACCGACGACGTCGGCCACGAACGCGCGGCGCGTCGTGTCGCGATGCAGTGGAACGATTTCGTGATAGCTCTCGTACATCGCCGGGCGAACCAGATCGTTCATCGCCGCGTCGAGGATCAGAAAATTGCGGCCCTGCCCGCGCTTGATGTATTCCACGCGGGAAAGCAGCACGCCGGCGTTGCCGACCAGAAAGCGTCCGGGCTCGAGCAGGATTTTCAGACCGAGCGGCTTGAGCAGCGGCGTGAGCGCCGCGCCATATGCTTCTGGCGTGATGGGGCGTTTGTCCTCGGGCTGAGCATCCCACCAGGCGGGCTGGCCGCTCGCGAGCGCATCGCGGTAAATGATGCCGATGCCACCGCCAATGGAGAAATAGGTGATGCCATACTTGGCCTTCAGCTCCTCGACGAAGGGCGTGACCTTCGTGACCGCCTCGACGAACGGGTTGATGTCCGTGAGCTGCGAACCGATGTGCATCTGCACGCCCTTGATCGCGATGTTCTTGAACTTGGTGGCGGCCTCGTAGGCGGCTGCCGCGAACTTCAGCGGGATGCCAAATTTGTTTTCGCTCTTGCCCGTGGTGATCTTGGCATGCGTGTGAGCATCGACGTCCGGATTGATACGGATCGCGATGGGAGCTTTTACGCCCATTTTACCGGCGACGTGATTGATCCGCGCCAGCTCGGGTTCGCTTTCGACGTGGAAGGCGAAAATGCCGTTTTCGAGCGCGAGCCGGATTTCGCCTTCAGTCTTCCCCACCCCGGCGAACACGCTCGACTTCACGTCGGCGCCGGCAGTGAGCACGCGCTTGATTTCTCCTCCGGAAACGAGATCGAACGAAGCGCCGAGATTCGCGAAGTGGCGGAGCAGCGCGATGTTGGAGTTCGCCTTCATCGCGTAGCAGATCTGGAGATCGAGACCTTCCAGTCCCTGACGGAGCCGCGTCGTGTTGTCCGCGATCGTCGCCGCGCTGTAGACGTAGGTCGGCGTGCCGTAGAGTTTCGCCACAGCCGCGAGGTCGACGGATTCGCAATGGAGGTCTTGGCCAACGTAATTGAAGTGATGCATGCGTGCGTGCGCTGGGAAAAAGGCGTGAAAAAATTGGACGCTGTTGATTTCAGTTTAAAAAAACGAACTAATTTTCGATTGGTACGTCTACCGAATCAAGATGCTGCGCTCCCTCAAAAATCTGTTTCATCGTCCCGCGATCCGCATGGGTCGCGTCGATAACAGCACGATTGAGACGACGCGTCTGCGGAACGCCCAGTTCGTGAGCTTTTTCAGCCAGAGCGGCGGTTTCGCTCCGATGAGCACGGACCGCTACGATGCGCGCCTCCGCCGCCGCAAGCAGATCAAGATGTTCCTCACGCTCGCGTTCATTTCCGGCGGAGCCTGGGTGGTCATCGAGAGCGCCCGCGCCCTGACGATTTTCTGAGCCGCTCCGCGGGCAGAAAGCGTTCGATCCTTTTTTTTAGCCGCAAAGAGGCATAGCGCGGCGAAGCCGCAACCAAAGCTCAAGCGAGCGGCGCGCTAAGGAAGAAGTAAGAATGCAGAATGATGAATGTCAGCATGGCCAGCCTCAGTGGGTAGGGCGAGCGGTCCGTCGCGAGCCGCTATGACGCGTGGCTCAACCCGGAGGTTAATCCATGCTGTTGCGGCTCGCGAGGGACCGCTCGCCCTGCTATGATGCCGTGTGAGGCAAGCGGAAAGTTGGCTCGGCTATTATTTCATATTTGAAGGAGTGCTTGGCTTTCTTGGACGAGCGATTTCTGCGGGGAGTGTGGCGGCGAGCGCGTTTGGAGTGTCTC
>DASTWZ010000008.1:0-95922 GCA_035765635.1 Opitutaceae bacterium
TGGGCGAGGAGCGCGTTCCGCCCGGCGACGCTGTTCCTGAACGCCGGGTCGCCCCAGGTCGTGGGCAGGCCCTCGACGTCGAACGATTCCTTGATGGTCATCGGCACGCCGTGCAGCGGCCCCAGCTTGCCGCCCGCCGCGCCAGCTTCCGCCGTGGCTCACCATAAAACGTTAGGCTTATATCTACGGGTGTGTGTTTTATACCCGCGTGCGGAGTCGACCGGATCGAGGTGTGGGATGATGATATTTGGGACGGAGTCGTTTGTTGGATTGCGCTGAGGGGATTGAGTTTTTGGGCTCGCGACTTTGGGATAGAGTTGAGGACACGCCTGATTGGCTTGGGGCTGATTGAGATCAGCTTCGAAAGGTGGTTCGGGTATCTCGGTTTGAACGAAAGATCGCTTATTGGTCATCCGGAGAAAATCGCTTTGCAACGAGCAGGAGATGTGTAGTCATTTTGCCGATGCATGAATTCGGCACCGCGATGGCGGCAGTGTGGCAAGTGGGGTCTATTGCGAAGCTCCGAATTTCAGTGTTTGGCATCGTTGGCGATGAGCACGGAGCCTAACCAGTCGCTAGAGCCAACGGCTACAGCCGGCACGTCGGCTGCTGACGCACCCGCCGCGCCGACTTCCGCCGTGGCTCACCTATAACGTTAGGGCGAGCAGGTTTGCACTCGGCGGACAGATCCTTAGATTTTTCGCATTGATCGTGGGATACAGGTCATCAGACGCGGCTTACATGATCGGGATGATCGCACGCAATCGTGGCTGCGACGTAGCCCATCAGAACGGTTGCAAGCGGTGGAGGTAATCCGTCACACTTCCAACGATGGTCGTGAACAAGCATTTCCGAGAGTTCATCGAGTTACTCGAAAAGAACGGCGTTAGGTTTCTGGTAGTCGGAGGGTATGCTGTCGGCTTTCACGGTTTTCCAAGGTACACTGGTGATTTAGACGTGTTCGTCGCGATTTCGGTGGCGAATGCCCACAAGCTCGTGCAGGTCTTTTCCGAATTCGGCTTTTCAGATATTGGCCTCAAGGCAGAGGACTTTTGGGATCCTGAGATCATCGTTGAGATAGGTCGCGAGCCGATGAAAAAAAATCCAGGTCCTTACAGGGATCGATGGGGTCGCGTTTGACAGCTGCTATGGTCGAAAAGTTGAATTTATCGACGAAAGATTAAGCATTCCTTTTATATCTCTGGACGATCTCATCGCGAACAAGGCGGCGACTCCAGAGGGCTAAGGACAAAATCGATTTCGAAGAGCTTAAGCGTCTCAGAGATGAAAAGCCCTAACCAGTCGCTAGAGCCAACGCCTAAAGCCGTCACGCATCCTGCTGACGCAGGCTGCGTGCCGGCTATAGGCGTGGCCCACCATAAAACGTTAGGTATGTTTCAGGAAGCTATCGATTTGGGTTGGGAGCGCTTACGGCGTTGGTCCGTATCGGGGTCAGATTTGCTTTAGAAACGGTAGATTAACTTTTGGGGTGAGCAGCTAGTATTGAGATCGTAGGTTTCGGACCACGAGAGAGTGCCCTGGATGCCAGGCTCGGGCTAAGGTTCAGGTTCGAGTCGGATCACATCGAGAGACTGCCCTGGTACGACGCGGGCAACGGCTTAGACCCGGGAGGACAGTCTGGGATTGAGTCGAGTAATAGTGCTGTCAGGTTGAAGGTGAATGAAAGCGAGAGCGTTGAGTATCCCACTGCCTAACCAGTCGTTAGAGCCAACGGCTACAGCCGGCACGTCGGCTGCCTACGCACCCACCGCGCCGGCTTCCGCCGTGGCTCACCATTAAACGTTCGGCATCCCGAGCTACCGCAGCAAAGAATAGCGCCTGAAACTCGCAATGATCGTCGATCCATCGGAAGAAGACTGGAAATACCTACGGAGCATTTTCGACTCCTTGCTTGAGGAGCTGTCGCGTCGAATCAACGAGGAGATACGTGAGATCCTTTCTCGAGCTGGTGTCTCGGAAAACGAGAAGCGTAGGCTTGTTTACGACACGGTGCGGAATCGCGATCGAATCGTCGCTGAATGCTTCGACGACTGGAGGAGGAGCCGCCTGTATGAGCGTTGTTGGGCGCTGAAAAGGCACGGCTTACTTTCCCCTCAGCATCTCGCCAAGCTCACTCCGCAAAGTCAGAAAGCGATTTCCCCTTTTGATTCATAATGACGGATATAAATCTCGTCTTGGCCCCCCGCCGAACCAAGCGCTAGAGCCAACGCCTAAAGCCGTCGCGGATCGTGCTGGCGCACGCTCCGCGCGAGCTTTAGGCGTGGCTCACCATAAAACGTTAGGAGGGCTGGTCGCATGCGTGGTTGCGCCGGTTTCAGAACTCGGTATACAATGTTGGTTGTGCGAAGCTACGTTGTACTGTTTGTGTGCTCGCGCTGGGGTCTGATTGAGCCTTCATGTATTTGGAGCACGACGCCGGGGTGCATTGCTGTGCGATTGGCTGCGTCATCGTTTAATCTTCGGCAGCGGAGCGTGCGGGAGCACGGCGTTGTGTTGACTGACCGAAGAATTCGCTTTGCTCGGCGTACTAGCTGAACACGCTACTAGCGAATGCTCGATCGGTGCAGATATAATGGCGACGGGGTGTCAGCTTCGGGTGAGCCCAGGATCGGCTGTTATCGGTTTTTAATTTTTGGTGAGGGACGCCTCTTCGGCATGCATCCTAACCAGTCGCTAGAGCCAACGTCTACATCCGTCACGCCCCGTGCTTGCGCACGTGTCGCGCCGGCTGTAGACGTGGCTCACCTATAACGTTAGGCGTAAATCCGATGTCTGAAGATTCTGATCCACCCAGGAAGTATTATCGGCTCAAGCCAAAAGAGTTCGAGCGTATCAATGTCGACCCGAGCCACTCGTCAGACCCCAATGAAGTGCATAAGATTCTTGAGGAGAACCTGTCGGCAGCGAACAATGCTGGGCTCAACGATGTGGCGCCGCCTCCCAGGCGCCGATCAAGGAGGCTGCGCGACTACATCGTCGCGATGGTTTTTGGAAATCTAGTGCTTCTGATTGCAACTGGTATCGCTCCGATCCTTGGCATTGTTGGTCTCGTAATCTACAATCTTGGTGTCACATGGATTGTATGGGTAGTTATGGATCGAGATTAGGTCAGGCGCACTCTGCCTTAGATCGATAACCGTCGTGTATCTCATCGGCATAAAAAATATGCTAGTGTAGCAGGTCGGGACGTAAGCGTATGAGTAGTTGCCGAGTCATCGGCTTTTCGCCTAACCAGTCGCTAGAGCCACGCCTACATCCGGCGTGACCGGTGCGCCAGCAGCGGGTGTGCCGGATGTGGGCGTGGCTCACCATAAAACGTTAGGCGGCTGTTATACCTGAAAGCGGCGATCTAGATCGACAGCTGTGCCGGTCATTAAAAGAGCCACGGTTAGAAATGATTCGCTTTGGTAGCGCAGATAGCCGAAATCTCACATGGAAATGAACTGGTATAAGATCGAGACTAACAAAGGGAAGGATGGTACCTACTACTACGTCGGGTCCTCAGAATTAGAGCCAGCTGAATTCATCAGAAATGCAGAGCATGGATTTTTATTCAGCTCGACAATCTGCTTTATATGGAAAGAGGCGAGATGAAGCAATGGGCGGATTGGGATAGAGCTTGATTCCTAGTGCTTACATCAATCCTAAGGACATCATTGCGGTCATGCAGTTCAAAGGCGATCCTCGTGAAGAATACGTTTAGGGGGTGCTTCTACCGATTGCGTACCTTGGACCGTGATATTGCCGCGCTCGTGCGGCTTCGTATCAGGCGAGGGGATTTCTACGCCTAACCAGTCGCTAGAGCCAACATCTACATAAAACGTTAGGTACCTGAGCGTGAGTTCAATTCACATACGTCCACTTCTCGAATTTGATGCGGAGGCGCACTTTGACGCGGTGCTCGAATCCAAGGCTGAACTCGCGCCGTGGTTACCTTGGTGCCACCCGAAATATTCTATTGCTGATTCGAGAGAGTGGATTGCGCTTCAGGAGAAAGCATTCGTAGCGAAGCGGGAGTACGCGTTTGGTATCTTCGACGGGAATGATCTTCTCTTGGGTGGATGCGGTCTGAATAGAGTACTCGAGTACGATCGGGTCGCAAATTTGGGCTATTGGGTGCGCATAAGGTACACGAAGCGGGGCATCGCATCTGTGGCTATTCGTCAATTGGTGACCTGGGCGTTCGAAAATACGCTTTTCGAACGATTGGAGGTCATCGCATCCACACTTAACCTGCCGAGTCAGAAAGCCGCAGAAAATGCTGGAGCTAGCCGGGAAGGCATTCTTCGAAGCAGGGTGATGCTTGGAGGGAGCTCGCACGACTGTGTCGTTTACTCCTTTATACGTCGTGATCACAAACCTGCATAACTCTGGAAGAAGTACCGGAGGAAACCGCCGATTTGGTCCAGCGCGATCATGAATCCAAGTTGCTTAATAAGTCGCTAGAGCCAACTCATTATTAAGCGTTAGGTGGGTATGAAAAACGTTTTGATTATCGCCTCGATTCTGGCTCTTGGATTCCTGGTGACGTATGCGTTCGTGCGGAACTGTGAGTACGCAGGGCGAGTTGCGCTGGCATGCGTGTTCTTGTTCACGGCTATTGGTCATTTTGTGAAAAGTCCCGAAATGCAGCAGATGATTCCTCCCTGGTTTCGTCGCCGCGATCTGATCGTGTTTGCGAGTGGGATATTCGAGTTGGGCTTAGCCGTCAGCCTTTTCTTGGCTAGGTCCTCGTTTATTGCAGGGATCATCACGATGGCGTTTCTGGTGTTGGCATTGCCGCTGAACGTATATTCTGCCTACGCGCGTGTCGATTTTGGCGGCCATGGATTTGGCCCGCGTTATCTCATTGTCAGGATTCCATTGCAGCTGCTCTTGATAGGGTGGAATTATTGGTTTGTGCTTCGCCGATCGTAGTTCAGCCTAACCAGTCGCTAGAGCCAATGGCGAGATCTGTCACGCCCCGTGCTGTGCACGCGTCGCGCCAGCTTTAGGCGTGGCTCATCATAAACGTTAGGCGCATCTATTTGATCTATGAATCGCAGAAGGTTTATCGCTGGTCCAGTCGCTTTGGGTGCATTGGCTGTATTGGCACGAGGTGCATCGGATTCCGGCACGAAAGCAGAGCGTTGTCGTGCTTTTCGTGTAGGCGCGAACGAGGATAGGCATGGCGAAGAGTTGCTCATCATGGGCGGACGATTTGATCTGAAAGTCTCGGCCCAAGATAGCGGAGGAGACCTTTGCATTTACGATACCTACCGTTCCAGTAAAGGCGGTCCCGCGTTGCACGTTCACCATGTTCAGGATGAGTGGTTTTACGTTCTTCAGGGCGAATTTATAGTTCGGGTCGGAGAAGACATTGTGAAAGTTGGGCCGGGCGATTCTGCGTTTGCTCCGCGCAAGGTCTCTCATACGTTCGCAATGGTCAGCGAAGGCGTAGGACAGATGCTGGTTTTGTTTCAGCCTGCGGGTACAATGGAGGAGTTCTTTCGTCAGATGGCGCAGCTCGGGCGAGAAATCCCCAAGAACATGGAGATCGAGCTGAAGAAGTTATTTGAGGCGCATGGAATGGATATAGTCGGTCCTCCACTGAAGATATGAGAAGCCTGTTCCACGCGCCTGAGCATGTTGCCGGGCAAACTGCTACAGCCAGTACGCCGGTTGCTTGCGCACCGCTCACGTTGGCTATAGGCGCAAATGGCGATGCTGATCCAATCAGAACCCATGTCGAGCCGTGGGGGCGGCACCGCCAAGGCGGATTTGTTGATCCGTTTGGACACGTCTGGCTGATTGGCGATCGCTCTCCATTGAAAGCTTACCCGTGATTTCACGCAAACAGACGAAAATGCCGAACCGGTCGATAGCGCTAATGGCAGCAGCCAGCGCGCCGGCTGCTGACGTATCGGACGTTGGTTATGTGCGTGGCTCACATTAAGCGTTAGGCAGATGGGATCTGTAGTTTATACTTGTGATCGCTGTTTGTCCGAAGAGCAGTTTATCGACGTTTTGGTTAGGTCTACGCTGGGAGAGCGACGTCCAATTGGTGATCGTGGGCGTATCAAGGCGATGCTGCGGCACGCGAATCTTCTGTGCACTGCCTGGGAAGGGGATCTCTTGGTCGGGGTAGCGCGATCTCTGACCGACTTTGAGTATTGCTGCTATCTTTCGGATTTGGCTGTGGATGTTCGCTATCAGGGGAAGGGCATAGGCACTGAGTTGATCAGGCTGACACAAAGCCGACTGCACGCAGAGGCAAAGCTCATCCTGCTTGCCGCACCGAAGGCGCGAGAGTATTACCCGAAGATCGGCATGACTCGCCACGATTCAGCATGGATCACTTCCGGCGCGCCACCTGTGGGTGAATTTCACAGGAAAAAGACCATGTGAACTTCGTTCAGCGTGTAGCCGCGCCTAACCATTTGCTAGAACCCACGTACACATTGATCTCGATTCGTGTTTTCGGGGGGCTCGCGGTCGCCGTGACCGTGGCTCAGGATTAAACGTTCGGTAGCATGAAATGGCTTTTTATTCTCTTTGTGGCGTCGTTTTTGACCGGGTGTGTTCCTGCGCAGAGGAAATTTTTGTTTTATCCGACTCATCGGTCGGTGACGAATGGGCTAGCGGAGTGGAAGGACGAAGGACACGTTATCGGCTACTCGAGACGGATCCCCGATTCTTCCGTTGTGTGGCTATTTCTCCACGGAAACGCCGGGCAAGCGGCGGATCGAGTCTACGCGCTACCGCATTTCGCGTCCTCAGATAGTGTGTTTATTTTGGAGTATCCTGGCTACGGACAACGTTCGGGAAAGCCATCAAGAGCATCCTTTGATGAAGCAGCTGTGGCTGCGTATCATCTACTGCGAAGAACTTATCCGCATGCGCGCATCTGCGCAGTGGGTGAGTCAATTGGAAGTGGACCCGCCTCAGCTTTGGCTCGCGACAGTATACCACCCGATAAAATCGTTTTAATCGTGCCCTTTGATTCATTGAAGAGCGTCGCGTCTGAGCACGTCAGGTATTTTCCCGTTGGATTGGCCTTAGCGGGAATGTGGAACAATGTTGATGCGTTAGGCAGCTACAAAGGGTCGGTTGATATCTTTGCGGCTGAAGGGGACACGGTTATTCCAATTTCCCACGCAAGAATACTGGTTGAGAAAATTCCCCAGAGTAAACTTCACGTGATTCGCGGAGGGCACAACGAATGGTCGCAGCAACCCGAGGTTTTAATCCGTTTTCCATGACCAATAGGTTTTTTTTGCTGTTTCCCTTAGTCGGTCGCTAAGGCCTACAGCTACAGTCGGTACGTCGACTGCCAGTGCGCGCGTCACGTGGACATTTTTACAGTCGTGGCGTCTGCGAGTCTTTTATCTCGATGAGCGAGGCGATGCGGCAGCGATCGGTGCCTCCTGAAGGGGAAAAGAGTATTGCCTCGTTTTAAGCGTAGCGGATCTTTTCGTTTTATGAAACCTGCCCGATTGACTGCCTCTGCGCCTGTTTTGCTGGTGCGTAATGTCCGTGCTGCCGCGAACTATTACCGCGACTCGTTAGGTTTCAGTTATACGCGTTTCTGGGGCGATGGTCCCGATTTCGTTATTTTGGAGCGGGACGGGATGCGGTTGATGCTTGATCGAGCTCCTGAGAAAGTAGAAATCGCTCCGCACTGGAAAGTAGATCCAGGTATGTGGAACGTGTATTTCTGGGTCGATGATGTGGACGCGTTGTTCGCTGAATTCACCACAAGGGGAGCAAAAATTGACTATGGACTTGGGAATAAGCCATACGATATCCGTGAGTTTGGAGTTCAGGATTTAGATGGATATGATATTGGCTTCGGACAGCCCATCTGAAGAAATTCGTAACGAGTCACAGGAGCCAACGACTACAGTTCGGTATCTTGGCCGCTGGCGCACTCGTTGCGGCGGCGATTCCGTGGCTCACTTTAAACGTTAAAACGGCATGGAAGTTCATATTGATGATTTAAGTGGCGAGCGAATCGCGGCGTTTCTGGAAGAGCATATTCAAGATATGCGCGCGGTGTCTCCGCCAGAAAGTAAGCACGCACTGGATCTTTCGGGACTGCGGCGGCCGGAGATTACATTTTGGTCGGTTTGGGAGAGCGAAGAGTTGGTTGGTTGCGGAGCGTTGAAGGAGTTGTCGCCGGTCCACGGTGAAATTAAGTCGATGCGGACGGCAAGGAATTGGCGTCGTCGCAGCGTTGGATCGACAATGCTCCGGCACATTATTTCCGAAGCCTCGCGAAGAGGGTATAAGCGCTTAAGTCTCGAGACTGGATCGATGGGGTTCTTTTCTTCGGCGCATCGTCTTTACGCGAAATTCGGATTCGAACGCTGTGGTCCGTTTGGCAACTATGTTGAGGATCCAAACAGCCTTTTCTTCACGAAAACGTTGGTCCCCGAAAGCGCCTGACGAGTTGTGGACTGGTGAGTGCCTATCAGGCTTATGAATCAGTCTAATCAACCGTTGAGCCGAACGGTTACGACCGGCACGTTGGTTACTGGCGCACCCGCTGCGCCTGCTGCAGCGTGGCACACCATTGAGCGTTAGGTAGATGAATCCATTGATCAATAAACTTGGTGGGAGGCTCAGTGTCAGTCATCTGAACTCGATTTACGCTGCTCACCACAGGGAAAGGGAGTTTGCTCGGTGGGCGATTCTGGCGATCGATCATTTGGACGCGGAGGATGTTTGGCAGTCGCTTTGGCTGCTTCGTCAGGCGGTTAGGTCCGGCATTATTCCTCCAGACGAAGATTTGCGCCGCGTGATAGAGATGGCGGATAGTTTCGGGCATTGGATTGCTCGCCTCAACTTTTGTCAGATCATGGCGTCGGTTCCGGTTCCCGCTGCTATGGTTGATGAGGCGGTTTCTGTGTTGGTCCCGTTTACGCAAGACCGGCTTGCTGTCGTTCGCGCCTGGGCGATCTCAGCGCTTTACCCATTTCGCTTAAATGCGTCAGTTGGACCAAGTATTCGAATGGCGCTTGCTCGGCTAAAGAAAGAGAAGAGTAAAGCGATCCAAGCCCGTATTCGACAGCTGCAGAACGCCTAGCTGTAGAATACTGGATGGCGGTTGTATACTTAGGGCGCGAGCAACTAACATGACCCCCAACCAGACGATAGAAACAACTGCAGTCGTCACTCTGCCGACAAAGGAGGTTGCGCTGTCTTCTGTCGTAGCTGAGCTTTAGGCGTTACGCCTTCGATTCTTGAGGCACGTAATTTCTACAATGGTTTTTCGATAATTACGATATGTCATACTCCATCCGGCGATCGTTATTGCTGTTGTTGCTGACTCTCTTTGGGGCGGCAGGTGCTTTGTTTGCTGCGGAGTCGGCGTTGTCTATTAAGCCACTGACGGAGAAGAAGGTCAGTGTTCTTCCGCCTGGCGATCTGTATTGGGTCGTAGAAAAGTTCGCATCGAGAGCGGACGCCGAAAAAGAGGCTGAGTTGGAGCCGTTGATTGGGGAGCTGGATGGGAGTTGGTGGCGATTCACCCTTGGGCCCAAGGGAAAGCCAGATATGCCGAAAGTGGCTGAGATAGGTCCGATTCCACGCATTCAGGCCAGTGAGTATCTTCTGAGAATCAACGTCGCTAGCGGGAAGCCCGGCAGTGTCACACCCATACATATTCATCCTGGATCAGAGGCATTCTATGTTCTACGTGGCCAGCAGCTGATCCGTAGTGTGAAAGGACAGTTGGTCGTATCCGCGGGGCAGTCTGAACCGGGATTCGGTGCGAATCTTCCGATGCAGGTTTCCAGCAATGGCTCTTCAGAGCTGCGCGCGCTGGTGATGTTTGTTGTAGATGCGAAACAACCGTTTTCTTCGCCGGCGTGTTTTCCAGAAACTAAACAGTGACGACCGGATCGAGGAACCAATTTCTATACACTGCTCCTATGCCTGTCGCGGGAAGACGCGCCGCGTCGAAAAAAACGGCATTTGCACGGGGCAGATTGGGTTCAGAATCTATTTCGTCTCGAACTCAAAAATTTGCCGGATTTCGATAATATCGCCATCCTGAGCGGGGCACTTTTGCGCCCATTTGACCACTTCTTCTTTCGAAGGAGCTTCGAACATCCAATAGCCGCCGAGCACTTCTTTGGCCTCGATTAGTGGACCGTCAGTCACAGTGCTCTTTCCGTTTGCGAAGCTCACGCGAGCGCCGCTTGTCAGGGGCTGCAAGCCATTTACATCGGTGATCGTAAATGCCTTGCCGAGCTCTTCATTGTACTTGCCCATTTTTTCGAGGATTTTCGGCTCGGGGATAAAGTTTGGGTCGAGCTTCTGGTTGCCGCGATACACGGCCGGGATCATTAACATCATGAATTTCATAGTAGTTTCTTCTTTGGTTGAACTGTGCTGCATCCCTAGTCGATCGACGACCTCCCGTTTCGACAACCGCTCCACAATCATCATCCGAACGGTCGACAATGTCATTGCAGGCAGAGGATGTCGCTACGTGTTCCCTTGGCGTTTTGAGGCACTTTGAGGGTCGTCGAAACCGGCCGCTAAAGCCAACGTCTCTATCCCCAATCAAGCAGTGCTGCGTTTTACCACGGCGATTAAAGGCGTGGCTCATCTTTTAGGTTAAAAATAACATTATGAAAAAATTGATTATCTTAGCGGTCATTTCTGCCATGGTTTCGGCAGCGCGTGCGGATGGTGTGGACGTACTTCGTAGTGGTTTGCAGGCCTTTCAGGCTAATGGTGTGGAGGCATTGCTTGGAACCTGGTATGATTCGAAGGATCAGCTTCAGTTGGATGCGGTGCGATCGAGGTTCACGAAAGCCGCTCAGGGGTTGGGCGGAGTTCTCGATACGGAAGTCTTCGCGCCTCGGATGATTGGTCGCCACGTACAACGCGTGTATGGCGTCATCTATTTTGCGGAACGCCCCTTATGGGTCAGGGCCGAATATTACATGATCAACGGGCATGGGGGCTTCATTTCGTTGGAGGTTTCAAGAAACGCAAATGACATTCTGCCGTTGGAAGTTGGATTGTCCGGACGCTGATTATTCGTCTAATAAGCAGCTGCCTAATAACTGATCATTACCCGACCTGTCGAAGATGAAGACTGTCGATTTAAAGACAGCATTTGTGCGAATTACCACGTATCGGTATTCTCACGTTGCGGGGGAGCTAAACGGCCGGCGAGTCGAGCTCGCTAAGTGAGGGGAAATTCATTTATGGTTACAACAACTCGTATCAAAAAAATCTCACCGTTGCAGTTGGGCAAGATGCTGGCTGTAATTTATGGATTGATATCTATTATCATTGTTCCGTTTTTTATTATGTTCGCGGTTATTGGATCCGTTGCTGGCGCAGCGAGCCATTCAAACGGGTTTGCACCTGCGGCGTTCGGCGTTGGATTCAGCGTGGTGATGGCTTTGATTTTTCCGGTCATGTACGCAGTGTTTGGATTTATTGCCGGTGTCCTGGGTGGATTTGTGTATAACCTGGTCGCTAAGTGGGTTGGAGGAATCGAGGTCGAACTTGAGACGTAAGTGAGAGATCACGGTTCGTGATCCTTCAACTGCGTCGGCATATCGTGACGCCTATGAGGAAATATAAAGATTTGAGCGGTGATTCTGGCGTCGCAGCGTTTCAAATAGCCACGGACTCGATCATTATCCGATTCAAGACAGGTGGCACTTATCGGTACGACGCGGTCAAGCCAGGTAAGCGGCACGTTGAAAAGATGAAGAAGCTCGCGCTTTCCGGAGATGGTTTGGCTACGTATATAAATCAGGAAGTTCGGGACAACTATGCGGCTAAGATCGACGACTAGGTCGGTCTAGCCCTGCTGATTTGCCCGGCTGCACGCGTCGGCTTTTCCATGCAGTATGATGCGGCTGGCTGATTTGATCGCAGCTGGTTGTCAGAATGCAGAGGTTGGTATTGCGAAGGGCGCGACGATTCTGGCCTGACAATGGTTTGGATTGTGGGATGGTTGTTTCATGAAAACGGTCGCAAGTTTCGGCTCTCCCATGGAAGCGCAGATGTTGAGAGCCCGTTTGGAAGGCAGCGGAATTGCCGCTTTTCTTAGGGATGAAAATATGGTGACGCTTGACTGGCTCGCGTCCAACGCGGTCGGAGGCGTGAAGGTCGACGTTCCTGATGACGACTACGAAAAAGCAATGGAACTCCTGACGATCGACGACGCCGCGGATGCGGAGCCGTAAGGCCGCAGCTCTTGGGAGTCGCTCAGACTATCTTTGTTTAAGCCATTATTATGCCCGTCACACGACTCAATTACTTCAACGCCAAACCAGCTCGGACTGAAGACCTGGCCAAATTTCTTCTGAGCATCATTGATATAGTAAAGTCCGCAGACGGATGCATCTCGTGCAGGCTCTTGCGGGATCAAGTTGCGGCAGATCAATTCGTCGTCCTCGAAGTGTGGACGAGCGTCGATGCGCATCAGCATGCCGCGACGCGAGTGCCCAAGGAAAAGATCGCTGAGGTGATGGAGTTTTTGATCGCCCCGCCCGCCGGTGAATATCTCGTGGCGCGTTAGCAACTTGACGGCCTGAGGTGCCTGCTTCTACGCCGCAGAAAGGAACTTCTCTGGCCAAACCGAATCGAACGGCCACGCATTTGGCCTGATTGGCCAAGTGGAACAGCTGCTGAAGACGACAGATTACGGTTTTAGTATGAAACTCAACGTTGGATGTGGAACGGATTACCGCGAGGGGTTCATCAATATCGATGGCTCCAACTCCTTGCCGCGAGTCGATCGGATCATCGATATTTCAAAAGACTCGCTTCTCGCCTTCTTCAAGGCTGCCGAAGTCGATTACATTTTGGCTAAAGATATTATCGAGCACCACTTTCATTGGGAAGCGGTGCGTATCATGAAAGAATTTTTTCTTCTACTGAAGCCGGGCGGCAAGAGCGAGATTCGTGTGCCTGACGCTGAATATCTGATCAAGAGCTGGCGGATTCCCTTGAAAGCGAAGTTGACCTACTTGTTCGGCGGCCAGGACATTCCTCAAGGGCGTGATGCGGAGATGGACAATTCGCGTTCGTTGTTTCCGCAATATTTCTGTCACAAATTTGGATGGACCCGCGACTCGATGAAAGAGGAATTGCTGGGCATCGGTTTCAGCAACGTTGTCTGTGAACGCGCCGGCACAAATTTCGTTGCGGTCGCGACGAAATGAGAACGTTCAAGTCGTCCGGGTAGCCCGTCGGCTGGGATGCGCGTCAGCTTCACCAGTCGAAAGTGTGTGTGTGGCCATTGTAGAGACTGTGTACATCTCGACTAACCAAGAGCTTGGCGGAAGAAGTGATCTGCGTTTGGCTCTGCGCATGAAAATCCCTGGCCTGAGAAGTGACTACGAACGCGTCGGCGGTATCGTTTATTTTGGACGAATGCTGGACAAAATTCGGCTTAAGGCGTCTGGCGGTTTACCGTCGGATTATTATACAGGCACGGCGAATCGCACGCATTTCGATGCGCGCTGTTGCACGTTTCTTCGCATCGCATACGAGAATCTTGTTTCGCGAGTGCTTGCCGGTGGCACCGACGAGGAGGTGCTACAATGGTGTTTCACCAATGGCTATAAACCGAGCGATGACGAAATCGAGATATGGAACGGATTCATGACAAAGCGCGGTTGGCGCGACGCTGGTTCGGCCGAGCTGGCTGAGGTGAAGAAACAACGCGGCTTCGAAAATAGAGACGATATACAGACATGGTTTGACCTGCACCTTGCCGAGGAGGCTTAAGCCCGTCATGACTCAGAGCGCCAATCCTAGCAGTTCAGGACTCAAAATCACCGGAGGGTGTCTGTGTGGAGGAATGCGCTATGAAGTCGACGGAGACCTTCAAGGCCTGTGTGACTGCCACTGTATCGATTGCCGCCGAAGTTCCGGCGCCCCATATGTGACCTGGGGCTCAGTTCGGCCTGCTCAATTGCGGATTGTCAAAGGAGGAGTTCGTCGCGTGCCGCATGCTGAACGTCTTCGCTTCTTTGCGGATTGTTGCGGGACGCACTTGTTCTTCAAGGACTCGGACGAAGCGGAGTGGATTGATATAACAATCGCGTCGCTCGATGAGCCCGGAGCTTACGCGCCGGCCAAGAGTGTTTGGACCGAGGATAAATTGCCGTGGGTCGTGCTGGACCCACGGCTTCCTTCATTTCCCAGGAAAGGCACGACCGGCATTTGACGCGGCGAAGCCGGAATCGCTATCACGCGGGGAAAGCCAAGGGGAACAGGTCAGCGGTTTTTGCGTTTGTGAATGACCAGACGGTTATCGTCGGGATCGGCGATCGTCAGCATCCAGCAAACGGGACTTTCGTAGACATCCATCACGATTTTCACGTTGGCTGCTTTGATTTTATCGACGAACGCCTGGAAATCGTCGACCTCGAAGGCGGCCGCTGTGCCGTGAGGCGATGGTTGCCAGAGCTTGCCGTCGCCTTTCACAATGGCGAGACAGCCGCTGCCAATGTCATATTCAATCCAGTCTGGCGCGGGTTCTTCGCCCCAAATGCGAGATGTCTCGAGGCCCAAGACGCCTTCGTAGAACGCGCGGGCTCGTTTGACGTCGGTTACGGTGTATCCGGTGAATGCGATTTCGAGTATTTTCATATTGATATGCGTCGTGCGCGGGGAGGGTAGCTCTGACGAATGACAACCCTATGTCAGGAGAGCGCAAACCCGACGCGCTCGATACAACCAACGCCGGGTCTGTGCCAGGCTCGGCGATTAGTCGTGCGAGTGCGGGAGTTGTCGATGTACCGCGAATCGCGGTACTCGAAGCCACCTGCGTCCCGCAGGCGAAATTGACGATCCTGCCGAACGGCGATCATGGAGTTGTGCAGGAACGGCCGGGCGAAATCGTGGCGGACATTCAGGCCTATTTGCGGTAGGGAGTTCGCCGCACAATGAAAGGATGGTTGATACTTCTCGCAGTGATGTGGCTTCCGCTTTCGGCCGCGGCTGCGGATGTGTTCGATCGCTACATCGCGGTTTTAGGGGTGCGCGAGACTCACGACCAACTGGTGCTTCGGCGATTCGAGCCGATCATTGCGGACTTGGATGCGCACGGGCTGTTGCCCCACGACCCGACGCTCAAGGCGGCTAAACTGGATGAGTTGCACCGGATCATTCTGGACGCGCTCGGATTCGAAAATATGCGGATCGAGTACCGACTGCGGATCGAAAAAATGTTTAAACGGAAAGACCTCGAGGCAGTAATCGCCGATCTAGAGTCGCCAGCTATCGCTGCGGTCCTAAAGCAGCAAGGCAAGGCGCTGGGCGAGGAAGTCACGGCGTCTGAATTTGCGGGATCCCGAGAAAAGTCCGAGCGGGTACTACGGCTCATGCGAGTCTGCCTCAGCGGTCGGAACATCTGAAAGTTCGCTCGTGACCACCTCGGCGCGCGATCGTCCAAATTGAAGCCCGTTCATCATTGCGGGCGGCCACACTGTTTGGCCCGCGCTGAAATGCTGGTAATTGCACGCCGAACTTAGTTTAAGGTCGCCCTTCGAACGTTTTTTCGTACGAGTCTCGCAATCCCCATTTTCTGGCATTTGACGATGCCGAAAGCATTAATCGCTCGAACTTCTTCCCCGGGGGGCCGGCCCCAACCCCGTCCATTTTACATGCTTCTGCCAACTTCAAAACCGTCGCCCTATCCAGGGCAGGGTGTCGCCTCCGCGCAATGTGCGTGGCTCATCCATGACGTTAGGTAAATGAATCCCGCGGTTCGAGGCAGCGTCATTTTGTTCACCTGTCTTCTGGCCATCTTTCCATGTGGCGCGGCACTTACCGTGCTGGGGTCGACGTTGCGGGAGGCGATGTGGATATATCACAGTGATGGACAGTTGTCCGCGCGTCTGATTCCGCTATGGGTTCCGATTCTTTGGGCAGGGGGCGGTGCGCTAGGTTTTTTGTCCCTCATTCATGGGATTGACCGGCTGATCCTCGCGACGAAGCGACTTCCGTGGCACGTGCTGATCGGCATCCTGATTGGAGCGGCTGCAGCAGGTTTCTTTTCGATTACCTATCCGCTGCGCGGCTCTTCGGCGATGCTCTTCAGGCTCATCTGCGTCGCTCCGGTGGCCATCGCGGTGCTTCTTCTGATTCAGCATCCATTTCGTTTTGCTCACCTCAACAGCGTGCACGACGATCGCGATGATGAGACCGCGCCGAGGCCTGACGCGCGGTTTCAGACGTTTCCGCGAGAGGATTCGGCGGATTTCAAGCGCTGAGGCTGCAACTTTCAGCGGTTTCGACGTGTTGTTTATTTCGTCGAAACGCTATGAACTTTTTCACCGGACTTTTGTTATGGGCGATTCTCCTCGTCCTTTGCTGGCCGCTGGCGCTGCTTCTGCTGTTTGCCTGTCCGTTTCTTTGGTTGCTCTCGATTCCGTTTAGGATCGTGGGAGCTGCGTTGAATGCGCTCATCGCATTCATCAGAGCGCTGTTTTTATTGCCGGCCCGGATGTTGGGATATCGTGCGCATTGAAGCGCCGCGGTCCGGGAGCGTGGTTGCCGACTCGCTTGGCCGTTCAGGTCAGCGCGGCGGCGAAGTGGGAGAAGTCGGAGAAAAGAGGGAGATCCTTGAAACCAAATTTGGCCCAGCCGTTTGTATCGAGTTTTCCATTACACAATCCGGCGACGTGAATTTTTGCGTTCAGCCCGGCTTCGATGTCGGTCTCTCGGTCGCCCACCATCGTGCACTGCGCGGGATCGAGGCGATGCGTTGCGATCATCTCGAGAATGAAACGCGGCGACGGCTTGCGATATTCGGGGGGCTGATCGGGGCTTTCAGGGGCGAGACAAACACCGGTGAAGAGTGGCTGGCCGAGGCCGATCAATTCTTCCATTCGACGGTTCACGGCGAGTGCTGCGTCCATGGTGAAATAGCCGCGGCCGATGCCGGATTGATTCGAGAAGAGGAAGAGTTTGTAGCCGAGATCGCGAGCGCGGCGCAGGCCCTCGACGACGCCTGGGAGCAACTCTACGCCGGCGGGATCCGCGAGGTAATGTTTGTCGACGATGAGCGTGCCATCGCGGTCGAGAAAAAGCGCCTTCATCAATGTCGCTCAGGGCTCGATGTATTTGAGCAGCTCGGCGGGTGTGACCGTGGCCGTACCGAGCTTGCCAACGACGACGCCGGAAGCTGCGTTGGCGAAATGAGCCGCGGTTTCGAGATCGGCTTTCGCGGCCAGGGCCAACACCAGAGTCGCGAGAGCGGTGTCACCGGCGCCTGAAACGTCGAAGACTTCGCGCGCCGCAGTGGGAATCGTTTTTCCAACTTTGCCGTCCTGGGCGAGAAGCATGCCGTCTTCGCTCAGGGTAATGACGACATTGCGGGTGTGATAAAGCTCCTCGAGGCGGGCGCAGACTTTTTCGGCGGGAAATGGCTCGTGCGGCGCGGGACGGAGTCCGGCGAGTTGCAGCGCTTCGCGGCGATTTGGCGTAATCAAATCGAGATCACGGAAGGCAAGAGGGCGCTTGGGTTTCGGGTCGAGGGCGACGAACTTTTTGGCCGCGCGTGCCAGCTCAGTGACCTTGGCGACCAATTCGTCGCTCAAGGTTCCCTTCGCGTAATCGGAAAAGATGATCGCATCGTGCGACCGGATTGCCTCGGCGAAGAGACTTTCGATTCTCGCGGGATTTACCTGATAGTGCGGTTGAGAAGATTCGCGATCGAGACGGCAGAGCTGCTGGTGCTGCACGAGCACGCGAGTCTTCACAATGGTCGCGCCGGTGCCTGCTGTAGGGATTTTTCCAATACGCTTTTCCTCGAGGATTTTCGTGAGCCGGACTCCGGCTTCGTCGTCGCCGAAGTGACCGGCAACGGTGCAACCGGCGCCGAGTGAGGCGATGTTGAGAGCGACATTGGCGGCGCCTCCGGCGGTGTAAGTGTCGCGGGCGATGTCGACCACGGGCACTGGCGCCTCGGGAGAGATGCGCGTCGCATCGCCCCAAATGTAGTGATCGAGCATGACGTCCCCGATGACGAGAACGCGGACCTGCGCGATTTTTTCGAGTAAACTTCGAGCTGCGGCGACGGTGATCATCTCACTTGAGTTCCCATTCGTAGTGAAACTTCGACAGCATCTTCGGCTTCGCTTCCGTGACTTGCACGACGTCCTCAATCCGGCAGCCGCCCAGGCCGGGGTAGTAGAGACCTGGTTCAACCGTGACCACGCTGCCGCGCTTCAATTTGTAATCGACCGTGCCGTTGACCCGCGGTGATTCGTGAACGGCCAGACCTAACCCGTGACCTGTGCCATGAAAAAATCCCACGGCGCCATTGGGCGTGTCTTTCGTTTCGTAGCCGCGCTCGGCGAAAACATCAGTCACCTGCTGGTGTATGTGTTTTCCTGATACGCCGGCGCGGATGGCTTTCAGGGCCGCGGATTGGGCGTCCTTCACGGCGGAGACAAGTTCGCGTTGGGGGTCGGAAGCGCGGCCTTTCAAAAACGTGCGCGTCATGTCACCGTAATAGCCATTGCTCACGACTCGCGGGAAAACATCCACGATGATGAGTTCATTCGGGCGAACCGGGCCAGAGCCCCGATGATGCGGATCGCAGGCCTGATCTCCCCCGGCGGCGATGGTGTCGAGCGACACGGCGCCGGCTTCAAGGCAGGCGGTTTCGATCGCGATCTTGAGGCGTTCGGATGTCAGCGGTGCGCCACGGTAGATGATCTTGCCGGCTTTGATCGTGCTGTGGCGGAGAACATTTTCGGCGGCGGCGATTCCGGCGGCGCTGCAACGATTGCCCTCCTGAATCGCTTTGGCTTCGGCGTCGGACTTGATTTCGCGCTGCGGGAAAATCGGTCCGTCGGCGATCTCGAGCTTTACCCCGAGCTGACTGAGGCGGTTGGCGATGCCGACCGGGAAATCCTCCGGCACGACAAAATTTTTGATTTTATGCTCGCGGGCGACGACGGCGATGATTTCGGCCGCGGTGATCTTTCGATCGGTGAATTTTTCGCGTGCGACTTTCGCGGCGGCTTCGAGAGGAAGAACGACATCGAAAGCCGACTCACGTTTGACGCGACCGAACTCCAAGCGATTCAGAACCGCATATTTTTTCCGTCCGATCGTGAAGGAGATGAACGCGTCGGGGACGTTGACGCGGCCGAGGTAAAGTTGATCGGCGTTTTGCGCGGAATCCGCGTAAAGGAGGAGCGAGGAATTGGCCACGATGGAGAGTTGGATTGATCTATGACAAAGTGAAGATTAGCCACCCGCATCGTGAAAAGCGCAAAACCGTTTTGTTTTGGGTCGAGTCTCCTGTTGGCCGTCGCGTTTTGTGGCGCGCTCGCGGGATGTGGCGAAGACAAGGCGCCCGCGCAAAGCACGGTGGCGGTGGCGGAGCCGAAACCGATTTCGACGTATTTTCCCATCAAACTCGGAGGTCAGACGGTGCAATTGCAGATCGCGGCGACGACCTCGGAAATGCAGACCGGTTTGATGCGGCGAACGGACCTCGGGCCCGATCAAGGCATGGTTTTTATTTATGCGCGGCCGGAGCGCATGCGCTTTTGGATGCAAAACACGCCCCTGCCTCTGGACATCGGATACTTCACGTCAGACGGCGTGCTGCGTGAAGTGTATCCAATGTATCCCTACGACGAGACAGCGATCAGTTCGAAGAACCCGCAGATTCAGTTTTCCGTGGAGATGAACCAAGGATGGTATCAGAAGCACGGCGTCGCACCTGGAGCGCGGCTTGAATTGAAGGCGATCGCCGAGGCGCTGAAAGCCCGCGGCTTCGATCCGAAAGCGTACGGAATGACGACCGAGAATTGAGCGGGACGCGACGTCGCTCGGCCGGCGCCTATTCGGCCCGCCGACGCGGATTGGCCGATTCGTCCTTTGGAATTTCGTTGTCGGTCCGAAGCATCAACACGGGTGTCTTGTGCTTCACCCATACCTCGGCCTCTTTGAAATGCTTGGCCGGGATATTTTCGATGGCCTCGCCAACGGTTTTCGCCGGATAGAGGCGGCCTTTTTTCGTCGTGTTGTATTCGTAGGCACCGCGGAAAATGCGCTCCTGCGTCGTGGCGGGACTTTCGTTTTCCGGAATCTGCAAACACCAGCCCGCGAACTCGTGATCGGGCAGGCGGCCATCCGGATCCGAGATCAAAATGACGAACTGTTTCTTCACCGCCGGCGGCTTTTCCTCATCGGCTTCCTTCGCCGTGATGATGTTCATCTCTTCGACAATTTGGCGGAGGAGTTTTGGATCCAACTGGTTTCGTTTCAGGATCTCGGCGACTTGGTTGACCTCAATTTTTGGCATGGAGCAGCGAACGATTTTGGCTCACGAAAGGGCACGTTCCGGCTCCATGGACAAGCCTAACCTCAATCAACCGACGGTTCCTCAGCGCGACGACGAGATTTTCGACGTGGTGGATCTCGCCGACCAAGTCGTTGGCCGGCAGACGCGGCGGCTGGTCCATGCGCGGAATCTCCTGCATCGCGCGGTGCACGTCATCGTCCTCGATCCTGCGGGCCGCGTTTTTCTGCAGAAACGCTCGATGGCGAAGGATAGCTGGCCTGGGCGGTGGGATTCGTCGTGCTCCGGTCATTTGGACGCGGGCGAGGATTATTTGCCGGCCGCGATCCGCGAGTTGCGCGAGGAGATCGGCGTGCTGGCCAATCCGGAGGAGTTGGTTTTTCAACTCAAACTGTCGCCCCGTGCGGAGACCGGTTGGGAGTTCGTATCCGTTTTTACCCTACGTTACGCCGGCGAGGTTTTGACGAATCCGGCGGAGATCGAACGCGGTGAATGGTTCGAAGCGGCGGCGCTGACGAAATGGATGTCGGAGAGGCCGGACGACTTCACGAGCACGTTGAAGATCCATTGGCCGAGGATCTTCGCAGCGTTGCCGGGTCACTGACCTTCCGCGGTGTCGAGGCCGAGCGCGCGTTCGCGAAGTTTTTTCAGCTCGTCGTACTGTTTCGGTGAAATAAGCCGCCGCGGGACCCGCCGATCGGCCTCGCTCATCAAGCGGTCCCAGTCGTCCTCCGTCGGCGGGTATGGTTCCCACGACGAGTGGTGTCCCTGCTTGCGTTCCCAGGTGATATTGCCGCCGTGCACGCGCACGTTGATCTGGAACTTTCCTGCTTCAGGGTCTTTGGCCCACCAACCGAAATCCATGCTCATGGCGCGGGGGTTAAAGCGGAGACGCGTTGCGGCGCGAGGGTAAACTGATTCACGAGCGGACCGAGGCGGAATTCTCCGAGGCGTCGCTCGATCCTGCGGATGCGAACCTGTTCGCCGACGAGGTCGACGGCCAGGGCGGTGCGGCCGACGCAAAAACAGCCTGTATTCACGACGATGATACCGTCTGGCTGCTGCCAGAAACCCTGGCTGTGAGTGTGACCGGCAACGATGACGCGAGCCGTCGGCCTCTGCGCGCGAGCTACGCTGGCGGCGATTGCGGGCATCTCGCGCCAGACGCGCAGCATGGCGAGGAAACGATTCGGCGGGAAAACTGCTTTGGCGATGCGCATGATGCGCGGGCCCATTCCGCGGTCGTGCGGATTGTGTTCGCGCGGCAGTTTCAAGCAGACCTTGCGAAAAATACCAAAGCGGACTTCGAGCCGCTTCATTTCTGCAGCAGAGATGTTTGTAGTGTGATGTTGAATACGCCGGCGCAGTTCGGGGACCAGCTTCGACCACGGGGCGATCTCGTCGAAAAACACATCGCCATGCGTGACCCACACGCGTTCGTCCGCCAGAAGCATTTCGTGAACGTTCGAAATATCCGGGTCGTGATTGCCCGTGATCAAGACATGTTCGGGCGCGTGTGCGGCAAGAAGGGCGTTCAGTTCGCCAAGGGGTTCGCTTGGATTTTCGAGCACCTGCGTATCGAGCGCATCTCCATTGATCACGAAACGGTCGGCGCCGTCGAGGAGCGGGGCCAGTCGTTGCAGGTCGTGCACCAACCCGGCGGGGTCGCCGTAGTGGACGTCGGAGATGATGCGTGTGACGAGCGCAGACACGCTTCCAGGCAAACGTTGTTTTCTGGAGCGGCAAACATTCTTCCTGATCGTTTCCTTGCCAGTGGCGTTTGGCGGAGTTGATCTGCGGCATGGCAATTTTTGGTTCGCTCGCGGCAATCACGACGCAAGTTGGCGCGCACTCGAAATTTGAGGCAGCGCTGAAGTATTTGAACGAGGTTTTCACGCCAGGAAGCGTGGCGAACCAACGGATCCAACGGGTGCCGGAAGGGAAAACCGAGCGCGTCGAGTTGTCGGGCGGCGCGTTTGCCCTCGAGCAAGTCTACCGCAGCAAGGCCCGCAACGAAGGCATCTTCGAGTCGCATCGGGCGTACATCGATGTCCAAGTGATCTTCTCCGGAAGCGAAATCATCGAGGTGAACGATATCGCGGGCCTTGCGCTCAAGGAAGATCGGACGCCGGCGCAGGACGTTTTGCTTTATCAAGTCCCACCGGCCTGCACCCAGTTGCGGCTGGGCCCGGGTGATGCAGCGATCCTGTATCCAGTAGATGGACACATGCCGCAGATCGCGCCGGAGTCGCCGGGCTTGGTGCGGAAGACGGTGATAAAGGTGCCGGTCGGAGACGGGCGTTGAACTACCGGCATCAGTACCACGCGGGAAATTTCGCAGACGTGTGGAAGCACGCGTTGCTTCTGCCGATCATCCGCGGG
The DNA here is from genome assembly GCA_035765635.1 of Opitutaceae bacterium. Classification (GTDB taxonomy): domain Bacteria; phylum Verrucomicrobiota; class Verrucomicrobiia; order Opitutales; family Opitutaceae; genus EW11. The sequence goes on from DASTWZ010000008.1 coordinate 22,697, forward strand.
CTGCAGCGGAAAGAGAAAGGCTTTCTCTTTCTCGACACGCATGCGGGGCGCGGGAAATACGATCTGCGGCAATCCCTTCGCGGCGATTCGCTGGAGCGAAAACCGGAATTTCCGGACGGCATTGGGCGACTTTGGCGCGAGGAAAATCTTCCGGGCGCAATCGGGGAGTACGTGTGGTTAGTCAAAGATTTCAATGCGCGGTTCGGCGGCGGTTCCGACGCGGCGGAGTTTTATCCAGGCTCGCCCTGGCTCGCGCAGATGAGTCTGCGCGAGCAGGACCGGCTCGCGGCCTGCGAGCTGCACGAAGAGGAATTCGCCGCCCTGAAATACGAATTCGAATACGAGAAGCGGGCCTCGGTGCATCCACTGGATGGATACAAAGCGATTCGCGCGATGCTGCCGCCGATGGAAAAACGCGCTCTCGTGTTAATCGATCCACCGTATGAAGCGCAGAACGAATTTGCGCAATTGACCGACGCCGTGCTCGAAGGCCTGCGCCGCATGCCCGCAGCTACGTTCGTCGTCTGGTATCCGCTGACAGAGCGCGCTCGGTCTGACGCGTTCCTCGCAACATTTGCGGAGGCCGGAATGCCGCCGTCGCTCGTGGCCGAGGTTGCGATCGCTGGCGATGGCTCGTCGTTGAAGATGCGCGGGTGCGGACTGCTCGTGGTGAACCCGCCTTGGAAAATCCAGGCCGACCTGCAGCCTCTGGTCGAGTACCTCGGCGAAAAATTGCAACAGCAGCCCGGTGGCGGTGGACGTTTGCGCTGGCTCGTGCCGGAACGTTGAGTGCGGCGCTCAGTCCGCTTTGGCGTACGACTCGTGCCAATGGCGCAGGCACAGCCAGCTCAGCGCGCTGACTGCGCCGGCGAGGCAGAATCCCAGCGCGCAACAAATCCCGGCCGTGGCGAAGAGCGCCGGTGTATCCAAATTTGCACTATAGATCACCGTCATGAAGCCGAGGCCGCCGACGCCGCCGCCGGAATTTCCCGCGAAGAAATCACCCACGACCGCGCCGATCGGAGCGAGTACCGCGGCGATGCGAAGGCCGGTGAAGAAATACGGCAGCGCTGCGGGCAACCGCAGATAGATGATCTGCTGCCAGCGCGTGGCCCGTGACATTTGGAAAAGTTCGACGAGGTTTCGATCGGTCGAGATGAGTCCCTGCGTGGTGTTCACCACGAGCGGAAAAAAGCTGATCAAAAAAGTGATGATGCTCACGCTGGCCAAACCAGGGCCGATCCAAATCAGGAGAATCGGCGCGACGACGATGATCGGCGTCATCTGCAGAATCATCAGATAGGGAAACAGGCTGGCGCGGACGCTGCGAGAGAGCGAGAGAGCGACAGCGAGCAGAACGCTCAGGACGACAGAGCTGGCGAAGCCGAGCAGCGTTCCACGCAGCGTGCTGAGCGTGGCGGGAATCAATTGATCGCGGTGCGTGTAACTCGCCACCAGCACTTCGTGCGGCTTGGGCAACATGAAACGCTGGCTCGGGTTGTGGATGTCGATTTGCCAGCGGACGCCGTAAATCGCGGCGATCACCACGACGCCGACGAGAAAGGGAAGCAGTATCCGTTTCATGGTTACACAGCGTCTTTCGGCGCGACGGAATGGAGGGCTTCGGCAACGCGCACGACCCAGTGGTGAAAATCATCCGAGCGGCGCGTGTCGTGGTTTCTTGGATACGCGAAGGGAATTTCGAACGTGGCGTGAATGCGCCCGGGATTTGGCGCGAGGACCACGATGCGATTGGAGAGAAAAACCGCCTCTGTGACCGAGTGGGTGACGAAGAACGTCGTCCAGGCGCGCTGGGCGCGGATCGCGAGGAGTTCCTCGTTCAAGGCGTCGCGCGTCATCTCGTCGAGGGCGCCGAACGGTTCGTCCATCAATAAAATTTTCGGACGCAGCGCGAGGGCGCGGGCGATGGAGACGCGCATCTTTTGGCCACCGGAAAGCTGTCTGGGGAAGGCGGATTCCCGGCCGGCCAGGCGAACTTGCGTCAAGGCGGCGGCGCGACGCTGAGTGCGCTCGGCGGCGGCGAGTCCGCGGAGTTTGAGCAAAATTTCGACGTTCTGCGCGACGGTTTGCCAGGGCAGCAGCGTGGGCTCTTGAAACACGAAACCCATGTCGCGGATGTGTTCTCCGGCGAGGCCGCCACCGAATTCGATCTGGCCGGAGGTCGGAGGAATCAGTCCCGCGATCAGGCGCAGGAGCGTGGATTTTCCGCAGCCGCTTGGGCCGATGAAGGTGACGAAATCGCCTTCATCGACGGACAGGTCGATCTTCGAAAGAACCTCGGGACCGCCCGCAAACTGCTTCGCGATGGCTTTGAGCTGGAGCACTACTTCGGCGGAAGCGCGTCTTTTTCGGGGGAGGCCGGAGTCGATGCGGACTTCGTCTTTTCCTTCGTTTCCGGCGATGCGGATGATGCGGTCGGGGGCGGCGTGTTTGCCGCGGCGGTGGCGTCCAACGAATCCAGGCCGGCTTTGGCGTCGGCGTTGGTTGGGTCGTCTTTCAGCGCTTGCTCGAAACGTTTCCGGGCGGACGGGAAGTCTCCAATTTTCGAATACAATTGGCCGAGGCGAATGTTGGCCGACGTGTGAGTCGGAAATCCTTCCGGAGCTGGCAGTGTGAGGCACTCCTCGAGGGCTTGCACGCCGTCCATGGTGTGCGTGCCAGTTTCCACGGCCATGCGGCCGATGAGGTAGAGGAGCGAGTAGTCGTGCGGATGCTCCTTCAACGTGTCGTTGCAAACGGCGAAGGCGTCTTCGTCGCGTTTGTCGCCGCGATACAGGCTGACGAGCAGACGCGCGCCGGCGATCGGATCGAGCGCCTGGAGCTCTTTGGCTTGGGCATAGGCGCGTTTCATGCCGCCCCCGACGATGGGTGGAGCTTTGCGGCAAAAATCGATCAACGAGGCCCGTGCCTCCTCGCTCTTGGGGTCAAGCTTTACCGCCGTTTCGAAAGCCTGGCCGGTACGCTGGGCTGCGCCGAAGGAACGCGTTTCCTTGGCGATCGACCCGTAGGCATCACCGAGGGCGAGAAAATAGGCCGAGTTGTTGGGCGACAGCTCGGTGGCTTTTTCAAGATGACGCACCGCATCCTCGTAGTGTTTCTGTTTTCGCTCGGTCATCCCGAGGTAGTACAAAACCTCGGGCGTGTTGGGCGTTTGCTTATCGAGGGCCTGCAACGCTGCGGCAGCAGCATCGTAGTTCTTCTGTTTGAACTGCTCGATCGCCTTGGTGAGTTCCGGGCTAACGTCGGCGAAGGCGGACAGTGCGGTGAGGAGAAGGGCGGGGATCCAAGCGCGCGGCGTCATACGTTTGAGACGCTGCGAAGCAGGTGAAATTTGTCGAGGCGGGATCAGATCGACGCCGCCTGGATGGCCCAGCGAAGAAGTTCGCTTGGGCGTTCCACGATGGCGGAAGGCACTTCGAAAAACGGCTTCAACGTCTGCGTGGCGCTCGGCTGAAAATAATCAGAGCCGGCTGAAACGTATTGCGGCGCAGTGTGCTCGTTCGTCCGGAAGAACACGCGGCCGTGCCAAACGATGCCGAAAAACTTGCCGCCCGAATATAGGCCCTGGCCGCCAAACATCGGCCGCGATTCGAGGCCGGACAAGCCCTCCAGACTTTGGAGAACGAAGACGAGGAAGTCGTTTTCGTGCGAGGCGACGGCTTTATTGGACGGCATTTTCATCGGCGGATCGCCGATAATATGCCGCAAAGTCGCTGAGACTCAAACGCCTACTTGTTCTTCCACGACTCGGCCGTCGAACACGTGAATCGTGCGATCGGCGTTGCGCGCGAAACGCGCATCGTGCGTGACCATGACGATCGTCGCGCCGCCTTTGTGGAGCTCGCGCAACAGCGTCATAACCGCGTCGCCGTTTTTGGAATCCAGGTTTCCGGTCGGTTCGTCGGCGAGGAGCACGGCGGGATGTCCGGCCAGCGCGCGTGCGACGGCGACGCGCTGTTGTTGACCACCGGAGAGTTGGGAAGGGAGGTGTTTCGCGCGGTGGCCCATGCCTACTTTTTCGAGGGCTTCATTGACGCGCGCTTTGCGTTCGCCAGCCGCCATGCCGCGATAGGTCAGCGGGAGCTCGACGTTTTCATAAACCGTCAAATCGCCGATCAAGTTGAACGATTGAAAAATGAAGCCGATCTCGCGGTTGCGAATGCGCGCGCGCTCGGGAAGCGAGAGCCCCTGGACGGGCCGGCCGTTCAGCAAGTACTGGCCTTCGGTGGGTGTATCGAGCAGACCGAGGATCGAAAGCAGCGTGGATTTCCCGCAGCCGGAAGGGCCGGCGATGGAGACGTATTCACCTTTGAGAATTTCGAGGTGAACGCCGGAAAGGGCATGCGTCTCGACCTCATCGGTGAGGAAGACCTTGGTGACGCCCTCGAGCTTGATCAGGACTTCGGGTGTGGCAGGCATGGCGATAGCGTTTTGGCGGAAGATTTCGTCAATGCGGTGACTCGCTATCGTACGCTACGAACAGCGTTAAGGAGATGATGACGACTACGACGATGAACATGGAGGTGGGCGGGGTAGTGCATCGGAGTAACCTGGGAAGTGGATAAACCGCCGATAGTGGCAGCTTGGGAATGGGGTTGGCAACGTTCGTTCATGAAGGGGGCGAATAAGGTTGATTTAATAACCCGGCAGTCGCCGGAAGGTTTCAGTTAATTTAGTTTTACGCGGTCGTGACTGTCCCATTGCGACATGTCCGAGAGAATCACGCGATCGCCTGGCACGAGACCGCCGAGGATTTCGATCGTGTTGACCGAGCTGCGGCCGAGCTGGACTTGGGAGCGCGTGGCGTAAATGCCGTCTGTATCGAGTTTGTAGATACCGATCGTGGTGCGTTCCTGACCGAAGGCGGGGCGGCTCACGTAGACGACGCTGGCGAGCCGCTCGAGTTCGATGGTGCCATCGATCGAAAGGTCGGGACGGGCACCGCGGGGAAGTTCGCCCTCGAGGGCGACGTCGACGAGGACGGTGCCGTTTTGCACGGCGGGATCGATGCGGGAAACGTGTCCGCTGGCGATGCCGTTGCGCGTGTCGATCGAGGCGAGCTGGCCGATCAGAATGTCCTTTGCTTGGGTTTCGGGGATGCGAACCTCGGCTTTCAACTTCGTCGGATCTGCCACGCGGGCGAGGTTGGTGCCAGGCTGAACCTGTTGCCCAACTTCGATCGGAAGTTGCTGGAGAACGCCGGCGACCCCGGCGCGTACGGAGAGCGCGTCGAATTCTTCGCGGCGCAGGCGGGCTTGGGCGCGCATGCGATCCACCTCGGCGTTTTTCACCGCGAGCTGCGGGGCGACGGAATCTTTGGCGAAAGCGTAGCGCTTTTGTTCGATTTGATTGCGCGTGTTGAGTTCGTCCGCGGTCACGCGCGACAAACGTAGTTCCAGCGGGGATACAAGGCCGTCCTTGAAGAGATCTTCATTCACTTCGGCGCGAAGCTTGGCTTGTTCGTATTCGGACTTGGAACGCGCCGCGGCGGACTCGGCTTCGAGGACGGAGCGCTCCACGGTGACCTTCAGATTTTCCAATTCGGCCTCCGCGGCCTTGAGCTGCGAGTCGGCGTTGGCTGCGGCTTGTTCGACGTCGGGATTGGTGAGGAGGAGGATCACGCTGTCGGGCGTGACGGTCGCGCCCGGGCGAATGACGATGCGATCGACGCGGGCGGAGGTGCGGGCGGCGATCCAGCGAATTTCTTCGGGGACGAGCGTGCCCAGGCCGCGGACCTGACGGAGCATTGGCCCCTGTTTGACCGTATCGATCCAGACGGAGCTGCGCTCGACGGTGGGCGCGGCTGGTTTGAGCCGGCTGACGAAAAACGTAGCCGTCGCCAGCAAGAGCACGGCGGCGGAGCCGAGGATGATTCGTTTGCGACGTTTCGCTTGGAGGTTTTGTGGACGCGCGATGTCCATGAGGTGCGAGCAGATTTGCACGCCGCGTGCCAGCCGTTTGGATAACTGTAAGCGCCTTATGATTAAAAGGCTATGCGCGTACCGGCCCGGCTCGCCTGTGGCGATGCTGTCGGAGCTGGGATTTTTGCGTCCCGCAACTGGGACTTGGGCCAGCCCGGATCAGGCGTTGGTCGTGGCGGGCAACTGCAGGGTAGCGATGCAGCCGGTGTGCCCCGTGCGGTTTTCTAGATGGAGGGTGCCGCCGTGGTTTTCCGCGATTTGCCGGCTGAGGACCAAGCCGATGCCGGTGCCGGTCGGTTTCGTGGTGAAGAACGGGACGAAGAGGTTTCCCGGATTCGCCAGGCCGGGGCCGTCGTCTTCGATTTCAAAGACGACGAAACCGTCGCGCCGCGACCAACGAAGGCGGACTTTGCCGCCGGTTTCGGCGGCGGCCTCGGAGGCATTTTTCAGGAGATTGATCAGGAGCTGCTCGATTTGCGCGGCGTCGCAGTTGAAAACGAAATCGGGGCCGCCGAGCACCTCGATGGGCGACGTCTGGGGTATTGCGACGATGCGTTTGATCAGGGCGGACGCCTCGCAGCGGCCGAGTTTGGGGGCGGGGAGGCGCGCGAGATCAGCGTAGGCCTGGAGAAAGCGCGTGAGATTATCGGCGCGGGCTTCGATGATTTCGAGGCCGCCGCGCATGTCGTTTTCCCAACCGTCTGGGCGTGGTTTTCGGCGAAGCACGGTGCCGAGGCTGCCGGCGATCGACTTGATAGGTGCGAGGGAGTTGTTGAGTTCGTGGCCGAGCACGCGCACGAGCCGTTGCCAGGCTTTCAATTCTTCCGCGCGGAGAGCCTGGCTGAGATCGGCGATGACGACGAGAAAGTGGGGGCGCCCTCCTTCGCGGAAGGCGGTTCGCCGCATGCCCCAGCGTCCGGTGCCTCCGGGAAAATGGGCGTTGGGCAGCACGCGGGCATCGTCGCCTTCGAGGCAGTCAGCGAGCCCGAGCTCGGATGCGCTGCGGCCGAGAATGTGTTGGGCGGACTCGGCGAGGAGTTCCTGGCCGGCGCGGTTGACGAGGCGAAGCGAGGCATTCGCATCGAAGGCGAAGATAGCGACGTCGATCTCCTCCATTACGGTGCGGAGGAGGGCCGTGGCTTCGAGGGCGCCGAGGCGGTGTTCCTGAAGCAGCGTGCCGAGAGAATTGATTTCGAGCAGGACTTCGCCGAGCGGATCGTTGGACGTGGCGCCGGCGGCGCGGATGGAAAAATCGCCTTCGCGCAGAGCCGCGAGGAGGTTGGACATCGTCTGGAGCGGCCGAGTGACGCGGGTGCGGAGGGCGAAGGCAAATCCGAGCCACGAAGAGAGGACGAGGATCGTGAATGTCCACTGTGCGTAAGCGCTGTAGTCACCGGTGCACCAGAGTATGATCAGCGTGATCGCCACGGCCGGAGCGCCGCCAAGAAGCGCGTAGAGCAGAATGATAATATCGCGGGGGATTTTGGCTTGGCGGGGCATTTTTTTTTAGCCGCAAAGAGGTACAGAAAACCGGGGCCGCAAAGAGGCGCAGAAGGCGCAAAGAGGTCGGTTTAGTATTTTGAAAGGACGTATTTTCTAATCTCGATTTTTGGGGAACCGAAATTGATGAGAAGACCGTGCTCCAGACCAGATGCGCGGAGGTATCCCAATAGTTGGGCAACGTGTTCGGCGGCGAGAGCACGACATGCTTTTATTTCAATGATCAGACAATTTTCGATCATCATGTCCGCGATGAAATCTCCGAGCACTATGCCATCTTCATCTCGCACAAAAAGGGCCGTTTGTTGCGTCACCTCAACTCCGAGTTTTCGCAGACGATGAGCCAAACCATTTTCGTAAACCTTTTCAGTGTGCCCATGCCGAAGATGCTTGTGCAGCGCCAAGCTCACCTGTCTCACACGATCGCAAAGTATAAAGATGTCGTTTTTCACGCATATCCTCTTTGCGCCTTCTGCGCCTCTTTGCGGCTAAAAAAAGATTGTCACAAATTATATTTTTCCAATCGCCGGTAGAAGGCGCTGCGGCTTAGGCCTAGTTCTTCGGCGGCTTTGCGGGCGTTGCCGTCGCAACGGGCCAGGGTTTTCTTGATGAGGAAGCTTTCGACTTGCTCGAGGCTCATGTCTTCGAGGCGGGGATTGGTTTCGCGGCTGGCGTTGAGGCCCAGGTCCACGGCACGGATGACCTTGGCTTGCGCCATCAGGACGCCGCGTTCGACGGCGTGATCCATTTCTCGAACATTTCCAGGCCACATATAATCACGCATCGCTTGCAGCGCGCTTTCGTCGAAGCCGGTGATGTTCTTCCGATAGCGAGCGACGTGCTGCTTCAGAAAATGTTGGGCCAACAACTCGATGTCCTCGCGCCGTTCGCGCAGCGCAGGAAGGTGCAGGTGAATCGTGTTCAACCGAAAAAGCAGATCCTGCCGAAATCTGCCGGCTGCGACTTCGGCGTGCAGATCGGCGTTCGTCGCGGAAATCAGACGAACGTCGGCGCGATACGTGCGCGAGGAGCCGACTCGCTCGAACTGTCCCGTTTCCAACGTGCGCAGCAGCTTGTTCTGCTGCGTCATCGGGATGTTCGCGATCTCGTCCATGAAAAGCGTGCCACCGTCGGCCAATTCAAAGCGTCCGGCGCGATCGTTCTTCGCGTCGGTGAACGCGCCGCGGACGTGTCCAAAGAGTTCGCTCTCGAAAACGCCCTCGGGCAGCCCGCCCATGTTGACCGAAATAAAGGCCTTCGCGGCGCGGGCCGAAACCGCGTGTAGTGCCTGTGCCACTACACCTTTGCCGGTGCCGTTTTCGCCGGTGATCAGGACATTCGCGTCGGAGGGACCGACCCGGGCAATGACATCCAGCACGGGACGCATCGCGGCGGATTGCGCGATGAGCGTCGGGCCGCCGTTCTTTCCGCGGAGGAGTTGATTTTCCTGCTCCAAGCGACGGTAGGCGCGGACGGCTCCGCCGAGTTCGATCTGGTTTTTGACGATGGCGAGGAGGCGTGGGTTGTCCCAGGGCTTCGTCACAAAATCGCGTGCACCGCGGCGCATGGCCTCGACCGCGAGATCCACGCTGGCCCAGGCGGTCATGACGACGATAGGCAGGGATGAATCGACGTTCTGGAGTTTCGTGAGGAGATCGAGACCCTCCTGGCCGGAGGTCGTGTCGCGCGCGTAATTGAGATCCATCAGCACGAGCGCGAAATCACGCGTCTCGGCAGCTTTGAGCGCGGCCGCCGGCGATTTCACGGCTTCGGTTTGATAGCCTTCCGATTTCAGAAGCAATCGAAGCGCTTCGAGAACATCGCCTTGGTCATCGGCGATGAGAATGCGATGCGGGATATCGGCCATGACGGAAACTGACGGCGCAATCCTGAACGACTGTCAACGGCGCCTCGTGCCGCCGTGCAGCCGCCGGCAAAGTTTGTCATGAAAAAGACAATACATCACATGGAATTCTTCGTGCCCAACGCGCTCGGGCGTTTCACAGTCCAGGACTTCATGTTGGGCGTACATCTTTCAGACTATCGAGTTTACTAGGGCAAAACGCCGCTTTACCGACTCCGCCCCTGCCGTCCGCGCACCAGCGCCAACCTCGTTTTCGTTCATGCAACTCCATACCCTAGACGTCTCCATTATCGTCGGATATTTCCTGCTGGTCATCTTGATCGGCCTGTGGGTTTCCCGGCGCGGCACGAAGGACCTCGACTCGTATTTCCTAGGAGGAAAGTCGCTGCCTTGGTACATGCTCGGCGTTTCCGACGCCTCCGGCATGTTCGATATCAGCGGCACGATGTGGCTGGTCTACGTGTTGTTTCTTTACGGGCTGAAAAGTATCTGGCTGCCGTGGGTGTGGCCGACATTTAACCAAATTTTCCTGATGATGTTCATGAGCGCGTGGCTGCGGCGCTCGAATGTCCTGACGGGCGCCCAGTGGATGCAGACGCGCTTTGGCAATGGTCGCGGCGCGACACTTGCCTACATGAGCGTGGTGGTCTTCGCGTTGGTCAATGTCATCGGCCTGCTCGCCTACGCCTTCAAAGGCATCGGCAAATTCGCGGTGGTGATGCTGCCGTGGCATTTCACGGGCAACACGACCGGGTTCTTCACGGACGAGAATATTTACGCGATGATCCTGCTCACGCTCACTTCGCTCTATGCGATCAAGGGCGGCATGATCAGCGTAGTCATCACGGAGGTGATGCAGTTCACGATTCTGACGCTGACGGCGATCGTCATCGGTGTGATCGCGATCATGAAGGTTCAGCCGGAGATGATCATGAACAACATTCCCGAAGGCTGGCTCTCGCCGTTCTTTGGTTGGAAACTCGATCTCAATTGGGACGGCATTCTGCACACGGCCAACGGGGCCCTGAAGCAGGATGGAAATGAGTTCTTCTCGATCATCTTCGGCCTGATGTTCTTCAAAGGCGTCCTGGCGAGCTTGGCCGGTCCGGCGCCCAACTACGACATGCAGCGCATTCTCGCGACGCGTAATCCGCGCGAGGCGTCGCTCATGAACGGCATGGTCACGCTGGTGCTGATGTTTCCGCGCTACCTCATGATCGCTGGCATCACGGTGCTGGCACTGGCGTTCTGCATGCCGCAGTTGAAATCGCAGGGCACGCCGGACTTTGAGAAAATTCTTCCGCTCGTGTTGAGCCAGCAGGTGCCGACCGGCGTCGTGGGATTCCTTCTCGCGGGCTTGGCCGCGGCATTCATGTCGAACTTCGCCGCGACGCTGAATGCGGCGCCAGCCTACGTCGTCAACGACATCTACAAGCGCTTCATCAATCCGAACGCCGGCGGCAAAAAGGAAGTGGCGCTGAGCCGCATTGTGTCGCTGGTGTTTCTCGTGATCGGCATCGTGTTCGGTCTGCTGACCAACCGCATCACGGACGTCATGATGTGGCTCGTGGGCTCGCTCTACAGCGGTTTCGTCGTGGCGAATGTCCTCAAATGGTATTGGTGGCGCTTCAACGGCTACGGTTATTTCTGGGGCATGATCGCGGGCATTGGTGGCGCGATGATCGTCCCGCCGATTGGCGAAGCGATTATCGGGCACACCTTCAACATGCTCTACACGTTCCCGATCCTTTTCATCGTCTCGCTCCTCGGCTGCCTCGTGGGTACCTACATGAGCGAACCCGAGGACGAGAAGATCCTGATTAGCTTCTACAAGACGGTGAATCCGTGGGGCTGGTGGGGACCGATTCGGACGAAAGTCGTGCAGCAGGATCCGACGTTCATCCCGAATCGCAACGCGCTGCGCGATTCGTGCAACGTCGCCGTCGGCATCATTTGGCAACTCTGCCTCGTGACGCTGCCGATTTACCTCGTGCTTCGCCAGTGGGGCTGGTGCGTGGGAATCGCGATCACGCTCGCGGTCACGACGGTGCTGATGAAGTTCAACTGGTACGACAAACTGGAGAAAGCCGACGGAAGTGCCGCGCCGCAGAAGTCGCCGGAGCCGGCTGCGCTGCGAGTGTAATAAGACGTGACGCCGCGCTCTAGTTAACGATGCGCCAGCCTCCCGGCCGGCGCTCCGTTAGCTGGCCGGTGCACTTACGTCGTGACCGGGGCAGCTTCGGGTTCTTCGTTTTTTCGGCGGGCGTCCAACTCCGCCGAGATCTCCTTCATGCGCTTTTCGTTCAGCGGATAGAGAATGATCAAAATGATCGAAACAACGCCGAGAATCGCCGGGAAAAGACTCATCAAATTCACGAGGCCCTGAAGCGCCTTGGGCGTCTGCGCCTGATTGGCGACGAAGCCGACTTTGTTGAGCAAAATCAGAGAGAGGCCTGCCGCGATGCCCCAGCCTTGTTTCTGGGCAAAGATCGACGCGGAAAATACCAAACCCGTGGCGCGGCGACCGGTTTTCCATTCCGCGTAATCCGCGGTGTCGGCGTACATGGCCCAAAGCAACGCGCTGAGCGGGCCCCCCGTGATGGATCCGAGTCCATTGATGCAGAATAATAAAACGATTTGATCTGGCTTTAAGACGTAGAACGCCGCGGTCGAAACGATGGCGATGACGAAAAGAATGATGAAGGCGGCTTTGCGACCGGTCCTGCGCGCGACGAACGGCACGAGCATCGCTCCGATCAATGAAAGAAACTGAGTCGAGGTATTGAAGACGGAAACAAGGCTTTCCCAGCTCCAGACCTGGGTGCCTGCCATCGATTTTGGAAAAAATGCGGGCAACGTCAGCGTTTGTGAGCCGACGTAGTATTTGAAATAATGCGCGGTCGAATTTCCGCGGAGCGCCACGAAAAAGATAAATGTCAATGTGGTCGCGAGCAGGATCAGCCAGGGGCCATTCGTGACGAGATCGCGGAGATCTTTCACAAGAGATGTCTTCTGCGTTTTTGGAGGGAGCACACGTTCCCGTGTGTTGAAAAAAACGAGCAGAAAACACGCAATCGCCACGATTCCGTAAACGATGAATGACATTTGCCAGCCCTGTTTCACGGATGTCGCCCCGAGCCAACCGCCGACCTTGGCCATGGGCAGGAGTGTGGCCGAAACGATAATTCCCCCGGAGAAAGCGCCGACGAACTTTATCGACGAGAGGGCAGTGCGTTCATTGGGGTTCGGCGAAATCACGCCGAGCATCGCCGTGTAAGGGATGTTGATCGTCGTGTAGATGATCATGAGCGCGTTGAACGTGACCCAGGCCCAGATCAGTTTTCCGTGTTCGCCAAAATTCGGAACGGTGAACGTCAACACGCCGGCGATTGCGAGCGGAACGCAGCCCCAGAGAAGGAATGGACGAAATTTTCCCCAGCGCGATTTCGTGCGGTCGGAAAGCAGGCCGACCACGGGATCGAAAAACGCATCACTCGAACGACTCAGCCCCATCATCGTTCCTGCTGCGAGAGCCGTGATGCCAAAGATGTCCGTGTAGAAAAGCGCGAGATAGGTGGATACGGTCTGCCAATAGAGACAGGACGCCAGATCACCAAAGCCGTAACTGAACTTCTCTCTCGCCGACAATCGATCGGTATTCGCCATAATGAGGATAGTGGGGTCCGGCGGTTCTATTCCCCAAGCAATGCAATGCGAGTGCGAACTACCGGCGGCGACTGTGATCGTTTGTTTTAAAATTAACGTCCTCCGCGGCCGAAGATCACGACCGGGATGGTGGCCAGCAGGATTCGCAGATCGAGCCACAACGACCAGCGGTCGATATAGGCCAGATCCAGTCGAATCCACTCGGCGAAGTCGGAGATATCATTGCGCCCGTTGACCTGCCACAGGCACGTCAGTCCCGGGCGCACACTGAGTCGCCGGCGATGCGCGTCGTCGCTGAATTTCTTCACCTCGTCGACAGGCAGCGGTCGCGGTCCGACCAAGCTCATCTCGCCGCGCAGGACATTGATCAACTGCGGCAGCTCATCCAAGCCGTGGCGTCGCAGAAAACCGCCGAACTTCGTCACGCGCGGATCGTGCGTGAGCTTGAAGACCGGGCCGGTCATTTCATTCAGCGGAGCGAGCGATGCTTTTTCCCGGTCTGCGCCCGCGCGCATGGATCGGAACTTCAGCAAGGTGAACGGTCGCCCATTCAGGCCGGCGCGGGTTTGTTCGAAATAAATCGGACCCTTCGACGTGAGCTTCACCGCGAGCGCGATCAGCAGAAAAAGCGGCGAGCACAAAATCAGCAGAACGAACGCCGCGACATAGTCGATGCCCTGTTTGATCAGCAGATGACTTGGTCGCGCCGAGTGAGGACGATAGTGAATCACCGGCTCACCGGCGAACCAATCGATGTTCATCCCCAGAGGTGTGCGGCCGCGAAGACCCGGCCTCACGACCAGAGAGACTCCCTCGCGCTCGCAGGTCATGAGCACTGGCTGCACATGAGCGGTGTCGAGTCCTGCGAGGTTCACGACCACGACGTTGATCGCGTAATCATGCAGAATTGGAGCGAGCTGATCGATCGGGTCGTTGCGCGGATCGAATTCGGTGATGCTCTCGATCTGCGCCCGCTCTTCGAACGAAAGCGCGTCGCGCAGCCGTGTATTCTCTTCGCTGATACCGACCCAGAGCACGCGCTGGCGCCATTGGCTGCGCGAAATCGGCATCGCCACCATGCGCACGTAGAGTTCGTCGCGAAGCAACACGAGCAATCCGCCGAAACTGCAACCCAGGATGATCACGGAGCGCGCGAACTGCATGCGCACGAGAAACAGCACCGAAATCAGCGCGAGCATCGTGATGATCGTGCCCCGCATGATCGTCCAGATGACCGTCAACCGGGAGACGATTTGCGGATGTTGATAAAAGCCCAGAAACGCCAGCGCTGACGGGCCGACGACCGCGATGACGGGAAACAGCCAGATATGTTCAGCGAACGTCTCGATGCGCGGGAGATTCATGATCTCCAACCGCGCGCGAATGAAATAGGCGCTCAAAAGCGCGAGCGCGAACAGCGCACCGTCGCTGATCTTGAGAAGTCTGGCGCGCGTTTGCCGTGACTGGTTGAGCACTGGCGGGAGGCTGGACCTCAGCCGTCAAAAACGTTTTTGGTAGTTGTTTCCTTCTGCGTCGACGAAGCTGAGCGCGTGCGCCTCGATCTTGATCAAACGCAGGCCGAGACTCGATTCCACGACATCGTTAGCGCGGAAAAGATGATCGTTCAGGATGACCCGGCTGTCTGTATCGGAAAGTCGGATACCGGAGACGCGGAACTTATCGATCATTCCCTGAATGCGGAACGTGTTCTTGACCGGCGCGGGCTCGGTCACGCTGGGGCGAACCTGCGGCGCGGCGGTTGGGGCCGCTGAGACAACGGCCGGGGTAGTGGGCAACGCGGTCGGGCGGGGGGCCTCGGTCGGGGGCGGAAGTTGGGAAGCGACGACCGGAGCGGGCGTGCTCGCGGGATGCGCCGCCGCGGAAGACTGGGCCGTGTGTATTTGGGCGGCGGATACGGAAGGGGCCGCGGCAGGCTGAGTGGGCGAAGGCCCGCGCAGAAAATACACCGTGGCGGCCACGGACACGGCGACGATCGCGCAAGCGCCGGCGATCAACACTCCATTCTTGGAACCGGTGTCGGCCCGCGCCGTGCGGCGTGGCTCATCAGAGGGGTTAGACGATGAGGCGACGAGCGGCGGTTGGACCGGAGGCGGCGGCGTGCCCGGAGTATTTTCCCGCTCCTTTTGCGCTTTCTTGAGCGCTTCGTTGATCAAGCTCATGAGTGGGCGCGCGGGTTAATTGATGAGAGATTTCAAATCCTTCACGGCGCGTCGCACGTCGCCATAAGCGACTTCATCGGAGTCGCGAATGTACGCGGAAAGCAGGGCCTTGTCGCAGAGATTGTTGACGATGCGGGGAATGCCGCGGGTATAGCGATGGACCTTCCAGAGCGCGAAACGGCTGAAGCTGGGCCGGCCGTTTCCTCCGGCGCGCGTCAGGCGATGCTGGACATAGTGGCCGAGATCTTTGCGGGTGAGGGGACGGAGCTCGCAATGGACCAGAATGCGCTGGCGCAGTTGGCGCAGTTCTTCGCGCTTCAAAATGTCTTTCAACTCCGGCTGTCCCATCAGGACAATTTGCAGGAGCTTCTGTTTGTCTGTCTCGAGATTCGAAAGCAGCCGGATTTGTTCGAGCACTTCGAAGGACAGATTCTGAGCCTCGTCGATGATGAGGACGATGTCGCGTCCGCGCTCGATGCGTGAAAGCAGCACGCGCTGCATCTGCAAAACCAAGTCATGCGGGTCTTCGCATATTTTCGCTTCGCCGAGTTCCTGGAGGATGGCGCGCAGGATCTGGTTTTCATTGACCCGCGGGTTGACGATCAGCGCCGTATCGAAGCGCTCGGGATCGAGTTCGTTGAGAAAGCGCCGGCAGAGCGTGGTTTTTCCACAACCGACTTCGCCCACGACCACGATGAAGCCTTTGCGCTGCTCGACGCCAAATTTCAGATGTTGCAGCGCTTCCTGGTGGGTGGGACTGAGGTAGAGAAACTTTGGGTCAGGAGTAATGTTGAAGGGCATCTCCGTGAACCCATAAAAGCTCTGATACATTCTCTTTTGGAGTTATGCGCCGCCTACCCAAATAGCACGCCCAAATCGATATATCTAAAAGCTGCTTAATGCTTTGAAAGCTCCTTTACAATCTGACCGACCCGGCGTTTATCTGCGCCCTCCTTCTTCGTGAGCCTGCGCCGCCTGATCATTGTGTTCTATCTGCTCGTGTTCCTGTGCCTGGCAGTCGGGTCGGGCGTGTTCTTCTGGCAGACGCGGCAGGAATATGACCGTTTGCTCGCGCGCGAGGCCTCCAGCAAACAGCGCCTCGCGGAAGCGGAGCAGAAATTGAAGGAGCAGGAAAAAATCCTGGACCGGCTGAGAAACGATCCGAACTACGTCGAACTCGTGATTCGTCGGCGACTAGGTTATTCGAAGCCCGACGAGTACATTTTTCGGTTCGAACCGTAGGGAATACGAAGGAAGAATGAAGAAGGAAGAATGTAGAATGGCGGAAGGCTGAAGGCAGAAAGGAAGGCGGAGAGTGGCGGGCGAGGGACGACTTTCCGTTTTCGTGTCGTTCGTGTGATTCGTGGGCAAAAAATTCGTTCTCGCTTGTTGAAAGCTTCTGCTGGCGGAACTCGCGTGCGGAATGCTAATCATTGCGACCACTCATGGCTAAATTACCCATTATCGAAGCTTTCGAGCGCGCCGGTCAGGGACATGTTTTCGCGTTTTTCCCACAATTGGACGAGGCCGCTCAGCAGCGCCTCGTCGCTGACGCGCAGGAAATCGATCTCGCCGAGGTCAGCCAGCTGACCAAGACGCTGCTCTCGCAGTCGGCTGCCTCGATCGATCTCGAAGGGCTGGCTCCCGCGCCGTACGAAAAGCTGCCCGATCATGGCGGCAACGCGGCCGAATGGGCCCAGGCGAAAAAGGTGGGCGAAGAAGCACTGCGCGCTGGTCGCGTGGCGGCGTTCACCGTGGCGGGCGGCCAGGGCACGCGCCTGGGCTACGATGGCCCGAAGGGCACGTTCCCGGTGACGCCGGTGAAAGCGAAAACGCTTTTTCAGGTCTTCGCCGAAAAGATCAAAGCGGCCGCAGCCCGTTTCGGAAAACCGCTGCACTGGTTCATCATGACCAGCCATGTGAATCACGACGCGACCGAGGCCTTTTTCAAAAAGAACAACTTCTTCGGGCTGGATGCGAAGCGCGTTCATTTTTTCCGCCAAGGGCGCATGCCGGCCGTCGATTTTCAGGGCAAGATTTTGCTCGAGACCACGAGTTCGATCGCCATGAGCCCAGATGGGCACGGCGGCTCTCTGCGCGCTCTTGCTCGGAGTGGCGCGCTCGACCTGATGGCTCGTGAAGGCATCGACACGCTGAGCTATTTCCAGGTCGACAATCCGCTCGTGCGCTTCCTCGACCCCGCTTTCATCGGTTTCCACCTTCTGCGGAAGTCCGACATGTCGAGCAAGATGGTCCCGAAAGCTTACGCGGAGGAGAAGCTCGGTCATTTCTGCGAACAGAAAGGCAAGCTTGTCGTCGTCGAATACAGTGACCTGCCGATGAGTTTGCAGCGCGAGACCGACGCGTCCGGCCAGCTGCGCTTCATCGCCGGAAGCATCGCGATCCATGTTTTGGATACGGCATTCATTCGCCGGATGGCGGAGGGCGGCCCCGGTGTGAGCCTGCCCTTTCATCGCGCGGACAAAAAGATTCCGACGATCGATCCGAGCGGGAAACCGGTGAAACCCGAGAAGCCGAATGGCGTGAAATTCGAGATGTTCGTTTTCGATGCGCTGCCGTTTGCCAACAACCCGTTGGTCATCGAGACACGCCGCAAAGACGATTTCAGTCCGGTGAAAAATGCCGAGGGAGTCGACTCACCGAAGAGCTGCCGCGAGGACCAACTGCGCCAGTTCACGCGCTGGTTCAAAGCCAATGGCGCTGAGGTCGCCGCGGATGATTCCGGTTTGCCGAAGGCGGTGTTCGAAGTGTCTCCACTTTTTGGTTACGACGAGGATTCTTTCGCCGAATCCTGGAAGAAGCGCGCGACCAAGCCGGTCGTCACCGGCGGTCTGTATTTGGAATAACACTACACGCCGCGCATCGCTCATCCCGCAATCCACTCACGCACAATCACCCACACTCTCTCTTTCACACTCATGAGTTCCCTCGCTCTCCTGCAAGCCGCGGCGCAGTCCGGCAAGCTCCTGCCATCCACGTTGCAAAATCTCACGGCTTGGCTCGGTGCCGCGCTGCCCGAATGGGCCGTGGCCTCGATCGACGAACTGGCAAAGAAAGAGGCATGGTCAGAGTTGAACGATCGGTTTTTCCGCGAGCTGGAATTTGGAACGGGCGGCATGCGCGGGCGCACGATCGGCGCTGTCTCGACGGCGGCGGAAAAGGGCACGCCGAACGCGCAAGGCACGCCCGAGCACGCGGCGATCGGCAGCAACATGCTGAACGATTTCACGATCGCCCGCGCGACCACCGGCTTGTTCCGGTACACGAAGCAGTTCCTCGACAAGGCAGGCCGGTCCGACGCGCCGAAACTGGTCATCGCTCATGACGTGCGCCATTTCTCGCGGCATTTTTGCGAACTCGCGGCCTCGACCTGGACCCAACTTGGCGGCGTCGCCTTCATCTTCGATGGGCCTCGTTCGACGCCGCAGCTCAGTTTCACCGTTAGGTATTTGAAAGCCCACGCCGGCGTCGTGATCACGGCGAGTCACAATCCGCCCCACGACAATGGCTTCAAAGCCTACTTTGAAGACGGCGGCCAAGTCGTGCCTCCGCATGACAAAGGTATCGTTGGGCAGGTCAACGCCGTGCCCTTGGCCGAGTTGAAGGAGTTTCTCAACAAGGACATCACGCGCGTGATCACGTTGGGGAGCAGCGCCGACGACGCGTATCTCACGGTTGCGGCCAAAGCAGTGATCGATCCTTCCGTGTTCAAAGCGACGCGGCTGCGCGTGGCCTTCACGAACATTCACGGCACGGGCGGCGTAGCCTCGATGCCTCTGTTGCTTCAGGCGGGCGCGGAGGTTCACCAGGTACCCGAGCAGGCGGCGTTCGATCCGCGGTTTCCGACGGTGAAATCGCCAAATCCGGAAAACGCAGAAGCCCTTTCACGCGCCATCGCACTGGCGGAAGCGGAGGGGCTCGATCTGGTTCTCGCGACCGATCCGGATTGCGATCGCATGGGCTGCGCGGTCCGCGATCGCGACGGAAAGCTGGAGTTGCTCACCGGCAATCAAATCGGCGCGATGCTCGCGGAGTATCGAATTTCCAAATACAAGGAACTCGGTTGGATTCCAAAAAATGGCGGATCCTCCGGAGTTTTGATCAAGACGTTCGTTACGTCACCGCTGCAGGACGCGATTGGCCACGGACATGGCGTGAAGGTCATCAACACGCTGACCGGCTTCAAATGGATCGCCGCGAAAATTCGCGGCTACGAAGAGCAGCTCAAGACCAAGCTGCTGAAGGATAAAAGCCTCGCGATCGACTACGATAACACACCGTTCCGCCATCGCGCCGCACTGCTTCAGGAATACAGCTCGTTCTACCTTTTCGGAAGTGAAGAAAGTTACGGCTATCTCGGCAATGACTATGTCCGCGACAAGGACGGCAACGCCGCGTGCCTCATGTTCGCGGAGCTCTGCGCGTCCATCAAGAGCAGCGGCCACACGGTCGGCGAATACCTCGATCAGATTTATTTGAAGTACGGCTTCTTCCTCGAGGGAGTGATCAATCTTTACTACGAAGGCGCGAGTGGCGCCGCGAAAATCAGGGCGATTCTCGACAGCTATCGCGCGAATCCGCCAAAGAATTTCGGCAGCACCGCAGTCGCGAAATTCCAGGATTTCGGGCGCGAAAAAATCATCGACGCCGACGGTGAGCTAATTCCCTCGCAGGATCTTTATTTCGTGACTCTGGCGAACGGCTACAGCTTCGCCGCGCGCGGTTCAGGCACGGAGCCGAAGATGAAATTCTATCTCTTCGCGCACAGCGAAGTGAAGGACGCGAAAGAGCTTTCCAAGGTTAAGGCGCAGACCCAAAGCAGCCTGGACGCGCTCAAGGCGCTGATCGAAGCCGACGCGAAGAGCCGCGCCGGCGCCTAGTGCCGAACGTATTCAGGTTCCCACTACTTCGTGGATGCATTTGGCGAGGTCCACGACGTTGTAGGGCTTTGGCACCATTGCCTTGAAACCATGGGCCTGGAAATCGGAGAGCACGGGATCGCTCGAATAACCGCTCGAGACGATGGCCCGGACCGTCGGGTCGATTTCGAGGAGTTTCTCCATCGCTTCGCGACCGCCCATTCCTCCAGGCACCGTCAAATCAAGAATGACGGCGTCAAAGGGGCGGCCCGTTCTTAACGCTTTCGCATACGCGTCGACCGCGGCTCGTCCATCGCTCACGACCACATGGTCAAAACCGAGGCGTTGTAGAAGCATTCCGGCAATGCGACGGATCGAATTGTCGTCGTCCATGAAAAGAATTCGTTTCGACGAGTCTTGCGCGACGGGCGCAGGTGTGGGCGAGGTGGCCGAAACCGGCGCGCTCGTCGCTGCCGGAATCCAGATACGGAAGGTCGTGCCGTGGCCGAGCCTGGAGTCGGCCTCGATATGGCCATTGTGCTTGCGAACGATGGACCGAACCGTGGCCAGGCCCAAGCCGCTGTTTGTCGGCTTCGTCGAGAAATACGGATCGAAAATTCTCCCGATGTTTTCCGGCGCGATGCCCGGGCCATTGTCGCTCACCGTGAGCTTGATATAACGCCCGGCTTTCAGCAGCGCGTCGGTATAGCGGCGGTCTTCATTCTCGAGCGCGAACTGAATTCGGCCGCCCTGCGGCATGGCCTGCGAAGCGTTGAGCGCGAGGTTGTGCACGACCTGACCGAGCTGACCTTTGTCGGCATTGGCCGGCCAGACCCCGTGATCGAACTTGAAATCTAACGCTACAGGTGAGCCATGCAGGGCGAACTCAGCCGCCTCGCGGATCACCTCAGGCAGGGAGATCGCCGCACGCACCGGATCGCCGCCACGGGCGAAGGTGAGGAGCTGCTGGGTCAAATCGCGGGCCCGCATCGCGCCGTTTATCGCTTCCTTTAGCAGAGTCGCCACTTCGGAACTCGGCGGCACCTCGGTTTGCGCCAGGGTGACGTTCCCGACGACGACGGTGAGGAGATTGTTGAAATCATGCGCGATGCCTCCGGCGAGAACGCCGAGCGCTTCGAGCCGCGAAGAGCGCTCCACTTCGGCTTCGAGACGTGCTTCCTTTTCCAATTGCAGGCGGATTTGGTTCGTCTGTCGCCGAACCTGGCTGCGCAGGGAAAAGACCGCGGCCACACCAATCAGCGCGAACACCGCGAGTGCGCCCATCGCCGCCACAGCGCGACGCACGGTCCACCAGGGCGGTGCGCGCAACACGGTCACATCGTCGGTTCGGCGCAGATCCACATGAAACGAGTAAGGGCGCTGATAGTCGTCCGACTCCAATTGATAAACGCCGCGCACGGACACCACGCTGCCGGGGCGCCACGTCGGAGCGAAAAACAGCGAAGACGGAATCGTCCGTCCCACGGCTTCCACGACTACACCGTCGGTATCCAGCGTGAGTCTCGGATGATCACCGTGCACCCCGGATTCGATCACCGTGCCGCGGAATTCCACGAGACGTCCGTCGTAAGCCGGATTCGGTTGATGGGGAAATGACAACGTGAATGCCGTGGGCTCGGTGACTTTTCCGATCTTGTGCGCGACAGCCTCGCGCAAAACGATGCGACGTCCCTCGCGCCCAGGCAGGCCGACCACGTCGACGAGATCGCCAGTGGTAATTGGTTCGTGCTCGCGGACAAGCACGCGAAGCGAGTCGACGCCGTCCTGGATATACATGTATCGGCCCGGCAAATACAACGTGACGATGCCTCCCGTGCGGGCCCAGCGGCTGTTGGCCGGGAAAAATCCGAATTGGCCGATGCTTGCCACTGTGTGTTTGGGCAGTTGTTCGAAATTTTTCGGGAAGGCTTCGACGACGTGAACATCGTCGGCCTGCGTCGACCAGAGGCGGATGCCCACGGCCTGTCTCCGGTCGTTGAATACAGCGTCGGAGACGCCGCGCACGGCGACCACGGCGTTTTCGAAGCGGCGCACGTCTGTGTTCGCTGGCAGGTAAGCGGTGAATTCGCCGGACGCGGTTGTGAGCTGCAGTTTGGTGAAATTGTCTTCCTGCGTGGCGCTGCGCAGGTATCCGGTGATCTCGGACCACTCTGAGTCGCCCGTGCCGTTGAGCGCCTGATCGAGCGTGAGCAGGCGTGGCGTCGGGTAGGGCGCCTCGCGTTGCCGCTCGACGTGCATGGCTTTGATTTGCGTGCCTGCGGGCGTGGCGACGGTCACGCCGTTGATCTCCAGCAACGCACCTGGAACGAGGCCCAGATCGGGAAGCTCTTTCGGAAGTTGAACGCGAATGCCGCCACTCGCGTCCTGGATGAAACAAGAGCCCAGTTTGGGATCGAGCCACGTGAGCAGGCCGCGCAAGCGGACCTCGCGGCCGGACGCAGCTTCGTCGACGCTCAACGCTTTCACCCGATCGATCAGACGAATCCGCGCGAGGGTCGAAGACGTCACACGTGCACCTGGGGCGGTGGCGATCTCAGGCCGGAAGAGCCCGCGCCAGATTTGAACGTGCAGACTGCGTACATCGGGAAAACCGATGGCCTCGATCCGACTGCCCACGTTCGCGACGTCCGTCTGCGCCGCTTCGATGCGGGCCACACCGGTGTCATCCTCGACGATGAGATAAGTCCCGAGGACCTGCTCCTTCACGATGCCGGCAACGTGAACCAGCGTGTCGAGCGAAGCATTGTGCAATTGGTCGATCGGCGTGATGGGAAGCTTGAAACCCGGATCTGTTTGCAGATTTCCCATGATCGAGATTTGTCCGATCGACCCGATCCAAAGCTCTTTCTGCGAAAGCTGCCCGGAAGGATCCATCGACTGTATGAACACGCCGGATACAGAAATTTTTGTTCCTTCGAACTGGGGGACCTCGGCATGTTCATCGAGCCAGATGCGCCCAAGCACTTTCGTGCCATCGACGATGAGACTCAGCGTGACGTGATTTTCGTTCAGCTCCGTCTGTCGATCGACGTAAGCATCGGTGTGGATCAGTTGCGTGTTCAGCGTTTTCCAATCGGAAATGCGCCCCTTGGCTTCGATCGGAACGAGCGGAGCGGAGTCCTCCAGCACGCTGACCTTGGCTTTTTCACCATCGAGGCCGGTGGCGGTGAGCGCAGGGCCGGTGATGCGGACGCGTTGGCCTGCTCTCATCGGCATGGCTTTGCGAACCGCGGCCAGGTAAAACGGCTGACCATGATCGTCGCCCCAGAGCAGGCGCCAGATCGGATCGTAATAGTAAACGGTGATTTCGAGATCGGCGTTGTGGACGGTCTGACGTTCGGCCGGGGTCAGACTCCAGTAGTCAGCCACGCGCGTGATCGTACCGGACTCAGGCGAAGAAGCTGCCGAGGCGACGCTGGCATCCGACTTGGCCGTGGCAGGCGCGTCCGCCTCGCGCGCTCGAAGCAGCGTGGAGAAAATAACCGCTCCGATGAGCCATGCGAAAAATGCGACGCGCGCGCGGCGAACGTCGAATCTGCCTGGAGTTGAATTGGTCAACGAAACTGCGGGCACTGGAACAATGGATTCTAAGGTGAAGATGATGACTCTTCAATCGACACGCTTTCGATTAGCGAACCACAAATCGTTACAGCACCCGAGCCGTGACGCCATCTCGTAACGCCTCGGTTTGCTCTGGATTACTACCCAGTTATGAGATGTGGCGCATCACTCTAGGAAATGGAGGATTTACCCTAAAATGGTGAACCATGGGGCGCAAAAAAAGGCGAGCCGGTGAGGGCTCGCCTGTAGTGGAAAAGGCACTACGCTCAAATCAGCAGCAAGGCCGGAGTCTCCAGGAGCTGCTTGATCGCGCCGAGATATTGCGCGCCGGTCGCGCCATCGACCACACGGTGGTCGCCCGAGAACGTGAGGTTCATGCGATGGCCGATCACGATTTCGTCGTTTTTCACGACCGGCTTTTTCACCGTCGTGCCGACGGCGAGGATCGCGGCGTTCGGCGGATTGATGATCGCGCCAAAACGGTCGATGCCCATCATGCCCAGATTCGTCACGCAGAAGGTGCCGCCGGTGTATTGGTCGGGCTTGAGCTTCTTTTCCTTGGCCAGTTTTCCGAGTGACTTGGCCTCGGTGCTGATGGCGAAAACGGATTTGTTGTGCGCATCGCGAATCACCGGAGTGATCAAACCATCCTCGATCGCGACGGCGAACGACACGTGGGCCGCGCCATGAAGACGAATCTGCGTCGTTTCCCAAGACGCGTTGACGGCGGGGACTCGACGAAGCGCTTCTGCGGCGGCTTTCAAGACGAAGTCGTTGACCGAAAGTTTGACCCCATCCTTTTCGAGCGCGGTGTTGAGCTGTTGGCGAAGCTCGAGCAGCGCGCCGGCATCGACCTCGATATCCAGGTAGAAATGTGGAATCTGTGTCTTCGCCTCGACGAGACGGCGAGCGATTGCGCCGCGCATGTTCGAAACCGGCACGGTACGCTCTTCCTGAATTGGTCCGGTCTTGGTGACGCCACCAGAGAAGCCGCTGCCTTTTGGGGCGCTGCCGACTTTGGCGCCGCCTGATTTTTCGGCGGCGAGAATGTCTGAACGCACGATGCGGCCACCAGGCCCGCTGCCTTGCACGCGAGACGGATCGATCGATTTTTCCGCGGCGAGTTTTTTGGCCAGCGGAGAAATTTTCACGCGCGCTCCATTCGCGGCTGGCGCTGGCGCGGCTTCGGGGGGAGCAGCGGGTTTCGCCGGCTGGCTTTCAGCGGGAGCTTTTTGTTCTGGAGCGGGGGCCGGTGTTGGCGTGGCGGCCGGAGCCGGAGTTTGCGCTTGGGTGGGCTTGTTTTCGGCGGGCGCCGCGGCCGGAGCTTTCGGCTCGGGCGTTTTGACGGCTTCACCGGGCTTGCCCACGGCGCAAAGCGGTTCACCGATCGCGACCTGAGATCCAGCGGGTGCGAAAATCTTAAGCAGCGTGCCGTCGAAGAAACACTCGAGTTCCATCGTGGCTTTGTCCGTCTCGACTTCGGCGAGCATCGTACCGGTTTTGACGGCATCGCCCTCTTTTTTCAGCCATTTGACCAGCGTGCCCACCGTCATGGTGTCGCTGAGTTTCGGCATCTCGATGATCTGAGCCATGTGGGAAAGTGAATTTCTGAGTTAGCGAGTGGCGAGCGCGGCTTTGACGATACGGCCGGGGTTCGGGAGCTGTTCGACTTCGACCGGAGGGCTGTAGATCGCGGGCGCATCGATCGTGGCGACGCGATTGATCGGGGCGTCGAGTTCGTCGAAGGCTTCCTTCTGAATCATGAACGCGAGCTGAGAACCGACGCTGGCGAACGGCTTCTGCTCTTCGACGAGAAGGACGCGGTGTGTTTTCCGGACGGACTTCAGAACCGTGTCGATGTCGAGCGGACGGATGGTGCGAAGGTCGACGACCTCGACGGAGAGCTTGTGTTTCTCCTGAAGTTCCTCGGCCGCCTTCAGTGAGTGGATCACAGAACGCCCGTGGGCCACGATGGTGAGATCGGTGCCCTCGCGCTTCACGTCGGCTTTGCCGAGCGGGATGAGATATTCTTCCTCCGGAACTTCGCCCTTGTCGCCGTAGAGAATGGTATTCTCGAGGAACATCACCGGATCGTTGTCCCGGATGGCGGATTTCATCAGACCCTTGGCGTCGTAGGGTGTCGCTGGGACGACCACCTTCACGCCAGGGTGATTGGCCAAAACATTTTCCGGCGTGTGCGAGTGCGTGGCGCCGACGTTGGTGCCGCCATTGGCCGGGCCGCGAATCACGATGGGGCAGTTGATCAAACCGCCCGACATGTAGCGCACGTTGGCGGCGTTGTTGAGAATCTGATCGAACGCCACGGAGTAAAACGACCAGAACATCAGCTCCATCACAGGGCGGACGCCGAGCATGGAAGCGCCAAGGCCGACGCCGATGAAACCGGCTTCACTGATCGGCGTGTCGACGATACGGTTCGGACCGAATTTGGCGAGGAGGCCCTCGGTGACTTTGTACGCGCCGTGGAACTGAGCGACTTCCTCGCCCATGATAACGACGTTCGGGTCGCGTTCGAGTTCTTCGGAGAGAGCGTGGCGAATGGCTTCGCGGTAAGTGATGACGGGCATCGCGGGAAAAATTTGAAACGTGGTTTTGGCGCGGTGGCTCAGTCGAAGAAGAGGCGGCCCTCGGACTTGCGTTGGTCGGGGTTGTCGGCCTCCCAATAAACGTCCTTCTGGATATCTTCGACAGTCGGGAAGGGGCTCGCTTCGGCGAAATCGGCCGCGAGGTCGGCTTCCGCGCGAGCTTCTGTGTCGATTTTCTCGATGAGGTCGGGCGTCAAAACACCTTCGTTCGTCAGGACCTGTTGAAACAAGTTAATCGGATCCTTCGTGCGCTGATAATCCTCGATCTCGTCGCGGCTGCGATAGGTCTTGTCCGGGTCGGCGACGGAGTGGCCGCGATAGCGATAGGTGTCGATTTCGACGACGCTAGGCTTCGATTTTTCGCGGGCGAGATTCAGGAAACGGTCCATCGTCGCGCGCACTTCGTAGAGGTCGTGGCCATTGCACGTGGTCCACTGCATGCCATAAGCCTCCGCGCGCTGGGCGAGACCGGGGCCGGCGGATGAGCGCTCCTGGCTCGTGCCCATGGAGTAGCCGTTGTTTTCGATGACGAAGACGACCGGCAAATCCCAAAGAGAGGCGAGATTGTACGCTTCGTGAACGGCGCCTTGATTGACCGCGCCATCGCCCATGAACGCCATGGCCGCGCCTTTCAGGCCCTTGAACTTGAGGCCGTAAGCGAGACCCGCGCCGAGAGGAACTTGGCCGCCGACGATGCCGTGACCGCCCCAGTAATTTCTCGACGGATCGAAATAGTGCATCGAGCCGCCCTTGCCCTTCGAGCAACCGGTGACCTTGCCATAGAGCTCGGCCATGAGCGGCTTCGTGTCCATGCCAACAGCGATGGCGTGACCGTGATCGCGATAAGCCGTGATCACGTGGTCATGTTTTCCCATCAAGGAGCAGCAGCCCACGGCGACGGCTTCCTGGCCGATGTAAAGGTGGAGAAACCCGCCGATCTTTTTCGCCTGATAAGCGCGGAGGCTGCGTTCTTCGAAACGACGGATGCGGACCATCTTTCGGTAAAGCTCGATCCGCTCCTCACGCGTCAGCTTGGCATTGATGGGTGCGGCAGCGCTGCTTTGGCCCGGTGCGGCGTCCTCTTTTTTCTCAGCTGTGGCAGTCGTCTTTTTACTCACGGTACGAGTCTTGTTGCGATGAAAGGGTGCAGTTTCCGAGCGGGTATCTTAGAAATCAAGTGAATTGTCCCCAGCTTCTAAGTCGGGATAAACGCTTAGAAGCGAGGCCCATGCCGCTGGTTAATCGAAGCTACTTCGAGGGCGCGGAAAGCACGACCTGTTCGACTTCGACGACGAGCGGTTTGCCGGGCGCGCAATCGACGCGCAGGGCGACGAAGTCGTTTTTGTACTTGTCGAAAATTGGCCAGAGTGCGGTTCGGTCCGTGTCCGGCAGGGTCAAGCGCTCCAGCGTCTCGCGGTCGAAGAAGCCGAAGTCGCCTTCGTCAATCGAGGGGGGCAGGTCGGGGATCGTTCGGCGACAGCGGAAGAGAAACAGCAGCCAGTGACTTTGGCCCTCGTAGGCTTTCTCCGCGATGGTCGCGAAAAGATAGAGGTCCTTCGTCGAAATCATGAAGCCGGTCTCTTCGAAGGTCTCGCGCGCGGCGCATTCAAAGGGCGACTCGCCGGTCTGCATCTCGAGTTTCCCGCCGATCGGGCTCCAGGCGCCAAGATTCGGCGCCTTTTTGCGGTGCAAGAGCAGCTGTTCGCCGCGTTCGTTTTCGAGGAAAACGAGAACGGCGATTTTGTAGGGAAACGACGATGACATAAGGACTGGGTCGAAGCGGGAGATAGGAACGCGGAAGTTGTGGTTTGCGCCAGGGCAAATCTCGGCCTGATTTCGTTTCCCATGTCGAAATGGCTTTTGATCGATGGCTTCAACCTCGCGTACCGCTGCTTCTACGCGATCCCCGAGCTGACGCGCGCCGATGGTTTCCCGACTAACGCATTGCACGGTTGGGTGAAATCACTTTGGAAACTGCATGATCAGGAGAGGCCGGAAGCGATCCTCGTCTTCTTCGATCTGGGCGGGGCCAAGGAAAAGGAAGCGTTGCTTCCGGAATACAAAGCGCACCGGGAAGAAATGCCCGAAGCGTTGGTGCGGCAGTTGCCGTACGTGAAGTCGCTGACCAAGGCGCTCGGCTTTGTCGGCGTTGAAATCGAGGGCGTCGAGTCGGACGATTTGCTCGCGTCCCAAGCGCGGAAGTTGGCCGACGAAGGCCATGATGTTTTGATCGTCAGCTCGGACAAAGACTTCGCCCAGGTGGTAGATGATCGCATCAAGATCATGCTGCCGCCTCCGACGGCGAATCCGAAGCTCGGTTGGCGCTTGATGGATGCCGCGGGAGTGAACGAGAAGTTCGGCGTGCCGCCATCGCAGATCGCAGACTATCTCGCACTGGTGGGAGACACGTCGGACAATATTCCCGGCATCGAGGGCGTGGGTCCGAAAACCGCTGCGAAATGGCTGCAGCAATTCGGCAACGTGGAGGGCGTGATCGCGCACGCGAACGAACTGAAGCCCGATCGTTTTCAGGCCATCGTGTCGGCGAATGCGGAAAATATCCGGCGCAATCTACGCATCACCACGCTGCATCTCGGACATCCGACGATTCCGGCGGAAAAGACCTCCGTGAAAATCGAAGAAGTTTTCCGTTTGCTCGAAGAACTCGAAATGAAAACGAGTCTCCTCGACGCCAAGAAACGGTACAGCGAGCCAGAGCTGTTCTAGCAAAAAACTCGGAGCAAAAAACTCGGAGTGAAAACTGGGAGCGGAAACGCCGCATCCCAGTGATTACGTCTTACTCCGCCGGCTTCGCGGCGGGCTCTTCGCGGCCCTCTTGCGAGATGCCTTGCGGATCGAAGATGTAGCCGACGCTGTGAACGGTTCGGAAGCTGTCCAAGCTGAGTCCGTTTGCGCGGAAGAGTTCGCGAACCTTCACGATGTATTGGTCCAGTGAACGGCTCTTTACGTCGGCGTGAATTCCCCAGACCGAATGGATCAGCGCCTTGCGGGTGATCACCACGCCCTGATGATCATTCAAATAAGCGAGGATGCCGAGTTCCTTGCGGCCAATCTTCGTGATGGTGTTATTCGGGAATTCGATCTCCAAGCGTTCCGGATTCACCTTCGCGCCGCAGAAGTCGAAGGGCTGATCGTTGACCTTGGCATTCTTGGTGACGTTGAAGTCCGCCACGGATTCGGCGCGCCGCAGCACGGCGCGAATGCGCGCAACGAGCTCAGGATAGCTGAACGGCTTCGTGATGTAATCGTCGCCGCCCATTTCGAGACCTTTGACTTTTGCGGTCTCGAGTGAGTTGCCGGTCACGAAAATCGTCGGCACGGAGATGTCGCTCTTGCGCAGCTCGTCGAGGAGCTGGAAGCCGGATTGATCCGGCAGGTTCACGTCGAGCAACAGAAGGTTCGCAAAATTGCGTTTGAGAAAGCGGAGAGCGTGAGCGCAGCGATTGTAGACCTGGGTCTGCATGCCGGCCTCTTCGAGATGAATGGCGATGAGCTTTGCCAGCTCGTCCTCGTCTTCAACGACCAATACCAGGGGTTTTGGGGCAGAGCGCATAAAGTGCTGGGAGCAATTTTTTACAATTTTCCTACAACTTGTCAAAAGAAACTCAGGTACCGCATGGTCCGCAAACGCATGTATTTTCGTTGATGCACAACGCGCGTTTCACTCGAAAAAATGAAGTTACGAGTTTTGTAAAATATCATCGTCACTCCCGCTGTCGGCTCGCGGAGCGTGTTGCTTTAGTGAAAATTGCGTAACGCCGCTGAGCTGCAGAAACGGCCGTCCGAGTTTTATCTTGAAGCGCTGTAAGCAGGTGTGTGGCTTGGCGCCGTGTCTGACCCTAAGCCGCTTCTCATGCTCGGGTTGCCGAAAGGCAGCCTCGAGGAGTCCACGAAAAACCTGTTTGCCAAGGCAGGTTGGAAGATCACGACGAGCTCCCGGTCCTACAAACCGTCGATCGACGACGCGGAGTTGGATGGGCGCTTTATCCGTGCGCAAGAAGTGAGCCGATACGTCGAGCATGGCTTCTTCGATTGCGGACTGACGGGCTACGATTGGATCCAGGAAAACAACTCGGATGTCGTGGAGGTCTGCGACTTGGTTTACAGCCGCGCTTCGAATCAGAAATCCCGCTGGGTGCTCTGCGTGCCAGAGAGTTCCCCGATCCAGAAACCGGAAGATTTGGCCGGCAAACGTGTCGCCACGGAGCTGGTCAACACGGTTAAGCGCTATTTCGAACAGAAGAAGGTAAAGGTGGAGGTTGAATTCTCCTGGGGCGCGACCGAGGTGAAGGTGCCAGACCTGGTGGACGCTATTGTCGATATCACCGAGACGGGCAGTTCGCTCCGTGCGAACAAGCTGCGGATCGTCGACACGCTGCTTTATACCGCGACGAAATTGATCGCCAACAAGGCGAGCTGGGCGAACCCGGCGAAGCGGCGGAAGATCGAAACGATTGCGTTGCTGCTCACGGGCGCGCTCGAAGCGGAGAGCAAGGTGGGACTGAAGATGAACGCGCCGAAGGCCGTTCTCGACACGATTATCAAAGCGATTCCGGCGCTCCGGAATCCCACGATTTCGCCGCTCAGTTCGCCCGAATGGGTCGCGCTCGAAACGGTGATCGACGAAAGCGTCGTCCGCGAAATCATTCCCCAGCTCAAAGCGATCGGAGCGGAGGGAATCGTGGAATATCCATTGAACAAAGTCGTTTTTTGATTCGCTTGCCGCTGTAGGCAGGCGATTCATCAAAGCTTCGACCGCGCTGCTGTTTTGCGCGCGGCTGCCTGTATTGGAAGTTCAACTACAAGGAAGGTTTCATCATGAAAGTCACACTGGGCTTACTGCAGCATGCGTGCACCGCCGATCCTGCCGCCAATCTCGCGAAGACGCTCGCGCTGGCCGAGCAGGCGGCGCAGAAGGGCGCACAGATCATCTGCACGCAGGAACTTTTTCGGTCTCAGTATTTCTGCCAGGCGGAGGCCCACGAGTACTTCAAACTCGCCGAACCGATTCCGGGGCCGAGCACGAAGGCGTTTCAGGAAATCGCCAAGAAGTACAACGTGGTGATCATCGCGTCGCTCTTCGAAAAGCGCGCGTCAGGCCTTTATCATAATACCGCGGTCATCATCGATGCGGGCGGCGCATTGCTCGGCACGTATCGGAAAATGCACATTCCGGACGACCCGCTGTTCTACGAGAAATTCTATTTTACCCCGGGCGACCAAGGCTTCCGTGCGTGGGACACAAAGTTCGGCCGCATCGGCGTGCTCGTGTGCTGGGATCAATGGTATCCGGAAGGCGCGCGTCTCACGGCGCTGCAAGGCGCGGAGATATTGTTCTATCCGACGGCGATCGGCTGGCACCCGTCCGAAAAACAGAAGTACGGCACGAACCAGCATGGGGCCTGGGAAACGATCCAGCGTTCTCACGCGGTCGCGAATGGTTGCTACGTCGCCGCGGTCAATCGCATCGGCTTGGAGACCCCGATCGGCGGAGACGGCTTGGAGTTCTGGGGCCAGAGCTTCGTCGCGGGTACGAGCGGACAGATTCTAGCGAAGGCCAGCCAGGACAAAGAGGAGATTCTCCTGGCGGATATCGAACTCGGCGATGTCGACACGACGCGCACGCATTGGCCGTTCCTGCGAGACCGGCGCATCGATGCGTATGGCGAATTGACGAAGCGTTTTATCGACCGCGTCTAAGTTTCACATGGCCGTCTCCGCTTCTTCGCGCGTTTCCGACAAAAAGAAACGCACCTCGTCCTCCGCGATAAAAGACCAGACACCCGCACAACTCGGCTTTCGCATGCCAGCCGAGTGGGAGCCGCAGGTCGCGGTCTGGCTGTCATGGCCGCACAATAAAAAGACGTGGCCGGGCTACTTCCGTCCGATCCCTTCGAAATTCGCGGAGATCGTCGCAACCATTAGCCGTTTCGAAGAAGTGCGGATCAACATCGCGAAGCCGCTGCAGGCGCGCGCTCACTCGCTCATCGCCAAGGCAAAAGCGGATCTGGATCGCGTCACGTTCTACAATCACGAGACGAACGATTCCTGGTGCCGCGACCACGGGCCGATTTTCGTCAAGAACGACAAGACCGGCGAAGTCGCGCTGACCGACTGGGAATACAACGCGTGGGGCGGCAAATATCCGCCCTTCGACAAGGACAACAAAATCCCGCCTCTCATCGGAAAAGCGCTTGGCCTGCGGCGCTTCGAAAAATCGATGGTGCTGGAAGGCGGGTCGATCGATGTGAATGGAGCCGGCCTGCTGCTCACGACGGAAGCGTGCCTGCTCAACAAGAACCGCAATCCGCAGCTGACGAAGGAGCAGATCGAGCAAGCCCTGCGCGATTACTTGGGCGTGGAAACGATTCTTTGGCTCGGCGATGGCATCATCGGCGACGACACGGATGGGCACATCGATGATCTCAGTCGTTTCTACAAAACCGATGGCATCGTCACGGTCGTCGAGTCGAACAAGCGCGATAAGAACTACAAAATTCTTCAGGAAAATTTGGAGCGCTTGCACGCGCTGCGCACGCCAGCGGGAAAGAAGCTTTCCATCGCGGAATTGCCCATGCCGAAACCGACGTTTTGCGATGGTCAACAAATGCCCGCGAGCTACGCGAATTTTCTCGTGATCAACGGCGCTGTGCTGATGCCGGCGTTTCGCCAACCGAAGCGCGACGCGGAGGCGGCGGAGGTTCTGCAAAGCTGTTTTCCCGGTCGTGAAATAGTTCCGATCGATTGCCTGGAGCTGGTTTGGGGCCTCGGAACGCTGCATTGTATTTCGCAGCAGCAGCCCGCGTGATAGGGGATTGCGAGCGGCACAATTTTCTCTACGACCAGACACACCATCATGCGCTTCAGCTTCCTTCCTCTGGCCCTCGTTCTCGCGGCTTTCAGCGGCTGCTCGTCCGTCAAGGACTCGTCATTCTCGGAGTCGGTCAGGGCAAAATTTTCGGCGCCGCAATATCACACGTACGTGATCCACGCCGACCAGCGGAAGACATACGAGGCCGCGAAGGCCGCGCTGAAGCCGATGGATTTTCGTTTTCTAAACGGCGGGCCGAATCAGGGAAAAATCTCCGCCATCAACGGCATCTCCAGCGACAACAACATGCGCAGCGCCCACCAGGTTTCCCTCGACGTGCGGCTCTCGCCCGTGGCTGATGGCACCGAAGTCGCGGCGCTTTTTTCGCACATCACCGAGGACGATTCAGTCCAGCGCCTTGGCACCGCAACGATCGATCCCATCCGCGAAGATGGGATCTACGACAACTATTTCGCGCACATCGAGCAGGCCCTGGCGGCGCAGCCGAAATAACTCGTCAGAGGACAGACGAGCCGGATTGCGGCTTGGGAAAGACCAGCGGTTTCCGGTGCGTGAGGATCAGGATGATTCCGGCCAGCGCCACGAAAAGTGAGTAGAAGGTTCCGCGGCTCAGCCCGAAGAAGAGGCTGATGCCTTCGTCGGGCTCGCGAAAATGTTCACCGATCGCGCGCACGATCGCGTAGGCGAGAAAAAATTCTCCCGTGATGCGTCCCGGGTTTTGGCGGACCGCGTTTGTCTTCCAAAAGCGCCATTGGAAATAGGCGAAGAGCAATGCGCCTTCCAGCCCGGCCTCGTAGAGCTGCGACGGATGCCTCGGTGGAATGTCGCTCAGCGGCATCCCGGGAGGCGCGCTGTCGGGAAACACGATCGCCCATCGCACGTCGGAGACTTTGCCCCAGAGCTCGCCATTGATGAAATTGGCGATCCGCCCGAGCATCAGCCCCAGCGGAGCGGTGGAAACGACCAAGTCGCCGAGGTGCAGGATGGGGATTTTTCGACGCCGCCCATAGATGATGAGCGCAATGGTCACGCCGAGGAAACCGCCATGACTCGCCATGCCGCCGTTCCAGACCGCCAGCAGACTCAGGGGCGAGTGGATCAGCATCTCCGGATGATAAAGCAGCACGTAGCCTAGGCGGCCCCCGATGAAGACGCCGAGGATGATGGCGAAAAGCAGATCCATCACGTCGTTGGTCGGAACGAGGGAGCGCCCGCGCTTCGCGTAGCGCATGAGCAGCAGGCAGCTGCCGACGAACCCGAGCACATAGGCGAGTCCGTAAAAACGCACGCCGATCTGATCGGTGTGCGGCAGGAACGGCACGAATTTTGGCAAGTCGTGAACCCAGTGTCCGTTTACCGAGAAGGCGAGAAGAGGCATGCGTTGAAAGTTCGTATTGAGAAATCCACTACGAAGAAAATTTGCCGCCCGGCGGCGCGTCGTTCGAGCGCCGCGATCGGGTTTGCTTCTGAAGTTTGAGCCGGGCCAGCTCGCGCATGTCGACGGCTACGTCGTCTTTTTCGAAAATTTCCCGGCCGATCAACTGCTCGATCACGTCCTCCATCGTAAGCACGCCGGCGGTCGCGCCGAATTCGTCGACGACGACGAGCAGTTGCTGGTGCGTTTTCAAGAAGACCTGCAGCGCGTTCGCGACCGTGACCGTTTCTGGGATGAAATTCACTTCCTGCATGAGCTTCTCGACCAGATCGAGGTCCTGGTCATTGGCCTTGCTCTTCAGCAAATCGCGGCGGCGCACCATGCCGACGACATCGTCCAGGTTGCGATTGTAGACGGGAATGCGCGCAAAAGGGATATTGGGAAACTCCCGGAAAACTTCACCGACCGTGGCGTTCTTGCGCAGCGCCGTGACGACCGTGCGAGGCGTCATGATCTCGCTGACGCGCACTTCATCGAGCAACAGCGCGTTGGTGATGATGCTCGATTCGCTTTGCGTGAGGGTGCCTTTGAGGGCGCCGCGTTCTGCGAGCAGGAGGATTTCTTCGTCGGACTTTTCCGTGTCGACCGGCTGTTTGACGAAGGGGCGCACGGCCAAATTGCAAAGGTACGTGATCGGCCTCAGCGCACGGGTGATGATCCAAAGCGGATAACCGAGTTGGCGCTGAAGTGTCTTGCGATGCGCCACGCCGAGATTTTTCGGCAGCACTTCGGAGCAGACCAATAGGGTAACGCCAAAGCCGGCCATGATCAGGGCAAGGATTCGCTCGCTGAACAAATGCGTACCAAGGGCGCCGATCATCGCGGAACCCAGGGCGCCGGCGATGGTGTTGAGCGTGAGGATGGCGGAAATGGTTTCGTCCATGCCGAAGCGCAATTTCTCCAGCAGCAGTCCGGCTTTCGGGTGATCGCGTTTGAGCGCTTCGACCTCTGTCACGGTGGTGCTCAGGATCACGGCTTCCATCATCGAGCAGATGAACGACACAAAGAGCGTCGCGGCGATCGCCATGATGAACCATTGCATGGGCCTGAGTGTATGACCCTATGGGGTTTGACGAATCAAATTGTGACTGGCGGCGAGGAGCCGAAAATCTCGGCGTGGCGAGTAGCCTAACAAACAGCTTGCCGGTCTCGGGCGGAAACGGCCAGCGTTTGGAATGAGTCAACTTCAGCGTACGCCCCTCTATGATTTCCACGTTTCGCATGGAGGTCGGATGGTTGACTTTGCCGGGTGGGAAATGCCGGTGCAGTACAAGAGCATCCTCGAAGAACATAAATCCGTGCGCCGTGCCGCGGGACTTTTTGATGTGAGCCACATGGGCGAGGTCGACGTGCGCGGGCCCCAAGCTGCGGCCTTCCTCGATCATCTCGTGACGAACGACATCACGAAGCTTTTTCCGGGCCGCGTTCTCTACACCGTGATGTGTTACGAGAACAGCGGGGTGGTCGACGATCTGCTGGTCTACATGCGGGGCCCAGACGATTATTTCCTCTGCATCAACGCGGGTAACATCGAGAAGGATCTGGCGTGGATCAAGCAGCAGGCGGCGGCGTTCGACGTCACGGTCACGGATCGGTCAGCGGACTACGCGTTGCTGGCGATTCAAGGCCCAGCCGCGGAGAAAATTCTGCAGACGCTTACCGGCGCCAAGCTCGGTCTCATCAAGTACTATCATTTCAGCGAAGGAACCGTGGCTGGCGTGCACTGCATGATCAGCCGCACCGGGTACACCGGCGAGGATGGTTTCGAGTTGTATCACGCGACGGCGGACGCGCCGAAATTAGCCGAGGCGATTCTCGGTGCCGGTGCGCCGCACGGACTGGAGCTCGCCGGTCTTGGCGCGCGCGACAGCCTGCGTCTCGAGGCGGGGTATCCACTTTATGGACACGAATTGAGCGCGGAGATTTCGCCGTTGAGCGCGGGTCTCGGCTGGGTCGTGAAAATCGACAAAGCGGCGAACTTCATCGGCAAGGCCGCGCTCGCGCATGAACGCACCGTCGGGTCGGCGCGGAAGATCGTTTATTTCAAAACCCCGGATCGCCGCATCACGCGCCCGGGATCGCAGGTCGTGGCGCTGCCCGATCGTACGGTGGGCATGGTGTTGTCCGGCACACTGTCGCCGATTTTGAACGTCGCGATCGGCTCTGCGATCGTCGGTGCGTCCTATGCCGCCAAGCCGTTGGGCGTGGATATCCGCGGTGAAAAAGTGCCACTGGAAATCGTGAAACCACCTTTCGTCGAACTCAAAAAATCTTCCTCATGAGCAACGTTCCCGCTGATCTGAAATACGCGAAATCTCACGAATGGCTGAAGCTGGCCGGCGACGGCACGGCTCTCGTCGGCATCACCGACTACGCCCAGAATTCCCTCGGCGATATCACCTACGTGCAACTGCCGAAAGTCGGCGCGACGTTGAAGGCGGGCGATTCGTTCGGCGTGGTCGAGTCCGTGAAAGCGGCGTCGGATGTTTACTCGCCGGTTTCCGGCACGGTCGTCGACGTGAACAAGAAATTGGATTCGGCTCCCGAAACAGTGAACCAGTCGCCCTACGAGGGTGGTTGGATTCTGAAGATCAAGTTGGCGAACCCAGACGAAGCGAAAGGCCTGCTCGACGCGGCCGCGTACGAGAAGAGCCTGGGGTAAGCGGAATGCGGAAGGGCTGAAGTTCTGAAGGCTGAAGGCTGAAGGCTGAAAGCTTTCTGCATTCAGCCCACCTATTCAAACCGCGGAGCGTACGCTCGGCTTCAGAATTTCAGCCTTCTTCTTTCAGCCTTCGCCTTCCGTTATTCAGACTTTCCTGAACGCGCGAATTTGCGGCGCTCGACTTCCTTCAGGATGCGTTTGCGCAGGCGAAGGTTTTTTGGCGTCACTTCGACGAACTCGTCGGCTGCGATGTATTCGATCGAGCGTTCGAGGGACAGCTTCGTCGCGGGCGTCAGGCCGGCTGCGACACCTTCGCCCTGCGAGCGGAAATTCGTGAGCTTCTTTTCGCGCACGGCGTTGACCGCGATGTCTTCGTTGCGCGGATTTTCGCCGACGATCATGCCTTCGTAAACTTGTTCGCCGGGACCGACGAAGAGCTTTCCGCGTTCCTGCACCATGAGCAGCGCGTAGGTCGTGGTTTCGCCGGCTTCGGTTGCGATAAGCGTTCCGGTGAGACGCGTGAGGACGTCGCCGGCGTGCGGGCCGTATTCCTTGAACAAATGGCTCATCACGCCGCGGCCGCTGGTCGCGTTGACGATATCGATTTCAAAGCCGATCAAGCCGCGCGTCGTGATCGAGGCTTCGATCATCGTCGAGTGAGGCAGCTTTTCCATGTTGGTCAGCTGGCCCTTGCGGTTCGCGAGGTTCTGCATGATGGCGCCGACGCATTCGTCCGGAACTTCGATCCAGACGGTTTCATACGGCTCGAGTCGCTGTCCATTTTCGTGACGTTCGATCACGGTCGGACGCGAGACGAGCAGCTCGAAACCTTCGCGGCGCATCGTCTCGACGAGCACAGCGATTTGCATGGCTCCGCGGGCCTTCACGTTGAAAACGCCGGCTTTGTCGGAGTCCTCGACGTGGATCGAGACGTTCGTTTTCAGTTCGCGGAACAAGCGTTCGCGGAGCTGGCGCGAGGTGACGAGTTTGCCTTCTTGGCCGACGAGCGGTCCATCGTTCACGCAGAATTGCATCTCGAGCGTGGGCGGGTCGATTTGCGTGAAGGGCAGGGGATGAGCCTCTTCGCTGATCGCGATGGTGTCGCCGATGTCGATGTCTTCGAAACCCGAGAGGCCGACGATATTGCCCGCCGACGCGCTGTCTGTCTCACGCGTTCCGAGTCCAGTGAACTCGAAAACCTTGGTGATCTTGGCGCGGACTTTCTTGCCGCCTTCCGCGTGACGGAGAACGAAAACGGGATCGCCGACCTTGACGGTGCCGCCGAGGATCTTGCCGACCGCGATACGACCCACGTAGTCGCTCCAGTCGATGTTCGACACGAGCATGTGAAACGGCTCTTCGGGCTTCGCGAACGGGGGCGGAATGTGATCGAGAATCGTTTGGAAGAGAGGCGTCATGTCCTTCTTCTCGTCGTTCAGGTGGTACATCATGTAGCCATCGCGGCCTGAGCCGTAGACGACCGGCGCGTCGAATTGCTCTTCGGTCGCGTTGAGCTCCATGAGGAGTTCCAGAACCTTGTCGTACATCTTCGCAGGCTCGGCGTTATCGCGATCGATTTTGTTGATCACGATCACGACCTTGAGGCCGTGAGCCAGCGCCTTGCGCAGCACGAAACGCGTCTGCGCTTGCGGGCCGTCGTAAGCGTCGACGAGCAGCAGAACGCCATCGACCATGCGGAGGGCGCGTTCGACTTCGCCGCCGAAATCCGCGTGTCCTGGAGTGTCGACGACGTTGATCGTCTTGTCCTTCCAGTGGACGGACGTGTTTTTCGCTTTGATCGTGATGCCCTTTTCTTTTTCGAGGTCCATCGAGTCCATCGCGCGCTCTTCGACGTGCTGATTGGCGCGATAAACACCGCCTTCTTTGAGGAGCTTGTCGACGAGGGTGGTCTTCCCGTGGTCGACGTGAGCAATGATCGCAATATTACGGATGTTCGGGTTCATGGCGCGGGACGCGAAAGTTTCGGAAAAAGGGGACAACTTGCGGCCCGCATTAGCCGAACGCAAGGCCGAAGGCTGGCGGCGAAAAGTGAGTGCCGTGGGCGACGTATTTGGCCCACGAATCACACGAACGGCACGAAGTCAGGAAAGGAATCCGGACCGAATATTGCGCGCGGAAAATCGAGACGCAGTGTCTGCGCTCAGGCGACGAACTTGTATTTGCGGAGCCAATACAGACAGAGATCCGCCCAGGGTGGAGCGGGGTCTGTCGGCGTTCCGAGGCCGAGCCCGTGGCGGCCGTGTTCGAAAATATGCAGGTCGAAGCGGACGCCCGCAGCGTGAAGCGCCTTGCCGAACGCGAGGCTGTTTTCCACGGGCACGACAGGGTCATCGGACGTGTGCCACAGAAAACACGGCGGCGTTTCGGCGGTGACCTGAAGTTCGTTGGAAAGCAGTTTAACCAGCTCCTCGCTCGGGTGTTCTCCGAGGAGATTCGCTTTCGAGCCTTGGTGAGTGAACGCGCCGCTCATCGTGATCACTGGATAGCAGAGAATTCCCAGATCCGGACGCGAGCTCTCGCTATCGACCGGATCGGCGGCATCGGCCTGACCCGCGTCGAAATGCGTGACCAGAGTGGACGCCAAGTGGCCCCCGGCTGACGAGCCGATGACGCCGACGCGGTGAACATCGCGATGTTGATCGCGGCCCAGGTGTCGAACCATGCGCAATCCGCGGGCGGCGTCCAGCAGCATGGTCGGATGGCGGTAACCGCGCGGTCCAAGGCGATATTTCAAGACGTAGGCTGCGATACCGTTTGCAGTTAACCAGCGCGCATAGCCCTCTCCTTCGTGGGACGCGAGATGGCCGTAGCCTCCGCCCGGAAGCACGAGCATCGAAGCTCCGGTCGCCTTGCCTTCGGCGGGCAGAAACTCGGTGAGCGTCGGAATATCCTCGGGCGTGTCGCCCAGGGCGTTGGGCGCGGGGGTCGCCCAGAGGGGATGCACATTTTCAGCCATGTCCCGAAGCAGCCGCCTTTTTTGCGCCGAGGCAAGGATCGGTTGCGGAGCAAAAGCAGCGCGCGGTGGAGCGCCCCGACGCTGGCGAATTCCCGGTTGCAACGCGCCGAGACGGGCTGGCAATGTGGCTCCTTTTCCATGGCATACGACTGGTTGAAAGGTGTGGCCGACGAGTATGATGTGATCGTGATCGGCAGCGGTCTCGGCGGCCTGACCGGCGCGAATGTTTTGGCCAAAGCCGGACACCGGGTGCTGCTCGTCGAGCACCATTATCAGTTCGGCGGACTGGCGACGTGGTTCACGCGAAAAGGCGGACACATCTTCGACATTTCGCTGCACGGTTTTCCGGTCGGAATGATCAAATCGTGCCGGAAATATTGGACCAAGGAAATCGCCGACCTGATCGTGCAGTTGAAGGACATCCGCTTCGTCAATCCGGAGATGGACGTCTGGACGACCTTCACTCGCGAGGATTACACCCGTGTGCTGGTCGAGCAGTTCAGGCTGGATCCCGGCGTCGTGCAGAAGTTCTACGACCACCTGCGCGGCATGAATTTTTACGACAACAATCCCGAGACCACGCGGGAGATGTTCAATCGGTTTTTCCCGGGGCGCCCTGACGTTCACCGCCTGTTGATGGAGCCGATCGCCTACGCGAACGGCTCGACCTGGGATGATCCGGCGATCACGTACGGCATCGTCTTTTCGAATTTCATGGGATCGGGCGTGTACACGTTCCGCGGCGGTTCCGACTTGTTGATCGAGAAGATGGTCGAGGAGCTGAAGAAGAACGGCGTGGAGCTGCGCAAACGTGTATTGGTCGACCGGATACTCGTGGAGGAGCGCGATGGACGGAAGGTCGCGTGTGGCATCGTGGCCAATGGCGGGCGTGTCATTCGGGCCAAGGCGGTGCTGTCGAACGCGAATATCAAGAACACGATCTTCAAACTCGCCGGTGAAGAGAACTTTTCGCCCGAGTTCGTCAAAGCGGCGAACGCTGTGCGGATCAACTCGAGCTCTTGTCAGGTCTACCTCGGTATTCGAAAAGGGGATACGATTCCGCATATCGGCGATCTCGTGTTCACCTCGGCCGCGCCTGAATTCAGCAGCGCCGAGCTGACGGCCTTCAACACCACGAGCCGGACCTTTTCTGTTTATTATCCGGACACGCGCCCGGGT
Source organism: Opitutaceae bacterium (assembly GCA_035765635.1). Taxonomy (GTDB): domain Bacteria; phylum Verrucomicrobiota; class Verrucomicrobiia; order Opitutales; family Opitutaceae; genus EW11. Next base: position 64,023 of record DASTWZ010000008.1, read on the forward strand.
TCCGAACGCTACACCGTCGTGGTGTCATTGAATTCTCAATACGCCGACTGGCAGAAACTCTCGGAAGAAGAGTACGAACAGCACAAGAAGAGGTTGATCGAGGAATCGATTTCCGCGCTGGAGAAGTTTATTCCCGACGTGCGCGGAAAGATCGATTGGACGGAGGCGGCGACGCCGCGGACGATCGAGCGGTACACGACGCATTTCGGCGGCACGTCCTTCGGCACGAAGTTCGAGGGGCTCAAGGTGTCGATGGATTTATCGGAGCAACTGCCTGGTTTGTATCATGCCGGATCCGTCGGCATCATCATGTCCGGCTGGCTCGGCACGATTAATTACGGCGTGATCACCGCGAACAAGATCGACAAGGCGCTGTTTGCGATGAAACCGGCTTTGAAAGCTGATCCGGTAGCGAACACTGGAAATTTGGTCCAGCAGCCAACGAAAGGTCCTGAAGCACTCAGCCATCCGAAGTAAAACCACATGAGCCAAGTCACCGATCTCATCCCGCATCGTCCGCCTTTTCTGTTTGTCGATGAAATCGTCAACGAAACGCCGGATACGTTGACCGCAAAGCGCACCTGGCGCGCCGAAGAGGATTTCTACAAAGGCCATTATCCTAACGCGCCGATTACGCCAGGCGTGCTGTTGTGCGAAGCCGTTTTCCAGACCGGCGCGCTGTATCTGGCGAGTCAGGTGAAGGCGTCCGGCGCGCAACTCGGCGAAGGCGTGCCCCTGCTGGCGAAGATCAGTGACGTGCGTTTTCGCAGCCCAGTGTATCCAGGCGACGTAATCCTGATCGACGTGAAGAAGAAGGACGTGATGGGCGGTTTCACCATGATGACCGGCGCGATCAAAAAAGCCGACGGCACCCGCGTGATGAACGTCGATTTCGCCGTAGCCTGGAAAACCCCCGAGAAAGCGCAAGGAGCGGCGGGAGTGTAATGGGTGAGTGGATACAGAGAGGTGAAACAATCACACCGCGATTACACGCACTGGAGATGAGCAGTGAGGCGATGAGCAATGACGCGAACCGCGATTCGAACCACAGGCGGATCGAGGTAGGGCGAGCCGTCCCAGGCGAGCCGCGCTCGATGTTGAACACACAAACGAACCCGCAAACTCCCTGTCTCTCCACAAACCGTCCGCAACGGCGAATGCTCGATCATTCCGTTCCCGATTGGGCGCCAGACGCTGCAATATTTTTCGTCACGATCTGCGCCGCTCACCGCCCATCGCGACCATTTGCCTCGCCTGCAATCGCGAGGGCAATCGTCGACACCGCGGCTTTTTTGCATGAACGAGGTGAATGGTTTGTCCGCTTACTTCTTGTTATGCCCGACCACGTGCACGGACTTATTTCCGTTCCGCCAGACCTTGTTCTGCAGCATCGAGTATCGTCGTGGAAAGGTTTTCTCACGCGAAAGCACGGCATCGAGTGGCAGTCTGGCTTTTTTGAGCATCGCGTGCGTTCCGACGAGAATCTCGAATTCAAAGCGGCGTACATTCGCGCGAATCCAGTCAGAGCTGGTTTAGTTTCGCGTGCAGAAGATTGGCCCTATGTCTTCGATGGATTTGCGGCCGAACGCGGCTCGCCTGGGACGGCTCGCCCTACCTCGGAGGGCTTAACCTAATAGACGGAGTCAAACGCGGATTCGGCGTGTGGCAGCCCAGCGATGGCATCGAACCTCGAATCTCGACCATTCTACATTTCAAATTCTACATTCCTTATTGGCCTTGTGCCTCCTGCGACCTCAGAGCGTGACGCGCGATGTCAGCTTCGAGGATCGTTCTATCGATCTCCCCTCCCATGTCCGACTTCCTTCAGCTCTCTGACAAAACCTTCGTCGTCTTTGGCGTGGCTAATCGGAAGAGCGTGGCTTGGCATGTGGCGAAATCGCTCGAGGGGGAGGGGGCTCGGGTGATCTACAGCGTTCGCTCGGAGGCGCGTCGCAAGAGTTTGGATACGCTGCTGGCGGGAAAGCCAGTCTTCGTCTGCGATGTCGAGGAGTCGGGGGCGGCCGAACGACTGGCGAGCGAAATTCAACGCGGTGGGTTTGGCCTCATCCACGGCATCGTCCATTCGATCGCGTTCGCGAATTACGCTGAAGGGTTCAAACCGTTTCACGAGACGAAGCGCGAAGATTTTCTTCAGGCGACGGCGATCTCGGCGTTTTCACTGGTGGAGATTGCGCGCGCTTTCAAACCGCTCCTCGCACGTAGTGCTTCTGTGGTTACAATCGGCATCTCCTCGCTGCTCGTGACTCCGGACAACTACGGCTACATGGGACCGATCAAGGCCGCCCTCGAATCCGCGGCGCGTTTCCTCGCCAAGAGCTTCAGCGCCGACTCGGATGTGCGTTTCAATGTCATCGGCGCCGGCCCGCTCAAAACCAGCGCCTCCGCCGGGATTCCAGGCTACATCGAAAGTTATCTCTACGCGGAGAAAATGACCTTTCGCAAAAAAAACCTCAGCACCCAGGAAGTGGCGGACGCCGCTCTATTTCTCCTCAGCGAGCGCAGCAGCGGAATCAACGGCGCCACGCTCACCGTCGACGCCGGCCTGGGTTCAAACTATTTCGACCAGGAAATCATCCGCCTCGCCATGCGCCCAACGTCTCCAGCCGGCGCCACTCAATGAAGTTTCAGAACGTCTGCCTCGAATCCATCGCCGTCGCGTTGCCGGACGAAATCTGGACATCGGCGAACATCGAAGAGCGCCTCGCTCCGATGTATGAGCGACTCAAGCTGCCCTTCGGCCGCCTCGAGTTGATGACGGGCATTCGCGAGCGTCGCCATTGGCCGCACGGAACGCGTGCCTCCGACGCCAGCGCCGCGGCCGGTCGCGCGGTGCTCGCCCGCAGTTCGCTCAAACCCGAGCAACTCGGCGTGTTCATTCACGGCGCGGTTTCGCGCGACATGATGGAGCCGGCGACCGCCGCATTCGCGCATCGCAAGATCGGCCTGCCCGCTACCACCCAACTTTTCGATGTCTCCAACGCGTGTCTCGGTTTTCTGAATGGCATGGTCACGCTCGCGGGGCTCATCGAGTCCGGCCAGATCGACGCGGGCATGGTTGTCTCCGGCGAAAATGGCCGGCCCTTGATCGAAGAGACCCTTCGCCATCTGCTCGACCACCCGCTCTCGCGCAACGAAATCAAGCCCTTCTTCGCCAACCTCACCATCGGTTCCGGCGCGGTCGGCGCGATTCTCTGCCATCGCAAATTGATCAACGGCCATCCGCACCGATTGCTCGGCGGGATCGGTCGCGCCGCGACGCAGCATAGCGAACTTTGCCAGGGCGACAGCCACGGTGCCGAAAGTCTCGCGATGCAAACCAACTCGGAAGAGCTCTTGATCGCCGGCGTCGATCTCGCGCGCACGACGTGGCAGGACTTCGTTCGCGAAACGGGTTGGTCGACGGAGAACATCAACAGATTCATCTGCCACCAGGTTGGCTCGGTGCATCGCCGAAAACTTTTCGAATCGCTGGGACTTCCGCTCGAGCGCGATTTTTCCACGTTCGAGACCTTGGGCAACATGGGCTCGGCCTCGCTGCCTGCCACGCTCGCGACGGCGGTCGGCGCAGGCGCAGTGCGGGCCGGAGACAAGGTCGCGTTGCTCGGCATCGGCAGCGGATTGAACTGCCTGATGCTGGCGCTGGAATGGTGATGAACGCCTCGCGCGCACTGCCCGCGGACATCGCGGCGCTGTATCCATTTGTTCCTTACACGACGCAGACCGCTGGCGGTGCGACGATGTCGTATGTCGACGAAGGGCCGCGCAGCGCTGAGGCGGTGCTGCTTCTTCATGGAAATCCGACGTGGTCGTTCTTTTATCGCGATTTGATTTCCGCCCTGCGGTCACGCCGGCGCTGCGTGGCTCCCGATCATATCGGCATGGGGCTTTCCGAGAAACCCGAGAACTACGCGTACCGGCTCGAAACGCGCATCGCGGATGTGGAGGCATTGGTGGATCGCTTGGGACTGACCCGAATCAGTTTGGTGGTGCATGACTGGGGCGGCGCGATCGGTTTTGGTCTCGCGACGCGGCGACCCGAATTGATCGAGCGTATTGTGATTCTCAATACGGCGGCGTTTGTCTCCGACGACATTCCGAAGCGGATCGCATTATGCCGTGCCGGTTTTCTGGGAAAACTGATCGTGCGCGGCTTCAACGGCTTCGCCTGGCCCGCGACGTGGATGGCGATGAATCGGAGCACGCTCACGCCGGCGCAGAAAAAAGGCTATCTGTGGCCGTACGATTCGTGGGCGAATCGGGTGGCGGTGCACGAGTTTGTTCGCGACATCCCGCTGGAGCAGGCGCATCCCTCGCGCCGGAGGCTGGCCGAGATCGAGGGAAAACTATCGCTGCTGGCCGAAGTCCCGAAGCAGATCGTCTGGGGTGGAAAAGATTTTTGCTTTCACGACGGGTTTCTCGAGCGGTGGCGCAAGATTTATCCCGACGCTGCCGTCCACCATCTGGCAGACGTTGGCCATTACGTTCTGGATGACAGTCGTGGAGAGGCGTTGGGGGTTATCGCGGGATTTCTCTGAGCCAAAACGAACGATTTCTGAGGTAGGGCGAGCCGTCTCTGGCGAGCCGCGTTTGGCGTGGCTCATCCTGGAGGTTAGGCCCAACGGGCGCGGCTCGCCTGGAGGCTTCGTCCTACCCCCTGAGGCGATTCGTTTGGGACACGTCGGATGCGGCCCGGGACTCCGGTTCGATCATTCTGCATTCTTACTTCTACATTCTTACTTCGCCTTTTTCATCCTTTGTCTCCCGCCATCCTTTTCCCCAACAACCGCTGGTGGTCGATCTTGGTGCAGCGATCCATCACGAACGGCACGCCAGCATCATTGGCGATTTGGGCGGCTTCTTTGCTGACGATTCCGAGCTGGAGCCAGATCGCTCGCGGTTTCAGCGGCACCGCCTGCCGAACAACTTCCGCGCATGCTTCCGCGCGGCGGAATACATCAACCAAATCCACCTGCACCGGCACATCGGCCAAGGTCGGGTAAACGGCCTCGCCTAGGATCAGCCCGGGCTCGGGATTGATCGGAATGATCCGGTATCCCGCTTTCTGAAGATACGCGGCCACCTCATGGCTGGGCTTGGCCGCGTCATGCGACAAACCGACGACCGCGATCGTCTTTATTTCGATGAAGAGCTTTCGAAGCTCCTCGTCATTGCGGGAGGAAAGCAACGTCATCCGATACAGTCGCCGGACAACTCCCGAGTTCAACTCAGCTGGAGAAAATCCGGCGACGGAAAATGCGCTGGCGGCATGCGTTGCAGAAAACGCCCCGGGAATTACTTCGCCTTCAGAGCGGCTTCGACTTCGGCGACCGTGACCGCGTCACCGGCATTGCCAAAGCTGCTGCGGACATACGTGAGCACGTCGGCGATCTGCTCGTTCGTCAGCCCGGTCGGAGGCATGACTCCATCGAACGAGGCGCCATTCACCGTGATCTTTCCGGTCAGGCCGTTCTTCGCGATGTGAATGCTGCGGGCCTTGTCGGCCATCAGGAAATCCGATTTGGCGAGGGGCGGGAACACGCTGGGAATGCCCTTCCCGTCGGCTTGATGGCAAACGATGCAGAGCGTGCCGAAGACTTTTTTGCCGCGCTCGGCCTGAGCATCAGACTGCGCGTGAGCGAGTGTTGAAACGAGTAGTGCTCCGAGCACTACAACCAGTTTGGAGAGACGTAGTTGCATGCACCCTCCAAGCAAGCGGCATGCAAAAGACGCGTCAATCAGGAGCCGGGCTGTTTCGACGTTGGTAGCCGTCCGTATAGGTCGCCTAAGCTGTGCAAATAGGCCGCGCTGTTCGCGTGAAGCTGGTGTAGCTGATCGGCCGAGTAGCGCCACTGCCAATTTCCTGCCGCGACGCCCGGCGTGTTGAAACGTCCTTCAGGTCCGAGGCTGAGAAAATCCTGCAGCGGAATGACGGCCAGCGTGCTGACCGAAGCGTAGGCGGCGCGAATGAAATCCCAACTGATTTCATCGCCGCTGATCCGGAAATATTGGCGCAGATGATCGCGCTGGCCTTCCGTGGCCTGCCGATACCAGCCAAGCGTCGTGTCGTTGTCATGGGTTCCTGGATACACGACGCTGTTGGCGCGAAGATTGTGCGGCAGGTAGAGATTGTCCGAGCCGCTTCCGAAGGCGAATTGGAGAATCGTCATCCCGGGCAGGCCGGTGCGGTCGCGCAACTCGCGCACCGAGGGCGTGAGTTCGCCGAGATCTTCGGCGATGAGTTTCGCCTCGGGTAGCGCGTCCTTCACCTTTTGGAAAAAACCGATTCCCGGGCCGAGTTCCCACGTGCCGGTCTTCGCGGACTTGGCGCTGGCTGGAATACACCAGAAAGAATCGAACGCTCGGAAGTGATCGATCCGCAGGACATCGCAGAGGACAAAATTCGCGGCGAGGCGGCGCAGCCACCACCGGTAATTCTCCTTCTTGTGCGCCGCCCAGTCATAGAGCGGGTTGCCCCAGAGCTGCCCATCCGCGGAGAAATAATCGGGCGGCACGCCGGCCACGAACAAGGGACGTCCCGTCGCGCGATCGAGCTGGAAGAGCTCCGGATTTGCCCAGACGTCCGCGCTGTCGCGAGCCACGAAAATTGGCGCATCTCCGATGATAGAAATTCCGTGCTTCTTCGCGCTCTCGCGAACGCGCGACCATTGGCCGAAGAAGAGGTATTGAAAAAATGAATGCGCTTCGGCGCGCTCGCGCACCTCTGCAGGGAGCGCGGATTGATCGACGCGCGAAAAGAAGCGCAGATTGTCCGGCCATTCCCACCACGGTTTGCCGCGATGGTGGTCCTTGAGCGCGAGGAACAATGCGAAGGATTCGAGCCACTCTCGATTCTGCTTTCGGAAATCCGCGAAATCACCGTAGGGCAGGGCCGGACTGCCCTTGGCTTTGAAACGGCGAAACGCCTCGAACAAAACCGGCCAACGCGCGCTGTAGAGCCAGCCGAAGTCCACTCTGTCTTTCGGCAGCGCGCGGAGTTGAGCGACATCGCTTTCGGAAATCAGGTCGAGCCGCAGCAGCGCGCCGAGATCGATGAGATATGGATTCCCCGCAAACGAGGAGAAGCACTGGTAGGGTGAATCGCCATAGCCGGTGGGACCGAGCGGACACGTTTGCCAATACGTCATGCCGGCCTCGGCGAGAAAACGGAGCCAGTTGTCCACGGTCTGTTCGTCGAGACTGCCAATGCCGAACGGGTCCGGAAAACTCGTCGGGTGCAAAAGCACGCCGGTCGCCCGGCGCTCCAACCAGTGAAAGAGCGGCGCGTTCGGAGTCGAAGGTGCGGCTACGTTGCTGAGCGGAGCAGTTGGAGAGGATGGCATGACGTGGCGAAAGCCTTGGCGGAAGCGAATCGAGAGCCGGACCTCACGCAAGCGCGAGGTGGCTTTGGTTTGCTGGAAGTATGGGCGGGAAAATCACCGGCTGAATCAGCCTGCGCCGCGCGTCAGATAATCGGCGAAGATCAACCCCGCCATGATCGCCAGCCAGAAGAAGCCGACGAGCGCGAAAATCCGGACGAGCCCGCGCTGATATTTCAATTGCATGAAAATCCAGAACACGATCGCGCACTTGGCGGCGGCGATCAGCAGCGCGATCAACAATTTTTCGAGATGCGAAAAGTGCTCGTTTGCCGCTCCGGCGCTGACCGCGAGCAAGATCAGCAGCGCTGCATAGGCGCTAAAGAGAATCTTTCGGGTGGGCTCGGCGACTTGCATGATGATTCAGCGCCCCGCGAGATAGAGCAGCGGATAAAGGAAAATCCACACGCAGTCGACGAAGTGCCAGTACAACCCCACGATGGAAACCGCGTCGGAATGGCGAGCGGTCCAGGCGGGTTTGGTGGTACGGCGCACAAGCCAGCCGAGCGCGCAAAGTCCGATAATCATGTGCGCCGCGTGCAGTCCGGTCATCGCGAAATAGAGAAAGAAAAAAAGCTGGGCCTGCGGCGGCGCGTCGGGAAACGCGAAATGCGGCCCGGGAATCAGGTGTTCGACGTACTTTTGGTAATATTCATAAAACTTGAGCCCGAGAAAAACCGCGCCGAGCAGCGCTGTAAGGGAAAGATGGATACGTGTCAGGCGCACTGCCTTCGCATGGTGGGCCAAATCGGCGAGGGCCATGAACAGACTGCTGGTCAAGAGGACGCCGGTGTTGATCGTGCCGATCCAGAAATCGAGCCGGTTGCTCGCCTGCGCGAACGCCGCCGGATACGTCCAACGATAGATCGAGTAGCAGGAGAACAGTCCGCCGAAGAAAAGAATTTCGGTGGCGAGAAACATCCACATGCCCAGATGATTCGCCTCCCGATGCTGCGTCGCATCGACGTAGGGCGTCTCCTCGATTTCTGTAGTGCTTTGGTTCATACAGATTCCTCGGGCAGCACTTCAAAATCGTAGGGCGGGCCATTGACGACGGGCGTGGTCTCGAAATTGTGCTCCGGCGCCGGCGACGCGGTTTGCCATTCGAGGCCGGGGTTTCGCCAGGGATTCGGACCGGCCTTTTTGCCGTAGAAGAATGACCAGGTCAGATAGATCAGAGGCAGGATATAGCCGATCGCCAGAATCGAAGCTCCCGCGGTGGAGAGGACGTTGAGCATCTGAAATTCCTGCGGGTAGGCATGGTAGCGCCTCGGCATGCCCATGTAGCCCAGGACGAATTGAGGAAAGAATGTCAGATTGAAACCGATGAACGTGATGAGCGCCGAGATGCGCGCAGTCCATTCGTGGTACATCCGACCCGATATTTTCGGCCACCAGTAATGCAGGCCGCCAAGGTAGCCGAGCACCATGCCACCCACCATGATGTAGTGAAAATGCGCCACGACGAAATAGGTGTCGTGCACGTGAACATCCACCGCGAGCGTTGCGAGAATCATCCCGGTGAGCCCGCCGATGGTGAACAGCCCCATGAAGCCGAGCGCGTAGATCAGCGGCGTCTCGAAACTGATCGACGCGCGATAGAGCGTGGCGGTCCAACTGAACACTTTCACCGCCGACGGCACCGCAACGAGAAAACTGAGCAGCGAGAAAACCACACCGGCGTAGACGGACTGGCTGCTGACAAACATGTGGTGACCCCATACGAGAAAGCCGAGACCCGCGATGGCGAGACTGGCAAACGCGACGACGTGATAACCGAAGATCGGTTTCCTGGCGAAGGCGGCGATCGTTTCACTCACCACACCCATTCCAGGCAGAATCATGATGTAGACGGCCGGGTGGGAGTAGAACCAGAAGAGATGCTGGAAGAGCAGAGGATCGCCGCCGAGTTTCGGATCGAAAATGCCGACGCCGAAAAACCGTTCGAGTCCGATCAGCAACAGCGTGATCGCGAGCACCGGCGTGGCGAGGACCATGATGACACTCGTCGCGTACATCGACCAGATGAACAGCGGCAGACGAAACCACGTGAGCCCAGGCGCGCGGAGTTTGTGAATCGTGACGATGAAATTCAGGCCGGTCGCGATCGACGAAAAGCCGGTGATGAAAACACCCGCGGCCATCGCCATGACATGAGAATTTGAATACGTGCTGCTGTAGGGCGTGTAGAACGTCCAACCCGTATCCACTCCGCCGCCCACGATCGAATAGAGCGTGAACGCGCCGCCGAAGATGAACAGATACCAGCTCACGAGATTGAGTCGTGGAAACGCGACGTCCCGCGCACCGATCATGAGCGGGATGACGAAGTTGCCCAACACCGACGGAATGGACGGAATGAGGAAGAACCACACCATCAACACGCCGTGCAGCGTGAAGAGGCGATTGTAGGTGTCGGACGCGACCACATCGCCCGCGGGAGTGAGCAACTCGATGCGCATCAGCGCGGCGGCGACCGCGGCGATCGCGAAAAAGAAAGTGATCGAGAAAAGGTAGAGCAGACCGATGCGTTTGTGGTCGAGCGTGCAGAGCCAGGAACGCACGGAGTGGCCGGCTTCGAGATAGCTCGGAAGCGGCGGCTTTTCGATTGGCGCGGCGAGAAGACTCATGGGTGGGCGGCGTCCGCGGCAGTGGGCGCAGTGCTTTCGTTCAACGTTTCGATGTATGCGATCAGCTCGAGCAGATCAGATTCCGGAATGACGCCCTGGAAGGACGGCATGATGGGCTGATAGCCGGCGATGACTTGTTTGGCGGGCTGAAGAATGGAGTCGCGCAGGTACGTTTCGTCCGCGCGGACGAATTCGCCGTTGTCCAGCGGTATTGAAGAACCGAATACGCCGACAAGCGAAGGCGCGTGGATGGCCGAGGGCTGATCGTGGCAACCGGAACAACTGTACTTGGCAAAAAGCTCGCGCCCGCGGAGGCGATCGGGCTGCGGCGTCGCATCGCTCGCCAGCCATTGCGCGTAGTCGGAGGGCGATTGCACGACGATCTCGCCGATCATCGCGGAATGTTTCGTGCCACAGAACTCCGCGCAAAAGAGCGAGTACGTTCCTTCACGCGTGGCGTTGAACCAGAGCGTGACGCGTTTGCCGGGCACCACGTCTTGTTTCATGCGAAACGCCGGCACGTAGAAACTGTGGATGACGTCCTCGGAGGTGAGGCTCAGCCGGACAGGGCGGCCGGACGGCACGTGCAGCGTGTTGAACTCACGACGGCCATTGGGCTGGCGCACATCCCACATCCATTGCCGTCCCGTCACCGCGATGTCGTACGCGACAGCGGGCGCTTTCTCTTCGTCGACGTAGAGGCGTGCGCCCCAGAAAAAGAAAGCAATGAAGGTCACGAGCGTCGCGACGATCCAGGCGGTCTCGATCTTCCATTCGGAAATCTCGAGAGGTCGCCGATCGACTTTTGCGCCGCGCCGATAGCGGTAGAGAAAATACAAATTCAGCGCCAGCAGGAGTCCTACCATCAACCCGGAGACGACGAGCTGGGTGATGAACAACGCATCGACGCGACTGGCCAGCGCGCTCGCCCGCGCGGGCAAGCCCAGAAATGCGACCAGGCTGACGGCACTCGCCGGCATTTAGGAAACTCCTTTCGTCACGCCGCGCCGCTCGTCGCGCAACATTCGTGCGATGCCAAGAACGAGAGCGAGGACCGTCGAGGTGACCGCCACCTGGAGGACGTGCCAGATGATTTTTCCGTAAGGCCCGGTAATCCCTTCGCCGCGAAAACACAGCAGCACCAGATCGAAAACGGGATTTCCCGTGCCGCCTTTGGCCGCATCGCGAAGCGACTTGGCGATCTCTTCGGATTTGAAATCAATGCCGAGAAAATAGCGCGAGATGACGCCGCTCGGCGTGACGATCACGAATCCACTGGGATGCGCGTACTCCTTGGTTGGCTGATCGAATTTGTAGTTGAAGCCGGCGGCGTCGGCCAGCGCCCGCACATTGGCCTCGCTGCCGACCAGGTAGTGCCAGCGCGGCTCGGCGCCTGCGTGGGCGAACAATTTTAGATCATGGGCTTTCGCGACCGCGGCGTCACGCGGCGTATCGGATTTGTCGATACTCACGTAGACGTAGCTGAACCGATTGCCTGCCTCGGGTCGCAGTTGCCGGAGCGCCTGGATGGCGGCGTTCGAAACGACGGAGCAGAGTTGAGGACAATGCCAGTAGCCAAAGACCAGGACAACCGGGCCCTGCCCGAATGCTTCGTGCAGGTCGAACGGTTGCCCCGATTCGTCGGTGAAAACGAGGTTCAGCGGAAGCGCGCGTCCGATGTTCTGGTCGTAGTGCAATGATGAATACGGCGCGTTCGCGCGCGCGACCGGGCCGGAAACGAGGAACAGCAGGACGACGAATTGCGCAGCCCACGCCGAGACTCGGGCCGGCAGTCGCGTGCGCGTCGCGGCAGCGAGCTGAGCGCACGGCCTCATGGCGTGACCCTCCTCTCGTTGGTGCCCGGGTTCGCGGAGCTTTGGACATGCTGGTCGGGTCCGGCCGTTTTCGCCGCATCGAGCGCCTCGAGTTCCATCGCGCGCGAAATCGGGATGCGAACGATGCCTGCGCTTCGATCGATCCAGCCGTAACTTTCGAGGTGTTCGGCCGCTTCGAGTTTCAATGCGGCTTGATCGTTCTCGACCGATGATTTCCAGGAGGCGCTTTCGGCGAACGAGGTTTGACGGGCGTTGGCCGCCGCGTGCTTGTAGGGAGATTTCAAATACAGTCCGGCGATCAGGACGGTGCCGACAATGAGCAGGATCATGAACACGGCGATCGAGCTAATCGCCAGCAGCGAAGCGTCCTTTGTCTCGTAACCCGGCGAGGGCGCAGCGGAAGCCGTCGCGCCTTGCGTCGAAGTTGGTTTTGAGAGCTCGGTGTTCATTTCAAATTCGGCCAGGAGGGCAGAATCATCCATGCCGTGTAGACGATCTGAGAGCAGAAGAGGATTGCGGCGATCGCGCTCAGTCCGCGGCGCGACGTTTTCAATCGTTGCGAGAGGAGGGCGAAGAACGGTATCGCCAAATGCACTACAGCGAGTGCGACGAGGACATAAGGCCAGGGCGCGACGGCGCGATGCACATACCATGAGATTTCGCGTGGAATATCGCCGCTCCAGATAATCAGGAACTGCAAGAAGCCGACATAGACCCAGAAAACGGTGCTCGTGAGCAACAGGTTGCCCCAATCCAACCCAAGCGCGCGCTCGGCCGCGCCATGGCGTGCGGGATCGGCATCGGCACGGAGCGCGAGAAAAACCGTAAGCGAAAGTCCGCTGATCGCCTGGCCTGCCATCCAGACGAGAGGAAAGCCCGTCGAAGTCCATTTAGGTTCGAGCGCGAAGATCCAATCGACTGCGAGGAGATGCAGGGTGAAGACCAATACGATCAAACCGACCGGGCCGAAGCCTGGATGGCGTGCGCCGCGCACATGATACACTGCGGTCTGCGATTTCGTTTCGCGAGACGTTCGGCAGAACCAGGCAAAGCCCGCGAAGACGACCAGGTAAACGAAAGCGCGGACGATCGAGCCTGTATGCGTTAAATAGATACGCAGAAATGCGTCGCTCGAGGTGTCGTGCCGGATGGGAAACTTTTCGAGAATGACTCCTGGAATCAGCGCGAGCCAGATCCACGGCAGTAAACGCGAAGCGCGGGCCAGGCGTGGGCGAATGGCATCCGCCCATTGACCGCCCGTGGTGTAACTGATCAGAAGAAAAATCAGACAGCCCAGACAGGGCGCGAGACACACGGCGCCAATGAAACGATAAGCGATGAACCATCCGCTACTCATGAGCCAAGGTCCTTTGCTGCGCCGGAGGAACGTCGGCGACGGTGGTGTGCTGACTGCGTTGCAGTGCCCGGATATAAGCGATCACCGCCCAGCGATCGTTTTCGTCGAGACGATCGGCGTACGAGTACATCTGGCCGTAACCATCGGTGATCACGGCGAAAAAGTGTCCGACCGGCGCGGCGCGCAGTCGGTCTTCGTGGAGCGACGGAGGAGCCGGAAATCCGCGACGGACAACGATACCCCGGCCATAGCCGTCAGGACCGTGGCACACGGCGCAGTAAACGTTGAAGCGGTCCTGGCCCCGTGCGAGCAACGCCGCTGTAGTTGGAAATGGGATACGTTCGATCGAGGCGAGTTCCGATCGCGGCATTGCTGAAAACGACCGCGCTGTTCCTCGTGCAACCGTGTGCGCCGGCGGCAACCGGGCGGAGGTTCCGCGATCGGAGCGGTTCGGCGGATCGAAGGTGCGAACATTGCGCTGCTTTTTCATGTTGCCGCAACCGGTGGCGAGCAGCGTCGCGGCGGCCAGCGCTGCGATCACGGCACACGCTCGCAGCGCATGTCCTGCGGGGCCGAGCGATACGCCTGCGATATTGCGCGCTGAGAGTTTCATCGCTCCACCTCCTCGACCGATTCCGCGCCTTCGCACAGGAGCCGGTAAAGTTCGCCATCGGTGTCGAGCCGCTCGTCAGTATGAAGGCACAGAAAGAGCCGGTCCTGAGACGCGCGTTTGAAATTCCGGCTGCGAAAAGTCGGATAGTCCAAACGTGGCAAGCCGCAGATCCAGAGCAAACCTGCGACGCCCACCAGCGACGACGTGAGCACGGTGAGTTCGAAGGTCACCGGAATGAACGAAGGCCAGCTGTGCAAGGGACGGCCGCCGACATTCAGCGGATAATCACGAGCGGCGTACCATTGCAGAAAATAGGCGCCGCAGCAGCCCAGGATTCCCGCGATCAGCATGACCCAGCCCATCGGCGTCGGTTTCGCGGGCAGCAACTCGTCGACCTCTTCGTTGGGAAAAGGGAGAAACACCTCGAAGTCGTCGTGGCCGGCCGCACGCAGGCGGCGCATGACGGACGTTAGGGCGTCGACCGTCGGATACATGGCCATGATTCCATGGCGGACTTTCATGGACTGTCTCCTTTCTTCCGCGGAACCATGTTCCGCATTTCCGCCATCGCGATGGCAGGCAGAAAGCGGATGAAGAGAAACAACAACGCCAGGAATAGACCAAAGGTTCCGAGATAGGTCGACCAATCCCAGATTGTCGGGTGATACATTCCCCAGGAAGACGGGAGGAAATCGCGGTGCAGACTCGTGATCACGATCACGAAGCGCTCCAGCCACATGCCCACGTTCACGATCAGGGCCACGCAAAACAGCACGAGGGGGCTGCGGCGGCAGCGACGAACCCAGAGAATCTGCGGCGTGAGTATATTGCAGCAGACGAGAGCCCAGAACTCGCCGGCATAGGGGCCGATCACGCGGTTAAGGGAGAGGAAGCGCTCGAACTCATCGCCGCTGTACCACGCCGTGAAGAATTCGCTGAAGTAACCGTACGCGACCATCCAGCCTGTGGTCATCAGAACCTTGGCCATCAACTCCAGGTGCCGGTCCGTGATGTAGTGTTTCAGCGAATACACGGACCGCAGCGGAATGACCAACGTCAGAACCATCGCGAAGCCGGAGTAGATCGCGCCGGCGACGAAGTACGGCGGGAAAATCGTCGAGTGCCAGCCCGGCACCTGAGCGATGGCGAAGTCCATGCCGACGATGCTGTGCACGGAAAGCACGAGCGGCGTGGCCAGTCCGGCGAGCACCAGATATACCTTTTCGTAATGTCGCCAGTGCCGCGCATCGCCGCGCCAGCCGAAGCTCATGATGCCATAGACGCGCTGCCAGCCCACGCTCGTCGCGCGGTCTCGGAGCGTCGCCAGATCGGGCAGCAAACCGACGTACCAGAAAACCAGCGAAACGGTCGCGTACGTGCTCACGGCGAACACATCCCAGACGAGAGGGCTGCGGAACTGCGGCCACAGTCCCATGGTGTCCGGGTAAGGCAGCAGCCAATAGAAATATTGCGGACGTCCCATGTGGAGGAGGGGAAACAGCCCCGCGCAGGCCACCGCAAAAAGCGTCATCGCCTCGGTGAAGCGGTTGATCGACGTGCGCCATTTCTGGTGCAGCAAAAACAAAATCGCCGAGATGAATGTGCCCGCGTGACCGATGCCGATCCACCAGACGAAGTTCACGATCGCGAAGCCCCAGGCGATCGGGATGTTGATGCCCCAGATGCCGACGCCCTTGATGAAGAGCCAGCTGATCGCGAGCATCAGCAGCATCAACAGCGCAAACGCGGCGGCGAAGCCCAGCCACCAAAATCTTGGGTGAGGGCGATCGAGAGGAAGCCGGCTGATGTTCTCCGTGACGCTGGTCCACGTCTCGCCGGGACCGAGCAAAGCGTTCGGATCCGGAGTGTCGCGCGCGATTTCTGTATCCGAAGAGCTCATACAGGCAGAGCCGAAGGCGGGTTGATCTGCTTCGGCAGGTACGTGGTACGAGGACGGGTGTTGAGTTCTGCGAGCAATGCGTAATCGCCGGGTTCGCGTTTGCGTCGCGAGACTTTGCTTTGCGGATCAGATAAGTCGCCGAAGACGATCGCCTCCGTTGGGCAAACTTGCTGGCAGGCCGTGAGAATTTCGCCGTCGCGCACGGTGCGATTCTCGCGCTCCGCCCGAATCCGCCCCGCGTTGATGCGCTGCACGCAATAGGTGCATTTCTCCATCACACCCCGATCGCGGATGGAGACGTTCGGATTTTTCTGCAGGTAAACCGTGCTCCCGGCCGGCTCGCGAAAATCCAGAAAGTTGAAACGACGAACTTTGTACGGGCAGTTGTTGGAACAATAGCGCGTGCCGACGCAGCGGTTGTAAACCATCTCGTTCAATCCCTCCGAGCTGTGAACCGTCGCAGCCACCGGACAAACCAGTTCGCACGGCGCATGTTCGCAGTGCATGCACGGCACGGGTTGATGCACCACGCGCGTGCCATTGGGCGTTTCGCTGATGTAGCGATCGATTCGGATCCAATGCATCTCGCGTTCACGCGAAACCTGTTCCTTGCCGACGGTGGGAATGTTGTTCTCGGCCTGGCACGCGATGACGCAGGCGTTGCAGCCCGTGCAGGACGTGAGATCGATCGACATACCCCAGGCATACGACGTGTAGTGCACGTCGGGATACAGGGACATTTCGGTCTCGCCCGCCGGCTCGGTGGCTTTGGTGTCGACGGAAATGACGCGGGCCAAATCGCGGCCTTCCATTTCGGAGTGGCCGTGGGTCGAGACCAGCGGATGCTTTTTTCCGGTTTTCCGAATCTCGCGAAGAGCGAGCTGCTGAGCGCCATCTGGTGGGGCGAAGGCGAACGCGTCGAAGCCGTGGTTGTTGCCCACGGATCCGGCGGCGGTTCGACCATAACCCAAGGGAAGAATCACGCAGTTATCCGATTGCCCGGCTACGATCCAAATTGGCGCGTGGAGACTCGCGTCCGCGGCCACGAACTCGGCGACGTCACCGTTTTCGAGGCTGAGATGCTGGGCTGTGGCCGTGCTCAGCAGCGCGGCATTGTCCCAGACCAGGTGTGTGAAAGGCTTCGGCAGCTCCTGGAGCCAGGGGTTGTTTGATCCCTCGCCGGCGCCGATGTTTGGATCGAGCCGAAACAGAGCGAACATCGTTTTGGTCTCCGACGCCGCAAGGGTACTGGCGCGCGGCGCAGTCGTTGTTGCGGAAGCGACGCGACGCTGCGGAATGATGCGCGACGCGACGGCGTTGGGCACAACGCCCTGGTCGAGCCAGTCGCGCCAATCCTCATCGAAGCTCGACGCTGCATTCCGCGACCATGTTTCGCGAACCATGTCATAGTCGCTCTTCGCCGGAAGGCCGGTGACGAGGCGCAAGATCTGCGCGGCGTTACGAGTTTGATAGAGCGGCTCGACCAGCGGCTGGACAATGGACGCGGTACCTTCGAAAGCGCGCAAGTCGCCCCAAGACTCGAGGTAGTGGCTCGCAGGCAAGTGCCAGTGGCAGCGGTGAGCTGTTTCATCACGGCGAGTGCCGAGGTGCACCGCGTGTTTAACTCTTATCAATGCCTCGGCGAAGCGCCCGCGATTCGACGCGTATACCGGATTCGTTTCCAAAATAAAAAGCGTCGAAACTTCGCCCGCCTCGATCGCGTCGACTAGGGCATGGAGATCGCCTCGAGCACGCGCGTCGGAATCCGAGCGGACTGCAGGAGATTCTTTGACTGCGACACCCAATGCGCCGAGGCGGTGATGCAGATCGTGCAGGACAGTGCGCGACTCGCTATGTAGTGTATTGCTGGATACGAGCGCGACCCGCGGCGCGTGCGCCTTCAAATCTCGAGCCAGAGCCTGGATGAAAGCATCGCGCTGCGATCCGTGCGGTGCGCTGCGCCCGGCCGACGCGGGAGCCGCGTCATCAGTTCCGAGTCCGAATGCGCGGTCGAGTTGCTCGATCAAGTCCGCGATTTCGGTTGGAGCAAGTGCGAGCCGCGCATCGGCTATCGCGCCCGTGAGAGTCAGAGTCGGCTCGGCGACGTAGAGGCGGTTGGGCCCGGCGTTATTGTTTTCTCGGCGCCGGCGCTGCACGAATTTTCGGCTGTAACGAAGTGCGGCCGGATGGGCTATCAGGAAATCCGCGTCGAACGAGACGATGATGTCGGCGTTTTCGAAATCATAATCGGTCTGTGTGCCGTCATCGTCATAGCGGGCCAACGCGGTGTGCTGATACCAACGCGCTTCGGGCCAGCGCTGGAGCAGGGCGTCGATTTCGCGCAGCAACGTCGGCGACGTGGTGGGCTCGGTCAGAACCGCGAAACCTGCGCCATGCGCCTGCGCCAGCGCGGTCCGGCGCGGAGCCCAGTCGTTCTCGAAATCGATCCACGTCGCTGTTGAAGGTCCATGCATCGGCGTCTGCGAACGATCGGGATCGTAAAGCGAGAGGACCGATGCCTGCGTCTCGGCGTCGGTTGCGCCGAGGCTTTCCGGATGATTCGGATTGCCCTCGATCTTGGTGGGCCGGCCGGAATGCGCTTCGACCAGGATGCCGCGGGCGTATCCTTCCCGCGAATACGCGGAGGCATAATACAAGCCTTCGCGACCGAGTCCGGCTTCCGGCGGATTCGTGAAGGGAACGATCTCTTTCGCCGGCTGGCGATTGCAGCCCGAGATTCCGGCGAGCGCGAAGGAGGCGCCCATCAGCTTCAGGAAGTCTCGACGGCTCACGCCACTCGGCCACGAGCTCGCGCCGTCCGGAAATTCATCTGCTGTTCTCAGTGGTGGCACGTGGTGCAATTCGTGAGATGGTTGATCTCGATGTTGTGCGCGCGGAGTTCGGGCGAGGGATTGCGATGGCAATCCAGGCACCAGCGCATGGTCAGTGGCTGGCCTTTGGCGGTGAGGGCCATTTGATCGATTGGCCCGTGGCAGGTCGTGCAGCTCACGCCTTTCGCGACGTGAATGCTGTGATTGAAGTAGACGTGGTCCGGCAGGTTGTTGACGCGATTCCAGTGGAGCGGCGCATTGCGCTCCGCGCTGAAGACCACCGGTTGAAGCATTTTCGTGTGCGTGAAAATCTGCGAGTGACACGTCATGCAGGTGTGCGTCGATGGCATGCCGGCGAAGGCGGCGTTTTCGACCGTCGTGTGACAGTAGCGGCAGTCGATCTGCAGTTCTCCCGCATGATGCCGATGGCTGAAGAGGACGGGCTGATCTACTGCCATGCCCACCGCATTCCAGTACGGCGAGTTGTAGTATTCATAAGTTGCATACGCGACCGCGCAGACGAATAGCGCGAGACCCGCGATGGCGACGCGCATGATGGTGGTGGCGCGACCGCTGAAGAGCGGTTTGTGCCGGACCTCTGGTTCATTTGCGTCATCGCTCTGCACAGTTCCGTGCGTGCAAGCGTTGCTGAGCTGCACGCTTGGCGATGGTAAGCGCCCGGCGGCGCACCGAACATCGGGAATCAGACTAGAGGTTGAGTGGAGCGAGCTATTGCAGGGCCGCTCTTCAACTTACGACGCGCGAGTGAGGTCGTTTCGTACACGCGTGCACAAAGCGGACCTCGCGAAATCCCAGAACCACGGCGAACTCTCCCACCGTGTAGTGCTCCGGGCACTACAACTGTACCGGCAGACCGATCTCGATGATCTGCGTGGGCAGGATTTGATAATAGTCCTTCACGGGAGTCGCATTGCGACTGAGGAAGGCGTAAAGCCGCTTTTGCCAGTCCCACATGCGAGCGTTTCCACCGGTGATGATCATCTCGCGATTGAAGAAATAAGTCGTCGCCGCGGGATTGATCGGCACGCCGCGCACCTGCACGCGATCGATGAGAGAGCTGACGTCCGGAGACTCCATGTAACCGTAGTGTCCGATGGCACGCCAGACGCCTTCGCCGAGTTCTTCGACGCGCAGGCGATCGTCGTCATCGACGACGGGCACTTCCGACGTGGCGATCGTCAATAGCACCACGGTTTGCTGCAGGCACTTGTTGGCCTTGAGATGGTGCAGCAATGCGAGGGGAGTGCCCTTGGGCGTGCCCACCATGAACACGGCGCTGCCCGGCACGCGCGTGATGGATTTGCTCTTTGCGATGGACGACAACTCCAACTCGGTGATCGCACCGCCGTAGACTTTTTCCTGAATCTCGTTTCGCCCGCTTTTCCAGGTATGCATCACGGCGAGAACACAGACCGCGATTGCGATCGGCAGCCAGCCGCCCTCGGTGAACTTGTGGAAGTTCGCCGCAAAAAAAGTGATGTCCACGACGATGAAGGCAGCGCAGAGCACGACCGCCTTCCAAATCGCCCAGCGCCACAAGCTGCGAATCACGTTGAAAAACGCGAACGTGGTCACGGCCATCGTGCCGGTTACAGCGATCCCGTACGCGGCGGCGAGGTTCAAGCTGCTGCGAAATTCCAGCACGATCCAAATCGCGCCAATGGCTAGAGCCCAATTGACGATCGGCACATAGATCGTGCCTTCGCTGTGCGCGCTCGTGTGAAAGATTCTCAAGCGCGGAAAATATCCGAGTTGGATCGCCTGGCGAGTGAGGGAAAACGTGCCTGTGATCAGCGACTGGCTGGCGATGATTGCGGCGACAATCGAGATTCCAACCAGCATCAGCCGTGGCGTCCCTTCCGGGGCGAGCGCGTAGAACGGATTCATCGGGTCCTGCGGATGCGAGATCGCGTGCGCTCCCTGGCCGAAATAATTCAAGATCAGCCCTGGTGCGACGACGAAAGTCCAGGCACGAGTAATGTAACGCCGCCCGAAATGGCCCATGTCCGCGTAGAGCGCTTCGGCGCCCGTGATTGTGAGCACGATGCCACCGAGCAGCGCAGCGCGATGCGGGTGATCGATGAGAAAATTGATGCCGAAAAGAGGATTGAGCGCTTTGAAGACGATCGGAGCTTCCGAGATATGCAGGATGCCCAGCGTGCCGAGGACAACGAACCAGATCAGCATGATCGGTCCGAAGACGCGCGCGATCGCGTGAGTGCCGCGGGATTGCGCGACAAAGAGCACAGCCAAAATTCCGACTGCGATCGGCACGACGAAATGACTGAACTCGGGGCTGAACTCCTTGAAGCCCTCGGCGGCGCTAAGCACCGTGATGGCCGGCGTGATCACGCCGTCGCCGTAAAGGAGGGCCGCGCCAGCGAGAATGATGAACGTCGCCATGCTGAGTCCGCGGCGTGTCCCGACCTCTCCACGTTTCAAAGTCAGCGCGAGCAGCGCAAAAATTCCGCCTTCACCGCGATTGTCCGCCCGCGTGACGAAAGTCAGATACTTGAAGTTCACGACGAACATCAGCGTCCAGAAGATCAGCGACAAGATGCCGAGCACGCCTTCGGTGCGATTCACCGCCGGCAGCTGCGCCAGACATTCCTGCATCGCATACAAAGGGCTGGTGCCGATATCGCCGAAAACGATGCCGAGGGCACCGAGGCACAACGCGAATTGAATACCTGCTGGCGGGCGAGGATGCGTTTCTGACATGTGAACGCGTACTCTTCCACATCCCGTCAACTTTATCCAAGTGGTTTTTGCCGGGTCGGAAAATTAAGTTGCTAAAACGTAAACGCTTTTCCTTTCCCGCCGGAAATATTCTGCTGAGGACAATGACAATGACGCCCATCGATTGGAAACAGCCCAAGAAATACACCGATATCATTTATCAGAAGGCCGACGGCATCGCGAAAGTGACGATCAATCGTCCGGAAAAGCGAAATGCGTTTCGTCCGAAAACGGTGTTCGAGATGTACGACGCGTTCATCGACGCGCGCGAAGATCCGTCCGTCGGCGTGGTTTTGCTCACGGGCGCCGGACCGCACACCGATGGGAAATATGCGTTTTGCGCCGGCGGTGATCAGAGCGTGCGCGGTCATGCGGGTTACGTCGATGAAGCCGGCGTGCCGCGGCTCAATGTTCTCGATCTGCAAAAGCTCATTCGCTCGATGCCGAAGGTCGTGATCGCGCTCGTCGCGGGCTATGCGATCGGCGGCGGGCACGTGCTCCATCTTGTCTGTGATCTGACGATCGCGGCCGACAACGGCATCTTTGGTCAGATCGGTCCGAAGATGGGAAGCTTTGATGGAGGCTTCGGCTCGAGTTATCTCGCGCGCATCGTCGGACAGAAAAAGGCGCGCGAGATTTGGTATTTGTGCCGCCAGTACACGGCGCAGCAGGCACTCGACATGGGCCTGGTCAACGCAGTCGTGCCTGTGGACGAACTGGAGGCAGAAGGCGTGAAATGGGCCAACGAAATTCTCGGGCACAGCCCGCTGGCGATTCGCTGCTTGAAGAGTGCGTTCAACGCCGACGTGGACGGCCAGTCAGGCCTCCAGGAGCTGGCCGGCAACGCCACGCTGCTCTACTACATGACTGAAGAGGCGAAGGAATTCCACGGCGCGCAGCGCGCGAAGCGAAAGCCAAACGCGCGCAAATTCCCGTGGCTGCCGTAAAGGCAAATGAAGAATGAAGAAGGATGAATGTAGAATGTTCGGAAGCATCTGAGTTTTCGAATCCGACTCAGTACTCAGCCGGCATTTGTCCGGCATTCTGCATTCTTACTTCTTCATTCTTCATTGGTTTTCCCTTACTTCCAACACCACGGCGTCGAGGAGGTTTTCTGAAAGATAGGCGAAGGTGGCGCGGCCGTAGCCGGCTTCGCCCCAGTTGACGCCGTAGGAGTTTCGGAAAAGGAAAACGGTTTTCTCCAACTCGCCGTTTTCGCAGCGATAGCCGACGATTGTCACAGCGTGGCGGTAATCCGGCATCGCTTGTTGCTCGCTCAAATAGCCGCTGCGCAGAGTGCGCGCATGCGGCCAACGCAGACCGATGACGACAGGCACACCCGCGTCGAGCGCGTGAATGAAATTGGCGATGCGCTGCTTTTGCTCCCGACCCGGTATCGAGTAAATGGATACCTTGCGGCGGGTTCGCGCCTGCTCAATCACTTCGTCGGAGGGCGCCGGGATGGCATCCATGCTTTTGCCAAACGTGTTGGGCATCACGGACTGCAGCGGAATGCCGAAGCCGCGCAGGGTCGCAACCACTTCGCCGAGCGAGAAGCCGGCGTCTTTTTCGTCTGCCGCATCATCCGCCGCCGACGCTGTGTCTGTGCCATGTTCGGCGGCTTTGACCGTCTTGTTCGTGGCCCAGAGGAGATATTCCTCGGACAGCTTTTCCGGTTTGCCGATCAGTTCGGCATTCTCGTACTCGAGCGCGCTCACCACGGCGAAAATCGCGCAGCTCGGCCGCAGGCCCTGGTCCTTGATGCCGAGCGTGAGCGCACGAAAACGCGGCCGAAGATCGACCTCGAGCTGCGGCGCGCAGGGCCGACCGAAGCTGCGCAGCAAATCGCCGAATTTTTCCTGCGGCGAAATTTTTGCCCGCGATTCGAGCTGCGCTTTCTGCGCCGCGCGCCTGGCTTCGTTTGCCTCCCGGGCTTTCTCCAGTTTGTCGTCCGCCTGCGCTTCGGCGAGCGGATCGTAGCCGAAGATTTTCTGGAGCTCCGGCGGCAGGTCCTTCAGTGCGACCGATGCGATTCCCTCCGTGTGGGAAAACGTGATGCTGCGCACCGTCACGTCGCGGACAGTCACGTTGGCGAAGCTCTTCTTGCCCACGACGAGCGTCTCGAAATGCGTTCCTTTTCCGGGGCGAGTAGCGGCGCCAGCGGTCAGCACATGCGAGCCCATCGCGAGACCGAGGAGGAGACTCAGGGAGGCTGCTTTGAAAACGTGCACGCGTTCTTTTGCGGTGGGGTTGGCGTATCCATTTCACTATGACAACGCGTCGCCCGGCAAATCTGCAGCTGTGAAACGGACATGAAAAAAGCGCGACCCGTGAGGATCGCGCTTGGAGCTGTGAAAGGCGGTGTGGGCTTATTTATTTGCCGAGCGACTTGCGGAGATCGTCGAGCTGACCTTCCGAACCGAGGAGCTTGTTGCGGCTCGCGATGAACTTGGCGTATTCCTCGATGAAGATTTTGCCCGGCGGGCGGAAATCGAATTCAGCGGGCTTGTCGCGGAAGAACTCGCGATGCACGCGCGTCCAAACGAGGCGTCCGTCCGTGTCGATGTTGATCTTCGTGACGCCGAGTTTGGCGGCCGGAAGATATTCGTTCACGTCCACGCCAGCGGAGTCCTTGATCGTGCCGCCCGCGGCGTTGATGCGATCGACTTCGTCCTTCGGAACCGAGGACGAACCGTGCATGACCAGCGGGAAACCCGGCAGGCGGGACTTGATCTTCTCGAGCACATCGAAGTGGAGCGATTGTTTGCCCTTGAACTTGAAGGCGCCGTGGCTCGTGCCGATCGCGCAGGCGAGAGAGTCGCAGCCGGTCTTCTTCACGAAATCCTCGGCTTCGGCCGGATTCGTGAGCGTCGCGTGGCCGTCCTCGACTTTGATGTCTTCTTCGACGCCGCCGAGCATGCCGAGTTCGGCTTCGACGGAGATGCCCTTGGCGTGAGCCGCTTGAACCACGCGCTTGGTGATCTCGACGTTCTTGTCGAACGGATCATGCGAGGCGTCGATCATGACGGAGCTGAAGAAACCGGAGTTGATGCAATCATAGCAGGTCTCTTCGTCGCCGTGATCGAGGTGAACCGCAAAGATCGCCTCTGGGAAAATCTCGGCCGCGGCCCGAATGATCGCCTCGAGCATGCGCTTGTCCGTGTACTTACGCGCACCCTTCGAGATCTGAATGATGAAGGGCGCCTTGGACTGGATGGCACCCTTGAAAAGGCCCATCGCCTGCTCGGCGTTGTTGATGTTGTACGCACCGACGGCGTACTTGCCGTAGGCGTGTTTGAAGAGCTGCGCAGTGGTGACGATCATAGGCTAAATGGTTGGCAGGAACGGTGAGCGTTACCGTTTCGCCGCAGCTCCGACAAGGGAAAATTCCGGACAAACAACGCTCAGCCCGAGGGCGGGCGCGGAGCGGGCGCTGCGCCTCCGCCGCCCACGATCGGAGCCGAGCCGCCGGGCGCGGTGCGGCCCTGGCGAATCAGTTGCTGCATCTGCCGCTGGGCCTGTTGCTCACTCTGAATCTGTTTCAACGTGTTCACCTGATCGGGGGTCAACACGCTGCTCGCCTGGGCGATGGCCTGGTCGGTCAAGTTGACGCGACCGTTGTTACGGAAAGGGCTGGAATCGCTGCCATTCTTGTTCGGCATCGCCTGGGCCAGCACCTGCACGAGTTGGTCGGCCTGAGCGTCATTGAGCGGTGTATTCGAGTAGCTGAGACGCTGGTCGAGCTGGTCGACCACATTTCGCACGGGCAGGGTTTGCTCGTACTGTTTATATTGCTGGTACGCAGCAGAGCCGAGGGTGCTCTCGATGTTGTTGTCGATTTCCGAATTCGTCTGCGCCACCAACGCCCGAAACTGGTCGCGGTTATCGCGAGGATCGATGCCTTGCGCGCGCGCCGCGGCCATGACGTCGCGGAAGGAATTTTGTTTTTCGACAAGGAGATTCTTGAATTTCTCGAGTTCAGCGGGGCTCAACTTGAGGTTTCGGAAAAGCGCGGCGTAGCGGTTGTCGAGCTGACCGCGCTGTTCGGCCATCCAGAGCTTCGAAAAGGCGGGATCATCCATCAACGCCATGAAGCGCGCCGCAGGGCCGCCTCGGCCGCCCCGCAACGCGCCCGCTGGCGGAGGCGGCGGGGCTCCTGGATCGAGGGCCACTTCATTTTCCGCCTGCGCCTTTGCTTTCGTAAGCTGCGATTCGAGATCGCGGGTATGATTCTGCGCGGCGGCCAGTCGTTTCGCCCAGTCGGCGTCTTTGGCCGCGTTGGCCTGGTCGAATTCAGCGCGAAGCGCCGCGATCTGTTGATGCTGCTGCCAAGCGTAATAAGCCCCGGCGGCAGTCGTAAGCGTTAGGAAAGCTATGAGGTAGTTTTTGGTGGAGGCCACGGTGACAGGGGATGACGCCGAACCCTTGAAAAGGTTGCAGCGCCACTCATGGAGAAAGTTTCCCCGAATTGCGAGGAGCGGCTGCAAGGCCGCTGCCTCGCCGTCGAGCGACCGCTTACCTCACGAAACTCAGCGAAAATCGTCGCGACGAGCGAATCACCGACGCCCGCTTGTTTAACGCGGCGGAAACTCGAACTCCGCCTTCTTCTTGTCCTTCGAGATCGTCAGGTAGGCACTGAAGTTTGACCCGCGCTTCGAGACGAAACCGTCGATCAAGTCAGTCTTTCCCGTCTCGACCAGACGCTCGACTTCATCGGGCGAAATTTCCTTCTGGCAGAGCACGCGCTTGAGTTCGAACACGACGCGATCGGAGCCGTCGGCGTTCTTTTTGCGAACGACATAGGCGTCTTCGGTTTGAAGCAATTCGCCGTCGTGAATGCGGCTCTCGCCGAGCTTCGTGGCTTTCGAAAGATCACGCGGTGCTTTTGGTTTTCTTGGCGCTTTCGCTTCGCCGTTCGCCGACTTCGCGGCGGCTTTGCGCGGGGGAAATTCCCAGCTGATCTTCGCGCCGCTGCGCACGAGATAGGCGTCGAAGGGGCGCCCCTTCTTCGAAATGAAGCCGGTGATGAGTTCGGTTTTCCCTTTTTCAACGAGCTGCACGGCGTTCTCGCGCGTGATCGGCTTCTGGCACATCAGGCGCCCGACTTGGAAAACGTTTTTCCATTCGTCACCCTGGCGCTCGCGCAACACGTAGCTCGTCGGCGCCTCGCACAATTCGGCCCCGCTCGCGGGATCTTTCCAAACGGCCTCGAGCGCGTTGATGTCGAATTTGTTTCCGAAATCCAACTCGGCCTTCTTCTTGGTTTCGTCCTTTGGATCGACGACGAGCCGGATGGTGGCGGGAAAACGATTGCCGGTCTTCGCCGACACGAAACCGTCTAACGGCCCAATTGAGCCATTCGTGACGAGCTCGCGAACTTCGTTTTCCTCGAGCTTTCGGCCGCTCATCACCTTGTAAACCGTGAGCACGCCGTCCTGGGATTTGTAGGCTCGCAGGGTTTCGACCAGCGGCTTGCCGTCGGTGGGCGAAAGGATGTCCGTCTCGCGTGCGGTCGAGACATCTTCTTCGAAATGTTTCGTGCGGTCGACGATGCCCTTTGTGACGTCGACGATTTCCGACATGAACTGCGTGCGCTGAAATTTCCCGTGCTCCATCTGGCGGAGCTTGTATTCCCATTCGCCCGTCATGTCGGGCTTGGTCAACGCGTCCGCTTTCACCGCTGCGAGGAATTGCAGGAGCGATTCCGCCTTGGCGGTCGGCACGAGTTCACGCTGCTGGCGTTCGATGTACTTTTGATTGATCAGGCCGTCGATCGTGTCGGCTCGTGTCGCTGGTGTGCCGAGGCCGCGCTCTTTCATGGCTTCGGCCATGCCCTCGTCGTCGACGAGTTTGCCGGCGCCTTCCATGGCGGAGAGGAGCGTGGCTTCGGTGTAGCGCGGGGGTGGTTTCGTGACCTCGCTGTGCAGCTCTGCCTTCGTGGTCGTCGCGTGCGGCGGCTTTCCATCGGCCGCATCGAGGGCGGGCAAAGCCTTCGAGTCCGGCGAATCGTCGTCGACCGTTGCCTTGCCATAGACCGCGAGCCAGCCGGGCGAGGTGAGAACCTTGCCCTCGGTTTTAAAGGCGTGCCCGGCGACCGTGCTCGTGCGGGTGGTGACGTCGAATTCGGCGGACGGGAAAAACGTCGCGACGAAGCGGCGCGCGATCATGTCGAAGATCTTCGCCTCGAATTCATCGAGATTCTTCGGCTCGGAAGGAGTCGGGATGATGGCGAAGTGATCCGAGATTTGGGCGTTGTTGAAGATGCGTTTGTTTGGTTTCACCCAGCCCTGATCCAACGCGGTTTTCGCGTGCGTACCGAGATCGCCCTGCAGGTTTCCCATCGTTTCTTTCACTGTCGGTATATAATCTTCCGGCAGCGCCCGCGAATCGGTACGCGGGTAGGTGATCATCTTGTGCTTTTCGTATAACGCCTGGGCGATCTGCAGCGTGCGCCGTGCGGAAAGTCCGAAGCGATTGTTGGCCTCGCGTTGCAGGGTGGTGAGATCGTAGAGGCGAGGGGAGGATTGCGAGGACGACTTCTTTTCTTCAGTAACCGTGGCGAGCGGCTGGCCCTGGCAGGCGGCGACGATGGATTCAGCGAGAGCGCGGTCCCAGATGCGATCGATGCGATCGTGTTCGTCGTTCTCGGACTTCTTGTAGTTGGCGCGCTGATACACGCCTTCGTAGGTGCCTTTCGCGACTTTGAAGGTCGCGGTGACCCGCCAGTAGTTCCTCGGCTTGAAATTTCGAATCTCGAGTTCGCGGGCGAAAACGATGGCGAGTGTCGGCGTTTGCACACGGCCTACGGAGGCGACGTTGCCGGCGCGCGAGCCAAACATGCGTTTGGTGATGGCGCGCGTGCCGTTGATGCCGATGAGCCAATCGCTCTCGCTTCGGCAGCGCGCGGCGTCGCTTAGGCCGGACATTTGTTCGCCGTCGCGCAGCGCGGCAAAGGCGGCGCGGATGCCCTCGGCGGTCATGGTCTGCATCCAGGCGCGCTTCACCGGCAGTTTGGCTTTCGCCAGCTGGTAGATGTAGGCGAAGATCAGTTCGCCTTCGCGCCCGGCGTCGCAGGCGTTGATGACCTGATCGATGTCTTTCCGTTGAAGGAGCTTTTTCAGCTGATCGAAGCGGTCCTTCGAATCCTGAATGGGTTTCAGCTCGAATTTTTCCGGGATGATCGGAAGCGTCTCGAGACGCCAGAAGCCGTATTTCTTCTTGTCGATGTCCTCGGGCATGAGGAGCTCCACGAGGTGGCCAACGGCCGAGGAGATGACGTATTCGTCGTTCTCATACACCTCGCCCTTTTTAGGAACTTTACCGAGAGCTTTCGCCAAATCAGCCGCCACGGACGGCTTCTCGGCAATGACAAGAGACTTCATGTGAACGCGAGCGGTTAGGCGGCGCGGCGTTGAATTTCAAGCACGAGTTTAGTTGAGCCCACGAATCATGCGGATGTTGGGCCCACGAATCACACGAAGTGGATTTCGGAGAAAAGTTTTCCCACTGAAGGCACGGAAAACACGGAAGAAAAAACAACTTCGTTTAAAGAGCCTTCCGTGTTTTCCGTGCCTTCCGTGGGAAAACTTCTGCGGTTTTTGTTCGTGTGCTTCGTGTGATTCGTGGGCCAAAAAAAAGGCGACCACTGCTGGTCGCCTCGATTGTGGAATGGTTTCGCCGCTTAGCTGGCGGCGAGTTTCGGCGTTTCGGCGAGCGCGGTGTCGAGAGCCTTGATGAGCTCGGCGATCGTGGCGTCGGTTTCGTCGCCCATGTTGGAAATGCGGAAGGTCTTTCCCTTCAGTTTTCCGTAGCCGCCGTCGATCACGAGTTTGAACTTCGATTTCAGCGTCTTGTTCAGTGCGGCGAGATCGACGTTTTGCGTATTCGAGAAGCAGTTGAGCGCGAGCGAGCCAAAGCCTTCCTTGGGGAAGAGCTTGAAGCCCTTGCCAAAGCCCCATTCGCGGATGGTCTTGTTCAAACGAGCGTGGCGCGCGTAACGGTTTTCGATTCCCTCGGCTTTGATGTCCTCGAGCTTCGATTTCAACGCGTAGAAAAGCGGAATGACGGGCGTGCTCGGCGTCATGCCGTTCTCGTGGTTTTTCTGAAATTCCACGAAATCGAAATAGTAGCCGCGGTCGTTGACGGTCGCGGCTCGATCGAGCGCTTTTTTCGAGACCGAGAAGAGCGAGAGGCCGGGGGGAAGCGCGAGGGCTTTTTGCGAGCCGGTGATCAGCACATCGATGCCGAGTTCGTCTTTCTTGATCGGAACGACGCTGAACGAGCTCACCGTATCGATGATCGAAATCACGTCCGGAAATTCGCGGACGACGGCCATAATCGCGTTGATGTCGCTCATGCAACCGCACGAGGTTTCGTTGTGAATGATCGTGACCGCGTCGTATTGCCCCGTGCTGAGTTCGCGGCGCAGCGCTTCCGGATCGACGGGTTGACCCCATTCAGCCTTCAGCGCGCCGGCTTGTTTGCCGCAACGCTGAGCAACGTCGAACCACTTGTCCGAGAAAGCGCCGTTCATGCAGTTCAGCACCTTCTTCTTCACCACATTCCGCAGCGAACCCTCCATCGTGCCCCAAGCGCTGCTTGTGCTCAGGTAAACGGGGTCCTTCGTATAAAACAGGGCCTGCAAATCGGGCTGCAGGGACTGATAGAGCGCCACGAAGTCGGTGCTGCGGTGACCGATCATGGGCTGAGCCATGGCGCGCAGCGTCTTTTCCGAGACGGCAATAGGGCCGGGAATGAAGAGTTTATAGCTCATAGGAAAATGACTATTTGTGCGACTGCTTGATCACTCTCGTGTTCGCATCGCCCAGGACGACGACGTGCGGTTTCCAGGTCGGCGCGTCCTTCTCGTCAACCGAGGCGAACGACATGATCGTGATCAAATCTCCGCGTTTGCCGAGATGAGCCGTGCCGCCATTCAAGCTGATCATCTTCGAACCGGCCGGCGCCGCGATCGCATATGTCTCGAAACGTTCTCCGTTGCCCATGTTTCCGATGAGAATGCGCTCGTACGGGATCAGTCCGACGAGAGCCATAATTTCGGCGTCGATCGCGAGACTGCCTTCGTAGTTCAGGCTCGTGTCGGTCACCTCGGCGCGGTGAATTTTCGACTTCAGTAGATTGAGTTGCATGCGGCGGCGGACGTGGCGATAGAGAACCGTCAACGAAGCGTCACGCCTTACCCATCGTCAATCCTCAATCCCCACCAGGCCAGCATGTCGTCTTGGGCAAAGCGCAAGTTCAACTCGTTCGAGCAGTACACCATAGACGTCATCTTCGGCCGCGCAGAAGGGATGAGCGCGACACTGTACGCCGCCTTCTTGCAGGCGCTGTCATATCTCTTCAGTGGCATCGCGCAGTCACGCTTTTGGCTCTACCGGAAACGCATTTTTCACGACCAACCTCTCGGCTGCCTCGTGGTCGTAGTGGGCAACCTTACTGTCGGCGGCACGGGCAAGACGCCAGTGGTGGAAAAATTCGCGAAGGCGCTGCGCGATCGCGGCCGCAAGGTCGCCATCCTCAGTCGCGGCTATAAAAGCAAATCGCCGCCGTTCTGGCGCCGTTGGTGGAATAGCCTAACCGGCACAGCTGAGCCACCGCCGCGCGTGGTGAGCGACGGCGAAAAAGTGCTGCTCGATTCCGAACTGTCCGGCGACGAGCCGTACATGCTCGCGCGAAACTTGCCCGGCGTGATCGTGTTGGTGGACAAGAATCGCGTGAAGGCCGGCGCGTACGCGATCAAGCGCTTCGGCTGCGACACGCTGGTGCTCGACGACGGCTTTCAGTACCTGCCGCTCAAGGGCCGGCTGAATCTTCTCCTCGTCGATAAAACCAATCCCTTTGGGAACGGCTTCCTTTTGCCGCGCGGCGTCCTGCGCGAGCCGATCAAGCATCTGCGGCGCGCGAGCTATGTTTTCCTCACGAAGTCCAACGGCAAACGAGACGTCGAACTCGAGCAATTGATCCAGCGCCACAACCCTGGAGTCGACGTGATCGAGTGCGCCCACCAGCCCAAATACCTGCAGCGGTTCGCCTCGGACGAGCGCAAGCCGCTCGAGTTCATGCGTGGGAAAAACGTCGGCGTTTTCAGCGGCATCGCCACGCCCGAGAGCTTCGAGAAATTCGTCAAGGATCTCGGGGGCAACATCAGTTTCGCCCGCCGCTACCTCGATCATTACCGTTTCGCGTACGACGATTTCGTCGGCATTTTTAGCGAAGGCTTGGAGAAGAACGTGGACTTCATTGTGACGACGGAAAAGGACGCGGTTCGCCTCCCGGAAAACCTGAAGTGCCCGGTGCCGATTTATTATCTCCGCCTGGAAATTGAAATCATCCGCGGCGCCGCCGACTTCGACGAAGCGGTTGCACGCATTTGTTTCGCGGAAACAGCAGTCGAAGGCTGAAGAAAGCGAAGGCTGAATGCTGAAGGCTGAAGAAAGCCAAGGCTGAAGGCTGAATGGCTGAATGCTGAAAACGAACCGCAGTGATGCACACCCAGTTTATGCGATACGTTTTCGGGGTTCTGCGGGACGCTTTCAGCCTTCAGCATTCAGCCTTCG